>NZ_VYQE01000003.1 GCF_008710275.1 Histidinibacterium aquaticum
GAAGAAAGGGGCGAGCTTGGCCATCTGCTCGTCGCTCAGCCAGAAAAGATCGCTCATGTCACCGCTCCGTTTTCAGAGCCGTGAATCACGCCGTACAGCGACGATCAATGGATCCTGACCCTAACAGTTAACCGAAATCTTTCGGTTTTCGGTTGGCCGAAGCCAGGCATGCGGCATCCTCACCTCCTTAACAGCTAACCGAAATCTTTCGGTTTTCGGTTGGCCGGAGCCAGGCATGTGGCATCCCCACCTCCTTAACAGTTAACCGAAATCTTTCGGTTTTCGGTTGGCCGGAGCCAGGCATGCGGCATCCTCACCTCCTTGACAGTTAACCGAAATCTTTCGGTTTTCGGTTGGCCGAAGCCAGGCATGCGGCATCCTCACCTTCTTAACCGTTGACCGAAATCTTTGGGGGTGTCCGCAAACCGTGTTGGTCCGCTATACCGACCTTCCGGCCGTTCGCTGCGCGTGTATCATCTCCCGCTTCGCTGACGCGGCATCCTGAAGAGAGGGCGGAGAGCAGACATTCGCTGCGACTGCGCAGAATCTGTTCCAGAAGTGCAAAATCTGCCATTGAAGTGGTAGCAGTCCGAAGCGCCATGCTACGCAGCGCGCCAATGTCGGCTGTGCGCAGTAAGCGCCCTTTCTAAGCAAGCACCCTATCGATTAGCGATCCAAGCGTCTCGAACCTCACACCATCGTCCCACGCAGCTGACATACATGCGGCGACAAATAGAGGATGCTTCTTAGTACCTCCGAGGTTCCCCACGGCATCCCGTCCCGCCTGATAGTAGTTTTCCTTTTTCGCGCCAAACTCTTCTTCGAGCATGCGCTCGATGTCGAAGTGCCATGCCGTCAGATTGTCCTTTATGATGTGGGAGTCCGGGAAAGATTCCATTTTTTCATGACCTGTAAGGGCAAGAATGGCATCATTATCTCGAATGTGCTCATCATGCGCTCGTTTATATTTGGCAGCATCTTTCTCGAGAAGCGACTTATAGACGGCATCACAATCGAAAATGACATGATGCTGTATTCCAAAACTCTTTGCTACAAGCAGCATGAGCGCCAGCGAGCTCTTGCCCTCGCATACGACGATAAACGATCCTGACTTTTGAAAATCCCTCTTCTTATCGGACAGTCGAAGGTAAGCCTCAATACAGGCGAGGTCTGAAATACCCTCAACTAAAACAACTCGCTCAGCGAAAAAAATTTCGTTGAATTTCGGCTGTATTTGAATGGCGAGTTTCGTACGTGCCTGGTCTTCATTCTGAAGTTTCTTGTTGAACGCCTTATTGTATTCCTTGAGGACGCATTCAAAACTGGACTTTGAGATCTCCACCGACCCTGAGTCATTCCGGAACATTTTTATTCCGTCGAAATAGTCGACATCGATGAAGTATGGGCTGTGTGTGGTAACGAAGACTTGGGCATCAGCTTCCGAGAGCTCCATCAAAATCTCAGCAAGATGGCGGGCTTGAGGGGGATGTTGATAGAGCTCCGGTTCTTCGCATCCCAAGATCAGCGTCGGGCTAACTGTACTATCGACAGCCATCAGTTCCTGCAAAATTACAAGGAGAAAGGACCTTTGGAGTCCGTGTCCGAATTTCTCCACTCGATCACTGTACCCACGCTCTGAGAGCATGACCTGGGCAGTCGGAGCGTCAACTGATATGGATTTCTCATCTTGTTTCCAAGCAAGCTCAAGACCAGCATCGGTCATGACCGCAGACTGAAGTCGGTCAGCGAGGCGAGACTCAAGTCCCTCTAGGTGCTTTCGCTGACTATCCAACAGGCCCGAATATGCCTTGAAAGCCTCTTTTCTGATCCGCTCGAGCTCAGCGTCATAGTCCATTTGTGAGCGGATTGTGTGTTGGATCAGCTTGCCGAGATGCGAAGATTTGCCCTCTTCGGATTCTGTGGCGGCCTCTTTCACGGCTGGGATATAGACCCAACTGACGTGGCGCTGGAACTTGTGCGCCCCTTTACTCACACCAAAGAACTCGGCGCCACTTGGCGTAAGCTCTTTCTCCTCGTCAGGCAAGGCTTCCTCGTAAGTGAGAAGAGCGGCCTCGCGCGCTCCATCATTGGTGGCGCTCTCAATTCCAGGGTGGTCTTCGCGCAGCTTGTCGAAGACCTGCTTCCGTGGGCTGGCTCCACTCGTCTCAAAAAAGCTCTTAAAGGGAGGGAAGACTAGACGCTCACCGCGTACCGTCTTCTTGAATGTCCCGTCCGGTTCTTTGGCGACTTCCGCTTGGACCACGAGCAGACCTGATCTGACGTAGTGACTGAACTCTTCGATCGCCTCATCGCTGAGTTCATGGAATGTAATCTTTACGACAATAGGAAGACTGTCATCGCGTTGATGGAAGTCCTCTTCAGAGAAGTTACTTATTTCGCCGAAGAAGAGATTGAGCGCATTCAAGACCGTGGATTTCCCCGCACCGTTTGGGCCTACAAATGAACTAAATCGTACACAATCGATAGTTGACTTTTTGATGGATCGGAAGTTTTCAATATGGATCTGCTTAATTCTCATACAATCATCACATATTACAGTCTTCTATTGATGAGGCTGACTTGCTTGGCAGCCCTAGGATTTGGTGAATTCGTGGATTGTTAGTTCATCTCCGCAGACCTTTCGCGCCAGTTCCACCACATGTTCATGATGGGTGAAGTACAAAGCCTGACCTTGCGTTGCGATCTGCTTCAGCAAGGTGAGGGCCGCCTCCGTACGCGTGTTATCAAATGTCTCCATAATATCATCAGAAATGAAGGGCAGCGTTGTCCCACCAGACCGGTATTGCCGGTATCCGGCCAGCCGAAGCGCGAGATACAGCTGGAACCGTGTTCCTTTGGACATCTCAGAGACCGAGATGAACCTCCCGTCCCGTCCTCGGAGAGCGAGCAGCAGCTCTTTTTGTCCATCTGCTTGAGTTTGAAGCTCCGAATAGGCGCCATTGGTAAGGGCTTTGAAGGCCGCTTCGGTATCTGCAAGCATCCCACTGCGATGCTCGTCGCGATATTCGGCAAGCGCTTGGTCAGCTGCTAGGATACCGAGCTGTAGCCGCAGTGTCGATTTTGCGCGATCTTCTAGCTCGAGTAGCAGAGTCTGCCGCCGCTCTTCGAGCTGTGCAGGGACCTCATCTCCTCCGACCTTCTCAAGGGCGTCTTTCGCCGACCGAAGATCTCCGATTTTTTCCGAATAATCGGCCTCGGCACTCTCGAGTTCAGAACTCAGTGCTTCGATCTGCCCTCGGAGATCTACAAGGTCTTGATCAACAAGGATCGCACGCGCCTCATCAACGTCTTTCACACCAAGGCACTCTTCGATTTGGTCTTCGAGAGCGCGTCTTTTCCCACGCAGGCCGTCGGCCTTTTCGGCCGTCTCAATTGCCATTACCAGAGAATCGAGGGTATTAATCTCCACGACATCCTCAAACGGTGTCGCGAGAGACTGCATACGTTCTAAGACTGCTGCGAGCTCCGCCTCGGCAGAACGCACACTGCTGTTCGCAGCTTCGATCTTCTTTGAAATGGACTCAAAATCACTTTGACTGCGCAACGCGCTGTGAAAACGCCGACGCAAACGCTCAGCGAGAACGAGAGGTGCGGCGCTTTCGGTATCGCCAATGCGATTGGCTACATCGCCCACTGAGGCCGAAAACGCCTCGAAATCTTTCATTAAAGCTTCGATGCGCCGCTCAAGCTGGTCAAGCTGAGACAATTTGGAGAGGAGTTGCAGAAGTGTGGTCTTCTTCCACGCAAACTCATCCAAGTCGCGCAGCGCTTCAGGAAGCGAGATGGCTTCGCGCTCCCATGCCTGCGCCGCGGCAGCCTTCTCCCTCTCCAGGCGCAAAACCTCTTTTGTTCGACTTTCCGCTTCGTCTTTCGCTTCCTTAAGAGCTTCGCGATGTGCAGTCGCTTCCGCTTGGGACTTGGCAGCGTTCGTTATTTCGGCGCGCGCGGTTCGAATGAGTGACCTCAGCGCTCGGCCATCAGCTTCGATACCGAGCGCGTCTTTGAGCGCATCGGCAGCGTTAGAAACGATGCGCTCAGCCGCAGTCCGAGACTTCCTCTTGGTATCGAGATCGGTATGCGCGTCTTTAGCTTCGAGAAGGGCGCTGCGCCATCGCGGCAGGTCCCTTGGATCAAAAACCGTTGGCAGCCGAAGGCGCGCCATGAGGGCCTCAGCGGTTGTCGCTGATTTAGCGAGCGCTGCCTCCAACTCAATCAATTCCTCGTGTTTGAGCTCCACCAAGCGCGCGGCAGAGGCAACCTCGATTTCAAGCTCGCGAAGTCGTGCCAACCGCTCGGCGAATCCCAAGCGGGCCTCTTGAAGCGCATCATCTCTCTGAAGGGCCGTGTGGAACTCAGACGCGGTCTTTTTGTTGAGTGTCGAGAAATGCGCCTCCCAAAGAGCGTCGCGCTCTTGGCGGGCACCCTTTGCCTCCTCATCAACAGAAGCTGCATTATCCTTTTCGAATTCCTTAAGGCGGGCGCTGAGACGGGCGTGCTCCTGGCGCGCGTCTTTAAGTTCGCGTTTCAGAGTCGAGATGCCTTCAAGTTGGTCACCCCAATGCGCTGAAAGGCGTTCGGCTTCGCTCTCGGAAAGCGCAGTCGATCCCAAGTCCTCCGCTGCGCCCTGCCAGGGTTCCAAGGCCAGAAGTGCTTTCTCGAAGCGGCGCTCCGTTGAGTCGACTTCACCTAACGCTATTTCCAACCGGGCAAGCTGATCCTCTGGCTCGAGCTCAGACAGGAGCGCTTCCAGATCCACTTCATTCGTCTCAGAAGTGACAACTGACCCGGTCTCCTGTATCTGCGCCAGGCGCGATAGGGACCTAGCTTCTTCCTCCCTAGCCGCCGTAAGTCGCTTTGCAAGATCCGTATAGTTCGTTGCCATGTTTTCGAGCTGACTCAGTTTGGCCTCGGGGATCCGACCGTCCTCCGGTTTCTCAAGGCCCAAGTCGCGGACGGCGTCGGCGAGCTCTTCCGAAAGCCCTTCACGCTCTGCTGTTCGCTTGGGGAGATCTTCTTCAGCGGTCTGCGCTCGAGATCTGGGGAGGTCGAGGAGGACTGTGAGCTCATCGGAGATCTCCAGCACCGCCGCATCCATGGCCAATCCGTCGCGTGCTTTTTGATGCTCCTCCAGCTGAATGCGCGCCAGCCGGAGCTCAGTCTCCACTTCGACCTCTTTGAGCTTGAGCGCCTTCGCTTCCTCCAGGGCGTCGTGCGGGACAACCGGGTAGGCCTCCAGACCTGAGATTGTTGCTATTGTCTCATCGAGCTGCACCAAGAGCGGTATTGCTTCGATCATTGCTCCGAGGCGTGTCCGCCTTTGGAACAGTGCGTCACGAGACGCTTTCGACGTAACTAGGATATGTTCTGCAGCGTCGCGGACCTCCTTCAAGCGTCGATATGCGCTCGCCGGAACATCAATGTCTCTAATTTGATCATTAAGCGCTTTAAGCTTTCTCTTGGCCTCCGCGAGGATCGTCTTCTTCGCGCGAGGCTTATGAAATAGATCCACCTCATTGCGGGCTGCCTCAAGCACTGAGCCCAAATCCGAGAGCCCAGCCGCTGCCGAGAAAAGGAGTTCGCCAAGATTTCCCTCGCTCGCGAGGATGTCCTCCCCCCCCTCTTCAATTGTGACGTCATTCAGCGAGAACATTGCCCGGTACTGATCACGGTCTATGCCATCCAGGGCATGCGCGAGGATCGTTGGGTTGATCGGATCTCCTTTAGGAGAAATCAGATCTCCTTTGTTACGCTTTATCCGGACAAGATCGACGACGCCTTGGTCGAGCTCCAGAGAGGCACCGATCCGCATAGTCTCATAGTCGTGAAGGAAGTTGTACTTGCTGCGGGCTGGGATCCCAAAAAGGAGGTCCAGGTAGGCATCAAAGGCGGTCGATTTGCCGGCCTCGTTTGGCCCGAAAATGATGTGAAGATCTGGTTTGCTCTCCCCCTTCGGACCGAAGTCGAGGGAGAAGTCGGTGAAATGTCCATATCGGATGAGATCAAGGCGCCGAAGCCTCACCAAGGTTGCTCCGCACCGCCGGCAAGCATACGCGCGACAATATCCTGGACGCCTTCGTCGAGAAGGTGTGCGACTTCACGAGCTTGATCATCTTCGGTTTGCCCAAACGCGCTTCGGAGCTCCGGTGGCAGATCCCCAATCAGATCCTCTGCCGCACTCCGCGCGCGCTTCAAAAAGCTTGGCTGCGCGGCAAGGTCTTTCATGAGAGCGCTTAATTCTTTCCGAGGATCTTCGCCCTCACCAACGATCGACGGCGGGACAAATTGCTGAACGATCTTGTCGATCCATACGACCCCAGAGGCGCGAGCAAGGTTTGTCACGCTCTCCAGAAGGAGGTCAGCGTCGCGCCTCAGGCGCCAGGCGAGCGGGGTTTCCCCGCGGAGCTCCAAGCGCAATACGACATGCTCCGAGGATGACTGCGCTACCAGCTTGATGACCTCTTCGATGGCGCTCATGGCGTCGCGCCAGTCGCTGACAGCGTCGAGCAAAACGTCCGTGCGAACAAACTCGATGTTCGACGTGATGCGCTCCTCAAGCGAAGCAACCCCGTCCTCAACCGAAACGAGGGTCACGGACTTTGGGCCAGCCTCGCCGATATCGCGGCCTTGGGGCATGCCTGGCATGACAATATGAGGCGTTTCGCGATGGACGGTTCGAACATGCACATGGCCCAAGGCCCAGTAATCGTACCCATGCGTTACAAGATCATTTGGGCTGCAGGGTGCATAGTTGTCGTGACCTGCCGCTCCGGCGAGGCTCGTGTGCAAAAGCCCGATATTGAACAAGCCAGGGACAGGGGCCTTGTATTTCGGCACTAGGCTCTCAGGTGCCTGCGGCTTGGCAAAGCTGACACCATGAATCGCAACGCCCTTTTCGGGGAGCTCCACGGTCCCACCATGACCGGTGAACACTTCGACATTGGGTGGGAGCTCGAGTTCACGGGTCAAGACGCTCTCCGCGTCGTGGTTGCCGCGGATCATAAAGACACTGATCCCCGCCTCATTGAGCCGCTCCATCTGGCTCACAAGGAAGGCGGCTGTCTTCATGCTCCGCATATCGCCGTCGTAGAGGTCGCCGGAAATCAGGAGAGCGTCGACCCCTTCGTTCACGCAAATATCGACGATGCGCTCGAGCGCCCGACGTGTAGCATTGCCGACAATCTCCGAGAGTTCCTCATCCTTGAGCGCTAAGCTCTTTAGAGGGGCATCAAGATGGAGATCAGCCGTATGAACAAACCGAAACATAATCCCCTAGCCCTCATAATTCCTCTTAATATCTTTTCACTATGCGAGCGAAAGCGGCCTTCACACAAGCCGCGAATTGAGACGAAGGAGAGGCTGTTCAGATGGCCGTGAACTGGCCCCCGGTTCGACAGGCCGCGGCGCAGCGATAGGACGCTTCGGGCAACGGCAGCATTGGGCCGACCACGTCGAGCCGGATCATGCTGCAAGCACGAAGCAGGCTGCCATCAGCGCAGTCAGTATGGGCTCTCCGCTGTTTCATGCATCAAGGCCTGCTTTGCCGTCGTTCGCAACAGCGCCCTTCCATACGAAAAGGAATGAAGCGACCCGCCTCGGGATTTGACCGAGCGCAAAGTCGGTCCTGATTTTGCGCGCTAACCTTCTTTCGATCATGGGCGGGGAGGTTTCGGCGTGAAACTGGCGTGTCTGGTTTGCGGTCAGGGCAACAGGGTTCCCCGCGAACGGCTGGGCGCAGGGCCCAAATGCGGCGGCTGTGGCGCGCCCTTGTTGAGCGGTGCGACCCAGGACGTGTCCTTCGAGAACCTGCAAAAGGCGGCGCGCATGGATGAATTGCCGCTCATCGTCGATTTTTGGGCGTCTTGGTGCGGACCATGCCGGATGATGGCGCCGGAATTTTCCAAGGCAGCAGGTCTGCTGAAAGGGCAGGCCCGCTGCGCCAAGCTGGACACGCAAGCCTATCCGCAAGCCGGGCAGGTCCATGGCATTCGGGGCATTCCGTTGCTGATCGCGTTCCAGGGCGGGCGCGAGATTCAGCGGCAGGCCGGCGCGATGTCAGCGCGGGATATCGAGGCCTGGGTCCGCCGGGTCGCTGCGGCATGAGATGGCAATGCGCAGCACAAGACCGCCGACGGCGGTTGCGCGCATCCTGCGTTTTCCGCGCTCGGAGGCGAAGCGGCATCGCAGCATTGCATGGTGGGAGGTTATGCGATGGCGGATGATCCATACAAGGTTCTGGGCGTGGACAAGGGCGCCACGCAGGACGAGATCAAGAAGGCCTATCGAAAGCTTGCCAAGACGCTGCACCCGGACCTGCACCCCGACGATCCCGGGAGGAAGTCGGAGTTCCAGGCCGTGTCTGCGGCCTACGATCTGTTGCGCGATCCGGAGAGGCGCAGGCGTTTCGATGCCGGTGAAATCGACGCGCAAGGCCACGAACGAGCCGAGCGTCAATTTTACCGCGACTATGCGGGCCGGCCGGGCGCCGAACGCTATCAACCGGGCGCGTATGAGGACTTGTCGGACCTGTTCTCCGATTTCTTCGCAAGGCGTCGCCGCGGTGGCGGAGAAACCTACGAGCAAAGCGTTCACGCCCGTGGGCGCGATATGCGCTATCATCTCGAGGTGGATTTCATGGATGCCGCTCGCGGCGCGAAGCGAGCCATCACGATGCCCGACGGCAAGGCGATCGAGGTGTCGATTCCTGCCGGGCTCGACGATGGCCAGACGCTGCGCCTGCGCGGCAAGGGTGGGCCGGGGATCGGCCAAGGTCCGCCCGGCGACGCGTTGATTACAGTTGGCGTACGCCCGCACCCGGTGTTCACCCGCAACGGCGACAATATCGAGATGGAGCTTCCCGTAACCTTCGACGAGGCCGTTCTGGGTGCGAAGGTCGATGTGCCGACGATTTCGGGCACCGTTGCCATGACGATCCCCAAGGGCGTCTCATCGGGGCGTCAACTACGTTTGAAGGGCAAGGGCTTTCCGGTGGGAAAGGCCACGCATGGCGATCAGATCGTGCGTATTCAGATCGTGCTGCCGGAGAAGGTGGATAAAGAGATGGAGGAGATCGCGAAACGCTGGCGCGCCTTTCAGAGCTTCGATCCGCGCGAGACTTTGCGGAGGACGATATGAGTTACGATGAACGCACCGTCGTGTCGCAGGTCGAGCGCCTGACCATCAGGGAATTGCGCAGCTGGGTGCGCGAAGGCTGGGTGCGGCCCGCGCATGGCGAGCGCGGTCCGTTCTTCGACGACCTCGATATCGCGCGCGTCCGCCTGTTGTGCGACCTGAGGAAGGACATGGCGATTTCGTGGGATACGATCCCGGTGATCCTGTCACTGATCGACCGCTTGCACAGATCGCGGCGCGAGTTCCAGATGTTGCAGCAAGCGATCGACGAACAGCCCGAGGATCTGCGGCGGGAGGTGCTAAAGCGGTACGAAAAGATACGAAAACCGTGAGGCCGGGCGCGCCCTTGCTGACCCGTGGCGCGGTTTCCCGGTATTGTCTTGGTGGCAGTGTGCATCTGTCGGGGAGGAGATGATGTACAACGATCTGGATCGGCGTCGGCGCGTTCTGATTATGACTTACCAGCGCTATACCGAGGCGGACCTGGCCTGGCGGCGCGCCTGCGCGACCGCGCGAGGCTGGTTCCCGGAAGGCGATAGACCGCCGCGCCGGATGATCGGGGGGCCGGAATCCCCCGTGCGGAAGATCTATGACCGAAGGCAACGCGCCTTGGAGCAGTTCATGGCCGCGGAGCGCAAGCTTTCGCAGGCAAGGGCAAGACCGGACCGCAAGACGCCAGGAATGCTCTTGCTGGAGTTTTCCAGCGCCTGACGCGCCGGTCGCGCAATCGGTGCCTTCGCGTGGCTTGCCCCGTTATCCTTAACCAGTCTGGCATGGAATGAAATGACAGCACCGTGTCGTTGGTCAACACAAGGCCGCGGCCTCTCACATGGTCGCCAATATCCCGAGGGCCAAGTACAGCGTCCTCGGGGCACTGCGAGGGCGGCTATACCACTGCGCCGATACGGTTTTCGTGATCGACGAACATGGCAGGTTGATGGGGCTTGTCAGGATGAACGACCTCTTCGGCGAGGACGCCAAAACGACCGGCGACATCATGGAAGAGCGGCACGAGGCCGTTCTGCCGGAAGACGATCAGTAGCATACTCGACCTATCGCCAACGGCAGCTATGGGCCGTCCTTGACTGCGGCGAGACGACCGCACAGGGGTCAGGAATTGATATCTGCTGCGCGGGGGCGTCGGTGGCGGCGATGCGCAGAAGGACCGGAATGTGCGCGTCAGTTGCACGGCGCCGTCGGCACGACGACCCGTCGGCTACCAGCACCACCGGCGAACCAGTTCCGCTGCCGAGCGTTCCTTGAGTATGGAACTGAATTGCGAACGTCACGGTGCAGGACCACCCTTGCTCCTGGTTCATGGGCTGGGTGGAAGCGTCCGGTCTTGGGACAGCATCCTGCCGATGCTTGCTCGCGGACGCGAGGTCGTGTTGGTCGATCTGCCTGGGCACGGGGGGTCTCCGGCGCTTACGGGGCGCCAGACGATCGCGGCCCATGCGGACGCGCTCGAGCACTTCATCGACCGTAAAGGGCTCGCCGGCGTCGATACCGTCGGCAGTTCTGTCGGCGCGCGGCTGGTGCTGGAACTGGCACGGCGCGGCATCGGCGGCCACACGGTCGCTTATGATCCAGGAGGTTTCTGGCGCGGCTGGGAGACCGCGTGGTTCCGCTCCACGCTTGCCGCCTCGGTCCGGCTGGTGCGCCTCCTGCGGCGGCGCATTCCGGCGCTCTCGCACAGCCGCGCCGCGCGGGCCGTTCTGCTCGCGCAACTGTCGGCGAGGCCCAGCGCCCTCGATCCCCTGCTGGTCCGGAACGAGCTGACGGCCATAGCCGAGACAGACGTGTTCGACGCGATGCTGCGTGAACTGGCGCGTGGTCCGTTGCAAGAGGGGACCGCCACACCTCCGGGCCGCGTGACGATTGGCTGGGGCCGTCAGGACCGTCTCCTGCTGCCACGTCAGGCGGAGCGCGCACAAGCGGCCTTCCCCACCGCGAAGTTGCACTGGTTCGAGCGGTGTGGCCACTTCCCGCAATGGGACCGCCCGAAGGAGGCCGCAGAGGTCATCTTGAAAACGATGGCGAGATGAGGCGCGGATAACGGACGTGACCTCTCACGCGCGGTCCAGCTCCTCGAGAACCTGCATGATGAGACGGAGACAACTCGAGCGGATGCTTCCTTTGTCCGCTCCGCCGACCTTCACCTTCGAAAATGATGCGCGAGGGATGAATGGCTGATATTGTGAAGCTGCATCGCAGCGATCCACCATCAAGCCAATGGCAGGTCTGGGCCGATCGCGGCAATGCGATTGTAGCTGCCCATGCAGAGCCGACATGACGCGCCGTGGTCAGTTTGGGCTCGGAGCCGACTTTGCGACACCTTGGATACGATGCGCGGACAATATCCGACGGGCGCACCCCTGCCATCCGCACCTCCAGCCACCGTATGTAGCCATCGAGTTTCCTCGTCGCCGGCCCGCAGAAGGGCTTGATGAACCCTTTGTAGCCGGCGTGCCGCGCATCATCTTCAGCCTCTTGGTTGTGAAGTCTTCCCATCGTCGCCGCAGAAAGGACACTCGTGTTCTTGGCTTGTCCGCATTCCGATCTCCGAGATCGCCTCCGTCTTTCGCCGGAGATCACCGATTTTCGTCTGTGCGTCCTCGATCTGGGCCGGATTCAGGTCGTCGAGGGCATCGAGAAAACGGCGAAAGTCGTGATGTAACAAGGGCATCCTCCGCGGGAAAAGCGGAGTAAGATAGGCCCTTTCGGGTTACGACGAAGCGAACCAACACGGTTTACGGACACCCCCAAATCTTTCGGTTTCCGGTTGGCCGGAGCCAGGCATGCGGCATCCTCACCTCCTTAACAGTTAACCGAGATCTTTCGGATTTCTGTGAAGGTTGCGCCGGGATTGGGCGGAACATTCACATCTTTACTTTCGGTCATGGTCCATGCTTCGGACCTGCTGGTGATCGACCATCCGAGATGACGGAGACAGGCTGAAACTCGATGTGCTGCCTCCGAATTTCTTGATCAGCGTCTAAGCGCTAACGATAGCATCAGCCCCGAGACCTTCGCCTTCTCTCCATGCAGTGCGTAGGCATCTTGCATCAGCCCGGTCAGGAGCCCGCTGTAGCCCTCCAAGCGGCCTCCGGAGAACTCCCGGATCCCGGCCCGCATCGCACTCGCACCGCGTGTGCTGTTTGCTTCGACGAAGCCGATGACGGAATGCTCCTGCCCTCGACGGTTTCGGTGGTGACGATTTTCATAGAGGTTTCCAGTTCAGTTCTGGAAGGAGTCTACCGAGCGCGGGCTTCGTCAGGGTTTAGCCGGTCATCCGTGGAGTGGGGGCTCGCTTGCTCGCTGGAACGCGGCGACGACCTCCTGATCGGCCTGGCCCAGCATCTCGGCAGGTGTCGCACCGAAGCTCCGATGCAACTGCATCAGCCCGATCAGCACCCGAAGGGAGGACCATTTCGGCGGCCGGTTCTTCATGATTTCGCTGGTTGCCGGATGAACCCGTCGTCGTAATGGATCGAACTGGAGTGCAGGAAACTCGAGCTGGCCCCCGCGCTGCCATCGCAGGACGTCGTCTCGCTTTTTGAGCCGCTCAACCTCGCTGTCATCAAGTCCCTGCAGGTCGCGCACCTGGTCGAACGTTAGCCTTTCGGCATCGAGGTAGTAAGCCATTTGCCGGTTCACAGCTTGAAATGGGAAGTTCGCCTGTCGAGCGGCACGAAGACACTCTCATCGCGGACGCCGATGCCTTTGGATTCGATTGCCCGTCAAGCCACCGCATCGCCGACTTCTGATTGACTTCGACGCCCGCCGGGTGCCGGATGTTGCTATGATCGATGAAACCAAGATAGCTCGAGCGCTTGCCGGTAATCTGGGCACCACGGAGCTGACGGCCGAAGAGTTCGCTGCATGGGAAGAGCGCTTCACGGAATTGATGGGTCAGCCGTCCCCAGAAGAGCTGGCATTCTTCGAAGAACGACGGCGTAGCGGCCTCGGCGTCGGGCTAGATGCCGACGGCAAACTTGTTCACGGTACGAGCCGAACTTAATCCCGGCCGGCCTAGTCTGCTGAGTGACTGGCCAGCAATAAATTGAAACGGTCGTTCACGAAAAATCGTAAGCGTCCGGGTAGGACCGCAGCTCGGGCGACAGCCTTGGCCTCCTGGGCGAGCGGTGCCCAGTTCCGCGGCAACAGCTCGTCGAGGCGGTTGATCATGTGATCGCCGATCCGGGTCAGGATGTCAGCGAGGTAGGCTTCGGGATCATGGCCGCTGAGCTTTCCACTCTCAATGATCGTCATGGCCTCCGCGAGGGCCTCGCCTCCGGCATCACCCCCCGCGAAGAGCCAGTTCTTCCGGCCGATCACCACGGGCTTGATCGCGCGCTCGGCCGGATTGTTGTCGATGGCCACGCGGCCATCCCCCAGGAAGAGCGCGAAGGAGGGCCAGCGGCGAAGCGCGCAGCGGAAGGCCTTGGCCAGTGCGCTCTTGCCGGAGACACGGCCGAGCTGGGTTTCCGCCCATGCCTTGGAGTTCTCTGTCAGCAGGCGCGTTCGGGCCTTGTCCGAGAGATTTCGGTTAGCCGGAGATGGACAGTAATACCCCAAATATGGGGTACTACTGTCCATCGCGTCCGGCAGCACCTTGGCGTCAAGGAGCAAGACTGACCGACTGACTTCACGGATGCGTCCTGCCGGGACGCATGGCCAGGATCGTGCCGGCCCTCTGAAACGCGACGCCTCTGAAAGACGCAAGGACGATGACCGCCTGGACCACTCCCACCGATCCACCATACGACGCCAACATGCAGCGACCCAAGCGTTCGACTGCGGAGAGAACCCGGAACCCGGCGAAGACGCAGACCTGAAACTGATGCCTTGACCAGTGCGATGATAGAACTTCAGAGGGGGCATTCCACCGAAAGAATGTTCAATCCTACAACTGAGAAACAAGGAATAGCTCCACATCTTCTCTGGTCTTCACCTGGCCTCCAATCCGCAATCTAGGACAGCCCGCGCGCCTCAAGCCACCTGCTGAGCTGTGACTCACGCCAGCCCACGGCCCGAAAGCCGATCCGGGCTTGCTTCGGGAAGGCGTCCTTCTTGATCATCCTGTAAATTGTCGTCCGGTGCAGGCCGATCAGGCGCTCGACTTCGTACATACGGAGAATTCGGTCGTTCATCTATTTTTCCTCGGTAATGTTCCTGACCAAGAACTTAGCAGCGCGAGGTTTCGGCATGATTTACCATCCTGCCAGTTTGACGACGTCCCTGCTTTCCCGGCCGAGGGCATAGTCCGCCCAAGCCTCCATCAGGTGATACCGCCGCAGCAGGAAGTCCGACCGGCCGTAGGCTCTCTCGGTCTCGTCACCGACGGCATGGGACAGCGCGGCTTCTGAGACCTCCCACTGAGCGTGGGCGTACTCCGAGGCCCAGTCCTTGAAGGTCGAGCGGAAGCCATGGGTCGTGATGCCGGACACGCCGATCCGCTCGTAGAGGCGCTTGAAGACCTCGCCAGACTGAGGGCGCGTGTCCCCGTTCTTATCCCGCGACGGGGAAGGAAAGACGAAGACGGGGTCTAGCCCTCTCATCTCCTCACGGACAGCCAGCGCCGCCGTCGACATTGGGACCCTGTGCTCAACACCGCGCTTCATGCGCTCAGGCGGGACCGTCCAAAGCGGCACGGTCGTGCTCTTCCTGTTCCTGCCGAACAGGTTCTCTTCCGAGAATTCGCCCCACTCAGCGCCGCGCGTCTCCCAGGATCGGGTGGCCGTCAGGATGATGAACTCAAGCGTCCGTGCCGAGACGGCCTTGCGCTTCCGGAGCTCCGCCATGAAGTCGGGAAGCTCCTGCCAGGGCAGCGCGGCGAGGTTCTTCTTTCGCGGCTTGTATGACGGGAGCGCCTTCTTCAGGCCGTTGACCGGGTTCTCGTATGGATAGTGCCCTGCCCCCTTCGCCCAGTCGAAGATGGTCGACAACCGCTGTCTTAGACGCTTGGCCGTCTCGTGCTTCTGCGTCCAGATAGGGGACAGGACCGCCAGGACATCGGACGTAGAGATGGTATCGAGGACGCGGTCTCCCAGCATCGGCTTGGCGTACTTCTCGACCGTCGCCAGCCAGGTCTCCGTGTGCTTCTCATTCCGCCAGGTCGGCTTCAGGCTCTCGTGGACCCGCTGCGCTGCTTCCCAGAAGGTCAGGGTCTCCTTCCTGCGCAGGTCATCCGGGTTCCCGCCCTCTCGAGCGATCCTGCGATACTCCCGCGCGAGGTCACGCGCTTCAGCCAACCCGATGTGGGAGACAGAGCCGAGGCCGAACTTGCGGCGCTTCCGGTGGACCATGGTGCGGAGGATCCACGACTTCGAGCCTCCCTCGCCCACGACCAGATAGAGACCGTCGCCATCCCCATACTCGCCGGGCTTCTTCGCCGTCTCCACCTTCCGCGCTGTCAGCTTCGCGATCTGAACCATCCCTTAGGGCCATCTTTAGGGCCACCTTGCTTGCGATTGAATGCCACGGATTGTAGCGGCATGCAATTTCGGAAACGTTAAAGGCATGTCTTACAGGCGTTTTTCGCGTCAGGAAGAGATGGGCTGCTACTATAGTTTGGTAGACCTCGGCTCCACCAAATCCCTCAGTCAGTTCCGATCGAGCCGACCGCCGTCAGTCGTGCCCGGGTCACGGAGCTATTTTTGGGCGTTTGTGCCGAAACGGACAGGCCCGTTAATCTGATGAGCAGATCCCTTCGTATCCCCGTGTGAACTACACGTGGGAACGATCATGGACATCAAGTCTGTCGAAATAAGTCGGTCATTTCTTGAGCTTCTTGGTGAGCTCGGGGAGGATGTCGTTCAGGGCCTTCCTGATCGCATCTCGTTTGAAGTCGCCGAAGTTCCCGCAGCTGAGGCCGCAAGCCTTGCAGCGCACGATAGAAGCGTCGGTGTGATGATCCTCAACGACGAGGACGGTCCCACCACAGTTCTCACACTTAAACTCGACGCGACTTAGCTGTTCCAGTGCGGCCTCCCAAGGTGCTCGCTGTAACAACAGGATGACACCCGGATCGTCAAGGGACGGCCAATGGGCCGCCACGGCGAACATCTGGGCGGGGCCTGCCCAAGGGTTGCGTGACGGTCGCTCAACGAGTCAGGCTACCTCCCAGTTGCAGGAATGGGAGGGTTTTCGATGCATATTCGGTTGGTCCTTGGCGGACTTGTCACCCTGGCGCTCGCGGCCTGTGAGACGACCGGCACGCCGCCGACCGTGACAGGCACCACGACGACCTCCAGTCCGGAGACGTCCACAGCGAGCCTGGAGCAGCGCCTGTCAGGCACGGTGCTCCGTCTCCAGTCGACTGACGGTGACTCCGCGCCCATGGTGATGCAGCTGAACGAGGACGGTTCTAGCGCCACCTCGATGGGCGGGTTCACTCTGACCGGTCAGTGGCAGGTCGAGGGCACGACGCTCTGCCAGACGGACATCCGCCTCGCCGGTATGCCGTCGGACGACCAGACTCCGCAATGCGTGGAGGTGTCGGTGTCCGGGGACAGCGTCACCTTGGTCGGGCGCTCCGATGACGGCAACCCGGAGACATTCCGGGGCACCATCGAAGAGCTCTAGGACCGACGCGAAGGCGGGACTACGGCGGCCGTCTTTTCGAAGGGCCGAAGGCCGAGACGGCATCCTTCGTTTGGCAGAAGACCTTTGGCGTTATATGCCGGGCTCAATGGACCGGGATCAGACGTCTTCCTCTCGCGATGACAGCCACCAGGACGGCGCTCCGGCGTTTCTGTGGGGGCTGGTCGGCA
The DNA here is from genome assembly GCF_008710275.1 of Histidinibacterium aquaticum. GTDB lineage: Bacteria > Pseudomonadota > Alphaproteobacteria > Rhodobacterales > Rhodobacteraceae > Oceanicola > Oceanicola aquaticus. The sequence goes on from NZ_VYQE01000003.1 coordinate 16,926, forward strand.
TCATGGCCGTGATCGAGCTGACGCTCACCGCGGCTGACGCCGGGATGATCGGAACACCTCGATGGCGGTGGCTCGCCTACGGATACGGCGCCTTCTGGCAGCCGCTCCTGTCAGGCGAACTCTCGCCTTCCTTCCCGGGCCAGGTCTATTCGATGTTCGTTACCCATGCGTTTCTGCACGGCGGTCTCCTGCATCTCCTGATGAACAGCGTGGTGATCCTCGCGCTCGGCAAGATGATCGCGGGACGCATCGGGGCCGGACGAACCCTGCTCATCCTCCTGCTGGCGGCCATCGGAGGCGGCGTTGCATTCGGCATGATTGCCACGAGTACCACTCCGATGATCGGGGCGTCCGGCGCGGTCTTCGGCCTCCTCGGGGTCTGGCAGGCGTGGGACTATCGCATCCGGAGGCGACTGCAGATGCCGGTTCGACCTCTGCTCTCCGGCATCGCCGCGCTCATCCTCGTGAACGCCCTCCTCTACCTCTACCTGCAGGGCGGCCTGGCGTGGGAAGCGCACCTGGGCGGCTGGCTGGTCGGGGTCATCGCGGCCGCCACCTTCGCCAGGGCCGACATGATCGCAACGCACCGGTCGGGCGAGCCGGGCGATTGATCCGGCCAGTCAGGTGCGAACTCTCCAGCTCTGATCCAGAACTTCGCTATCGAGGAAGCCGTAGACCTCTCCGGCGGCATCGTAGACCGCGCCGCACGTCATGCATCGGTGAGTTGCCTTCTCGGCGACCTCCGGCGGCAACTTCGCTCGCATGCCTTCGGTGAGCTCCATCTGCTTGGTCGGATGAGGACCGCTGCATCTCTCTGGGCAAACCATACTGCCTCCGTGCAGACGAAACGGTCTGCCGAACGCACATGTTCCCCCTTGCCAGGGCCGCGAACCGGGTGCGCTCACCCCGTCAGAAAAGTCGACACGCCTACCGTCCGCGCCAGGCCCAATCCCTGATCTCGGGCAGATCTTCGCCCGTGCGATGGCTCCAGTCATGCTGACGCTGGCGGAGGTCGTCCACCCGCTGACGCAGCCTGTCGACACCGGGTCCGGACCGTCCGGAGCGTTCGATCGCATCGAGTGCGACGGAGAAGCGATCGATCCCGTTCATCTCGGCCATGTTGAAGGGCGTGGTTGTCGTCCCCTTCTCCCGGTAGCCGTGGACATGGAGCTGCGCGTGCCCTGCCCTGCGGTAGGCAAGCTCGTGGATCAGGCCGGGATATCCGTGGAAATTGAAGATGACGGGCGTGCGCGTGCCAAAGGCCGCGTCGAAGGCTTCGTCGCTGGCGCCGTCGGCATTGAGGCCCGGCGGCTGCAGGGCCATGAGGTCGACGACGTTGACGAAGCGCAGCCGCAACTCTGGAACATCTTCTCGGATCAGGTCGACGGCAGCGAGAGCTTCCAGCGTCGGCACGTCGCCTGCGCTGGCGATGATGATCTCCGGGTCGGCGTCGTCGGCAGCCCAGTCCCAGACACCGAACCCTCGATCAAGGTGTTCCCGAGCTTCCTCGAGGCTCAGCCACTGCGGCTCGGGCTGCTTGCCTGCCACGATGCAGTTGGCCCGGTCCCTCGATGTCAGCGCCGTCTCGGCGACCGCCAGGAGGCTGTTCGCGTCGGGCGGGAGATAGAGGCGGACGAGGTCGGCCCCCTTTGTCGCCAGATGGTCCAGGAAACCCGGGTCCTGGTGCGTGAAGCCGTTGTGGTCCTGCCGCCAGACATGGCTCGACAGGAGCCAGTTGAGCGCCGGTATGGACGACCGCCACCCGGTGTCGCGGGCCTCCCGCATCCACTTGATGTGCTGGTTTGCCATGGAGTCGATGATGTGGATGAAGGCCTCGTAGGAGTTGAAGAGACCGTGGCGCCCGGTGAGCAGGTAGCCTTCGAGCCACCCTTCGCAGAGATGCTCAGATAGCACTTCGAGCACCCGCCCGTCCGGAGCGAGGTCCGTGTCGGTCTCGGCGACCGGGCCCGGCGCCTTGCGCTCGGTCACGTCGAAGACGGCATCGAGCTTGTTCGACTTCGTCTCGTCCGGGCCGAACAGGCGGAACGTCTCCGGATTGCGTCGCATCACCTCGGCGAGCCAGGCGCCCAACACGCCGGTTGCGCTGGCCGTTGCGCCCCCGCGGGTTTCGATGGGGACCGCGTGCCCCTCGGTCCCGGGGAGGTCGAGCGGACGCGACAACCGTCCCCCGTCGGCATGCGGCGTGGCGCCTAGGCGCAAGTCGCCATCCGGAACCGCCGACATGACCTGTTTCGAGGGGGACCCGTCGGGGAGGAGGTCCAGGGGATCATAGCTCTTGAGCCAGTCCTCAAGCTGGCGGCGACGCTCCGCATCATCCGGCGCGACCTTCAGAGGCACCTGGTGCGCGCGGGCCGTGCCCTCCACAGGCTCACCGTCGACCTCTTTGGGCCCCGTCCACCCCTTGGGCGTGCGCAGGACGATCATCGGCGGGCGTCCCTCGCCGGTCCGGGCGATGCGGTCCTGAGCGTCGAGACAGGCGTCCATGGTCGCGGCCATCTCGCGGTGCATGGTCCGGGGATCGTCCCCCTCGACGAGATACGGCTCCCAGCCGTAGCCGCGGAAGAGCGCCTCTATCTCGTCGCGCTCCATCCGGCCCAGGATGGTCGGAGCGGCGATCCGATAGCCGTTGAGATGGAGGATCGGCAGGACCGCCCCGTCCCGACCGGGGCGGAGGAAGCGGTGCGAATGCCAGCTCGTCGCCAGGGCGCCGGTTTCGGCCTCGCCGTCGCCGACCGCGCAGACCACTGTCAGGTCCGGATTGTCGAAGGCGGCTCCGGTCGCATGGGCAAGGGAATAGCCGAGCTCGCCCCCCTCGTGGATCGACCCCGGAATCGGCGCTGCCGCATGGGACGGGACGCCTCCCGGGAAGGAGAATTGCCGAAACAGCTCCCGCAGGCCGGCCCTCGACCGGTCCACGTCGGGATGCCGTTCGCTGTAGGAGCCATCCAGCCACGAGTTGGCGATAACCGCCGGCCCCCCGTGTCCGGGACCGGCGACGAAGAGCATTGGGCGGCGGCGTTCGGCAATGGCGCGGTTCGTGTGAGCCATCATGAAGGTCAGGCCGGGAGAGGTCCCCCAATGGCCGAGCTGGCGAGGCTTGATGTCCTCCGCCGCAAGCGGACGCTCGAGCAGCGGGTTGTCGAGCAGATAGAGCTGTGCCGCCGACAGGTAATTGGCGGCGCGCCACCAGGCGTCGACGGCGGCGAGGTCCACGGTCATGGGAGCCTCCGGACAGAGTTCAGTCGGGATCCAACGTGCCGACGCCTTTCGGGATCCGTCTTGAGACGCGCCACGGCTGGGAGAACCCAGTGGGGACCATCGGCCTGGCTTCAAATGCGTGGGTCGCCAGAAATTCTTGCGGCAAGCCACCGCTGCCTTCAGGGTATCCAGGTTCGGCGGACTCTGGAGCATCGTCCCTTGGCGCAATACGACAACTGCGTTGAAATGAAGGGATGGCGCGCCGACGACTTTGGTTCATTCGACAAAGGAGAAGCTGCATTCTTCCAGGCCGAAGTCGGTCGACTGCTCGCCGGACGAAAGGCCGAAACGCCCGTACGTGTTCTCGAACTCGGCTTCGGGAACGGTGCCTTCATGGGGTGGGCGAGGCAGGAGGAGTTCGAAATCCTCGGCACCGAGATTCAGCCCGAGCTACGGAGGCGCGCGGAGAGCCTTGGCTTCGAGGTGGCGGGCCAAGTCGAGGGTATCGAGACGGCCAGCCTCGATGCCTGTGTTGCCTTCGACGTCTTCGAGCACATCCCGCACGACGAACTCATTATGCTTTGTAAAGAGATTCATCGCTGCCTGAAGCCGGGAGGTCACCTCGTCGCGCGCTTTCCCAATGGAGACAGCCCTTTCTCCATGCCCAATTGGAACGGCGATGCGACACACAAGAGCTGGCTCGGCCAGAATTCGATCGCTCACATCATGGAGCAGAGCGGGCTCGACCTCGTGGAGCTCCGGGCCCCGAGCGAGCCGTGCATCACCCCAAAGGACTATCTCACCAGACCACTGAAGCTCTCTCTTCGCTCCGGTTTCAGGCTGCTCGCCAAGGCTGCATTCCTGGGTGGAAGCGCTCCCGCGACCTTTCACATGAACTACATGCTGCATTCGACAAAGCGTGGCTAGTTGGCCGCTAGCGGTAGAAGCGCCCTCCTGCTCATAGACAATCTTCACAAAACCGGCGCATTGCCTCGGCAGCGAAAACAGCGCTCGGCCCTTTTTTGCCATTGAAATTAGGCCTCTGAGCCGAATTCCGCAGGTAACGTTGGATTTGGCCCCGCTGCCGGTGACAGAGCTTGTTGCCCCCGTCATGTGGGCGCAATCGCCGAAGGGCGACCGACATACAGGCATACGACTGGAGGACATCTCATGAAGACCCGTGCACTTGCGGCTGGCTTGGCAGCACTTCTCGGCACATCCGCCCTGGCCCAGGACGTGACATTCGCCGATATCGACACCAACGATGACGGCTTCCTCGAGCCGACCGAGCTCCGGACCGCCTTCGGCAACCAGGCGCAGGGTGCGCTGAATTCCCTCGACCGCGACGGCGACGGGCTCGTGAGCCTGGAAGAAGTCGTCGCCCGCCAGGAAGACGATGATGACGACGACGACGACCTCGACGAGGACGACGAGGATGATGACGACGACGATGGCGACGGTCCGAGCGCGCGCGGCCTCGAGGCCCGCGAACTGAAAGGCGACAATCGCAGCGAGCGCGGCGCCACGGCCAGCCAGGCCGGCGGCAACAACCGCAGCGACCGGGGCACGGAGCGCAGCAACAACGGTGGCGGCAACGGCAACCGTGGCAACGGCAACGGTCGCAACTAAGGCGACCCTTTGAGCGGGAGAGGCCACGTTGCCTCCCCCGCACCGGCCATTATCGCCGGTTCGCAGGGCCGGAAATCGCTCCCGCGCTCGGGACAAGACGAGCATCGGCCCCGATGGAAGCAGCAGAGCTGCCTCAGGCGAATGTTGCGTCTTGATGCCAGGGCACTATCCTCGATCTCGTGGAAGCAGGCCCGGGCGACCGTCCGTCCGATTGGGATGAGTGTGTGAATGGCTGAACCGGTTTTCGAGAGTCGCGTGACGACTGGCGTCAATGGCCTGGATCGCGTCCTCGGCGGCGGATATCCCGAAGGCCGCATCATGCTGGTGGAGGGCGCGCCCGGAACCGGCAAGACGACCCTCGCGCTGCAGTTCCTCGTCGAGGGCGCGCGCCAGGGAAAGCGCGGGGTCTTCTTCAGCATCGCGCAGTCACGGCCAGAGCTGGAAATGATTGCCGCCTCACACGGCTTCGACCTCGACGACATCGAGGTCTACACCCCCGAGCTCGGCGAACGGGAGCGGACGGAAGTCTTCTCCGTCGACAGCAACCAATCCGACCTCGTCGAACTCATGGAAGACGTCGCCCAGTCGCTGGACAAGCACGAGCCGGCGCTCTTCGTCTTCGACTCGCTGCTGGAACTTCGGCTGCTCGCTGACGGACAGACCCACTACCGCCGCGAGTTGCTGAACCTGCGCCGGAAGCTCCGCGAGGTCGAATGCACTTCGCTGCTGGTAGACCACCTCGAACCAACGGGCGGGGAGCGAAACGCCGAAGGGGTCGTGCACGGGGTCATCAAGCTGGAAACGGTCACTCCGCCCATCGGCGTCCCGCAACAGCGTCTGACCGTCACCAAGCTTCGCGGCGCGCGCTACACGCAGGGGTACCATGACTTCAAGATCGAGGTCGGCGGGCTGCGGGTCTTTCCGCGGGTCATTCCCGAGGCCGCCGAACCGGTCCGGCTGGAGGACCGGCTGGAACCGCACCACGAGGCGCTCGCCCGGCTTTTGGGCGGCGGGCTCGAGTTCGGGTCGTCGTTGCTGATCGCGGGTCAATCCGGGACCGGCAAATCGACCATGTCGACGGTCCTCTGCGCCGATGCGGCGAACCGGGGCCTTACGGCGGCCATGTTCCTCTTCGAGGAACGCCCGGAAGTGCTGCGCGACCGGTCCGAGGGCGTCGGCATCTCCGTCGAGAAGCACGAAAAGACCGGAAAGCTCCTGATCCATCACTTCGACCCGGCCGAACTCTCCCCCGGCGAATTCTCGAACGCGGTGATCGAGTCCGTGGACGCCGGCGCCCGGGTCGTGGTGATCGACAGCCTCACCGGTTACCTCGAGGCGCTGCCGGACCGCACCCATGCGGCGACGCACCTGCATACGCTGATCCAGCACCTCACCCGCCGGCAGGTGCTGGTGATCGTGACGCTGTCCCAGCACGGGCTTCTCGGCGAGCCACCGAAGACCGAGTTCGATAGCAGCTTCATCGCGGATTCCGTGCTGCTGCTCCGCCACTACGAGAGCCAGTCCGAGATCCGGCGGTCGATCGCGGTGGTCAAGAAACGCCACGGGGACCATCAGCGCAACATCGAGGAACTCGTGATCCGTCCCGGCGCCGTGGAGATCAGGGAGCTCTCCGAAGCCGTGGAAGAACGCGTCAAGACGGCATCCAGCCTTGGCGGATCCTGAACCGCCAGCCCTGATCCTCGCGCCGCTTGGCGGAGATGCCCGAGCGCTGGCCAAGGTGATCGAGTCCACGGGCACGCCGTCGCGAACCGTCGCCGACGCGGCGGAGTTCAAGGCGGCGGTGGAGGAGTTCGGCCTTGAGAACGTCCTATTCGTTCTCGTCAGCCAGGAGGGGGCGACCCAGGCCCTCGGCGAGGCGCTCCACCGGATAGCCGAGACCGAGCCCGACTGGTCCCGCCTGCCGACCCTGTTCCTCATCGACGACATCAAGCGGCCCCCGCCGGGCTATCGAATACTCGCCGCGGTGGAAGATACCTCCTCCCGCATCGTCCTGGAGCGGCCGGTCGCCCCGGCCATCCTGCGCCGCATCGCCAGGACCATGGCCGCGTCGCGCGCCCGGCAATTCCGGACCAAGAACCTCCTTGACCAGCTTCGGCGGGAAGAGGAGCGCAGCGCCTTCCTGCTCCGAGAGCTTCGGCACCGGGTTCGCAACAGCCTCGCCGTCATGCAGTCGCTCTTCAAGATGACCGCCAGGCGGGCCGAGAGCGTGGAGGAGCTGGCCGAGAGCTTCGGCACACGCCTGCGCAACCTTTCGGACGCGCACCTCCGGCTCGCGGGAAGCGGCGAAGGGGCCCCGACCCTGCAGGAGCTCGTGTCCGACCAGGTCCTGCCCTACGCCGGTGAGCGGGACCGGCTGGATATCTCCGGCCCTGAGGTCTGGCTCTCGGACAAGATCGCCTTCGACCTTGCCCTGGTGATCCACGAGCTCGCGACGAATGCCTCGAAGTACGGCGCCCTCAGCAACGAAACCGGGCGCATCGAGGTCGATTGGACGACGGACACGGAGACCGGGGAACTCGTCCTGTCCTGGCGAGAACGGGGAGGACCGTCTGTATCCCCTCCGGAGCGGCGGGGATTGGGCAGTTCCCTGATCTCGTCCTTCCTGGCCGATGGCGAGAACAAGCCGGAGACCCGCTACGAGCCCGAGGGCCTCGTCTGGACAGCCCATATCCCCGAGAGCGACTACTGGACGAGTGAACCAACGGCTCCGGGTCGGTTGCAAGAGTCCGCTCATCAGGACCGGGAACCGTCCTGAGGATTGAACTTTCCTTACGCTTGGGAAGTTGCTCACCAGTATGCTACCAAGAGGAGTGTAGCGGTGAGCGATCCGGACAACGAGCTGACGGTGCCGGTAAAAGTTCCCAAGACGTTGCCCCGAAACATGGAATCCGGCCGCCTCGACCAGGCAGTCGCCTGGTGCGAGGATCATGTCGGGACCTCGCGGTTCTCGGTCGACCCGGCAGAGAGCCCCGGCACGACGGTCTTTCGATTTCGCCACGAGGACGACCTTGGCGGCTTCGTGGCCGCCTTCCCCGATCTGGTGTCGGACAGCAGGCCTCAGACCCGGTGACGCGGCCCCCTTCGGGGTCTCGATTCCGCCACGAGCGGCGGCGCGGCCCCGCTTGACCGAATGAAGCCCGCGCCTCAGTATGTCTTTGGACATAGCGGGGAGCAGGCCATGAACTTCGAACAAGCGATCCGGACAGCCGTTCAGCAGAGGTATGCCGATTTCCAGGGGCGGTCCCGGCGCGCGGAATACTGGTATTTTGCGCTGATGATGTTCGTCCTCAACCTGATCAGCCAGGCCATCGGCGGCGTGATCGCCCTGCTCATCGGCCTGGTCAGCCTGTTGCTGCTCATCCCGGGCATCGCCGTCACCGTCCGCCGGCTGCACGACCTCGACAAGAGCGGCTGGTTCGCGCTGCTCCTTCTCATTCCGATCGTGAACATCGTGCTGATCCTGATCTGGTTCACCCAGCCCGGGACGAAGGGACCGAACCGGTACGGACCGGACCCGGTCGGCGCAGAGACTCCAGCCTCGACCTGAGGCTCAGAGCTTCGCCAGGATCCGGTCGACGCGGTCGAGGAGATCGTCCTCGCCCGCCTCCGCGCCCAGGGTGCCGATCCGCGCCTGCCAGTCGGCGGTCGCCGCGCTCATCCCGCCGCCCAGTCCCAGCGCCGCGACGGTCTTCTCGACCTCCCGCATCTCGGCCGCCCGCCGCACGCCGTGGACCATCATGCGTTCGAGGTTGTAGGCGCCGCGGCTGGGCCAGGTGAGCTCCGGGTCCGAGGCCTCGAGCGAGGCGAGCACCGCGGCATCGACGCCGGCCCGACGGGCCGCGAGGAAACATTCCGCGCTCAGCGCTTCCATGCCCTTGATCATCACCGAGCGGATCATCTTGATTGCGCTCGCCTCGCCGACGTTTTCGCCCGCGATCCGCGGTCGCATGTCCAGCCGGGCAAGCACCGCCTCGGCCTCCGCCGCACGGGGACCCGCAAGCAGAAGCGGCACATGGTGGCGCTTGGGATGCACCGGCGACATCACCGCCACGTCCACGTAGCGTCCGCCGGCGCCTTCGATCACGTCGGCCGCGGCGCGCTTGGTCTCCGGCGCGCAGGAGTTGCAGTCGAGCCATAGGGTCCCCGGCGAGAGAACGGGCGCGGCTGCTTCGGCCGCAGCGAGCGCCTGGTCGGCGGTCACGACGCTGAAGACGACCTCGACGCCGCCCAGCGCCGATCCGGGCTCGGCATGACCGTCGACCTCGCACCTGTCGAAGCGCGCGGTCATCTCCGGAGCGGTCGCCGGGTCGCCTGCCTTGATGTCGACCGCCGTCACCTGCCGCGGGCGCAGGTCTCCCCAGCCATCCAGGAAGGCCGTCGCGGCCTCGCCGAAGCCCACGAAGGCAAGATTCCCGATATCCTGGTCCGATCCCATCACACTCTCCCGACCGCTTGCGCCACGGATGCCGTGAACCGGCGCGGCGGGCAAGCGGTCAGTCGGCGGCGCCGTCGGAGGGCGCGGTTCCGCGTGAGGCGGGATCGTCGAAGAGCCACTCCATGAGCGACATCGCCTCGTCCAGCTCGGTCGCCACCGCGTCGGGCCCGATCCAGCGCATGGCCTCGGGCTCCTTCGAGACGAGCGGCCCCGCCACCAGCACCCGGGTCGCCGGTGCGGCCAGCCGGATCGCGGCGACCAGGCGTGTAAGCGCCCCGAGGCTTTCGGGTCGCGTGGCGGAGATCGCCACGACGGGCGCCGGCCGCCGCTCGAGATCGTCGACCAGCTCCTCGTGCGTGCGGTCGGTGCGTAGCCGGATGTCCCACCCCTCGAGCCGGGACAGGTCAGCCGCCATCTGCGCGCCGAGCCGGTGCGTCTCACCCGGAAGCGTGCAGAAGAAGGCCGTCCGCTCTGTCGCGACCACCTGTCCGCTGCGGCTCCCGAAGATGCGGCGCATGATCGTGTAGATCCGCCCTACCCCGACGGTCACCGAGGTGAGGCCCACCTCGTCCTGCATCCAGCCGTCGCCGAGATAGCGCGCGGCCCCGGCCAGGTAGTCGAGGTAGATCGCCTCGATGCTGGCGCCGTCCGAGACAAGGCGGGTGATATAGTCGACGGCCGCCGTCGGGCTCTCGGACATGAGCGCGCTGGCGAGCGCCTCGATCTCCTCGGGCGTGGCATGTCCACGCCCCCAGGAGCGGCTCTGCCGCTTCTCGGCCAGACGCAGCACGACCTCCTGTGCAAAGGCCTGGAGATCCGCCGGCGGAAGTCGCCTGCGCAGCCGATCGAAATCGGCCTCCGATGCCGCGAGCACGCCGGGATCCAGCTGGTCGGTGGCTTTCCCTCTGAGAGACATGGCTCTCATCCCCCCTGCGCAGCAGTCTTGCGCGGATTCGGGAGTCTAGCAACATGCGACATGCGGACCGCCCCCGATTTTCAGTATCTTGCGCATCGGCGCGCGTTTGACAGCGCCGCATGCTCGGGCCCAGATGCGCGCGCACGCAGAAGGAGACGACGCGCATGGACCTGCCCCGGAACACGCTGAAGGAGGCCCTCGCCGCGGGGCGCAAGCAGATCGGGCTCTGGGTCTCCGGGGCCAGTCCCGATTCGGCCGAGCTCTTGGCCGGATGCGGCTACGACTGGCTGGTCTTCGACCTCGAACACTCGACGACCTCTCCCTCGGAGGCCGTGGCCCTGCTGCGCGCCGCCGCGCCCTACCCCGTCTCGCCCGTCGTCCGGCCGGGCTGGAACGATCCGGTCGAGATCAAGCGCCTGCTCGACGGCGGCGCCCAGACCATCGTCGTGCCCTACGTCCAGACCGCCGAGGAGGCGCGCGCGGCGGTCAGGGCCCTGCGCTATCCGCCCGAAGGCATCCGAGGTGTCTCCGGCATCACCCGCGCCTCCCGCTACGGACGGATCGCGGACTACGGCCGCCGCGCCGCCGAAGAGCTCTGCCTGATCGTGCAGGTCGAGACGGCCGAGGCGCTCGGACAGGTGGAGGAGATCGCGGCGGTCGACGGCGTGGACTGCGTCTTCATAGGGCCCGCCGACCTCGCGGCCTCCATGGGGCGCATCGGCGAAGGCTCTCACGCGGAGGTGCGTGCGGCCGTGCTCGAAGGGATTGCCAGGATCAGGTCAGCGGGCAAACCGGCGGGCCTGCTCTCGCTCGACCAGAGCTTCCTGCGCGAGGCGGAGGAGGCCGGCGCGCTCTTCCTCGGCGTCGATATCGACTACGCTCTCCTGCAGCGCGCGGCTTTGGCCCGGCGGGAGGAGTGGCGCTAGCTGCCGCGCCACTCGGTGATGAAGCGGCGCTCGACCTCGGCCTCCTGGCCCTGCATCAGCGACCAGGCGGTGCGCATGTGCGCCTTCATGATCGCCCGCGCCGCCGGGCCGTCGCCCTCTCGCAACGCCATGAGCAGACGTGTCTGGTAGTCGCGTCCCTTCGACCAGAGCTCGGTATTGGGCGGCGAGTAGAGTTTCCGGTAGACCGTGAGATCCGACAGCAGGTTGACCATGAAGTCGATGACGAAGCCCAGCAGCCGGTTCTCCGCCTGCTCGGCCAGGATCGCGTGGAAGCGCAGCGAGGCGATGTGCTGCTCGCGCTCCTCCTCCAGGTCGTGCGAGGGCTCGGCATATTCGGCGATGGTCGCCTCCAGCCGCTCCAGCGCCTCCTCCGGCAGCCGCCCCGCGAGCGAGGCGGCAAGACGCGGCTCCAGCGCGAGGCGCAGCTCGTAGATGTCGCCGATGGTCAGGTCCTGGAAATAGAAGTAGTTGCCGAGCAGCGCCTTGGCCCGCTGCCGGCTGACCTCGTGGACGAAGTTGCCGCCCCCCGGCCCGGTTCGCGTCTTGATGAGGCCCTGCGCCTCGAGAATGCGCATGGCCTCGCGGATCGTGCCCTTGGCCATGCCGAACCGCTGGATCAGCTCGGTTTCTCCCGGCAGCCGGTCGCCGGCGGAGAGCCCCTCTTCGACCACCCAGTCCTTGATCGCTTCCGCCACCCGAACAGGGCGGCTCAGCTTCGGCTCATCCTTCGAGCGGGTGGTGACAGGCGGCAAACTGATCCTCTCCCATGCGTTCGAGCGGCGGGTCCTGCTCGCGGCAGATCTCGGTGGCCTTCGGACAGCGCCCCGCGAAGGGGCATCCCGGCGGCGGGTCGAGCGGATCGGGCAGCTCCGTTCCCTTCTGCTCGGGTTCCGTCAGCGGCCGGCCCACCACCGGCGCACTCTCCGCCAGCAGCCGTGTATAGGGATGCTTCGGGCTGTTGAAGATCCGCTCCGCTCGCCCGATCTCCACGACCGAGCCGAAGTAGAGCACGACCACGCGGTCGCTCACCGCCTCCACGACGGCGAGGTCGTGGCTGATGAAGAGATAGGTCAGGTTGAACTCCGACCTCAGCCGGGCCAGCAGGTTCAGCACCTGCGCCTGCACCGACACGTCGAGCGCCGAGACGGGTTCGTCCAGCACGATGATCCGGGGCTCCGCCGCCAGCGCCCGCGCGATGCCGATGCGCTGCGCCTGCCCGCCCGAGAACTCGTGCGGATAGCGGTCGAGGAACTCCTCGCGCAGGTTCACGCTGTCGAAGATCTCGGCGATCCGCGTCTCGCGCTGCTTGCGATCCATGCCGTAGAGCAGCTTGAGCGGCGTCTCCATGATCGCCCGGATCGTCCGGCGTGGGTTCAGAGAGCTGATCGGGTCCTGGAAGACGTACTGGATCAGCCGCCCGAAGGCCGCCGGGTCCGCGTTGTCGAGCGCCTTGCCCTCGATCTCGATATGGCCCGTCGTCGGCGAAAGCAGCCCCACCAGCATCCGCGCCAGCGTGGACTTCCCGCAGCCGGACTCGCCCACGATCCCCAGCGTCTCGCCCTCCTCGACGACGAAGCTCATGGGCCGGACCGCGCGCACGCCCGGGGGCGCCTTGCCAAAGAGCGGCCGCGCCCGGTCGAAGGTCTTGGAGAGCTCACTCACCTGCAAGGCGGGCATCGGCCATCTCCTCTTCCAGAAAGGTTTCTTCGGGGTAGAGGCAGCGCACCGCGCGTTCCTCTTTCGTGAAGAGCGCGATCTCGCCCTTCTGGCACTCGGGCTGCGCCTTGGGGCAGCGCGGCGCGAAGGCGCAGCCGGGCGGCAGCTTGTCCACCGGCGGCGGCAACCCCGGGATCGCCTCCAGCTTGCGCCGGCCACCGCCCAGCTCGGGCACGCAGGCGATCAGGCGCGAGGTATAGGGATGCAGCGGATGCTCCAGCACCTCGCGCGTCATGCCCTCCTCGACGATCCGGCCCGCGTACATCACCGCCACCCGGTCGCAGAGCTGTGCAACCACGCCGAAGTCGTGGGTGATGAAGACGATGGCGAGCCCGCGCTCGCGCCGCAGGTCGTCGAGCATCGAGAGGATCTGCGCCTGCACCGTCACGTCGAGGGCCGTCGTCGGCTCGTCGGCGATGATGACGTCGGGGTCGTTGGCGAGCGCCATGGCGATGCCGACCCGCTGCCGCATGCCGCCCGACATCTCGTGCGGGTAGTTGCGCATCCGGCTCTCGGGATTGGGGATCCGCACCGAGCGGAGGAGCTCCAGCCCCCGCCGCTTGGCCTCCGCGTCGCTCACCCTGTGGTGCACGCGGATCGCCTCTGCCAGCTGGTCGCCCACCCGGTAGAGCGGATGCAGCGTCGCCAGCGGATCCTGGAAGATGTAGGCGACGTTTTCGCCCCGCTTCCGCCGCAGGCTCTTGTAGTCGGCCGAGAGCAGGTCCTCGCCGTCGTATTTCACCGCGCCGCCGGTCACGACGCCGGGCGGCGAGGCCACAAGCCCCATGACCGAGAGCGCCGTGACCGACTTGCCGGAGCCGCTCTCGCCGATGATGCCGAGGCATTCTCCCGGCTTCACATGCAGCGAGACGCCGCCCACAGCCCGGTAGATGCGCTCGCCCACGTGGAACTGCGTCTGAAGCTCCTGCAGGTCGAGCAGCCCCTGCTGCGGGGTCTCCGGCACCGGCCCTTTCCGGTCCACCGCCGTCGTCGCCCGCGGCCGCGAGAGCGCGCCGGACTTCAGACGCGGGTCCAGCGCGTCGCGGATGCCGTCGCCCAGGAGGTTCACGCTCATCACGATGAGGAAGATCATCACGCCCGGCACGACCGAGGTGTGCGGCGCCGAAATGAGCGCCGCCCGTGCCTCGCCCAGCATGGAGCCGAGGTCGGCCTGCGGCGGTTGCGAGCCCAGCCCCAGAAAGCTCAGGCCGGCGGTCTCGAGGATCATCCAGCCCACCGTCGTCGACATGGCGATGACGATGGTCGGCAGCACGTTGGGCAGGATCTCCACCATCACGATCCGCCCGCTTCCCATCCCCGCGAGCTTCGCCGCGTCGACGAACTCCCGCCCCGCGAGCCCCACGGTGACGCCCCGGATGTTCCGCGCGAAGAAGGGGATGTTGACCGCCGCCACCGCGATCAGCGCGTTGAGCAGTCCCGGTCCCAGCGCCGCCACGATCGCCAGGGCCAGCAGGATGTAGGGAAAGGCCATGAGCATGTCGACGCCGCGCATCACCACGTTGTCGAGCCGCCCGCCGAAGTATCCGGCGAGGATGCCGATGGCCGAACCGATGGTCGCCGCGATGAGCGCCGCCGCGAGACCCACCGCCAGCGAGAGCCGCGTGCCGTAGAGGAGCCGCGCCAGCAGGTCGCGCCCCAGGTGGTCGGTGCCCAGCAGGTGCCCCGCCGAGAAGGGCCGCAGGAAGCGGTCGCCCGTTGCCGTCGCGTTCGGGTCCGGCAGCGGGAGCAGCGGCGTGACCAGCACCAGCAGCACGATGGCCCCCAGCACGATCGCGCCCAGTCCGGCGAGGCGGTTGCGGAAGAGAAGCTTCAGGAACTGCCTCATGTCTTGATCCTCGGATCGAGCAGGCTCTGCGCCACGTCCACCGCGATGTTGAAGAGCACGTAACAGGCGGCGACGAAGACCACGCCGCCCTGCACGAGCAGGATGTCGCGCTGAAGGATGGCGTTGACCAGCATCCGGCCCACGCCCGGCCACTGGAAGACGATCTCGATGTAGACCGCGCCCGAAAGGACGAAGCCCGCCTGGATTCCCAGCACCGGGATGATCGAGACCATGGCCGCCTTCAGCGCATGTCCGTAGATCACCCGCCGCTCCGGCACGCCCTTCGCCCGCGCGGTGCGGATGTAGTCCTGCCGAAGCACCTCCAGCATCGCCGAGCGCGAGAGCCTCGCGACCACGCCCGTCGCCACCGCGGCGAGCGCGAGCGCGGGCATGGTCAGGTGTTCGATCAACACCCAGAGCGTGCGGTCCCCGTAGATCGGCCACATGCCGGAGACCGGCAGCCACTGCAGGTTCACCGCGAAGAGCAGGATCATCATCATGCCCAGGAAGAACGAGGGAATGGAGATCCCGATGAGCACGGTGAAGGTGATCGCCTTGTCGGCGAAGCCGTACTGCCGCGAGGCCGAGACGACGCCCGCGAGGATCCCCAGCACCGCGCAGAGCACGAAGCTGGTGCCCGCGAGGATCAACGTCGCGTTGAACCGCTCCAGGATCTCGTCGAGGACGGGCCGGTTCAGCGAGTAGCTGCGCCCGAAGTCGCCCGTCAGCATGTTGCCGAGCCAGATGAAGTACCGCTGCACCATGGGCTCGTCGAGCCCGAGCGAGCGGTTCACCCGCTCCACGTTCTCGGGCGTGGCATAGGCGCCGAGGATCGCGGTCGCCGGGTCGCCCGGGATCATCGCCATGATCAGGAAGACGATGATGGTGATCCCCAGCAGAACCGGGATCGCCGAGACCAGGCGCTTGAGGATGTAGCTGCCCATGGCGGGCTCCTTTCCCGGCCGGCGGGGACCCGCGCCCCCTCTTCATCTGGCCGAAAATACCTTCCGGGGGTCCGGGGGGCCGAGGCCCCCCGGCGATCGGGGGGGCCGGGGGGCAACGCCCCCCGGCGGGTCGGGCCGCGCAAGCGGCCCGAGACCCTCAGTTCTTCTCGACGTCGCCCAGCATCAGCAGGAAGGAGGGTTCGAGCGAGAAGTTCTCGACGCGGTCGTTGGTCACCGCGTTCTGCTTCCAGTTCGCGACGAAGACCCAGGGCGCGTCCTCGACGACGATCTCCTGCATCTCCTTGTAGAGCTCTGCGCGGCGCTCCTGGCTGGTGGCGGTGCGCGCCTCCTGCAGCAGCCGGTCGACCTCCTCGTTGGAGTAGTAGCCGGAGTTGAAGCCGCCCTGGTCGGGCATCGCCTCGCTGCGCAGCGTCAGGTAGGGCAGCGTGTCGGGGTCGTTGGTCATCCAGGCCATCTCGGCCATGTCCGCCTTGCCCTCGAGACCGGGGTTCACTTCGCCAAGGAAGGTGTTCCACTCGTAGGTCTCGATGGTCACGTCGAAGCCCACCTCGGCGAGATCCGCCTGGATCGCGGTGCCCATGGCGACCGGATCGAGCATGCCGGAGCCGCCCTCGGTGACGTAGAAGGTCACTTCCGGGTTCTCCATGCCGGCCTCGGCCAGCAGCTCGCGCGCCCGCTCGGGATCGTGCGGATAGGGGTCGAGCTCCTCGTTGTAGGCCCAGTTGAAGGCCGGCGGCGTCGGACCGGTCGCAACCTCGGCCGTGCCCTCAAGCACGTCGTTGACGATGGCCTCCTTGTCGATCGCGTAGTTCGCGGCCTGCCGCACGAGCTGGTTCTCGAAGGGTCCCTCGCGCATGTTCAGGATCAGGAACCACAGGTGCGGACCGGCCTGTTCGTAGACCTGGAACTGTTCGCCCTCGAACTGGCCCAGCGAGGTCGGCGGCACCTCGACCATGAGGTCGATGCCCCCGGCGAGCATCTCGGCGACGCGGGTGTTCGCGTCGGTGATCGGACGGAAGACCACGGCCTCGAGCGGCGCCTCGTCGCCCCAGTAGTCGGCGTTGCGTTCCAGCACGACCGCCTCGTTCGAACGCCACTCGCCGAACTGGAAGGGCCCGGTGCCCACCGGGTTGCGGCCGTAGTCCTGGCCGTTTGCTTCCACCGCGGCGGGCGAGACGAGCAGGCCCGTGGGATAGGCGAGGTTGGACAGGAACGGCGCGAAAGGCTCGCTCAGCGTGAACTCGACGGTGTATTCGTCCACCGCCTCGGTGCTCTCCACCGCGGAGAAGTTGAAGGACAGCGGGAAGGGGCCGGTGTCGTGGTAGGGATGATCCTCGTTCAGCATCCGGTCGAAGTTGAACTTCACCGCCTCGGCGTTGAACGGCGTGCCGTCGTGGAAGGTCACGTCCTCGCGCAGGGTGAAGGTGTAGACCGTGCCGTCCTCGCTGATTTCCCAGTCGGTGGCGAGATGCGGCTCGACCTCGAGCGTGCCCGGCGCGTAGCGCACGAGGCCCTCGTAGAGGTTCACGAGGATGCGGAAGTCGTTCACGGCGGTGACGGCCGCCGGGTCGAGCGACTTGGGCTCGGCGATCTGGCCGACGATCAGCACGCCGGGCGGCGTCTGCGCCTGCGCCGGCGCGCCGAGGCCCAGCGTCAGCACGGCCCCCGTCGCGGCGGCGGCCAGGCCGCGGCGCGTCCAGTTGAAGAGGGTCATCTTCTGTCTCCCAGGTTGGTTGGTGCACCCGAGTTTACGGAGAAAAATTGATCGGTCAATTTTTCATGATAAATTAATCGAAACGACCGACAGGAGCGTCATGACTTTCTCGATTCTTGTGCAGGATGCCGAAACCGGCGCCATCGGCGGCGCCGCCGCCACGGGCAGCCTCTGCGTCGGCGGCTGGGTGCTGCGCGGCCGGCTGGGCGCCGGCATGTCCGCCAGCCAGGGTGCCGCGCCCTCGACCTTCTGGGGCGAGGAGGTGCTGGACGAGATGGAAGGCGGCCTCGACGCGGGCGGGGCGGTGGCCAAGGTCACGCAGGCGGATCCGGGGCGCGACTGGCGCCAGCTCTCGGCGCTGGACACCACCGGACGCGGCGCCGCCTTCACCGGCGCGCACAACACCGAGCGGATGGCCTCGCACGGCTTCGACAGCGGCATCGCGGCGGGCAACATGCTTGCCCGGGACGAGGTCGTGACGGAACTGGCCGCGGGGTACTCCGGCGCCGACGGCGCGCTCTCCGACCGGCTCCTCACCGCCCTGCGCGCGGCCGAGGCGGCGGGGAGCGATTCGCGAGGGCTGCTCTCGGCGGCTCTCCTCGTACTTCATCCGGACCACCCGCCCCTCACCCTCCGCGTCGACTTTCACGAGAGCGACCCCATCGGCGCGCTGGCCGAGCTCCACCGGCGCGCGACGACCGGCGACTACGCCGACTGGGCCCGCCAGGTCCCCGTCGCCAACGACAGGAGACGCATCCTTGACTGACGCGGGACTCGACGCGGCGGAGGCGCTGGCCTCGCTCTCGGAGCATTCCGAGCCGGGCCCCGGCGTCACCCGCCTGCCCTTCACGCCGGAACACCGCGCCGCGCTCGACCGGCTCACCGCGCTCATGGAAAGCGCCGGGCTCACCGTCTCGCTCGACGCCGCGGGGACGCTCGTCGGCCGGGCCGAGGGGCCGCCCGGCGCACCGACCCTGCTCATGGGCTCGCACCAGGACTCGGTCCGCGAAGGCGGCGCCTTTGACGGGATCATGGGCGTGGTTCTGCCCCTCCTGGCCCTCGCCCGCCTGCGGCTCGAGGGGACGGCCCTCCCCCTCTCGGTCGAGGTCCTGGCCTTCGCCGATGAAGAGGGCGTGCGTTTCCCCACCGCGCTGCTGGGCTCCCGGGCGCTCGCGGGTACGGTCGACCCCGCCGTGCTGGAGATGGCCGACGCGGAGGGCACGACCCTGGGCGACGCCCTGCGGCGGTTCGGCCTCGACCCCGCCGCGATTCCCGGCCTGAGGCGAGACCCCGCCACGATCGCCGGCTTCGTCGAGACCCACATCGAGCAGGGCCCGGTCCTGGAAGCGGCGGAGGCCCCGCTCGGCGTGGTCACCGCCATCTGCGGGATCGAGCGTCATGCCGTCACGGTCACCGGAGAGACCGGTCATGCGGGCACCCTGCCCATGGAAGGCCGCCGCGACGCGCTGGTCGCCGCCGCCCGGATCGTCTCCGAGGTCGACCGCCTCGCCCGCGCCGAACCGCCCATGCGCGGCACGGTGGGCGCGCTCTCCGTCGCGCCCGGCGTGGTCAACGCCGTGCCCCGAGAGGTGCGCCTGACCGCCGAGCTCCGCAGCCCCGAGGACACTCAGCGCTTGCGCGCGGGCAAGGCGCTCCACGCCGCCTGCGCGCGCATCGCCACCGAACACGGCCTCACCGTCGACGCCGCGCGGACCTACGCCCAGCCGGCGCAGCCCTGCGATCCGACGCTTTCGGACCGGCTCGCGGCGGCGGTGACCGCGGTCACGGGATCCGAGCCGCCGCGCCTGCCCTCGGGCGCGACGCATGACGCCTCCGCGATGGCCGATCTCTGCCCGATGACCATGCTCTTCGTGCGCTGCCGCGGCGGGATCAGCCACGACCCGGCCGAATACGCCGCACCCGACGACATGGGCGCGGCCGTGGAGGCTCTCGCGAAGCTGATCGCGGACTGGCCCGCCTGAGCACGCGCCCCGTGGCGCTCTGCGCAGCGGCGGTCTAGACAGGTCCCTGATGGACCGCGATCTTCCACCGCCCGCGCAGGACGCCGACCTGCCCCACTCGGACGAGCTCATGGCCTGCCCGACCTGCGACGCGCTCTACCGGGCGCGCGAGCCGGAGCATGGGGCCAAGGCCATCTGCGGGCGCTGTCACACCGTCCTCATCGCGCCCCGGCGCGGCGCGGGCCTCAATATCATCGCGCTGAGCCTCTCGGTGACCATCCTCGTCATCGCGGCGACGGTCTTTCCCTTTCTCGAGATCAACGCCGCGGGCCTCGGCAACCGCACCTCGATCCTCGACGTGGCGCTGAGCTTCCGGTCCGGGCTGCTCGTCGCGCTCTCGGTGGCCACCGTGGCGATGATCGTGCTGCTGCCGCTCCTGCGCACGCTGCTGCTGCTCTATGTCCTGACGCCCGTCGTCTTCGACCGCCCGCCCGCGCCGCATGCCGCCGGCGCCTTCCGTCTCGCCCAGCGCATCCGCCCCTGGGCCATGTCGGAGATCTTCGCCATCGGCTGCGCCGTGGCGCTGGTGAAGGTCTCGGACCTCGCCACCATCGGCTTCGGCCCCGCCTTCTGGATGTTCGCCCTCCTGGTCGTCATCGTCATCCTCAACGACAGTTACCTCTGCTCCTGGTCGGTATGGAAATCGCTCGAGAAAAACCGGTCCTGACCGCGCGCGAGGCCGGTCTCGTGGGCTGCACCCGCTGCGCGCGGGTCTGGCCCATGGGCCGCCGGACCTGCGGGCGCTGCGGCAGCCCGCTGCACTCGCGCGACACGACCAGCCTGCAGCGCGTCTGGGCCTGGTGGATCGCCGGCGTCATCGCCTACATCCCGGCCAACCTCTACCCGATGCTCGTGACGCGCACGCTGCTGGAGCGGTCCGACGACACCATCGTCGGCGGCGCGGTGGAGCTGGCGAGCCACGGGGACTACGGGGTCGCCGCGATCATCCTCATCGCGTCGGTGCTGATCCCCGTCGGCAAGTTCCTGGCGATCGCCTACCTCGCGATCTCCGTGCACCGCGGATCGGCCCGCTCGCTGCACGCCAAGTTCCGTCTCTACGAGGTCGTCGAGTTCATCGGACGCTGGTCCATGATCGACGTTTTCGTTGTGGCAATCCTGTCATCCCTGGTGCAATTGTCGGTGGTTGCGTCCATCCGGCCGGGGCCGGCGGCGCTGACATTCGCGTTGTCGGTGATCTTCACGATGCTCTCGGCCCAGTCCTTCGACACGCGTTTGATCTGGGACGGTGGCCGGAAGGAGGGCAAGTGAGCGACGCGCCGGACGTGCCGACCGAAGAGCGGGAGGGCCTGCTCGACAGGATCTCTATCGTCTGGGCGATCCCCGTCATCGCACTCGCCGTCGCCCTCTTCGCCGCCTGGCGCAACTACGCCGAGCGCGGTCCGGTCATCGACATCCACTTCGCCAATGCCGCCGGGGTCACAGCCGACGAGACGGAGCTGCGCTACCGCGACATCGGCGTGGGCCTCGTCGAGGAGGTCGGCTTCTCCGAGGACCTCACCGACGTGATCGTCTCCGTCCGCGTGGAGGGAGAACTCGCCCCCTACATCGACGACGGCGCGCGCTTCTGGGTCGTGCGGCCCGAGGTGACGGCGCGCGGGGTCACCGGCCTCGATACGGTGCTGTCGGGCGTCTACATCCAGGGCGCCTGGGACGGCGAGATCGGCGCCTCGCAGACAGAGTTCGAGGGCCTCGAGGCCCCGCCCCTTCTCGGCGCCGAGCAGAACGGCGTCGAGTTCGTCCTGCGGTCGGACAGCGGTCTGCCGACGGCGGATTCCCCGATCCTCTTCAAGGGCGTGGAGGTCGGACAGGTGGACGCGCCCAGCGTCTCCGAGGACGGCACGGCGGTCGAGGCGGAGGCGGTGATCTACGAGCCCTACGACCGGCTGGTGACCACCTCGACCCGCTTCTGGGACACTTCCGGGTTCAGCTTCTCACTCGGCGCCAGCGGCGCGCGGCTCAACTTCGACACGATCGCCTCGCTGATTTCCGGCGGAGTCACCTTCGAGACCCTGGGCTCGGGCGGCTCGGCACTCGAGGACGGGGCGGTCTACGAGCTCTTCGAGAGCGAGGAGGCGGCGCGCGAGGACTTCCTGGTCGAGGGCGAGGGCGAAGCGGTCAACCTCTCGCTGGTCTTCGACGAGAACCTCGCTGGCCTCTCGGCCGG
This sequence comes from Histidinibacterium aquaticum, assembly GCF_008710275.1. Taxonomy (GTDB): domain Bacteria; phylum Pseudomonadota; class Alphaproteobacteria; order Rhodobacterales; family Rhodobacteraceae; genus Oceanicola; species Oceanicola aquaticus. The sequence goes on from NZ_VYQE01000003.1 coordinate 38,540, forward strand.
CGCCCCGGTCGAGCTCGGCGGCCTGCGCGTGGGCGACGTGGCCTCGATCTCGGGCATCGTCGACGAGGAGCGGTTCGGCGACGCGGAGGTGCGCCTCGTGGCCGCGGTCCGCATCAACCCCGGCCGCATCGGCCTCTCTTCCGGTGCGGGAGAAGAGGAACTGCTCGACTACCTCGAAGGCCGTGTCGAGGACGGCTTGCGCGCGCGGCTCACCAATGCCTCGCTCATTACCGGCGGTCTGAAGGTGGAACTCGTCGAACTGCCGGGCGCCGAACCCGCCGAGCTCGACCGCGACGCCGAGCCCTACCCGCGCCTGCCCACGGCCGACCCGGACGTGACCGACGTGCAGGCCACCGCCCAGGGCGTCCTGCAACGCGTCAACGAGCTGCCCATCGAGGAGCTTCTCGACAACGCGGTCGGCTTCCTCGAACAGGCGACGGCGCTGGTCGCCAGCGAAGACCTGCAGAACACTCCGACCGAGCTGCGCGGCACCCTCGCCGCCCTCCGCGGCGTGGCCGAAAGCGACGGCGTGCAGCAGCTGCCGGACCAGATCACGGAGGTGATGACCCAGGTGCAGGAGGCCACGGACCGCGTGAACACCCTGCTCGCCGAGTTGGAAGAACGCGAGGCGGCGGCCGCCCTGACCGAGGCCATCGAGAGCGTGGGAGAGGCCGCCGACAGCCTGCCCCCGGTGGTGGAGCGCGCGGAAAGCGTGCTCGCCCAGGCCGAGGACCTGCAACTGGAGGAGCTCGTCGCCCAGGCCTCGAGCCTGCTCGCCAGCGCCGAGGAGATCCTCGCGCAGGAGGCGACGCGCGCCCTGACCGCCCAGGTCAACGCCTCGCTGGCCGAGCTGCGCCGGACCCTCGCCTCGGTCCGAGGCATCGCCACCAGCGAGAGCGTGCAGAGCATCCCCGGCGAGGTCTCGGGCCTGCTGACCGACCTGCGCGGCACCAACGCGCAGATCTCCGGCCTTCTGACCGAGCTCGAAGAGCAGGAAGCCGTCGCCAACATCACCGCCGCGGTGGACAGCATCCGGACGGCCGCCGACAGCCTGCCCGGCCTCGTCGACGAGGCCGAGGCCCTGCTCGCGCAGGCCCGGGACCTGCCGCTCGACGACCTCGTGACCCGCGCGACGGCGCTGATCGACAGCGCCGAGGCCCTGCTCGCGCAGGAGGCCACCCGGGCGATCCCCGAGCAGGTGACCGCCTCCCTGTCGGAGCTGCGCGAGACCGTGGCATCGGTCCGCGGCATCGCCACCAGCGAGAGCGTCCAGCAGATCCCGGGCGAGGTCTCGGCCCTCGTCGCCGACCTGCGCACCGCCAGCGGCCAGCTCAACGCGATCCTCGCCGAGGTGGAGGAGCAGGGCACCGTCGCCACCTTCACTGGCGCGGTCGACAGCATCGGCGCCACCGCCGACACCCTTCCCGGACTCGTCGCCCAGGCCGAGAGCCTGCTGGCCCAGGCCGAGGAGCTGCCCCTTGACGAGCTCGTCACCCGCGCGACCGCCCTCATCGACAGCGCCGAGGCCCTGCTCGCGCAGGACGCCACCCGCGCGATCCCGGCGCAGGTGACCGCCTCCCTCGCCGAGCTGCGCGACACGGTGGCCTCGATCCGCGGCATCGCCACCAGCGAGGAGGTGCAGGCCCTGCCCGGCCAGGTCTCGACCCTCGCCACCGATCTGCAGGCCTCGGCCGCTCGGCTCGACGGCCTGCTCGCCCGGATCGAGGACGAGGACGCCGTGGGCGACCTGATCGCCGCGATCGAGAACATCGGCGAGACCGCGGACAGCCTGCCCGGCCTCGTGGAGCAGGCCCGCTCGCTTCTGGGCGAGGCCGAGGAACTGCCGCTCGAGGCGCTGGTCGCGCGGACGACCGAGCTGCTCGACGCCGCAGAGGCCGTCCTCGACCAGGAGAGCGCGCGCCAGGTCCCGGCCGAGCTCAACGCCGCCCTGACGGAGCTGCGCACCACGCTCCAGGAGCTGCGCGAAGGCGGGCTGGTCGAGAATACCAACGCCACGCTCGCCGCCGCCCGTCAGGCTGCCGACGCCATCGCCGAGGCCTCGCAGAGTCTGCCCGCGCTTTCCGCCCAGCTGCAGCAGGCGGCGACGCAGGCGGACACGACTCTCGCCGGGTTCAGCCGCGACTCCGAGTTCTCCCGCGATCTCCGCCAGGCGATCCGCCAGGTCGACGAGGCCGCGGCCTCCATCGAAAGCCTCGCGCGCCAGATCGAGCGCAATCCCAACTCCATCATTCTCGGACGGTGACCATGGCTGCCAAGTTTCCCTTCCGCCCCGCCGGGCTTCTCGCCGCGCTGCTGCTCGCCGCCGCCTGCGGCACGGACACGCGCTACGCGGTCCCCGCGGTCGACACGCCGACCGAGCGGGTGCCCTCGGCCTTCGCGAGCCTCGAAGTGGTGGAGGTCACGCTGCCCACCTATGCCGCCTCCGAGGACATCTACCTGCAGGACGCGGGCGGGGGGCTGGAGCCGCTCGGCCCCCTCTGGGCCGACGACCCGGCCCGCGCGGTGACGCTGCAGTTGTCCCGCGACCTTCAGCGCATCACCGGCGCCCTGGTGGCGCCCGATCCCTGGCCCTTCCGCGACTTCCCCGCCGCGCGGCTCGACGTGCGTCTCGAGGAGTTCGTGGCCACCGCGAGCGGCGGCTTCCTGATCGCCGGGCAGTACTTCGTGGCCCCCGAGGAGGGCGGCGGCGACGCCGCGGGCCGCTTCGCCATCGAGGTGCCGCTCGCCGAGCGCGAGAGCGCCGCCGCGATCGCCACCGCCCGCAGTGCCGCGGTCACGCGGCTCGCCACCGAGATCGCGCGCGCCGGTCTGCGCTGACAAGGCGCGTCGACGCGGCGTCCCACGGGCCTTCGAAGGCCCGTACCCTAGACCAGGTCCGTCAGGAACCGCGCCTTGAGCAGCGCCTCGCGGTACTCGTCCTCGGCGGTGCTGTCGTGAACGATCCCGCCCCCGACTCCGAGCCGGACCGCGCCCCCCGCCATGTGCAGGGTGCGGATGCCGACGCTGAACTGCATCGCCCCGTCCGGCGCCACCCAGCCGATCGCCCCGCAGTAGGCGTCGCGCGGCGCGGGCTCTAGTTCGGCAATGATCTCCATCGCGCGGATCTTCGGCGCGCCCGTGATCGAGCCGCAGGGATGCAGCGCCTCGAAGACCTCCGCCAGCGTGACCCGCCGCGCCAGTTGCCCTGTCACCAGTGAGGTCATCTGGTGCACGGTCCGGTAGCTCTCGACCGAGAAGAGCTCGGGCACCCGCACCGAGCCGATCCGGCAGATCCGCCCGATGTCGTTGCGCAGGAGATCGACGATCATCAGATTCTCGGCCCGGTTCTTCTCCGAGGCCGCGAGCCCCGCCTTAAGCGCCGCGTCCTCTTCCGGCGTCGCGCCGCGCCGGGCGGTGCCCTTCATCGGCCGGGTCTCGATCCGCCCGTCCGCGTCGGCGCGGAAGAAGAGCTCGGGCGAGCGCGAGAGCAGCCACTCCTCGCCGCCGAGATCGATCAGCGCCCCGTGTCGCACCGGTTGGCTCTCGCGCAGCAGGGCATAGAGGTCCGCCGCCTGCCCCGCGACCGCGAGCGTCATCGGGAATGTCAGGTTCGCCTGGTAGATGTCGCCCGCCGCGATGTAGTCGGCCACCCGCGCGAAGGCCGCCGCGTACGCCGCTTCGTCCCAGCCCGGCACGGGCGGCCCCAGCCGGACCGCGCCCGCCGCCGGCAGCGCCTCCGCCGGCTCCGGGCGGTCGAAGACCCCGAGGCAGAGCAGCGGCAGCGCCCGACACTCCGGCATCAGCCGCCGCAGCTTCTCGACCAGCGCGTACCCGAGCTCGTAGCTCGCGAAACCTGCCAGCCAGGCACCGCCCTCGTGCGCTGCCTGTGCCGCCGCCAGGGCCTCGGGCACCTCCTCCGCCTCCCGCGCGACGATCACCTCGCGCGGCGCGGAGAAGAGCGTTCCCGTCCCCAGCGGCCCCTCGTCGAAGCGGATGCTCCCGAGCGACACCGTGGTCAGATCGCCACGTCGGCGGCGAAGCGCAGCTCCCGCAGGGGCCGCACGACGTCGATGGAGGTCTGGTAGAGCGGATGGGCCTTGTAGGCCTCGAGCGCGGCCTCGTCGGCGAACTCGCCGTAGACGACGACGTCGATCTCGTTGCCCAGCGCGTCGCGCCGCAGGTTCGGCCGGATCTCCAGCACCTCGGCATGGGGAATCCGCGTCAGAACGCTCAGCCCCTCGACGATGCGGTCCACGTCGGCCTCGTCCTTGGCGCTGAAGAAAACCATATGCCTGATCCGCGCCATGCCCGGCCTCCTCGCGTTGCATGCCCGGCAACCCGGCCGGACGCGCCGCTTGTTTCGCGAAGCCCCGGAGGGGTCAAGGGCCCGGGAGACCTGCTCAGAGCACCCGCGACAGGAAGGCGCGCGTGCGCTCTTCCCGGGGATCGGCGAAGAGCTCCGACGGCGGTCCCTGCTCGAGGATCCGCCCCCCGTCGAGAAAGCAGATCTTGTCCGCCAGCTCCCGCGCGAAGCCCATCTCGTGGGTCGCCAGGATCATCGTCATGCCCTCGGCATGGAGCTGCCGCAGCACGTCGAGCACCTCCCCCACCAGCTCGGGATCGAGCGCGGACGTGATCTCGTCGAAGAGCATGATCTCCGGCTCCATCGCCAGCGCCCGGATGATCGCCACCCGCTGCTGCTGCCCGCCCGAGAGCTGGTCGGGATAGTGCTGCATGCGGTCGGAAAGCCCGAACCGCGTGAAGAGCCGTTCGACCACCGGCGCGAGCGCGGCCTTGGTCTTCCCGCGGATGCGGCGCGGCGCCAGCATGACGTTCTCCTCCGCCGTCATGTGCGGGAAGAGGTTGTAGGATTGGAAGACGATCCCGATCCGCTCGCGCACCGGCCGGGGGTCGCGTCCCGGCTCGGCGATATCCTCGCCGTCGAGCCAGATCGCGCCGTCGTCCACCGGCTCCAGCAGGTTGATGCAACGCAGCAGGGTCGACTTGCCCGAGCCCGAGGCGCCGATCAGGCAGACCATCTCCCCCTTCCCGACGTCGAGATCGACACCGCGGATCACCTCGGCCTCGCCGAAGCTCTTCCGCACCCCCCTGAGGCTCAGCTTCGCCGTCACCGCCGCCGCCTCTGCTGGCGGGCCATCAGGTAATCGGCGTAGCGGGTCGCGGGAATGGTGATCGCGAGAAAGATCACCGCCGCGCCGACGTAGGGCGTGAAGTTCGCCATGAGCGACTTGTAGACCCCCGCCTGCCGGAAGATTTCCACCGGCCCGATGAAGGAGAGCAGCGCCACGTCCTTCTGCAGGGCGATGAGCAGGTTCATGTTGGCCGGGACCACGTTCCTCAGCGCCTGCGGCAGCACGACGTATCGCATCGTGTCCGCCTCCGAGAGCCCCAGCGAGGCCGCCGCCGACCGCTGGCTCTGGTGGATCGAGTCGATGCCCGAGCGGATCACCTCGGCCACGTAGGCGGAATAGACCAGGATCAGCGCCAGCGATCCCCAGAGGTAGGGCGAGTTCCAGGGGCGCGGCAGCCCCAGCCCCGGCACGCCGAAGCCGATGAGGTAGATCACCAGGATCACCGGCAGCCCGCGGAAGATGTCGGTGAAGACCGCCCCGAAGGCGCGCAGCGGGAAGAGCGCCGGTGCCCGCACGTCGCGGCAGAGCGCGATCACCAGCCCCACCAGCGCGATCGAGGGCGCGCACCAGGCGAAGATCGCCACGTCCAGCAGGAAGGCCTCGAGCAGCCCCGGGAAGGTCTCGACGAAGACGCGCCCGTTGAAGAAGCTCCGCTGGACCGCCTCCCAGCCCGGCGCCAGAGGCACCAGGACGACGACCGCCAGCATCACGGCCGCCGTGGAGGCCGCCGCGATCAGGTTGGACCGTCGCCGGATCCGCGCCTCGTAGGCCGCGCGGCGGGTCGGCGCGCCGGCCACGCGGCGCGCCTGTGTCAGACCGGTATCCGCCATCTCACTCGATGACGGGGACGCCGGTGGCCTCCTGCAGCCACTCGGATTCGATCTCGGCCAGGCGGCCGCTCTCGCGCAGCGCGGTGATCGCCGCGTCGACGCATTCCTTGAGCGGGTTGCCCTCTTCCATCAGCAGGCCGAACTCGTCGGGGCTCTGGCTGCGGTCGGCTGGGAACTGGCCCAGGATCGTGCCGTTCTCCAGCGTCACCGCCGAGAGGTAGAGCGCCGTCGGCAGGTCGAAGAGCGCCGCGTCGATCTGGCCCGCCTGCATCGCCGCGGTGACGTCGGCGTTGTCCCCGTAGAGCAGCGGGTCGGAGCTGGGCGCGATCAGGTCTATGAGGATCGGCATGGCGGTCGTGCCCGCCATGGCGCCCCAGCGCAGGTCCTTCATCGACTCCACGGTAGGCTCCAGCCCCTGCGCCTCGACGATGTCCCCGGTGGTCAGCACTGCCATGGCCGAACTGTAGTAGGGTTCGGAGAAATCGACCATTTCCTCGCGCTCGGGCGTGATCGAGAACTGCTGCATGTTCACGTCGAAGCTCTTGGCGCCCGGCTGGATCGCCTCGTCGAAGGAGGTCCGGACCCATTCGACCTGGTCCTCGCCGAAGCCCATCTCCTCGGCCACCGCATAGGCCACGGCGGCCTCGTAGCCCTCGCCGCTCTCGGGGGCGTCGTCGATCACCCAGGGGTAGTAGGCGGGGTTGCCGGTGGCGATGGTCAGCACGCCCTCCTGCAGGGTCTTTCCCTCGGCGCAGGTGGCGTGTTCGGCGGCCCAGGCCCCGGTGGCGGGCAGCGCGGTCGCGCAGAGGGCAAGCATCGTCCGTCTCATGGGGGGTCTCCCGTCCTGATATCTCCCGCCCGCAGGTTCGGCCCCCGCCGCGGGATTGTCCAGACCGTCCCCTTCATCTGGCCCGCAAATACCTCGGGGGAGTCCGCGGCACAGCCGCGGACGGGGGCAGCGCCCCCTGCTCCGCTGAAACTGTTGAACTTTCCGTCGCTTGAAACTGTGGGCAACCGAAGGCCACGCCTGCGGCCCCGGCCTTTGTCCGCCATGCCGTGTGGGGACCTATGGCGCGGGCGCCTGGTCAGTCAGCATGGTAGGCGTGGCCTGCGGAGTCGAAGAGGTGCAGCTGGCTGGTGTCGAAGCGCAGGGCGACGGTGTCGCCGGGCGCGACCTGCGACCGGCCGCCGTCCAGCGCGATGACCTCGGTCCCGTCACCCAGGCGAGCATAGACCAGCGTCCTGTCCCCGAGGTGCTCGACCACGGTGGCCTCGCCCGTCGTGTCACCTTCCTCCGCCGTGACGTGGACCGCCTCGGGCCGTATGCCCAGCTCGTAGGCCCCGCTGTCGGGAATGGTCACGGTCATCTCCACGCGGGACCCGTCACCGAGGGTCGCCACCGCCTCCTTGCCGGAGGTCGTGACCTCGGCCTTGAGGAAATTCATGCCCGGACTGCCCACGAAACCGGCGACGAAGCGCGAGGCGGGATAGGTGTAGACCTCCATCGGCGTTCCGATCTGCTCGATCCGGCAGTCGTTCAGGATGACGATCCGGTCGGCAAGCGTCATGGCCTCGGTCTGGTCGTGGGTCACGTAGATCATCGTGGCCGCGATGCGCTGGTGAAGCTGCGCAAGCTCCACCCGGGTCCGGACGCGAAGCGCCGCGTCGAGGTTCGACAGGGGCTCGTCGAAGAGAAACGCCGCCGGCTCCTTGACGATGGCCCGGCCGATGGCGACACGCTGGCGCTGCCCGCCCGAGAGCTGGCTCGGCCGGCGGTCCAGAAGCGCGTCCATCTCGAGGATGCGCCCCGCGTCCGCGACCCGCTCCGCGATGTCCTTCTCGTTCATGCCCACGTTGCGCAGACCGAAGGCCATGTTCTCGCGCACGGTCATGTGGGGATAGAGCGCGTAGTTCTGGAACACCATCGCCACGTCCCGCTGGCCCGGGGCGAGGTCCTGGCACTCCCGGCCCCCGATCAGCAGCTTGCCGCGGTCGATGGACTCCAGCCCCGCGATCATGCGCAGGAGCGTGGATTTGCCCGAGCCCGAGGGCCCGAGGAAGACCACGAACTCCCCCTGCTCGACCTTCAGGCTGATGTCCTTGATGACCTCGACGGCGCCGAAGCTCTTCGAGACGTTCTGCAGCGCGATTTCCGCCATGCCTTACCCCTTGATCCCCGCACTGAGCGTGATGGCCTGCGTGACCCGCCGCTGGAACAGCAGGTAGGCGAGCGCGACAGGGAAACCTGCGAGCACGGCCGAGGCCAGTTGCCGCGCGTAATAGACACCGAAGGCGTCACTGACCTGGGTGATGCCGACCGTGATGGTCATCATCTCGGTTCGCGTGACCGCCAGGAACGGCCAAAGGAAGGCGTTCCAGGCCCAGATGAAGGTGACGATGGAGAGCGCCGTGGTCACGCCCCAGTTCATCGGGATGTAGACCTTGGTCAGGATCCGGAACTCCGACGCGTTGTCCATCACGGCCGCCTCGCGGAACTCCCGCGGGACCTGGTCGAAGAACTGCTTGTAGACGATGATGACCACCGGGTGGATGAGCTGCGGCAGGATGATCCCGGCCCAGGTATTGAGCAGGCCCATGTTCGCGATCAGCACGAAATGGTTGATGATGAGCACCTGCGTGGGAACCATGAAGCTGGCCAGGATCAGCCACCACAGCGGCCGCCGTCCCGGAAACCGGAGCTGGCTGATGGCATAGCCCACGAGGAGCGAGGTGGAGACCGTCAGGACCGTCACGCCGAGCGCCGTGGCCACCGAGTTCAGGTACCAGCTGCCGATCTGCGTCTGCGTCAGGGCGAACCAGTAATGGCGCAGCGTCGGGGTTTCGGGCCAGAGCTCGATGTAGGGCCGCACGACCTCGTCCTCGAGCTTGAAGGACGAGACGATGCCCCAGTAGATCGGGAAGGCCCACAAGACGGCGGCGATCACCGTGATGATGGTGATGATCGCGCCACCGATGTTGAAGCGTCGGGCGTTGGCGGAGGTCATGTCTTGCGCTCCGCGAGGCGTAGGAGCTGGAAGTTCAGCACGGACACCACGATGACGATCAGGAAGAGGACCACCGCGATCGCCGCCGCGCGCCCGCCGTCGTCGTTCTGAAAGGCGCGCTGGTAGATGTAGTAGACCATCACCAGGTTGTCGTTCGGTCGCCCGCCAATGGAGAAGAGGTAGACCTGGTCGAAGATCTTCAGCTGCAGGATCAGCTGGATCGTCAGGACCAGCGCCGTGATGGGCCATAGCAGCGGCCAAGTCAGCTTGCGGAAGACGGTCCAGCGACCGGCATTATCCAGTTCCGCGGCCTCGTAGATCTCGGTCGGGATCGCCCGGAGGCCCGCGAGGAACAGCAGGATCGAAAAACCGCAGGTCCACCAGATCGTTACGAAGGCGACGGCCGGCATGAACCAGGTCGAGGTCTTGAATATCGGAACGCGGTCGATGCCCAGGACATCGAAGAGGTGCATGGCGATGCCGAACTGGAAGTTCAGCGTCCAGTCCCAGATCCGGTAGACCACGGAGACAGGCAGGATGTAGGGCAGGAAGAACAGCGCCAGCACGAGCGCCTGAAGCCGGCCCGAAAGCCGCGTGATGCCCATGGCGATGGCGAGCGCCACGAGCGTGCCCGGAACCACCGTCAGCAGAACGAAGTAGGCCGTGTTCCAGAAGGCCGTGCCGAAGCGCCGGTCGTCGGGCAGCCGGGTGTAGTTGTCGAGGCCGGTCCACTCCGGGGTCTGGGGCCCGAAGGTGATGAGCGGCGCATCCTGGAAAGACAGGATGAACATGTCGATCGTCGGGTAGACGAAGATCAGCCCGTAGATCGCCACGAACGGTGCGATCAGGACATAGGCGATCAGCGTGTCTTTTCTCGCGTTGCGGATCACGCCGGGTCCTCCCATTCGAACCGGTGGTCACAAGAAAGGGGGCGCGCGCCCGGCGCACGCCCCCTCCCGGGAGAATTACATGTCGTTGAGTTCGTACTGGATTTCCTCGACCGCCTCGGCCGGGTCCATCTCGCCGTTCAACGTCGGAACGAAGTAGGTGGACATCACGTCGAACATCGGACCGGCGACGCCCGAGAATTCGCTCTGGGGATCGAAGATCATGTTCTCGGTCAGCGAGGAGTAGGTCGCGTTGGGCTCCATCTGGGAATACTCCTCGGAGGCCGTGACGCCGGAGTTGGCCGGGATGTGACCCGCGGTGGCCCAGAAGAGCGAGTTCTCGGAGATCCAGGAGATGACCTCGAGCACCGCGTCGCGCTTCGCCGTGCCTTCATCCACGCCGTTGTTCGCGGGGATCGCGAAGGCGTGGCTGTCGGCGTAGGTCGAGGCGTGGTCGAAGATGATCGGAAGTTCCACAGCGCCCCAGTCGAAGAGACGGCCCTCGTCGGCGAGGTCCTTCATCGTCGGGACTTCCCAGACGCCATTGATCATCATGCCCGCCTCGCCAGAGGTGAAGAGCGCGACGGTCGCGGGGTAGTCGGTATAGGTCGACTGCCACTCGTTGTTGGTCCACTCCTGCAGCACGGAGAGCGCATTCTGCAGCTTCTCGGCATTGTCGCCGGCGAGGAACTCGCCGTCGGTCAGGAGCTCGCCGTCCTGCTGGCCCATGAGCGAGTAGATCGTGCGGTACATGAAGTTGCCGTCGGCCGTGACCGAGGCCAGCGGATACTCGACGCCCGCATCCTTAAGCGCGGCCAGCGTCTCCTCGAAGCCTTCGCGGCTGTCGAGCCCCATGGGCGTTCCGTCCTCGTTAAGGCGGCCGGCTTCCTCGAGGAGGTCGCGGTTGTAGTAGAGCACGATCGGGTGCGTATCGAGCGGCACCGCGTATTGCTCACCGTCGACGGTGACCGCGTTCCAGGTGGCTTCGGCGAAGTCGTCCTGGCTCAGGCCCATCTGCTCCCAGTCGGCATCGGTGATCGGCTGGAGCACGCCCTGGCTCACGGCCAGCGGGATACGGCTGGCGTGGTAGGTCATGATGTCGGGGGCCTCGCCCACGGCGACCGAGGTCTGCACCTTGGTGTAGAAGGGCACGCCCCATTCGAGCGTGGTCGCGTCGATGGTGATCTCACCCTCGTGCGCGGCATTGAAGTCCTCGATCAGCGACTTCATCCGCACGCCGTCACCGCCGCTCAGGAAGTCCCACCAGACCACGGTTTCCTGCGCCTGCGCAGCCGTCGCCAGCGTGGCCCCGAGGGCCATACCCATCAGATGTTTCATCTTTCTCCTCCCAAAGAGCGACCGGTCCCCGGTCGCAGATCGATGTTACACTACCGTCGGATCCGATCAACGATTTTGGCGGTACATACCCGATATCCTGATACGGTCTTCACAGCCCCACCCGGATCATCGAATAGCTGTAGGGCGGCAGGGTCATGCTGAGCGTATTGCCCTCGATCGAGGCACCACTGCCCTCCTGCGGCACCACGGTGTCCGGCGCGTCCATCGTGTTCCGCGCTTCCAGGTCGTCATGCTTGATCAGGATATGGCTCGCACTCTTCGGGGTGCCGAACCGCTCGAGCGATAGCTCGACCTCCAGCGGCTCGCTCCCGTTCCGGTTGATCGCGAAGAAGGTCACGCTGCCCGCGTCGGCGTCGTGCACGCCCGCGATGTCGAGGTAGCTGACCCCTGCCGCCATGTCCGCGTCGTAGGTCGGGCAGTCGACGTCCAGCTGCAGCGCGGTGCCGCGCCCGTGGTGCGACGCGAGCTTGAAGGGGTAGTAGATCGTCTGCCGCCAGGCCGGACCGCCGGGGCTGGTCATGATCGGCGCGATGACGTTCACGAGCTGCGCGATGCAGGCGATGCGCACCCGGTCCGAACGGCGGATGAAGGTGTTGAGGATGCAGCCCACCTGCAGCACGTCTTCGAAGTTGTAGACGTCCTCGAGGATCGGCGGCCAGTACTGCCAGTCCTTGCCCTCCAGGTAGACCTGGTCCTGCTTCCGCGTGTGGTACCAGACGTTCCACTCGTCGAAGGAGATCTTCACGTCCTTCTTCGACCGCTTCTTGCCCTTCACGAAATCGATCACGCCGCTCACCGTGCCGATGTAGCGATCCAGCTTCTCCGGCAGGGCAAGGAAGTTCGCCGTGTTCTTCTCGTAGTTCTCGAAGTACATGTGCAGCGAAATGTGGTCGATGTTGTCGTAGGTCTCCTCGAGGACGGTGGCCTCCCACTGCGGGTAGGTCGGCATGTCCGAATGGGAGGAGCCGCAGACGACGAGCTCCAGGTCGCGGTCGAAAGCACGCAGGGCCTTGGCGGTCTCGTTGGCGAGGTGACCGTATTCGCGGGCCGTCTTGTGTCCGACCTGCCAGGGCCCGTCCATCTCGTTGCCGAGACACCAGGTCTTCACGTCCCAGGGCTCGGCGCGCCCGTTCTTGCGGCGCAGGTCCGACCAGTAGCTGCCGCCGGGATGGTTCACGTATTCGACGAAGCTCCGGGCCTCGTCGAGCCCGCGCGAGCCCAGGTTGACGGCAAGCATCATCTCGATCCCCGCCTTGTCGGCCCAGTCGGCATATTCGTGGATGCCCACATGGTTGTTCTCGAGCGTCTTCCACGCGAGATCGAGCCGGGTCGGCCGATCCTCCTTCGGGCCGATCCCATCCTCCCAGTTGTAGGCGGAGACGAAGTTCCCGCCGGGATAGCGGCAGATCGGCGTGTCGAGCTCGCGCACGAGGTCGATCACGTCCTGCCGCATGCCACTGGCGTCGGCGCTGGGATGGTCGGGTTCGTAGATGCCGGTATAGACCGCCCGGCCAAGATGCTCGAGGAACGACCCGTAAAGCCGCTTGTCGATATCCGCGACCGCGTAGCGCGCATGCGCGGTGACACGTGCCCTCATGGCATCCCCTCCCTAACGTACCTTATCTTCCGGTTTATACCGTCTTTTGCGATATGGTTGCGAGGGACTGCCGCCCAGTCAAGGTTTTTCTGCGCGGTCAGCGCAGGCGCATGGTGATGTCCTGGTCGTAGTTTCCGAAGCCACGCCCGAAAATGTTCATGCCCCCGGGGTGTTCGGCATCTTCGCGTACGCCGATCCTCACCCGGATCGACCGGTGCTCGTCGACCTCGAGGTCCGTCAGCGTCACGTCCGAAACGCGCAAGCCGTCGACGTAGGTGCCGTCGCCATTGATTCGCCAGGTCTTGAGCTTGCCGTACTGGGACCCGGCGAGCTTCCACCAGTCCGGCGTGAAGACGCCCCGCTTGTCGCCGAAATCCCCGGGCGAGGTCCAGGTGGCGACGTGGATCCCGTTCACGCTCAGCGAGATGTCGGACGGCCAGTCGGCGGAGGTTCCCGGCACCTCTGAACTCAGCTCCATCGAGAACTCGAGAGACTGCACCGGCTTGTTCAACAGCTTGGCATTATTGGGAAACTGGTACTCGACGAATCCACGGGTGAACCAGAGCAGCCCCGCCCGCATACGGTCCGGATCGAGAAAGGTATCGGGCACGTCGAGCAGGCCGATGACCCCTTCGGTAGAGCACAACCCGCAAGGAGCGGTCACCTCGAAATGCGAGTAGAGGCCCAGCGGCATGGAGACCTCGATCTCGTCATCGCGCACCTCCGGCCTCTGGTCGCCGAACGCCACGAGTATCTCGGTGAAGACCGACCGGCAGACCTTCTGGCTCCCCTTCCGCGCCTTCTGGATATCGGTGACGACGAGGCCCACGTTCTCGAGCACCTGCATGTTCGAGGAGATCGTGGACTGGGGAAGCGAGAGCTCGGCCGCGACCTGGTTCACGTTCATCGGACCCGACTGCGCCAGGAGCTTCAGGATCGAGATACGGACCTCGCTCGCCAGCCCCTTGAGCACATCGAACTGATCGTTCGGATCAACGACGAGCAGCTTGTTGGTCATGAAGATGGCCTTCTCCGGCAAACGGTCGGCCAATATGTATCCGGAAAGCGGGTATGAAGAAAGGGCCCTGCAGGCCGGATTATCAGCGAACGGCGCGCTTCCGGGTCTCGGGACAAGTGCATCCATACAGAACCCGTAAGAACCCCGTACGCGACCCACACCACCTTCGACCGGGCATTCGCTAGCCTAGGGGCTTGTCAGATCACTCGGGAAGCACAGCCCATGAAGCCGCAGGGACAAGATCGAAGCTCAGCTTTCTTGGTATGCCGGGAATGCGGGGAAAAGCTGCACCTGCTCTCCCGACATCTGAAGCTCCGGCACGGACTTACCTTGGACGACTATCGCCGCAAGCATTCCATCGCGCACGGGCTCCAGACACGCAGCCGAGCCTACGAAACGCTCAGGCAGACTGCCGCGATACCCCGTCGCGCCTGAAAGGTTCAGGCCCTTTCGACCAGGGTGTAGCCGACGCCTCGGACGGTCTTGATGGGGTTTTCGCCCGTGGATTTGGCGAGCTTGGCCCGTATCCGGCTGATGATCCCGTCGACGAGGCGCCCGTTCGCCACCCAACCCCGACCACGTAGGCTCTCGACGAGCTCGTGCCTCGACAAAGCCTGATCTCGCCGATGAACGAGCACCTTGAGAACGTCGAATTCGGATGGAGTGAGGGGAATTTCGGCCCCGCTCTCCGCGAAGACTTCCCGCCGCTCGAAATCGATCGTCCAGCCATCCACGCTGGCCGAACCCCTTGGTTCCCGGGTGCTGCTGGCCACCTCCCCGCGACGGCGGAGGATACTCTTCACCCGCGCGCTGAGCTCACGCGGACGAAACGGTTTGGCAATGTAGTCGTCGGCGCCGATCTCGAGGCCGAGGACGGTGTCTATCTCCGTCGCTCGCCCCGTCAGCATGACGATACCTGCATCCGACGACAGACGGATCTCGCGCGCGATATCGAGCCCGGAGCCGTCGGGAAGCACCACGTCGAGGACGAAGAGATCGAAGTCTTCCAGGCCAAGCGCCTTCAGACGAGAGCAATTCTCGGCAATCGTCGGCTCGTGCCCCTCGGCTTCGAGTGCAGCTCTGACGAGCTCAGCAACATCCCGGTCGTCTTCGAGAATCAGAACCTTGGCCAATCACTCGCCTCTCTTCTCTTCACCGTGCCGCTCAAAGCTAAGGGAGCGAGTCCCGGCGATGCAATCGGCTATGATCGATGACGCCTCTGGAATCAGCTAAAAGAACAGGATGAGTAAACGTACCGACGAGTACCGCAGAATGGACCGAGCCTGGGCGATTGTCGCCGCGGCCATCTGGGCGGCCGTGTTCGCCACGGACTTCTTCACCCCGCTCGGGTTCGCCCACGGAAGCCTCTACGTCTTCGCGGTTCTCGCCGCCAGCCTGGCAAACGACACCCGGGTACTCTGGGGGATCGGCGGGGCGAGTGCAGCGGCCACCCTGTTCGGCATCTTCGTGTCGCCCCCCGGCTTCGCCATCCCCTGGGTTCTTCTGAACCGCGCCTTCTCGCTGGGTTTGATCGGCCTGGCCTGCGTCGCGCTCTACAGCGTTCAGCGACTGCGCCACGAGGCCGAGGTCGGCGAGGAAGAGGCTCTCGAACGCGAGACCGACCTGGCCCGGGCGACATCGTCTCTCTACTTCGCCCAGTCTCTCGCAGGCGTCGGAACCTTCAAGGTTTCCGACATGGGCCGCGAGGCGGAATGGTCTCCCGGCGTCTACGAGATCTTCGGGTTCGAACCGGATGAGACGCTGACCCCCGAGAAGATCTTCGGCGCGATCCACCCCGACGACGCGCCGCGCTTCTTCGAGAAACGTGACCGGACCTGGGAGCGCGGTGAGAGGATCGAGGATATTCATCGGATCGTTCGCCGGGACGGGTCGGTCCGGACGATAAGGCTTGCCGGCCAGCCTACGGTGGAAGACGGCGAAACCGTCTTCATCGGCCTGGTCCAGGACATCACCGACGAACGATCGCTGGAAGAGCGTCTTCATCTGCTCGACACCGCCGTTTCCATGATGGGCGAGATGATCCTGATCACCGATGCCGGCAGCATCGACGCACCTGACGGCCCCAAGATCCTGTATGTGAACGACGCCTTCACGAGGATCACCGGCTACAGCCGGGAGGAGGCGATCGGCAACACGCCGAGGATGGTCCAGGGCGAAGGGACACAGCGAGAGGAATTGGACCGGATACGTCGTGGCCTCGAGGCAGGCGAGCCGGTGTCGGCGGAGCTGATCAACTACACGAAGGGCGGCGAACCTTACTGGGTCGAAGTGAGCATCTCGCCGGTCTTCTCGGAAGCCGGCCAGCTCACGCACTTCGCGGCCGTCCAACGCGACATCACCGCCGTCAAGCGGAGCGAGGATGACAGACGTCTCCTCGAAGAGAGGCACGAGATCGTCATGCGGGCGAGCAACGACATCATGTGGGACTGGGACCTCGAGACTGGTGCTCTCTGGTGCAGCACGAACGCAGAGGAGATATTCGGGACGCAGCCACGTTTCACCGAGGAGTGGCTTGAGTTAATTCATCCAGATGACCGACCCCGCATTGATCAGGGGGTCAAGGACGTCCTTTTGGGCGAAAGCGAGAACGTAGAAGACCAATTCCGGATACGTCGGGCCGACGGCAGCTACATGGATGTCTCGGACCGGGGTTTCGCGGTCCAGCAGCCGGACGGAGAGGTCCGCCGGATGGTCGGCGTCACGAAGGACATCACGGAATGGCATGTCTTGAACGAGCGGCTGCGGCAAAAGGAGAAGCTCGAGGCGATCGGCGAGCTTTCCGGGGGCGTCGCGCATGATTTCAACAACCTGCTCACCGTCATCCTGGGCAACGCCGACTTGCTCGCGGACCTCCCCGACCTCCCCGGGGAGGCAAGGCGCTTCGTCGAAACCATCGTCTCCTCCGCTGAACGGGCGGAAACGCTGACAACCAGCATGCTGGCCTTCGCGAGATCGCAGCCGCTTTCACCCCGAGCCATCGATATCCCGACCCTCGTCGAAGGAATGCGCCCCTTGCTCGAGAGCGCGCTTCCGGACTCGATGCAGCTGGAAATCGAGGTGGAGGAAGGTGTGCCTTCAGTCCTGGCTGACAGGAATCAGCTCGAGGTCGCCCTGCTGAACCTCGTCCTGAATGCCCGGGATGCCTCGGGGCAAGGGGACAGGATCATCCTGCGCGCCACCGAGACCCTGATGGACGATCCCTCGCTCGAGGAGGAGCTCCCGGGTGCGCGAACCTGCGTGACCTTCGAAGTCGAGGACTTCGGGTCCGGAATGCCCGACGAGGTCGCGCAGCGGGCGTTCGAGCCGTTCTTCACCACGAAACAGGGCGCGGCGGGCACGGGCCTTGGTCTTTCGACGGTCTACGGCTTCGCCCGCCAGTCGCTCGGGACGGTGAAGATCAAGACGGAACAGGGGCGAGGCACCTGCGTCACGCTCTATCTGCCGCCAGCCGGGGAAGTCGCGACGAACCAGGCCCCCGGCAAGCATTCCGCCCCGAGCGACGGAGGCAGGAAGCTCCTTCTCGTCGAGGATGAGGACGAGGTTCGGGCCATCGCGTCGACCTACCTCAGGAATCTCAACTACGTCGTGCGCGAAGCGGGCTCGGCCGAGGAGGCGCTGAAGCTGCTTCAGGGCGAAGAGTTCGAACTCCTCTTCACGGATGTCATCCTGCCGGGGATGAACGGCATCGAACTGGCCGAGCACGCTCTCGAGGAGCGGCCCGGCCTGAAGGTGCTCTACACGTCGGGATATGTCGGCGACGCGGCCTTGCCGCTCGATCCGGTCAACCTGAAGGGCGCGTTCCTGCAGAAGCCCTATCGCAAGAACGAGCTCGCGGTCGCGATCCACGAGCTCCTGGACCCTGCCGGGTGACCGCCTACCCCTCGTCCTCCGGTGGCTCTGTATTCAGATCGACGGTGGTCAGGTAGTAGCGGTAGCTCGTCAGCTTGTGGCCCGCCTCGGACAGCGCCTGCATGGAGCCCGGAAGCGCCAGGCACTGGCTCCCCTTCTGCCAGTCACCCCCGACACCGACCGAGAACTCGTCCTGCACCTGCAGGGCATCGATCACCCTCAGGATTTCGTCGGTGCCGCGCCCGACGAACAACGGATACTCCATGATCATCCGCACCTTCAGGGCGGGATCGATGATGAAGGTCTTGCGGATGGAATGCTGGTCGTTCTCGTGGGGATGGATCATCCCGAAGGTCTTTGAGAAGTGGCCGGTCTCGTCCTCCAGCATCGGAAAGCCGACCTGGATGCCGAAAAGGCTCTCGATGTCCTTGAGCCAGTGCTTCTGCACATGGAGAGCGCTGCGCGACATCGAAATCAGCTTTGTATTGCGCTGCTGGAAGTCGGGCTCGGCGAGCGCGAAGCCGGCGATCTCGGTCGTGCAGACCGGAGTGAACGCGGCCGGATGGGAGAACAGGACGACCCAGCTCCCCTCCGCCCACTCGTGGAAGTCGATCTTCCCCTTCGTGGACCTCGTCGTGAAGTCGGGAAAGATGTCACCGATCTGGGGCAGCCATTTCGCTGTCCTACGGTAGCTCATGGGCAGCTTGATCCGCCCACCATGGCGGCTGCTGCCGGAGAAAAACTGTACTGACATTCTGTCATCCCCTGGGCGTGCAGGGCGACACAAGCACCAGATGTCGGCGCGTCTTGGATCAAGTCTTACGGAAAATGTACAAGAACCGCGGTTTCCGGTGGAGCCGACGTCCGGATGGAAGACAGCCGCGAAAGCGAGGTCGACCGGATCCTGCTGGCACCATCGCTCCGATTGGGCCGAGACGTGGTTTGGGCGCTGCAAATGGTAGCGCCCCCTCCTCCGTCTTCCGCCGGGCGCGCGGTCCCCATGGGACGGCGGGCGGGGCGTCTTCGCAGAAGAGCGCCGTCCCGCCGTCAGACCGGGACGACCACGTCGCGCCCGCGCACGCGCTCCACCGCGAGCCCGGTGTCGAAGAGCCCGCTCAGGACCCCGGCCGTCATCACTTCGGCCCGCGGTCCCGCGCGCACCAGCCGCCCGTCCTTCAGCGCCACCACGTGATCTGCGAAACGAGCGGCCATGCCCAGATCATGCAGCACGATCACCACGCCGCGCTGGTCCGGTCCCGGCCGCGTCAGCGCGTGCAGCCGCTCCATGATGTCGCGGGCGTAGCGCGGGTCGAGCGCGGCCAGCGGCTCGTCGAGCAGCATCCAGGGCGTCGACTGCGCCTGCGCCATGGCCACATGCGCCCGCTGTCTCTGCCCGCCCGAGAGACTCTCCAGGGGACGGTCCGCCAGCCCGCCGAGGTCGAAATGCGCCAGCGCCTCGGCCACCGCCCGCCGGTCCTCCGCGCCGGGCCGCCCGCGGTGATGCGGCCAGCGGCCGAAGGCCACGAGATCGCCTACCGTGAGCCGCGTGGTCACCGCCTGGTCCTGCGTCAGCAGCGCCAGCCGCAATGCCCGCTCGCGGGCCGGGATCCGCGCGAGCGACGTCCCCTCCAGCCGGATCTCGCCAGCGCTCGGCGGCAGCAACCCGGCGAGGGCATGCAGCAGGCTCGACTTGCCCGCCCCGTTGGGCCCGATGAGCGCGGTGATCCCGCCCCCCGGCAGTTGCAGGCTCACATCCCGCAGCACCGGCGCGCCATCCCGCTCCAGACTAAGGCCGAGGGTCTCGATCATGGCCGGGGCCTCCGCAGGACGAGGAAGAGAAAGAGCAGCCCGCCCGCGAACTCCACGATCACCGCGAGCGTGGACTGGTAGTCCAGCAGCCGCTCGAAGACGAATTGCCCGGCCACCAGGATCAGCGCGCCGATCGCCGAAGCCGCCGGGATCAGCAGCGCATGGCGAGGCGTGCCGAGCCATCCGTAGGCAAGGCTCGCCGCCAGCAGCCCGAGAAAGGTCACCGGCCCCACCAGCGCCGTGGAGACGGCGATCATGGCCGCCACCAGCGAAAGCGTCACGAGCACCAGCCGGTCGTAGTCGAGCCCCAGCGTCCGCGCCTTGGTCCGCCCCAGCGCCGCCACGTCGAGCGAGGGCGCGAGCCGCATGGCCCCCGCGAGCGCGGCCAGCAGCAGAACCCCGGCGACTGCCAGCTCCTGCCGGGCCACCGCGCCGAAGCTGGCGAAACTCGACTGCTGGACGATGGCGAACTCGGAGGGCTCCAGGATCCGCTGCGCGAAGCCCGCGAGCCCGCGCAGCAGCACCCCCAGCACCACGCCCGTCAGGATCATCCGGATGACGTCGCCCGCCCCCTTGCGCAGCAGGACCCCGAAGAGGGCCACGGCCGAAATGACGAGGCAGGCTGCCTCCAGCAGGAACTTCTCCATCCCCGGAAGCGAAGCGTAGCCCAGCCCGCCCAGGGCCAGCACCAGCATGGTCTGCAGAAAGACGAAGAGCGCGTCGAACCCCACGATCCCCGGCGTGATCAGCCGGTTGCCCGCGACCGTCTGGAAGAGCACCGTCGCCGCCCCGGTCGCCGCCCCAACCACCACGAGCGCCGCGAGCTTTGTGACCCGCAACCCCAGGATGAACTCCACCGGCGCGCGCAGATTCCACGCGAGAAACAGCGCCGCCGCGCCGAGGAGCGCGGTCCCGAGGATCCAGAGCCTCCGCTCAGCCATGCCCCGCCTCCCCTCGTCGCGGCGCGCTGTTCAGCAGCCAGAGGAAGAGCCCCGCTCCGAATACGGCGAAGATCGTGCCCGCCGGGATCTCGTATGGCCAGCGCACCACGCGGCCCAGCACGTCGGCCGCCAGCACCAGCGTGCCGCCGAGCAGGGCGATCACCGGCAGGTTCCGCCGCAGGTTGTCGCCGCGCCAGCGCGAGACGATGTTGGGCACCACCAGGCCCACGAAGGGCAGCGACCCCACCGTCACCACCACGGCCGAGACCGTCACCGAGACGATCACCAGCCCCAGCGCCAGCGTCTGCCGGTAGTCGAGCCCGAGGCTCCGCGCGTAGTCCTCGCCGAGCCCCAGGATCGTGATCCGGTCTGCCGCGAGGTAGAGCGCCGCGCCCAGGGCCGCGATGATCCAGAGCAGTTCGTAGCGCCCGCGCAGCACGCCCGAGAATTCGCCCGACTGCCAGACGCCCAGGTACTGCACGAGGTCCGTGACCCAGGCCGCCCAGAGCACCACCGCGCCCAGTATTCCGCCGTAGATGATGCCCACCAGCGGCAGCAGGATCGGGTCGCGCCGCGGGACGTGCCGCGAGAGCCAGAGGAAGCCCGCCGTCCCCATCAACGCCGTCACCGCCGCGACGGACATCTTGATCAGGATCGCTGCGCCGGGCGCGATCAGCGTGACTCCCAGAAGCCCGAGCATCGCCGCCTCCGGCGTCCCCGTGAGGCCGGGCTCCACCAGCCGGTTCTGCACCGTCAGCTGAACCACCACGCCCGCCAGCGCCAGACCCGCCCCGGCGAGGAGCGCGGCGGCGGTTCGCGGCAGGCGGCTCACGGCCACGAGGAAGCCGGTGCCGAGGTCGCCCGACCAGAGGTCGGCGGCACCGATAAGAAGGCTCGCCCCCACGAGGAGGACGAGCCCGGTCGCGATGAGACCTCTCAAGCCGTCAGCTGCCACTGGCCTCGCCGAAGGCCGCCGCGAGTTCGTCCAGCGTGTGACTCAGCGACTGGATGCCGCCGCCCGCGAGGTAGAGAGGCGCGGGATCGAGGTAGACGATCTGCCCCTCTTCGGCCGCCGTCGTCCCGGCGATGAGCGGGTTGTCGAGCGTGGCTTGAGCCGCCTCGCCCTCCTGGCCGATGGCCGCGCCGCGGTCGATGACGAGGATCCAGTCGGGGTTCACCTCCGCCACGAACTCGAAGGAGACCGCCTCGCCGTGGGTCTCGGCCTCGAGGTTCTCGTGCGCCTGCGGCAGGCCCACCACCTGGTGGAGCCAGCCGAACCGCGAGTCCGCGCCGTAGGCCGAGATCTTGCCGCCGTTGGCGAGCAGGATCAGCGCCTTGCCCTGCCCCTCGACGAGCCCCGAGACTTCGGCGATCTTCTCGTCGAGCGCGGTGTTCAGCGCCTCGGCCTCGCCGGACAGCCCGAAGATCTCGCCGTAGGCCGTGACGCGGGCCTGCGCCTGCTCCACGAGGTCGGCGCCCCAGATCGTCATGTCGATGGTGGGCGCCACCTGCGACAACGGCTCGACCTGGGTCTGCGAGCGCCCGCCCGCGACGATGAGGTCGGGCGCCATGACGGCCAGCGCCTCGAAATCGGGCTCGAAGAGAGTGCCCACGATCTCCGCGCCGGACATGGCCTCTTCCAGGTAGGCCGGCGGCGTGATGTCAGGCACCCCGTCCACCTCCACGCCCAGCGCGTCGAGCGCGTCGATCGCGGCGAGGTCGAAGACCGCCACGGTTTCGGGCGCCTGCGGAACGCTCGCGGGCCCGGCAGCGGTCTCGATCTCGACCTCCTGGGCCATCAGCCCGGTCGGTAGGGCGGCGCAAAGCGCCACTGCGGCAACGGCATGTCTCATCACTGTCTCCTTGCTTGGCCGGCCCGCTCCGGGACCGCTGGACAAACCCGACTCAATTCGTCAGATTCTTTCCTGACTTAGAAGCTCAGGAATAAGACCGATGCAAGGCACTTTCTCCGACCGCGGCACATTCACCACCCAGAATGCCAGCAAGTACCTCCAGCAACTGTGCAAGCACTTCGCGCACAAGGTCGATGTCGATTACGACGCCGACCATGGCCGCGCCGCCTTCCCCACCGGCCCCGCCCGTCTCACGGCGACCGGCGACGCGCTGATCGCCGAGGTTGAGGCCGGAAGCGCCGAGGAGCTGCAGCGCGCGCGGGCCATCGTCGACAACCACCTCGCCCGCTTCGCCTTCCGCGAGGAGTTCGAGCGCATGGACTGGGAAGCGGAGTCCGCCGCCTGAGCCTCAGGCCGAGTAGTACCGCGCCGCCTGCGACCCGTAGGCCTCCGCGCCGTATCGCCGGGCGCCGCGCGGGTTCATCCGGCTGAGCACCAGCCCCGCGACCCGCACCTCGCTCCCGCGAAGCAGGCGCAGGGCATGGTCGAGCTGCGCCGCCTGCGTCCGCTCCCACCGGACCGAGACCAGAACCGCGTCCGCCTGCCGCGCCATGAGCCGCGCGTCGGGCACCGCGAGGACCGGCGGCGTGTCGATCAGCACGAGGTCATATCGCGCCCGAAGTTCGCGGAGCAGCGCCCTGAACCGCTCCGAGTGGAAGGCGTCCCCGGGCGCCGGCAGCGTTCCGCCCGCCGACAACAGGTCCGCCCCAAAGCCGGGTGCGCCCTGGATGACGCCGTCGATCCCCGCCTCGTCCCTCAGGTACTGCGCGAGCCCAGCCTCCGGCAGCCCGTCGAAGTACGACCCGAAGGTCCGCAGCCGCAGGTCGCCCTCGACCACGACGACCCGCTTGCCGAGCCCCGCGAGCTGGTGGGCCAGCGCGAGCGTCATGGTCGTCTTGCCCTCGCCCGGGACCGCCGAAGTCGCCACCAGCACCTGCGCCGCGCCCTCCGGATCGGCCAGCGCGAGCGAGGTCCGCAGAGAGCGCACCGCCTCCCCTGCGGCGGAGGTCGGATGGTCCACGAGGTAGCGCAGCAGCGCCCGCCGCCCGCGCACCCGGACCTGCGGGATCTCGCCCAGCACCGGCAGGCCCGCATGGTCCTCGAGCGCCGCACCGCTCGGGAAACCGTCCCGCCGCAGGTCGCGCCGCACCGCCAGCACGACGCCGAGCGCGAGCCCCAGTAGCCCGGCCAGCGCAAGAATCTTCGGCCGGTCCGGCGCCGACGGCCCCCGCGGCACCGCTGCCGTCGAGAGGATCCGGCTGTCGGGTTGCTGCATCCCCCTCTGCGCCGAGGTCTCGTTCAGCCGCGCCAGGAAGTACTCGTAGAGCGTGCGGATCGCCTCGGACTCCCGGTCCAGCTGGCGCAGCGCGATCAGGTCCTCGCTCTGCCGGTCGATCCGGTCCTTGAGCTCCGCCTCGGAGGCCCGCAGCGCGTCGAGCTGCTGCACCGTCCGGGCTCGCAGGGCCTCCGAACCGACGTCCCGCGCCGCCTCGGTCTCGTCGATCCGGTCCCGCAGCGATTTCAGGCGACGCTCCAGCCCGGCCAGCGCCTCTGCCGAGACGAGGTCCGTGGCCGTCCCCGACCGCGCCCGCTCCGCCTCGGCCTCCTCCAGGCGCGACCGCAGTTCCGCCACGCGCGCCCGAAGCCAGTCCTCCGCCTGGGTCAGCGCCGCCAGCTTCACCTCGAGCTGTCCCTCGACGTAGCGCGCGACCACCGCGTCCGCGATCCGCGCGGACTTCACCGGGTCACGCGTCTCGGCCGACACGCGAAAGACATGCGTCTGCGGCAGGTTGCGGACCGAGAGCGCCCGGCCCAGCCGCTCCACCGCCTCGGCGCGGACCGCCTCCGGGCCCGCGGGAGCCGCACGGTCCCACCGCGCCAGAAGGCGCGGGACAGGGCCCGCTGGTTCGAGCGCCGGGTTGAACTCCGGGTCCTCCGTCAGGGCGAGCCGGTCCACCACCTCGCCCAGCAGACCCCGCGCGCGGAGCACTTCGACCTCGGAGTTGATCTCGGCGGACTCGCCCGTCAGCCCCTGCGCGATACCCGGCAGGTCCACGATCTGAGGCTGCGCGGTCTCCAGCATCACGACCGCCGTCGCCCTGTAGACCGGCACCGCGAGGACGAAGGCCTGCAGCGCGCCGAGGGCCAGCGCGGCCAGAGTGACCGAGACCACCAGCCAGGGCGCCCGCCGCACGGCGCCGAGCGCCTGCTCCACCGTGAGCGTGACCTCCGGCCGGGATGAGAGCACCGGCGTGATTCGGCGGGGGGAGAGCGGACGGTCGGTCATGGCCGCAGGTCCAAAAACCGACGGCTGGACGAAGAGACGCCCCCATCCCGAGCATCTGCGGGCCGAAGGCGGGCCGTGACGGCGACGGGTCCGGATGCGGAGCCCTGTCCGATCCGGGAATCCTGTCCGGCCGGGCCCTCCCGGGTTTGCCCGACGACCGGCCGCCCCGCACTCCGCTGGCATCCCCAACGGAGGCTCCGATGCCGCATACAGTCCTTCACGTCGCCGAAACCGTCCAGGGCGGTATCGCCGGTTACCTCCGCATGTGCCTGGACCTGCCCCGCGACGCTTTCGACCAGAAGGCCCTCGTCCCGTCCTGCCAGCGGGCGCACCTGCCTGAGGATCCCCGCATCCTGACCTACCCGGAAACCGCCCGCGGCCCCCGCGCGGTGCTCGCCCTCGCCCGGCATCTGCGACGCGCGGTCCGCGAGTGCGCGCCCGATCTTCTCTACCTGCATTCGACCCTCTCCCTCCTGGCCCTCGCCCTCGTCCGGCCCGATGTGCCGGTCCTCTACTGTCCGCACGGTTGGGCCGCGCACCGGTTCTCCGGGACGGGCCCGCGCGACCGGGCCATCCGGTCGCTGGAATCGCGCCTCGCCGGCCTCGCCGACCGCACCGTGAACGTCTCCCGGAACGACGCCGCGCTCGCCCGGCATCTCGGCTACGGCGGCCGGCAGGTGGTGGTGGAGAACGCCGTTCCGCCCCCCGTGCCCGACGCGCGCAGCGATCTCTTCGGCGACGGGCTGAACCTGCTCTTCGTCGGCCGCTTCGACCGGCAGAAGGGGCTCGACCTGCTGCTCGAGGCCTTCGCCCGCGCCCGCCGGGACCGGCCCGACCTGCGTCTCCACCTCGCCGGGGCCGTCGTGCGCGGCGGCATCCCCACCGATCTGCCGGAGGGCGCGGAGCCGCTCGGATGGGTCGACCCGGGCCGGATCGACGACCTCTACCGCTCCGTCGATGCCGTGGTCCTGCCCTCGCGCTGGGAAGGCCTGCCGCTGGTGCTGCCCGAGGCCCTGCGCAACGGCACGCCGGTGATCTGCTCGGACCGCGCGGGCCTGCCAGATCTGGTCGAGGAAGGCGTGACCGGCCACGTCCTTCCGCTCTGCGTCGAGAGCTGGGGGCGCCGCCTCGCCACGCTCGACGCCGCCCGACTGCGCGCCATGCGACCGGCCTGCCGGGCGGCCTGGGCCGCGCGGTTCGACGTGGCGCGCTTTCACCGGGAAATCTCCGCGCAGATGGTCGAGGCCGCCCGGCCCTCACCCACCGGCGCCGGGATCAGCCCCGCTCTTTCCGCCAGGAAGTCCGGGTAGGAGAAGCCCAGCAACTCCTCGATGCGGGAGAGGTCCCCGGGCCGTGGCGCCTCGCCCGGACCCTCCCGCTCCAGCAGCCGCCGCAGCCCCAGGCGGCGCGCGCCCCGCGTGACGCAGTGCAGCCCGGCGGCCTTGAGGGTATCACCACCCCGCGTCGCCAGCCGCGAAAGCGCAGGCCAGCGCGGCACCCGCGCCGCGTTTCGCCGGGCCGCGACCAACTCCGCGGAGGGCGCCCGCTCCGGCAGGCCCAGCACAGCGGCGATCCGGCGGCAGAAAAGCTCGGGCGCCTCGACCAGCTCCTCCATCTCCAGCAGGTGGACCCGCTCCGCCCCGAAGAGCGCGAGCGCCCGCTCCACCACCTCGGGGTACCGGCTGAGGGCGATGACCGGGTCCCCGAGCGCGAGATGCGCCGCGAGCGGGGCGTCGTAGTAGCCGTAGCGCACCTCATGCCGGTACTGCGACAGCGTCCGTCGGACCGGGTCGCGCAGGGTCAGCACGACGTGAACCCCGGGCAGCGCCTCCGCCAGGCGCGCCAGCGCGGCGCCCCCAACATAGCTCGGCGCGACCTCCACGCAGGGGCCCGCCCCCCCGGGAAACATCGCCCGGTAGACCCCCAGCCCCCGGCCCGCATGGCGGTCGAAATGGAAGGTCTCCTTGCAGCCGCGCGGCAGCCGCACGTCACCCCGCTCCTCGAGGTAGGCCTGGATCCAGCTGGTCCCGGTCTTGAGCGGACCGGCGAAGACGACGTCCGGCAGCGCGCTCATGGCAGCACCGGGAGGATCTGCATCGCGCTTCCCCCAGCCCGGCTCTCCCCCGCCCGCCCCAGCGCCAGCGCCGCCCAGAGGAAGGTCGCCGCTGCCGCGACATGCCGCAGGCTGGTCCCGAGGTCCGGGCTGAAGAAGGGCACCGTCAGCGCCATGAAGACCCCGAAGCCGGCGAAGAGCGGGTCCCCCCGCCGCACCGCGCCCCGCGCCAGCGCGACGAAGGCCAGCGCGAAGACCTGCGCGTAGAGGTCCTTGACCGTGGCCGTCCAGGTCACCGGCAGGAGCGAGCCCCGGAGCACGGCAAGGTAGTTCTGCACCGCCCGCAGGGCCGGGCCCGTCTCGGGGTCGAGCGACACCCCGGGGTAGATCGTTCGGGTGCCGAAGCGGGTCTGGCTGGCGACGTACATCGCCTCCCGGGCCGCTTCGAGCTGCGCGAGCGGCCAGGGGAACGCGAGCGCCATCGCCGCGAGCCCCGCGCCCACTGCGAGGCTCCCGCGCCACCAGCCCAGAGCCGCGACGGCCAGGGCGGCGGCCAGCGGCAGGGCGTAGTAGGGCCGGATGAACAGGGCGAAGGCCGCGAGGCCCGCGACGAGCACGGCATGCCCCGCTCGCCGCCCGACGCCCCGCGCGGTAGCCACGGCGCAGAGAAGCAGGAAGACCAGGATGGCCTCCTTCGAGATGTAATCGAGGTGGATAATCACCGGCAGGGTCAGCACCAGCGCGAGCGCGTACCCCCCGAGGCTCCGCAGCGCCGCGGCGAGGCAGAGCAGGTAGGCCGCGAGCACCCCGTTGGTGAAGACCCGCCAGGGCATCGCCCGCTCCACCGCGTCGAAGAAGACCCCGACGTAGAGCTTGGCCGAGAGGCCGGAGAGGTCACGCAGCCCCCCGGCCTCCTGCACGAAGTCGATATAGCCCGCGTGGTCCGCCGGAGCGATCAGCCCCCGAAGCGGCCAGAGCGGCAGCGCGAGCAGGACCGCCACGGAGACGCGACCGGGCCGGATCACGCCCGCCCGGCCCGGCGATCTGGTCCCGGCGCATGACGCCGACACCCGTCGGTCGCAACACCCAGGAGCCTGAAGGCCGGACCCGACCTCATGCCGCGAGCCCCGCCAGGTGCGTATCGAGCGCCCGGCCGAACGCTCCCTGCCCGAACCGCTCCACGACGCGCGCTCTCAGCCGCTCCTCTGGCAGCTTGAGGCCCGGCCAATCGCCCCGCGCCGCCGCCTCGACCGTGGCGATGAAGGCGCCAGCGTCTCCGACCGGCACCGGCGGGAGGTCGGGCAGCAGGACGTCGCCGACCGAGCCGAGATCGGTGGCGATGACAGGGCGACCGGTGGCCAGCGCCTCCAGCACGACGAGCGGCTGCGCCTCGCCATAGCCCGAGGCCAGGAGCAGCACGTCCGCCGCCCGGTGGAGCCGCGCCATGTCGGAGCGGACGCCGAGCGCCAGGACCCTGTCTTCCAGGCCCCGCGCCCGGATCAGCGCCTCGAACTCCGGTGTCTCGCGCGAGACACCGCGCCCGGCGGCCAGCAGACGCACCGGGGCCACATCAGCCGCGCACGCCACGGCGTCGAGCACCAGCGGCCAGTTCTTCTGCGGGTCGAACCGGCCGAAGCAGCCAAAGACACGTTCCTCCGGCGTGAGCCCCAGCTCGGTCCGGATCGCCGCGCGGTCGGCGGCGTCCGGCGCGAAGAGCTCTGTCGGGATCCCGTTGGGGATCGCCGCCGAACGCCCTGCCGGGTATCCCAGCCCTTCGTGCAGCGCCTGCGACTCCGCGCCGCTATAGAGCAGGTGCCGCCCGGCCCCCTTCGCAATCCGCCCCAAGGCCCGCTGCGCCGCGCGCTCCAGCCGCTTCGACCCGGGCTTGAGGTCGGTGTTGTGCAGGTAGGCCAGCACCGGCACGCCCCGCGGCGCCAGCCAGGGCGCCATGACGCCCGCGTGGTACATCCAGGCGACCACCACGTCGGGCGAGAGCATCGCCAGCCGCCGCCGGACCCATGGCATGTCCCGCAGCACATCGGCGTAGCCCCTGCAGCGCCGCGCCTCGAGCCTGTCGCCAAGCTGCTCCGCCATCCTGGCATCGTTGTCTTGAAAAAGCGTTACGCAGCGATGGGAATGGATCGTCTGGCCGCTCAGGTAGCGCACCAGCAGCGTCTCCGCCCCGCCCTGAACGAGCCGCGGGATGAGGTGCAGCACCCGGCTCACGCGGCACCCCAGTGCATCGGGCGGAAGCCGAAACCGCCCTCCAGCTCCGCCGCCACGCCCGATAGCTCTGCCTCGAGGATCGCCCGGGCCCTCGGCCCCGGGGGCGGCACCGGAGGCGCGCCCCGCGCAACCATGTCCTGAACGCCTGTCTTGAGCCCTTTCCTGAGCCCCACCGGCAGCAGCGGCTTCAGCACCCGCTTGACCGGGGAGCGTCCGTAGAGCCCCCGCATCGCCGCCCCGCGCCAGCCGTCGACCTCGGCGACCGTCGCGTTCGCGCTTGGCGCACAGGGCAGCGCGTCGGGCTCCGGCACGCCAAGAAACGCGCAGACCTCCCGCAGCGCGGCGAGCGGCTCCCGCGTGAAGCGCTCGAATTCCAGCAGGTGCAGGTGGCCGGGACGAAGCTGCGCCTGCCAGCGGGCCAGATGCCTGGAATAACGGGAGTAGTCGAGGTGCCTGAGCGTCGGCCAGTACCCGTCCCGTCCCCCCGCCATCTCGTCCTCGAGGGCCGCCTCCAGCGTCGGCGCGCTCTCCCGCAGGGTGCCGCGCGAGAAGTGATAGGCCGACCGGACCCGGGCCGCGGGCGCGCGGAGCAGGACGACAGCCTTCACCTCCGGATTGCGGGCGGCGAGCATCCGGGGGCTCTGCGCGTCGCTGAAATAGGCCGTGCTCGCCTCGCCCCAGAGCGTATCGTCCCCGGCGCGGCCGAAGGCACGGGCATAGGTCTCCTCCAGCCGCTCGGGCGGGGGGAAGACATGGGCCGGGTTCTGGGCGGCATAGCCGGCGCCCATCATCAGCGTGGGCTCCTTGGGGCGGGCGAAGGTCACGTCCGGCAGCGCCGCGAGAAGCCGGGCGAGCGAGGTCGTCCCGGACTTCATCGCGCCCGGGATCACGAAGTCGGGGAAGGGCCTAGTGCGCATGGTGTCTCCGGGGACCGAGGATGGAGAGGACCGTGGGGTCGATCTCCAGCTTGCGGCGGGCCCAGACGGCCGCCGCGAGATTCCAGCCTGCGAGCCCCGCCGCCGTGCCGGCCGCCGCCCCGGGAAGACCCCAGGTGGCCCCGGCAAGCGCGACGCAGGCGAGAGCCGCGCCCTGTGTCACGAGGTGGAGTCCGACCGTGGCCTTCTCGTGACCCGTCATCAGCATGACGTACCCCGTCGGTCCGCAGAGCGCGCTGGCCAGCGGCCCCAGGGCCAGCAGCGCGAGGATCGGCCCCCGGTCCGCGTAGGCCGGATCGAAGATCCCCAGGATCGCGCCCCCGGAATGCAGGATGAGGGCGAGGCCGGCGAGGACGAGCAGGCTCGAACCCGTGGCAACAGTGGCGCATATCGTCCTGATTTCGCTTACCTCCCCTCGACCCCAAGCTTCCGAGATCAGGGGAGCGGCGCGCATGTTCGCCGCGACGAGGGGCAACTGCAGGAGCGCCGCGGTGCGCTGTGCAGCGAAGAAGAGCCCGGCCTCGGCGAAGGACAGGACGGCGCCCACGACAACGACGGAGAGATGCGGCAATAGGCTCGCGGAGAGGGAGGCGGCCGCGATCCAGCGCGACTCTGATATTACTTTCAACGAGTTGCAGGAACCCCCTGATGCATCACCTGAACTCCGGATCTTGACCCTTTGAAAACCAAGGGCGGCGAGCAGAAGCGCGGCAGCCAAGGCAACGGCTCCGGCCGCAGACCCCTCTATCCCGAGAGCGAGGCAGGCGAGCACGGCCAGGCAAAGCCCAACGCGCCACAACAGGTCGCGCGGCGCGAGGGCGCGCAGGATCTCTCCCCGTGCGCGTAGAACGTGGCTCAGGACCTCCGCCATCCCCAGGGGGACCGCCAGAACCAGACCGAGCGCAAGGATCGCCGCGAAGGGGCTGCCCGATAACGCGAGGACGCCGGACAGGGGCAAGACCAGCAGCGCGACCGCGAGCGACGCCAGGGCGAAGCCCGCGAAGAGCGCGCGCAGGAAGACCGGCGCCTCCCCCGTGACGAGCAGCGCCGGCAGGCGGCGCAGCGCGAGGACGGGCAGTCCGGCCGACGCCAGGACCGCGAGGACCATCCCGAGGGACTGGGCGGCGGCGTAGCGGCCGTAGGCCTCGGGCCCGAGCCAGCGGGCGAGGCAGACGAGGGAGAGAAAGGTCAGCCCCGCCGACCCCAGCTTGATCGCGAGCGCCGTCGCCCCGTCCCGCGCGAGGCGGGCCGGGTGGACGGGTTTCGGGAATCCAGCGGCGCGGGTCATGTCCCCGGGGTACCGCTCGCTTGGTTACCAACGGGTTAACGGTCAGGCCCAGCCCGGCCGGGCGACCTCCGCCCGCCAGCGCAGAGGCACGTCCTCCGCGGGCGGCGCGGCGGCCCGCAGGGTGACCGACGAGGTGCCGGGCGCATCGGCCCAGACGGCCCCGGCATCGCCTCCGGGCGTCACGAGAACGACCTCCGGCGTTCCCATCAGGCCGTGTGTCACGCTGACCGACTGCTGCCCGGTCCCCAGCACGGCCTCGCCCTGCGCTGTGAGCTTCAGCCCCGGGCAGGCCTCGTAGAGCACGTCTCCGAGCCGCGGGTTCAGGATGTCCGCACCGTTGCCGTGGAAGGCGCAGCCCTCGAGGCTCACATGCATCGCCCCGAAGTCGAGGCCCCCGAACTTCACAGCCCGGGACAGGCGTTCGAAGCTGCAACCGCGGATGCGCAGCCGCTCCGGGAGGTTATCGAAGGAAAAGACGAAGACCCCCTCCTCCGTCCCGTCCTGCGCATCGCGGAAGGTCACGCCCTCGATCAGGATGTCCCGGGGGCCGCCGGCGCCGTTGGGGTTCATGTCCTGGATCTGGACGCCCCGGATGGCGAAGCCCTCCATCACCCCGCCGCGCAGGGTCAGGCCACTGGCGTAGCGGGCCTGGACGCAGGTCGCGCAGGCACCGCGTTCGAAGCGGTTGTCCTCGAGGGTGAGACCGATGCCGCGGCACTCGATGCCGCGGTCCATCCGCGCGTCGGGCGCGTCGTCGCGGGCGGTGACCGTGGCGGTCCAGTCGCTGCCCTCCTGCGTCAGGACCTCCCCCGGCTCGAACCAGCCGGAGCCCTGCCCCAGCAGGATCGTCCCGGGCGCGGGCCGCTCCGGAACGGCCTCGAAGCGGTCGCCCCCGGCGCCCTGGATCGCGCCGGTGCCGAGCGTGCCGCTTTCGGCGCTCACCGCGTAGACGGCGCGCACGCCACCGTCGCGGGTGAAGATGTTGCCCGAGACCCGGGAGTGGCCCACGCCCCGGCCGAGGAACAGGCCGTGATGACCGTCGCGCAGCCCGGAGACGTTGCGCCAGGGGCGGATCACGTTGCCGGTGAGACTGAGTGCCTTGCCGGACTGGACGCGTATTCCGTAGGCGTCGTTGCTGTCGCGGTATCCGCCCGCGTCCACCACGTTGTCGGCCACGGTGATCTCGGCCCCCGCGACGACCATGCCGTCACGCCCGGAGCGGCGGCAGGTGTTGCCGGTGACAGTCCCCCCGGCGAGTCCCTCGACGTAGAGATTGTGGCGGAACGGACCGGTGACGCAGTTCCCCGAGACGACGCCCAGGCTGTCGTCGAGCGCGGGCGTACCGGGGCGGCGGGCGCTCAGGGCCTCGACCTTGATTCCGTGCAGAAGCCGCAGTCCGGGGCCGTGGGCCTCGTCGGCCGTAACCCGGTTGCCGGTGATCCTGTTGTCCGAGCCGAAGGAGCGGATGCCGCACCCCTCCGACGTCTGGTCGTCGTGATGCGGACGGCAGGTGACGCGGCAGCCGGTGATGCGGGCGCCGGAGAGCTCGGTCCCCGACCAGTTCTCCGCCCCCGCGACGAAGCCGGTGTCGGACCAGGCGACCTCGATCCCGTTCACCCAGTCGACGCAGGTCACGCCCTCGACAGTGACGTCCGACGCGCAGACCGCCAGCGCCCGGCCATAGCCATTCGTCGCGCCGTCGATCCCGTCCTCGTCCGTGAGGGTCAGGCCGGAGAGATGCTGGCCCGCGCCCGCGAGCGTGACGAGCGCGGCGGAAGAGAAGCCGTCGGTCTCGCTGAGGCTGCCCGTGGCAATGGGGCCGCCCTTGATCAAACGCCCGGCCCCGGTGATCCGCAGGCCGGGGGCGGTGAACTGCAGGGTCTTCGTGAGCCGGTGCGTGCCGTCGATCCGGACGAGATCAAGCCGGTCGGCGAAGGTATCCGCGAAGGCGGCGAGGGCCACGAGCGCGGAGGTATCCTCCGCCCCCTGCCCGCGGGCGCCGAACATCTCGGGCGTGATCGCCTGCCCCGCAACGGGCCGGAGCCGCGCCCCGCCCGCCGTTGCGAGTTGCGGACCGGTCTCTGTCGGCGAGAGCACCTCCATCCGGGCCCCCTCGGCCGTCGTCAGGACGGCGCCCTCGGGGAAGAGTTCGGCAGGTCTCGGATCGTCGGGGAGCGCGGCGAGATGCGGCATCTGGCTCGTGGGCAGCCGCACCGCCTGGGCAGTGCCCGAGGCCAGGGCGATCACGAGAGAGCCGTCCGCCGCCAGGTCGGTGCCCGCGACGACCTGGTAGGTCCCCACCGGCGCGCGGCAGAGATCGCCGGGCACGAGCCCCTCCGCCGCGGCGATCCCGGCGCGGGTGTCGAAGGAGAGGATCTGCCGCGCGCGCAGACCGTCGAGCGTGGACTTGAGATCGCTTCCCGTCATGGGAAGCTCGGGAACCTGGATCGTCATGAAATCAGCCCTTGCCGGAAAAACGGCGGGCATCATGGCTCAACGCGGTTAACGACAGGTGAACGGAGCGAGCGTCGGGTTAACGGTTTCTTAACCTTTCACGGGGTCATGGCCGGCAGCACACCGGGGCCGATCCGGACGGTCGGTCCTGAGAGTCATCCCCGGCCGCAGTCGCCTCAGGTCCCCGTGGCGTCAGCCAGTCCGATGCGGACGAAGGCCTCGTCTGAGAGCTCCTCCGGCGGCCAGAGGCAGTCCTCCGGGGCGAGCACCTCGTCGAGGGCCTCGACCGCGCCCGAGATGGCCATCGCCGCGGTCATCCGGCGGCCGCCCCCTGCCCGCTCGAAGGCGCAGACACCGGGCGGCGCGGGGAGCCGGCGGTAGCTGCCGGATAGGAAGAGCTCGGGGTTGTCGCGCCTCAGCTGCAGCAGGCGGCGGGTCAGAGAGAGCTTCTGCCGGTCGAGCGACGAGGTCAGGTGCTCGGGGTTCTCGAAGGCCGCCCGGCGCAGGTCGAAATCCACCTCCCGGCGGTTGTCGGGGTCGGTCAGGGCGTAGTTGCCGAGCTCGCAGCCCTGGTAGATGTCGGGGATCCCCGGGATCGTGAGCTTGAGCGCGGCCTGCACCAGCGAGAGCCGCTCGGCGCTGGCGACGATGGGATCGACCTCGCGCGCGTGGCGCGGGAAATGCGCGGCGAGGCGGCGGACGTAGGTCTGGGCCGCCTCTTCCAGTTCGAGGTCGGGGGCGGTCCAGAAGCTCTCGCTCTTGGCCTCGCGCAGGGCTTTCACGACGTGGTCGGCCAGCCGCTGCGCGGTGTCGCCGTCGCCGGGCTCCATGGCGAGGAAGGTCTGGGCGACGTACCAGACGAGGTTGGTGTCCAGCCGCTCGGGCGCGAAGCCGCGGCAGATGCGGAACCAGGCCTCGAAGCTCTCGGCCTCCCGGGTGATGGCGGCGATGCGCATCCGGGCGTCCTCGGAGCGCTTGGTGTCATGCGAGGAGGTGAGCGAAAGGCCGTGGGGCATCCGCTCGGCCCGCCGCTCCATGGCGCGATGGAAGCCCTCGACGCCCAAGGGGTCGTCGTCGGGCTCGCCGCCGACCTCGTTGGCCGAGAGCAGCCGCACCTCGCGGTAGAAGGAGGTATCCTCCTGGCTCTTGGCGACGGCGGCGCCGGTCACCTGCTGCAGGCGCAGGCGGAGGGGCGCGGTCTCGGGGCCCGGCCGGGTCAGGACGTCCGCGAGGAAGGGCACGGCGCCGGGCTGGGTCAGGTGTTGCTCGGCGCGGGCCGCGGTATCGCGGACGAGCTTCGCGTCGGCCTCCGAGATCCTGTCGGCGGTCATGTAGGTGCGGTAGCGCGGGAAGGCCGCGATGAACTCCAGGAGGGCGTCACGCAGGGTCTCGGGGCCGAACTCGGATCCCAGCGGATCCTGCGCGGCGATCTCGGCGAACATGCGGTGCAGCGTCCAGAGCTCGGCGGCGAGGTCCTCGGTCATGACCTGGTGGCGGGCGCGGCGGATGACCTCCTCGACGGAGTCGGTGCGGCCGGTCGCGGCGCGGTAGGTCTCGGAAATGCGCTCCAGCCCGTCCCGGTCGGTCAGCAGGCGCGAGAGGGCGCGGGAGACGACGTAGCCGGTGGTGCCCTGCACTGGCCAGTCGGGCGGCAGCCGCTCGGGGCCGGAGAGGATCTTCTCCACCCAGACCGGTGTCTCGAGGACCCTGGCGCGCAGGCGGTCGAGGTAGTCCTTCGGGTCGGCGAGCCCGTCGATGTGGTCGATGCGGATGCCGTCGACGGTGCCCTCATCCACCAGCTCCAGCAGCAGGCGGTGGGTGTCGTCGAAAACCGCCTCGTCCTCGACCCGCACGCCGATCAGGCCGGTGACGGAGAAGAACCGGCGGTGCGACAGCGCGTCGTGCTCGGTGCGCCAGTGGACAAGCCTCCAGGGCTGCTCGGCGTGAAGCGCGCGGATCGCCTCCGGGTCGCCCCCGCGGGCGGCTTCGAGAGAGCCGGTCTCGGCGAGCGCGACGCGCAGGCCGCCGGTGACGAGGACGGGCCCGTCGGGGTCGTCCTCCACGGAGAAGCCCTCGCCCTTCACCACCTCCTCGAAGGGGGCGGTGAGCCAGGGCAGACGGATGCGCTCGGCGGCGGGGTCGATGTCGAAGTGGCGGACGTAGCGGCTGGCCGTGCCGCGGCGCAGGATGTCGCGCAGCCAGGGCGTCTCGGGCGAGAAGGCCATGTGGTTCGGCACGATGTCGAGGATCAGGCCCAGCCCGTGCTCCTTGAGCGTCCCGGAGAGCCGCGCCAGCCCCTCGCGGCCGCCGAGTGCGGGGTCGATCTCGCCCGGGTCGATCACATCGTAGCCGTGGGTCGAGCCGGTCTGCGCCGTGAAGAGCGGCGAGGCGTAGAGGTGGCTGATCCCGAGGTCCGCGAGATAGGGGACGAGCTCCGCCGCGCGGTCGAAGTCCATGCCCTGTCTGAACTGGAGGCGGTAGCAGGCGGTGGGCAGCTTCATGCCGTTATCCCGTCGTGATCGAGTGGATGGCGCGGGCGGTGGACCCGCCGGTGTCGTGGATCGTCTCGCCGGGCGCCTCCGGCGGGGTCGCCCCGCCGAAGCCCGCGCGCAGGTGGAGCGTGACGCCGTCGAGCGTCCAGTCGACGGCGAGCCGGCCCTCGGCGGCCTCGATAAGGCGGCCCGAGTGGCCGCCGGTGCCGGCCAGGCGCGGAACGATGTGCTCGCGTCGCAGGGCCAGAAGGTGGCGGAGGCGGTCCGTCATCGCCCTGCCCTTGTCGCTGTCGCGGCGCGCGGGGTCGAGCCTGGAGCCCTCGAAGGTCTCCAGCGCGATCGGGTCCGGCACGTCCTCGGCCTCGAAGCCGGAGAACCCCGCGAACTCCTCGCGCCGGCCGGTGCGGACGGTGTCGTCGAGCGCGCCGCCGAAGTGGGCGAAGAAGGTGAAGGGCCGCGTCTCGCCGTATTCCTCGCCCATGAAGAGCAACGGGATATGTGGCGAGAGGATCAGGGTGGCGGTCAGCGCCCGCAGCGTCTCGGCATCGGTGAGCGAGATCAGCCGCTCGCCCAGCGCGCGGTTGCCGGTCTGGTCGTGGTTCTGCAGAAAGTCCACGAAGGCGGCGGGCGGCAGGTGCCCGGAGGGCGCGCCGCGGCCCTGCTCGCCCTGGAAGGAGAAGCCCTCTGCCAGGGCGCGGCCCATGAGACCCAGCGGATCCACGGCAAAGTCGCCGTAATAGCCCTCGGTCTCGCCGGTGGCGAGGACATGGGCGGCGTTGTGCAGGTCGTCGTTCCATTCTGCGGTGTGCAGGGAGACCTCGCCGTCCGGCCCGCGCTCGTGCAGGTGGGTGACGTTGCGGTTGTCCTCGGTCGTCAGGTGCACCGGGCGGTCGCCCAGTGTCTCGCGGACCTCGACGGCCAGCTCGGCCAGCAGCTCGTACTCCGAGGGGTCGGCGATCTGGTCGACGGCATCGAGCCGCAGACCGTCGAAGCCGAACTCGGTCAGCCAGTAGAGCGCGTTCTCGATGAAGAAGCGGCGGACGGCGGGCTTGCGGTAGTCGATCCCCGCGCCCCAGGGTGTGGTCCGGGCCGGGTCGAAGAAGTCGGGCGCATAGGCGTTGAGGTAATTCCCGTCCGGGCCGAAGTGATTGTAGACCACGTCGAGCAGCACCATCAGCCCGCGCTCGTGCGCCGCCTCGACCAGCGCCGCGAGGTCGTCGGGCGTGCCGTAGACGTTGTGGGGGCAGTAGGGCAGCACACCGTCGTAGCCCCAGCCCCGGTCGCCGCCGAACTGGGCGACGGGCATGATCTCGATCGCGGTGATGCCGATCTCCGCCAGCCGGTCGAGCTCTCCGATGGCGGCGCGGAACGTGCCCTCTTCGGTGAAGGTGCCGACGTGCAGCTCGTAGATCACCGCCTCTTCCCACGGGCGGCCCGCCCACGCGGGCGGGATGCGCGGCGCCGTGAGGAGCGAGGGGCCATGCACGTCGCCCTTCTGGCGGCGGGCCGCGGGATCGGGAACGCGGGTGTCGTCGGGCAGGACGAACTCGTAGGCGTCGCCCTCCTGCGCCTCGGCTTCCAGCTCGAACCAGCCACGGCCATCGGGGTGCATCCGGTACTCGCGGCCGGCGAGGTGGAGGTTCAGCTCTTCGCAGCCGGGAGCCCAGAGGGCGAAGCGCCAACGGCCGTCGCCGGCGGGCTGGGCGCCCCAGGTGTAACGGGGGTCACTCATCACGTCCGTTCTCCAGATCGCGTCCGGTTTCAAGCAGCAGCAGCGAGCGGGACGAGAGCGTCAGCGCGCCGCCCTGCACGCTCGTCTCGCCCTCGGGGTCGGCGAGGCCCTCGACCGTATCGACGAGGACCTGCCATGTGCGGCCCGCGTCGCCGGGGAGCGTGCACTCGATGTCCACGTCCGAGGCGTTCATCAGCATCAGCAGGTAGGTCGTGGCCTCGTGCAGCAGCAGGCCCACGGCGCGACTTCCGTCGTTCTCCCAGTCCTCCGAGGTCATCTCCTCGCCGTCGGGCCGGACCCAGCGAGCGAAGCGGTTGGCGCGGGCGTCGGGCCCCGAGTGCAGGTAGCGTTCGGCCAGAAAGAGGCCGCGGCTGGCGCGAACCTGCAGCAGTCGGCGGGTGAAGGCCTCGAACTCCAGGTTGCGTTCCGAGGGAGCCCAGTCGAGCCAGTTGATCGGGCCCGGCTGGCAGTAGGCGTTGTTGTTGCCGTTCTGGGTGCGGCCGCGCTCGTCTCCCATCAGGATCATCGGCGTGCCCTGGCTCAGGAGCTGGGTCGCCATGAGGTTGCGGCGCTGGCGATCGCGCAGCTCGATGATCTCCGGGTCGTCGGTCTCGCCCTCTTCGCCGCAGTTCCAGCTGAGGTTGTGGGAGTGGCCGTCGTGGTTGTTCTCGCCGTTCTCCTCGTTGTGCTTCTCGTTGTAGGAGACGAGGTCCATCAGCGTGAAGCCGTCGTGTGCGGTGACGAAGTTGACGCTCGCCCAGGGACGGCGGCCGGCGTGGGCGAAGGTCTCGGCCGAGCCGAGGATATTGCCCGAGACCTGGCGCAGGAGGCCCGCGTCGCCGCGCCAGTAGGCGCGGGTGTTGTCGCGGTAGCGGTCGTTCCACTCCGCCCAGCCGGGGGGGAAGTTGCCCACCTGGTAGCCGTTGGGACCGGTGTCCCAGGGCTCGGCGATGAGCTTGACCCCGGCAAGCACCGGGTCCTGGCGCACGGCCTCGAGGAAGATCGCGTGCTCGGAATACTGGTCCCGGTCGCGACCGAGCGTGGTGGCGAGGTCGAAGCGGAAGCCGTCGACGTGGCAGTCCTCGACCCAGTAGCGCAGGCTGTCCATGACCATCTGCAGCACGCGGGAATTGCGCAGATTCAGCGAGTTACCGCAGCCTGTGGTGTCGAAGTAGTAGCGCGGGTCGTCGGCCAGCGTGTAGTAGCTGGCGTTGTCGATACCGCGGAAGGACAGCGTCGGGCCCATCTGGTTGCCCTCGGCGGTGTGGTTGTAGACCACGTCCATGATGACCTCGATGCCCGCCTCGTGCAGGCGGCGGACCATGAGCTTGAACTCGTGCAGCCCGCCGTCCTGCGTGAGGTACCGCGGCGCGGGAGCGAAGAAGCCGAGGGTCGAGTAGCCCCACCAGTTCACGAGACCTTTCTCGGTCAGCAGGCCCTCGTCGTAGAAGGCCTGGACCGGCAGCAGCTCGATCGAGGTGACGCCGAGGGTGACGAGGTGATCGATCACATGCGGATCGGCGAGCCCCTCGAAGGTGCCGCGCAGGGGCTGCTCGATCCCCTCGTGGCCCATTGTCATGCCGCCGACATGGGCCTCGTAGACCACCGAGCGGCCCCAGGGCACGTCCGGGCGTCGGTCGCCGCCCCAGGTGTGCGCCGGGTCGACGACGACGCTCTTGGGCATGGCCGAGGCGCTGTCGCGGCGGCTGAAGGAGAGGTCCTCCTGCGGGTTGCCGATCTTGTAGCCGAAGAGCGACTCGTGCCAGCGCAGGTTCCCGCGGTGCTGGAGCGCGTAGGGGTCCAGCAGCAGCTTGTGCGGGTTGAAGCGGTGCCCGGCCTCGGGCGCGTAGGGGCCGTGGACGCGGTAGCCGTAGAGCTGGCCGGGCCGCACGTCCGGCAGGTAGCCGTGCCAGACCTGGTGTGTGAACTCCGGCAGCTCGATCCGCTCGATCTCGCGCTTGCCGCGGTTGTCGAACAGGCAGAGCTCGACCTTCTCGGCATGCGCCGAGAAGAGAGCGAAGTTCGTGCCAGAACCGTCCCAGGTGGCACCAAGAGGCACGTCCGAGCCCGGGTGAATTCGGCGCTCGGCAATCGCTGGGGCGTCCATGGCGGTGTTACTCCGGGGTGAGGAAAATCGTGGCGAGTGGCGGCAGGGTCAGCGACAGCGCGGCCGGCTGACCATGAAGCCCCTCCTCCAATGCACGAAGCGTGCCTCCGTTCCCGGTTCCTGAACCGCCGTACGCCGCGGCATCCGTGTTGAGCCTCTCGCGCCAGGTGCCGCCCTGCGGAACGCCGATGCGGTAGCCCTCGCGCACGACGGGGGCCATGTTCGAGACGACGACCACCGGCGTATCCCCCTCCTCTCCCTTACGGAGGAAGGAGAAGACGTTGTTCTCGGTGTCGCCGCCCTCGATCCAGTCGAAGCCTTCCGGCGCGCAATCGAGGCGGTGCAGTCCCGGCTCGGCCCGGTAGAAGCCGTTGAGATCGCGCACGAGCTTGCGCAGGCCGTCGTGGTGCGGATCGTCCAGCAGGTGCCAGTCGAGCGAC
Organism: Histidinibacterium aquaticum; assembly: GCF_008710275.1. Classification (GTDB taxonomy): domain Bacteria; phylum Pseudomonadota; class Alphaproteobacteria; order Rhodobacterales; family Rhodobacteraceae; genus Oceanicola; species Oceanicola aquaticus. The sequence continues at coordinate 78,936 of NZ_VYQE01000003.1, forward strand.
TGGTCGTGGTTCCATTCCCGCTCCTGGCCGAACTCGCCGCCCATGAAGAGCAGCTTCTTGCCCGGGTGGCCCCACATGAAGCCGTAGTAGGCGCGCAGGTTCGCGAACTTCTGCCAGCGGTCGCCGGGCATCTTGTTCAGCATCGAGCCCTTGCCGTGCACCACCTCGTCGTGGCTGAGCGGCAGCACGAAGTTCTCGGAGAAGGCGTAGACCAGCCCGAAGGTCATGTGGTGATGGTGGTAGCGCCGGTGGATCGGGTCCTGCGCCATGTAGCTGAGCGTGTCGTGCATCCAGCCCATGTTCCACTTGAAGTCGAAGCCCAGGCCGTCCTCGGAGACCGGCCGGCTCACGCCGGGCCAGGCGGTGCTTTCCTCGGCGATGGTCTGCGCGCCCTGCGCGTAGTCGTGCGAGGCCTGGTTCACCCCCTTGAGGAAGTCGATGGCATCGAGGTTCTCTCGTCCGCCGTAGCGGTTGGGCACCCACTCGCCGTCATTGCGCGAGTAGTCGAGGTAGAGCATCGAGGCCACGGCATCGACCCGCAGGGCGTCGATGTGCAGCTCCTTGAGCCAGTAGATCGCCGAGCTGCGCAGGAAGTTCGCGACCTCCTGCCGCCCGAAATTGTAGATCAGCGTGTTCCAGTCCTTGTGGAAGCCCTGCCGCGGGTCGGCGTGCTCGTAGAGCGCGGTGCCGTCGAACTGGCCGAGGCCGTGGGCGTCGGTCGGGAAGTGCGCCGGCACCCAGTCCACGATGACGCCGATCCCGGCGTTGTGCAGCTTGTCGACCATCCGGGCGAAATCCTCGGGGTCGCCGAAGCGCGAGGTGGGCGCGAAAAGACCCACCGGCTGATAGCCCCAGGAGCCGGAGAAGGGATGCTCGGAGACCGGCAGGAACTCGACGTGGGTGAAGCCCATCTCGCCGACGTAGTCGATCAGTTGGTCCGCGAGATCCGCGTAGTTCAGCATCTCGTTCTCGAGGGTCCGGCGCCAGCTTCCGAGGTGGACCTCGTAGATCGAGATCGGCTCCTTGCGCTGGTCGGTCGCGCGGGCCTCGATCCAGCCGTCGTCGGTCCACTCATGGCGCGGCATGCCGTGCACGATGGAGGCCGTCTCCGGCGGGTTCTGGGCGTAGAAGCCGACCGGGTCGGCCTTGAGCGGCTGCAGGTGCCCGTAGGCGCCGACGATCTCGTACTTGTAGGTCTCGCCCGGGCCGATCCCGGGCAGGAAGATCTCCCAGACACCGGTCGCGCCGCGGCGGCGCATTGGATGGCGGCGACCGTCCCAGGCGTTGAAGTGGCCGACGACCGAGACCCGCCGGGCATTGGGCGCCCAGACGGCGAAGCTCGTGCCCTCGACGCCCTCGTGGGTGACGGGATGCGCGCCGAGGCGGCGGTAGAGCTCCTCGTGCCGCCCCTCGCCCAGCAGGTATTCGTCGAGTTCGCCCATCACCGGGCCGAAGGCATAGGGGTCGCGCAGTTCCCACTCGTGCCCGGCCGCGTTGCGCAGCTTGAGCCGGTAGTCGAAACGCTTGCGCTTGCGGGCCATTGTGCCGTGGAAGAAGCCCTCCGGGTCGATCCGCTCCAGCGGTGCCACGCTCTTGCCCTTGGCGTCGAGCACCTCGACCTCGGTGGCGTCCGGCGCGAAGACGTTGACGGTGACGGGTCCCTTCCCCTCGGGCTGGTGCATGCCGAGATGGCGGAACGGGTCGCCGGTCTGGCCGCGCAGGATCGCCTCGATCTCGGCGGCCGGCGGTGCGGTCTCGGGATAGGTCGTGGCCGTCACTGGGTATCTCCCGTGTCTTCGATGAGTGCCAAGAGGCCGCGCAGCGGGATGTCGATCCAGTCGGGACGCATCGCCATCTCGTAGCCGATCTCGTAGGCGGCCTTCTGGATGAGGAAGAGGTCGAGCAGAGCCTGCTCGAACTCCGCGTCGGAGGGATGGACCTCGGCGCCCGCCATGGTCTCGCGGTAGGCATCGAGGAAGGCGCCCTGGGTGACCTGTCGCCAGCCCTCGACGCCGGCGAAGGTGCGTTCGGCGTCGGCGCCGAGCTCCAGCCGGCGGCGGACGGTGGACCAGAGCGCGTAGTCGAAGCTGCGCAGCATCCCCGCCACGTCGCGGAGCGGCGAGGTCTTGGCCTGGCGTTCGGCGAGGGAGCGGGTGGGCTCTCCCTCGAAGTCGATGATCATCACGTCTGTCTGCACCACGAGGACCTGGCCCAGGTGGTAGTCGCCGTGGATCCGGCTCTGCCCGCCGGAGGGCGACAGCCGCGTCACGCGGTCGATCCGCTCGGTCAGGTCCGCGCGCCGGTCCAGCAGCGCCTCGGCGAGCGCCCTGGGCCCGTCCTCCAGCGCGCTCACGCGGGAGGAGAGACGGTCGAGAACCGAGGAGACCTCGGATTTCACCTCTTCGGCCAGCGTCGCGAGGTCGTCCTCGTTCAGCGGTTCGAGCCCGAAGGCGCCGCCGCTCTCGCCGCTGGCGAGCGCGCGGTGCAACTCGGCGGTCCGGCGGCCGAGAACCGCGCCGAGGTCGAGCGGACCGCCCATGACGACCTCCTCGTCCTCGGTGTAGGTCTCCGGGTCGGTGGTCTCGGCCCGCTCCATGTCGCGGTCGAGCGCCTCGGTGACATAGGTCCAGGCGTCGCCCTGGTTGCGGACGAACTCCGACGCCGCGGCGAGCGTCGTGACCTCTCCCTCGGCATCGACCCAGTCGACCGTGCCCAGCAGCGGCGGCGTCGCCTCGAAGTCGGTCTCTTCCGTCAGGAAGCGCGCGACCTCGATATCGGGCTGAACGCCGGTCTGCAGGCGGCGGTAGAGCTTGAGGATCACCTTGTCGGAGAAGGCGATGGAGGCGTTGGACTGCTCGGCCGAGAGCAGGCGCGGGTCGCCCGCGTCCTCGGCGGCGGCGTCGAGCCGGTCGGTACGGTCGAAGACCACCCTGCCCTCGTCGCCGGCGTCCAGCGTGCGGCCCTCCTTGAGTGCCTCCAGCATCCGGTTGGCCATGTCCTCGTCGACGGCGCCGTCGACGATGGCGCCCACCTGGTTGGCGCGGCGCAGCTTGGCGAGCGTCGCGGGCAGGCGCGGACCGAGGGTGAGGTTGTCCTCGCCCCAGACGGCGGAGAGCGGCAGGAAGTAGCGCTGCTCGGTGCCGCCCACGGTCACATCGACGACAGAGAGCATGTGGCGGCCATCGATCTCGGCCAGCTGGCGCAGGGCCACGCTGTCGATCCGGCCCTCCTTGGCGGCGAACCAGCGCTGCAGCGGCAGGTAGTCGCGCAGGGTCTGGCGCCGGAAGTCGGCGGAGGTGGCATCGGTCAGCGCGCTGGAGATCGTCCCCGTGCGCGTGGTGAGGGTCACGAGATCAGGCAGCATCTGGGTATAGGGGGTATGCCATGAGGGGGCCTCGTCCTCGTCCGCCAGCAGGAACCAGTAGAAGCCGTAGGCGGGCAGCGTCAGCAGGTAGGGCAACTCGCCCACCGGCGGGAAGGGCGACTGGCCGGTGAGCTCCACCGGCACGCGTCCCTCGAAGGCGGAAAGGTCGATCTCGGCCGCCTGCGCCTGGCGCGAGAGGTTGGCCACGCAGAGTACCGCCTCGTCGCCGTGGCGGCGGATGTAGGCGAGCACCTTGCGGTTCTTCGGATAAAGCAGGTCGATCTCGCCGCGGCCGAAGAGGTCGTGCCGCTGGCGCACGGCGATCATGCGCTTCATCCAGTTCAGCAGCGAGCTCGGCGAATGCTGCTGCGCCTCGACGTTGATCGCCTCGTAGCCGTGCACGGGATCCTGCACGGTGGGCAGGTAGAGCTGCTGCGGGTTGGCGCGGGAGAAGCCCGCGTTGCGGTCGGCGGACCACTGCATCGGCGTGCGCACGCCGTCGCGGTCCCCGAGGTAGTAGTTATCGCCCATGCCGATCTCGTCGCCGTAATAGATCACCGGCGTGCCGGGCATGGAAAAGAGAAGCGAGTTCAGCAGTTCGATCTTGCGCCGGTCGTTCTGCAGCAGCGGCGCGAGGCGGCGGCGGATGCCCATGTTGATCCGGGCGCGCTTGTCCGAGGCGTAGGTCTCCCAGAGGTAGTCGCGCTCGCGGTCCGTCACCATCTCGAGCGTGAGCTCGTCGTGGTTGCGCAGGAAGATCGCCCACTGGCTGTTTTCCGGGATCGCGGGCGTCTGCCGGATGATGTCGGTGATCGGGTAGCGGTCCTCCTGCGCCACGGCCATGTACATCCGCGGCATCAGCGGGAAGTGGAAGCCCATGTGGCACTCGTCGCCCTCGCCGAAGTAGGGGCGCGTGTCCTCGGGCCACTGGTTGGCCTCCGCGAGCAGCATCTTGCCCTCGAAGTGCTGGTCGAGGTCGGCGCGGATCGCCTTGAGGACGTCGTGGGTCTCGGGAAGGTTCTCGTTGTTGGTGCCGTCGCGCTCCACCAAGTAGGGGATCGCGTCGAGCCGCAGGCCGTCCACGCCCTTCTCAAGCCAGAAGTGCATGACGTCGAGCACCTGCCGCAGGACCTCGGGGTTGTCGAAGTTGAGGTCCGGCTGGTGATCGAAGAAGCGGTGCCAGTAGAACTGCTCGGCCACCGGATCCCAGGACCAGTTGCTGTCGTGGGTGTCGTTGAAGATGACCCGCGTCTTGTCCATCCACTTGGTCGGGTCGTCGGACCAGACGTAGAAGTCCCGCTCGGGCGAGTCCTTGGGGGCGTTGCGGGCGCGCTGGAACCACTCGTGCTGGTCGCTCGTGTGATTGATGACCAGCTCGGTGATGACCTTGAGCCCGCGGCGGTGGGCCTCGTCCACGAAGCCCTGGAAATCCTCCATCGTGCCGTAGGAGGAGTTGATCTCCTTGTACTCGGCGATGTCGTAGCCGTCGTCGCGCAGGGGCGACGGATAGAACGGCAGCAGCCAGACCGCCGTCGCGCCCAGCTCCTGCACGTGATCGAGCCGCTGCATGAGGCCCGCGAAGTCGCCCACGCCGTCGCCGTTGCTGTCCTGGAAGGCCTTGACGTGGATCTGGTAGATCACCGCGTCCTTGTACCAGTCAGGCGCCTCGGCGACGGGATCGGGGCTGAGGAGGTCCTTGTCCACGATGCTCATTGCGCGCCTCCCGGCGGGTGCAGCTTCCAGATCGCGTAGGGTCGCTCCTGCGGGTCGAGCATCAGGGTATGGTCCTTGCCGTGCCAGGTGAAACGGTTGCCGTGGATCGCGTCCTCGACCTCGATGGAGCCGAGGTCGGGCAGGCCGAACTCCCAGAGCGGGACCTCGAAGCCGAACTCGGCGCCGCCGAAGGGGTCCACGAGAACGTGGAAGAGCAGGTAGTTGCGGCTCTTCTCGTCGAAGCGGCCGTAGTAGAGGACGCGGTCGTCGTGGGCGGGGAAGAACTTGAGGTTGAGGAAGTCCTTCATTGCCGGGTTCTCGGCGCGCAGGCGGTTGATCAGGCGGATGTCGTCCTTGATGTGCCCCGGCGCGTCGAAGTCGCGGTGGCGCAGCTCGTACTTCTCGGAGTCGAGATACTCCTCCTTGCCCGGCAGCGCCTCGGACTCGCAGAGCTCGAAGCCCGAATACATCCCGTAATTGCCCGAGAGCGAGGCCGCCATGAGCAGCCTCGTGCGGAAGCCTGGGCGTCCGGAATACTGCAGGAAGACCGGATTGATGTCGGGCGTGTTCACGAAGAAATTCGGCCGCATGTAGTGGCGGCACTCCTCCGTCGTCAGCTCGGTGAGATACTCCTGCAGCTCGGGGCCGGTATTGCGCCAGGTGTAGTAGGTGTAGCTCTGGTTGAAGCCCACCTTGGCGAGCCGCTTCATCACCTTGGGCCGGGTGAAGGCCTCGGACAGGAAGATCGCCTCGGGGCAGGTCCGGCGGACCTCGGCGATGATCCATTCCCAGAAGGGGAAGGGCTTGGTGTGGGGGTTGTCCACACGGAAGATCGTGACCCCGTGCCCGATCCAGAACAGGAAGAGGTCGCGGATCGCCTCCCAGAAGGGCGCGTTCGGACTGCCGTCCTCCATGTAGTAGCGGAAGTTGACGATATCCTCGTACTTCTTCGGCGGGTTCTCGGCGTACTTGATGGTGCCGTCGGGCCGCCGCTCGAACCAGTCGGGGTGCTCCTTGATCCAGGGGTGATCCGGCGAGGCGTTCAGCGCGATGTCGAGCGCGATCTCGAGGCCCTTCCTGCCCGCCGCCTCGACCAGCGCGTCGAAGTCCTCGAGCGTGCCGAGGTCGGGGTGCACGGCGTCCATGCCGCCCTCGGGGGAGCCGATGGCATAGGGGGAGCCCACGTCTCCCTGCTCGGCCGTCAGGGTGTTGTTCTTGCCCTTGCGGTTGGTCGTGCCGATCGGGTGGATCGGCGTGAAGTAGAGCACGTCGAAGCCCAGGTCGCGCACGTAGTCGAGCCGGTCGATCACGTCCCGGAAGGTGCCGTGAACGCCGGGCGCGCCCGTGGAGCGGGGAAAGAGCTCGTACCAGGCCGAGAAGGCGGCGCGCTCGCGGTCGACCCAGACCGGCTTCTCGGTCGTGCGGGTGAGATTGGCGCGGGGTCCGATCCGGCCCATGAGCTCCAAGGTTTCGCCGGAGAGCAGCGCCTCGGCGTCGCCGGACTTCGCGGCCTTGTCGAGGGCCTTCTTCACCGAGCTCTGGCCGCGCGGGGCCTTGGCCTGGGCGATGATCCCCCTGGCCTCTTCCAGTTCGACCGAGACGTCCTGGCCCGCGTCGATCTTCTTGCGGGTGTCGCGCGCCCAGGTGCCCCAGAGGTCGCGCCAGGCAGAGATCGTGAAATGCGCGGAACCGACCTGCGGAAAGGTGACCTCCGCCGACCAGATGTCGTTGAGTTCCTTGGTCATCGGGACCTCTGTCCCGTCGGGCAGCTCCACCGCGGCGGCGATGACCTCGTGCCCGTCGCCGAAAATCTCCGCGGTGATGGTCATCGGCCATCCCGCGACGGTCTTTGCAGCGAACCGGCCCCCGTCGATCTCCGGATCAACGGTCTGGATTGCGATCCTGCACGCGGCGAGTTCCCCGAGAGATGCCCCGGCTGCTGCGCGGCCCTTGTTTGCCGGCATGCCTGTCTCCGTTCCACTAATTCTCTGGCGGCGCCGGCGCGGGCGCTCACCGTCCCTTGATAACACAATGCCTAGCCCTGTCGGCGGTTCCGGCAAGGCGGCGGGTCCGGGGTGAGGTAGAGGAGTGCCTGATTTGGCGGCGGCTGCCCGATGCGCGGGCGACCCGCCGGTCAGAACGGCAGGCCGACGTAATTTTCGGCGAGGTCGCGGCGCGCCGTCTCGGAACCGGTCAGGCGGTCGAACTCGGCTTTCTGCATACGCCGTCCGAAGTCGTCGATCTCGGGGAAGACGTGGAGCATCGAGGTCATCCACCAGGAGAAACGCTCGGTCTTCCAGACGCGGGCAAGCGCCGTCCCGGAGTAGCTGTCGATGCCCTCGGAGGTGCCCTCGTTGAAGAACCGGGTCAGCGCACGGTGCAGGTAGTGCACGTCAGAGACCGCGAGGTTCAGTCCCTTGGCACCGGTGGGCGGAACGATGTGCGCCGCGTCCCCGGCGAGGAAGAGCGAGCCGTGGCGCATGGGTTCGGTCACGAAGGAGCGGAGCGGCGCGATGGACATCTCCAGCACCTCTCCTTCCGTTTGCAGGCCGGCGGCCACATCGGACGGCAGGCGGGACTTCAGTTCCTCCCAGAACCGCTCGGCCGGCCAGTCCTCGACCTTCTCGGTCATCGGCACCTGCACGTAGTAGCGGCTGACCTCCTCCGACCGCATGGAGCAGAGAGCGAGGCCCTGCTCGTGGGTCGCGTAGATCAGCTCGTGCGCGGCGGGCGGAGTGCGGGAAAGAAGGCCCAGCCAGCCGAAGGGGTAATCGCGGGTGAAGTCGCGCCTGTGGCTCTCCGGGATCGCCTTCCGGGCGGGACCGTGGAAGCCGTCGCAGCCCGCGACGAAGCGGCAGTCGAGCCGGTGTTCCTTTCCGTCCTTCTCGTAGACGACGGTGGGGGCGTCGGTGTCGATGCCCTCGATCCGCTTCACCTCCGCCTCGTCGATCACCGCCCCGCCCCGCGCCTCGCGGGCGGCATAGAGGTCGCGGGTGACCTCGGTCTGACCGTAGACGGTCACGGGTTTGCCGGTGAGGCCGGTGAGGTCGAGCCGCAGGCGCTCGTCGAACCAGCTGATCTCGAAGCCGTCGTGCGGGAGCCCCTCGCGCGCGAGCCTGTCGCCCACGCCCGCCTCGGTAAGAACGCGGACCGTGCCCGCCTCCAGCACCCCGGCGCGGATGCGGCCGAGGACGTAGTCCTTCGAGCGGCGTTCGAGCACGACGCTCTCGATGCCCTCGAGGTCGAGCAATTGCGAGAGCAGCAGTCCGGCGGGGCCTCCGCCGATGATCGCGACTTGCGTCTTCATGGGGTCTCCTGCGGATCGGCGGCGAAGGCGCGCGCCTGGGCGGGGGCCTCGCCGGCGGCGGTAAGCGGGTCCGTGACGCGGTCCCAGTCGATCTCCGGGTGCTCTGCCCGGAGATGCGCGAGGGGGTCCTCGGCGGCCAGCGCACGCTTGACCTCCTTGGTGGCGTCGGGGCGCGGCATGGTGGCCGCGAGGGCAAAGGTCGCGGCCTCGGAATAGGGGCCGAAGCCCACGGCGGCGAGGTTCGCGCGCATCTGGTCGGGGTTGGTCCTGAGGTCGGCCAGCAGGCCCGCGACATGCCCGCTCGCGGCATCCGTCGCGCCGAGTAGCGGCGCGAGGCTGAGCCATTCGAGCCCGAGCGCCGCGCCGTCGCGCTGGAGCGGATGGACGGCGGCGCGTTGCATGTCGGCGGCGAGGCTCACCGCGTGGCGCGCGAGGCTCTGGGCAGCCTCGGCACGGACGGGGTTGGCCTTGTGCGGCATGGTGGACGAACCGCCCCCAGCCACGGTGATCTCGCCCACGTCCGTCCCGGCGTGAAAGGCGATGTCGGCAACGATGTGGCCGAGGCTCGTGGCGGCGCCTGCAAGGGCCGTGGCGAAGGCGGAGAGGTCCTCTCTCCGGCTGTGCCAGGGGAGGCCGTCCGTCGCGAGTCCAAGGCGGGTTGCGAGGGCGTTCCGCAGCGCGGGTCCCTTGTCGCCGAATGCCGCGCCGGTGCCCGCCGCGCCGTGCAGCGAGAGGCGCGCCATCTGGCTCGCCTCCCGGGCCAGCCGGGCGCGGGCGCTGGCGAGCCCCCTGCCCCAGACCGCCGCCACCGCGCCGAAGGTCGTGGGCAGCGCGATCTGCGTCCGGGTGCGCGCGGGCATGACCGTCTCGGCCTCCTGGCCCGCGAGCTCGGCGAGGCGCGCCAGGATCGCGGCCAGTCCGGCGTCGAGCGTCTCCGCCGCCGCGCGGGCCTGAAGAACCGTCGCGGTGTCGAGGATGTCCTGCGACGTCGCGCCCCAGTGGAGGTACTGGCCGAGGTCGGGCCCAAGCCGCTCGCGCAGGACGCGCACCAACTCGGGCACCGGCAGACCGTCGCGGGCGGTGCCCTCGGCGAGGTCGGCGGGGTCGGGCGCGACCTCGGCGAGGGCCTTGGCGATGCCCGGACCGGCTTCGGCCGGGATCAGCCCGACCTCGGCGCAGGCCTCTGCCAGGGCAGCCTCGACCCGCACCATGGCGGCGAGCAGGGCGCTGTCCCCCATCAGCGCATCGGCTCCGGCGCTACCCAGAAGGCCGCGCCAGAGGGCGCTGTCGAGGGGAGAGAGCGCCATGCCGCCTCCCTCAGAGATCGAGGAAGACGGTTTCGCCCTCGCCCTGCAGGCGGATGTCGAAGCGGTAGGCTCCGTCCCCCGTTTTCTTGGCGAGGAGCGTCTCGACGCGCGGACGCTGCTCGATCCGCATCAGGACGGGGTCGGCCGCGTTCGCCTCTTCCTCGTCCTCGAAGTAGATGCGGGTCATCAGGCCGATGTTGATGCCGCGCGCAACGATCCAGAGCGCGATATGCGGCGCCTGCACCCGTCCGTCGGGCAGCTTCACCGTGCCCGGCTTGATCGTGGAGAGCGTCCAGAGGCCGGTCTCGGCATGGGCGCCGAAGCGGCAGAAGCCGGGGACGCCCGGGTCGGCGCCCTCCTGCCCGGCGTAGAGGCCCTCGGCATCGGCCTGCCAGCTCTCGATCATCGCGTCGCGCAGGACCCAGCCGGTGCCGTCGGAGACGGTGCCGGTGATCTCGATCCGTTCGCCCTTGGCGGCCTCGGTGATCGGGCTGGTGCCGACCTCCTTTTCCACCGAGCCGGGATTGCCGGCATAGGTCGGCATCAGGCCGATGTGGACGTAGGGACCGGCGGTCTGCGAGGGGGTTTCGCGAAGGCGGGTCAGCGGCTGTACCATGTCAGAGGCCCTCCGGCTTGTTCTCGAACATCGTCTGGCGGCGGCCGCGCAGCACGATGTCGAACTTGTAGGTCAGGTAGTCGAGCGGGCGCGACATGGTCATGTCGAGCGGCGCGACGAGGGAGTCGAGCTGGCCGCGGTCCTTCACAGTGTGGAAGATCGGACAGTAGCGCATCAGCGGGTCGCCCTCGAAGTACATCTGGCTGATCAGCCGCTGGCCGAAGCTGTGCCCGAAGATCGAGTAGTGGATATGCGCCGGCCGCCAGTCGTTGCCGCGGTTGGGCCAGGGATAGGCGCCGGGCTTGATCGTCATGAACTGGTAGTAGCCGTTCTCGTCGGTGATCGTCCGGCCGCAGCCGCCGAAGTTCGGGTCGAGCGGCGCGAAGTAGGTGTCCTTGTGGTGGCGGTAGCGCCCGCCCGCGTTGGCCTGCCAGACCTCGACAAGCGTATGCGGCACGGGCTTGCCCAGTTCGTCGAGGACATGGCCGTGCACGAGGATCCGCTCGCCGACCGCCGGGGCCTCGCCCTTGGTCCAGTTGAGGATCAGGTTGTTGTCCAGCGGCCCGAGCTGGTCGTGGCCGAAGGTCGGGCCCCACTCCTCGGTCGGGGTCGATTCCATCGACAGCAGCGCCTGGTTCGGCGAGCGCAGGACCGAGGTCTTGTAGCCAGGGTCGTAGGGGTCGGGATGCGCCGTGCGATCCCGTGGGATGAGACGTCCCGCGTCAGTCATCTTCGGTCTCCATTTCCTTCAGTGTCGCCTTGACGAGCTTGAGCGCGTGGTTCGCGCGGGGCACGCCCGCGTAGATCGCCACGTGCTGCAGCGCTTCCGCGATGTCCTGCGGGCTCGCGCCGGTGCGGCGGGTGGCCCGGACGTGCATCGGGATCTCGTCGAAATTTCCGAGCGCCGCGAGCAGCGCGAGCGTGAGCATCGACCGCTCCCGGTCGCTGATGCCGTCCGAGGACCAGACGGTGCCCCAGGCGCCCTCGGTGATGAGCTGCTGGAAGGCGAGGTCGAGCTCTTCCTTCTGCGCCTCCGCGCGGTCGACATGGGCGTCGCCGAGAATGCGGCGCCGCGTCTTCATGCCCTCGTCGTATCTCTCTGTCATGCCCCCTCCCCTCCGGCGCCGTCAGTCCTGGAAGACGACGGTCTTGTGCCGGTTGACGAAGACCCGGTCCTCGAGGAACCAGCCAACCGCCCGGGCGAGGACCCGGCGCTCGATGTCCCGGCCCTTGCGGACGAGGTCCTCGGGGCTGTCGACATGGGTCACCGGCTCCACATCCTGGGCGATGATCGGGCCCTCGTCGAGGTCGGCGGTGACGAAGTGCGCGGTCGCGCCGATCATCTTCACCCCCCGCTCGTAGGCCTGGTGGTAGGGCTTGGCGCCCTTGAAGCCCGGCAGGAAGGAGTGGTGGATGTTGATGCACCGCCCCGAGAGCCAGGCCGACATGTCGTCGGAGAGGACCTGCATGTAGCGGGCCAGCACCACGAGGTCGGCGCCGGTCTCCTCGACGATCTCCTTGATGCGGGCCTCCTGGTCGGGCTTCGTCTCGCGCGTGACCGGCAGGTGGTAGTAGGGAATGCCGCGGTCCACCGTGAGCTGCAGCACCTCCTGCGGGTGGTTGGAGACGATGGCGACGGGCTCCATCCCCAGCTCGCCGATCCGCCAGCGGTAGAGCAGGTCGCCCAGGCAGTGGTCGAACTTCGAGACCATGAGCAGCACCTTCTGCCGCTCGCTCGCCGGGCGCAGCTTCCAGTCCATGCCGCGCCGCTGGGCGACCGCGCCGAAGGCGCCGCGCAGGGTCTCGACGTCGGCCTCGGCGTCGAAGGCCACGCGCATGAAGAAGAGGTTGCTCTCGGCGTCGTCGAACTGCTGCGCCTCGGTGATGTTGCCTCCGGCCCCGGCGAGCGCCGAGGCCACGTCGGCCACGATCCCCATGGCGTCGACGCAGGACAGGCTCAGGACGTAGGAGGTCATTGCGCCGCCTCGGGGGTCTTGGGGGAGCGGATGGGCACGGGGCGTCTCCTTTGTCAGTCGAACATTGTGTTTGGCAGGATCAGTGCGATCTGCGGGAAGGCCACGAGCAGCGCGAGGCAGACGAACATGGCGAACCAGAAGGGCAGCACACCGATGAAGATGTCGCCGAGCGGGACCTTCGGGGCCACGGATTTGACGATGAAGACGTTGATCCCCACCGGCGGCGAGATCAGCCCCATCTCGAGCACCAGGACCACGAGCACGCCGAAGAGGATCGGGTCGATGCCGAGCTGCAGGATCACCGGGTAGTAAATCGGCATGGTCAGCACGAGCATGGCGAAGCCTTCGAGGAAGCAGCCGAGCACGAGGTAGCTGAGCAGGATGAGGGCCAGGACGCCGAGCGCGGGGACCTGGATGTTGGTCAGGAACTCGCCCACCGCCGTCGGCACCTGGCTGAGGGCCAGGAAGGGGTTGATGAGGTGGGCCGCGATCAGGATCAGCATGACGGTCGCCGTCGTGACGACCGAGTCCTTGCAGGCCTCCCAGAAGAGCCGGGGCGTGAGCGTCCGCTCGATGAGCGCCGCCACGATGATGAGGCCCGCGCCGACGGCGGCCGCCTCGACGGGCGAGAAGATGCCGCCGTAGATGCCGCCGATGGTCAGCAGGATCACCGCGATGATCGGGAAGGCGCCCAGCAGCGCCCGGCCCTTTTCCGAGGTCGAGGTGCTCGGGCCCGCGGGGGCGAGCGAGGGCTTGATCATGCACATGATCGTCACGGTCGCCACGAAGAGCGAGAGCAGCAGCAGGCCCGGAAGGACGCCCGCCACGAAGAGCCGTCCGATCGATTCCTGCGCGAGGATGGCGTAGATCACGAAACCCGTGGAGGGCGGGATCAGGATGCCCAGCGTGCCCCCCGCGGCGACCGAGCCGGTGGCGAGCTTGCTGTCGTATCCGAAGCGGTCCATCTCGGCGAGAGAGACCTTGCCCATGGTCAGCGCCGCCGCGACCGAGGAGCCAGAGAGCGCCGCGAAGCCGCCGCAGCCGACGATGGTGGCCGAGGCGAGACCGCCCTTCAGCTGGCCGATGATGGCGTAGGCCGCGTCGTAGAGCCTGCGGCTCATGCCGGTGGCGGCGGCCACGTTGCCCATCAGGATGAAGAGCGGGACGACGACGAGCTCCTGCCGCGAGGCGAGCGTGAAGCTCTCGGAGGCGAGCAGGGATTCCGCCGCGCTCCAGGAATTGAGGATGGCGACTCCGCCGAAGCCCACGACGAACATGGCGATCGCCACGGGGATGCGCAGGACGAGCAGGACGAAGAGGACGAGGATCCCCAGGAAACCGATCAGTTCGCTGCTCATTCGTTGGCACCCTCGGTCCGGAGGGGCTCGGCCCGCTCTCCGGTGACGATGAGTTCGACCACCCGCAGCGCCATGCCGAGCGCCGTGACCACGGAGAAGGCCACGACCGCCCACTGGAACCACCACTTGGGCAGGTCGATGATGTTGGTGCGCAAGTTGAGCATCTGGCTCAGCCCGGCGCTGTCGTAGACCGTCCAGGCGATGCCGGCGAAGACGGCGGCGCCGAAGAGCGCCGAAACGACGTCGGCGGCGTAGTTCAGCCAGTCGGGGAACTTGCGCTCGAAGACGTCGACGGAGACATGCCCGCCGACCCGGTCGCAGAGCGCCATGGCGCCGAAGACCAGGATCGCCATCGACATCGTCGAAAGATCCTGAGCGCCGGTGAGCGGGGCGCCGAAAAAGCGCCCCGTCACGTCGACAAGGATCACCCCCAGCTCGAAGATGAGAGCCACCGCCGCGACCATCGCGGCGATGCGGATCAGCCCGTCCGCGAGTTTCCTGAGGGTGACCAGCATGCTTACATGCCCTCGTCGCCGGTCATCGCGTCATAGACGTCCTGACCGTCGATCTCGGCAACGCGGTTCTCGGTCACCGGCAGGGTGATGTCGCCGAAGGCCGCGATCTCTTCCTCGGTGAGGTCGATGATCGTGTTGTCGCCGGTCTCCTCGATGGCGGTGCGAACCTCGTCGGTCTTCTGCAGCCAGCCCTCTTCGGCGGACTGCGACAGGCTGCGGCCGGAGTTCTCCTCGATGGCCGCCTGCATGTTCTCCGGCAGGCCGTCGAAGCGCTCCTGGTTCATCACGACGTAGAAGGCGATCTGACCCAGCGGCGCGCCGTAGGTGTAGGAGTTCGCCACCTCGTCGAGACGGAAGTCGCCCACGGCGGAGGTGCCGGTGACGATGCCGTCGATCAGGCCGGTCTGCAGGGCGTTGTACATCTCTCCCGCGGGCATCTGGACCGGGATCGCGCCCAGTTCCTCGATGATGTCGCCGGAGACCGAGCCGGACACGCGGATCTTCAGGCCCTCGAGATCGGCGGGGGTGCGGATCTCGTGGTCCTTCATGATGAAGATGTTGGGCTCGGAGGTCCAAAGGGCGAGCGGCTTGGTGCCGGGATACTCGTCCTGCAGCAGGCCCGCATCCCAGGCGTCCCAGATCACCTCGTAGCCGCGGCGCTCGTCGGTGACGACGCCCGGAAGCTCGGCGACCATGGTCTTCGGGAATTGCGAGGAGGTGTAGCCCTGCAGGCCCCAGACGATGTCGGCCACGCCCTGGACGACGCGGACGTACTGCTCGAGCGGGCCGGCGCCCAGCTCGCCGCCGGGGTAGACCTCGACTTCGAGTTCGCCGTCGGTCGCCTCGCCCACGCCCTCGGCGAAGGGCTCGATGGTCGACGCGGTCAGCGTGTGCTGCGGCGGCACCCAGTGGGCGAAGCTCAGCGTTTCGGCGGCGCCGATCTGCGGCGCAACCAGCGCGGCGCCCAGAAGGGTCGCCTTGAGGCTCGTCATCTTCATCTGTGTTCCTCCCTGGAAACAGGTTTCTCCTGGCAGAGGGGCCGGACCACGAGGGCCGGCCCGCTCCTTCTCTTCAGCGGCGGCGCGTTACTCCGCCTTGGTCCGCCAGCTGTCGGCGGCGTAGCTCTCGCGCGCCTCGGTCGAGTACGGCGTCGGCGAGACACGCACCCGGATCTCGGCCTGGTCGTGACGCTCGGCCGAAGTCTTCTGCGTCTCGTCGGGTTCGCCCCACTTCATGGTCAGGACATCGCCCACTTCGACGCTCTGGTCCACCACGCCGAGCGACAGCACGCAGCGCTCGTTGTAGGAATAGCCGTTGAACATGGACATGCCGACCATCTTGTCGCCGTGCATCACCATGTCCGCGGAGGACGAGGCGTAGTTCGGCTGCGGGAAGTCGATCCACTTGTAGGGACGCTCGCGGGTCGGATCGAAGGCCGAGCCGATGACCTTGAGCACGTCCTCGGCGTTCCACTCGAAGGTGACCTTCTTCCGGTTGGAGGGGGCGTCCTTCATCTTCTCGAGGGCCGCCTTGCCGACGAAGTCGTCCTTCTTCCAGCCGATGTAGAAGCCGTAGCCCAGCTCGAAGGGATTGACGTAGTAGTCCTCGATGTTGTCGCTCACGAAGCTGCCGCCGATGGTGCCGTTGGCCTCGTAGCTCTCGGCGCCGAGCCAGTCGCGGTAGTCGGCCAGCATGCCGTCACCGGTGTAGATGCCGGGCAGCGGCGAGGGGATCCAGCCGGATTCCAGCGTGTTCGTGGAATAGGCGCGCGAGCCCACCTGGTGGATCTCGACGCCCACGTCGCGGGCCGCCTGCAGGATCGTGCTCTCGATGTAGTGCTTGTCCGCGTAGGGGCCCCAGATCTCGAGGCCCGGCGCGCCGGCCATGCCGTGGCGCAGCGCCTGCACGCGGCGATTGCCCACGTTGATCCAGTCGACGTGGAAGAACTTGATGTCCGGAACCGGACCGCCGTTGATCTTCTCGAAGATCTTCGGCGCTTCGGGGCCCTGGATCTGGTAGCGGTAGTGGGTGCGCAGGACCCGCTCGCCGTCGGGGCGCGAGGGCGAGCGCGGATCGTGCAGCAGGCGGACCTTCCACTTGCCGATGGCGGCCTGGAACTTGGTCCAGTTGGCGGTGGGCGCGCGGCCCACGAGGATGAACTTGTCCTCGCGCTCGCGGAAGATGATCATGTCGCCGATGACGTGGCCGTTCGGCGTGACCGGAACGAAGTGCTTGGCACGGTTCAGGTCGAAGTTGGAAAAGCCGTTGATGCCGACATGCGCGAGGAAGGCCTCGGCGTCGGGGCCCTCGACGATGAGCTCGTCCATGTGGTGCGACTGGTCGAAGAGCACCGCGCTGTCGCGCCAGGCCTTCTGCTCGTCGCGCCAGTTGGTGAATTCCGGCGCCACGACCGGATAGACATACATGCCGATCCGGCTGTTGCGGAGCATCTCCACCGGGTTGGCATGTTTCGCGATGGCATCGCTGAGGCTGGGCATTTCTCTTCCTCCCAAGGGGTTACAGTGACGGGTGTTTCAGGGCGCGACAAGGGAGAGACCGGGCACGCGCGCGGCGAGATCCGGCTTCTTCATCATCACGTATTGGAAATTCTCGCGGGCGAGCCGGGCGTGCTCGCGGGCCAGGGCCTCGGCCCGGGCGCCCTCGCGCGCGGCGATGGCCTGGGTGAGCGCCCGGTGCTGGACCTGGGCGCGCAGCAGGCTGTCGCGGAAATCGGGGATCACCTCCTGCCCCTGCAGGAAGGCGGTGGGCGAGGCCACCGGCAGGCGGCAGGCCCGCTCCACCTCGCGCGCGACGATGGGCGAGCCGGCGAGATGAGCGAGGATGTCGTGGAATTCGGCGTTGAGCCGGACGTAGGCGCGGAAGTCGAAACGATCGGGGTCGACGGCCACTTCGAGCGCGTCGGTCACCTCTTCCATCCGGGCCGCGAGATCGGGATCCGCGCCCCGTTCGGCGGCGAGCCGGGCCGCCGTGCCCTCCATGACGCCGCGCAGCTCGATGGCGTCGAGGATATCGTCCATCCCGAAGGAGGCGACGCGGCAGCCGCCGGTCTCGATCCGCTCCAGGAGCCCCTCGTCGACAAGCCGGTCCATCGCCTGCCGGAGGGGCGTGCGCGAGAGCCCGAGACGCTCGGCGAGGCCGGTCTCGGCCAACCGGTCGCCGGCGGCGAATTCACCCTTGAGGATCAGCGAGCGCAGCTCGATGAGCGCGCGTGCGAACCGGGCATTCCGATCCTGGCTCGTCATGACTCCTCCCGGTCGTCGGCGAAGGCTCCCTTCCTTCGCTGTATACAGTATCCCGCAGGAGAGCGGGTTCAAGCAGGAAAATCGCGGCGGATCGGGAAAAACTGTATACCGAACCGCGAATCGGAGGAGTGCGATGTTCGAAGAAGGCCTCGTGATGGCGATGATCGCCTTTGCCCTGGGCGGGATCCTCAAGGGCGCGATCGGCGCGGGCACACCCGTCATCGCCATTCCCATCCTCGCGCTCTACCACGACGTGCGCTTCGCGGTGGCGGTCTTCGCCCTGCCCGCCCTGCTGTCGAACATCGTGCAGGGCTGGCAATACCGCGCGCACATCCTGCCCCGGCGCTTCATGGTGCCGCTGGTCCTCGCGACCATGTTGGGGGCCTTCGTCGGTACGGTGATGCTCGCCACCCTCCCCGAGGGACTGCTGACCGGCACGGTCGCCGTCCTCACCATCGTCTACGTCGTCTTCCGCCTGATGCGGCCCGACTGGTCGCTCGGCCTCGAGCGCGGGCAGAAGATCGTCGTCCCCGTGGGTCTCGCGGCGGGGGTCCTGCAGGGGGCGGCGGGGATATCGGCGCCGGTCTCCCTGACCTTCCTCAACGCCCTGCGTATCCCGCGCGAGGTCTTCATCGGCACCGTCTCGGTCTTCTTCATCGCCATGGCCTCCGTGCAGCTCCCGACGCTCATCGGTCTCGGGATCCTGACAGGGCCGCGGCTCGCCGTGGCGCTGGTGGCCTGCATCCCGCTCTTCGCGGGCATGCCGGTGGGCGACTGGATCGGGCGCAAGGTGGGCAAGACGACCTTCGACCGCATCATCATGGGGCTTCTGGTCATCATCGCACTGCGCCTGCTCTGGGGCGTCGTCGCGGGCTAGGCCACCGTGTCCGGCGGCAGGCTCGCCTGCGCCTCGGCCAGCGCCATGCGGGCCGGGGCGTTGTGCAGCAGGAACCGGGCCTGAGTGGCGGCATCCTCGCCGAGGCCGATCATCCGGCAGGCGAGCCAGCTCTCCACCGCGACCCAGGCCGCGCGCAGCATGCCGTCCGCGGAGAGGAGGAGCCGCTCCCCCTCCGCCTTCATCGAGTCCCGGACGAGCTTGGCAAAGCGGTCGAGAACCTCGGTGGCGGCCGAAGCGGCCCTCTCATCTCCGCAGCCGGCGATCTCGGCCCGCGCCCGGGCATCGAGCAGCGCCGCGGTCCGCCCCTCGTCCTTCCGGATGCGCCGCAGGGTCAGGTCCTGCGCCTGCATCCCGGTCGTGCCCTCGTAGATCGTCAGGATCCGCGCATCGCGCAGCAGCCGTTCCGCCGGCCATTCAGAGGTGTAACCCGCCCCGCCGAGCACCTGGATCGCGCCGTCCGCCCCCGCGCTCGCGCCCTCGCCTCCGAAGGTCTTGGCGAGAGGCAGGAGAAAGGCGGCCAGCGCGCGGTCCTCCTCCGAGCCCTCCAGCAGCACGCCCAGCTCCAGCACGAGCGCGGTCAGGACCGAGGCCCCGGCGTCGAGCGCCGTGAGCTGGCGGCGCACGTCGGGATGGCGGACGATCGGCACAGGCGGCGCGGCCGGATCACCGCCCTGCCGCCGCTCCTCGGCGTAGCCCCGGGCGAGCGTGGCGGCCCGGCGCGCGATCCCCGCGCCCTGGACGCCGACCTGCAGCCGCATCCGCTCGATCATGTGGAAGAGCAACGGCACGCCCCACCCCTCCTCGCCGATGAGCGCGGCCGGCGCGCCGGCGAAGGCCAGGGTGCAGGTGGGCGACCCATGCAGACCCAGCTTCTCCTCGATCCGCCCGACCGTGATCGGGGCGCGCGCGCCCGCCTCGTCACGGTCCGGCACGAGGAAGAGCGAGAGCCCGCGGGTCCCCTGCTCCATCGGCCCGGTCCGGGCGAGCAGCAGGTGACCGATGCGGGCCGTCATGTCCTGGTCGCCGAAGGAGATCCAGCACTTGGTCCCCTCGATCCGCCAGCCCTCCCCGTCCCGCGTCGCGCGGGTGCGGATGCGTCCGGCGTCGGAGCCGGCGTCCGGCTCGGACATGCAGATGGTGGCGGCCCAGTCGCCCGAGGCGAGCCTTGGCGCCCAGGTCCCGGCGAGGTCCGGCGCCGTCTGCGAGAGCAGGTGCGCCCCTGCCCGGCTCGCGGCCGCAGCCATGAGGAACGGGGCCGCTGCGGCTTCCAGCGGGAGCGTCATCGCCGCGTGCAGCGCGAGCGGCAGGCCGAGACCGCCCAGCTCGGGCGCGATGTCCGGCGCGATCCAGCCATCCGCGCCCAGGCGGGCGTAGGTCTCGGGGTAGCCCTCCGGCGTGCGCACCCGGCCCGCCTCGAGACGGCAGCCTTCCCGGTCGGCGCGGTCGCCCAGCGGCGTCAGGTCGGCGGCGAGCCGCTCCGCCTCCGCGAGGAACTGCGCCACGTCCGTTGCGTCGAGCCCGGCGGACCCCGCGCGCTCTGCCCAGCCGGGCGTCGCGGCCAGCAGGTCGGAGACGGCGACCGGCCCGGTCATTTCGGCGGCAGGCGGACGGCCCCGTCCAGCCGGATCACCTCGGCGTTGAGGTAGGCGTTCTCGAGGCAGAACCGCACGGTCCGCGCGAATTCCTCGGGCTCTCCCAGCCGCTGCGGGAAGGGGATCGAGGCGGCGATGCCCCTCTGCACCTCCTCCGGCAGTTCCTCCAGAAGCGGCGTCCGGAAGATGCCCGGGGCCACGGTGTTCACCCGGATGCCGAAACGGGCGAGCTCCCGCGCGGCGGGCAGCGCGAGCGAGACGATCCCGCCCTTCGAGGCGGCATAGGCCGCCTGCCCGATCTGCCCGTCCTGCGCGGCGACCGAGGCGGTGTTGACCACCGCCCCGCGCTCGCCGGTGGGCAGCGGGTCGAGCGTCGTCATCCGGTCGGCGGCGAGGCGGAGCATGTTGAAGGTGCCGACGAGGTTCACGCGGATCACCCGCTCGAAGTCCTCCAGCGGCATCGGCCCCTCCCGGCCGGCGATCCGGGCGGCGGTGCCGATGCCCGCGCAGTTCACGAGGCCGCGCAGCGGCCCCAGCGCCTCGATCGCCCCGTCGATCTGCGCGCCGATCTCCGGGTCGGTCACGTCGCCCGCGATGGCCCGCCCGCCGAGTTCCTCCGCCATCCGCTCCGCCGCCTCCGCGCTGCGGTCGAGGACGGTCACCGCGGCGCCCGCCGAGGCGAGCTCCCGCGCCGTGGCGGCGCCCAGCCCGGAGGCGGCACCGGTGACGAGGATGTGCTGTCCGGCAATCTCCATCAGCCCGCCCCCTCGGTCGCGAGCGAGATCAGGCGCGGGTCGTCGGACCAGAGCCGCTCGACGAGGTCCTGCCGGTTGCGCAGGACGGCGCGCTGGTTGATCGAGCCCTTGTCGGTCACCTCGCCCCGGTCGAAGGAGAGCGGCGCCTCGAGAAAGAGCATACGCCGCACACGGGTGGCCGAACCGGTCGCGCGGCGCGCGTGGTCGGCCAGCATCTCGGCCGCCCGTTCGCGGACCTTGGGATGCGCGAGCAGGTCCTCGCCCTCCAGGGTCTCGCCCGCGATCCCGCGCAGGGCGTCCCAGTCGGGCACCACGAGGGCGCCGAGCTCGTAGTGATCTTCACCCGCGATGACAACGTCGCTCGCCAGGCCCTTGAGATCGTTGGTGAGTTGCGCCCTGAGCGGGCCGACCGCGACCCAGGTGCCCGAGGCCAGCTTGAAATTCTCGGCGAGTCGCCCGTCGAAGGCGAAGCCCCGCTCGGGCCGGCCCTCTTCCCAGAACCGGAAGGCATCGCCGAAGCGGTAGAAGCCCTCCTCGTCGAAGGCGTCCTGCGTCAGTTCCTTGTTGCGCCAGTAGCCGGGCGTGACCGAGGGCGACTTCACGCGGCCCTCCATCTTGTCGCCCATGGGCGCGAGCTTGAAAGTCACGCCGTGGGCCGGGATGCCGACGTTGCCCGCCGTCGCCTCGCGGTCGGTGCACATGAGCGCGAAGGGCCCCGTCTCGGTCGAGCCGAAGCCCGTGCAGAGCAGCACGCCCCCCGGCACGGCCTCTTCGGCGACGCGGGTGATCCGGTCCCAGACCGGCTGGGACATGCCCGCGCCCGCGTACATCAGCATCTCGACCCGCTTGAAGAAGGTCTCGCGCAGGGCCGGGTCCGTCTCCATCGCGTCGAGCAGCATCTGATAGCCGAGCGGCACGTTGAAGTACCAGGTCGGGCTGATCTCGCGCAGGTTGCGGATGGTCTTGCCGATGAGCTTGGGCGAGGGCTTGCCCTCGTCCAGCCAGAAGGTGCCGCCGTTGTAGATGACGAGGTTGAAGACCTTGTTGCCCGAGGCGGTGTGGTTCCAGGGCGCCCAGTCGACCACGACGGGCGGAGTCTCGGCCATGAAGGCGTAGCATTGGCGGATCATCTGCTGATTGGCGCAGAGCATCCGCTGGGTCTGGATCACCGCCTTCGGGGAACCGGTGGTGCCGGAGGTGAAGAGGAACTTGGCAACGGTGTCGTGACCCACCGCGGCATGGGCGTCGCGCATGGCCTGCGTGGGCTCGGTCGCGGCGAGGTCTGCGAAGTTGAAGGTCTGCCGCCCCTCGACCGTGCCGGACACGGTGACGACGGGAACGTCGTCGCCGAAGATCTCGCGGATCGCGGGGGCGAAGGGCTCCGCCTCCTCCGCGAAGATCAGGCCGGGCGTCAGCTGCTCGGCGATGTCGCGCAACTTTAGGTAGTCACCGCCCGCGAGCGCATAGGCCGGGGCGAGCGCCGCGGAGGGCACGCCGACGTGCTGGGCCCCGAGCGCCATGAGCGCGTGGCTCACCGAGTTGGCGGAGAGAATCAGGAGCGGCCGTTCGGGCGTGAGACCCATTTCCACGAGCGCGGTGCCGATCCCCTCGATAGACCGCGCCCCCTCGGCGTAGGTGGTCTTCTGCCAGGCGTCGTCCGCGCCGCGCTCGGCCATCCACACTCGGTCCGGCTCCGTCTCGGCCCAGTGCATGAATCGTTCCGTCATGCAGCGGGGAAACGCGCCAAGGGGCTCCTCCTGCCAGACGAGGATCGAGCCGTCGTCGCGGGTTTCGCTCCGCACCGAGGGCTCCCAGAGGGTGACAGTGCTGTCTTGCCCGGTCATGTCTCCTCCTATCCATGTCCGTTGCGAGCGCCACATTGACTCGTGGCGAAAATATTGTCTACTGGGAAACAATGCAGCCCCCGCGAGCGAAGCGGGACGGCCAGGGGAGGATTGCATGGACGGAGCCGCGAGCGAAGATCTCGTCACCTACGAGCTGCGCGGATCGATCGCCGTCATCGGGCTCAACCGGCCCGAGAAGCGCAACGCGGTCAGCGACCGCGTGGTGAACGCGCTCTCGGCGGCGGCGGAACGCGCCGAGGGCGAGGCCCGCGCGGCGGTCATCCACGGCCACGGCAAGCACTTCTGCGCCGGGCTCGACCTTGCCGAACACGTCGAGAAGCCGCTGATCGACGCGGTGAAGGGCTCGCGCCAGTGGCACCGGATCTTCGACCGGTTCGAGCGCGGCTCGATTCCCTTCATCACCGCCCTGCACGGCGCCGTGGTCGGCGGCGGCTTCGAACTCGCCGCGGCGAGCCACATCCGCGTGGCCGAGGAGAGCGCCTTCTTCGGGATGCCCGAGGGCACCCGCGGCATCTTCGTGGGCGGCGGCGGCTCCGTCCGCATCGCGCGGCTCATCGGTGCGGCCCGGATGGGGGACATGATGCTCACCGGCCGGACCGTGGGCGCTCCGGAGATGGAGCGCTGGGGCGGCGTCTCCTACGTCGTGCCCGAGGGACAGGGTCTCGAAAAGGCCATGGAGATCGCGGCGAAGACCGCCGAGAATGCCGAGATGTCGAACTACGCGATCCTCAACGCCCTGCCTCGCATCCAGGACATGTCCTCGGAGGACGGGCTCTTCGTCGAGTCGATCATGTCGGCTCTCACCAGCGCCACGCCCGAGGCCGAGGAGCGTCTCCGCGCCTTCCTCGAGAAGCGCGCCGGCAAGGTGGAGGCGCCCCGGAATGGATGAGGACGTCGCCGTCCGGGACCAGGAGTCCGTCGAGATGGGCCCGCTGCTCGACAGCCTGGGCCTGCTCCTGCGGCTTTCGCAGCTTCAGTCCTTCGGCGCCTTCTTCCGCGACATGGAAGAGGTCGGCCTGCGGCCCGGCGAGATCTCGGTCCTCGTCCTCATCGGACAGAACCCCGGCATCCGCCAGGGCATCGTCGCCCGCACCCTGCGGGTCAAGCGCGCCCACATGGCCAAGATGATGGCCGGGATGGAGCGGGACGGCATCGTCTCGCGCCGCGCCCCCGAAGACGACCGCCGCGCGCTCGAGCTCCGCCTGACCGAGGCCGGCCGCGCCCGGCTCGACGCCGTGATGCCGGTCTTCCTCGAGCACGAGGCCCGCCGGCCCGCCACACTGACCCGCGCGGAGGAGGCCACGCTGAAGCGGCTCCTGCGCAAATACCTCGCGCTACCGGACCCGGAGGTGCGCCCGTGAACGTAGACGACCTGATCGCCATCGACATCCACACCCACGCCGAGGAACCCTGCAGCCATCACCGTGACGACGGCTACAACGAGTTCCAGGCGGCGATGGCCAAGTACTTCAAGAATCCCGCTGGCGCCGAGGGGATGCTGCCCACCGTCCCGCAGACCGCGGAGTACTTCCGCGAGCGCAAGATCGGCGCGGTGATCTTCCCCGTCGACAGCGAGCGCGAGACCGGTTTCCGCCGCTACTCCAACGAGGAGGTGGCGCAGATCGCCGCCGAGAACGACGACATCCTGATCCCCTTCGCCTCGATCGACCCGGCCAAGGGCAAGGCCGGCGCGCGAGAGGCCCGTCGGCTGATCAACGACTTCGGGATCAAGGGCTTCAAGTTCCACCCCACGCTCATGGGCTTCTACCCGAACGACCGCATGGCCTACCCGCTCTACGAGGTGCTGGCCGAGGAGGGCTGCGTCGCGCTCTTCCATACCGGGCAGACCGGCGTCGGTTCGGGCATGCGCGGCGGCATGGGGATGCGGCTGAAGTACTCCAACCCGGTCCACGTCGACGATGTCGCCGTGGATTTCCCGGACATGCCGATCATCCTGGCCCACCCGTCCTTCCCCTGGACGGAAGAAGGGCTGATGGTCGCCCAGCACAAGCCCAACGTTTACATCGACATGTCGGGCTGGCGGCCGAAGTATTTTCCGCAGATTTTCGTGCACTACGCCAATACGATCCTGAAGCATAAGATGCTCTTCGGATCGGACTGGCCCGCGATCACGCCCGACATGTGGCTGGCCGACTTCGAGGAACTCCCGATGAAGGAGGAAGTCCGTCCGCTGATCCTGAAAGAGAATGCGCGGAAGCTCCTGCGCATCTGACCCACCATGATCAAAACCAGGGAGGAGAGATCATGAAACTCGGCACGACACTCGCAATGGCCTCGGCCATCGCCATCGCGGCGGGCACCGCCGACGCGCGCGACCTGCGCGTGGCCTCCGGCGCACCGCCGCCGCACCCGGCCACTTCGCACCTCTACAACGGCCTCGTGGAGAACCTCGAGGCGCAGGACGAGGCGGATCTCACGGCCACCTTCCTCGGCCCGGAGGTCGTGAGCCTCGGCCAGATGAAGGACGCCCTGCAGACCGGCCTTGTGGACGTGGGCAACCTGCTGCCGCTCTACTTCCCGGCCGAGCTGCCCAACCTCGCCCTCGCCGGCGAGCTCTCGCTCTCGGGCACCGACCCGCACGCCATGGGCGCGGCGCTGACCGAGTACATCGTGTCCTGCGAGGCCTGCCAGCAGGAGATGAACGACTTCGGCATGGTCTTCCTGGGCTCCGGCTCGTCGGATCCTTACGTCCTCATCACCAACCAGCCGGTCGAGTCGATGGACGACGTGGCGGGCCTGCGCCTGCGCTCGGGCGGCGCGCCCTTCTCCCGCTGGGCCGAGAACTTCGGCGCGACGCCCGTCGCCATCGGCGTGGGCGAGACCTTCGAGGCCATGAGCCAGGGCACCATCGACGGAACCATCGCCTCGATCGGCGACCTGCTGTCGTTCCGCCTCGTCGAGCTGGCCGAGCAGGTGACCGCGGTGCCGCTCGGGACCTACTTCTCGACCTCGAACTTCACGACGGCCCTCGGGACCTGGCAGGACATGTCCCCCGAGGAGCGTGAGGTGCTGGCGCGCGCCGCGAACTTGGCAAACGCCAACTTCACCCAGCAGTGGGGCTACGACTTCCCCGCCGCCGCCGAAGAGGCCGCGACCGAGGCCGGCATCACCATGGCCGAGGCCCCCGAGGACTTCGTGACCGCCTCCGAGGAGTTCGGCATCGCCGACCGCGAGACCGCCGCGCAGGTCTCCATGGAGCGCTTCGGCATGGAAGACGCCTCCGAGCGGGTCGAGGAGTTCGTCGGCCTGATCGACAAGTGGACGGCGATCTCCGAGGAGCTCGACCACGACGAAGCGGCCATGGCCGAGCGCGTCTGGGAAGAGGTCTGGTCGGACGTCGACTTCTCGACCTACGGCGGCTGATCCCAGCCAAGCGGCCGGCGCGGCAGTCCCGCGCCGGCCCCGTCCCGCCCTCCTGACCTGACCGGATTCCCCCGATGAGAGCGCTCGACCGCGTCGCCACCCGGATCGCCCAGGGCCTGGCCCTGATCGGCAGCCTCGGCGTGCTGCTGATGCTGGTGCACGTCACCGCCGACGTCGCCGCGCGCAACCTCTTCGGTCAGCCGATCCCGGCCACGAACGCCATCGTCTCGCGCTACTACATGGTGCTGATCGCCTTCCTGCCCCTGGGCTGGGTCGAGCGGAACAACGCCATGGTGAAGGTCGAACTGACCGAGTACCTGACGCCGGGACGGATCGGCCAGGCCAACGACATCCTCGTCTCGCTGCTCGCCGCGCTGGTCTATCTCGCCATCGCCTGGGTCACCCTCGGCACCGCGATCGAGAGCTACGAGGTCGGCTCCTTCGTCGACGTGCTGGGCAACCGCGTGGCCGTCTGGCCCACCTACTTCCTGCCGCCGATCGGCTTCACCCTCGCGGCGCTCGTGTGCCTCGTCCGAATTCCCGCCATCCTCACTGGGTCGAAATGAGCGTCGAAACCGGCTTCTGGGGCATTGCCGCCCTCTTCCTGCTGCTCTTCCTGCGCCTGCCCGTGGCGCTCGCGCTGATCTGCGTGTCCTTCGGCGGCACCGCCTGGCTGCTGGGCGTGACGCCCGCGCTCGGCATCCTCGCCAACACGCCCTACGACTTCACCGCGAGCTGGACCATGAGCGCGGTGCCCATGTTCCTGCTCATGGGCTTCGTGGCCTTCCACGCCGACCTCACCTCGGGCCTCTTCGACGCCGCCAAGGCGGTGCTGCGCAAGATCCCCGGCGCGCTCGCGATCTCCTCGGTCTTCGCCTGCTCCGGCTTCGCCGCCGTCTGCGGCTCCTCGCTCGCCACCGCCGCCTCCATGGGCCGGATCGCGATCCCCGAGATGATCCGCGCGGGCTACGCCCCCTCCATCGCCGCGGGCGCCATCGCCGCGGGCGGCACCATCGGCGCTCTGATCCCGCCGTCGATCCTGATGATCATCTACGGCATCTTCGCCGAGACCTCGATCACCCAGGTCTTCCTCGGCGGCGTCTCCGTCGGCCTGCTCTCCGCGGTGGCCTATTCCTGCGTCGTGCTGGTCCTCACCTGGACACGCCCCGACCTCGTGCCGCGCCGCCCCATCGAGGACGAGGACCTCACCGTCCGGCAGGCGCTCCTGCGGGTCTGGCCGGTGCTGCTGCTGATCCTGCTGGTCTTCGGCGGCCTCTTCTCGGGCCTCTTCACCGCAACCGAGGCCGGGGCCGTGGGCGCCGCCGGCGCCATCGCCATCGCCGCCCTCGTGCGCCGGCTGAGCGTGAAGGTCATGCGCGACGCCCTGCTCGAG
The DNA here is from genome assembly GCF_008710275.1 of Histidinibacterium aquaticum. Taxonomy (GTDB): domain Bacteria; phylum Pseudomonadota; class Alphaproteobacteria; order Rhodobacterales; family Rhodobacteraceae; genus Oceanicola; species Oceanicola aquaticus. The sequence continues at coordinate 106,242 of NZ_VYQE01000003.1, forward strand.
ACGCTGACCACCACCGCCTCGCTGCTCATCATCGGCATCGGCGCGGCCATGTTCACCCGCTTCCTCGGGATTACCGGCCTCTCGAACTTCCTGTCGTCCTTCGTGGCCGACGCCGACATGGGCTACCTGCAGCTCATGCTGATCATCGTGCTGATCTACCTGGTGCTCGGCATGGTGATGGAGCCCTTCGGCGCGCTGCTCATCACGCTCCCGGTCTTCATCCCGGTGCTCGAGGCACAGGGCCTCAGCCTGGTCTGGTTCGGCGTCCTGGTGGTGAAGCTGCTGGAGATCGGGATGATCACGCCGCCCGTCGGGCTCAACGTCTTCGTCATCCGCAACGTCGCCGAAGAGCACGTCACCACCCTGCAGGTCTTCCGCGGCGTGACGCCCTTCTTCCTGTCGGATCTCGCGGTCACCGCCATCGTCGTGGCCGTGCCCGCGCTGGTGCTGTGGTTGCCGGGGGTGCTGGGCTAGCCGCGCTCGGGGCCTGGAAAGACCAGCCCCTCCATCAGCTTGCGCGCCGTTCTCAAGGTGCCCGCGCGGCCCACCCGGCCCTCCGCATCGCGCTCCAGCAGGACCTCCGCCGCGCCGGTGGGATGCTCGACGGCGAAGGTCTCTCCCTCCGGCAACCGCGCGACCGAGGCCGCGGGCGATCCCTCCAGCGTCGCCGCCGTGGCGACGCTCACGGCGGCGAAGACGCCGATGGTCGCGTGGACCCGGTGCGGGATGAAGGAGCGCGTCGAGAGCACGCCGCCCGCGCGCGGCTCCGAGACCAGCACCATCTTCGGCACGGTCTTCTCGGAGACGTCGCCCAGCGACATCATCGGCCCCGCCGCGAGGCGGATCGCCTCGACCCGCTCCTTGAGCGCGGCGTCGCCCTCCAGAGCCTCCCGGCTCTCGGTGCCCTCCACCCCGAGGTCCGCCGCGCGCATCACCACGCAGGGCATCCCGTTGTCGATGAGCGTGCAGTCCACGCCCTCGATCTCGTCCACCGCGTTACCGGTGGGCAGCAGCGCCCCGCACATGGAGCCTGCCACGCTGTCGAACATCAGCGGCACCGGCGCGTGCCGCCCGGGCACGCCGTCGATCCGGGCCTCCCCCTCGTAGCTCACCCGGCCGCCGGGCGTGGCGATCCGGGCCGTGGCGATCTCCCCGGTGTTCACCATGTGGATCCGCACCGGCGTCTCCTCGCCCGCCGCCGCGACAAGCCCCCGCTCTATCGCCGCAGGGCCCACGCCGGCAAGGATATTCCCGCAGTTCTGCGCGTCCGAGACCAGCGCCCGGTCGACGAAGACCTGCAGGAAGAGGTAGTCGACGTCGGCATCCTCCCGGCTCGCGGGCGAGAGCACCGCCACCTTGGAGGTCAGCGGATCCGCCCCGCCGATCCCGTCGATCTGTGCCGGGTCGGGCGAGCCCATGATCCGCAGCAGCAGGTCGTCCCGCGCCTCCCGCGCCTCCGGCAGGTCCGAGGCCAGGAAATAGGCCCCCTTGGAGGTCCCCCCGCGCATCCAGAGGCAGGGGATGCTGCCCTCACTCATAGCGCAGGCCCTTCTCCGCGAGGCGCCCCCGCATGTCGTAAAGGTCGAGCCCCAACTCGCCCGAGGCCAGCCGCTGCCGCTTCTCCTCCTCCTTGGCGAGCCGCGCCTCGGCCTTCTCCAGCACCGAGGCGGCCTCGGCGCGGCGCACGACGCAGACCCCGTCGTCGTCGGCCACGATCACGTCGCCCGCCTCGATCGCCTGCCCGCCGCAGACGATCGGCACGTTCACCGAGCCCAGCGTCTCCTTGACCGTGCCCTGCGCGCTGATCGCCTTCGACCAGACCGGAAAGCCCATCTCCTCGAGGTCCGCCACGTCGCGGACGCCCGCCTCGATCACCAGCCCGCGGCAGCCGCGCGCCATGGCCGAGGTCGCCAGCAGGTCGCCGAAGTAGCCGTCGGTGCAGGGCGAGGTGGGCGCGAGGACGAGGATGTCCCCCTCGGCGAGCTGCTCGATGGCCACGTGCAGCATCCAGTTGTCCCCCGGGGGCGCCGAGATGGTCACCGCCGAGCCCGCGATGCGCGCGCCCTTCCAGACGGGACGCATGTGCGGCGCGAGGCAGCCGCTGCGCCCCGCCGCCTCGTGCACCGTCGCCACGCCGGCGCGGCCCAGCGCCTCGATGACGCCCGCCTCCGCCCTCTCGATCCCGGTCCTGACCACGGCCATTCCGCACCCTCCCTCTTCTGGGTTCAAATATCCCGGGGGTGAATTGCGCGCCCCGGCGCGCAAGAGGGGGCAGCGCCCCCTCTCTCCTCACTCCTCCACGGGCGGCGTCCCGTGGGTATGGAAGGTCTCGATGGTCTTCAGACCCCAGGCCTGGCCCTTCTTGCGCTCCGCTTCGGTCCAGACGACCGGCTCCCAGTCGGGCGCCGTGATCAGGCGCGCACCCGCGTTGGCGAGCTCCACGCGGTTGCCCGCGGGCTCCCAGACGTAGAGGAAGAAGGTCCCCTGGATCGCGTGCTTGTGCGGACCGGTCTCGATGTGAACGCCGTTCTCGAGAAAGATGTCGGCGGCCTTGAGGATGTCCTCGCGCTGGTCCGTGGCGTAGGTCACGTGGTGGAAGCGCCCCTGCCCCTTGCCGTGCTCCTCGGTGCAGGCGAGGTCGTAGCTCTTGTTGTTGACGGTGAACCAGCAGCCGCCGATCCGGCCGCTGTCGAGCTGGATCAGCTCGGTCACCCGGCTGCCGAGGCAGGTCTCCATGAAGCGGCGGAACTCGGCCACGTCCTCGGCCAGCAGGTTGAGGTGATCGATCCGGCGCGGAGAGGCGCCCTGCGCGGTGAACTTCGACGCCATGTTCTTGAGCGCCGGGCGGTCGTCCTCGTCGGGCTCGTAGCGGCGGGACTCCCAGTAGAGCTCGAAGACGTGGCCGAAGGGGTCGGCCACGCGGTAGGCGCGACCGTGGCCGAGGTCCCCCTCGACCCAGCCCAGGCCCTCGAAGTCGGAGGCCTCGATCGCCGCGACGCGCCGTTCCAGCGCCTCGGGCGAAGCGCAGCGGTAGCCGATGTGCCCGACGCCGGTCGTATGGTGCTCGGTGAGCTTCAGTGTATGAAATTCGTAATCATCCCAGGCCCGGAGATAGGCGGAGCCGCCCTCCTGGGCAGAAATCTTCAAGCCGTAGACCCGGGTGAAGAAGTCGAGGCTCTCCTCGAAGCGGTCGGTATAGACCTCCACGTGCCCCAGGTGGGCCACGTCGAAGCTCGGGTTGGTGGGGGTGTTCATCCTTCGTCTCCTTGCCGGCCAAGGGTCTTCGAAGACCCTTGGTCACGCCGCTTCGAAGCGGCGTCGCACGCGGTTGCCAAACCGCGTGCCGCCGCCCGGCGGCCTCGTCTCAAAGCTCGTCCACGGTCCGCGGGAAGACCGACTGGAAGCCCTCCGCGTAGCGGCAGTCGCGCCCGCCGGACTGGCCGCCGGAGTTCCGGCGGAAGTGGTTGCCGCGGTTCTCGGCCACGTTGGTGTAGTAGTCCCAGAGGTGCTGCTGCCCCTCCATGCACTCGATCGCGGCGCGCTTCTTCTCCCAGACTGGCGTGATGTCGAGGAAGGTGTCGGGCTTCCAGCCCATCTGCTCGGTCTGGTGCGGCTCGAAGAGGTAGAGCTGCGGCGCGCCAAGCACCTTCTCGCCCGGGTTGTGGCCCCAGGCCTGGGCGATCATCCGGGTCTCCAGCGCCACCTGCGTCGTGTACATGTGGTCGGTGTTGTAGGGATCGTACTGCGAGTGGCTCAGCATGAAGGCGGGCTGCACCTTCCGGATCACGTCGACGATCCGCATCTTGTTCTCGCGGCTGAAGTCGAGCGGGTAGTCCCCCATGTCGAGGCAGACGAGCTCGTGCACGCCCAGCGCGTCGGCGGCGTTCTGCGCCTCCTGGTGGCGCACCTCCTTCACCTTGTCGAGGGTCATGCCCTCCTGCTTCCAGAGCTTCGCGCTCTCGCCGCGCTCGCCGAAGGACAGGCAGAGGACGGTGACGTCGTAGCCCTTCTCGGCGTGCAGCGCGATCGCCCCTCCGCAGCGCCAGACGAAGTCGGCGGCATGGGCGGAAATGACGAGGGCGGTCTTGGTGTCAGGCATCGTTGTCCTCCCGGTCTGCGGCGCAAGAGATACCGCACGCGGGCCGGTGTGCAATTCCCTCCGCGGTTTTTTCCCGCCCGCCTCAGGGCCAGGCGTGCAGCTCGGGGCCGTCGCGCAGCCCCTCCGGGCGGGCGGCCAGGGCCCGGCGGTAGGCCCCGGGCGCCTGCCCCGCATGCCGCTGGAAGAACCGGGAGAGATGCGAGGCCGAGGGGAAGCCCAGCAGTTCGGCGATCTGCTTCACGGAGTGGGTCGACTGCTCGAGGAAGAGCCGGGCCTCGAGTTCGAGCCGGTCGTCGATCTTCGCCTTGGGCGGCCGCCCCCCGAAGCGGCGGCAGATGTCGCCCAGCCTGTCGCGCGAGACGCCCAGCGCGGCGGCGTATTGCTCGACGGTCCAGCGGTCGCGGAAGTGCTGCGCCACCAGCGCGGTGAAGCGGGTATAGATCCGTTCCGCCGGGCCGCGGGGGCGGCCGTCCGCCGGGGCATGGCCCGCCGCGCGCCAGATCCGCACCAGCAGGATCCGCAGGTGCGCCTCGATCACCGCGCGGGCGGCGGCTTCCGATCCGGCGCCCTCCTCCAGCACCTCCTCCACCGCGGCGCGTGCCCGCCGGGCCAGGTCGGGCTCGGTCCCCAGCGGCAGGACGGTCTCGCGCTCCACCAGCGCTCGCAGGTCCGCCGATTCCGCCTCGTGGCCTATGGCGCTCGTCACCCAGTCCACGCCGAGCAGCAGGTAGCCCCCGACCGCTCCGGGTGCGGCGGCGATCCGGCCCTCCGGGCCCCAGGGCGTCCAGGCCAGCACCGGGCCCCGGAGCGCCAGCGCGCGGTCCTCCCGCTCGAGCCGCGCCTCGCCCGACTGCAGAAGCATCACCGCGTAGGACCGCACCGCCAGGGCCTCGGCCCGCCCGGCGATGCTGGGACGCAGGCTGCCCGACAGCCACTTGCCGCGAATCTGGCCCGGCGTATCGGCGGCGGCGGGCGGAACCGAGAGGAGACGATGGGGCATGAGCGTCGAGATTCCCGCAAAATGATATCTCTTTCCCACAATGCGGCGTTTACTCCGGGGCCGCCAGCGCGAATTCTGTGGGTCGGCCATGTGCGATCGGCCGCATCCGGGAGGAGGGGATGTTTCAGTCGCAGCTCATCATCGGCGGTGAAGCCGGTGCGCCCGAAGGTGCACCCGTCTTCGAGCGGCGCGGACCGGGGTCCGGCGCGGTGGTGACCCGTGCCGCCGCCGCCGGGGCGCCGGAGGCCGAACGGGCCGCGGCCTCCGCCGCCCGCGCCTTCGTCGGCTGGTCCGAGACCGCGCCCGAGCGCCGGGCCGAGATCCTGACGGAGGCGGCGGGCCTCATGCGGGCCCGCGCCGCCGAGGCCGTCGCCATCGCCGCCGACGAGACCGGCGCCGCCGAGAGCTGGACCCGCTTCAACATCGACATCGCCGAGCAGATGCTGCGCCAGGCGGCGACCCTGCCCGCCCATATCCGCACCGAGGACCTCGAGGGCGCGCCGCCGGGAGAGCGCTTCGTCCTGCGCCGCAGGCCGGCCGGCGTGGTGCTCGCCATCGCGCCCTGGAACGCGCCGGTCACGCTCGCCACCCGCGCCGTCGCGGCGCCTCTCGCCTGCGGCAATACGGTGGTGCTGAAGGCCTCGGAGCTCTGCCCGATGACCCACGAATGGGTCGCCCGGGTGCTGATCGACGCGGGCCTCCCCGAGGGGGCGCTCAACTTCGTCACCAATGCCCCCGACCACGCCGAGGAGGTCGTCTCGGCCCTCATCGCCCATCCGGCGGTGCGGCGGGTGAATTTCACCGGCTCGACCCGCGTGGGCCGCGAGATCGCCGTGGCCGCGGCGCGCCACCTCAAGCCCTGCCTGCTGGAGCTATCCGGCAAGGGCACGCTGATCGTCCGGGCCGACGCCGACCTCGCGCTGGCCGCCCGCGCCGCCGCCCACGGGGCCTTCGCCAACCAGGGCCAGGTCTGCATGTCGACCGAGCGCATCCTCGTCGACGACCGCGTGGCCGACGCCTTTCTCGACCTGCTCGCCGCCGAGACCGAGCGGCTGCAAGCCGAGCATCCGGAGAACGGCCGCCTCGGCGCGCTCGTGAGCCCCGGCGCGACCGCCCGGCTCATGGCGCTGGTCGAGGACGCGATCGCCCGGGGCGCGCGCCTCGTGACCGGCGGCGGCGGGCTCGACACGATGCTGCAGCCCACGGTCATCGACCGCGTCGCGCCCGGCATGCGGCTCTACGCCGAGGAGGCCTTCGGCCCCATCGTCGGCGTGACCCGCGTGGGCGACGACGACGAGGCGCAGGCGCTCGCCAACGACACCGAGTTCGGGCTCGTCGCCTCCGTATTCAGTCGCGACACCGCCCGCGCCGAGGCGATGCTCGCGGCCATCGACACCGGGCTCGGGCACGTCAACCGCTCGACCGTCCACGACCATCCGGCCCTGCCCTTCGGCGGGGTCAAGGCCTCGGGCTACGGCCGCTTCGGCGGGCTCGAGGCGATCCGCGAATTCACCGAGATCCAGGCCATGACCACCACCGCGCCGGAGGAGGGCGCGGCACAGCCAACCTGATCGTCAACATGGGAGGAGACGACATGACCAGACTACTCACCGGAACCGCGCTCGCCGCGCTCTTCGCCGCGGGCGGCGCGCTCGCGCAGGAGACGCTGACCATCGGCGCCGTGGGCCCGAAGACCGGCCCGCTCGCCGGCGGCGCGGCCGTCACCTACTGGCCCAACGTCCAGCTCTGGGCCAACGACGTGAACGAGGCCGGCGGCCTGCAGGTCGGCGACACGTCCTACATGGTCGAGATCGTGGAGTACGACGACCAGACCAACCCGGCGCAGACCATCGCCGCCGTGCAGCGCCTGGCGACCCAGGACGAGGCGGACTTCATCCTGCCCCCCTACTCCACCGGTCTCAACCTCGCCGCCGCGCCGATCTACGACCGCTACGGCTACCCGCAGGTGACCTCCACCGCCAACACCGGCAACGTCGAGGACCTCTCCGCCCAGTTCCCGAACCTCTACATCACCCTCGGCGCCGCTTCCGGCATGGTCGGCGGGCTGATCGACGTGATGACCGAGCTGCGCGAGGCGGGCGAGATCGGCAACACCGTCGCCATGGTCAACGTGGCCGACGCCTTCGGCATCGAGCTGGCCGAGGAGGCGCGCCCGCTCTTCGAGGAGGCCGGCTTCGAGATCGTCTACGACAGCTCCTACCCGCTGGGCACCCAGGACCTCTCGCCGGTGATGCAGGGCGCGGCGGACGCCAATCCCGACAGCTTCGTCGCCTTCTCCTACCCGCCGGACACCTTCGCGCTGACCGAGCAGGCGATCATCGAGAACCTCGACGTGGGCGTCTTCTACACCGCCGTCGCCACCGCCTTCCCCTCCTACCAGGAGCGCTTCGGCGAATCGGCCAACGGAGTCATGGGCATCGGGGGCGTGAACGCCGACGACCCCGAGTTCCAGGACTACGCCGCGCGGCATGAAGAGGTCACCGGCCAGGCGCCCGACAGCTGGGCCTCGGCGATGGTCTACTCGACCTTCCAGATCTACCAGCAGGCCATCGAGGGCGCCGGCACCATCGACCGCGAGGCGGTGGCCGAGTACATCGCCAACAACTCCTTCGACACGGTGATCGGCCCCATCGAGTGGGACGAGAACAACAACAACCCGGCCTACTGGACCGTCGGTCAGTGGCAGGACGGTGTCTTCCGCGGCATCGCCTCCACCGGGCGCGAGGGCGAGGTCGATCCCATCGTGAAGAGCGGCTGGGAGTAATCCCGGCGAGCGGGCGGGCCGCGGCACGCGGCCCGCCCCTGACGGACAGGGGCGACATGGACATCATCTTCACCGGACTGCTGCTCGGCGGCACCTACGCGCTCATCGCGACGGGGCTGAACCTGCAATACGGCATGGCCCGCATCATGAACCTCGCCAACGGCGAGACCCTCGTCGCGGGCGGTTTCGGCGCCTTCTGGTTCTGGACCTCCAGCCAGGTGAGCCCGCTGCTGACAATCTTCGTCGTGGCGCCCCTGGCCTTCGCCCTGAACTGGCTGATCTACGTCGTCGTCCTGCGGCCCCTGGTGAAACGCGCCAAGTCGCGCGGCCAGCTCGAGGTCGACGCGATCCTGACGACCTTCGGCCTGTCCTTCGTCGGCGTGGGCGTGATGCTCGCGCTCTTCGGGGGCGACTACTTCTCCTACTCCTACCTCGCGCAGCCGGTGCAGTTCATCGGCGAGACCTACGGTCTCAACCGCGTGGTCGCCTTCGCCGCTGCCGTCCTGCTCTGCGGCGCGCTCTGGATCTGGCTCTACCGCAGCCGCGCGGGCATGTCGGTGCGCGCCATCGCCGTCTCGCCCGACAGCGCGCGGCTGGTGGGCATCGATGTGCCCAGCCTCTCGGCCCGGGCCTTCGCCCTCGGCGGCGCGGTGACCGCGGTGGGCGGCGCGCTGGTCTCGAGCTTCCTGACGCTCGACGCCTCCACGGGCGTGATCTTCACGCTCAAGGCGCTGATCATCGTCATCATGGGCGGTGTGGGCGACATCCGCGGCACGATCCTGGCCGCCGTCCTGCTGGGCATCCTCGAGACCTTCGTGGCCACCCTGATCGACCCCGGCCTGACGCTGGCCGCCGCCTACCTGCTCTTCATCCTGATCCTGCTGCTGCGCCCGCAGGGCCTGCTGGGGAGGGCCCGGACATGACCGCCAGGGACCGCCGCGGCGTCACCATCGGCGTCCTCCTCTTCGCGCTGGCGGCCCTGCTGCCGCTGGCCTCGGATTCCTACTTCCTGAGCATCGGCGTCACCATCGCCATGTACACCGCGCTCGCCACGAGCTGGGCGCTCTTCTCGGGACCCACGCACTACATCTCTCTCGCCACGGCGGCGTTCTTCGGGATCGGGACCTACACCACGGGGATCGGCATCGAGTACATGCCCTACTGGCTGACCCTGCCCATCGCCGCAGTGATCGGCGCGGTCCTCGCCGCCCTCGTGGGCGTCGCCACCCTGCGGCTCTCGGGCGTCTACTTCGTGATCTTCACGCTGGGCCTCGCCGAGCTCGTCCGGCAGATCATCACCTGGGGCCAGAACGTGAGCGGGGCCAAGGGGCTCTACGTCCTCACCTCGATCACCGAGGAGCACATCTACTGGCAGCTCACCGGCCTCTCGGCGCTGGTCTTCCTCGCGGGCTTCCTGATCTGGCGCTCGCGGCTGGGCTTCGCCGTCCGCATCCTCGGCGACGACGAGGAGGTCGCGCGGCACTCCGGCATCCACACCGCTCGGGTGAAGGTGCTGCTCTTCATGATCCCCGGCGCGGTGGCCGCCGTGACCGGCGCGATCCTCGCCCCGCGCTACGTCTACATCGAGCCCGCCATCGCCTTCACGCCCATGCTCTCGTTCCAGGTGGTGATCATGGCGCTTCTGGGCGGCACCGGCCGGCTCTGGGGCCCGGTGGTCGGCGTCATCCCCTTCACCTTCCTCTGGGAGGCGATCTCCGGCACCTTCCCGAACCAGACGACGCTGCTTCTGGGCCTGTCGTTCCTCGTCATCGTCTACCTGCTGCCGCGCGGCTTCGTCGGGCTGATCGAGGAGGCCCGCGGCCGGGTCTCGCGCCGGGGGGCCTTCGCATGACGCCGGTGCTCTCCCTCCGCGGCGCGACCAAGCGCTTCGGCGGCCTCGTGGCCGTCAACGAGCTCGACTTCGACGTGGCCGAGCACGAGGTGCTGGGGCTGATCGGCCCCAACGGCTCGGGCAAGTCCACGACGCTCAACCTGATCTCCGGCGCGCTGCCGCCCACCGCCGGGACGATCTCGCTGCGCGGCTCGGTGATCTCCGGCCTGCCCGCGCAGGACATCGCCCGGCGCGGCGTGGCCCGGACCTTCCAGCTGGTGCGGCTCCTGCCCTCGATGACTGTGCTGGAAAACGTCATGGCGGGCGCCGTCTTCGGCCACCGCCGCCGCTGGGGCCACGATGCCGAGGCGCAGGCGATGCGCGTGCTCGACCTCGTGGGCCTCTCCCGCCGGGCGCAGGCGCCGGTGGGGTCGCTCACCTACATCGACACCAAGCGGGTCGAACTGGCCCGGACGCTCGCCGGAGAGCCCAAGGTGCTGCTGCTCGACGAGTGGCTCGCCGGGCTCAACCCGACCGAGCTGGAGGAGGGCATCGCCCTCATCCGCCGCCTGCGGGATGAGGGCCGCACGATCATCCTGGTGGAGCACGTCATGGACGCGATCCGCTCGCTCTGCGACCGCTGCGTGGTCATGTCCTCGGGCTCGAAGATCGCCGAGGGCGAGACCGAGGAGGTGCTGAACGACCCCGGCGTGATCGAGGCCTACCTCGGCGTGGAGGAGCCGGCCCATGCTTGACGTCCGCAACCTGTCCGTCAGCTACGGCCAGCACCGGGCGCTGCACGAGGCCGCGCTGCGCGTCGACCGGGGCGAGATCGTCGTCATCCTCGGCGCCAACGGCGCGGGCAAGACGACGCTGCTCAAGGCGATCTGCGGCGTCTGCGAGGGCCGCGTGACCGGCGAGGCCCTGCTCGAGGGCGAGGACCTCGTGGGCCAGCCGCCGCACCGGATCGTCGAGGCCGGGATCGCGCTGGTCCCCGAGGGCCGCGGCATCTTTCCCGATATGACGGTGGAGGAGAACCTCACCCTCGGCGCCTACGCCGACCGCGCCCGCGACGAGCAGCGCGCGAGCCTCGACAGGGTGATGACGCTCTTCCCCAAGCTCGGCGAGCGGCGGCGGCAAGTCGCCCGCACCATGTCGGGCGGCGAGCAGCAGATGGTCGCGATCGGCCGGGCCATGATGTCGAACCCCTCGATCCTCGCCCTCGACGAACCCTCGCTGGGGCTCTCGCCGCTGCTGTCCAAGGACCTCTTCAAGACGCTCCGCACCGTGCGCGAGGCCGGTCTCGGCCTGCTGCTGGTGGAACAGAACGCCCGCGCGAGCCTCGCCATCGCCGACCGGGGCTACCTGCTGGATACCGGCGAGATCACCCACGAGGCCCCGGCGCAGGAGCTCCTGACCGACCCCGCCGTGCAGCGCGCCTACCTCGGCGGCGCGGCCGCCAAGCCCGCGCCGAAGCCCGCCCCGGCCAGCCCACACCCCGCAGAGCGCCCCGTACCGACCATGCCCGCCAACCGCCCCTCGCCCTCCGACATCGCCGCGCAGGCGGTGAAATCCGTCGCCTCTCGCCCCGCGCGCCCCGCCGCGCCGGAGCCCGCGCCCGCCCCGAAGCCGGCCGCAGCGAACGGCGCGGCACAGCGTCCCCAACCCGCGCCCCCGCGCCCGGCGCCTGCACCAGCCGGCGACCGCAAGAGCGCCAGCGACGTCCTCGGCGTGGAGATCGGCGACATCGTCGGCCGCGCCGCACAGACCTCCAGCCGCCGCGCCGCGCCGGCCAACGGCTCGGGTCGCCTGCCCACGGTGCCCGACCGCCCGCCCATGCCGCAGCGCCCCCGGGCGCCGGAGATCCCCATGCCCGACCTCGGCTCTTCCGCCGACCGGCTGAAATCCGTCCTCGACGAGATCGAGGGCGCCGCACGCCGGGCCGAAAGCTGGCGGCCCGCCCCATCCAACCCACCCCGGAGGTGACAGATGCTCGACCAGGCCAAGACGTCCCCCTCGATCCGCGGCATGTACATCGGCGGGAGCTGGACTCCCGCGGCGCGGACCTTCGACGACCTCAACCCGTCCGACAATTCGGTCTACGCCCGTATCCCCGACGGCTCGCCCGATGACGTGAGGAAGGCCATCGCCGCCGCCAAGCAGGCCTTCCCCGAGTGGTCGGCCCAGCCTTTCCATCACCGGGCCCACGCGCTCCACCGCATCGCCGACGTCTGGGAGCGGCGGAAGGACGACTTCGTCGCCGCCGCCGTGCAGGAGGGCGGCGGCTGGTTCGGCAAGGGCATGTTCGAGGCGGGCTACGTGGGCGAAGTGTTCCGCTCCGCCGCCGCGCTCTGCTACCAGAACATCGGCGAGGTCCTGCCCTCCGAGCACGGCAAGTTCATGATGGCGACCCGCTTCCCGTTGGGCGTCGTCTCAGTGATCTCGCCCTGGAACATGCCGGGGATCCTCACCTCCCGCGGCTTCGCCGCCGCGCTGGCGGCGGGGAACACCGTGGTCCTGAAGCCCTCCGAGGACACGCCCTACGCAGGCGGGCTCTACTTCGCCGAGATCCTCGAGGAGGCCGGCATCCCGCCCGGCGTCTTCAACGTCGTCACCTGCTCGCGCGAGAGCGTGGGCGCGGTGGGCGACGAGATGATCGAGAACCCCGACGTGAAGGCGGTGAGCTTCACCGGCTCCACCGCCGTGGGCCGCCACATCGCCGCCAAGTGCGGCGCGCACCTGAAGAAGGCCTGCGTGGAGCTCGGCGGCAAGGACAGCATGATCGTGCTGGAGGACGCCGACCTCGAGGCCGCCGCCCGCGCCGCGAACTTCGGCAGCTTCATGCACCAGGGGCAGGTCTGCATGTCGACCGAGAAGCTGCTGGTCCACGAGAACGTCTGGGAGGACTTCATGTCCCGCTTCCTCGCCCGCGCCAAGAAGCTCCGGACCGGACATACCGACGACAAGGACAACGTCATCGGCCCGCTGGTGAACACCCGCCAGGCGGTGCGGGTGAAGGCGCTGATCGACGATGCGGTATCGAAGGGCGCGCGGCTGGAACTGGGCGGCAACGCCTGGGACAACTTCGTCGAGCCCACGGTGCTGACCGGCGTCGACAGCTCGATGGACATCTGGCACGACGAGACCTTCGGCCCCGTGGTGATCGCCGCGCCCTTCCGGACGGACGACGAGGCGATCGCGCTCAACAACGACACCGAGTACGGCCTGACCGGCGCGGTCTGGAGCCGCGACGAGGCCCGCGCCCTGGGCATCGCCCAGCGGCTCGAGACCGGCATCGCCCACGTCAACTGCCAGAACATCAACGACGAACCGCATGTCCCCTTCGGCGGGGTCAAGGCCTCGGGCGTGGGCCGTTACGGCGGCCGCTGGTCGCTCGACGCCTTCACCGAGCTGCGCTGGATCACCCTCGACCGCGGCGGGCGTCACTTCCCGCCGGTGTTCTGATGCGGGGCGAGGTCCGGCAGATGCCGTCCGGCAGCGGTCCGGTCGACGCGCACGCCCGGCCCCTGGCCGGGCGACGGCCGCACCGCCCCCACGGGGCGGCCGTTCCGGCCACCCCGCGGTGCGGCCGACGCCCTCATCTCGCCGCTCCTATCCATTCCAACCACCCCCTCGACCGGAGGACAGACACATGAGCGCCCTGGGCTGGATCATTCTCATCCTGGTCGTCGCCGCCGCGGCGATCGCACTCGCCGCGTGGTTCTACGAACGCGCGACCAACGAGGTGGCGCTCGTGCGCACCGGGGTCGGCGGCCGCAAGGTCGTGGCCGACGGAGGCGTCCTCGCCCTGCCCTTCTTCCACGAGATCTCCCGCGTGAACATGCAGACCATCCGGATGCACGTCTCGCGCTCGGGCGACAGCTCGCTCATCACCCGGGACCGGCTGCGGATCGACGTGGGCGCCGAGTTCTACGCCTCCGTCATCCCCGAGCCCGACGCCATCACCCGCGCCTCGCAGACGCTGGGACGCCGGACCTTCCAGCCCGACCAGCTCAAGGACCTGATCGACGGGATGATGATCGACGCCCTGCGCTCGGTCGCCGCCCAGATGACCATGGACGAGCTGCACGAGAACCGCTCGGAGTTCGTCCGCGAGGTCCGCGAGGCCCTGACCGACACGCTCTCGCGCTACGGCTTGCAGCTCGACAGCGTTTCGCTCACGGCCCTCGACCAGACGCCGTTCCACGCGCTCGACGAGAACAACGCCTTCAACGCTGTCGGCATGCGCAAGCTCGCCGAGGTCATCGCCAAGTCGAAGAAGGAACGCGCCGAGATCGAGGGCGAAAGCCAGGTCGCCGTCCGCCGGGCCGAGGTCGAGAGCAACCGCCGCAAGCTCGACATCGAACTCGAGCAGCGCCGCGCCGAGATCGCCCAGACCCAGGAGATCGAGCTGCTGCTCGCCTCGCAGCTCACCGAGGTCGCCCGCCGCAAGGCGGAGGCCGAACAGGAGGCGGCCCAGGCCCGCATCCGCATGGAACAGCAGATCCAGTCGGCCAACATCGAGCGCGAGCTCGCGATCAAGGAGGCCGAGATCGCCCAGCTCCGCGCGCTGGAGATCGCCGAGCAGGAGAAGACCATCCAGACCTCCGCCAAGAGCCAGGAGGAAACGAAGGCGAAGGCCGAGGCGACCTCCGCCCGCGCCGCCCTGGTGCAGGCCGAGGAAGAGCTCCAGACGCTCCGTCAGATGGCCGAGGCCGACCGCCGCAAGCGCCTCGCGCTGCTCGCCGCCGAACAGGACGCCGAGGCCGAGGCCACCCGCGCCGGGCGCAAGGCCAAGTCCGACCAGGAGGTCGCCAAGATCCAGAGCACGATCAAGCGCGAGGCCGCGGAGACCCGCAAGCTCGAGCGCCTCGCCGAGGCCGAGGCCGAGGGCGCGCGCATCGCCGCCGAGAACACCCGCTCCGAGGCGCTGGTCTCCATGGAGCTGGAAAAGGCCCGCCTCGCCGCCCTGCCCGCCATCGTGGGCGAGATGGTCAAGCCCGCCGAGAAGATCAGCGGCATCTCGATCAACCACATCTCCGGCCTCGACCGCGGCGGCTCGTCCGGCGAGCGCCCGAGCTCCCCGGTCGATCAGACGGTCAACGCGATCCTAGACATGGCCGTGAGCCTGCCGGCCATGAAACGGCTAGGCGACAGCGTCGGCGTGAACCTCGAGGACGTGGTCTCCAACGGCAAGAAGGACTAGGCGCCCCTGCCGCGATAATTACGTCATTTCAAAAAGATAAGGGGGCGTCCAAATTTGGACGCCCCCTTTTTCGTATCCCGGAGGGAGCCGTCCTCAGACCGTGCCCCAGATCTCCTCGGCGGTCTTCACCACCAGCTCCAGCTTGCGCTTCTGATCGTCCTCGGTGACCTCGTTGCCCTCCTCGGTCGAGGAGAACCCGCACTGCGGCGCGATCCCGAGCTGGTCGAGATCGACGTACTGCGAGGCCTCGTCGAAGAGCCGCTTGAGCTGGTCCATCGACTCCAGCTCCGGCGTCTTCGTGGTGATGAAGCCCGGCATGACCCGCTGCTTGCCCTTCGGCAGCAGACGCAGCGGCTCCAGCCCGCCGGCGCGGTCGGTGTCGTACTCCATGAAGAAGACGTCGATGCCGGTGGAGAAGATCGCCTCCGCCGCCGGATCGTAGCCGCCCGAAGCCACGAAGGTGGAGCGGAAGTTGCCCCGGCACATGTGCATGCCGATGGTCATGTCCTCCGGCCGGTCCGCGATCGCCTCGCGCATCATCCGGGCGTATTCGCCGATCAGCCAGTCCGGATCGGTGCCCTTCTCCTTCCACTCCTCGCGGATCTTCGGGTCGCAGAGGTAGGCGTAGAAGATGTCGTCCATCTGCAGGTACCGGCAGCCCGCGTCGTAGAAGGCATGGACGGCCTTGCGGTAGGTCTTGATCAGGTCGTCGAAGTAGGTGCCGATGTCCTCGCGGTAGGCCTCGACATGCGTGTTCGCGGGGTCGAGCCGGTAGTGGCAGCAGCTCGGGCCCGGGATCGAGATCTTCGGCGTGACCTTGGTGGTCTCGGCCAGGAACTTGTAGTGGCCGAGCATCGGGTGATCCTCGGGAAAGTCGATCGGCTCGCTGACCACCAGGGCCTTGGGCTTCGTGGTCACGCCGGTGAACTGGAGACCGGAGCCCTCCTGCTCCACGATGTCCATGCCCTTGAGCATGCCCATGAAGTCGTAATGCCACCAGGACCGGCGCTGCTCGCCATCGGTGACGACCGGAAGGCCCACGCCCTCCTGCATGGCGACGAGATCACGGATCGCGGCGTCCTCGGCGGCGGCGAGTTCCTCGGCCCCGATCGACTTTTCCTCGTAGAACTTGCGGCGGGCTTCCTTCACGCCCTGCGGGCGCAGCAGGCTGCCGACGTGATCGGCGCGGAACGGGGGGGATTGAGTCATGGAAGTCCTCCTGTTTGCGCCCTCTCTTCCGCCGAAACGCGCGCGGGTTCAAGGCGGCGGCCCACCCTGACGCGCCATCCACCACTTAGGAAATTCTTCACCCGATGCGCCTACCCATTGGCAAAGCAAGCGAAGGGATATGCGCATGAACATGGTCTCACCGCCCCCGACGGGCCTCGCCGGCAGCAGCGTCGTGGTGACCGGCGGCGTGGGTTCGGTCGGCCGGCACATCGTCCGCCACCTCCTCGCCGGTGGCGCCCGCCGGGTCCGGATCCTCGACAACGACGAGGGCGCCCTCTTCGAGATGGAGCAGGAGCTGCGCGACGATCCGCGGGCGGAGGTCTATCTTTGCGACGTCACCGATGCGCGCGAAATGCGGCGCACCTTCGCGGGGATGGACTACGGCTTTCACCTCGCCGCGCTGAAACACGTCCCCTCCTGCGAGCGGAGCCCCTTCGCCGCCCTGCGCACCAATATCGACGGGGCGGAGATGGTCGGCCGCACGGCGATGGAGGCGGGCCTGAAGAAGGTCGTCTTCACCTCGTCCGACAAGGCGGTGAACCCGACCAACGTCATGGGCACGTCGAAGCTGCTGGGCGAGCGGCTCTTCACCGCAATGGACGCCCTGCCCGGCCCCGGCGCCCGAACCGTCTTCGCCAGCACCCGCTTCGGCAACGTGCTGGGCTCCAGCGGGTCTGTGCTGCCGCTCTTCTGCGACCAGATCGCCCGCGGCGGTCCGGTGACCCTGACCGACGCCCGGATGACGCGCTTCGTCATGACCATGGACGAGGCCGCGGGCCTCGTGATCGAGAGCCTGGGTCACGCCCTGGGCGGCGAGATCTTCGTGACCAAGATGCCGGTCCTGCGCATCGCCGACCTCGCCCGCGTGATGATCCGCATGCTCGCACCCCTCCACGGCTACAAGCCGACGGAGATCGAGCTGCGCGAGACCGGCCCCCGCCCGGGCGAGAAGCTCTACGAGGAACTCAGCACCGAGGAGGAGGCCGAGCGGCTCTGCGAGGCCGGCGACTTCCTCATCGTGGTGCCGCCGGGCCGCGCCACCGCGCCAGAGGCGGTGGACTGGCCGGGCCTCGACGCCGTGCCGACCCGCCGGGTCTACCACTCCAGCCGGGAGACGCCTCTTTCCGAGGCCGGGATCGAGGAGATGCTCCTGCGCCCCGGCGTCCTCCCCGAAGACCTGCGCGCGGGCCTCGCCGCGCCCTCCAGACTGGCGGTGGCGTGATGCGGGTCCTGATCCTCGGCGGCGACGGCTACATCGGCTGGCCCACCGCGATGCACCTCTCCGCGGCTGGCCACGAGGTCACGGTCGCCGACAATTACCTCCGCCGCCGCCTCATGCTGCAGACCGACAACGAGGCGCTCTTTCCCGTCCCCACGCTCGACGAGCGCGCGCGCCTCTGGGAGGCGCACTCCGGTCACCGCGTCGAGGTGCGCATCGGCGACCTGCAGGACTGGTCCGTCATGGCCGCGCTCTTCGAGGAGGTCCGGCCCGACACCGTGATCCACTACGCCGAACAGCCCTCGGCCCCCTACTCGATGATCGACCGCGCCTCGGCGGACCTCACGCTGAAGAACAACCTCGGCGTCACCTTCAACGTGATCCATGCCATGCGAGAGTTCGCCCCCGACGCGCACCTCGTAAAGCTCGGGACCATGGGCGAATACGGCACGCCGAACATCGATATCGAGGAAGGCTGGATCGAGATCGAGCACAAGGGCCGCAGCGACCGCTTCCTCTTCCCCCGCGCCGCGGGCTCTCTCTACCACACGACCAAGGTGCTCGATACGGATCTGCTGTGGTTCTACGTCCGCGCCTGGGGCCTGCGGGTCACCGACCTGATGCAGGGTCCGGTCTACGGGCTGGAGACCGAGGAGAACGCGGGCGAGCCGAGGCTCTACTCCTTCCTCAATTACGACGAGGTCTTCGGCACGGTCCTCAACCGTTTCATGGTGCAGGCCGTGGCGGGCTACCCGCTCACCGTCTACGGCAAGGGCGGCCAGACCCGCGGCTACCTGCACATGCGCGACGCCCTGCAATGCGTCCGCCTCGCCGTCGAGACCCCGGCGGCCGGGGGAGAGCTGCGCGTCTTCAACCAGTTCGTGGAGACCTTCTCGGTCAACGATCTCGCCGAGCGGGTCCGGGCCTCGGGCGCCCGCCTGGGGCTCGACGTCGGAGTCCGCACCCTCCCCAATCCGCGCAAGGAGATGGAGGAGCACTACTACAATCCGGCCCACACCGGGCTGCTGGAGCTCGGCCTGCATCCCACGCCCCTGACCGGCGAGGAAATGGACCGGATGATGAAGGTGGTCCGGACCTACCGCGACCGCATCGAGCCCGACCGCATCTTCCGAGGCGTCTCCTGGACGGGAAGCGCACCCTCCGCCGGCGCCGAGGACCGGCAGCAGGGCCGCCCCGCCGCCTGACCGGCGAACGGCGAAGCTGACGCCGCCCTCGGAGGGCCGCGCGGGCGCGAATGCCCCGACGGAGGCCGGTGCATTCCCTTCCAGCACTGCACTCCGGTCCGGGTTGCATCGGGCCGGAGGACTGCCACGTCTTGCCGGCGATGCGCCCTCCCCACCTCAATTCCCTCAAGAGGGAGTTGCCGATTCAGAGCGGGGGCCCGCACTCTCGCTCGAAACTGCCCAATGACGCTGAGGCCGTCCGGATCCTGCCAGCGGCCTCTGCCAGCCAAGAGCCGCTCAGCGGCGACGGCGCGGACTCAGGAGGCCGAACGTCAGCAGGTGAACCACCCGCGAGACCGCCTCTCCCGCCCGCCAGCGGCGTGAGGTCAGCAGCTCTTCCACCTGACGTTCCAAGTCCCGGACCCTCGCCCTTTCACGCTTGAGCGCCTTCTCCGCCTCGCCGGACGCGCGGTCGGCCCTGAGCCGGTGCTCGTTGCGCTCGGCGGTGAGGGCCGGAAGCCGGGCGTCGAGGTCGCTCAGCAGCATCCGCAGCCGCGCGATCTCCGCGACGTCGCGGTCGCGCGCCGCGGCCAGCGCGGCGAAATCCTCCCGGGCCGGGTCGGGTCCGGCAAGAGGGTTCCCGGTCTCCTGGATGAGATGCAGGTCGCGCGGTTCGAGGATGGTCATCGGCTGGCTCTCCGCTCCGTCGTGTCTGTCGGCTTCCGCGGCCCGGGTCCGGTCATCCGCCCTGCGCCAGAATCTCGAGGTGATCGCGCTCGAAGCGGAACGAGGGCGTTCCTTGTGTCCAGGACAGCGGCACGCGGCCCGAGACGAGCGACTCTTGCAAATCGGGATCGAGCCTGGCGCGGAAGGCGCGGGCCGGTATCCCGTCGGGCAGGCGATCGAGCGCCTCGGCTGCAATCCGTCGAAAGGGCTCGAAGGACCAATCCACCTCCCGCGCGACGCGGGTGTGATGCGTAATGTTGCCGGTGCTGAACCGCTCCCAGAGCCCCGGCGTCTTGATATTCTCGAGCCAGCCCTCGGGCCGGTCGATCACCCAGATCGGGAGGCCGGCGCGGCGCGCCATGAGGCTGAACTGCAGGTCGACCATGACCTCGTCCGGGAAATCCGCCGCCCGGCACGGAAGTCTTCGCTGGTCGAAGGCGAAGGTCCCGCTCCCGGCGAGGCAGGCGAGCTGGACGCGCGGGCAGCCCCGGATGCTGACGAAGACCTCGGCCCGGTTGTAGTACCAGTCGACCGCCGGCAGGAAGGTGGAGCCGTGGGTCGTCACGCAGCACCCCCCGTCGAACAGGTCGAGGATCGCCCGGTACCGGGCCACGTAGTCGGATGGGAAGATGAAATCGTCGTCGAGGACGAAGACCTGGCACTCCTCGAAAAGATCGAGCGGGTAGACCTTGGCGTTGGCGGAGAGGTCCCCCGCGTGGTCGCGCCCGTCGAGCACGGTGACATTGGGCAGGTGCCCGAGATCGGGAAACCCGTCGAGGGTCTCGTTGACGTAGATCACCAGCCGGTCGAGCTGAGGCGCGATCGAGGCGGCGACCTCCGCCACGAAGGAGAAGCGGCCGGGGAAGGTCGCCATCACGCCGACGGTGCCCCCGCGCTGCAGGATCATGGCGCAGCTTCCGCGAGCGGCGGGACCGGGGGGCGCAGCATCGCACAGGCGTCGCCGCCCGGTCGCAGCGTGGCCGCGAGCGCAGGCTCGTCCTCTGGCCCGCAAGGGCCGCGGCCCGCCCAGGCGAGAATTTGCGGCGCTCCCGCCTCGTCGGGCTGGGCGAAGGGCACCGGCGCGGCGTCCTGTCCGGCCGCGGCGCAGGCGATGCGGGCAAGGGCGGTCGGCTCTGGCGGAAGGCGGCCGGGAAAGGCGCACCACGGGCCGCTCACATCGCGGATCATCATGGGAAGGGCCGCCCCGAGACCAGCCCCTGCAACGCGATGAAGTCTCTCCCCTGTCTCCAGCCGGACGGGCGGCGCGGGCCCGGACCAGAGCAACCGAAGCTCGCCCTCTTTTGCCTCGCGGAACCGCGCGAGGCTTTCCTCCAGGTCCACGAGCGTCCGGGGGGCGGCGAGGAGCGTCGGCGGCGCCGGCGCCTGCACCCGCGCCACGGCCTCCGCGAGTTGGCCGAGCCGGGCCGCTCGGGCCGCCGGGTCCCGGTAGAGGCCCTGCAGCCGCTGAAGGTCGGCCCAGGACCAGACGGCGTCGAGCCCGACCCCCGGGAGGGGCTCCGGGGCGGTTCCGGCGATCACCGGGACGGAGCCCGCGGCGATGGCCCGGAGGCAGAGCGTCCGGACCTCTCCCGGCCCGAGCCGGCTCTCGCCGGGGACCAGGGTCAGGACTGAGGCGGCGAGCAGCTCCGTCAGGTCGGCCTCACCCGGCCCCAGCGCGATATGGGGCGCGCGCGGCGCGAGGCGGCGCGCGAGGTCTTCGAGGGGCAGGTCCGGGTCCCGTCCGATGATCATCGTCGAATATGAGTGCGGCTGGCCGAGGATCGCGGGAAGCAGGGGCTCCGAGAGTATGTCCTCCGCGAAGGCGACGAGCATGGTATCGCGTGCCCAGGGCTGGGTGGCGGACGCGGCCGCGCGGGCCAGGTCGACAGGCCTCGGCGCGGCAGGGGCACCGTCGTCCCAGACCTCGTCCGCCACCTGCGCGAGGGCCGACCAGGGACCGTCGTCCTCCAGCGGGGCCGTCGCCCAGAGGACCAGGTGCAGGCCGAGCCCGCGCAGGGTCGTCACCAGATCGCAGGCGGCAGGGCCGAGACCGCGCCCAAGGCTCATGAAGGTCCCGCGCCAGTCTCCGGGGGCACTGGCCGGGGCGGTCTCGATCACGACGCGATCCACGGCGAGTCGGCGGAGGCCGGGGGCATAGCTGTCCTCCCGCAGCCAGACGACCGGCCACTCCGCAGCGAGCCGGGCGTATCCTGTCCAGCTACCGATGAAGGCCGTGAGGCCGGCCTGTGACGGCACCTCGGGCGGGTCCGCTGCCGGGTCGAGCGCTGCCGTTCGTGCGGCCTGCAAGTGTCGCGCCCAGTGGTCGGGAGCCCGCCCGAAGAGCCCGGCCAGGTGATCGACCCGCTCGTTGAGCTGGTCCCGCAGCGGGCCGACGGCCTCCAGACCCGTGCCGAACTCCTCCTCCAGGATCCTCTCCCGCAAGATCCAGATCCGCGCGAGGGCGGTCCTCAACCGGCGCAGCTCGGCGATCCAGTTGATGCGCAGGCGTGTGAGGCGGACAACCTCCGGCGGGCCCCCAGGGGCGTCCAGATCGAGCGACAGGGCCCCGGACGGCGCATGGAGGAAGAGCGGGGGCGGGCCAGCCTGCCATGACCGCCCCTCCCGCGCGGCAAGGGGCAAGGCCAGCGCCGTAACGGTCTCCCGCCCGACCTCGCCGCGATCGGCATCGAGGAAACGCAGGCTTACCGGCAGGGCCTCCGGTCCTTCCTCCGTGGACGGAAGGATCAGGCCGAGCTGGTAGACAGCCCCCGGGGCGACATCGAAAGACGACGGGCAGGACGGAATGGCAGACCCTCCGCAAGCAAGCGGGCCGGACGGGGACCCGCGCTCGCCTCTCTGGCAGACCGGGGTTAAGGTGCGATTAACAGCGCGGGACCACGCTGATCCCTTGCCTCATGAAACCTGAATCAGTATTCATGTTTCATGGGAACGGCTCCGAAAACCAACCGTGGCACCGCGCGGCGCAAGACGCTTCTCCGATCCGCCGAGAAGGTGATCGGCGAGAAGGGCTTCGCCTCCGCCTCGATCGCCGAGATCACCCGCGACGCGGAGACTGCGCTGGGGACCTTCTACATCTACTTCGCTTCGAAGGAGCAGGTCTTCCGCGAGCTGGTGGTCGAGATGGGCACGCTCACCCGCCGGGTGATGACCGATGCCGTCACGGGGGCCCCCGACCGGCTGGAAGCCGAGCGTCGCGGGCTGCTGGCCTTCCTGCGCTTCGTGGCCGAGCGGCCATCGCTCTACCGGATCGTCGAGCAGGCGCGCTTCGTCGACCCGGAGGCCTACCGCGACTACTTCTCGCGCTTCGCCCAGGCCTATCGCGACCAGCTGCTGCGCGCCGAACAGTCCGGCGAGATCCGTCCCGGCGACGCCGAGGTGCGGGCCTGGGCGCTGATGGGCATCGCCAAGAACCTGGGCGACCGCTTCGTGCTCTGGGAGGAGCGCGACGATCTGGACGCCATCGCCGATGCGGCCTTCGACATGATCCGCGACGGGCTCTCGCCATGACCGTGCGGCTGGAGAAGGCGGGCGGCGCCTTGCGGCTGCGGCTGGAAAGCCCTCGCGCCAACGCCCTGACGCCGGAGCTGCTGGACGATCTGAGCCGGGCGCTGGACGAGGTGGAGGCCGCGCCCCCGGAGGCCCTGCTGCTGACCGGGGAGCGCAACTTCTGCTCCGGCGGAGACGTCGCGCGCTTTCTCGCGGCGGCGGAGGCCGGGGAGGCACGGGACTACGCGCTGCGGGTGGTGCCCGTCCTGCAGGAGGTGGTGCTCCGGCTGCTCGCCCTGCCCGCCCCGGTCGTGACGGCGGCACGGGGGGCCGTGACCGGCGGCGGTGCCGGTCTGCTCTTTGCCGCCGATACCGCGGTGCTGGCGCCGGCGAGCTTCGTGCAGCCCTACTACGCGCGCATGGGCTTCGCGCCCGACGGCGGCTGGACGGCGCTCCTGCCCGAGCGGATCGGGCGCGGCGCGACGCTCTCCTGGATCGCATCCGACAGCCGGCACGGGGCGGAGGACCTGCGCGCGATGGGCCTCTGCGCCCTCGTAGACCCGGAGCCGGAGACCGCGGCCCTCGCCCTGCTGGAGGATCGCTCGACCGAGACGCTCGCCGCCGCGAAACGGCTGATCTGGAACGCGCCCGCCCTTGCCCGCATCGAGGCCGGGCTCGCCGCCGAGACCGAGGCCTTCCTCGACCGGATCGACCGGCCCGACACGCTCGCGCGGATGCGCGCGTTCCTCGGGGAGCCCGAGCATGTTTGACGCCGTCCCCGACATGGCCGCCAAGCGCGCGGAGCTCTCCGGACACGCGCTCGCCTTCCGCGACGCCGCCACGGGCCGCGACTGGAGCTTCCGCGAGGTGGACGCCGCCGCGAACGGCATGGCCGCCGCCCTGCGCGAGCGGGGGCTCGTCGAGGGCGACCGCCTCGCCTCGATCTGCCTCAACGGCACCGCCTTCTTCGTCCTGCTGCTGGCCTGCCAGAAGGCGGGCCTGATCCTCTGCCCGCTCAACTGGCGCCAGCCGCCCGCCGAGCTGACCGAGACGCTGGAGCCCGTCTCGCCCAGGCTCATCCTGCATGACGCCGGTTTCGCCGAGCCCGCCGCTGAGGTCGCAAGGCAGCTCGGCATCCCCGCCCTTTCGCTCGATGACGACGACCTGCGGCGGGAGGGCACGGCGGGCTCCGTCGGCATGATCCCGGCGGACCGGCCCTGGTACCTGCTCTTCACCTCCGGCACGACGGGGCGACCCAAGGCCGTGATCCAGACCGCCCGCATGGCCTGGGCCAACGCGGTGAACATCGGCCAGGCGATCCACCTGACCCCCGCCGACCGCTCGGTGAACTTCCTGCCTGTCTTCCACACGGCGGGGATCAACCTCTACACCCTGCCCGTCTTCCTCACCGGCGGCAGCTCGACCGTGTTGCCGAAATTCGAGGCGGCGGAGGTGCTGGAGCTGCTGCGCACCGGCGCCATCACCCAGTTCTTCGGGGTGCCCGCGATCTACCAGGCCTTCAGCCTCTCGGACGAGGTGGAGCGGATCGACTGGACCGCGGTCCGCTGCGGCTGCGGCGGAGCGCCCCTGCCCGAGCCGCTGATCCGCTTCTTCGCCGAGCGCGGGGCGCGGGTGCTGAACGGCTTCGGCATGACGGAAACCGGACCCACGGTCTTTCTCATGGACGAGGGGCACGCCGAGGCCAAGATCGGCTCCGTCGGGCGGCCGCAGATGCTGACCGAATGCCGCCTCGATGGGGTCCCCGACGGCGAGCCCGGCGAGGGCGAGATCCTGCTGCGCGGCCCGAACATCACGCCCGGCTATTACGGCAACCCCGAGGCCACCGAGCAGGCCTTCGCCCCCGGCGGCTGGCTTAAGAGCGGCGACGTGGGACAGCGCGACGCGGACGGCTTCGTGCGGATCGTCGACCGTATCAAGGACATGTACATCTCGGGCGGAGAGAACGTCTACCCGGCCGAGGTCGAGCGTGTGCTGGTGGAACATCCCGCCGTGCTGGAGGCCGCCGTCATCGGCATCCCCGACGAGAAATGGGGCGAGACCGGCGCGGCCTTCCTCATCCCACGCCCCGGCGAGACCATTGAGCCCGAACCGCTGCGACAGTGGTGCCGCGCGCGGCTCGCGGCCTACAAGATCCCGGCCCGCGTCGAGGTGGTCGAGGACTTTCCCCGCACCGCCGCCGGCAAGGTGCGCAAACCCGACCTGAGAGCGAGGATCGCATGACCGAGCTGCGAGAGACCTGGACGCCGACGCAGGAGGACTTCGACGCCTTCGCCCGCGTCTCCGGCGACGACAACCCGATCCACGTGGACCCGGAGTTCTCCGCCCGCACCGCCTTCGGCGCGACGGTGAGCCACGGGATGCTGATCTACACCCGGCTCTGGGGCATGGTGCGCGCCGCCCGGCCGGGGGCCCGCGCGGTCTCGCAATCGATGATGTTCCCGAACCCGGCCTTTGCCGGGATCGACGTGCAGCTGGTGGTCGAAGGCGAGTTGCCCGGCAAGGTGACCATGCGGGCCTGGCGTATTTCGGACGACGCCGAGGTCTTTCTCGGCGAAGCGGAGGTGGCGTGATGGAGATCGGCGAGCGTGCGGAGCTGGAACGGAGTTTCACGCAAGGAGACCTCGAGGCCTACGCAGCGCTCGGTGGCGGCCCGTCCGACGGCGCGGTGCCCGAGCCGCTGATCGGCGCACTTTTCTCCTATCTGCTGGGGGTCAAGCTGCCCGGGCCGGGGACGAACTACCTCAAGCAGGAGATCGCCTTTCACCGGCCCGCGCCCCTCGACACCCCGCTGACCGCTTCCGTCGAGGTCACGCGGATCCGGGAGGAGAAGGCGATCGTCGACCTCTGGTCGAAGGCCTGCCTGCCCGACGGGACGGTGGTGGCCGAGGGCCGGTCCCTGGTGAAATTCGCCGATACCGGGCACGCCTGAGCGCAACTTTCGGATCGGTTCTGGCTCCTGGCCGTGACGCTGGTTTGAGCTCTTGCCGGGCGGAACAAAGGCTGCAGACCGCCGCCCATCGCCGGGCCGCGCCCCGGCACGGCGATGCGACGAGGCTTGGTGCATCGTTCAGATGTCTTCCGAATGTGGCTGGAACTAACCGCTTCTGAACCGAGGGCGGGTCGCCGCACCGCGGCCCGTCGATGGGCGGCTCAGCGTCCGGATAGCTCGGCGTCGAACGACCGGATCATCTCGGCAAAGGCCTCCGGCTCCTCCAGGTGGGGCGAGTGGCCCGACTGCTCGAACGTGACACGCGCCGCGCCGCCCTCGGCCAGCCATTCCGCGGTCCCGGCCGGATAGACGCGGCTGCGTGCGCCGTGGGCGACGCGCCAGGGGATGCGCACGTCCCGCGCGGCCTCGCGCAGGTCCATGGCCATCATGTCGTCCCAGTAGGCCGCCATGCGCCCGGGGTCGTTCGACAGGACCTGCGCCAGGGCCTCGGCCCGGCTGAACCCGGGCGCCCCGGCCTTGTCGGCGAACATCGTCGTGGCGATCTTCTCGGCGGCGGCGGGCCAGTCGGAATGGATTTCCTCGGTGTTGCGGCGCAGGCGCTCGGGAGTCTGGCCCAGCAGGCCGAGCTCCCAGCCCTCGCAGTTCACCGGCCGGGGGCTCATGTCGACGGTCACGAGCCCGGCCGCCCCCGTCCCGCCCCTTCGGCCGAGCCAGGCCCAGGCCACTGCCGCACCCATCGACCAGCCGACGACCAGCGCCTCGGGCCCGGCCCGCGCGACCTCGGCATCCAGCATGTCGACCGCCGCCTCCAGCGAGGCGGGTCCGCACCGGTCCGCCCCGTGCCCCGGAAGGTCCGGCGCGCGCGCGCCTTCGCCCAGCCGGGCGCAGAGGTCGCCGAAGAGCGCCCCGCGCATCGTCCAGCCATGCAGCAGGATGACGGGCCGGTCCAGGGGCACGGCCCCCGTCACCGCCCCGCCCGGAGCCGCCCGACGATGCCCGCCGGGAAGAAGTAGACGCTGAGGATGAAAAGCACGCCCAGCCAGAGCAGCCACCGGTCCGGGTCGAGCAGGCGCGAGAGCATCGGCACCGCCAACGTCGCCTCCGCCGCCGAGCCCATGAGGTCCTGCAGGTAGGTCTGCGCCAGCACCATGAGCGTCGCCCCGATGGCCGCGCCCCAGATCGTGCCCATGCCGCCGATCACGACCATCAGCAGGATGTCGAGCATGATCTCGAAGCTGAGCGTCGTCTCCGGCCCCACGTAGCGCAGCCAGAGCGCGAAGAGGCTCCCCGCCACGGCCGCCATCGCCGCCGAGATGCAGGTCGCGATGGTGCGGTAGCGCACCACGCGGTAGCCGATCGCCTCGGCGCGGAAGTCGTTCTCGCGGATCGCCTGCAGCACCCGCCCGAAGGGCGAGTTCACGATCCGCAGGAGCAGCAGGAAGAAGGCCAGCGAAGTGAAGAAGATCACGTAGTAGTTGAGGATCTTGCCGGTGATACTTACGCCCATGAACTCGCCCATCCGGTTCGCCGGGCCGAGCGCGCGCGGGATCTGGAAGGTGAAGCCGTCCTCGCCGCCGGTGATCTGCGACAGCTGGCTCACCAGCACCGCCACCGCCGAGGCCACCGCGAGCGTGATCATGGCGAAGAAGATCGCCCGCACCCTCAGCGAGAACAGCGCGATGACGAAGGCGAAGGCCGCCGCCAGCGCAGCCCCCGCCAGGGACCCCACGATCAGCGATCCGAAGCCGCGCCCCATGTGCTGCGAGGCGAGGCCCACGCCATAGGCGCCCATGCCGAAGAACATGGTATGCGCGAAGCTCACCACCCCGGTGTAGCCCAGCAGCAGATCGTAACTCGCTGCGAGCAGGATGAAGACCGAGATCCGTGCCGCCGTCTCGAGCGAGCGCACGCCCGGGAAGAGGAAGGGCGCCAGCAGCAGCCCGAGGAAGATCGCCAGCAGCACCACCGTCAGGATGGCGGAGCGCGGCCGGTCGCCGGAGATCAGACGCATCAGCATGGGAGCCTCACTTCGCCTTGACCACGGGCATCATGCCCTGCGGCCGCCACATCAGGATCGCGGTCATCAGGCCGATGTTGGAAATCAGCGCCACCTTGGGTTCGAGGAAGGCGATGTAGTTCTGCAGCAGCCCCACCAGCAGTGCGCCGATGAAAGCCCCCTCGACCGAGCCGAGCCCGCCGATGATGACCACGATGAAGACGAGGATCATCATCTCCTCGCCCATGCCGGCGGTGATGACCTCCTGGTAGAGGCCCCACATCACGCCGCCGAGGCCGGCGAGCGCCGAGCCCGCGATGAAGACGCCGATGAAGACCAGCCGCAGGCGGTAGCCCAGCGCCTCGACCATCTCGCCGTTCTCCACGCCCGCGCGGACGATCAGCCCGATCTTGGTGCGGCGGAAGATCATCCGCATGGCGACGAAGAGCACGAGCCCCACGGCGACGGCGAGCAGCCGGTATTTCTCGAGTGCCGCACCCCAGAAGGTGATCGCGCCCTTGAGCATCTCGGGGCGGGCGAAGAAGATCTCGTCCGGTCCCCAGATGACGTGGATCAGCTGCTCGATGACGATGAGCCCGCCGACGGTCACGAGGATCTGCTTGAGGTGCGCGCCGTAGACCGGCTTGACGATGACCCGCTCGAAGGCCCAGCCCAGAAGCCCGGTCACCGCCATGGCGGCCAGCACCGCCAGCAGCACGACCCCGAGGTTGAGCAGCAGCGAGGGCGCCTGCGTCCATTCGGCAAGGCCCAGCACCACGCTCACGCCGACGAAGGCGCCGACCGAGATGAAGGCCCCGTGGCCGAAGTTGATGACGTCCATCAGCCCGAAGACGAGGGTCAGCCCCGAAGCCATGACGAAGATCATCATGCCCATGGCGAGCCCCGAGACGGTGAGCGTCAGCCAGCTCGACGGGTTGCCGATGGCGAGGAAGCCCAGGACCAGAAGAATCGGCACCAGCAGCACCGGCATCGCCC
This sequence comes from Histidinibacterium aquaticum, assembly GCF_008710275.1. Lineage (GTDB taxonomy): Bacteria > Pseudomonadota > Alphaproteobacteria > Rhodobacterales > Rhodobacteraceae > Oceanicola > Oceanicola aquaticus. The sequence continues at coordinate 134,992 of NZ_VYQE01000003.1, forward strand.
TGGCGATGCGGTCCGCCAGCGGCAGGTCGCCCATGGTCGGGCGGTGCGCGGGGGCGTCGGTCATTCGGATACCTCTCGCGTTTGATGCTCCGCCACGACGGAGGGCAGCGCCCGCGCCGCGGGGTGGGCGCCGTGCGCCCGCCCCGGGGGGGCGGTGCGGGCGCTGCCCGGGACGCAAGCGTCCCGGGCCAACATGACTTCGGGGGTCATCACTGCGCCTCCATGCTCAGGCCCATGAGCCGTTCCTGCAGCCCGGCATCCGTTGCCAGCTCCTGCATCTCCCCGGCCCAGACGATCCGGCCGTCGTCCATCACGGCGGCGTAGTCGCCCAGTGCCTTGGCCACGGCGAAGTTCTGCTCCACAAGCAGGATCGACGCCCCCTGCCGCTTCAGGTCGCGTAGCGCACCTGCCATGGTCGAGACGATGGCGGGGGCGAGCCCCTTGGTGGGCTCGTCGATGAGGTAGAGCCGGCGCTCCTCGGCCATGGCCCGGGCGATGGTCAGCATCTGCTTCTGCCCGCCCGAGAGCGTGCCCGCCGGCGAGCGCCAGAAGGTGCGCAGCGGCGGGAAGGCCTCGAAGATCCGGTCGCGCCGCGCGGGATCGAGTGGGCCCGTGGCGGCGGCCAGCGTCATGTTCTCCTCGACCGTGAGGTCGGAGAAGATGCCCATGTCCTCGGGCACGTAGCCGATCCCCATGCGCGCCCGGTCGGGGGTTTTCGCCCCGGTGATCTCCGCGCCGTCGAAGAGGATGCGCCCCGCGCGCGCCTGCCAGTGGCCGATCACCGTGCGCAGGGTCGTGGTCTTGCCCACGCCGTTGCGCCCCAGCAGCATCGTCACAGCGCCGCGCGGCACCTCGAGGTCCACCCCGTGCAGGATGTGGTACTGGGCGATATCGGTGTGGATGCCCTCGAGCCGCAGGATCGGGTCAGACATCGGTCAGCTCCTTGCCCATGTAGGCCTCCTGCACGACGTCCGAGGCGATGACCTCCGCCGGATCGCCGTCGGCGACCAGCTCTCCGTTGTGCAGCACGATGATCCGGTCGGCGAGCGTGCGGATGACGTCCATCTTGTGCTCGACCAGCAGGATCGTGCGGTCTGTGTCGGCCTTGAGCTCGGCGATCAGGTCCAGCACGACCGGCGCCTCGTCGGCGCTCATGCCCGCCGTGGGCTCGTCGAACATGTAGACCTTGGGATCGAGCGCGATGAGCATGGCGACCTCCAGCTTGCGCTGATTGCCGTGGCTGAGCTCGCTGACCTTCTGGTCGCGCACCCCGTCGAGGCGGACCCGCTCCAGCACCGACATGGCCTCGGTGGTCAGGGCCGAATGGCTCGACGCCATGGAGAAGAGCGCGCCCGAGACCGGCCGGTGCGCCTGGATCGCGAGCCGCACGTTCTCCAGCACCGAGAGGCCGGGAAAGAGGTTCGTCAGCTGGAAGGCCCGCCCCAGCCCGCGGCGGCACCGCTCGGAGGGCGAGAGCCGGCCGATCTCCTCGCCCATCAGCTGGACGGTGCCGGAGCTCGCGGGGATCTGGCCCGAGATCAGGTTGAAATAGGTGGTCTTGCCCGCGCCGTTCGGCCCCACGATGGCGGTGAGTTCGCCGGCCTTGAAGGCGCAGGTGACGGCGTCGACCGCGACGTGCCCGCCGAAGCGCACCGTCAGGTCCCTGGTCTGAAGAAGGTCGGTCATCGGCTGGCCCGCGGACTCTCTGTCCAAGGTTGAAAACGTTTGAATTCAGTGACTTGACTGTGCGTCCAAATTTGGACGCCGCCCCGCAGGAGCGGGTCGGGCGGGGCCCGCTCGGAGCCCCGCCCTGATGGATCAGTTGCGGATCGGGATATCCATGTCGTCGATGCCCAGCTCACGGACGAGCACCGGCACGCCGTAGTCCACGCCCTCCTGCACCTCGGTGCGGAAGTGGTACATCGACTGCAGCGCCTGGTGATCCTCGGGGCGGAACCGCATGGTGCCCTTCGGGGTCTCCCACTCCATGCCTTCCATCGCCTCGATCAGCGCCTCGGCGTCGTCGGCACCGCCGGCAGCCCGGATCGCCTCGACCACCGCGATGCCCGCGGCCATGCCGCCCGCCGTGAAGAAGTCCGGCGGCCCGTCATGACGCTCGAAGTGCTGTTCGACGAGCCAGTCGTTCACCTCGTTGTCCGGGATCTCGTAGTAGTAGTAGGTCGCGCCCTCGAGGCCCGGCAGCTCCTTGTAGGCCGTCAGGGCCGCGAGGATGTTGCCGCCCGTGGCGATCTCGACGCCGTAGCGCGAGGGGTCCATGGCGTTGATCTTGCCCATCGGGTTGCCGCCGCCGGCCCAGATGATGAAGAGCTTCTTGTCGCCTTCCTCGCCTTCCATGGCGTTGAAGATCCGCTCCGCCGCGGCGGTGAAGTCGGTGGTATCGGTCGGCACGTATTCCTCGTGCACGATCTCGGCGCCCGTGTCGGCCAGCGCTTCGCGGAAGGCGGCGACGCCGTCGCGGCCGAAGGCGTAGTCCTGCGCGAGCGTGGCGATCTTCACGTCCTCGCCGCCCAGCGCCACGGCGTTGGCGATGGCGTCCTGGCTGGAGTTCCGGCCCGTGCGGAAGATGTAGCGGTTCCAGGCCTCGCCGGTGATCGAGTCGGCGACCGCGGGCTCGACGATGAGCGGACGCTCGTATTCCTGCGCCACCGGCAGCATCGCCAGCGCGACGCCCGAGCTCACCGGCCCCACGGCGATCTGCGCGCCGTCGTCGCCATAGGCCTCGGCCAGCACGGCCCGCGCGGTGGCGGGATCGGCCTGGGTGTCCTTCTCGATGACGGTAATCGGCTCTCCGTCGATCTCCATCGTGCCGTCGGTGGCGTACTCGAGGCCCAGCATCAGGCCGATGTGGCTCTGCTCGGCATAGGCTTCGAGCGCGCCGGTCTGGCCGTAGACGTGGGCAATGGTGATATCGGCTTGGGCCGCGCCGCCCCCGATCGCCAGTGCGATCGCGGCGCCGGCCGCGCGTGTCATGGTCGACATGCCAGGTTCCTCCCTCTTGGCAATCGGGTTTTATGAAACATGAATCAGTATTCATGTCAACGTTGCCGCGGCGTGCCTTCCACGGCTTGAACCGGGCGGCCGGGCGTGTCTCTTGGGGACATGCTGATCCTCTTCAACAAGCCCATGGGCGTGCTCTGCCAGTTCACCGACGCCAGGAGCCCGACGGAGCGTCCCACCCTGTCGGGGTTCGGCCTGCCGCCCGGCGTCTACCCGGCCGGGAGACTCGACCGGGACAGCGAGGGGCTCCTTCTCCTGACCGACGAGGGCAAGCTGCAGGCCCGCATCGCCGACCCGAAGCACCGGATGGCCAAGACCTACCTCGTGCAGGTGGAGGGCGATCCCTCGGACGAGGCGCTCGAACCGCTGCGGCGGGGGATCGAACTCAAGGACGGCCCGACCAGGCCCGCCGAGGCGCGCCGGATCGACCCGCCCGACCTCTGGCCCCGGGACCCTCCCGTCCGGGTGCGCAAGACCGTGCCGGACCGCTGGTTGGAGATCGCCCTACGCGAGGGCCGCAACCGGCAGGTGCGGCGGATGACGGCGGCGGCGGGGTTTCCCACGCTCCGGCTCGTGCGGTGGCGGATCGGGAGGTGGTCGGTCCAGGGGCTCGCACCGGGGGAATGGCGCGAGGGGTGAGACAGAAGGAGGGATGGCCGGGCTCAAGCCCGGCCTACGGCCAAGTGTTCACCGGGTCATCGGGCATCCGCAGGCCAGGCTTAAGCGGTTGTTTGCCGGGCTCAAGCCCGGCCTACGCCAAGGTGTTCACCGGATCGCCCGGCGCCTGTAGGCCGGGCTTAAGCCCGGCAACCCCGTCCCCCAATATCCCTCACAACCGCTCCAACTCCTCCGGCCGCAACGCCACGAGGCCCAGCTCCACGGCGCTCGCCCGGGCCAGAACCGAGCTCTGCGGCCCGCCGCCGTCGGACTGGAACCGCTCCACCGCCGCGGCGAGCCGGGCGTCGTAGGCCCCGGGCGGCGGGCCGTCGTAGAGCCCGCGCGCCGAGAGCGCCCGGCCGAGCGAGGCCACCAGCTCCGGCGTCAGGTCCTCGGGGCAGATGGCCTCGAACTCCGCCGCCCGGCGCTCGCGCAGGATCCGCTGGCGGGTCACGGTCCGGAAGGTGGCGGGAGTGATCTCCTCCCCATCGGGGCCTAGGACGGCGGGCGTCTCGCGCACCTGCTCGGTCACGGTCTCGATCACCGCGGGCGTCGTGGTCCGGCCGTAGCAGAGCCCCGCCTCGTCGCGCCGGATCTCGCGCAGGTCGGCGTCGGGCGCGACCTCTCCGGGCAGCTCCGGCGCGGGCGCGCAGGCGGCGAGGCCGAGGCAAAGGGCAAGGGGTCGGATCAAGAGCGCTCCTCCGGCGGGCGCGGCCAGACTAGCCGGGCGCGACCGCGCCGCAAGGGCGGGCCGATTGACGCCGCCGCCCTGGGGCTTATGGGTCGCGCGACCGCCGCACAAAGGACACGCCATGAGTGATTTCGCCGCCACCCGCGCCCTCTTCGACCTGCCCGAGGGTGTCATCTACCTGGATGGCAATTCGCTCGGCCCCCTGCCCCGCGCCGCGGCCGCGCGGGTCGCGGAGATGATGACGGAAGAGTGGGGGAAGATGCTCATCACTGCCTGGAACAAGGCGGGCTGGATGGCCGCGCCCCGCCGGGTGGGCGACCGCATCGGACGGCTGATCGGCGCGCCGGAGGGCACGGTGGTCATGGGCGACACGCTCTCGGTGAAGGTCTACCAGGCCCTCGCCTCGGCGTTGGAGATGCGGCCCGATCGGCGGGTGATCCTCAGCGACAGCGGCAACTTTCCCTCGGATCTCTACATGGCCGAGGGCCTGGTCCGGACGCTGGGCGGGGCCCACGAGCTGCGGCTGGTCGCGCCGGAGGAGGTCGAGGACGCCATCGACGAGGAGGTCGCGGTCCTGATGCTGACCGAGGTCGACTACCGCACGGGCCGCCGCCACGACATGCCCGCGCTCACCGCCAAGGCCCACGCCAAGGGCGCTCTGGCGATCTGGGACCTCGCGCATTCCGCGGGGGCGGTGGACGTGGACGTCACCTCCGGCGCGGCGGATTTCGCCGTGGGCTGCACCTACAAGTTCCTCAACGGCGGACCCGGCGCCCCGGCCTTCATCTACGTCGCGCCGCAACACGCAGAGACCGCCCGCCCCGCGCTCTCGGGCTGGCTGGGCCATGCCGCGCCCTTCGACTTCGAGACCGGCTACCGCCCCGGTGCGGGAATCGAGCGGATGCGGGTGGGTACGCCGCCGATGATCCAGCTCGCCGCGCTGGAGACGGCACTCGACGCCTTCGAGGGCGTGACGATGGAGGACCTGCGCGCCCGCTCCATCGAGCTCTCCGAGCGCTTCATCGCCGGGGTCGAGGCCGCCTGCCCCGCCCTGACCCTCGCCTCGCCCCGCGACCCGGCGCGGCGTGGCAGCCAGGTCTCCTTCCGCTTCGAGGAGGGTTACGCCGCCATGCAGGCGCTGATCGACCGCGGCGTGATCGGCGACTTCCGCGCGCCCGACATCATGCGCTTCGGCATCACCCCGCTCTACCTCGGCGAGGCAGAGATCGACCGCGCCGTCGCCGTCATGGGCGAGGTCATGGAGGCCCGGCTCTGGGACCGCGCGGAGTACCGCGCCCGCGCCGCCGTGACCTGACGCCCATGCCGCATTGCGGCGGGACTGCGGCGGGGACGCGCCGCCGCGGTCCCAGCATCGCCGCAGGATTTGCCCTCTTCAAACCCGGTTCTGCCCCGTTCCTGTTCCAGATTGACGCGCAGGGGACGGGCGCCGGGCATCTGGCGCTGGTCGAAAAAAGACGAAGAGGGGCAGCATGGCACGCGGATACCGGGTCGATCTGCAGAACGCGGTGCTCGAGTCGGGCGATACGATCCAGAGCGGGGTCGTCACCTTCGACAGCGCCGGGGCGATCGGCTCCGGCACCTGGACCTGGTCGGGCTACGAGGGCGGCACCGAGCTTTACAACCAGACAGAGACCGGCACCTACCACGAGGGCGTGGACGGGCATGTCTACTTCGTGCCCTCGAGCACCTACCCCGACTGGCTCTACGCCGGCGCGACCGACACCGTGCCCGAGCCCGACGGCATGGCCTATTCCACCACGATCTCGGGCGACTGGGGACAGGACGCCGACCTCTCCGGTGACGGCGGCGACAACGTGATCACCGGCGGCCCCGCGCCCGGCGACGGCGGGCAGGAGACGATCTACGGCGGCGCGGGCGACGACAGCATCTACGCGGACGGCGGCTGGGACACCGTCGAGGGCGGCGGCGGCAACGACCGGATCGACGGCGGGGCCGGCAACGACGTGATCTATGGCGACGATTCCCTGACGCCGCAGGGCGGGCCCGAATCCCTCTCCTGGAGCGACTTCGGCTCCAACGGCCAGAGCATCGCGGGCGGTGCCGTTCAGGACACCGGCGGGATGACCGTCAGTGTCAGCTTCCGCAACGACGGCCAGGGCACCGAGGCCGGAGTCTCCACCACCAACCCGCAATACGTCGGCACCGGCGAGCCCTTCGCCACCGACAGCGCGCTGGTGCTCGGTGGGTCCGGGCGGGGTGACACCTCGACCACGACCATCGACTTCCAGGCCGGGCCCGGGTCGCAGATGGGCAATGCCGTCTCCGACGTCTCCTTCCGCATCAACGACATCGACAGCGGCGCCCACCAGGACCAGGTGACGGTCCGGGCCTTCGGACCGGACGGAGAACCGTTGGAGGTGGTGCTCACGCCCAACGGCGCCGACACCGTGGAGGGCGCGACCGTCACCGCGGGCCCCGAGACCGGCACCGCCGCGGACGAAACCGGCTCGATCCTCGTGGAGATCGCGGGACCCGTCTCGCGCATCGAGATCGACTACGACAACCTTGCCGACGGCGGGCAGCGGATCTGGCTGACCGATGTCCACTTCGAGACCATGGCCGCCGAGCCCGGCGACGACACCATCGCGGCGGGAGAGGGCGACGACAGCGTCTTCGCCGGAGCGGGCGACGATACCGTTACCGGCGGGCTCGGCAACGACGTCATCCACGCAGAGGACGGGGCCGACAGCGTCTCGGGAGACGACGGCCACGACACGATCTTCGGCGGCGCGGGGGCCGACCGGCTCGACGGCGGCACCGGCGACGACAGCCTGCAGGGCGGCTCGGGCGGCGACAGCCTCGCCGGCGGCGATGGCAACGACCGGATCGAGGGCGACGGCGGCGACGCGGCCGGTAACCTGATCCGCAACGGCAGCTTCGAGAACCTCACCGGCGCGACCAAGACCAGCTACGGCTACGTCGCCACCGGCAGCATCCCCGGTTGGGCCTCGACCGATCCCGACGTGGAGTTCGACCTCCACTCCGACGGCAAGGGCGGCACCTACGCCACCGACGGCGACTACACTCTCGACATGGGCGCCTCGCCCTCGAACCTGCACATCTTCCAGGACGTCGAGGGAGTCGTGGAGGGCGAGACCTACACGCTCTCCTTCGACGCGGGCGACCTCTCCGGCCACGACAACAATGCCATCGAGGTCTACTGGGGCGGCGAGCGGGTCGACACCGTGGATCCCGCGGCCGGCGGGATGCAGCACTACAGCTACCGGGTGACCGGCGGCTCCGGCGACGGCTCGGACCGGCTGGAGTTCCGCGAGATCGGCGTGGTCGACAACCACGGCGTCCAGATCGACAGCGTGCAGCTCGTCGGCGACACGACCGGGGAGCGGGGCGGTGCCGACGTGATCGACGGCGGCGCGGGCGACGACGTGATCGAGGCGGGCGGCGGCAACGACAGTGTCTCGGGCGGCTCGGGCGCCGACACCATCCACGGCGGCGAAGGCGACGACACGCTCTCGGGCGGCACCGGGGCCGACAGCCTCTCGGGCGGCGCGGGGAACGACATCCTTCACGTCGCGCAGGGCGATACGGCCGATGGCGGCACCGGCGACGACCTCTTCCTCCTGACCGACCTCTTCGAGAGCGGCGGCGCACCCCTCGTCCTGAAGGGCGGCGAAGGCGGCGAGACCCGGGGCGACACCCTCCAGCTCGGCAAGCTGGCCGACCTCTCGACCCTGCGCTACACCAACACGAACGACCAGAACGGCGGGCATTCGGGTTCGGTGACGCTGGACGACGGCTCCGTCCTGACCTTTTCCGAGATGGAGACGGTGATCTGCTTCACGCCGGGGACGTTGATCCTGACGGTGAAGGGCCCGCGTCCGGTCGAGGACCTGCGGCCGGGCGACAAGGTCGTCACCCGCGACCACGGTCCGCAGCCGATCCGCTGGCACGAGGCGCGGTCCGTCCCCGCCACGGGCCGCCTCGCGCCGATCCGGCTCGAGGCCGGGGCACTGACCGGCCAGGAGCGCGATCTCCTGGTTTCGCCGCAGCACCGGTTCCTGTTCCGCGGGGGCGAGGCCGAGCTGCTCTTCGGTGAGCGCGAGGTGCTGGTCTCGGCGACGCACCTGACCGGTCGGCCGAAGGTGCGGCAGGAGCCCGGCGGCTGGGTGACCTACGTCCACCTCATGTTCGACCGGCACGAGATCATCTACGCCGAGGGCGCGCTCACGGAGAGCTTCCACCCCGGCGCGAGCGGTCTCGGTTCGGTCGGCGGCGCGGCACGGGAAGAGCTCTTCGCCGTTTTCCCCGAGCTGCGCAGCCATCCCGAGAGCTACGGCGCCACCGCCCGGCGCTGCCTGAAGAAGCACGAGGCCCGGCTGATCGCCGCCTGACGGTCGGGCCAGGAAAAGGGCTTTCGAAAGCCCTTCCCCGCGCGTTGCAGGGCGAAGTAAGGCGCGTCCACGCGCCTTCCCCTACCTCCGCTGGATGAGATCCCAGAGATTGCCGGCCACGTCGCGGAAGACCGCCACCCGGCCGTAGGCCGTGTCCCGCGGCTCCTCCATGAAGACCACCCCGCCCGCGCTCATCCGGGCGTGGTCACGGTCGAAGTCGTCGGTCTCGAGGAAGAAGCCCACGCGGCCGCCCGTCTGGTCGCCGATGCGCGCCCGTTCGGCCGCGCTCGCCGCCTTCGCCAGCACCAGCCCTGCCCCGCCGCCCGGCGGCCGGACCACGACCCAGCGCTTGGCCAGCGAAGGGTCGCGCGAGCTTACCGCGGGCTCGTCCGCCTCCAGCGTGAAGCCAAGCGGACCGGTGAAGAAGTCGATGGCCTCGTCGTAGTCGGCCACCACGAGGGAGACGAGCCCGATGGTCACGCGAGCCGCGCCGCGTAATCGCTCACCAGCAGGTGGGTCGGCTCGGCGTCCTCCTCGATCTCCGAGAAGCGGCCGATGGGATCGCGGAACACGTTGTCGGTCTCGTCGTCGTTCACCGTCGAGACCTCCCCGATGAGCACGTCCCCGCCCTCGCCCCAGAAGGCGTGCCAATCGCCTGGCATCAGGGTCACACTCTCGCCGGGGGCGAAGCGCAGCTTCTCGCCGGGGGCATAGTCCCGCAGAATTCCGTCGCAGAGCACTTTTCCGCCGCGGTCGTCGGCGAAATTCCCCGCCTCGTCGGAGCCGTAGAGCTCGACCACCAGCGCGGCGCCGCCGCGGTTGATGATATCCTCGGCCTTCACGACGTGCGTATGCATGGGCGAAAGCTGATCCTGCCGCGAAATCAAGAGCTTCTCGGCATAGCACATGCCCCGGCCGGCGGTCAGGTCGGCCAGCCGTCCGTTGCGCAGGGTGAAGAGGAACAGGCCCATCTCGTCGAACTTTCCGGCCCCGTAGTCGGTGATATCCCAGCCACATCGGGCGTCGATGACGTGCCGCGCCTCGGACGCACGGCTGGCGAAGGTTTCCGGACTCCAGTAGGCGAAGGGCGGTAAAGCAAAGCCGTGCCCGCGGATCATCTCGTCGGCTTCGGCCATGATCTCATTGATCTTCGAACGTTTCATGGGGCACCTTCCTGAATGACCAGACACAACAACGGCCGCTGCACGATGACAAGAGCAAGACCCACGATCACGACAGCCGCGCTCGCAGCGGCCGCCCTCGGGCTCGCGGCCTGCGGGGCGCCCCTGCCCGTCTCCAACGGGAACGGGCCGGTCGAGCCGCCGGCCGAGCTCGTGGTGCTCGACCCGATCGCCCAGGGCTTTTCCACGCCCGACCCGAGCTACACCCCGCCGGGCAACCGCGGCAACATCCAGTGCACGACCGTCACGCAGTCGGCCTCCACCGGGCCGGTCTACGAGGCCACCCAGTACGGCATGGAACGCTGGCGCGACTTCGCCGCCGACAGCCCCGGCGTCTCGTCGCCCGGACCGGACGGACCGCGCGAGGTGGCGGCCTACGTCGTCGATTTCTGCCAGGGAACACCGGTGGCGACGGTTCTGGACGCGGTGAACGTCTTCCTCTCCTCGCGGCCCGGCTCCACCGCCTCGAGCTTCGGCGGCGCCGATCCGGCGATCGACGTGGGCACGCCCGACGGTCCGGATTCGATCCTCGCCGGCGACGCCCAGATCGGCCAGATTTGACGTCTTGAGACTGGGGTCAGCCGGCCGCGGCCATCCGCGCCGGCTGGCCGCCCTGCCCGGCCCAGGCCCGGGCCGCCTCTCCGAAGGCCTGGAACAGCGGGCGCGACACGGGATCCTCTCCCGCGCGCCACTCCGGATGCCACTGCACCGCCATCATGAATCCCGGCGCGCCGTCGATGTAGACGGCCTCCGCCGTGCCGTCGTCGGCCCGTCCGTCGACGATGATGCGCGCGCCCGGCTCCTTGATGCCCTGTCCGTGCAGGGTGTTGGTCATGACCTCGGTCGCGCCGAAGAGCCGGTGGAACGGCCCGCCCTCGGTCAGCGACACCCGGTGGCGCAGGGCGAACTTCTCTTCCAGCGTACCGTCGGGCGGCATCCGGTGGTTCATCCGGCCCGGCAGGTCGCGGATTTCGGGGTAGAGAGACCCGCCCATGGCGACGTTGACCTCCTGGAACCCGCGGCAGATGCCGAGCATGGGCTGACCCCTCTCGGCGCAGGCCCGCACCAGACCGAGCGCCACGGCGTCACGGTCGCGGTCGAAGGCACCGTGCGCCTCGGTCGCGTCCTCGCCGTATTCCGCCGGGTGCACGTTGGGCCGCCCGCCGGTGAGCAGGATGCCGTCGCAGGTGTCGAGGATCTCCTCCACCGTCGCGAAGCGCGGGTCGGTGGGCAGGATGACGGGAACGCAGTCCGCCACCTCGGCCACGGCGCGGCTGTTCATCTCGCCGGCCGCATGCGCGGGGTATTCATCGTTGATGAGGTGAAAGTTGCCGACGATGCCGATCACGGGCCGGGACATGGGCGCTCTCCTTCTGCACCCGCGAAGGTAAGCGGTGCGCGGAGCGAGGAAAACCCCCGTCACCGCAGGCCCGGGACTGCACTGGTGCACGGGAGGGCGCCGCTGCCTCTTCGGCGGGCGCCCTGCCCGTTCCTCAGGCCTCGGCGGTGAGGTTCACCGCCTCGATCCCCGCGACGGCCGCCGCGGCGTCGTTGTCGGAGGTGTCACCGGTGACGCCCACGGCCGCCACCAGCGCGCCGCGCTTGTCCCGCACGAGCACGCCGCCGGGCACCGGGATCAGCTGACCGCCCAGGGCGCCGTTGGCGCAGGCCATGAAGTAGGCCTGGTCCTCGGCCCGCTGCATCTGCGCCGAGCCGGGCATCCCTAGCATGACCGCGCCGTAGGCCTTGCCGTGGGCCACGGCGAAGCGCCCGGGGCTCGCGCCGTCCTCGCGCTCGAAGGCCTTCATGTTGCCGCCGGCGTCCAGCACCACGACGGAGAGCGGCTTGAAGCCCTTCTCCCGCCCGTGGGCCAGCGCCTTGCGGATGATCGTGCGCGCGCGGTTCAGTGAAATGTCGGCCATCGTCGTCCCTCCTTACTGTGCCTTCTTTTCGAGCCGCCGGGCGTGCAGCACCGGCTCGGTGTAGCCCGAGGGCTGGACCCGGCCGCGGAAGACGAGATCGCAGGCGGCCTGGAAGGCCACCCCGTCGAAGTCCGGACCCATGGGCTCGTAGCCCGGCGTCTCGGCGTTCTGGCGGTCGACGACCTCGGCCATCTTGCGCATGGCCTTCATCACCTGGTCCTCGCCGACGACCTCGTGGTGCAGCCAGTTGGCCAGCGCCTGCGAGGAGATCCGGCAGGTCGCGCGATCCTCCATCAGGGCCGTGTCGGTGATGTCGGGCACCTTGGAGCAGCCGACCCCCTGGTCGACCCAGCGCACGACGTAGCCGAGGATGCCCTGCGCGTTGTTCTCGACCTCGCGCTGCACCTCCTCGTCGGAGAAGTTGCGGCCGGTTGCGACCGGGATCGTCAGCAGGTCGCGCAGGCTGCCGCGCAGACCCTGGGCCGCGATCTCGTCCTGCACCTCGGCGACCTTCACCTTGTGGTAGTGCGTGGCGTGCAGGGTCGCGGCGGTCGGCGACGGCACCCAGGCGCAATTGGCGCCGGCCTTGGGGTGGCCGATCTTGGCCTCGAGCATCGCTTCCATCTTGTCGGGCATGGCCCACATACCCTTGCCGATCTGCGCCCGGCCCTTGAGCCCGCAGGCGAGACCGATGTCGACGTTGCGGTCCTCGTAGGCCTTGATCCAGCGGCTGTCCTTCATCTCGCCCTTGGGGATCATCGGACCCGCCTCCATCGAGGTGTGGATCTCGTCGCCGGTGCGGTCGAGGAAGCCGGTGTTTATGAAGGCGACCCGGTTCTTCGCGGCGCGGATGCACTCCTTGAGGTTGGCCGAGGTGCGGCGCTCCTCGTCCATGATGCCGATCTTCACGGTGTTGCGCGGCAGGCCGAGGAAATCCTCGACCCGGTCGAAGGTCTCGACGGCAAATCGCACCTCTTCGGGGCCGTGCATCTTGGGCTTCACCACGTAGACCGAGCCCTCGACCGAGTTTCGCAGGCCGCTGCTCTTCTTCAGGTCGTGCATCGCGATGAGGACCGTGATCGCGGCGTCCATCAGCCCTTCGGGGATCTCCGAGCCGTCCGGCAGCAGGATCGCCGGGTTGGTCATCAGGTGACCCACGTTGCGCACCAGCATCAGCGAGCGGCCCTTCGCGGTCAGCGTGCCGCCGCCGGGTGTCTGATAGGTGCTGTCGGGATGAAGTTTGCGGGTGATCTCCTTGCCACCCTTGGAGAATGTCTCCTGAAGCGTGCCGTCCATCAGGCCCAGCCAGTTGGAATAGGCAAGCACCTTGTCCTCGGCATCGACACAGGCGACCGAGTCCTCGCAGTCCATGATCGTCGAGACCGCGGACTCCAGCCAGATGTCGGACACGCCCGCCGGGTCGTGCTTGCCGATCTCGGTCTTTCGATCCACGAGAACTTCGATGAGCAAGCCGTTGTTGCGGAAGAGCAATTGCTGCTCGGCTACCTCGGAGGAATGCCCCACGAACTGCGAGGGATTGGCCAGCGGCATCCGGTGGTGCACCTGCGGCGACTCGCCGGACGACCCGATGGCGCTCTGGGTCGTCTGGGTCCCGCGCCAGTCCTCGTTGTTGAGGATGAGCGCCTCGACGCCGTTCTCCGTCACCTCGTAGCCGACGGCCATCTTGTGGCTGCCGGACTGCAGCGGCACGGCCTCGTCGAGGAAGCTCTTGGCGCGGTCGATCACGCGCTGGCCCCGCTCCGCGTCGTAGCCTCCGGCCGGCGGCAGGTCGCCCAGCGCGTCGGTGCCGTAGAGCGCATCGTAGAGCGACCCCCAACGGGCGTTGGCGGCGTTCAGGGCGAAGCGGGCGTTGGTAATGGGGACGACGAGTTGCGGCCCGGCGATCGTCGCGATCTCCGGGTCGATGCCGCTCGTGTCGATCTCGAAGTCCGGCCCCTCGTCGACCAGGTAACCGATCTCCCGCAGAAAGCTCTCGTAGGCCTCCGGGTCCTCGGGCTGGCCGGCACGGTCCTGGTGCCAGGCGTCGATGCGTTCCTGGATATCGACCCGCTTCTCGAGCAGCTCGGCGTTGCGCGGGGCGAAGTCACGGACGAGCTTTGAGAAGCCGGACCAGAAGTCCCCGGCCTCGACGCCCGTCCCGGGCAGCGCCCTCTCTTCGATGAACGTGGCGAGTTCCGCCGCCACCTGCAGCCCGTCGCGGTCCACCCGATCGGTCATCTGGCTCTCCATTGCGTGAATGATCGAACCGGTTAGACCATGCCCTTCGGCAAGGGGCAACGCCGCGGCCGGGCTGCGAGCGGGTTACTCGACCTGTTCCACCTCGCCGGTGCGGCCGTCGACCTGGGCTTCCGCCTCGTCGGGATCATTGCCCTGGAAGAAGATCCAGGAGGTGAGAAGAACGAGCAGGATCGCGGCAAAGGCGACGGCGATGGCCATGCCCCAGAGAGAGGGACGGTGGCGGTGTTCCTGTTCCTTGACGTCGGTATCGGGTGCAGACACTGGAAACCTCCAAGTACTGCCGGTCGCTTGTACCGGCCGGTTGTTCAGGTAACGTCACCCGCCATGGGCAGTTCCCCTCGCAGCCCCCAGGAGCGCGCATGAACGAGGCAATCTCGCGGAAAGTTTATCTCAACGATTACAAGCCCTTCGGCTGGGAGGTCGAGCAGGTGAGCCTCACCTTCCGGCTCTCGCCGCGGGGGACGCGCGTATTGTCGCGGATCGCCTTCCGGCCGCGCGAGGGCGGGCGGTTCTTCCTGCACGGAGAAGGGCTTCGGCTGATCTCGGCGGCGATCGACGGGCGCACCGTAACCCCCGAGGTCACCGACGAGGGACTGACCTGCGAGGTGCCAGACCGCCCCTTCCTCTGGGAGGCCGAGGTCGAGATCGCGCCGGAGGACAACACGGCCCTCGAGGGGCTCTACATGTCGAACGGCATGTTCTGCACCCAGTGCGAGGCCGAGGGCTTCCGCAGGATCACCTTCTACCCCGACCGCCCCGACGTCATGGCACCCTTCCGCGTGCGGATCGAGAGCGACCTGCCTGTCCTGCTGTCGAACGGCGACCCCGTCGCTTCCGGCAAGGGCTGGGCCGAGTGGCACGACCCCTGGCCCAAGCCCGCCTACCTCTTCGCGCTGGTCGCCGGGGACCTGCGCGCGGTGCGCGACAGCTTCACCACCCGCTCGGGTCGGGAAATCGACCTCGCCGTCTGGGTGCGCGAGGGCGACGAGGACCGCTGCGGCTGGGCGCTCGAGAGCCTCAAGGCCTCGATGGCCTGGGACGAACGGGAGTACGGCCGCGAGTACGACTTGTCGGTTTTCAACATCGTGGCGGTCGACGACTTCAACGCGGGCGCGATGGAGAACAAGGGCTTGAACATTTTCAACTCTGCCCTCGTCCTCGCCTCTCCCGAGACCGCGACCGACCGCGACTTCGAGCGGATCGAGGCGGTGATCGCGCACGAGTACTTCCACAACTGGACCGGCAACCGCGTCACCTGCCGCGACTGGTTCCAGCTCTGTCTCAAGGAGGGGCTGACGGTCTACCGCGACCAGCAGTTCACCGGCGACATGCGCTCGGCCCCGGTCAAGCGGATCGAGGACGCCGCGATGATCCGCTCGCGGCAGTTCCGCGAGGACAACGGACCCCTGGCCCACCCGGTCCGTCCGGAAGAGTTCATCGAGATCAACAACTTCTACACGATCACCGTCTACGAGAAGGGCGCCGAGGTCGTGGGGATGCTGCACCGCCTCGTGGGCCAGAACGCCTGGCGCGCGGCCTGCGACCTCTATTTCGAGCGGCACGACGGCCAGGCGGTGACGATCGAGGACTGGCTCGCCGCCTTCCGCGACACGACGGGCCGCAACCTCACCCAGTTTATGCGCTGGTACTCCCAGGCGGGCACGCCGCGTCTCTCGGTGGCGGAGGACTGGGACGGCCAGACCCTGACGCTCACCCTGCGCCAGCATACGCCGCCCACGCCCGGACAGCAGGAAAAGGCGCCCCAGCTCATCCCGGTGGCTCTGGGGCTGCTGCATCCTTCGGGCCCCGAAATCCTCCGCACGCAGATCGTGGAGATGACCGAGCCCGAGGAGGTCGTGCGCTATGACGTCGGCGCGCTCTGCAAGGCGGCGGGGCTGAAAACCGAGCGGCCCGTCGTCTCCGCCCTGCGGAACTTCTCCGCGCCCGTCATGCTGGAGCACGACCAGAGCCCGAAGGAGCGCGCCTTCCTGCTGCGCCACGACACCGACCCGGTGAATCGCTGGGAGGCGGGCCGCGCCCTGTCGCGCGCCGCGCTCACGGCGATGGCGACCGGGGGCGACGCCGACCCGCAGGCCTGGCTCGAAGGCCTGGAGGCCGCGCTCACCGACGAGACGCTCGACCCGGCCATGCAGTCGCTCCTGCTGTCGCTACCCTCTGAGGACGACCTCGCCCAGAGCCTCGCCGACGCGGGCGAGGCGCCCGACCCGCTTGCGATCCGCCACGCGGTCGAGGCCATGCAGGACCACATGGCCGAAACGCTGGAGCCCGTGCTGACGAGGGCCTTCGAGGCGACGGCGGGCACAGGACCGTTCCGTCCCGACGCCGCGGGCGCGGGACGGCGGAGCCTGCACAACGCCTGCCTCACCCTGCTCACCCGGCGCGACGAGGGCACGCGGGCCCGGGAGACCTTCGCCCGCGCCGACAACATGACGGCGAGCCTCGGCGCGCTGAACGCGCTGCTCTCGGTCGGGGCCGGCAAGGACGAGCTCGCCGCCTTCGAGGCACGCTGGCAGCACGACCGGCTCGTGATGGACAAGTGGTTCGCGCTGCAGGTCATGCGCGCGAGCCCGGAGCAGGCGACCGAGGTCGCCGAGCGGCTCACGCAGCACCCGCAGTTCGCCTGGAAGACGCCCAACCGCTTCCGCTCGGTCATCGGTACGCTCGCGGGCAACGCGGCGGGCTTTCACCACCCCTCGGGCGCGGCCTACGACTTCTTCGCGGACTGGCTGCTCAAGCTCGACCCGGTGAACCCGCAGACCGCCGCGCGCATGTCCACGGCCTTCGAAACATGGCGGCGCTACGGACCCGAGCGGCAGGCGCGCCTGCGCGCCACGCTGGAGCGGATCGCGGCGAGCCCGGGGCTGAGCCGGGACACCGGCGAAATGGTCGCACGCATGCTGGGCTGAGGAACAAGCGCGGGCGGCTGCCGTTCACCGGGAAACACCCCGCATGAACGGAGGCAGACATGCCCGCCATTACCGACGCCAAGATCCTCATCCTCGCCACCGACGGCTTCGAGCGTTCCGAGCTCGTGGGCCCGCGCGACCAGCTGCGCGAGCACGGCGCCACCGTGCACGTCGCCTCGCCGGACGGCAGCGAGATCACCAGCTGGGACGAGACCGACTGGGGCGACAAGCACCCCTCCGATCTCAAGATCTCCGACGCCAAGGTCACCGACTACGACGCCGTGGTCCTGCCGGGCGGCCAGATCAACCCCGACATCCTGCGCACCAAGCCGGAGGCGGTGAAGGCCGTCCGCGACGCCTTCGACGCGGGCATCGTGGTCGCCGCGATCTGCCACGGGCCCTGGCTGCTGGTCGAGGCCGACGTGGTCCGCGGCCGCACCGTGACCTCCTACCCCTCGATCCGCACCGACCTGAAGAACGCGGGCGGCAACGTGGTCGACGAGGAAGTCGCGACCGACAAGGGCCTGATCACCAGCCGCAACCCCGGCGACATCCCGGCCTTCGTCGCCAAGATCGTCGAGGAGGTCCAGGAAGGCCGGCACGACCGGGCCGCGGCCTGACCGTCAGCCGACATCCGCCGCTCGCCTTCGGGCGGGCGGGGTCGGCGGGAGGCGGCCGGCGCTCTGGCGCCGCGCCGCCTGTCGTCGTATGACACCACCGTGGGGGAACGAATCCGCGCTCGGCGGGTTGGTCGAGACTTCCGCGCGACGGCGACCTATGTCGCGAGGCGTGTTGCAACTTGGTGGGTGCGGCCCATGAAAGACCGTATTGATCCGCTGATCGCCGAACGCGCCCCCTGGCTCTTTCGGAACAGACCCGGCACGCGGATCGTGCGGTCCGCCCTGAACCGGGCCCTGTCCTATGACAAGACGCTCGAGATCGCCGAGGGCATGCGCGACGCGCCCACGGAGGAGATCATGGGCGAGATGGCCCAGCGGCTGGCGCAGGACGTCGAGGCGCACGGGTTGTCGAACATTCCCCGGGCCGGCGCGGCGCTGATCGTGGCGAACCATCCCACCGGCATCGCCGACGGCATCATTCTGCACCATTTCATCTCGCCGATCCGGCCCGACCTCTACGTCATGGCCAACAGCGACATCCTGCGGGTCATGCCGCAGATGAAGGACTACATCGCGCCGGTGGAGTGGCGGAAGGACCGCCGCAGCCACGGCAAGACGCGCGAGACCATGGCCTTCATGCGCCGGGCGGTGAACGAGGACCGCCTCGGCGTGATCTTCCCGGCCGGGCGGCTCGCCAAGCGCCGGGGGCTGCGGCTCTACGAGCGTGAATGGATGGCCTCGGCGGCGATGATCGCCCGGAAGTTCGATCTGCCGATCGTGCCGGTCCACATCCGCGCCCGGAACTCGGTCCTGTTCTACCTCTTCGACCTGATCCACCCGACCCTGCGGGACATCACCCTCTTCCACGAGACGCTGAACAAGGCCCGCCAGCCGTTCCGCATCACCGTGGGAGAGCCGATCTCCGCCGCCGCCCTGCCCGAGACCTCGGAGGACGGCATCGAGATGCTGCGCCGCGCGACCCTCGCCCTTGGCGGCGAGGATGCGCCGACCGTCAGCCTCGTCCGCGCCACCCGGCGCCCGCTCGTCCGCTTCTAGCAGCGAAGTCCTAGCAAGCGGTGAGCCGCCCAGCGGGCGGCTCTCTGGATTCCGGTGACCCCTGTCGACCCGACGCGCGACCTGGGCGCGCGTCGTGCTTTCGGCCGGCGTCGGAGCCTCCGGCGGCGATACGGGAAGACGGTGAAGGTGCGGGGGCCTACGCCCGGTCGAGGCGCCTAGCGGCCCATGGTCGAGAGCGTCTCGGAGAGTTCGGGGCGCGGATCGGCGGGGCGGGCCTGCGGACGCAGGCTCGCCATCACGGCGAGCTGCGGGCGGCAGTACTCCTGCTCCCGCGTCCAAGCGGCCATCTGCGCCCGCTTGGAGGCGGAATGGAACGGGCCCCAGTCGCGCATGCCGCGGCTGACGGTGCCGTAGCGCGGGACCTGGCGCGCCATGATCCGGATCGAACAGGAAAGATTGGCCGCCGGATCCTTGAGCGCATCGCCGGTGCGCGCGGCGCAGCCGTAGTGGCGGGCGGTGGGCGGATAGACCTGCAGCAGCCCGTACCACTGGCCACCGCCGCCGACGGCGGTCGGGCGCCAGCGGCTCTCGTGGTAGGCCAGCGCCGACATCATGCCGACCCAGAAGGCCCGGCGCATGGAGGGCGGGTTGTCGCGGTAGGCCGGGCACCAGCTGTCGATATCCGCCGGTATCCGGTCCTCTAGCCCGCGGCCATGGGCGCGGATCGCGGCCAGGGTCGCGTGGGTCCACTCGGCGCCGCCGGAACGGTGATCCCAGCGGGTCTCGGGGAAGTAGTAGTCGCGCTTGGGCGGACGGACCGGCGGGGCGCCCTCGATCACGCGGGGCGGGTAGCGCACCATCCAGACCGGCCGGGTCATGGGGCTCACGTCGCGGAGCTCGGCGCGCATCGCCTCTTCGGCGAGGCGGGCGGCATCGGACCGCAACAGGGGGCGCACCGGCGGCTCGGACCCCTGGGCCGTGGCAGCGGCGGGACCTAGCGAAAGCAGGAGCGCGATCCCCAGGCAAAGGGAACGCAGGGCAGACATCGCGGGCAAGATGGCGGGGGCCGGCCGGGGACGCAATGGTCTTTTGACATCGCCGGCCGGAGTTCGCCGATGCTCAGTCGACTGACGTGACCGCCGGCGCCGCGCAGTAGTCCTGCCGGCTGACCCAGGCGCGCATGTCGTCGCGCTTGGCGCCCGAGTGGAACGGGCCCCAGTCGCGCATGCCGCGATTGACCGATCCGTAGCGGGCCACCTGGCGCGCCGCGATGCGGATCGCGCAGGAGAGGTTCGCCGCGCCGTCGCGCAGGGCCTCGCCGCTCTGGGCGCGGCAGCCGTAGCCGCGGGCGGTATCCGGGTCGATCTGCACGAGACCGTACCACTGGCCGCCGCCGCCGACTGCGCGTTCGTTCCAGGTGCTCTCGTGCTTGGCCAGCGCGGACATCAGGCCGGTCCAGAAGGCCATTCGCTCGTCGCGGCTGCCTTCCATGTAGCCCGGGCACCAGGTCTCGATGTCGGCGGGGGCCATGTTCACGAGGTCGGCGCCGTGACCGTCGAGCGCGGCGAAGGCCGCGGCGGTCCATTCGGCGCCCTCGGACTGGTGGTCCCAGCGCATGGCGGGAACGTAGGGCGCGGGCTCCGGCTCGGGCGTCTGCACGGTGGCGCAGGCCGAGAGGCCGGAGAAGGCGAGGGCGGCGAGGAGAGCGAAACGCATGGGTCTCTGGTCATCGGTTGCACCGGGCCTCAGCACCCGGCCGGGCTCCTCTAGCCGGAGCGGCGGGCGGCTGGCGAGTCCGGGGCGGCGCGATCGGCAGAGACCCGCGCAGGGCCCCTCCCCTTGCCCGTCCCCCGGGGCTGGCCTATTCAGCGCCGAGACACGCGAGAGGCCGACCATGCTGGACCACCTGACCTTCGAGCCGCCGAAACCGAAAGTCATCGCCGGGGCGACCGGCGACTGGGAGCTCGTGATCGGGCTCGAGGTGCACGCGCAGATCGCGTCGAGGGCCAAGCTCTTCTCCGGGGCCTCGACCCAGTTCGGGGCCGAGCCCAACTCGAACGTGGCCTTCGTGGACGCGGGCATGCCGGGGATGCTGCCTGTCATCAACGAGGGCTGCGTGGCGCTCGCCGTGAAGACGGGGCTGGGACTGAAGGCGCAGATCAACCTGGTCTCGGCCTTCGACCGCAAGAACTACTTCTACCCGGACCTGCCGCAGGGCTACCAGATCAGCCAGCTCTACCACCCGCTCGTCGGCGAGGGGGAGGTGATCGTGGACATGGGCCCGGGCGTGGCCCGCAAGGTCCGGATCGAGCGGATCCACGTCGAGCAGGACGCGGGCAAGTCGATCCACGACATGGACCCGCACATGTCCTTCGTCGACCTCAACCGGACGGGCGTGGCGCTTATGGAGATCGTCTCGCGCCCGGACATCCGGGGGCCGGAAGAGGCCGCGGCCTATGTCGCGAAGCTGCGCCAGATCATGCGCTACCTCGGCACCTGCAACGGCGACATGCAGAACGGCAACCTGCGGGCCGACGTGAACGTCTCGGTCTGCCGGCCGGGGGACTACGAGACGTACCAGGAAACCCAGGATTTCTCGCATCTCGGCACCCGCTGCGAGATCAAGAACATGAACTCCATGCGGTTCATCCAGGCGGCCATTGACTACGAGGCGCGCCGGCAGATCGCCCTGCTCGAGGACGGCAAGCAAGTGGTGCAGGAGACCCGGCTCTTCGACCCCGACAAGGGCGAGACGCGGTCGATGCGCTCCAAGGAAGAGGCGCACGATTACCGCTACTTCCCCGATCCCGACCTGCTGCCGCTGGAGATCGAGCAGGCCTGGGTGGACGACATCGCAGCCGGGCTGCCCGAGCTGCCGGACGAGAAGAAGGCCCGCTTCGTCAAGGACTTCGGCCTGACCGAATACGACGCGGACGTGCTGACCGCCGAGGTCGAGAACGCCGCCTACTTCGAGCAGGTGGCCGAGGGCCGCGACGGCAAGATGGCCGCGAACTGGGTCATCAACGAGCTCTTCGGGCGTCTCAAGAAGGACGACCGGGAGATCTCGGAGAGCCCCATTTCACCGGCGCGGCTGGGGCAGATCGTGGATCTCATCGCCTCGGACGCGATCTCCGGCAAGATCGCCAAGGAGGTCTTCGACAAGGCCTATACCGAGGACCGCGACCCGGCGGAGATCGTCGAGACCGAGGGGCTCAAGCAGGTGACCGATACCGGCGCCATCGAGGCCGCGGTGGACGAGGTGATTGCCGCGAACCCGGCGCAGGTCGAGAAGGCCCAGGCGAACCCGAAGCTCGCGGGGTGGTTCGTGGGCCAGGTGATGAAGGCGACCGGCGGCAAGGCGAACCCCAAGGCGGTCAACGAGATCGTGACGGCGAAGCTGGGGCTCTAGGGCGGGTGTTGGTCCCGGGGGGCCGGGCTGAAGCCCGGCCTACGGCAGGACCAACGGCCGTGCCACAACCCGTAGGCCGGGCTTCAGCCCGGCCTCCCCCGCGCCGATACTCACTTGATGTCGAGCGAGAGCGCGTGGATGCGCCCGACGATGTCCTCGCCGAGGGCCTTGTGCACGGCCCTGTGACGGGCGACGCGGCTCATGTCCTTGAATGCCGGGGCCGCGATCTCCACGTGCCAGTGGCTCTCGCCGGAGCCGTCGTCCCCGGCATGGCCGGCGTGGCGGTGGCTCTCGTTCACCACGTCGAGATGGGTCGGCGAGAAGGCCTCCTCGAGGCGCGTGCGAATCTCCGCTGCAAGCTTCATTTTCTTCAATCTTCCCCTTCCCTCTCACTCTGTGCGGTTTAAACTCCCGCGGCCCAAGACGAAAGGAGGCGCGACATGCCCAAACCAGATCCCTTCGGTTTCGACATTTCTGTCTCGGCCTCCAAGAAGAAGAACCCGCGGGGCCGCCGGGGGATGTCGGGGGCCTTCGAGACCAGCCAACGGGTCTGCGACCACGAGGGCTGCCAGGAGGCCGGCAAGTATCGCGCCCCCAAGAGCCCCGACGTGCTCGACGACTACTGGTGGTTCTGCCGGGACCACGTGCGCGAGTACAATCTCAAGTGGAACTACTTCGAGACCAGCACGGACCAGGACTACATGGACCAGGTCGACCGGGACCGCGTCTGGGACCGCGAGACCAAGCCGTTCAAGCGCACCGTCGAGGAACGGGCCTGGGCGCGGCTGGGGATCGAGGACCCGCACCAGGTGCTGGGCGGCAACGCGACGCAGAATCCCGGGCGGACCTCCGGTGAGGGCAGCCGGCGGCTGCCGCCGACGGAACGGCGCGCGATCGAGATCCTCGATGCCAAGGACAGCTGGACCAAGGCCGAGATCCGCCGCGCCTACAAGGCGCTGATCAAGGTGCTGCATCCCGACATGAACGGCGGCGACCGCAGCCACGAGGAGCAGCTGGCCGAGGTCGTCTGGGCCTGGGACCAGATCAAGGGCTCGCGCTCCTTCAAGGACTGAGGCGCGCGGCCCCTCCCCCTCAGAGGATCAGGAGGCCCGGTTGCCCCTGAGCCGGGCTGCGAGCCCTTCCAGCGCCCGGGCGGCGTGTTCGCCGGCGGGCGTCGGCTTGCGCCGCTGTGGCGCGGCCACGGGCGGAGCGAGCGGCGGAAAGATGTCGGCAGGCGCGACCGGCTTGTTGGCCGCATAGACCGCGGGGCGATAGCCGCGCGGGGCGAAGGAGACCGAGACGATCTTGGGCGCGCCCCGCTTGCGGCCCTTCCGGTTCAGCGGACGGAAGATCGAGTCGCGCTCCCGCCGCCAGAAGCTCAGCAGGTAGTGCGCCCGGAAGAGGCAGCCGAACCAAAGGACCGCCAACAGAGGCGAGCCGGCCAGCGTCACCGCCAGCGAGAAGGGTCCGAACATCGTGCCGTAGAGCGGCAGGGCCAGCGTCCCCGCGATGAGCGATCCGGCAAAAGAGGTGACGAGCGCGCCCCAGGCGGCCTTGGACCAGCCGCTCTTGCCCGGATGGCCCAGCGCCTCGCCGCTGAGGTAGAGTCCGCCCGCGGCGCCGACGGCGCCCGAGATCACGACCCACCAGTGGTAGAGGCTCATCCCGGTGAGCAGGCCCGGCCTGTCGCCCTCCAGTCGCGAGACGACGATCAGGGCGAAGGCCGCGCCGAAGATCGCCACGACGAGGTAGGCGAGCAGTCGGCCCCGCTCACCGGGCGTCACGGAGCGCCAGCGATCCCGGAGGGCCGTCATGAGGCAACCAGTCCTGTATCCATGGTGCCGATGTGGGCGGCAATCTTGGCATCAAAATGGCGTCGGGCCGCCGGCGCGGCCCGAAAACGGTCTATTGCCAAATCGGCATCAAGCCGCCCGGAAGACCAGGCTCACGCCGTTAAGGCAATGCCGCTTGCCCGTGGGCTCGGGGCCGTCGTCGAAGATGTGGCCCAGGTGGCTGCCGCAGCGGTCGCAGTGGCATTCCGTGCGCACCGTCAGCAGCTTGCGGTCGGGCTTGGTCCCGATGGCGTCGGGCAATGCTTCGTAGAAGGAGGGCCAGCCGGTGCCGCTGTCGTACTTGGCCTCCGAGGAATAGAGCGCCTGGTCGCAGCCGCGGCAGTGGTAGAGGCCCGGGGTCTTGAGGTCGGTGAGCTCGGAGGTGCCGGCGCGTTCGGTCCCCTCTTCGCGCATCACGCGGTATTCGAGGTCCGTCAGCATCTCGCGCCACTCCGCCTCGCTGCGGGTGACCTCGAAGGAGCCGGACTGCGCGAAGGCCGGCGCGGCGGCCAGGCCGAGGCCGGCGCTGCCGGCCAGGAGAAAGTCTCTGCGGTTCATCTCATGTCCTTTCCCGCCCGCATCGGGGCGCGTTACGGAAAGAGCCACGGGCCCACAGGGCAAAAAGTTTCGCCTCAGAGCGCGCTGACCGGAGAGGCCGCGAGCACGTCGCCCGTCGGCGCACCGGTGGGCGAGCCGCCCTCGGGCTCGTCCGAGACGGCAAGGACCGAGTTGTCGAGCGTCGCGCCCTCCGGCAGCTCGAACCGGGCGAGCCGCGTCGGCGGCAGGACGCCCAGCGAGACAGGGGCATTCTCGCCCTCGATCAGCCAGAGCTCGAAGTCGCGGCCCGCGGCCGGAGCACCCTCCTCGCGGTTGAGCGCGAGGGTGCCGGTCTCCGGATCGAAGGCCGCGCGGATCAGCAGGCCGCCGTCCTCCGCCGCGAGCTCGGCCTGGTAGGCGGGCGTGAAGGGCCCCTCCGTCCCGGTCAGCCAGTCCATGTTGACCGCGAACCAGGCGAGACCCGCGGCGGCGGCGGCGCCCAGGATCGCCGGCGCGATGCCGAGCTTCTGCCACCAGCGGCGCGCCTGGTCGGGGAAGAGTTCCCGCTCAATCCGGCCGTAGAGCTGCGGGGGCGGATCGACCGAGGCGACCTCGGTCATGGCGAGAGAGCCCATGCGCTCGGCCCAGTCGGCGACCTCGGCGCGGAACGCCGGGTCGCTCTCGAGGCGGGCGTCGCAGGCGGCGCGCTCCTCCGGCCCGAGCAGACCGAGGACGTACTCGGCCGCGAGGCCGGCGTCGCCGTCGTCTCCTTGTCCGGGCTGGTCGCTCATCGCGTCAGGCACTCTTTCAGTTTCAGCAGGCCGCGGCGCAGCCAGGTTCTTATCGTGTTGAGCGGGACGTCGAAGCGCAACGCCAGCTCCTTGTAGGTCTCGCCTTCGAGGTAGACCCGCCGGATGGCGTCGGCCCGGTCCTCCGGCAGTTCGCCCATGCAGGCGACGATGCGCTCGCGGTCACTGGCCGCGAGCGCCAGCTCTTCCGGCCCCGGGCCGGCAGAGGGAATCTCGGCCGCCTCTTCCAGGCCGGCCGGCCCTGTCTTCCGCATCCTCAGGCGGTCGATGGCGCGGTTCCGCGCGATGGTGATGAGCCAGGTCATCGGCGAGAGCCCGTTGACCTGGTAGCGCGAGGCGGCGTGCCAGACGCGGATAAAGACCTCTTGCGTGCATTCCTCCGCTTCGCCCCGGTCCTTCAAGACACGCAGCGCCACGCCAAAGAGTTTCGCGGAGGTCGCGGAATAGAGATCGGCGAAGGCGCGCCGGTCGCCGAGAGCGACGCGCCCGATCATGATCTCGATGTCCTTGAGTTCCGCCACCCGTCCTCCAGCGCGCGGAGGATGGCCCGGCGGGCGGACCAGTGCAACCACCCGCGCGCCCCTGCCTCCGGGCTTTTGCCGAGCAAATACCGTGGATTGGTCGCGATCAAGCGGAATTGCCGCCGATCCGCCTTGCTCCGGCCATGCCGGGTCGATTTGGGTACGGACGGGAGCTTGAGAAGGGTGAGCAGATGGCAGGAGAGTCCGAGGCGCCGCCACGCATGGCGGAGGTCAACACCGACAAGACCAAGGCGGACAACCGGCGCTTCCAGACCACGAGCGGCGACGGGCCGGAGTACCGCACCTGGTATCGCGGCGAGCACATGAACCGCCGCCCTCCCCTGCGCCGCCTGCAGAAACCCGACGACGCGGTCCGGGCCGTCCTCCACGGCTGGGCGCCCGAGGCGCCGCAGATCACGCCGGAGACGCAGATCACCGCCTTCGGCTCCTGCTTCGCCGAGAACATCTCCAACTGGCTCGCCGCCCGGAACTTCCGGGTGCTCAACCGCGAGCCGGACAACGAGAAGGCCTACGTCGTCTCGATGGGCGAAGGGATGGTGAACTCCTTCGTGATCCGTCAGCAGTTCGAATGGGCCTGGGAGAACAAGGTCTTCGAGCAGCCCCTCTGGCACGGCTACAAGGCCGAGGACTTCGGCTATGACGAGGAGGTGCGGCTCGAGACGAAGCGGATCTTCGACGAGACGGACGTCTTCATCCTGACCTTCGGCCTGTCCGAGGTCTGGTACGACGAGCCCACCGGCAACGTCTTCTGGCGGACGATCCCGAAGGACGTCCACGACCCCGAGCGGCACAAGTTCCGCGTCTCCACCGTCGAGGAGAACCGGGCCAACATGCGGGCGATCTACGACCTGATCCGCAAGTACCGGCCGGACGCGAAGATGATCTTCACGCTCTCGCCGATCCCGCTGCTTTCGACCTTCCGCGACGTCTCCTGCCTCACCGCCAACTCGACCTCGAAGGCGGTGCTGCGCGTGGCGCTGGACGAGCTGATGCGCGAGACCGAGGGCGAGGGCCACCTCTTCTACTGGCCCTCCTACGAGATCATCATGGACATCTTCCGCCAGCCGTTCAAAGCCGACAACCGGCACCCGGCCAAGGCCTGCCTCAGCTACATCATGACCCTCTTCGAGCATGTCTGGTGCATCGGCGATGTCTCCGACAAGCCGCCGCTGATCGAGGCCTGGGTCAGTGCCTGCGCGGCGGCGGGGCATCTGCCCGCGAAGCTCGAGGGCATCGTCGGCCACCGCAAGATCGGCCCGCTGGAGCGGATGATCGAGCGGGCGACGCTCGATCCCGACCCGGCCGTCGACAAGGCCAAGCGGCGCCTGCTGGAGGAGCTGCGGGACTTCTGGCTCGAGCTCGGGCTGCGCCCCCGCGCCGCGGCGGACTGACCCGCCCCCGTTTCGCCGCCTTGCCCTTGCGGGCCTTCGGGATATGGTGCATCCCCGCTCCGACCCCGCGACCCGCGACTGGAAAGGCAGCCCCACATGGCCGACGGCACGATGGACCGCAACGCCCGCCCGACCGAGGACATCTCCGTTCGGGATGTCTTCGGCATCGACAGCGACATGCACGTCAAGGGTTTCGCGGATCGGACAGAGCGCGTGCCGGACCTGGATTCGACCTACAAGTTCGATCCGGACACGACCTTGGCGATCCTCGCGGGCTTCGGCTACAACCGCCGCGTCATGATCCAGGGCTATCACGGCACCGGCAAGTCGACCCACATCGAGCAGGTCGCGGCCCGGCTGAACTGGCCCGCCGTGCGCGTAAACCTCGACAGCCACATCAGCCGGATCGACCTGATCGGCAAGGACGCGATCAAGCTGCGCGACGGCAAGCAGGTCACCGAGTTCCAGGAGGGGATCCTTCCCTGGGCCCTGCGCAACCCCTGCGCCATCGTCTTCGACGAGTACGACGCGGGCCGCGCGGACGTCATGTTCGTCATCCAGCGGGTGCTGGAGCATGACGGCAAGCTGACGCTCATGGACCAGAACGAGATCCTGACGCCGCACCCCTCGTTCCGCCTCTTCGCGACGGCGAACACCGTGGGTCTCGGCGACACGACTGGCCTCTACCACGGCACGCAGCAGATCAACCAGGCGCAGATGGACCGCTGGTCGATGGTGGCGACGCTCAACTACCTCAGCCACGACGCCGAGTCGGCGATCGTGCTGGCCAAGGCGCCGCACTACAACACCGCCGAGGGACGCCGCACCGTGAGCCAGATGGTCACCGTGGCCGATCTCACCCGGACCGCCTTCATGAACGGCGACCTCTCGACGGTGATGAGCCCGCGGACGGTCATCGCCTGGGCCGAGAACGCGCGGATCTTCCAGGACGTGGGCTATGCCTTCCGGCTGTCGTTCCTCAACAAGTGCGACGAGCTGGAGCGGCAGACGGTGGCGGAGTTCTACCAGCGCTGCTTCGACCAGGAACTGCCGGAAAGCGCCGCCTCCCTCTCGCTGGGCTGAGCACGCACCTCTGCCCCGGGTCGCCTGTTCCGGCGCCGGGGTGAGGGTCACTCCCCGCAGGAATGCCTGACTTCGTTGATGTCCGCCCGTCGGGGCGGGCCGTGGGGGGATGCCAAGCCCCCCAAGGTCACGTCGCGCTGGACCTGCGCCCCTGGGGCGCCGGCTGCCACGAGAGATCCATATGGCGCGAGGGCGTCACCCCCCGCGGAACGTTCAGGAGAGGGTCTATCGGAGGGGGCTTGAGGCTGGGTTAACCGGACGGTCGCAGGCAACACCGGCGCAAAGTTTTCAGATCGATTATTTGATAGGCGGAATTTACCCCCTACCGTCTAACAAATGGGAGAAATGAAAACTCTTCTCGCCGCGCTCCTCGCGGCTCTCGTCCTCGCCGCTCCTGCCCGCGCGGTCCCGGGCTCGCCGGATGCGCAGCTGAGGTTCTTCGCCGTCTGTACCGGGCGTCTCTCCGCCCGGATGGAGCATGACTGGCTCGTCCAGAGCCCGCGCTCCGACCGGACGGAGGCGCAGCGCGCCGCCATGGCGGAGTTGCTCCGCGCGGCCAGCCCCCCGTCACGGGGGCCGGAGGTCATGGGCTGGCGCATCCAGGCCAAGGCGAGCTTCGCCGCCCTGCTCTCCCGCGCAAGCTTCGGCCGCGACCCGGAGGACGCGGCCTGGGCGGAGGCGCGGGCGCGCGCGCTCCTCGCCACTTGCGAGAGCGTGCTGCTGGGTTAGGCCGCCTTGGCCTCGGCGTAGCGGGCGCTGCGGGTGGCCTCGGCCCACCACACGACGTCGTCGAGCGCGTTCTTGGCGGCGGGCAGCAGGTGCTCCTCGATCGTTTCGATCTCGGCGTTGCCGCCCATGGGATGGACCGCGAAGAAGTCGCTGCCGCCGATGTGAACGGCGCCGCGCACGGGGGCCATCTGCATTTCGACGGCGATGCCGCGCAGGTGCTCCAGCGCGCGGGCGCCGCCCATGGAGCCGTAGGCGATGGCCGACATCGGCTTGCGCACCCATTCGACGTAGGCCTGGTCCAGCGCGTTCTTCAGCGCACCGGTGATCGAGTGGTTGTACTCGGCCACCACGAAGACGAAGCCGTCGAACTCGGCGATCTTCTTCTGCCAGGCGACGGCGCGGGGATCGGAGGACGGCGCCCACATGTTGCTCGCCGCCTCGTTGAAGAGCGGCAGGTCGAAGTCGCGCAGGTCGACGAGCTCGACCTCGAGGTCGGAGCGGGCTTCCATCTGCTTGAGCATCCACTGCGCCGGCTTGTCGGCGAAGCGGGTGTCGCGGGTCGAGGCGATGATGAGGGCGATCTTGGGCACGTCGGTCATGGGAGGTCTCCTTTCGAAGGAATGCGAGGACGCGCTCTAGGTCGCCACTGTGCGCGAGAGACGCAACCGGCGCTTACTGAGGGTCATCTGCGCATTTTCGCACGGACCCGTGACCGGCTACCGGCCGCTCGACCGGCCGGGTTTCGATTGCGGCTGAGGGCGCATGCGCTAGATTGCGCGACATGAGCAAACCCGCCGACAATCCGGCCGATCCCTTCAAGAAGGCCCTCGCGGAAGCGACCAAGGTCATGGCCGACGATCCCGAGCTGGGCGTCAGCTATTCCGTCGATCCGCCGGGCCAGACCGCCGACTCCGTGCGCCTGCCGCAGATCAGCCGCCGGATGACCCGCGACGAGGTCCTGCTGGCCCGTGGCACGGCCGATGCCTATGCCCTGCGCCACCGCTACCACGACGCGGGCGTCTCCGCGCGCTACATGCCCGAGGGGCAGATGGCCCGCGACCTCTACGACGCGATGGAATCCGCCCGGGTCGAGGCGCTCGGCGCGCAGCGGATGCCGGGTACCGCCGGCAACATTGACGCCAAGATCGGCGCCGAGGCCCGTCGCAAGGGCTACGGCCAGATCCGTGACAAGAACGAAGCACCGCTCGCCACCGCCGCGGGCTACCTGATCCGCCACCTCGCCACCGGCCGCGACCTGCCGGAGGGCGCGTCTAACGTCATGGACCTCTGGCGCGGCTTCATCGAGGAGAACTGCGGCGAGACGCTGGAAGGGCTGGACGAGACGCTCTCGGACCAGCGCGCCTTCGCCCGCTTCGCGCGCAAGCTCATCGAGGACATGGGCTACGGCGACCAGCTCGGCGACGATCCCGACGCGCCCGACGAAGAGGACGACGACGAGACCGCCGAGCAGACGGACGAGGAAGAGGAAAGCCCCGAGAACGAGGGCGAGGAGGACAGCGAGGACTCCGACGACATGGAGGCCTCGCCCGAGAGCGCGCAGGAGCAGGAACAGGACCAGAGCCAGGCGCAGGTGGACCTCGACGAGCTGGCCGACGCCGAGTTCGCCGAGGAGACCGAGATGCCCGAGGGCGAGGCGCCGCTGGAGCCGCCCCCGCCCCCGCCGGTCTCGGAGGCTGACCCGAACTACACCGTCTTCTCGACCGCCCACGACGAAGAGATCGGCGCCGAGGATCTCGCCGAGCCGGTGGAGCTGGAGCGCCTGCGCGCCTACCTCGACCAGCAGCTCGAGCCGCTGAAGGGCGCGGTGGGGCGGCTCGCGAACAAGCTGCAGCGGCGGCTTCAGGCCAAGCAGAACCGCTCCTGGGAGTTCGACCGCGAGGAAGGCATCCTCGACGCCGGGCGGCTTGCGCGCGTGGTGGCAAACCCGACGACGCCGCTCTCCTTCAAGGTCGAGAAGGACATGGAATTCCGCGACACCGTCGTGACGCTCCTGCTCGACAACTCGGGCTCGATGCGCGGCCGGCCGATCTCGATCGCCGCGATCTGCGCCGACGTGCTCGCCCGGACGCTGGAGCGCTGCGACGTGAAGGTCGAAATCCTGGGCTTCACCACCCGGGCCTGGAAGGGCGGCAAGGCGCGCGAGGAATGGCTCGCCGCTGGCCGGCCCGCCCAACCGGGGCGGCTCAACGACCTGCGTCACATCATCTACAAGTCCGCAGACGCGCCCTGGCGCAGGGCCCGGCCGAACCTCGGGCTGATGATGAAGGAAGGTCAGCTCAAGGAGAACATCGACGGCGAGGCGCTGGAATGGGCGCACCGGCGGATGGTCGGACGGCCCGAGCAGCGCAAGATCCTGATGGTGATCTCGGACGGCGCGCCGGTGGACGACTCCACGCTCTCGGTCAATCCGCCGAACTACCTCGAGAAGCACCTGCGCGACGTGATCGCCATGGTCGAGCGGCGCAGGCTGGTGGAGCTCATCGCCATCGGCATCGGCCACGACGTGACCCGCTACTACCAGCGCGCGGTGACGATCACCGACGTGGAGCAGCTTGCCGGGGCGATGACCGAGCAGCTCGCCGGGCTCTTCGACAGCGATCCGCGCAAGCGCGCGCGGGTGATGGGACTGCGGAACGTCGCCTGACCGGGCGTCCTCTGCGCGACTGACCGCCCCCGTCGCCATGCGCGGGGGCTCTGGGAGATGCCGATGTTTCAAAGCTTCGAGGTGACGAGCGCGCCCGAGCAGGGCCCGCCGCGCCTGGCCGCCCTGCGCGAGATCATGGAGGCCGAGGGGTTCGACGCCGTCCTCGTGCCCCGTGCCGACGTGCACCAGGGTGAATACGTGGCCCCCGCCGACGAGCGGCTGGCTTGGCTCACCGGCTTCACCGGGTCCGCCGGGTTCTGCGCCGTTCTGAAGGAGGAGGCCG
The DNA here is from genome assembly GCF_008710275.1 of Histidinibacterium aquaticum. Lineage (GTDB taxonomy): Bacteria > Pseudomonadota > Alphaproteobacteria > Rhodobacterales > Rhodobacteraceae > Oceanicola > Oceanicola aquaticus. The sequence goes on from NZ_VYQE01000003.1 coordinate 166,958, forward strand.
GGCTCTTCGTGGACGGGCGCTACCGGATGCAGGCGCGGGCGCAGTGCGCCGCGGAGATCACGCCGGTCGCCTGGCCCGAGACGCAGCTCTCCGGCTGGCTGACCGAGCGGCTCGGCGCTGGGTCCACGGTGGCCTTCGACCCCTGGCTGCACACCGTCAAGGAGGCGGCGAAGCTGCGCGAGGCGCTCGGCCGGAAGGACATCCGGCTGGTGGCCGTGGACCATCCCGTCGACCGCGTCTGGACCGACCGGCCCGGCCCGCCGGAGGCACCCTTCTTCGCCTATCCCGACAAGATGGCGGGCGAGACCAGCGCCAACAAGCGCAAGGAGATCGCCGCGCGCCTCAAGGACGCGGGGCACAGGGCGGTGATCCTCACCCTGCCCGACAGCATCGCCTGGCTGCTCAACATTCGCGGCTCCGACATTCCGCGCAACCCGGTGCCCCAGGCCTTCGTCATCCTGCACGACAGCGGAAGGGCCGAGCTCTTCTGCGCGCCGCACCAGGCAGCCGAGGTGACCGATCACATGGGGCCCGACGTGGCGGTGATCGAGAAGGCCGGCTTCACCGCCGCGCTCACCGACCTCGATGGGCCGGTTCGGATCGACCCCGAGAGCGCGCCCGAACGGGTGCGTGCCCTGCTGGAGGAGGCGGGCGTCGAGGTCGCCGAGGACGACGACCCCTGCCTGCTGCCCAAGGCGCGCAAGCTTCCGGCCGAGATCGAGAACACCCGCGAGGCGCACCTGCGCGACGGCGCAGCGATGGTGCGGTTCCTCGCCTGGGTCGACGCCGAGGCGCCGGGCGGCGGGCTGACGGAGATCGACGTGGTCCGCGCGCTGGAGGGATTCCGCCGCGACACCAACGCCCTGCGCGACATCTCCTTCGAAACGATCTGCGGCGCGGGCGAGCACGGCGCCATCGTCCACTACCGCGTCAACGAGGAGACCAACCGCGCGGTGCGGCCGGGCGAACTGCTGCTGGTGGATTCAGGCGGTCAGTATCTCGACGGGACCACCGACATCACCCGCACGGTTATCGTGGGCGAGCCCGAGGACGAGCACCGCCGTTGCTACACGCTGGTGCTCAAGGGCATGATCGCGATCTCCCGCGCGCGCTTCCCGAAGGGGCTCACGGGCCGCGACCTCGACGCGCTGGCGCGCTACCCGCTCTGGACCGAGGGGCTGGATTTCGACCATGGCACCGGCCACGGCGTGGGGGTCTATCTCTCGGTCCACGAGGGGCCGCAGCGGATCTCGCGCCGCTCGGACACCGTGCTGGAACCGGGAATGATCCTGTCGAACGAGCCGGGCTACTACCGCGAGGGGGCCTTCGGCATCCGCATCGAGAACCTGCTGGTCACGCGCAAGGCCAGGCAGATCCCCGGGGCGGACGACCGCAAGATGCTGGACTTCGAGACGCTGACCTACGTTCCGCTCGACCGGCGGCTGATCGACACGTCGCTCCTGTCGCCCGAAGAGAGGGACTGGATAGACCGGTATCATGCGGATACGCTCGCGCGCATCGGGCCCCGCCTCGACGGGGCCGCCAAGGACTGGCTGACCGCCGCCTGCGCCCCGCTCTAGGGGCCCGGGAGAGGCGGTCATATTTCTGTCGCGGACCGGACCATAGGGTCGGCGCGATGCCTGCATCGATAAGGGGGACAGATGGCGGAGAATATCGAGATCAGATCGGCCGAGGGCACCTGGGTCGTCCGCGCCGGCGGCGCCGTCCTCGGCGAGAGCGACAAGGCGCTGGAGCTTCGCGAAGAGGGCTACGACCCGGTGATCTACTTCCCGCGGGAGGACATTGCGATGGCCTTCCTCGACGCCTCGGAGACGCGCACCACCTGCCCGCACAAGGGCGAGGCGCGCTACTTCACGATCCAGAGCAAGAGCGGCCCGCTGACCGATGCCGCCTGGTGCTACGAGGATCCCAAGGACGGCGTGTCCCGCATTGCCGGGCACCTGGCCTTCTACACGGACACGGTCGCGGTCGAGCAGGTCTGAGCCGTCAGGAGTGCTCCTCGGCCGCCGTGGCGGCCAGGGCGCGGTTGTAGGCGCGCAGCGCGTCCACCTGGAAGAGCGCCCCCCAGAGCTCGGGCGGCTTGTCCCCGCCCGAGAGCTTCACCACCGGGATGAAGACCGGGTTGGTCTTCTCGAAGATCGGCATGGCCTGCTCCAGAGTGGCCTGCCTGTCGACATATGTGCCCTCCTCGATCATCTGCCAGCAGGTCTCCTCCGGCGCGCTGCGCGGGGCGTCCTTGGCTCGCATGACGCTCTCGACCTTGAAGGTGCCCAGCAGGTAGGCCTGCGGCCCCGCCGCGAGGCGCACGCCCCTCCGGTCGAGCTGGGTGAGGAAGAAGGACCGCTTCACCAGCTGCGTCGAGAGCGCCGTCGAGATCGAGACGGTGACCATCACGGCGAGCCCGGTCTGCCAGTCGCCCGTGAGCTCGAAGACGATGAGCGTGGTCGAAATCGGCGCGCCCAGCACTGCTGCGGCGACGCCGCCCATCCCGGCCAGCGCGTAGAGCGTGCCCTCGCCAGAGACCTCCGGGAAGAGCGCCGTGGCGACGGTCCCGAAGGCGAGGCCGGTGAGCGCGCCCAGCATCAGGGAGGGCGAGAAGACGCCGCCGCCCATGCGCCCGCCCATGGTGATCGCGACGGCGATCACCTTGATGATCACGAAGACCACCGCCTCGTGGAACAGCAGGTTGCCGGTGAGCGCGAGCGAGGTCGTCTCGTAGCCCACGCCGATGATGTGCGGGAAGAAGATCGCGATGGCCCCGAGCAGCACGCCCGCCGCCGCGGGCCGGCCCCAGCGCGGCAGGCCGGTGCGCGATTGCAGCGCGGTGCCCAGGTCCTCCGCCCAGAAGACCGAGCGCATGGTCACGACGGCCACCAGCCCGCAGAGCAGGCCGAGCAGCAGGAAGGCCGGAAGCTCGACATAGAACTCCAGCGCGTTCTGCATGGGCAGCGAGAACTCGGTGACGCCGCCGTAGGCCAGCCGGTTGATGACCGTCCCCGCCGCCGAGGCGATGACGATGGGCGCGAAGGCATGGACCGCGAAGTGCCGCAGCACGACCTCGAGCGCGAAGAGAGCGCCGGCGATGGGCGCGTTGAAGCTGGCGGAGACGGCAGCGGCCACGGCGCAGCCCAGGAGGTCGCGACCGGTGATGCCGTCGGCCCGGATCGCCTTGGCGACATAGGTCGAGATCAGGCCCGCGATGTGCACCACCGGACCCTCCCGCCCCGTCGAGCCCCCGGTCGAGAGCGTGATGAGCGAGGCCAGCGCGGAGACGAGACCGCGCCTCACCTGCAGCCGACCGTCCGAGAGCGCCGCGCCCTCGATCACGTCGGCCACGCCGCGCACCCGGCCGTCGTCGGTGAACCAGTGCAGCAGCGCGCCCACCACGAGCCCGCCGATGACCGGGATCGCCCAGACCCAGTACCAGGCCAGCCCGGCGGCGAAGGTGTGCAGGAGGTTGGGGTCGTCGACGCCGTAGATCAGCTTCTGCAGGGTCTCGATGCCCCAGCGGAAGAGGATCGCGGCGAAACCGGCGCCCACGCCGATGGCCAGGGCGATGAACCAGAACTGCAGGCGAGAGGGACCCCGGGTCAGGACGGTGCGCCAGGCCTCCAAGGCGCTGAGCCGGGCCTGGGATACGCTCTCGGCCACGAAGGATCGAACGCCGTCGGCCATCCGGTGTGTCGCTTTCCGTCCCCTTCCCCTTGGCCTATCTTCGCCCGGGCTCAAGGGCAAGGGAGGCCGGATGACCATCGAGACCGCGATAGACAGGCTGCGCCAGAGGTTCGGGCAGCGGCTCACCACGAGCGAGGCCGAGCGCGAGGCCCACGGGCAGTCGGAGAGCCATTTCCCGGTGACCCTGCCGGATGCCGTCGTCTACCCCGAGAGCACCGCCGAGGTCGCGGAGCTGGTGGAGATCTGCGCCGCCGAAGACTGCCCGTTGATCGGCTGGGGCGCGGGAACCTCGCTGGAGGGCCACGGGCTCGCTGTGCGGGGCGGGGTGACGGTGGACTTCTCGCGCATGGCGCAGGTGTTGGAGCTTCGGCCCGAGGACATGGTCGTGCGGGTCCAGCCCGGCATCACCCGCGAGCGGCTCAACGAGGAGCTGCGGGCGACCGGGCTCTTCTTCCCGGTCGATCCGGGGGCCAATGCCTCGATCGGCGGCATGGCGATGACGCGGGCCTCGGGCACGACGGCGGTGCGCTACGGGACCATGCGCGACAACGTTGCGGCGCTTGAGCTCGTGACGGCGGCGGGCGACGTGATCCGGACCGGGACCGCCGCGCGGAAGAGTTCGGCGGGCTACGACCTGACGGCGCTCTTCGTGGGGTCCGAAGGCACGCTGGGACTGGTGACGGAACTGACCCTTCGGCTGCACGGCCAGCCGGAGGCCGTCTCCACGGCGGTCTGCGCCTTTCCCAGCACGGGCGCGGCGGTGGAGGCCGTGGTCGAAGCGGTGCAGAGCGGGCTGCCCATGGCGCGGATCGAGCTGGTGGACGCGGCGACAGCGGAGGCGGTCAACGCCTATTCGAACGCGGATTTCCCCGCCCTGCCCCACCTCTTCGTCGAGTTCCACGGTGCCCCCAACGCGGTCGCCGAGGAGGCCGCGCGCTTCGAGGAGATCGCCCGGGACAACGGCGCGGAGACGATCCGCAAGGCCACCGAGGCCGAGGAGCGCAGCCGCCTCTGGCACATGCGGCACAGCGCCTATTGGGCGATCCTCGCCTCGCGCCCGGGCTCGCGCGCCATCGTGACCGACGTCTGCGTGCCGATCTCGCGGCTGGCGGAAGCCATCGCGGCGACGCAGGAGGATCTCGCGGCCGAGGGGCTCGCGGGCCCGATCCTGGGACACGTCGGCGACGGTAACTTCCACGCGATCCTGCTGCTCGACGGCTCGGAGGCGGAGCGCGCGGCGGCCGAACGGGTCAACGCCCGCATGGTGGAACGCGCGCAGCAGATGGGCGGGACCGCCACCGGCGAGCACGGGATCGGCATGGGAAAGCTCAAGCATATGCAGGCCGAACACGGCGCGGGATGGGCGATGATGGGGGCGATCAAGCGTGCCCTCGATCCGCGGGATCTGTTCAACCCCGGCAAGGTGGTGCCACAGGAAGGCTGACGCGGCAGGAGGCAGGAACAACCTCTCGGCGAGGGACGTTTTTGTACGAGTTCGAACAGTCAGCCGAAAGTCGCGCCTTAATGCCGTTCGACGCCAAGCCGCGCCTCAACGTCCAGGACACCAAGGGCGCGGGCCCCGTCGTCATCCTGCTCCACGACTGGCCGATGTCATCGGAGATGTGGACGCCGCAGTTCCGCATGCTCCGCAACGCCGGGTTCCGCGTGATCCGCTATGACTGCCGAGGCTTCGGCAAATCCGACGCAACAGGTGAAAGCTACGATCTGGACGCGCTCGCGGCCGACCTGCACCGCCTGATCGAGGCGCGCGACCTGCGTGAGGTCTCCCTCGTCGGGATCGGCATGGGGGCCGCGGAAATCATCCGCTATCTCGCAATCCACGGCGACGATCGCGTCTCTCGGCTCGTCCTGGTGTCCTGCCCGGGACCGGTCCCCGCGCGGGATGCGGAGTGCGGGCCGGACGAGACCGATCCCTACACCCGGACGGTGCGGGCGCTGGACGAAGACCCGGAGGCCTTCTGCGGGACCTACACCCATGAGGTCCTGTCCTTCCGCGGGACATGCCGCGCGAGCGAGGCCACGCACCGCGCAGTCCTCGAGCAGATCCGCGCGGCGCGTCCCGAGGTCATGCTCGAGAGCCTCGCCGCGGTGCTCGGCACCGACCTGACCTCCGACATCGCCGCCCTGCGCCGCCCGGTGATGCTCCTCCACGGCGAGGGCGACGACATGCTCCCCGTCGAGACCACGGCGCAGCGTCTCTACGAGGCGATCCCGGGAAGCCGGCTGCAGGTTCTCCTCGGCGCGCCGCATGCGCTGAACCTCACCCACACCCGGCACTTCAACAGCGCGCTTCTCGATTTCCTGCGGCTGGGATAGGCTCGCCCCGTGCTGGACGCCCCCGAGGACATCGCCCCCGCCTTCGTCACCGCCTGGATGGCGCGCGACGCAGCGGCGCTCGCCGCGCTCTTCGCCGAGGACGCGGACTTCGTGAACGTGGTCGGGCTCTGGTGGGAGGACCGCCCGGCGATCGGGGCGGCGCATCACCGGGGGCTCACGACCTTCTTCGCCGAGAGCCGGCTGGCCTTGGGCCGGGTGAAGGTCCGTCACCTGGGAGAGACGGCGGTGGTCCATGCCCGGCTGCGTCTCAGCGGGCAGACGGCGCCGGACGGATCGGTGGCCGAGGGACGCTCGACGATCCTGGTCTTCGTCATGGCGAAACAGGCGAAGGGATGGCACTGCGTCGCCGCTCAGAACACCGACATCGTGCCGGGGGCCGAGACGCATCTGGCCGGCGGAGGGCGGCTCTCGACTGCCCGCTACGACTAGCCCGCCATCAGCGCCCGAGCCGCCTCTCGCGCGGCATCGGTGAGAGTATCGCCGGAGAGCATCCGGGCGATCTCGTCCACCCGCGCGCCCGCGTCGAGGGGGACGACCGTCGAGAGCGTCGCGTCGTCCGTCTGCCGCTTCTCCACCCGCCAGTGGTGACCGCCGAGGGCGGCGACCTGGGGCGAGTGGGTGACGACGAGCACCTGGCCGTCCTCGGCCAGCCGGGCGAGCCTGCGGCCCACGGCGGCGGCGGTGGCGCCGCCCACGCCGCGGTCGATCTCGTCGAAGATCATGGTGAGCCCCTGCGCGCCGCCGGTCAGGCAGACCTTGAGCGCCAGCAGGAAGCGCGAGAGCTCGCCGCCGGAGGCGATACGGTTGAGCGGACCGGCGGGCGCGCCGGGGTTGGTGGCGACGGTGAAGGTCACGGCATCGCGGCCCTCGGGCCCCGGCTCGGCCTCGGCCATCTCGACGGTGAAGACCGCGCGCTCCATCTTGAGCGGCGCGAGTTCCTCGGCCATCGCCGTTTCCAGCTGCCGCGCCGCGCCCGCACGCTCGGCCGAGAGCGCCTCCGCCGCCGTGCCGTAGGCCGCCTCCGCCTCTCGGGCCTCCTGCTCCAGCCGCTTGAGATCCTCGTCGGAGGCGTCGAGCGCCTCCAGCCGGCCACGCAGCTCGCCGGCGAAGTCGGCCAGCGCGTCGGGCAGGACATTGTGCTTGCGGGCGAGGCCACGGATGGCGAAGAGCCGCTCCTCGATCCGCTCCAGCGCACCGGGATCGAAGTCGAGCGCTTCGATGCAGTCGGCGACGCCCTGCTCTGCCTCGGCCAGTGCCTCCAGCGCGCGCCCCAGCGCCTCCAGCGGCGCATCGAGACGCCCCTCCGCCCCCTCGGCGGCGCCGTCGAGCCACCGCATGGCATCGCCCACCGTACCCTCCGCCCCGTCGGGGCCGAGCGCGGCATGGGCGCGGGCGATGTCCTCGCGGATGCGCTCGGAGGACTGCATGAGCCGCCGGCGGGTGTCGAGTTCCTCTTCCTCGCCGGGCTTGGGGTCGAGGTCGTCGAGCTCGCCCACGGCATGGCGGAGGAATTCCTCCTCCGCGCGCAGCGCTTCGGCCGCTTCGCGCGCGGCGGCGAGCCGGTTCTCGGCGTCGCGGCGCGCGCGCCAGGCAGTGCGGACCGCACCGGTGTCGGCCCCGGCGAAGGCGTCGAGCAGCGCGCGGTGGCCCCGCGGGTTCAGCAGCCCGCGGTCGTCGTGCTGGCCATGGAGCTCCACCAGACGGTCGGAGAGCTGGCGCAGGACCTCGCCGGTCACGCGGGTGCCGTTGACCCAGGCGGTCTTGCGCCCGTCGCGCGAGTTCACCCGGCGCAGGATCAGCTCGCCGTCCTCGCCCGAGATCCCGGCCTCGTCCAGCACCTCCTCGCAGGCATGGCCCGGAGGCAGGTCGAAGACGGCCGTCACCTCCCCCTGGTCGGCGCCGCTGCGCACGAGCTCCGCCCGTCCGCGCCAGCCGAGGACGAAGCCCAGCGAGTCCAGCAGGATCGATTTTCCGGCGCCGGTTTCGCCGGTCAACACGTTCAGGCCCGGCTGGAAGGCGAGGTCCAGCCGGTCGATGATGAGCATGTCCCGAATTTCAAGCGTGCGGAGCATGGTGTGTCAGCCGGAGGGTGCGTGGGCGTCACGCACCGTGCCTAGAGCCACTCGCCGCGCACGACCTGCCGGTAGATCTGCGCCAGCCAGTTGTCGCCCACCGCGCGCATCTCCAGCCCCCGCCCGGTCAGCAGCGCGTAGCTGTCCTGGTACCAGTCGGTCGACTGGTAGTTCCGGCCGAGGATCGCGCCGGCGGTCTGCGCCTCGTCCGTGAGGCCGAGCGCGAGGTAGGCCTCCACCAGGCGGTGCAGGGCCTCGGCGGTGTGCGTGGTGGTCTGGAAGTCCTCGACGACCACGCGGAAGCGGCGCACGGCGGCGGCGAAGTGATCGCGCCGGAGGTAGTAGCGGCCCACCTCCATCTCCTTCGCCGCGAGGTGGTCGAAGGCGAGGTCGAACTTGAGCATCGCGGGCTCGGCGTACTCGCTGTCGGGGTACTGCTCGATCACCGTGCGGAGCGACTGCAGCGCCTGGAAGGTCAGCCCCTGGTCGCGGCCGATCTCGTCGATCTGGTCGTAGTAGCTGAGCGCCAGCAGGTACTGGGCATAGGCGGCATCCGGCGTGGCCGGGTAGAAATCGATGTAGCGCTGCGCGGCCGAGCGGGCGTTGGGATAGTCGCGGTCCTGGTGGTAGGCCGCCGCCTGCATGATGAGCGCGCGCTTGGCGAAGTCGGAATAGGGGTAGAGCCGCTCGATCTCGCCGAAGTAGAAGGCCGCGTCGTCGGCCCGGCCCTGCGCCAGCTCGAACTCGCCGCGCTCGAAGATCTCCTGCGGCGAATAGGCGTCCAGCGCGCCGGGCTGGCGGGGGTCGAAGGAATTGCAGGCCGAAAGGGCGAGTCCCGCCGCGAGCGCCGCCGCCACGATTCTCAGCCGTCGTCCGTCCGACATGCCCGGTCCCCTGCTCCTGGCCCTCGAGATCCCGGGGCACGGCCCGCGGGATGGCCTCGGTCTAGCATAGAAGATTCTGAGGCAAAACGCCCTTTTGCGCGAGTGCTCAGGCCACCGCCTGCAGGTCGGCGGCGACCACTCCGGCGCCCGGCAGGCGCGCCGCGATATGGGGCGGACAGGTGACGCGCTCCCAGTTGTCCGCATCGGCGAACAGCGCCCGCAGGACCTGGTTCGTCATGGCGTGACCCGCCCGCTCGCCGGTGTAGCGCGCCAGCAGCGGTGCGCCCGCGAGCGCGAGGTCGCCGAGCGCGTCGAGCATCTTGTGGCGCACGGCCTCGTCGGCGTGCCGCAGGCCGCCCGGCGTCAGGATCCGGTCGCCCTCGACGACGACGGCGTTCTCCAGCGTCCCGCCGAGCGCCCGGCCTTGGGCGCGCATCGCCTCGACGTCGGCGCTGCGGCAGAAGGTGCGGGCGTCGCAGAGCTCGCGCAGGAACGCGCCGTTGCGCATGTCGAGGCGGCGCGCCTGGTGGCCGATGGCCGCGTCATCGAAGTCGATGGTGAAGTCGATCTCGAGTCCCTCAAAGGGCGAGAGCCGCGCGACGGCGTCGCCGCGGCGCACCTCGACCGTGCGCTTGACGCGGATCGCGGTCAGCGCGCGGTCCTGCCGGGCGATCCCGGCGGCGAGGAAGCGCCTGACGAAGGGCGCGGCGGAGCCGTCGGCGATCGGGGCCTCGGGGCCGTCGAGGACGATCCGCGCGTTGCGGATGCCGCAGCCCGCGAGCGCCGCCATGACGTGCTCGACCGTCGAGACCGAGGTGCCGTCGTGGCCGACGAGGCGGGTCATCAGCGGGGAATGCTCGACGAGGTCCCAGCGCGCGGGCACGGCGGCGCCGCCCAGGTCACTGCGCTGGAAGACGATCCCCTGCCCGGCCCGCGCAGGATACACGTCCATCCGCACCGGTGCCCCGGTGTGGAGGCCGATCCCCTGGACGGTCACGGAATTGGCGAGGGTCGTCTGCACGCATCAAGCTTTCATTAATCTTCGATGGGGCCGAGGTAGTAACGGGAGCGCCCGGGCTCAACTCACTCTTTGCAACCGCTTGAAACATCGCGGGGCGCGCGGACAGGCTTTTGTTTTCAATGGTGTATTTCCGACTACCTTCCCGGCCGTCCGGGAGCCGCCAGCGGCACCGTTGCAGGCGTCCTCCGCCGCAGGACCAGCATGGAGGCCATGAGGATGGCGAGTGCGCCCAGCATCGCCACGGGTCCCGGCACGAGGCCGAAGAGCAGCAAGTCGAAGATCACAGCCCAGAGCAGGCCGGTGAAATCGAAGGGCGCGACGTCCGAAACCCGGGCGCGCGCCAGCGCCTCGGTCGCCGCGATGTGGCCGAAGCCGCCGAGCAGCCCCGCGCCCGTGAGGAGCATCACCTCGCGGGGCCAGAGCGCCGCCCAGCCGAAGGGCCAGGTCGCGAGCCCCGCCAGCGTGCAGGTGACGGCGAAGTAGAAAGCGATGGCTCCCGCGCTCTCGGTCGCAGTCATCGTCTTGATGTGGACCCGGACGAATGCCATCGTCAGCGCATAGCCGAGCCCAGCCGCGCCGCCCACCAGGGCGCCCTGCCCCGGCGCCTCGAGCGCCTCCCAGAGCATCGCGATGGCCCCGCCGAAGCCGAGCGCCACGGCGATCACCCCCGCGACGCCCGCGCGCTCGCCCAGCAGGAGCGTCGCCATCGGGAGCATCAGCACCGGCGCGAGGAAGGCCAGCGCCTGCGCCGTCGCAACCGGCAGGTGGATGAACGAAAGGAACGAGAGCGCCATGGAGAGCGCGCCGAAGAGGCTGCGGGTCAGGTGCAGTCCGATCCGGCGGGTGCGAAGGCCGCCCGGCAGGTCTCCGCGCAGAGCCATGTAGAGCAGGATCGGACCCAGCGCGACGGCCGAGCGCCAGACCATGATCTGCCCGACCGGCACGGCGTCGCCCACGGCGTGCACGAGCGCCGACATGGCCGTCACCAGGAAGACGGCCAACAGGCGGAGCGCGGCTCCGGTCCCGGGGGCGTGACGCGGGCTGGTGTCGGTCATTCCGCTCTTTTGGCTGTTCTCGCTGATTGTGTTAGCGCTAACTTTCCCACCGCGAAATGACCAGCCCCAAACGAAAACCGCCGGCCACGAGGGCCGGCGGTCTTTCATTTCATGTCGGGTCGGCTCAGTTCGCCTGGCGGCGGAGGAAGGCCGGGATTTCCACGCGCTCCTGCTCGGGGTCGGTCTCGGGCTCTTCCTCTTCGCGGCGGAGCGAGGTGACCTGCGGCTGGCGGCGTTGCGCGGCCGCGCCCTCGGCCTGGTGGCCGGTCATCCGGTTGATGAGCGAGTTGATCCCGAAGCGCGGACGCTCTTCCTCGCCCTCGTGCGCGGAGGCGGGCTGGGCGGCCTGACCGCCGCGCGCGGCGGGCGCCTTGGCGGCGGCCGCCTGCAGCCGGGCCATCGTGTCGGCGGAGGGCTGGCCGGGCTGGCCGCCCTGCGGCGCGCGGGGCGCGACGAAGGCTTCGGGCTCGGCCTCGACGGAGGGAGCGGGACGCGGACGGTAGGCCGGCGGGGGCAAGTCGTCCTCGGCGGTCTCTTCCTCCTCGAAGATGTTCTCGTGCTCCTCTTCCTCACGCTCGTCGAAGAGCGTGGGCTCGGGGGCGCGGGCCACTTCGGGCTGGGGCGCGGGAGCCGCCTCGCGGGCCGGAGCCGGAGCCGCACGCTCGAAGCTCTCGGCGGCGGGGGCCTCCGGAGCCTGGCGCGTCGCGTTCACGGAGCGGCGCGGCACGGGCATGTCCTCGGTGCGGGCCACTGCGTCGATGCCGGTCGCCACGACGGAGACGCGCATCTTGCCTTCCATGTCGGTGTCGAGCGTGGAGCCGACGATGATGTTGGCGTCCGGGTCGACCTTCTCGCGGATCTTGTTGGCCGCCTCGTCGAGTTCGAAGAGCGTGAGGTCGTAGCCGCCGGTGATGTTGATGAGCACGCCCTTGGCGCCCTCGAGGCTGATCTCGTCGAGCAGCGGGTTGGCGATCGCCTTCTCGGCGGCCTGCACGGCGCGGTTCTCGCCGTCGGCCTCGCCGGTGCCCATCATGGCCTTGCCCATCTCGTCCATCACCGCGCGGACGTCGGCGAAGTCGAGGTTGATGAGGCCCGGGCGCACCATGAGGTCGGTCACGCCCTTCACGCCCTGGTAGAGCACGTCGTCGGCCAGCGCGAAGGCCTCGGTGAAGGTCGTGTTCTCGTTGGCCAGACGGAAGAGGTTCTGGTTGGGGATGATAATCAGCGTGTCGACGACCTTCTGCAGGGCGTCGAGGCCGTCGTCGGCCTGCTTCATCCGCTTGCCGCCCTCGAACTGGAACGGCTTGGTGACGACGCCCACGGTCAGGACGCCGAGCTCGCGCGCGGCCTGCGCGATGATCGGTGCGGCGCCGGTGCCGGTGCCGCCGCCCATGCCGGCAGTGATGAAGCACATGTGCGCGCCGGCGAGCTGGTCGACGATCTGCTCGATGCTCTCCTCGGCCGCCGCCGCGCCGACGGTGGCGCGGGCGCCCGCGCCGAGGCCCTCGGTGACCTTCACGCCCATCTGGATCTTGGCCGGGGCGCGGGACTGCTGCAGCGCCTGGGCGTCGGTGTTCGCCACGACGAACTCAACCCCTTCCAGCTGCTTCTCGATCATGTTGTTGACCGCGTTGCCGCCTGCGCCACCGACGCCGAAGACGGTGATACGAGGCTTCAGCTCTTCGTGCTCGGGCATGGAAAGGTTGAGTGCCATTTGTGCTTATCCGCCTGTCTGTCTCCCGCCCGTCCCACTCGGGCGATTTTCGCTTTGTCAGGTGATCCTAACGGCAGGGCCGCGCCGCGTCACGCCGTTTTCGCGGGAAAACCGCAAAATCGACATGCAAAATGGGGGCGACCGGCAAGATAATGCCGTCCGACCGAGTCTTAGCGGGGCGCAAGGGTGGCCCCACGAGATATAGCGCGACCACGGATCAGCCGCCCACGCGGGGCCGCGTGGCGGGAAACGGGTGCGATTCTGTCAGGACGACTGCTCGGCCGGCCTCGGAACCGCCTCTTCGGGCGGTTTCCACGGATTGGATAGCAGCGGGCCGCCGCACCGCGCAAGCGCTTTCAGCCGGATGAGGCGGAGGCGCGCGGGGTCCGGCCGAAGCGGCGCGGACGCCGCTTGAGCCGCGTCCACGCGGCTCGGGCAAGGGCCTTCGAGGCCCTTGCCGCCCGGCTCACCAGTTTTCCTTGAACCACTTCACCGCGCGCTTGAACGAGCGGGCGGGGTAGCGTTCGGCGGGGATCTCGAAGTCCCACCATTCGTCCTGGGGATGCGCGGCGAAGAGCGCGAGGCCCACCGCCGAGGCGAAGGCGGAGCCGGTCGCGGCCTGCGGCAGGCCCTGGACCCGCAGCGGTCGGCCGAGCCGGACCTGCTGGCCCAGGATGCGCGAGGCGAGGCCGTCGAGCCCGGGGATCTGCGAGCCGCCGCCGGTGAGCACGATCTGCTGGCTGGGCAGGTGCTCGAAGCCGGCCGCGTCGAGACGGGCGCGGACCTCCTCGAGGATCTCCTCGACGCGCGGGCGCATGATGCCGATCAGCTCGGCGCGGGAGACCTTGCGGCGGTCGTGCTCCCAGTCGCCGGTGTCGCCGCCGATCTCGATCTGCTCGCGGTCGTCCATGCCGGTGGCCACGAGGCCGCCGTAGAAGGTCTTGATCCGCTCGGCCTGGCTCATCGAGACCTGCAGGCCCATGGAGATGTCCGAAGTCACGTGATCGCCGCCCAGCCGCACGCTGTCGGCGTAGATCATGTGCTTCTTCATGAAGATCGAGATGCCGGTGGAGCCGCCGCCCATGTCGATGCAGGCGGCGCCGAGTTCCTGCTCGTCCTCGACCAGTGAGGAGACGCCCGAGACATAGGCCGAGGAGGCGAGGCCCGCGATGTCGAGGTCGCAGCGGCCCACGGCGTGCACGAGGTTCTGCACGGTGAGGTCCTCGACCGTCAGCAGGTGCATGTCGCAGGTGAGCCGGTTGCCGATCTGTCCGCGCGGGTCGGCGAGGCCCGACCTGTGGTCCAGCGCGAAGTTCACCGGCTGGGCGTGCAGGACATGGCGGCCGTCACCGTAGTCTGGCACGTCGCAGGCGGCGAGGACGCGGCCGATGTCGGCCTCCTCCACCTGCGCGCCCGCGATATCGATCGCGCCGTCGAGGCCGTAGGACCGCGGCCGCGCGCCGGAGAAGCAGGCGATGACGTGGTCGACCCGGACCTGAGCCATCTTCTGCGCGGCCTGCACGGCGGTGCGCACCGCGCGCTCGGTCTCGGCCATCGCGTCGATCTCGCCGAACTTCACCCCGCGCGAGCGGGTGGTGGCGGCGCCGATCACGCGGAAGGCCGATTGCCCGGCCATGGAGCCCACGCCGTCGCTCTCGCGGAACCGCTCCGGCCCGTCGAACCGCAGGATCAGGCAGGCGATCTTGGAGGTGCCCACGTCCAGGACCGCGATCACGCCGCGCTGCATGGCCGCCCGGCGCATGTTCCGCATCGCCCGCTGGGTCTCGTAAAGCTCCTTCATCGTACCTGTTCCCTGTGCCTCGTTATTCTTGGTCTTCCAGCGCCCGGTCGGCGCGCGCCCGGAACGCCGCGGCCGCGGCGGGGCGCAGCCGGATGGTCGGCCGCTCCTGATTGCGCATGTCGACGACGGCGATGTCGCGTTCGAAGAGGTCCTGCGCGGAATCGAGCGCGAGCACCCGCTCCAGCGCCCGGACGGGCGCCTCGGCGGGCAGCAGGACACGCTGGTTGTCCTCCAGCACCACGTCCCAGCGGCGTTCGCCCTGGCGGACCAGGCCCCGGATGCGGTTGCCGAGCGGGGCCGCGGCCTCGAAGAGAGCCATGGCTTCCGGCAGCGCCTCGGGCGCACCCTCCCCCGCCACGAGCGGCAGGTCGGCGCGGTCGCCGCGGGCCGCCAGCGGAGCGACGAAGACGCCCTCGGAATCCACCAGCTTCAGGCCGTCGGTCCCGCGCCAGACGGCGGCGGGCTCGCGTTCGGTGAGGGCGACCTCCAAGATGCCGCCGGGGCGGACGCGGACCCGCGCCCGGTCCACCCGGTTGAGGGCGGCCACCAGCTGGCGCATCTCCTCGAGGTCGAGATCGAAGGAGGAGACCGGGAATTCCACCGGCAGCACCGCGCGGACTTCCTCGGTGAGGGCCTCGTCGGCGCCGGTGACCTCCATGCCGTTCACCCGGAACTCGGGCCGGGCCTCGAAGCGGTCGCGCAATTCGCCCGCCGTTTCCACGAGCGCCGCGCGGTTCTGCTCCTGCCCGAACCAGAAGGCCGCGATGCCGCCCACCACGACGAGCGGAACGCCCAGCCGCAGGAAGCGGCGGAACGCGGGCGTGAGCATGAGACGGTTGAGCCGGTAGTGCAGGCGCGAGGGCGCCGGGTCCCGGCTGCGGCGCGGCTCGGATCCCCTCATCTGTCGCAAGAGGCGTCCTCCACCAGCCGGCGGCACATCTCCGGGAAGCTCAACCCGGCGGCGGCGGCCTGCTCGGGCGCGAGCGAGGTCGGCGTCATGCCGGGCTGGGTGTTGGTCTCGAGCAGGATGAGCCCGTCGAGCCCCTTCTCCTCGTCCCAGCGGAAGTCGGTGCGCGAGAGGCCGCGGCAGCCCAGCGCGTCGTGCGCCCGGAGCGCGTAGTCCTCGCAGGCGGCGTAGACCTCGGCGGGGATCTCGGCGGGCACGACGTGGCGCGATCCGCCTTCGACGTACTTGGCGTCGTAGTCGTACCAGCCGTCGGTGAGGATGTCGGTCACGCCCAGCGCGCGGCCGTCCATGACGCAGGTGGTCAGCTCGCGGCCGGGCACGAAGGCCTCGACCATGACGGTCTGCGGCATGTCGTCGGAGAGGGCGGGCGGCCCGTTGGCGCCCGCGGGCACGAGGTAGACGCCGACGGAGGAGCCCTCGTTGTAGGGCTTCACGACGTAGGGCGGCTCCATCGCGTGGGCCGCGCGGGCGTCGTCGCGGTCGACCAGCAGGCTCTCGACCACGGGCAGGCCCGCCTCGCGGTAGATCTCCTTGGTGCGGACCTTGTCCATGGCCAGCGCCGAGGCCAGCACGCCGGAATGGGTGTAGGGCAGCCGCATCCATTCGAGCAGGCCCTGAACGCAGCCGTCCTCGCCCCAGCGGCCGTGCAGCCCGTTGAAGACGACGTCGGGCGCGATCTCCATCAGCCGCGCGCCGAGGTCGGCCCGCGCGTCGATTTCGGTGACCCGGTATCCGGCCTCGCGCAGCGCGCCGGCGCATTCGGTACCGCTCGACAGCGATACCTCGCGCTCGGCCGAGAGACCGCCCTTGAGGACTGCGACATGCAGGGTCTGGCCTGCGCCCATTCGTTCCTGCCTCACGCGGGCCGTTCTCTCGGCCCGTCAGTTGGAGTCCCAGCGCCGACCGTCCCGAACCGGGGAGGCCGTGCATCGGATCGACTTCGTTAGATCGCCACCGCCCCTGCCTGAAGGGCGACGGCCAGACTGCTCACTCAGGGGCCGGTTCGCCGACCCTCATGATTTCCCACTCTAGCGTCAGGCCGCTCGCGTCGTAAACCTTTTTCCTGACACGCTCGCCAAGCTCTTCGAGGTCCGCGGCAGTCGCGTCACCGGCGTTCGTCAGGAAGTTCGAGTGCATCTCGTTCATCATCGCCCCGCCGAGCCGCGCCCCGCGCATTCCGGCGTCGTCGATGAGCTTCCAGGCCTTGAGATCGTGGGTGTCGTCGGCCCGCCCGGTCGAGGAATGGCCCGCCGGGTTGCGGAAGGTGGAGCCGGCCGTCCGGTCCTTGGTCGGCTGGGTCTCGTCGCGGCGGGCGAGCTGGTCGGTCATCTTCTGCGTCAGTTCGTCGGGATCGCCACGCTCGGCCTCGAAGAGCGCCTCGACGATGACGGCGTCCTTCGGCAGGTCGGAGGAGCGGTAGGCGAGCTTGAGGTCCTCGGCGGGAAGCGTCGCGATCTCGCCGTCGCGGAAGACGACGGTCACCTCGATGAGGTGATCCTTGACGTAGGTGCCGTAGCAGCCCGCGTTCATCCGCACCGCGCCGCCGATGGCGCCGGGGATGGTCCGCAGGAAGGTCAGGTCGTGGCCCTCGGCCGCCGCGCGCTTGGCGACCTGCGCGTCGAGGGCCCCTGCCCCGGCGCGCACGTGACCGTCCCCGACCTCGACGTGGTTGAAGCCGCGGCCGAGGCGGATCACGACGCCGCGCACACCGCCGTCGCGGACGATGAGGTTGGAGCCCACGCCCACCGGCAGAACCGGCACGATCGGGTCGAGGACGGCGAGGAACTCCGCGAGGTCCTCGCGATCGGCGGGCTGGTAGAGCCAGTCGGCCG
This sequence comes from Histidinibacterium aquaticum, assembly GCF_008710275.1. Taxonomy (GTDB): domain Bacteria; phylum Pseudomonadota; class Alphaproteobacteria; order Rhodobacterales; family Rhodobacteraceae; genus Oceanicola; species Oceanicola aquaticus. The sequence goes on from NZ_VYQE01000003.1 coordinate 184,358, forward strand.
GGCCGCCCACCCGGAGCCAGGTGAGGTCGGACAGGGGCTTCTTCTCGGTCAGCCGGCCGCGGGTCTCAGGTAATGTCGTCATGCGGCAGTTCCTGCCCGGCTTTGCGCCAGCGGTAAAGGCCGATCGCGGCCCCGAGGGCCAGACCGGCGAGGACCGGCCAGAGAAGCGCCGCGGCGACGAGGCCCGGCGACTCCGCAGTGTCTGGCATCCGCCAGCCCGTGGCGGTCAGCAGGATCGCCCCCAGCATGAGCAGCGCCATGAGCGCGAGGATCGGCCAGTTGCCGTTGCGTCCGAGGTAGAGCCCCGGCGCGAGCCCGACGAGGCCGCCGACGATGATGAAGATGAGAGACATGGTCCGAAAACTCCCGCCCGATCAGCCGGTTCCGCCTGTATGACCGACCGTGCGCCGTCCGGACCGAAGCCCAGCCGCCGCTTGAGCCAGCGTCCGAGAAAGTAGAGGGGCCAGCGCAGCACGCTCGCGCCCGCCGCGAGGCACAACAGGCCCATCCAGGGGCCGGTCTCGTAGGTGACCCAGCCCAGCAAGGGGACCCCGATGGCGATCAGGAAGAAGGCCCGTCGCCAGTGGTGATCGTTTGACGGGATCATCGCGAGCACGTTGGCGAGGATCATCCAGGCGAAGGCCGCGACCAGGGAGTAGCTCATCGCGGTGTCTCCACCGGCAGCCCAATGGCGCGGCGCGCGATGTAGAGGAGCGGCCGCCGGAACATGGAGAGAAAGGCGAAGAGCGCGAAGGCACCGATCCACCAGCCGTGCAGTATGGAAAGCCAAAGGATGAGACCCGGCGCCGTGACCAGCAGCGCCAGTCCCGGCGCGTACTGCCGCCGCATCGGGAGCAGCGCCGTCACGGTGGCGGCGATCACCCAGAGGGCTCCGGTCAGCAACGCGGCACTCATTCCGTTACTCCACAGACCTCGCTCGCCGGTCGGATAGGAGCGCGGTTTGGCATCAAGATGGCAGCGTGGTCACGCCCCCGCGAGGGTCCGCCTCTCACAGCAGGCCGCCGGTCAGCAGCCTCCGCAGCGGCCGGACGGCAAGCCATCCGCCGCCCAGGGCCGCGAGACCGAGGGCCGCCTCGCCGGGATCGGCACGCATGTGAACCAGGAGCAGGACACCCGCCGCCAGGGCGAAGGCCCAGAAGAGCCGCGCGACGAGCCGCGACAGGCTCGCCGCCACGACCGCCACGGCGATCCAGAGGGCGATGCCCCCCGCCGTCACCCGCGCAGCCGCCCGGGGAGGCGGTTGGCCCAGGTCGAGATGGTCCCCGCGCCGAGGCAGACGACCATGTCGCCGTCGGAGGCCTGTTCCCGTACGAGCCGCGTGAGGTCGTCCTCGTCGACGATGGCGCGCGCGTGGCGGTGGCCCGCCCGGATCAGCCCTGCGACGAGGTCGTCGCGGGATGCGCCCTCGATCGGGTCCTCGCCCGCCGAGTAGACGTCGGCGATGGCCACCACGTCGGCCTCGTTGAAGCACTTGCAGAACTCGTCGAAGAGCGAGTGCAGGCGCGAGTAGCGGTGCGGCTGGTGCACGGCGATCACCCGTCCTTCGCTCGCCTGCCGCGCGGCCTTCAGCACCGCGGCGATCTCGACCGGGTGATGGCCGTAGTCGTCGATCACCGTGACGCCGTTGACTTCGCCCACCCGGGTGAAGCGACGATTCACGCCGCCGAACTTCGCGAGGGCCTCGCGGATCTCGTCGACCTTCATGCCGAGGTGCCGCGCCACGGCCACCGCCGAGAGCGCGTTCGAGACGTTGTGGTCGCCCGGCATCGGCAGGGTGCAGCCCTCGATGACGCGATCCTCCTTCTGGAGCGCCACGTCGAAATGGGCGATGCCCTTGGCGTAGGTAAGGTTGATCGCCCGCACGTCGGCCTGGGTGTTGAAGCCGTAGGTCACGACCCGCCGGTCGGTGATCCTGGAGACCAGCGACTGCACCTGCGGATGGTCGGTGCAGCAGACCGCGAGGCCGTAGAAGGGGATGTTTGAGACGAAGTCGTAGAAGCCCTGGTGCAGCTTCTCCTCGGTGCCCCAGTGCTCCATGTGCTCGGGGTCGATGTTGGTGACGATGGCGATGGTCGCGGGCAGGCGGTTGAAGGTGCCGTCGCTCTCGTCGGCCTCGACCACCATCCACTCGCCGTCGCCGCCGCGGGCGTTGGAGCCGTAGGCATGGATGATGCCGCCGTTGATGACGGTGGGATCGAAGTTGCCGTGGTCAAGCAGGGCCGCGACCATGGTGGTTGTCGTGGTCTTGCCGTGGGTCCCGGCCACCGCGATGTTCGACTTGAGCCGCATGAGCTCGGCCAGCATCTCGGCGCGGCGCACGACCGGCAGACCCTGCCGGCGCGCCTCGTCGAGCTCGACGTTGCCGGGCTTGATCGCCGAGGAGATCACGACGACCTGCGCCTCGCCGAGGTTCTCGGCCGACTGGCCCTCGAAGATATGCGCGCCGAGGCCGCGCAGGCGCTCGGTGATCGGCGAGGCCTTGAGATCGGAGCCCTGCACCACGTAGCCGTGGTTCAGCAGGATCTCGGCGATCCCCGACATCCCGATGCCGCCGATCCCGACGAAGTGGATCGGCCCCACGTCGAGGGGAAGTTTCGTGGGGGCCATCATCTGCAGGCTTCCGTCCATTGTCTCGAGTCCTTCACTGCCCGACCATGTTTTCGACCAGAGCGACCAGCCGGTCGGTCGCATCCGGTTTTCCTTGTGCCGCCGCCTCTCGCGCCATGCGCGCCGCGCCGTCCGGATCGCCCAGCACCAGCGCGATCTGCTCCGACAGCGGGGCCACCTCGAAGCGGCTCTCAGGCATCAGGATCGCGGCACCCGCCTCGGTCAGCGCCCGGGCGTTGGCGGTCTGCTCGTCCCGGATGGCGCTGGCCAGCGGCACCAGGATCGAGGGCCGTCCGATCACCGAGACGTCGGCGACGGTCGAGGCCCCGGAGCGGCAGATCACCAGCTGCGCCTCGGACATCCGCTCGGGCACGTCCGAGAAGAAGGTCTGGACGTCGGCGTCGATCCCCTGCTCGTAGTAATAGGAGGCAACCCGCTCCACGTCCTCTTCCCTGGCCTGATGGCTGACACGGACATGACGCCGGATGTCGCGGGGGAGTTCCGAAATCGCGGGCGGCACGATGTCCGACAGGATCCGCGCGCCCTGCGAGCCGCCGATCACCAGCACCGACATCGGGTAGTCGCCCGGCGGGATGTAGGGGGCGCCGGCCTTCTCCAGAACGGCGGCGCGCACCGGGTTGCCCACGTGCTCGGCCTCGACGCCCTCGGGCAGCTCGGTCGGCCATGTGCCGCAGGCGACGCGGTCGACGCGCTTGGCGAAGAGCGCGTTGACCCGGCCCAGCACACCGTTCTGCTCGTGGATCAGCGTCGGGATGCCCAGCGTCTTGGCCGCCGAGAGGGCGGGGATCGTGGGATAGCCGCCGAAGCCCGCCACGACCGCGGGCCGGTCGCGGCGCATGGACCGCCGGGCGGAGATCGCGCCGCCCAGGACCTTGAAGGGCACGCCCGCCTTGGCCAGCGGGCCGCCGCGCGCGAAGGTGGCCGAGGAGATGACCTCCTGCTCGACCGCCTCCGGGAAGCCGCCCGAGTAGCGCGCGCCGCGCGCGTCGGTCGAGAGCTTCACCCGCCAGCCGCGCGCCAGCATCGCCTCGGCGAGCGCCTGTGCGGGGAACATGTGGCCGCCGGTCCCCCCGGCGGCGATGACGAGTAGTGGCGCCAAGCCTAACGGCCCTTCCTGAACAGGATGTCTCCGATCTCGCCCTGCGGGCGGCTGCGCGTAAACGCCAAAAGCATCCCCACTGCAATGCCCGAGGCGATCACGGAGGAGCCGCCGTAGCTGACGAAGGGCAGCGTCATGCCCTTGGCGGGCAGGAGACGCACCGCGACGCCCATGTTGATCATGGCCTGGACGGCGAAGCTGCAGGCGAGCCCGGTTCCGGCGAGGCGGATGAAGGGATCGCGCTCGCGCATCAGCCGGATCAGCGAGCGGATCACCACGGTGCAGTAGAGCGCGATGATGACCAGCACGAGGATCAACCCGTATTCCTCGGCCGCCACGGCGATGATGAAGTCGGTATGCGCGTCGGGCAGCGACCACTTCACCGTGCCCTCGCCCACGCCGGTGCCGAAGAAGCCGCCCTCGCGGATGGCGTTGGTCGCGTAGCCGAGCTGGGTGCGGGGATCGACCTCGGGGCTCAGGAAGCCGTCGATGCGCCGCGCGAAGTGCTCGGACTGCTCGTAGGCCACCGCGCCCGCGGCCACCGCCGCTCCGGCGAGGCCCAGCAGCAGCGCCATCGGCGCGCCGGCCACGAAGTACATGATGCCCCAGGAGAAGAGCACCAGGCAGGCCTGGCCGAAGTCGGGCTGCATGGCGAGGAAGGCCACGATGATCAGCGCCAGCACGAAGGAATAGGTCCGCCCCGGCGGGCCGTTGAGCTCCTGGCTGGCGGCCATGAACCAGGCGGCGACGACGACGAAACCGGGCTTGAGGAATTCGGAGGGCTGCACCGAGGCGAAGCCCAGCGAGTACCAGCGCACCGCGCCCTTGCCGAAGTCGGTGCCGAAAACCGGCAGCAGCATCAGCGCCGCGAGCGAGGCCGCGAAGCCGATCACCGCCAGCCGCCGCACCAGCGTCGGCGACATCATCGAGACAGCCATCATCACGACCAGCGCGAGAGAGCCGAAGGCGAACTGCCGCGTCACGTAGTGAAAGGCGTCGAGCCCGTTCTTGGACGCGAGCGGCGGCGAGGCCGCGAAGCCCAGCAGGAGCCCGATCCCGAAGAGGATCAGGATGCAGGACATCGTCCATTTGTCGATCGTCCGCCACCACCGTGGGAGGACCGGGTCGCCCGCCGCAACGGGGAGGGTGCCATGCACCATTTCCGTCATGGACCACTGCCCTTCTGCTCTGCCTCTTCGCCCGGGTTGGCCCCGGAACTGATGGCCGGAGTCTAGCGGCTCCGGCGGGAGGTGACCAGAGAAAACGAATCATCGCGGGCCCGTCCCGGTGGAGTTTCGCCGCCTTCGGCGTCGATCCGCGCGGGGCCCGCGGCCCCGCGTCGGCAGGGCGGTGCTGCGCTGTACGGGCCTTTGGCGTTTCCCCATATGGGACCCGGGTTCGCCGCCTTCGGCGCCGACCCGCGCGGGGGCTCTGCCCCCGCACCCCCGCGATACGTGAAGACGATGAAGGAGCGGGAAAGGATTGCCATACGGATCAAAGGGTTAGGCCGCCGTCCAAATTTGGACGCTCCGGGAAAGCTTGCGCCTTGCGCGCCGAGAGGGCACCTCGCGGCGCATGGAGGTCAGGACCCTCATTCTCGGCGCCGGTGCGGCTGGCCTGTTCTGCGCGGCCCATGCCGGGCCGGGGACGCTCGTCGTGGACCACGCGCGGCGGCCGGGCGAGAAGATCCGGATCTCGGGCGGCGGGCGCTGCAACTTCACCAACACCGGGACCGTGCCGGAGCGGTTCCTATCGGAGAACCCGCACTTCGCGAAGTCGGCCCTGGCGCGCTACGGACCCTGGGATTTCGTCGACCTGGTCGGCCGCCACGGCATCGCCTGGCACGAGAAGACGCTGGGCCAGCTTTTCTGCGACGGTTCCGCGAAGCAGATCGTGGCGATGCTGCTGGACGAGGCCGCCCGCGCCGGGGCGACGGTCGAGACCGGCACCGAGGTGGGCGAGATCGCCCATGACGGCAGCGCCTTCCGCGTCGTGCTGGAACGCGAGGGGCGGCGGCGCGAGGTCGCGGCGCGGCACCTGGTGGTGGCCACGGGCGGCAAGTCGATCCCGAAGATGGGCGCCACGGGCCGGGCCTACGAGATCGCGACGCAGTTCGGCCTCGGCCTGACCGAGACGCGGGCCGCGCTGGTGCCTTTCACCTTTCCGGAGGGCCGCTTCGCGCCGCTTTCGGGGACCGCCCTGCCCGTCCGGGCCGCGGCGGGGGGCGCCGTCTTCGAGGAGGCGATGCTCTTCACCCACCGCGGGCTCTCGGGGCCGGCGATGCTGCAGTGCTCCTCCTACTGGCGCGAGGGAGAGGACCTGACGGTCGACCTCCTGCCCGGGCGCGACGCGGCGGAGGAGATCGCCGAGGCCAAGCGGACCCAGGGGGCGCGGCGGCTCTCGACCTGGCTCTCCGCCGCCCTGCCGACCCGGCTGGCCGAGAGCCTGGCCTCGGAGCTACCCGCAGAGCGCAAGCTGGCCGAGCTCTCGACCCAGGCGATCCGCGAGACCGCCGACCGTCTGCACGGCTGGACGCTCCGCCCCGGCGGCACGGAGGGCTACCGCACGGCGGAGGTCACCCTGGGCGGGGTCGCGACCGGCGGGCTCTCGTCGAAGACGATGGAGGCGAAGACCCTCCCCGGCCTCTTCTTCATCGGCGAGGCGGTGGACGTGACGGGCTGGCTGGGCGGCTACAACTTCCAATGGGCCTGGGCCTCGGCCCACGCGGCGGGGACCGAGATCGCCTCCCGCGGCTGAGGCACCTTTCCGCCGGGGCCGCTCCGGGCTATCCCGGCCCCATGCAACAGGACCGTCCCCTCGTCGGCATCGCCCTGATGACCGGCTTCTGCATCGCCGCGCCCATGGGCGACGCCTTCGCCAAGATCCTCGGCGCCATGCTGCCGCTGGGTGTGCTGCTGCTGATCCGGTTCCTGTTCCAGGGGGTGCTGCTCCTGCCGCTGGCGGCGCTGCTGCGCCGGGACCTGCGGTTGGGGCCGCGGCTGCTGCGGCTGACGCTGATCCGGACGGTGCTGCACATCGCAGGCATCGGCATGATGTTCGAGGCGCTGCGCTACCTGCCGCTGGCCGACGCCATCGCCATCGCCTTCGTCATGCCCTTCATCCTGCTGCTGCTGGGGTACCTGCTGCTGGGCGAGGAGGTCGGGCCGCACCGGCTCTCGGCCTGCGCGGTGGGCTTCCTCGGCACGCTCCTGGTGATTCAGCCGAATTTCACCGAGGTCGGGCTGCCGGCGCTGCTGCCGCTCGGGGTGGCGCTGAACTTCGCGCTCTTCATCCTGACGACACGGGCCATGGCCAAGGAGGTGGACGCGATCGCCATGCAGGGGATCTCGGGCCTCATGGCCATCGTGATCCTGGGCGTCATCCTGGCATTCGGGCCGGACTGGCCGATGCTGGAACTCTCGGCCCCGCCCGCGGAGGCCTGGCCCTTCATCCTGGGCATGGGGCTGATCGGCAGCTTCGGGCACCTGCTGATGACCTGGTCGCTGCGCTTTGCCCCGGCGGCCACGCTCGCGCCGATCCAGTACCTGGAGATCCCGGTCTCCACTCTGATCGGCTACCTCGTCTTCCGCGACCTGCCGGACGGGCTGGCGGCCGTGGGCATCGCGGTGACCATCGGGGCGGGGCTCTATATCGTCCAGCGCGAGCGCAATCTCAGCCGGCGCCAGGCCAGCCCCCTGCCCCCGGCGCCGCCAGCGAGCTGACCACCTCGGGCAGCGTCCGGCGCGGCAGGATCACGAGCATCAGCGGCGCGTCGAATGTCATTCGCACCGGGCCGGTCGCGGTGTTCGACGTTCCGATCCGGCCCCAGGGGGTGAAGTCCAGCCCCTCGATCGGCCAGCGCAGGCCCTCGGAGGTCCCGGCGACCCGCCCCATGGGAAAGAGCGACACCACCGTGCCGGGCGCGAGGTCGAGGGAGAGCTCGGGCGGGGCGAGGAAGACCAGGCTCTCGGGCCCCACGACCACGCAGCGGAGGTGCGCGAGGCGGACGAGGACGTTGAGCGCGGCGAGGTCGTGGTCGAAGCGCCCGCCGCTCAGGCCGACGGCCAGCACCAGCGGCGCGCGGATCGAGCGCAGCGCCTTGTCGAAGTCGGTCGTCTCCTGCTCGGAGATCTCGTGGAGCGCCTCCGCCAGCTCGGCGCGCGCGCCCTCGGAGATCGAATCCATGTCGCCGATCACGGCCTCTGGCCGGCGACCTGCGGCCAGCGCCGCATCGGCCCCGCCATCGGCCGCCACGAGGCGCGGCGCGAAGGGCAGAACGGTGCCCAGGTCCGCAGCCCCCAGGACTCCCCCTCCGATCAGCGTGACCGGTTCCGGACTGTCGACAATCGGCGGCTTCACGCGGAATTGACGCCGTTCCGCGTCCCATTCCTCAAAGTGGTCACGAAATAATCTCCGCTTCCTCCTCATCCCGTTCCGCATTCGGAACCAGTTTATGGTACCCAGAGTGTCGCCGGGTGGGAGAGAAAGCGAGTACCAGAATGGCAGAGCCGAGCAAGATTCTCACGGTAAGCTACGGGACCTTCTCGTGCACGCTCGAGGGATTCGACGACGCCTTCGACATGATGAAGGCGATTGCCGAGTATTTCCGCGATCTCGCTGCCGACGATCGCTTCTTCGGGGCCGAACCTGCGACGCCCGATCCGGACATGCTCGCCCGGATCGCAGAGCGCGAGGTGGAGCGTCGCGTCGATGCGCGGCTGGAGCAGGGCGGCTACGTCCTGCGGCCCGCCGCGCTGGCGGCCGGCGGTGGGGCGGAGGCTGCCAGCCGCCCCGCTGCCGAGGCCCCCGCGACGGAGGCTGCCGCGCCCCGACCGGAGGCCACACCTGAACCCCGCCCCGAAGCGGCGCCGGCCGAGACCGGCTCCGAAGGCGCCGTGAGCCGCACCATGGGCCGGGTGGATGCCGAGGCCGAGGCCCCTGCCCCCGCCGAACCGGTGGCCGATGAGCAGGTCGCCGAGGCCCCCGAGGCCGCGCCCGCCTCTGAGACGGAGACCGAGAGCGCCGAGGAGATCGTCGCCCGCGCCGCCCGGGAGCAGACGCCGGACGAGCCCGCCGTGGCGGAGACCGAGGACATGGCCATCGCGCCGCCGGAGGTCGCGACCGGGGCCGAGGTGTCCGAGCCTCTCGCCGAGCCGACCGAGGCCGAGGCGCCGGTCGAGGAGCCCGCGGAGGAGACGGCCGAAGAGCCTGTCGAGTTCGCCGCCGATGACACGCCCGAGCCCGAGATGGTTGAGCGCTCGGAAGCAGAGGCTGTTTCCGAATCGGAACCCGCCCCGGCGCCTGCCCCCGCCCGGGACGAGATCACCGGCGACTCGGTCGCGGCGAAGCTCGCCCGCATCCGCGCCGTCGCGGGCCGCGCCCCGGCCCCGGTCGCCGACGAGACCGAGGAAGAGGGTCCCGCCGTCGCCACCTCGTCCGCGCTCCAGGCGATCCTGAGCGAGGCCCGGGACGACGAAGAGGAAGAGAGCCTCGGCGCGAGCTTCGAGGCAGACCCCTCCGAGGAGGAGCCAGAGGCTCCGGAAGAGGAGCTGACCGAGCCCGAAGAGACGACCGCCGAAGCCGAGGACCAGGAGGCAGAGGAAGCCACCGGCACCGGACCGGAGGAGCCGGAGGAGGCCGAGCAGCTACAGCGCGAGCCGATCCGCGCCCGCGTCGTCCGGATGCGCCGCAGCGAGTTCGAAGCCCTGCACGGCGAGCCGGAGGACGAGACGGACGAGGCCGGCGCGGATCTCGCGCGGCTCGACGGGCTCGACGACCTGGACGACGACAGCGGCCAGGACACGGTGAGCGGTCTGTCCGCCGAGGACGAGGCCGCGCTCATGGAAGAGCTGGCCGAGGTCGAGCGCATGGACCGTCCGGAGGAGCCGGAGGACGAGGCGGAGACCGCCGAAACCGAAGAGGCTTCGGACGACGCGCCGGCCACGGGTCCGACGCCGGTGCCCGACTCGCATTCCGCCGACCGTCGTAGCCGGGCCGCCCTGCTCGCCCGCGCGCCGGAGGCCGACGAGGCCGGCATGAGCCGTATCCTCAGCGAGACCGACGCGCACATGCAGGAGCCCGAGGCCAATCGCCGCCGCGAGGCCATCGCGCACCTCAAGGCCGCCGTGGCCGCGACCGAGGCCGCGCGCCAGCTGGGCGAGAGCGGACGGGAGGACAACGGCGAGAACATGTTCCGCGAGGACCTCGACGAGGTCGTCCGGCCTCGCCACGTCGTGCGCCCGCAGACCCACTCCGAGCGCCCCCGCCCGGCGCCGCTCAAGCTGGTGGCCTCGCAGCGCATCGACGTCGCGCCGCCCGAGAACACCGGCCCGGTCATGCCGCGCCGCGTGCAGGCCGGCGCGATCGAGACGCCGGCCGTCATGGACGGCGAAGAGGCCGAACGCTTTGCCGCCTACGCGGCCGAGATGGGTGCGACCGGGCTGACCGACATGCTCGAGGCCGCGGCCGCCCACGCCGCCTTCGTCGAGGGCGCCGAGGACATCTCGCGCCCGCAGATGCTGCGGAAGGTGCAGGCCATCGTCACCGACGGCTTCAGCCGCGAGGACGGGCTGCGCGCCTTCGGGACGCTGCTTCGGCAGGGCCGGATCGAGAAGGTGCGCAACGGCCGGTTCCGCGTCTCCGCGCAGAGCCGTTTCAACCCGACCCGCGCAGCCTCCGGCGGCTGATCTGGCGGAGCGCCTTCGGCGCGCCGTGTGAGCCCGGCCTCGCCTTCGGCGAGCCCCGGGCGGATCGAGGGGCTCTGCCCCTCTGCGCCCTTCCGGGCGCATTCACCCCGCGATACGCAAAGACGGTGACAGGGGGGCACTTGGCCCTCAGTCCTCGTCCTCGGGAGCCTCGCGGCCCACGCCGGCGAAAACCCGTCGGAACGGCAGGGCCCAGAGCAAGCCGAGCGCGGCGTAGACCAGGAACTCCACCCAGATCGGCGGGCGGCCGAGCGCGTTGAGGATCGTCACCGCGAGCACGACGTAGACCGGCAGGCCCACCAGCAGGATGACGAGGGACCAGCGGCGTTTCTGCTTCTGCGTCAGGGCCATGGGGCTCCGGTCAGTCCGAGAAGGGGTCGGTCACGAGGATCGTGTCCTCGCGTTCGGGCGAGGTGGATACGAGTGCCACCGGGCAGCGGATCAGCTCCTCGATCCGGCGGACGTATTTGATCGCCTGGGCGGGGAGGTCGGCCCAGGAGCGCGCGCCCGCGGTGCTTTCCTGCCAGCCCGGCATGGTCTCGTAGATCGGCGTGACGCGGGCCTGCGCCTCGGCGGCGGTGGGCAGGTAGTCCAGTTCCTCGCCGTCGAGCTCGTAGCCCGTGCAGATCTTCAGCTCCTCGAAGCCGTCGAGCACGTCCATCTTCGTGAGCGCGATGCCCGAGACGCCGGAGATCGCGCAGGTCTGGCGGACAAGCGTGGCGTCGAACCAGCCGCAGCGGCGCTGCCGCCCGGTGGTCGTGCCGAACTCGTGGCCGCGCTCGCCGAGCCGCTTGCCGTCCTCGTCGAAGAGCTCCGTCGGGAAGGGCCCCTCGCCGACGCGGGTGGTGTAGGCCTTCACGATGCCGAGGACGAAATCGATGGCGCCGGGCCCGATGCCCGTCCCCGTGGCCGCCTGGCCCGCGATGACGTTGGAGGAGGTGACGAAGGGATAGGTGCCGAAGTCGATGTCGAGAAGAGCGCCCTGCGCGCCCTCGAAGAGGATGCGCCGGCCGGCGCGGCGCGCCTCGGTCAGCACCTTCCAGACGGGCGCGGCGTGGGCGAGGATGGCGGGCGCCACCTCGCGCAGCTTCTCGATCAGCGCCTCCCGGTCCACCGGGTCGAGGCCGAGGCCGGAGCGCAGGGCGTTGTGGTGCACCAGCGCGCGGTCGACGCGGCGCTCCAGCGTGGCGTCGTCGGCCAGGTCGGCCACGCGGATGACCCGCCGGCCGACCTTGTCCTCGTAGGCTGGGCCGATGCCGCGGCCGGTCGTGCCGATCTTGGCCACGGAATTCTGGTTTTCCCGCGCGCGGTCGAGCTCCCCATGGAAGGGCAGGATCAGGGGCGTGTTCTCGGCGATGAGCAGGTTTTCCGGCGTGATTTCCACGCCCTGGGCCCGGACCGAGGCGATCTCGTCGACCAGGTGCCAGGGGTCGAGCACCACGCCGTTGCCGATGACCGAGAGCTTGCCGCCGCGCACGACGCCCGAGGGCAGCGCGTGCAGCTTGTAGACCTCGCCCTCGACCACGAGCGTGTGGCCGGCGTTATGTCCGCCCTGGAAGCGGCAGACGATATCGGCCCGCTCGCTCAGCCAGTCGACGATCTTGCCCTTGCCCTCGTCGCCCCACTGGGCGCCCACGACGACCACGTTTGCCATTTGGCATCTCTCCCTGCCCGCAAAACCCGGCACCGTATAGGCCAAGCCGGAAGGCTCGGAAACCACCGATCTCGCGACGGCGTGACGCCACGTGCCGCACCGATCGTGACCCGGCCGGCGAACGCGGCCGGGGGCTCTGCGTTGGGCCGGCGAACCCGCAATGACGGAGCACCGGACATGACCGACCAGATCAGCACGATCAATCCGACCACCGGCGAGCAGATCGCCACCTACGACCTGATGACCGACGCCGAGTGGCAGTCGGCCGTCGACGCCTGTCACGAGGCCTTCCTCTCCTGGAAGGGCCGGAGCCTCGAGGACCGGGCCAAGGTCCTGAAGGGAATCGGCCAGGCCCTGCGCGACAACCAGGACGAGCTCGCCAAGCTGATGACCGAGGAGATGGGCAAGGTCCTGTCCCACTCCTACCAGGAGATCGCGCTCTGCGCCGCGATCTGCGACTGGACCGCCGAGAACGGCCCCAAGGAGCTCGCGGACGAGGAGCGCCCGCTGATGGGCGGGGAGAAGGGCATCGTCACCTATTCGCCCATCGGGGTGATCTACGGCATCCAGCCCTGGAATTTCCCGAGCTACCAGGTGATCCGCTACTCGATCGCGAACCTGATGGCGGGCAACGGCGTCCTGCTGAAGCATGCCGAGAGCGTCACCGGATCGGGCCTGCTGCTGGAGAAGATCTTCCGCGAGGGCGGTCTGCCCGAGGGACTCTTCACCGTCCTGCGCATCACCCACGACCAGTCCGACAAGATCATCGCCTACGACAAGGTCCGCGGCGTGACGCTGACCGGCAGCCCCGGTGCGGGCGGCATCGTCGCCGAGCAGGCGGGCAAGGCGCTGAAGAAATCCGTGCTCGAGCTGGGCTCCAACGACGCCTACATCGTGCTGGAGGACGCCGATCTCGACCAGGCGGTCGAGCAATGCGTCATGGGCCGCGTCTACAACAACGGCGAGACCTGCGTCTCGGCCAAGCGGTTCATCGTCGTCGACGCCCTCTACGACGCCTTCCGCGAGCGCTTCGTCGAGAAGATGAAGGCCCTAAAGTCCGGCGACCCGACGGCCGAGGATACCGACCTCGGTCCGATGGCCCGCGAAGACCTGCGCGACGGGCTGCACCAGCAGGTGCAGGACAGCGTGAAGAACGGCGCCAAGGCGACCGTCGGCGGCGAGATGCCGGGGGGCCCCGGCTTCTTCTATCCCGCCACCGTGCTCGAGGACGTGAAGCCGGGGCAGCCGGCCTACGACGACGAGCTCTTCGGGCCCGTCGCCTCGCTGATCCGCGCGAAGGACGCCGATGACGCCATGCGCATCGCCAACGACAGCCGGTTCGGGCTGGGCGGCGCGATCTTCTCGAAGGACGTGGAGAAGGCGACCCGGCTCGCGTCGGAGCATTTCGACACCGGCATGGTCTTCATCAACGGCTTCGGCCTCGCCGTGCCGAACATGCCCTTCGGCGGCGTGAAGGATTCGGGCTACGGCCGCGAACACGGCGGCTTCGGCATGAAGGAGTTCGTCAACGCCAAGGCGATCCAGGTGAAGGCGGCCTGAGGCCGTCGATGCGGCGGGTTCTCCGGGACCCGCCGCGCCCTTGATCCGGGGGTTGCGGCAGGGGGCGTCAGCCTCTAGATACGCCCCGTTCCGGAACCTCCGAAGGCCCGCAATGGAAACCGTCGTTCTCGTCGTCCACCTTCTCCTCGCGCTCACGCTGATCGGCGTCGTGCTGATGCAGCGGTCCGAAGGGGGCGGCCTCGGAATCGGCGGCGGTGGCGGCGCGGCGACGGGCCGGTCGGCCGGCACGGCCCTCGGCAAGGTGACCTGGGGCCTGGCGATCGCCTTCATCTGCACATCGCTCGCGCTGACGATCTTCGCGGCGCAGGACAGCACCGGCGGCTCGGTCCTCGACCGGATCGGCGCGCAGCCGGCTCCCGATGCCGACGGCGATGCGCCGGCGCTGCCGGGCTCGGACGGCCAGGGTCTCCTGCCGCCCACGCCCAGCGGCGAGAGCGACGCCCTGCTTCCGCAGGCCGACTGACGGACAGCCCACGATATGCTGGGATGATCCCGGCGGAACTCAACAGCATGTTGCGTCGGCGGTTGCGGGTCCCCGGCGAATCCGGTTATCCTTAAATCCCGTGATACCGGTGCCCCGGGCGCCGGTTCCGACTTGCAGGCAGGAGCATCACGGGGGTTTCCACGGCATGGCGCGTTTCGTCTTCATCACCGGCGGTGTGGTCTCTTCGCTGGGCAAGGGCCTGGCTTCGGCCGCGCTCGGCGCCCTGCTTCAGGCCCGCGGCTTCACCGTGCGGCTGCGCAAGCTCGACCCCTACCTGAACGTCGATCCCGGCACGATGAGCCCCTTCGAGCACGGCGAGGTTTTCGTGACCGACGACGGGGCGGAGACGGACCTCGACCTCGGGCACTACGAGCGGTTCACCGGCGTGCCGGCCCGCAAGACGGATTCGGTCTCCTCGGGGCGCATCTACTCCAACGTGCTGGAGAAGGAGCGCCGCGGCGACTACCTCGGAAAGACGATCCAGGTGGTTCCGCACGTCACCAACGAGATCAAGGACTTCATCGCCATCGGCGAGGACGAGGTCGATTTCATGCTCTGCGAGATCGGCGGCACGGTCGGCGACATCGAGGGCCTGCCCTTCTTCGAGGCGATCCGCCAGTTCTCCCACGACAAGCCGCGCGGCCAGTGCATCTTCATGCACCTCACCCTGCTGCCCTATCTCGCCGCCTCGGGCGAGCTGAAGACCAAGCCGACCCAGCACTCGGTCAAGGAGCTTCAGAGCATCGGCATCGCGCCCGACATCCTCGTCTGCCGGTCCGAGCAGCCGATCCCGCAGAAGGAGCGCGAGAAGATCGCGCTTTTCTGCAACGTCCGCCCCGATGCCGTCGTGCCGGCCTACGACCTGAAGTCGATCTACGAAGCGCCGCTGGCCTACCACCGCGAGGGGCTCGACCAGGCGGTCCTCGACGCCTTCGGCATCTCCCCCGCCCCGCGCCCGAACCTGGAGCGCTGGTACGACGTGGCCGACCGGATCGAGAACCCCGAGGGCGAGGTGAAGGTGGCCATCGTCGGCAAGTACGTCCAGCTCGAGGACGCCTACAAGTCGATCAAGGAGGCCCTGACTCACGGGGGCATGGCCAACCGGGTGAAGGTCGAGGTCGAATGGGTCGACGCCGAGCTCTTCGAGCGCGAGGACGCCGCGCCCCATCTCGAGGGCTTTCACGCGATCCTCGTGCCCGGCGGCTTCGGCGAGCGCGGGACCGAGGGCAAGATCAAGGCCGCCCAGTTCGCCCGCGAGCATCGCATCCCCTACCTCGGCATCTGCCTCGGCATGCAGATGGCGGTGATCGAGGCCGCGCGGAACGTGGCGGGCGTCAAGACCGCGGGCTCCGAGGAGTTCGACCACGAGGCCGGCAAGAAGCGCTTCGAGCCGGTGGTCTATCACCTCAAGGAATGGATCCAGGGCAACCACACCGTCGAGCGGACGGTCGAGGACGACAAGGGCGGCACCATGCGTCTCGGCGCCTATGACGCCGTGCTCGCCGAGGGCAGCAAGGTGGCCGAAGTCTATGGCGGCACCGCCATCGAGGAGCGCCACCGCCACCGCTACGAGGTCGACACCAAGTACCGGGAAAAGCTGGAGAATGCCGGCCTCGCCTTCTCCGGCATGAGCCCCGACGGACGGCTGCCCGAGATCGTGGAATGGGCCGACCACCCCTGGTTCATCGGCGTGCAGTTCCACCCGGAACTCAAGTCCAAGCCCTTCGCCCCCCATCCGCTCTTCGCCGATTTCGTCCGCGCGGCGGTGGAGACCTCCCGCCTCGTCTGACGCGCCGCCGTCACCGTGGGGTGGGGTTCCACCCCACCGCCCCCTTGTCCGTCACCCCGACGACAAGGTTTCCGCCACGCTCCGCACCCGCTCCAACTCCACGAGCGCCTCGACCACCCGGACCGCCTCCGCGGCCCGCTCCGAGAGCGACTCCTCGAGCGCCCGGAGCCCGGCCTCCGCTTCGTCGAGGATCAGCCCGTCGGTCAGCGTGCAGGGCCCCTCGCGCCAGGGATAGACCCCGAGACGGTCGAGCATGACGCCCTCCGTCGGCGCGCCCAGGAGCGGCACGGGCGGAGTCTGCCCGAGGCTGCCGCTCTGGTAGTAGTCACCGCCGAAGGGCAGCACGAAGCTCTGCGCGGTTTCGTCGACCAGCGCGTATTCCGCCGCAGCCGGGGCAAGTTCCTCCCCGCTCACGCTCAGCGTCGCCCCCAGCCAGATCAGCTCATAGGGATCGCCGGGCACCGGCGCGCCTGCGGCGCGGAACTCGGCCTCGTCCTCCACGAGGTCATCCAGCGGCTCGTAATGGACGAAGGGCGCGACACGTCCGCCGAAGAGCCGCGCGCGGTCCCGGTTCAGACGGCAGTTGAAGTAGACCGTCGCCTGCCCCGCCCCCGCCTGCGCATCGAGGTAGCGCAGACCGCCGTCGAAATGCGCGCGGAGACCGGCCAGGATCAGCGGCGCGCCCTCCTCGGCCAGAAGCTCGTTGAGCGCAGGCGGCAGGCTGTCGTGGCGGGAGAGGTCGAGTTCCACCGGGTCGATTTCCAGCGTCTCGGCCAGGGAGGCGAGCAGGTCCGAGCGCGCATTCCCGGAGGCCGAGCCGGGGCTCCCCGCAGAGAGCGTGGCGTAGTAGCGGGCATAGGCCTCCCTCAGGAGCGCGCGCTCCGCCTCCGGCGCCTCCCGCTCGGCCAGCACGCCCATGTGCACGCTGCGCGCACGCTCCAGCAGGGCGACGGTCGCGGCCGAGACGGGCGTGGCCGCGAGTTCGCTCGCGGTGCGGCGCAGGATGGTGTCGATCTCGGCCAGTTCGGCGGAGCAGTCGGCGGCGCTCTGGCGGCAGGTCTCCAGCCGCAGGGCGGCGCCCGCCACGGTGCGCTGCACCCGCCGCAGCTCGAAGGCATCGAGCCGCTGGTCGAGCAGGCCCGCCATCTCGGGGGCCGAGATCTGGCGGTCGATCAGCGCGGTCAGTTCCCGGTCGAGATCCTGCGCCGCTTCGGTGACCGACCCCGTGCGCTGGTCCTCCCGCAGGTCGAGCGCGAGCCGCGCGATGCGCAGGGCGAGATCGACGGTCTGGGCCTCCGCCGCCGGCGCGGCGGCGAGGACGGCAACGAGGGCGGCGCGGCGGAACAGGCGCATGGGAGTCCCCACTGGTCGGACACGGTTCGGCCGGAAGGTAGGCGCAGGCCAGTCCGCCCACAATGGGCTCAGGGCTCGCGCAGCGCCTCCCGCGCCCGCCAGAGCGGCTTGGTCAGGTAGTCGAGGACCGTCCGGCTCCCGGTATGCAGCTCGACGGTCGCCTGCATCCCCGGCCGCAGCGCGATGCCCTGCTGGCGCCCGGTCAGCGCGTCCCGGTCGATGGAGACGGTCACCCGGTAATGCGTCTGCGCCTCGGGATCGGAGTCGTCGCGGAAGGTATCGGCCGAGACCATCTCGACCCGCCCGTCGAGCGTGCCGTGAATCGTGTAGTCGTAGGCGGAGAGCTTGATCGTCGCGCGCTGCCCGGGGACCACGTTGGCGATGTCCTTGGGCGCGACCTGCGCGTGGAGCGTCAGCGCCTCCCCGGCCGGGATGATCTCGAAGATTTCCTGCCCCGGTCCGATCACGCCGCCGATGGTCGTCACGCCAACCGCGTTGACGATCCCCGCCATGGGCGAGCGGATGCGCGTCCGCTCCAGCCGGTCCTCCGCGAGCCGCAACTCCTGCCGCAGACGGTTCAGCTCCACCAGCGTCTCGGAATAGGCCGAGGCGCGGTCGAGCTCGGCCTTGCTGACGATCTCGTTCAGGCGGTTGCGGGCGTCGGTATGGGCCTTGCGCGCCTCGGTCACCTCGAAGAGCGCGACGATTTCGCGGGCGAGCAGGTCTTCCAGCGTTTCCAGCTCCCGCCCGGTTTCCTCCACCAGCTCGCGGGCGCCCTCGGTGCGGGTGGTGTAGTCCGACTGGCGCGCGGAGAGGAGCGCGCCTTCGGACGCGACGATCTCGGGCGCGATGGCGCGGTGGCGATCCGGAACCTCGAATTCGAAGGCACCGGCCATCTCCGCCTCGAGACGCAGCCGGCGGATGTCCGTCGCGGCGATCTGGTTGCGCAGGTCGTCGACCCGGGTGGCGAACTCGGTGCCCTGAAGGCGGGCGAGCAGGTCACCGGTCCGAACCCGGTCGCCTTCCGAGACATGCAGCTCGGCCAGGATCCCGCCCTCGAGGTTCTGGACGATCTGCGGGCGTTCGGCGCTGGCCACCGCGCCGCGGGCGCGCACGATCTCGTCGAGTGGTGCCACGCTGGCCCAGACAAGGAAGGTCGCCAAGGCGGCCGCCACCAGCCAGATCAGGCGCGAGGCCCCGGTGGCCCGGGCATGGAGCTCGGTCTCGACCGTTGCCAACTCAGGCCCCCTTCCGCGCCTTGAGGTGAGCCATCACCTCGTCCCGGGGTCCGTCGACCGCCACCCGGCCCTGCTGCAGGATGACCGTGCGGGTGCAGAGCGACAGGATCGGCAAGCGGTGGGTCGCGAGCACCGCGGTGCGCCCCTCCAGCCAGCCGTCGAGCCGCGAGACGAGCGTCGACTCCAGCGTTTGGTCGAGCGCGGCGGTGGGTTCGTCCAGCAGCACGACCGGCGGGTCCTGCAGCCAGAGCCGCGCCCAGCCGATGGACTGCCGCTGCCCTGTCGAGAGCCCTGCCCCGCCGTCGGCGATCAGCAGGTCGAGCCCCTTGGGGTGACTACGGACGAAGGGGCCGAGCCCTGCGAAGTCGAGTGCGGCGAACAGGCGCTCGTCGTCGCGGACGAGACCGGTCATGTCGAGGTTCTCGCGCAGGCTGCCGGCGAAGAGGCGGATGTCCTGCCCGAGGTAGCCGATCCCCCGGCGCAGGTCGCGGGGCATGATCTGGCCCATGTCCACGCCGTCGATAAGCACCCGACCGCTCGCGGGGCGGCCGAGGCCCGAAAGCAGCCGAAGGAGGGTCGACTTGCCTGAGCCGTTGGGACCGAGCACCGCGACCCGCTGCCCGGGCAGGATCCGCAGCGCGGGGATGTCCAGCGTCGCACCGCCCTCCTCGTCGTAGGCGAAGCGGACCTCGCGCAGATCGAAGGCCCCGGTGAGGTTCTCGCGCCGCAGGTAGCTCCGGCCCTCCGCCCGGTGCTGCTCGGCCTGCGCGATGGGATCCAGCGCGTCGAGCGCCGCACGCACGTTGGCCCAGCGGGCGAGCGTACCGGCAAGCTGTGTCAGCGGACCGAGGGTGCGGGAGGTCAGGATCCCGACCGCGATGATCGTGCCGACGGTGTAGTCGCCCCGGAACACGAGCGCGGTCCCGGCGACGACGGCGCAGACGTAGGTGGCCTGCTGGACGCCCTGCGCCCAGAAGGTCAGGCCCGAGGCCAGCCGCCGCTGCCCGGAGGTGGCGAGGGAGCCGAGCGCCGTCAGCTCGCCCCAGACCCGCCGTACCCGATCCTCGCCGCGATGGGCCTTCACCGTGTCGGCGTCGTAGACGACCTCGTGCAGCAGCCGGTTCGACTTGGCCGCCGCACCCTGGGTCTCGCGCGTCAGCCGCATCATCCTGCCCTGCAGGAAGAGCGAGGGCAGCACCATGAGCGCACCCCCCGCGACCAGCACCCAGACCACCGGCCCGCCGATGGACCAGACGAGAGCGAGGAAGAGCAGGAGGAACGGCAGATCGGCGACGGTGCCGATGGTCGAGGCGGTGAAGAACTCGCGGATCGCGCCGAATTCGCGCACCGCCGAGAAGGTGGCCGAGGGCGGCGCGGCGCCCGGGTCGCGGCGCATGCCGAGCAGCCGGTCCATGAGCATCGACTGGATGCGCAGCTCGATCCGGCGGCCGGCGCTGTCCATGAGTCGCGCGCGGGCGATCCGCAGCAGCGCCTCGAAGACCAGCGCGAGCCCCGCCCCCGCCGCCAGCACCCAGAGCGTCGACCAGGACTGGTGCGGGATCACCCGGTCGTAGACCTGCAGCGAGAACAGCGCGACGGCGACGGCCAGCAGGTTCGCGACCAGCGAGGCCACGGCGACCTCGCCGAAGTAGCGCGAGAGCCCGCGCATCTCGCTCCAGAACCAGTGGGCGGTTTGCCCCCCGGTGGCGTGGCGCCGAGAGAGCTCCTCCGTCTGCAGCCCGGCGCGCAGAAGCGTGCCGCTGAAATGGGGCGCGAACTCCGCAAGCGGCACCTCCGCGCGGTTGTCCGCGCAGGTCCTGTCGTAGAGGAAGAGCGTCTCGCCCTCCTGCCCCAGCACGAGCAGGATCTGCCCGGAGGTCATCTCGGCCAGCGCGGGCCAGCTTTCCGCCCGCGCGGCCTGCCCGCTCCGGATGTCGGCCCAGAGACCGGACCCGGAGAGCGCGCGTGCGATATCGGACAGGCCCGGCTCCTGCCCCGGTTCCGGACGGAGCGCCTCTAGCACGTCGGCCTGCAGGAGCTCAGCGCCCAGCAGGGCGGCATAGGTCGTGGCGAGATCGGCGCGGCGGCGCGTCCGGTCGGTGATCTCGGGATCGGGGCGCGGGACGGGGTCCACGGGCCCGGAGGCATCGCTCTCGGGCATGGCCCGGCCTGTGCGCGTGGCGGTCAGGTCGAAGGCGATGACCGGCCCGCTCACATCCGCTCTCCGTCGACGAGCACCCCGGCCCGGGCCGCCAGGCGTAGCCGGAGCAGCTGCGCCTCGCGCGCCGCCGTCACGGCCTCCCGCTCGGCGCGCACGGTCGCCTCGAAGGCTCCGATCACCTCGGTGACGCTCTTCCGCCCGGCCTCGAACTGGGCCTGCTGGAGCCGCCAGGTCTCCCCGGCCTGACGCGCCAGGTCGGCAGCCTCCGTCGCCCGGCGCTCGGCGGAGGCGAGGCGGCCGGTCATCTGGCCGAGTTCGCGCGCTGCGGTCTCCCGCGCCTCGGCGAGTTCGCCCTGCGCCGCCTCACGCGCCGCGTCGATGGCCTGCATCCGGGCGCGGGTGCCGAGGCCGAAGCCCTCGCCGCCCGCGGTCAGTCCGCCGGAGCCGCCGGCCAGGTCGGCCCCGGCGCCGACGCCCGGCAGTTGCCCGGCCCGCGCGACCCGGGCCTCGGCCTCGGCGCGCTGGGCCTCCGCCTCGGCCTTCAGGACCGAGAGCGGCGCTGTACCGGGGGGCGGCTCGGAAACGGGCGAGAGCCCGGAAAGACCGCCCACGGGGCCTGCCGCCATCGCCTGAAGTTCGGCCAGCGCGGTCGCGGCGACCTCCCGGTCGGTGGCGAGCTCGGCCTCCATCCGCGAGAGCTTCTGTCCGACGACCTGCCGGTCAGCCCGGTCGGAAACGCCGGCCGCCATCCGCTCTTCCATGACGTGGTCGAAGCGGCGCATCCGGACCAGCGCGGCCTCGGTCACCGCCGCCCTGCCCCGCGCGGCCTCGGCCTCGAGGTAGAGCTCGAGCGCGGTCAGCACGCGGACGTTGGTGTCCTGCGCCAGCCGCACCGCGGCGACCTCCACGTCGGCCCGGGCGTAGTCGCGCTCGGCCACACGCCCGCCGTGGTCGTAGAGCACCGCGTCCAGGAGCAGGGAACTCGCCACCGCGCCGAGCGAGGTCAGGCTGACCTGTGGCCCGATCCGTGGGAGCCAGTTGCGCTGCGCCGCCTCGGACCGCAGCGCGGCGGCCCGGAGTTCCGCCTCGGCGCTCCGGCTGTTGGCGGCCAGCACCGCGTCGGCAACCTGGCGCAGGGGACCCGGCGCGAGGACCGAGCGGCGTGCGAGCAGCGCGGAAATGGTCTCGGAGGTCGAGCCGTCCTGCATCGCGGGATCGAGCGCCGGGGCCTCGTCTGCCCGCGGCGTCTCGTCCCGCCCCAGCACGCCGAAAGCCGAGCGCGTCACCTCGACCGGACCGCCGCCCGAGCGCGCCTCCTCGCCGCCGCCCCCGCACCCCGCGAGGACGAGCGCCGCGAAGAGCGCCGCCAGTGATCTGCCGTTCTGTCCCTCGTGCCTCACGCGGCTTGCCTCTTGCCGGTCGGGTCGTGGTCGGACGGCCCGAACCGGGCCGCCGGATCCGACCTCAGGTGACGACCACGATGTCTTCGTCCACGAGCACCCGCCCGCCGTCGTCGCCGAGCGTGTAGACATCGTAGGTCTCGTCTCCGATCGCCTGGCTGTCGCCGGTGGCCTCTGCCCCGGTCATCGTGACGGTGTCGTCGGACCCGCCGTGGATCGTCAGGTCGTTGCCGTTCTTCGAAAGGGCCGCGAGGTCCTCCGCCGTCAGCGTGAGCTCGCTGTCGAGCGCGAAGGCCAAATCGATGCCGCCCAGGTCGAAGTCCGAGAGCCCCGGCGCCGAGAGATCCACCAGGTCGGTCCCCGCCTCGTCGAGTACGAAGAGCGTCGCGTTCTGGTTGCCCGCCGCATCGGTGGAACTGATCACGAGCTGGCTGCCGTCCGGAACGGGCGTGTCGAAGACGAGGTCCATCTCCTCGGCGTAGTCCGGGTCGGGCCGGGCGCGCAGGCCAAGGTCCTCGGAGGTGCCGTCACCATGGAGCGCGGTCACGGCGAGACCCTCGTGCGCCTCGGTGATCCCGATGGACCTGAGGGCATCGCTCGACCGGTCCAGCGAGGAGACCAGCGGGATCTCGGGGACATCGGTATCCACCTGCACGGTGCCCGTCGTCGTGGCGGAGTTGCCGGCCGCGTCGGTCGCGGTGGCCGTCACCTCGAGCTCGTAGGTCCCCATCGCGACATCGCCCGCGGGGAGATCGAGTGACCAGCTCTCGCCCTCGACCTTGGCGGTATAGCTCTTGCCGCTCACGGTCACTTCGACCGTGCTGCCCGCCTCGGTCGTACCGGTGAGCGTGACCCCGTCGCTGCGCTCGGCGGCATTGACGATGCCGTCGGTCTCCACCTTTTCGGCTTCGAAGGTGACGACGGTGACGGTGTCGATCACAACGACGTCCTGCGCCGCGGCAGAGCCCTTCTCGGTCGTGATCGTGACGGTCGCCGGAAGCTCGTACTCGCCGTCCTCGAAGGTGCCCTTTTCATAGGTGACCGACCATGCGCCGGACTCGTCGACGGTGGTCGTGGCGGTCTGGCCGCCGACCTCGACGGTGATCTCGCCGCCAGCGGTGCCGGTGCCGGTCACCGTCAATCCGTCGGCCATGTCCTCGGCGTTGACGAGGTGACCGGTCGAGCGGGTGCCCGAGCCAATGGCTACGTCCGGGCCGCCGTCGGTTTCGGTCGAGGTGCTGATCCCCTGTTCGTCGCCGCCGTCGTCCTGGTCGCTGCTGCGGCCGAGGCTCTGTCCCAGCACCGCCGCGCCGCCGGCGGCGGCGCCCCAGCCCAGGGGCCCGATGGCGCCGATCCCGCCGACCAGTGGATTGACCAGCATGCCGACCATACCGGCGTTCTCGTCGTCGTTGCCGACTCCCAGCGTGGCGTCGTCGGCCAGCAGCTCGGGTCCGCGCAGGAAGAAGAAGGCGTCGTCCGGGTTGAACTTGCCGAAGTCGCCGGTGTCTTCGAAGCTCGCGTAGTAGGCGTCGCCCTCCCCGGGGACCAGCTCGACATAGTGAAGCCCGCCGCCCGCGGAGACGTAGACCTGCGCGACCTGCGTGCCGTCGGCGGCGAAGTAGCCCTGGACGGTCAGCACCTCGCCATTGGCGAGCCTCACGACGAGGGTTTCTCCCTGACGCGCGAAGGAGGCGATCTGGCCGGGATAGAGGTTGAGAGAGACCTCGGACCCGCGGGGCAGCGCGATGCTCGCGCCGGTGGCCGCGGTGTCGATGGACCCACGGTCGAAGTTGCCCGCATAGTCGCGGACAACGAACTCAATCGTTGACATGTGACGCTCCGCCTCAAGGTGCTCCGCCATCGTTTTCCGGGCGAAGCTTTGTAGATTACCCAGACGTTAACTTTGGGGACTGCCCAGATCCAGCCACATTATCAACGCAATCCGACCCGATCTTCATGCGTGCCCTTCATGTCACGGCGGCGTGAACAGTCCGCCTAGACCATGCCCTCGGGCATACCGGGCAGGTTGCGGCCGAACCGGCGGGCCGGCGCAACGTCGTAGGGCAGCAGCAATCCCTTGCGGTCTTCGGGCGCGCGGTCCCTGTCGGCCTTGGATGCCGAGCGCACCGCGTCGACGATCTGCTCCCCCGTGCCCTCGGTCCGGAAGACCCGGTCGGGACCGGCCCAGTGGGCCAGGCACCGCTGCTGAAGCGTCGCCGCGAGCTCCGGATCGCGGAGACGCAGGCCGGCCTCCGTGTCCCAGCCCAGGCTGCGGCCGTTGAGGTTCGCCGAGGAGACGATGCCGGTCGCGCCGTCGAAACAGGCGATCTTGGCGTGGACGTAGATGATCGGCGCCCCGTCGAGGTGATCGCGCCGCGTGCGCCGCTCGCCCGAAGCGGCGGCCCGGGCGGGCGCGGCGAAGAAGCAGCGCTCGCCGAAGGCCCGGCTGATCCGGGCTATGGCCCGCGCCTGCAGGAACTCGCCGTAGCGCGCGTCGAGATCCTTGTTCCCCTCGAAAGCCACGTCCTCGGGAGCCGCGGGCAGGATCGCCAGCAGGTGGAGCGAGGGGTTCCGCTCAGCCGCCTTCACGAGGGCGGAGGCGATCTTGCGCGAGCGCAGGAACTGCGTCTCGATGTAGATGAAATCCTCGGCCGACCGGATGCCGTCCAGATGCGCCGTGCAGAGCTCCTTCACGAGGTTCTTCGGCGAGACCGACCAGAAGGGCGTGCGGCGGCGGCGGACCGAGATCGTCCGCAGGAAGTCGTCGCGCTGCGGGGGCACCGATTTCGGCTGCTGGAAATGCTCCAGGTGTTCCCGGGCGATCCGGACCACGTCGCCGCGCGTGAGCACCTGCACGTCGTGCCAGGTCTTTTCCGGCGCGCGCTCGTGGGTCGGCGTGTCGTAGCGCCGCTCGTCCAGGTCCAGCCCGCCGATGTAGAGCCACTCACGGTCGATCACCGCGAGCTTCTGGTGGTGGGTGGCCGGGATCAGCTCGGGCGGAGGCCAGCGCCGCGGACGCGTGCCGTTGTCCGTCAGCAGCGGCCGCAGGCCGGGGCTCAGGCGCAGCGCTTCCTCGCGGGCGGTCTCGTCGAGTTTCGCGAGCTTCTTCGCCTCGGCCTTCAGCTTGCTCATGATCTTCGGCCAGAAGAGGAGCCGCGCCATCCCTCCGGTCCGCGCCGGGTGCATCAGCGCCTTGGCAGTGAGGAGATGCGGTTTGCCCGAGATCTCGGCCGCCGCCCAGAGCGCCCGCAGGCTGGCCCAGGTTTGCCGGTGCAGGTCGGGCCGCGCCACCGGATCGAAGTCCGTGAGCAGTAGCGTGATCGCCACCCCGTCCGCCAGCTTGGCGGCGATCAGTTCGAACCAGTCCTTCCCCAGCGCGCGCCCGGCCTTCGAGCGCAGCCTCGTGAAGGGATCGAAAATCCGGAAGGAGGCGTAGATCTCGCTTTGCGCCGCGGCGACCTTCTCCTCGAATGCGGGATAGGCCTCCTGAGCGGTCAGCAGGATCCGGGTGTCTACGAGAGAAGCCATCTGTCAGTAATCCATAGCGTCCGGAACGGCGCTGATCGCGCGGAAGCGCACGGCAAGACGCTCGCGCCCTTCGCCGAGGTCGGTCCGTTCGAGCGATCCGCCGAGCTGGTCGGCGAAGGCTGCCATGAGGCTCTCTCCGACAGCCGCGTCACTGAGGTCGATCCCCGCCTTGCGCGGTCCGACCTCGATCGCGAGCGTTACCATCTGGTCGTTCCCCTCGGTCAGGGTAAGCCGGACTGCCGCGAAGCTGCCGTCTTCGCTCATCCCCTGGGACAGGCCCTCGGCCACGAAGAGCGACAGCGGGACCGCCTGCTGCGGCACCAGCCGCACCGGGTCGATCCGCAGCGCCACCTCGGCATGGCCCGGCGTCAGGCCACGCTGCGCCAGGATGTCCTTGATGAGGCGTTCGGCCTCGACCGCCGTCATGTCCTTGGAGAGGTAGAGATTGCGGTGGATCGCGGCGAGGCTCAGGATCCGGTCCTGAAGCGAACGCAGCACGCCCCGGGCCTCCTCGCTCTCGGCCTTCCGGCGCTTCATCGAGGTGATCGAGGACAGCAGCTGAAGGTTGTTCTTCACCCGGTGGTGGATCTCCTTCAGCAGGATGTTCTTCTCGCGGACCGCATTCTCGAGCTGCGCCTCGTCCCGCAGCACGTTCTCGGCCATCGCCATGAACTCGGCGTCCATCTCGCGGAACTCGGAGGGCGTGCCGAAGCGGGGCGGCGTCTCGACCAGCCGGCGCGAGCGGCCGAAATTGCGCATCTTGCTGCGCAGCTTGTGGATGTGGTCGAGGACCAGCCGGTGCATCGCCAGAAGGGCGACGATCAGGCTCATCGCCCACATCAGCACGGGGAAGAGGATGGCCGACAGCCCGGCCGGCAGCCCGCTCCAGCGATAGATCTCGGGCTCCCAGATGCCCAGTGCGAAGACCTGGCCCGGCACGATCGGCGTCACCGCGTAGGTGCGCAGGTCGCCGGTGCGGCTGCGCGTGGTGAAGGCCCGTGCGCCATCGCTGGCCATGTCCACCATCTCGCCCGGGGGCAGCTCGGACTCGGTCAGTTCCGTCTCGCCGACAAGCTGGCTCAACAGATCGCCGGCCGAATTGAACGTCAGGAGCTGGAGCGGGCGCGTGCCCGCATCCTGCAGCACGTCCTCGTTGCCGGTCCGCGCCAGCTGGCGGTGCGGGATCGAGACGGTGACAGACCCGGTGTAACTGCCCTCGATGAAGACGGGTTCGGTGACGACCACGACCCATTCCTGAGAGATGACCCCGCGCCGGGTCGCCGTCACCTGGCGGCGAGGGTTGTCCTGAAGCATCTCGTAGGTTTCGGACCCGCGAAGATCGACGGGCTCGCCGACCGTCGAACATGTCACGTTGCCGTCGACCGGCAGGAAGCCGATCACGGAGAAGCGCTCTTCCAGCCGTATGACGTCGGCGAGGGCCTCGCTGCAGACATCGGGATCGTCGAGCAGCGGCGGCAGGGTGCCACTCAGCGCGAAGCTGACGCCGCGCGCGGAGGCGATGAGCTCGGACTGCCGCGATGCGGCGCGTTCGGTCAGCGCGAGAAGGGCGAGTTCGGAGCGGCGGAGCGCCTCGCGTTCGTACTCGCGGGTCTGCACGACCGCAATGAGCCCCAACGGGAGGAGAGCGAGCGACAGGAGAGCGATGACCCGGAAGGTCAGGCCCCAGCCGCGTCCCTCTTCTTGGCGCTCATCCGGCACACTCACAGATTGCCTGTACCATTCGACGCAAGGACCGCAAGGGTCGCGCCGTCGGTCATCTCCATCTTCTCGTCGTCCGACATATGGAGCAACTCGGCCAGACGCGTGCGTCCGCGGTTGGCCCGGCTCTTGATCGTGCCGATGGCGACGCCGCACATGCTGGCGGCCTCTTCATAGGAAAATCCTTGCGCGCCGACGAGCGTCAGCGCCTCGCGCTGCTCCTCGGGAAGCTTCGCGAAGGCCCGGAAGAAATCCGTCATCTGCAGTTTGCCGTCATGCTCCGGCTTCTCGGCGAGCCCGTTGGTGAAGGCGCCGTCGACGTCGGCGACCTCGCGCTTCGCCTTGCGCCGGCCGGAGTAGAAGGTGTTGCGGAGGATCGTGAAGAGCCAGGCCCTAAGGTTCGTCCCGGGCTCGAACTTGTCGAAGTTGCTCCAGGCCTTCACGACCGTGTCCTGAACCAGATCGTCCGCAGCGGCGCCGTTGCGCGTCAGCGACAACGCAAAGGCCCGCAGCGCCGGAAGATGGTCCACGAGCTCGTCCTTCGGATCCTTGTGTCCGGTTTTTGCCTGCCCTGTCTTTGCCATTCTGCCGAACCTTAACTGTTATCCGCATCTGACGAGGCTGGTGCCTTATCTTCGTCTTCAGCGTCCTGTTTGCGCAGTTTGTCCAGCAATCCCATCAGCTTGTCGGGCAAGGGATCGTTCTGGATTTCCTCGAAGGCTCGCCGAAGATGTTCATCGATATCGGCCTTGGGGTCCTGTCCCTTGGTCATTTAACCTCGCCCTGAAAACTTTCGGTCCACGAGATCGGCGCGGCGCGGCTTTCGCTCGTCCGATCCGTGGAACCTAAGTCGTGTCTCCGGGTTTAGTTCCCGAAAAATCTGACAAGGGACACTTTTTCATGTCGTCGACTTCCGAGGCCAACAGCCTTGCCAATGTTATCGGAAATGAACTGCCGTACCTTCGGCGCTATGCCCGTGCCCTCACCGGAAGTCAGGGGTCGGGCGATGCCTACGCCGCGGCAACCCTCGAAGCCATTCTGGAAGACAGGTCCTTGTTTTCCGAGAAAGTTTCGGCCCGCGTGGCGCTCTTCCGCGTCTTCCACGGCATCTGGACCAGCTCCGGAAGCCCGGTCGCCGAGGGCGAGACCGGCCTTGCCCAGGCGGCACAGACGCACCTCGCGAAACTGACCGCGAACACCCGCGAGGCGCTCCTGCTGAACACGATCGAGGAACTCTCTGTTTCCGACATCGCGTTCGTCATGGACATTGGCGAGAGCGAAGTGCGTCACCTGGTTGACGTTGCGCAACGCGAGATGGCCGACAGCGTCTCCGGCCGCGTCATGATCATCGAGGACGAGGCGATCATCGCCATGGACCTTCAGGCCATCGTCGCCGACATGGGTCACGCCATCACCGGCGTCGCCCGGACGCGCGACGCGGCGGTCGAACTGGCCCGCACGGAGAAGCCCGACCTGATCCTCGCCGACATCCAGCTGGCGGACAATTCCAGCGGCATCGATGCGGTGAACGACATCCTCGCCGATCTTGGCGAGTTGCCGGTCATCTTCATCACGGCCTTCCCCGAGCGGCTGCTGACGGGCGAACGCCCCGAGCCCGCCTTCCTGATCTCCAAGCCCTACCGCGAGGACCAGGTCCGCTCGGCAGTCAGCCAGGCGATGTTCTTCTCCTCCACGGAGCCGCTGCACACCTGATGTCCCGGCCCGGCCGGCGTTCCGGCCGGGCCGTTGCTCCGTCCCCGTGGTCCTGCAACACTGGTTCGGAGTTCAGACCATCCTACGTCACATGACATGATTTCGAAGGAGGCCGATATGGCGAGCGCTTCACAGACCACCCAAGCCAGCACCGCGGCGAGCAAGGCCGAGAAAGAGGCATCCCTCAAGGACATCTCCGTCCAGATCGAGGCCCTCAAAGCCGACCTCGCCAACCTGACCGAGGCGATGGGCGACTACGGCAAGTCCCGCTACCGCAGCACCCGCAAGGATGTCGAGCGCCGCGCGAAGGACGCCCGCCGCAGCGCCGAGGACGGCATGGAGCATCTTCAGAACGAAGCCGAGTATTATAGCCGCCAGGCTCAGGACATGGTCCGCGAGCAGCCGGGCACCGCGCTCGGCATCGCCGCCGCCATCGGCTTCCTCATCGGCCTGTTCGCCTCGCGCAAATGATCTTCCTGGAAATGATCCAGGCGCGGATCGCCCTGGCGGTCCGAAGGGCCGTTTGGGGCGGCGTCGGGGCCTTCATGATCCTGATCGGCCTGGGCTTCCTGGGCGCCGCCGGCTTCATCGCGCTCGCCGCGGCGACCGATGCCCTGACCGCCGCGCTGATCATCGGCGGCGGCTTCTTCGGGATCGGTCTGCTGATCCTCGGGATCGCCTCGCTGCGGCGTCACCGGATCCCCGCCCGTGGCACGACCAAGGCCGCGGCGACCGCCGCGCCTCCCGGCAGCATGAGCAGCGCGATGCTCCCCGCCGCGGTGCAGGCGTTCATCGTGGGTCTGTCCGCCGGGATCGCCTCGGGCCGGGGCCGCCGCCGCTAGTTCGGAGCTGACTCAGATCCGTGCGGGCCTCTCGGCCCGCTCGGACGACAGGCAGGCGTCGACGTGATCGATCACGTCGGAGGCGTCGAAGGGCGAGTGCATCTTCCAGACGCCGACCGGCAGGTCCTCGTCGGAGCGCCTGCCATCGAGGATGAGATAGACCGTGCGCATCGCCCGCGCCCGCGCCGCGTCGAAGAGGTCCCGCAGTTCTTCGGTGGCGCGGCCCAGCCCCCAGATCACCAGGTCGGCCCCGCCCTCCGGCAGGCGCGCATGAGTATCGTGCACGAGCACGATATCGGCCGTGGGGCAATGCTCCATGATCTCGTCGCGCAGGTCCATCGCCACGACGCGAGTCGGCTCCGCGATCAGGATCCGGAGCGGAGGTAGGTCCATCGTCATCTGCACATTATGGAACTACTCGTGCGCAATCGGCATTAAACTTTGACATAGGGTAGAGAGTTTTTGACGGATGCCGACGGACTGTAAGAATTGCCCGCTCCGCAGGAAGGACATCTTCCTCGACATGAGCGAAGATGAAGTGGCTTTCACGCGCAAGTTCAAGACAGGCGAGCTTCGCATCGGCGCGGGAGCTCAGATCCTGCTGGAGGGGTCGAATTCGCCCCAGCTCTTTACCGCGCTGAGCGGCCAGGGGCTGCGTTACAAGACACTGCCCAACGGTCGCCGGCAGGTTCTCAACTTCGTCTTTCCCGGCGCGTTTCTCGGCCTTCAGGCAGGCGTCATGAAGGAGATGCAGCACTCCGTCGAGGCCACGACGGAGATGGTCCTCTGTGTCTTCGAACGCCGCGACTTCTACCAGATCTTCCGCAATCATCCCGAGAGGGCCTTCGATCTCACCTGGCTCGCCGCCAGCGAAGAGCATTTCCTCGGCGAGGCCCTGGCGAGCGTCGGCCAGCTCCCCGCAGTCGAACGCATGGCCTGGGCGATCCTCAGCCTCTACGAACACGCCGACGCGCTCGGCCTGCTGAAGAACGGCGCGGTCCCGATGCCCTATCGCCAGCAGGACCTGGCGGATGCGCTCGGCCTGTCGCTGGTGCACACGAACAAGACTCTCGCGCGCCTCCGCGACCGGCAGCTGGCAAGCTGGACGGAGGGCTGGCTGAAGGTGCACGACATCGACGCCCTGCGTCAGATCACCGGCATGGACGCCGAGTCAGCCCGCGCTCCGCGCCCCCTCCTCTGACACGTGCTCGGGCTCTGGCGGTACCGGCTCGCCGGACGATCGCGCCTCCATGCGCCGCCGCTCCGCCTTGCGTTCGGCCCGCAGCCTGAACTGCTTGTTCATGACTGCCCCCATCAACACGAGATACGCCGAGATGTAGAACCACATCATCAGCGCGATCACCGCGCCGATGGAGCCGTAGATGCGGTTGTAGTTGCCGAAGTTCGACAGGTAGATCGAGAAGCCCACCGAGGCGGCGAGCCAGAGGATCACCGCGGTCCATGCGCCGGGGGTGAACCAGGGCGGCCGCTCGCCCTTCGCGTTCGGCCCGAAACGGTAGAGGATGCCCAGCCCCGCGAGCAGCACCGTCAGCGCCGTCGCCCAGCGCACGGCCTCCGCCGCGACGGTCGCGTAGGGGCCGAGCGGCAGGAAGGCCAGCAGGATGGGCGAGATGACGACGGCCACGAGCGCCGTCAGCGCCACGCCGATTAGGCTGGCGGTCAGCAGGAGCGCGACGAAGACGTGCCGCACGCCGCCCCGCGAGGGGCGCCCGTGGATCTCGTTCAGGCCCTGCATGATCGCCGCGACCCCCAGCCGCGCCGACCACAGGGCGACGCCCAGCGACAGCACCGAGGCCCACCCCAGCGTATCGCTCTGGGTGGCGAGCAGGCTGTAGACCTGTCGCGCGAAGATCGCGTAGGCGTCCTGCGGCATGATCTCCCGCATCAGCTCGAGCTGGTCGGTGACGACGCTCGGGTCGGCGATCAGCCCGAAGAGCGCGACGATCGCCGCCATGGCCGGGAAGATCGCCACGACACCGAAAAAGGCGCAGCCTGCCGAAATCAGTCCCAGATTGGTCCGTTCGATCTCGGCGCCTACATCCTGAATGATCCGCCATAGCCGGCGCAGCGTCATGTCAGTCGGTTCCCGTGGTCCACGCGCGGCATGAGACGACGTGATGCGGCGGGCTGCAACCCCGGAACTCGGTGACCGAACAGGCGGTTGTCGGGACAAAAGGAGACACCATGAGCACGACGCTGACCCTCAAGGAGATCGAGCAGCAGACCCACAACGTCTACCGGCTCGTCTTCGACAAGCCCGAGGGCTGGGACATCAAGCCCGGCCAGGCCATCGAGATGAAGCTCGACATGGACGGCTGGCGTGACGAGGGGCGGCCTTTCACGCCGACCTCCCTGCCCGACTGGGACCATCTCGAATTCACCATCAAGAGTTACCCCGACCACGACGGCGTCACCGCGCGGATCCCCAAGCTGACCTCCGGCGACAAGGTCATGATTTCCGAGCCCTGGGGCGCCATCACCGACCACGGACCGGGCATCTTCATCGGCGCTGGCGCGGGCGTGACCCCCTTCATCGCCATCCTGCGCGACCGGGTGCGGCGCGAGGGCAGCCTCGACGGCTCCACTCTGATCCTGTCGAACGACACGGCCGATGACATCATCCTGCACGACGAGCTGGTCGGGATGCCCGGGCTGTCGACGATCTTCACCATCACCGACGAAAAGACCGAAGCCTACCCGAACCGCCGGATCGACGAGGAATTCCTCGACGAGGTCCTGCATGGCTGGCGCGAGGAATTCTACGTCTGCGGCCCTCGCCCCTTCGAGGACGACATCAAGTCGATCCTCTACAAGAAGGGCGTGCCGGACGAGAAAATCCACTGCGACCACTGAGCCGGTCGACGGCTATTCGACAAGGGCCGCGGCGCATCTCGCGCCGCGGCCTTTTCTTGTTGGCGGGTCCGTCGCGCGGCTGTAATCGCCGTGGAGACCCCTCGCGACAGGAGCGCATCATGGACCGTGCTCTCGGCTGGCAACGCGCCGAAGGACTGCTCGTCTTCCTGGGCGGGCTGCTGATCTTCTGGCAGACCGGATCGGGCCTCGCGTGGTGGGCGGCCGTCCTGCTCTTCTTCGCCCCCGACCTCAGCTTCGCCGGATATCTCGGCGGGCCGAAGGTGGGCGCGGCGCTCTACAATTCCGTGCACATCTACGGCTTCGGCGCCGGCCTCCTCGGACTCGGCGTGCTCGCGGGGATGCCGGTCGTCGCCGCGCTCGGCGCGCTCTGGCTGGCGCATTCGGGGTTCGACAGGATGCTGGGGTACGGGTTGAAGCTGCCCGAGGGCTTCACGGCCACGCACCTGGGCCGGATCGGCCCCGACGCCTGAAGGCCGGAAACGCGAACGCGGCCCGGCGGGCCGCGTGTCCGATCGTTTCTCTTTTCTTTTCAGGTGCTTGACTGTCTGTCCAAATTTGGACGGTCAGTGCGAGCGCAGCGCCTTGATGAGCTCGTCCTTGTCCATGTCGGACCGGCCCTCGATGCCGATTTCCTGGGCGCGCTCATAGAGATCCTCGACCGACCAGTCCTCGTAGGGAGGGTTCTGTCCGCCCTTCTTCGACGGGTTCTGGCTGTCGTTCGCCTGCGCGTTCGCGATCCGGGCGGCCTTCTCCTTGGACTCGCCCTGCTTGCGAAGCTCCTGGTACGTATCTTCGTCCTTGATGGACGGCGCTCCGTTTTTCTCGGCCATCTCGCGCCTCGTCTGCCTGTATCTTCTGGGGGTTAGACCGCCACCGACCGCGGCATTGAGGGACGAGGGGACAGGGAACGTGCCGCGGTCGGTGTGGTCTTCTGTCAGAGGCCTGACCGCCTCTGTCACTGCCCCAACCGTTGCCCATGACTTCAGTTCCGGCGGGTTCGAACTTTTTTTCAGCTTTTTTCGGATGAGCGATTTGCAGGGGCTCAGCGCCCCTGCCCCGGCACGAAATCGTCGCGCACCTGGCCCCAGGCCATCAGCGCGAAGATGACCGTTCCGCCGACCACGTTGCCCGCCAGCATCGGCAGGAAGGACGTGGTGATCCCGGTCCAGATCGGCAGCAGTCCCTTCGCCACGAGGTAGGAGATTTCCACCGAGCCCACGATGACGTGGGTGAAGTCCCCGGCCGCGATCAGCCAGGTGAACATGGTGATGATCAACACCTCGCCGCCCTCGGCCTGCGGCATCATCCAGACAATGGCGGCGACGAGCAGCCCGGCCGGGATGCCCCTCAAGAAAGTCTCCCAGGCTCCGAAGGACGTGGCGTGCAGCGACAGCTCCTCGATCGCGGGCTGCACCTCCGGCGGCAGGGACCCGACATAGGCCATCCAGCCCCCCGCGATGGCCGCGCCGACGACGTTGGCCCCCAGGACCACGCCCCAGAGACGCGACACCTGCCACAGCATGTCCAGACAGGGATCGCGGAGCGCGGGCAGGACGGCGGTGATCGTGTTCTCGGTAAAGAGCTGCATCCGGCCGAGGATCACCAGCAGGAAGCCGAAGGAGTACCCCAGGTTCTCCACGAGGAAGGTCCATTCGGCATCGGGCAGGTAGGTCCGGAACACCGACTCCGCCACGAGGCTGAAGCCGATCAGGACGCCCGCCGAAAGCCCTGCCACGAAGAGCGACCGGTTGGTCCGCGACAGTTCTTCCTCGCCGTCGCGGCGGATGACCTCGTAGACCAGCTTCGACGTGAGCTTCGTCGCGCTCTCGACGTGCTGTTCCTCGGTCTGTTCCTTGTGACGGTCGGCCCTCTCCTGGTGGTCGCGCTCTTCCGCGCTTCGGGGCTCCTGCCGTCTCTTGTGTCCCGAAAAGGGAGGATGCTCGGCTTCATTCGCCATGTGTGGGGGCCCTGACCATTATCAATTGACATCGTACAACAGGCCGGGGCCCCGGGTTGTTCCGCCGCTGGGGCCTTACCTTTCCTCGGAGCGGAATTCGTCCGCGACCTGGCCCCAGGCCATTGCCGCGAAGATCAGCGTACCTCCGACGACATTGCCCGCGAGGACGGGCAGGAAGAACTCGAAGATGCCCTGCCCCGGCCCGAGCTCCCCCAACACCATGAGGAAGGCCATCTCG
The DNA here is from genome assembly GCF_008710275.1 of Histidinibacterium aquaticum. Taxonomy (GTDB): domain Bacteria; phylum Pseudomonadota; class Alphaproteobacteria; order Rhodobacterales; family Rhodobacteraceae; genus Oceanicola; species Oceanicola aquaticus. The sequence goes on from NZ_VYQE01000003.1 coordinate 219,362, forward strand.
ACAGAACCGGCGACGACGTGGGTGAAGTCTCCCGCCGCGATGAGCCAGGTGAAGAAGGCGATGATCGCGACTTCGCCGCCGTCGGCCTGCGCGAGCATCCAGACGATGGCCGCGACGAGGATGCCCGCGGGTATGCCCCGGATGAAGCTCGTCCAGGCTCCCATGCCGGTGGCGTGTTCCGACAGCGAGTGGATGGCGGGCAGCACCTCCTCGGGCACGCCGCCGGTGTGGGCCATGAAGAAGGCCGCCACGAAGGCGCCGAGAACGTTGGCGAATAGCACGAGTCCCCAGAGCCTCAGGACGGAGCGGAAGACCGACCAGATCGGGTCGATCATCAGCGGCAGCACCGTGGTGATCGTGTTCTCGGTGAAGAGCTGCATCCGGCCGAGGATCACCAGCATGAAGCCGAAGCTGTAGCCGAAGTTCTCCACCAGGTAGGCCCAGCGCGCGTCCGGCAGGTAGGTCCTCAGAACCGCCTCGCCCAGAACCGAGAAGCTGATGAGCACGCCCGCCGCGGCCCCGGCCCAGAAGAGCGAGCGGTTGGTGCGCTCCAGCTCTTCCTCTCCCTCCTTGCGGACCACGAGGTAGACGAGACGCGAGGTCATCTTCGTCCGGTCCTCGATCGTCTGCTCGTCCATCATGTCGCGGATCTGGTCGCGCGCGCCCTTGGACAGTGCCATGCCCGTCCCTCCCTTGCCTGGTTTGCCGTCAGCTAGGCGCAGGAGCGCAGCCGCCGCAAGCGGCATGCGACCGGGTCGTGAGGGACTGTGGCGGGAGTGGCGGCTCAGGCCACCTGCATCTGCGGCTGGCTCCGCAGCGCGCGCAGGTAGCTGTCGGTCCACCAGGCGATGTCAGTCTCGCGGATCACCTGCATCATGGAAAGCCAGCGGGCATGACGCTCGTGCAGCGACATGGTGAGCGCCTGGTCGATGACCCGCGCCATGTCGGCGGTGTCATAGGGGTTGACCATGAGCGCGCCATCGAGCTGCTCGGCCGCGCCCGCGAAGTGGCTGAGGATCAGCACGCCCGGATCGGCCCCGTCCTGGGCCGCGACGTACTCCTTGGCGACGAGGTTCATCCCGTCGGCGAGCGGCGTCACGAGGCAGAGATCGGCGCGGCGGTAAAGGCCGGCCAGTGTCTCGCGCGGGAGCGGCTTGCGCAGGTAGCGGATCGGCGTCCAGTCGATCTCGGCATGCTCGCCGTTGACGCTGCCCGCCATGCTCTCGAGCTCGGCGCGGATATCGCGGTAGGCCTCCACGTCCTCGCGGGAGGGCGGCGCGATCTGGAGCATGGTCGCGCGCGGACCGTCCCGGTCGCGCAGGCCGAGGTACTTGCCGAAGGCCTCGAAGCGGTTCGGCAGACCCTTGGAGTAATCGAGCCGGTCCACGCCCAGCACCAATTTCTGATCGGGAGGCAGGTCGGTGATGCGGATATCCGCCTCGTCCGCCGCCTTCTGGAAGGCGTCGACGTCGATGCCGATGGGAAAGGAGCGGACCTCAAAGAACCGCCCGTCGAGCTTCATCCGGCCGCGCAGCGTGAACTCCGCGTCGGTGTCCGAGCGCAGCCATTCGAGGCAGGCGGAGACGTCGCGCTGGGTCTGGAGGCCGATGAGGTCATAGGCCGAAATCCAGGCGCCGAGCTGCTTGCGGTCCGGCAGGGCGGCGATGTCGGAGGGGTTCGGGAACGGGATGTGCAGGAAGTACCCGATCCGGTTCCCCACCCCGCGCTTGCGAAGCTCGTTGGCCAGCGGAAGGAAGTGGTAGTCGTGGATCCAGAGGATGTCCGTGGGCTCCAGCACCTCCGCGATCATCTCCGCCACGCGCGCGTTCACGCCCATGTACTGCCGGCGGCTCTCTTCGCTCACGTCGATCAGGTCGGCGCGGTGGTGGAAGAGCGGCCAGATGACCGAGTTGGCGTGCCCGAGGTAGAAGCCCTTATGCTCGTCGTGCGTCAGGTCATAGGCCAGACGCGTATAGACCGATCCCTCGGGGCTGATCTCGCGCAGCGGGCCGGGGGTGTCGACCATGTTGCCCGACGAGCCGATCCAGACGCCGCCACGGCTTTCGAGCGCCTCGTGAAGCGCCACGACAAGGCCGCCGGCCGGCTGGGCATCGGTGGGAATACGGTTGGAAACGACAACTAAGCGCGGTTCGGCCATGGCTCAGACTCCGGCCTCCGCCTCCAGCCCCGCCCAGATCTTCAGCGCGGTCCGGGCGGCCTGTGTGTCGGGGACGCGGAAGCCCGCGGCGGTATCTCCGGGGCCGACCTTCACGGCAATGCCGTCGGCCTGGGAGCTGACCCAGTGCAACGCCGGCTCGTCGGTCACGTCGTCGCCGAAGAAGATCGGGCGGCGACCGTTGAAGGCCTCGCTCTCCATCAGCCGCTTGATCGAGGCGTCCTTGCTGATCCCCTTGGGGCGCAGCTCGTAGGCCATCTTGGAATGGTGCAGGTCGAACTCCTGGTGCGACTGCTCCAGCGCGTGCAGGAAGGCGTAGACGTCGGGCTCCTGCTCCGGCACCTGGCGGAAATGCAGCACGACGCCGGTCGGCTTGCGCTCGGCCACGAGGCCGGAGTGCGTCGCGGCAAAGGCCTCGGCCATGTCGCCAAGGCGGCTGACCACGTCGCTGCCGGCGAGGTCGTGGCGCCACATCTCGGACCCGACCCGCTCTTCCGCGCCGTGGCTGCCGATGACGTGGCCCTCGAAGCCGCCGAGAAACCGCGACACGTCCTCGACCGGCCGGCCGGTGACGATGCAGAGACGGCCATCGGTCTGTTCCGAGAGGGAGGTCAGCAGCTTGGGGAGATCGTCCGGGACGAGAACGCCGGAGGGCGTGTCGGCGATATCCACGAGGGTCCCGTCGAAATCGAGGAAAACGGCCGATGCACCGAGATCGATCTGCGGCAGTTCGACCTCGCAAGGTCCCTCGCCGTGCGGCTCTGCCATAAACCCGATCATCTCGTAATACATCTCTCTCTCCCCGCAGCTTGCGCTGCCCATATATAAGGCGAAATCGCGACGAGAGTTCCGTGATCAGCGACGACTTCCGAAGGGTAAATCCGCTTAATCTGTCCCGTCTCGGCCAAGTGCCCGCATTCCCGGCGATACGCCTAAATTGTCACCGATCGGTAACTCGTCAAAGCTCGCGGCACCCGCCCGACGGGGCCGAGGGCGTATCGATTTTCGGACTTGCTATTATTTACGCAGGGGCAGTCGCGGCTTCAAGGCCATGGCCGTCGGCAAATTGCCGCAAGCGGGGCGCACAGGCCTCGCAGCCAAGCCTCCAGTAGGGTTAATGATCGCTCGAGGCAGATCGAGCAGAGACAGCGGAACCGGCGTTCGATGATCGACGTGACCCCCCAGGTCAACATCCTGGCCGAGGCGATCCATGACGCCCGTGCGCAGCAGCCGCGGGTCATGGTGGCCATGGCCGGTGCGCCGGGCAGCGGCAAATCCACGCTCGCCAAGGAGCTCGGCAGGCGGCTGACCCTGCAGAAGGTGCGTTGCGCCGTGGTGCCGATGGACGGCTTCCACCTCGACAACCGCGTGCTCGACGAACGCGGCCTCAAGCTCCGCAAGGGCGCGCCCGAGACCTTCGACGGGCTGGGCTTTCTCAACGCCATGCGCCAGGTCTCCGAGGGGCAGGAAGTGGTGCTGCCGGTCTTTGACCGCCCGCGCGACATCGCCATCGCGGGCGCGCTTGTGGTGCCGGCCGACGCCCAGGTGGTGATCGTCGAGGGCAACTACCTGCTTTTCAACGAGCTTCCGTGGTCCCGCCTCGCGACGCTCTGGGACGTCTCCGTCCGCATCGACGTCCCCCTGCCCGACCTGCGCGCCCGCCTGATCCACCGATGGCTGAGCCACGGCTTCTCGCGCACGGCCGCCACGCAGCGCGCGGAGCGCAACGATATTCCCAACGCCATGCGCGTGATCGAGAAGGCCCTGCCCGCCGACTTTACCCTTTGATACCAAGCGCCCTACGTGGTCACTTGGAGGGCGCCGCTTCGGCCGGCGCGGCAAGGGAGGATCACCGATGGATAGCAGACGACTCACGCAGCGCTCGATGGCCTTCGTGCTGGCGGGCGGCCGCGGCTCGCGGCTCAAGGAGCTGACGGACCGGCGGGTGAAACCGGCGGTCTACTTCGGCGGGAAGGCCCGGATCATCGACTTCGCCCTGTCGAACGCGATGAACAGCGGCATCCGCAAGATGGCGCTCGCCACGCAGTACAAGGCGCACAGCCTGATCCGGCACTGCCAGCGCGGCTGGAACTTCTTCCGGGCCGAGCGCAACGAGTTCCTCGACATCATGCCCGCCTCGCAGCGCATGGGCGGCGAGGCCTGGTATCGCGGCACCGCAGACGCGGTGACCCAGAACATCGACATCATCGACGACTACGACATCGACTACATCGTCATCCTCGCGGGCGACCACATCTACAAGATGGACTACGAGCTGATGCTCCGTCAGCACGTCGAGACCAAGGCCGACGTCACCGTGGGCTGCCTGACCGTTCCCCGCGCCGAGGCCACGGCCTTCGGCGTCATGGCGACGGACGCCAAGGGGCAGATCACCGACTTCCTGGAAAAGCCCGCCGATCCGCCGGGCACGCCCGATGATCCGGAGGTCGCGCTGGCCTCCATGGGCATCTACGTCTTCAGCTACCCCTTCCTGCGGGACCTGCTGCTGCGCGACGCCGACGACACCAATTCGAGCCATGACTTCGGCCACGACCTGATCCCGGCCATCGTCAAGAACGGCAAGGCCGTGGCCCACCGCTTCGACGACAGCTGCGTGCGGGACGAGGGCGCGCCGACCTACTGGAAGGACGTGGGCACCGTAGATGCCTTCTGGCAGGCCAATATCGACCTGACGAACTTCACCCCGGACCTCGACCTCTGGGACCGCAAGTGGCCGGTCTGGACCTACTCCGAGAGCGTCCCGCCCGCGAAGTTCATCCACGACGAGCGTGACCGGAGGGGCATGGCGATCTCGTCCATGGTCTCCGGCGGCTGCATCATCTCTGGGACCGAGGTGCGCAACTCGCTGCTCTTCACCCAGGTTCACACCAACAGTTACGCGGTGCTCGATCATGCCGTCGTGCTGCCGCGCGTGGTGGTCAACCGATCGGCCCGGTTGCGGAAGGTGGTGATCGACAGCGGCGTGGAGATTCCCGAGGGCCTCGTCGTGGGCGAGGACCCGGTCGAGGACGCCAAGTTCTTCCGGGTCTCCGAGAAGGGCACCACGCTCATCACCGCGCCGATGGTCGAGAAATGGCTGGCCGCGCAGTGAGGATCCTCTCGGTCGCCTCGGAATGCGCCCCGCTCGTCAAGACGGGCGGCCTCGCCGACGTGGCGGGCGCCCTGCCCGGCGCACTGGCGGCCGAGGGCGTGGAGATGGTGACGCTCCTGCCGGGTTACCCCGCCGTCCTGTCGGCATTGGCGGGGGCCGAGGCGGTGCACGAGGAACGCGATCTGATGGGTGGCCCGGCGCGCGTGTTGCGGGGAGAGGCGGCGGGGCTGAAGCTCCTCGTCCTCGACGCGCCGCATCTCTACGACCGGGACGGCTCGATCTACCTCGGCCCCGACGGGCATGACTGGCCGGACAACCCCGAGCGCTTCGCGGCGCTCTGCTGGGTCGCGGCGGCGCTCGCCGGAGACTACGACGCGGTGCACTGCCACGACTGGCAGGCGGGGCTCGTGCCTTACTACCTGCGCGACAAGCCGACGCCGACGATCCTGACGATCCACAACATCGCCTTCCACGGCCTCGCCCCGCCCGAACGGATCGGCGCGCTGCGGCTCGTGCCCTCGGACTTCAACCCGGAGGGCTTCGAGTTCTGGGGCAAGGTCTCGGCGCTCAAGGCCGGGCTGGTCTGGGCCGACAAGCTGACGACGGTCTCCCCGACCTACGCCGAGGAACTCATGCGCCCGGAGTTCGGCATGGGGATGGAGGGGATGATGCGGGCACGCGCCGGCGATCTCTCCGGTATCCTCAACGGCATCGACGAGGGCGTCTGGTCCCCGGCGACCGACCCCCATATCGCGCCCTACAAGACGCCTCGCGGCAAGGCGCGCAACAAGGCCGCCCTGCGCGAGGAGCTCGGCTTGCCGGACAGCGGCGGCCCGCTCTGCGTCGTGATCTCGCGGCTGACCGGGCAGAAGGGGATGGACCTGCTGCTGGAATCCCTGCCAGCGCTCCTGTCCCGCGGCGGCCAGCTTGCACTGCTGGGCTCCGGCGAGCCGGCGATCCAGGAGGCCTTCCAGGATCTCTCCGCACAGCCCGGCGTGGCCGTCCGCATCGGCTACGACGAAGCGCTGTCGCACCGGCTCATCGCGGGTGGCGACGCGATCCTCGTGCCCTCGCGTTTCGAGCCCTGCGGACTGACGCAGCTCTACGGCCTGCGCTACAGGACGATCCCCGTGGTCGCGCTGACCGGCGGGCTGGCCGACACGGTGATCAACGCCTCGCCCGCGGCACTGGCGCGCCGGGTGGCGACGGGGCTGCAGTTCTACCCGGTGACGGCCACCGCCCTCGGCAACGCGCTCTCCCGGCTCTGCGACCTCTGGGAAGCGCCGGAAATCTGGGCAGACCTTCAGAAAAACGCAATGTCGCATCCGGTAGGGTGGGAAAACTCCGCAAAGGCCTATGCCTCGCTGTACTTTTCCCTAAGACATTGAGCGCATGACAGGAAACGTGGCAATCAGGCCCGGACGGGCCTATCCGCTCGGGGCGGACTACGATGGCGAGGGTGTCAACTTCGCCATTTTTTCGCAGCATGCCACCCGCATGACCCTCTGCCTTTTCGACGATGACGGGAACGAGGCGATCAACGTCGCCCTGCCCGAGCGGGACGGTCATGTCTGGCACGGCTACCTTCCCGGGCTGAAGCCTGGTCAGCTCTACGGCTACCGCGCCAGCGGACCCTATCGCCCGGACGAGGGGCACAGGTTCAACCCGCACAAGCTGCTGCTCGACCCCTATGCCCGCCGGCTGACGGGCCATCCGCGCTGGTCGGCCTCGGTCTTCGGCTACGACGTGACGGCCAAGCACTCCGATCTCACCTTCGACACACGCGACAGCGCCCAGGCAATGCCCAAGTGCGTGGTCGTGGCGAAGGACGACGGTTTCGACTGGCAGGACGACCGCCCGCCGGAAACCCCGATGTCCGAGACCATCCTCTACGAGGCGCACGTCAAGGGCCTGACGATGCAGCACCCGCGCATCGACCGGCCGGGCAGCTATGCCGCCCTCGCGTCAGACCCGATGCTGGAGCATCTGACCTGGCTCGGCATCACGGCGATCCAGATCCTTCCGATCCATGCCTTCGTCAACGACGAACACCTGATCGAGAAGGGTCTCACGAACTACTGGGGCTATCAGAGCATCGGCTTCTTCGCGCCCGAGCCACGCTACATGAGCGGCGGCCAGGAGGCGGAGATCAAGGAGATGGTCCGCCGCTTCCACGGTGCCGGGATCGAGGTGATCCTCGACGTGGTCTACAACCACACCGGCGAGGGCAACCACCTCGGGCCCACGCTCTCCTTTCGTGGGCTCGACAACCTCAGCTACTACCGGCTGGCCGAAAGCCCGCGCTACTACATCAACGACAGCGGCACCGGGAACTCGCTGAACACCGAGCATCCGATGGTGCTCCGCATGATCCTCGACAGCCTGCGCTATTGGGTCGAGACCTTCCACGTCGACGGTTTCCGCTTCGACCTGGCCGCCTCGCTGGGCCGCACCGCGCACGGCTTCGACCGCAACAGCGCCTTCTTCCAGGCGATCCGGCAGGACCCGGTCCTGTCCCGCGTCAAGCTGATGGGTGAGCCTTGGGACGTGGGCCCCGGCGGCTACCAGCTCGGCGCCTTCCCCAACCCCTGGGGAGAGCACAACGACCGCTTTCGCGACCAGGTGCGCGGCTTCTGGCGGGGCGATCCCGGCCTCGTGGCGCGGCTCGCGAACCGGGTCTCGGGCTCGGCGGTGCGGTTCGACCACGACGGCCGGCCGGCGACGGCCAGCGTCAACTTCGTCACCTGCCACGACGGTTTCACCCTGATGGATACCGTCAGCTACAACCAGAAGCACAACGAGGCCAATGGCGAGAACAACGCCGACGGCCACGACCACAACGCCAGCGACAACTGCGGCATCGAGGGGCCAACCTCGAACGAGGCCGTCACCGCTCTCCGGGCCCGCCGCCGCCGCAACATGCTGGCGACCCTCCTGCTCAGCCAGGGCACGCCCATGCTGCTCGCCGGCGACGAACTCGGCAATTCGCAGGGCGGCAACAACAACGCCTACTGCCAGGACAACGAGATCGGCTGGGTCACCTGGGAAGGCGCCGACCCGGCCTTCCTCGACTTCGTCCGGCAGATCATCCAGTTCCGCAAGAGCCACCCGATCCTGCGCCAGAAGCGCTTCCTTCACGCCCGCGAGCGGCTGATCGACGGGGTGCCCGACCTCTTCTGGCGCAAGTCGAACGGCTCCCTGATGACCGAGGAGGACTGGCAGGACCCGGAACGCCGCCACCTCATCGCAGAGATGCGGACGGCGTCCGGCACGCCGGAATACGCCGCGCTTGAATACGCGATCATGGCGGTCTTCAATGCCGGAGAGGCGCTGACGGTAGACCTGCCCTCTCCGAGGGAGGGCTGGATCTGGTACCGCGAGCTGGACACGGCGGACCCCTCGCTCGGACCTTTCGCGGTCACCAAACCGTTGGAGGTCCATGCGAATTCGGTTGTCGCGCTGATCCTGCGCAAGGCCTGACGGGGGAGAACGACATGGAAACGATCACGGTCGAGACGAGACCGATCGACGGGCAGAAACCGGGCACCAGCGGGCTGCGCAAGAAGACGCGCACCTTCATGCAGCCGCACTACCTCGAGAACTACGTTCAGTCGATCTTCGACGGCATCGGCGGGGTCGAGGGCAAGACGCTCGTCGTCGGCGGCGACGGACGCTACTTCAACGACCGCGCGATCCAGGTGATCCTGAGGATGATGGCGGCCAACGGCGCCGCCCGTGCCGTGGTCGGTCGCGAGGGCCTGCTCTCCACGCCCGCGGCCTCCAACCTGATCCGAGAGCGCGGGACCGACGGCGGGCTCATTCTCTCGGCCAGCCACAATCCCGGCGGCCACGACGAGGACTTCGGCCTGAAGTACAACGGCCCGAACGGGGGCCCCGCCTCCGAAAGCGTAACCGACAAGGTCTTCGCCCGCACGAAGGAGATCGCGCAGTACCGCATCGTCGAGAGCCAGGACATCGACCTCGCCACCGAGGGCGAGAGTGACCTCGGCGGGATGACGGTCGAGGTCACCGATCCGGTCGCCTCCTATTGCGCCCTGATGGAGCGGATCTTCGACTTCGATGCCATCAAGGGACTGTTGAAGTCCGGCTTCACCATGCGCTTCGACGCGATGCACGCGGTCACAGGCCCCTATGCGCGTGCGATCCTCGAGGACCGACTCGGGGCGGCGCCCGGAACTGTCGTCAACGCGACCCCCTCGCCCGATTTCGGCGGCGGTCATCCCGACCCCAACCCGATCTGGGCCAAGCCCCTCATGGACGAGATGATGTCGCCCGACGCGCCGGATTTCGGCGCGGCCTCCGACGGTGACGGCGACCGCAACATGATCGTCGGCAAGGGCTGCTACGTCGGCCCCTCCGACAGTCTCGCCGTGCTTGCCGCCAATGCCCAACTCGCCCCCGCCTACCGCGAGGGGCTGAAAGGTGTCGCGCGTTCCATGCCGACCTCCGGCGCGGTCGACCGGGTTGCCGCCGAGATCGGGATCGACTGCTATGAGACGCCCACCGGCTGGAAGTTCTTCGGCAATCTGCTCGACGCGGGCCGCGCCACCCTCTGCGGCGAGGAGAGTGCCGGGACCGGCTCCGACCATGTCCGCGAGAAGGACGGGCTCTGGGCGGTCCTGCTCTGGCTCAACCTGCTCGCCGAGAAGAAGCAGCCCGTCGCGCAGGTCATGGCCGATCACTGGGCCCGCTTCGGCCGCAACTACTATTCGCGCCACGACTACGAGGCGGTCGAGAGCGACCTTGCCAACGACATCATCGACGGCATCCGCGACCGGCTCGACAGTCTGCCCGGCAGCAAGGCCGCCGGGCTCGAGGTTACCGGCGCGGACGAGTTCTCCTACACCGACCCGGTCGATGGCTCGACCGCGAGGGCCCAGGGCCTCCGCATCTTCTTCGAGGGTGGCGGCCGCGCCGTCTTTCGTCTCTCTGGCACCGGGACGGAGGGCGCAACGATCCGGGTCTACCTGGAACGGCTCGAGCTCGACCCGGCCCGCACCGACCAGGACCCCCAGGAGGCGCTGGAGCCCGTCATCGCAGCGGCGGAAGAGATCTCCGGCATCCGGAGCAGGACCGGCCGCAGTGGCCCCGACGTCGTGACCTGAGCGCCACCGTCGCGCGCCTGTGAATAACCTGTCACGAGGCTGAAACATCAGGACCTTATCCGGACGGGCACCACCCGTCCGGAGAGGCAGATGCCAGCGCCCCCGCCGCCAATGCGACTTGTCGGAGCGACCGTCCTTCGGGATGGCGGGCTGCGCCAGCGCACCGTGGCGATCGAGGGCGGCCGCATCTCCGGGGGCCCCTTTCCTGCGGTCGACCTCTCGGGCTTCCTGGTCCTGCCGGGCCTCGTCGATCTGGACACGGCGCGCCTCGACTGTTCCCCGGGCGAGGAGGCATCCGCGCTCTCGAATGCGGAAGACACCGCCAGCGCGAACGGCGTGACCACCGGATGGGTCATGGTCCCCTGGGGAGGGGATCCCGGCGACCCGGCACGAGCCGAGGCCGCGCTCCGAGCGCTCGAGGCCGGGCGGGCCCGCCGCCGGATCGATCTGCGTACCGGCCTTCGCTTCGACGTCTCCGCCGTTGCCACCGCCGAACGCCTGGTCGGCATGGTCCGCCGGTTCGGCATCGGCCGGGTCGTCTTCGAGGGCTGGAGCGACTGTCCCCCGTCGCTGGCCAGCGAGGTTCCGCGCGTCCTCTGCCGCATGGCGGAGGCGCTCGACGTCCTCGGATGCACCTACGGATCGGCCGGTGATCGCGACGGGGAGACCCGGGAGTTCCACGCGATGCTGGGGGCGAGGCTTTGCGAGCGGCCCGTCTCGGCCCGGGCGGCGGCCATTGCCCGCGCGGTTGGCGACCCTGTCGTCGCGCCCGCTCCGGCGCTGGAAGGCGGGACCGTCGAGGATGGAGCCGTCTCCGCGGCGCAGCTTATCCGTCTCGGTTGCTGCGATGCCCTGTCGTCGTCCGGCGACCCGGCTCGGCTCGCACCCGCCGCCCTGGCTCTGGCCGAGCAGGGTCTCGGCCTGCCCGCCGCTTGGCGCCTCGTGTCGGAGACGCCGGCCGAGCTGCTGCGCCTGCCCGGCCGGGGCAGGATCGTCTGCGGTCAAAGGGCGGACCTCTGCGTCCTGTCCCGCCGGACCGGTCGGATCGAGGCGACGCTTTTTGCGGGTCGCCTGATCTTCGCAACGGGCGAGGCCGCCTGCCGGTTTAGCGCCGCCGCGACCACACCGGCTCTTGCGGCCGAGTAGACCTGATCGCCGTTCCGGGACCCTCACCGCTTCGTCGCATGCCCTGGGCTCCGGTCCCTGGCAGCGTTCTGCAGGCGGCGCCCTGTTGTACAGCCCGCGCTTCGCCCCGCCACCGGTGAAGCGGCGCTGGCCTGCCGAAACGGATGACCAGGTGTTCCGGAGGCTGCACATGGGTCAGAACAGCGTAATATCGGCTTGTGGTGCGCGCGGTTCCGGGGGCGGCGTCACCTCGATCTGTCCTTTCACCAGCATCTGCTGGACTGCACCTGTGGCCGGCCAGAAGCGCAACCGCCGCGCGGACCGCTCGCCCACGTGGTCCGAGACGATCGGTATCGCTTCTCGCGTGAGAAATCCGCGGGCGAACTCCACGTTGCTCTGCCCGATGTCCCGCAGGTTGTCTGACATGCGCCCGCCGCCGAAGATCTTGGCCTTCAGCCGGCTGCGGTCGGCCCCGCGCTTGAGGAGCCCGTTGATAAGCAGCTCCATCAGGTGCACGCCGTATCTATGCGTCGTCGCGCCGTTGTTCTCGCCGGGCAGCAGAAAGTGGTTCATGCCGCCGATGCCTTCCTCGGCATCGTAGAGACAGACCGCGACGCAACTCCCGAGGATCGTGGAGAGTGTCGTCCCGGGATCGCCGGAGATGGCGTAGTCTCCCTGGATGACCGTGATGGTTCGCCGCTCGTCCCCGGCCTCCGGCGGTCCCGTGAAATTGCTGGCCTCCGTCATCTCGGTCTCTCCCCTATCTCACCGACGCGGATATGATCCGCCGTGGCCTCGCCGGTGGGGCGGCGGGGCGACAGGCCTCCAACAGAGCCGGGCCAATACGGCGGAGTGGCAGCCGGGCCTGAGCGGCACCAATCTCCCAGGCGGCGCGCGGCATCCCGTAGACGACGGAACTCGCTTCGTCCTGTGCGAAGGTGCGGGCCCCCGCCTGCCGAAGACCGAGCAGCCCTTCGGCCCCGTCCCGCCCCATCCCGGTCAGGATCGCGGCGCTGACATTCGCCGCGATCCCTCTGGCCGAATTGAAGAGGACGTCTGCCGCTGGCCGGTGCCCCCCGACAGGCGGGCTCGGATCCAGATGGATGCGGGGGGCCGCGTCCGTGGCGAGCGCAAGATGCGCGGTGTCGTCCGGGGCGAAGTAGACATGGCCGGACCGCACCGCCTCGCCATCCCGGCCCGGGGCGACAGTTGCCGTGCAGCGGCTGTCCACCAGGCGGATCAAGCTTTGCGCAAAGCTTCCCCCCGTATGCTGGACGACGAGCGTAGGTGGGCAGTCCGCAGGAAAAGTCCCGAGAACATCGAGAAGCGCTTCCACGCCGCCGGTCGAGGCCGCCAGCAAGACAATGCTTCCAGGTTTCCATCCGCCGACCGCTGGCTTCGCCGACTGCTCTTTGCGCCGGCCCGGCGGTGCGTCACCATGAAGCGCCGCTCGGTGCCGCTTGATCAGCCGGATGACCTCCTCACTATCGGGTTCGGGTCCAAGAACAGGCAGGTTACGAGCAAATTGCGTGTCGGCCGCTTTTCCGGCGTCGCACAACAGGATGCACACGACATCCAGCGCCCTGAAGAGCGCGTGCATGACTACGAACTCTGGAAGCCCTGCGAACCGCCATTCAACGAGCACCGCGTCCGGTCCTTCATGTTCGGTCAGCGTGTAGAGCTCGGTCAGATCCTGCGCCAAGCCAATGAGGTGCAGGCTGCTGTCATTCGTCCGCAGTTGCCTCGACAGCCGCGCGCGCCGGACCGGCGATGGATGGGCGAGGACGATCCTCACGTCTTGCGACCCGTCTCAAGTCCGAAGCACATATCGCTCCAAGCAGGATGCCTGCAGATACCGGTCATCGTCAGAAATCCTGCCATATTCCATCTGTGCCGGTCGCCTGGGGCGCAGGAAGCGGCTCGACTGACTGCACGGAGCTGCGCTGGGGCTCCGGCCTGCGACGGGCCGGGCGGTCCGGCGCCGGTGTTTCGGCACCGATCCGGAAACGACGCACGAGTTCCGCCAGGTCGCTCGCCTCTCGTGACAGCGAATGCGCCGCCGCGGTGCTCTGTTCGACCATGGCGGCATTCTGCTGGGTAACCTGGTCGAGATTGGTGACGCCGGTGTTGATCTCGCTGAGCCCCTGGGCTTGCTCGACCGTCCCCCGGGCGATGTTGGTGACGAGCTCGGAGATATGGGTAACCCTCTCGACGATCGAGGTCAGCGCCTCGCCCGCCCGGCCGACGAGGGCGACGCCCTGCTCGACCTGGTGCGAGGAGCCCGAGATCAGGTCCTTGATCTCGCGGGCGGCCTCGGAACTGCGCTGGGCGAGTGCCCGGACCTCGGAGGCCACAACCGCGAAGCCCTTTCCCGCTTCGCCCGCGCGCGCCGCCTCGACGCCCGCGTTGAGCGCGAGCAGGTTGGTCTGGAAGGCGATGTCGTCGATCACCCCGATGATCTGGCCGATCTGGTCGGAGCTCTTCTCGATCTCGGTCATGGCGTTGACGGCGGACTGGACGACGGCGCCGGATTCCTCGGCGTGCGACTTGGCGGAGGTGACGATCCCCTCGACCTCCTTCGCCCCCTGCGCGGCGGAGTTCACCGACTGGGTGAGTTCGTCGAGCGCCGCGGCGGTCTCCTCGAGCGTCGCCGCCTGGCTCTCCGTCCGCCGCGAGAGATCGTCCGAGGCCGAAGAGATCTCGCCCGTGCCGGTGCCGATTCGTGTCGCATTCTCGACGACCGTCTCAATCGTCGTGCGGAGGTTGATCAGGGCCTTGTTGAAATCGGTGCGAAGCGCTTCGTAGTCGTCCGGAAATGGCTCCTCGATCTGGGAGGTGAGATCACCCTCGGCCAAAGACGTGAGCGAGACGCCTAGCCGTTCGACGACCTTCCTCTGTTCCCGTTGCCGCTCGAGACGCTCCTGTTCCGCCGCATCGGACCGCCTAAGCTTTTCGGCAAGATCCAGAACCGTGCGGGCGATGTGACCGATTTCATCTCCGCGATCCAATGCCCTGAGGTTTATGTCGTAATTGCCCTCGGCCACGCCGCGGATCGCGTCCCGGACCTTGGTAAGCGGCAGGTTGATGGTTCGGGAAATCCACGCTGCAAAAATGGCCACCAGAACAGCAGAGCTGACGAGAAGTATGACGAGTTTGGCCTGTACGGAACGGACGGGCGCCAGAACCTCGTCCATGTTCATCTCGGTCACGATCCCCCAGCGGTCGCCGAAGACATCCACCGCAGCAACCTGCGACATGACTTCGGAGCCGCCCAAGCCCGGGCCCTCAATCGACCTTGTCTCTCCCGCGCGTGCCGCAGCGATCTGTGGCAGCTCGGGGAGCGGCTGATAAATTGCCTCAACGGTGCCGAGCCGCGATGCAGCGCGGGATCGTCCGTCCGGACCAACAAGGAAAACCTCGACGCTTTCGCCAAGTGCGGAGGCACTCTGGATGACACCGTTGAGACGGCTGTTCGACAAGCGCACGGCCAGAACACCTCGGAGGTCGCCCGTATCGCTGACGACCGGGGTAGCGACGAAACCCGCCGGCTCTCCAGTGGCTGCGTAGGGCTCGAAATCGCTGAAACGGACCGTCCCGGCCTGGGCATCGCGCGCGGAGGTAAAGACCTCTGCCAGACCGCTATCGGACTGCGCGCCTGTAACCAGGTCCGCCACGAAGTCCTGCCTCTTGTTGACAGAATAGATGACCGTCCCGTCCGGATCGATCATGAAGATGTCCGCATAGCCCGTCCGACTCGCCACGTTCCTGAAATAAGGATGGTAGAGACGGTGGACGGCCGAGTAACTGGAGCCGTCCTCCGCGGCCGTCATTCGCGCCCTGTCGGCTTCCGAATTCGGGTTCTCGGAGACGTAGAGACGCTGCAATTCGGTTCGAGCATTATCCATCTGGTCGAAGGAGCTGTCGAACCCGGCGAGGATGGAGCCGGTTTGTGGATTGGCGGCCAAACGCGCGAGATCGTTCTCGATTTGGCCGAACCAGTCCTCGAGCGTGTCGGCCCGCGCCCTCTTGACCTCCTCCAGCGCCACCTCGGCCTGCCGCAGGAGAGTCGCGCGAAAGTCGAGGAAAGCAATGACGGCCGTTGCAAGCGCGACCGTCAGACTAAGGCCGACCAGGGTGATCGGCAGCTTCTTCGAGAGATTTATCGAGTCGAATTTTCGCATGTTCTTCGTCCTTGCGTAACCGCGCCCGCCGGCAGGTCATCGCGATCATTGACAGGCTGGAGTTAAGTTGGAGCTAAGGGGGACCTCGCGGCGCGGTCTCGGGAGCCTAGAAAAGATCGACCTGGCCGCTGATCGTCGGGGACTCGCCACGGGGTGTATCCGCCAGGCGCCGCCGCATATCACCGAGGCGAACCGCAGTGAGGGCGCTCGACAAATCGATTCTCGGCTCTTCGGTGCCGATCGCCATCGCGAGCCGGTCGAGATAGATTCGAAGCTCGTCGATCATTTGAGACAGAAGGTCGAGCTGCTGGAGATCACGGGGGAACGCAGTGCTATCCACCGGTGCCGCATCCCTGATCAGAGCTCGCTCGACCGCCTGCAGGGCCTTGCTTGCCTCGGCAAGCTCGGAGGCCGCGAGGGAGACCGCGCGTCCCGCGCTCAGTTCCGTCATGGCGCCCTCAGAGCTTGCCCACGACACGCTCGATGCAGGCCCGCATAGAGTCGGTCGTGAAAGGCTTCTTGATCATGTTATTGAGGCCCAGCGCCTGGGCGCGCTGGATGAGCTCCTTATTGGGACTTCCGGTTACAAGGATGAAACCGATCTTCTGCGTCGAACTCGTCGTTCGGAGCGCCTCGAGAAATCCCAATCCGTCGAGGTTCGGCATATTGAGATCGGAGAGCACCAGATGAACCGGCGCAGCGGAGAGCTTGGCGAGCGCTGCACGGGCGTCGCTTTCGACCTGGACATGTCGGATGCCGATTTCCTCGAGCGCCTGGGTGATCAGGCCGCGACTCGTGGACATGTCATCGACAACCATGATGCGGAGCGTGTCCTTCATGCTCATGAGATGGCCTCCGGCCCGGCGGTCTGGTCGACGAGCCGTTGGTAGGATGTGATACCGGCGCTGCGGAACATCTCGGTGGCCGGGCCGCTCAGACGTTCGGAATGGCCGATGAAGAGCATGCCTCCGGGCGCGATCAGGGGGGCAAAGCGCCTCCAGAGCCGGGCTTGTGTCGGTTTGTCGAAATAGATGGCGACGTTCCGGCAAAAGACGGCCTGGAAGGGACCCCGAAGTGGCCAGTCCTTGATCAGGTTCAACTCTCCGAAGCGAACGAGGTCGCGGGCCTCCTGCCGAACCGTGAAGCTGTTCGGACCCGTCCCGACCACGGTCATCTTGTCCCGGAGCCGAGGCGGCAAGGCGTTCCGCTCTTCGATAGGATAGACCGCGGTGCGCGCGGTTTCGAGAATTCGAGGATCGACATCCGTGGCGAGGATGCGGATGTCGAGGCTCGCGGCGTCCGGGCATGTGTCGAGGATCGTGAGGGCGATCGAGTAGGGTTCCTGTCCAGCGGAACACCCGGCTGACCAGAACCGGATGCGACCGCCGGCGCGAGCTTCGGCAATTGCTCCCGGCAGGACCTTGTCCCGGAACTCGTCAAAATGGTGAGCTTCGCGAAAGAAGTGCGTGACGTTAGTGGTCAGGGCGGAAAGCAATTCGGCATGTTCGTCGGCACTCTCCGGGCCGGCGAGACGGCCAAGATAGGCGTCGAAATCGGACAACTGGAGCGCGCGGAGGCGGCGCGTCAGGCGGGAGTAGACGAGCGCCCGCTTCTCCGGCTGGAGGTCGAGGCCGAAATTCTCGTGGGCGAGGCGCGCGATTGCCCGGAAGTGCTCCTCGGTGAAGGTGAATTCGCATGTTGGCGCGGCGAGCGTGGTCATCGTCAGGCGGCCCCTTCCGTCGCGTTCGGCACGATCCTGCGAAGGTCGATGACCCGGGTCATGCCATCTTCGACCGGGACGACGCCGAGGACGCATGAGGTCGTGTCGTCGCCACGCACGTTGGGCGCTTCCTGTACACTGTCGCTTCGAACGCTGAGGATCTCGGAGACGGAATCGACCAGCAGTCCTATGGTCTGACCGCTGACGGCGGCGATGATGATGACGTGCCGCTCCGTCGGTGTGATCCGGCCGAGGCCGAGTTTCGCCGCGAGGTCGAAGATCGGAATGACGGCCCCGCGAAGGTTCATCACGCCTAGCACGTGGTCGGGCGCGTGCGGCAACAGGGTGACCGGGGACCATCGGCGGATTTCGCGGATCTGGGTGATCTCTATGCAGAAGCTCTGCTCGCCCGCGACGAAGGTGACGAACTCGATGACTTCGTTTTCTGACGGCTCAGAGGGCGATGCCATGGGGGAGCTCCTTTTCGAGACGGGGATCGGGGAGACGCCGGAGACTGGCGCTGGAATTGGCGATGACGGCGTCGGGATCGATGATCAGGGCGATCTTCCCGTCACCGAGGATCGTCGCAGCGGACACGCCGGGGATATGCCCGTAGTTGCCCTCAAGGCTCTTGATAACCACCTGGCGCTGATCCGAGATGCCGTCGACGGCCAGAGCGCAATGGCTTTGCCCCTCCGTCTGAACGAGCAACAGAACCTGCTCGCGTATGTCGGCGCGACTGTCGCCCGTGCCGAGACACCCGGCCACGTCGACGATGGGCACGTAACTGCCGCGGATCGAGAGCAGCCAGCCGTCCACGCCGAAGCGGTGCAACTCACCGGGGCTTGGCCGGATGGTTTCGATGATCGAGGAGATCGGGACGACCATCGTCTGGTCCGACACGGTCACGACCATGCCGTCCATGACGGCCAGTGTCAGGGGCAGGACGATCGAGAAGGTCGTCCCCTCGCCGGCGCGGGTCTGGATCGTCACGCGGCCGCCGAGCGAGGTGATCGCCGTCTTGACGACGTCCATGCCGACGCCGCGCCCGGAGAGGTTTGAGACTTCGGTCGCCGTTGAGAACCCCGGCATGAACAGGAGATTGTCAATCTCCCCCGGGTTCAGGTCCGCCTCAGGTGACACAAGGCCCTTGCTGATCGCGATCTCGAGAATCTTCTCGCGATTGAGCCCCGCACCGTCATCCGAGACCTCGATGAGGACCGACCCGGACCGGTGGAAGGCGGCAAGACGGATGGTGCCGACCGGCTCCTTGCCAGCCTGTGCCCTCTTCTCTGCGTTCTCGAGACCGTGGTCGATGGCATTGCGGATCATGTGGGTAAGCGGGTCGGCGAGGCGCTCGACCACGGTCTTGTCGACCTCGGTGCTCTCCCCTTCCGTCACCAGTCGTGCGGCCTTGCCGGTGGCGTCGGAGGCCTCGCGGACGATCCGTGACATGCGCTGGAAGAGCGGCTTCACCGGTTGGGCACGGATTGCCATGACGCCTTCCTGGATCTCGCGCGCAAGCAGCTTGTAGTCCTCGAGCTCCGTCGTGAGGCCCGCGCCGGAGGGGAGATTCATCTCCTCGATGCGCTGGGAGATCACTGCCTGGTTGATGATGAGTTCACCGACGGTGTTGATGAGACGGTCCACCCGTTCGAGGTCGACCCTGAGCGTCGGTCGCGGACCGGCCGGCTTGGGGTCCGGCCTGCTTTCCTGACGGGGTTCCGCGGAGCGGGGGTGGTCCGGCTTGGGGAGCGGATCGGTCGGCGGCGGAGCCTGAGCAGGCTCCGTGACCACTTGCTGCTCCGGCTGCTCGGGGCCCACGGGGATGGGCTGGACGTCGAGCTCGCAGAGACCTTCGACAAACTCGAAGACCTCGTGGATCGCGTGTTCGGGTTCGGAAGTGGCCAGCGTCAGTTGCCAGCTCGCGGCCGGTGCCTGCCAATCCGACGCGCCGAGAGGTGGCGAGGCATACTCGCAGGTGACCTGGAGCGAGCCAAGCTGGGAGAGGGACTGAAAGAGCAGGAGCGGCTCGTGCCCGTTTGCGTAGAGCTCCGGCCGGGGCGTAAAGCGGATCTCGAAGCCTGCCGTCTGCGGAGCGGTCTCCATCGGGGCGCCGATATCGATCGAGAGTGCCTCGAAGACGAACTCCTCGGCGCCGTCGTCCGCGACATCGTCTTCGCCCTCCTTGCCGAGGAAGCCGTTGAGCTGGCCGAGAAGGCCCGCGTGGGTGGTCTCGTCCACCCCGGACTCGATGCGGTTGGCCTCGACCAGATCCGACAGGTGGTCACCCGCGCGCTGCAGGACCCGCATGAGATCGGGCTCGATCTCCATCTCGCCGCTGCGCACCCGGTCGAGCACGGTCTCGAAGGTATGGGCGAAGTTCACGAGCTGATCGAGGCCGAAGGCCCCCGCGCCCCCCTTGATCGAGTGGACCGCGCGGAAGACGGCGTGAACGGTCTCTTCCTCGTGGGTTCCGGCGGACATCTCCGACAGGCCCTCGATCAGGGCGTCGAGAAGGTCCTCGCATTCCTCGAAGAAGGTATCCCGGATGGAATTGGACATGGCGCCGCCCCTTTCAGAGACCGGTGACGCGTTTGAGGACGGAGACGAGGGAGGCGTCGTCGAAGGGTTTGACGATCCAGCCGGTCGCGCCCGCCTCCCGGGCGCGCGCCTTGAGCTCCGGTGCGCTCTCGGTCGTGAGCACCAGGATCGGGACGGACCGGTTCACCTCGCCCCGGCGGATGGTGTCGATCACGCCGAAGCCGTCCATGTTGGGCATGTTGATGTCGGTGATCACGACGTCCGGCGAGACCTCTGGAAACTTCGTCGTCCCGTCGACGCCGTCCTCTCCCGTCGTCACGTCGAAGCCGGCGTTCTCCAGGCAGGCGCGCAGGAGTTCGCGGATCGTGCGGGAATCGTCGATGGCGAGGACCTTCGGCTTCATTGCAGGGCCCCCGGGCCGAGTAGATGGTCGGAAAGGCCGAGCATCTCCAGGCCCGTACGCAGGCCCTCCGACGGGACGATCTCGAAGGCGGTGCCATCGGCGTCCCACGCGCGGCGCGCGGAAAGCATCATCAGTGCCATGCGGGCCCCGGTGCGGCGGACCTCGCCGCCCTCCAGCCGTACGGGCGTGCCGCGGGCGGCGACAAGGAAGTCATGCAGGGCGGCGCAGGCATCGTGCGAGGCCGTGGGCGGCAGGTGAAAGGTCTGGCACTGGCTGTCCATGCGTAGTCCTCCGAAGGGGCGACCGCGTCCGGTCCGGGCGGCGGCACCGGCGGCGCCGCTGTTCCGCTGCCCCTCCTAGAGGTCAGGACTTAACAAAGCGTTCGCGGGACCGCGGACTGCCGCACAACGGCATGAAAAAAGGCCCGCGCCGGTGCGGCGCGGACCCTTCTGTCTCCTCGGGAAAGGAGGATCAGTCCTTGCGGTTCATCCGGTGTTCGATGAGGTCGTCGACCACGGAGGGGTCGGCCAGCGTCGAGGTATCGCCGAGAGAGCCGTAGTCGTCCTCGGCGATCTTGCGCAGGATGCGGCGCATGATCTTGCCCGAGCGCGTCTTGGGCAGGCCCGGCGCCCACTGGATCAGGTCCGGCTTGGCGATCGGCCCGATCTCGGAGCGGACGAACTGCTCGAGCTCCTTGCGCAGGTCCTCGGAAGGCTCCTGCCCCGACATCAGCGTGACGTAGGCGTAGATGCCCTGCCCCTTGATCTCGTGCGGGTAACCCACGACGGCGGCCTCGGCGACCTTCTCGTGGGCGACGAGGGCGCTCTCGATCTCGGCCGTGCCCATCCGGTGACCCGAGACGTTGATCACGTCGTCGACCCGGCCGGTAATCCAGTAGTCGCCGTCGGCGTCGCGGCGGCAGCCGTCACCGGAGAAGTAGTAGCCCTTGTAGTCCGAGAAGTAGGTCTTCTCGAAGCGCTCGTGGTCGCCCCAGACGGTGCGCATCTGCGCGGGCCAGCTGTCCTTGAGGCAGAGCACCCCCTCGGCCTTCGTCTCGGCGATCTCCTGACCGGTGTGCGGGTCGAGCACCACCGGCTGGACGCCGAAGAAGGGCTTGGTGGCCGAGCCGGGCTTGAGCGGTGTGGCGCCCGGCAGCGGGGTCAGCAGGTGGCCGCCGGTCTCGGTCTGCCACCAGGTGTCGACGATGGGGCATTTCTCCTTGCCGACGACCTTGTAGTACCAGTTCCAGGCCTCGGGGTTGATCGGCTCGCCCACGGTGCCCAGCACCTTGAGCGAAGAGAGGTCGTGCTTCTCGACCCATTCGTTGCCCTGCCCCATGAGAGCGCGGAGCGCGGTCGGGGCGGTGTAGAACTGGTTCACCCCGTGCTTGGCGACGATCTGCCAGAAGCGGCCGGCATCCGGGTAGGTCGGCACGCCCTCGAACATCAGCGTCGTCGCGCCGTTCGCCAGCGGACCGTAGAGGATGTAGCTGTGCCCGGTGACCCAGCCCACGTCCGCGCCGCACCAGTAGATGTCGCCCTCGTGGTAGTCGAAGGTCATCTGGTGGGTCATCGCGGTATAGACGAGGTAGCCGCCGGAGCTGTGCACGACCCCCTTGGGCTGGCCGGTGGAGCCGGAGGTGTAGAGGATGAAGAGCGGGTCCTCCGCCCCGACCTCGACGGGCGCGGAATGGTCGTCCGCCTCGATCGCGAGCTCGTTGTAATCGTGGTCGCGGCCGTCGACCCAGGTGGTCTGCTCGCCGGTGCGGCGGACCATGAGGCACTTCACCGTGTCCTTGCAGTGCAGCAGCGCCTTGTCGGTATTGGACTTGAGCGCGGTCTTCTTGCCGCCGCGCGGGGCGAAGTCGGCGGTGATGACGACCTTGGCGTCGCAGCCGTTGATCCGCGCGCCCAGCGCGTCGGGCGAGAAGCCGGCGAAGACGACCGAATGGATCGCGCCGATCCGGGCGCAGGCGAGCATGGCGTAGGCCGCCTCGGGGATCATCGGCAGGTAGATAACGACGCGGTCGCCCTTCCGGACGCCCATGTCCTCGAGGATGTTGGCCATCTTGCAGACCGACCGGTGAAGCTGCCGGTAGGTGATGTGCTGCGCCTCGTCATTCGGCTCGTCGGGCTCCCAGATGATCGCGGTCTGGTCGCCCCGGGTCTCGAGGTGACGGTCGATGCAGTTGGCGGCGACGTTCAGCGTGCCCTCCTCGAACCACTTGATCGAGACGTTGCCGAGGTCGAAGTTGACGTCCTTCACCGTGGAGAAGGGCTTGATCCAGTCGATCCGCTTGGCCTCCTCGGCCCAGAAGCCCTCGGGATCCTCGATGGAGGCCTTGTAGAGCTCGGCGTAGCGGTCCGCGTCCACATGCGCTGAAGCGGCGAAATCCGCGGACGGCGGATAGACGGCGGCATCGGTCTTGGTCTCGGAGTTCATCGCTCCCCCCTTTACGTCTAGTGGCGTCGGGGCCGCCCGGCCTCCTCCAAGGCCAAAGCTGGGACGACGCCCGTCAGCGCGCACTAAAGCGTGAGCGCCCCCTCTTGTCGACACGGGCGCCCGCGCGCGACGGCTGTATTGTAAAATCCGGGGTCCATCCGGGGACCGCGCTGTAAAAATCTTCACAGCGCCCGCTTTCGCGCCGGAGTCCCGTCGTGGGGCGAACGAAAACGGTCGCATCCGGCAGCAGGGCCGCCTTCTTGCGCCCAAAAAGCAGGCATTGCCGAAAAGTCGGGCAGACTGCCCGGCGAAAGACTCCCCCGGTCCCGCGCCGCTGCCTTACCCAAGGTCCGGGCTCACGCCCCGGGAGGTCTCCGGTCCGCGGGGACCCGGCACACGATCCAAAGCGGCGGTCCGCCGGATACCGGAGGGGACCGCCCGTTCAGGGGGACTGACAGATGAAGACCAAACTCGCCCTTTCCGCGGCGGCGCTCATGGCGTCGACCGCCTTGGCACAGGCGCAGGAGGCCGATTGCCCGATCAAGGTGGGCGTGCTGCACTCGCTCTCGGGCACCATGGCGATTTCCGAGACGACACTGAAGGACGTCATGCTCATGCTCATCGAGCAACAGAACGAGGCCGGCGGCCTGCTGGGCTGCGAGCTCGAAGCCGTGGTCGTCGACCCGGCGTCGGACTGGCCGCTCTTCGCCGAGAAGGCGCGCGAGCTGATCTCCAACGAGGACGTCGACATCATCTTCGGCTCCTGGACCTCCGCCAGCCGCAAGGCGGTGCTGCCGGTCCTGGAAGAGCTGAACGCGCTGATGTTCTACCCCGTCCAGTATGAGGGCGAGGAAAGCTCGCAGAACGTGTTCTACACCGGCGCCGCTCCGAACCAGCAGGCGATCCCGGCGGTCGACTACTTCCTCGAGGAGCTCGGCGTCGAGAAGTTCGCACTGCTCGGCACCGACTACGTCTATCCGCGCACCACGAACCGCATCCTGGAGCAGTACCTGCAGGACAACGGCGTCGCCTCGGAAGACATCTTCGTCAACTACACGCCCTTCGGTCACTCCGACTGGTCGACCATCGTCGCGGACGTGCAGGAACTCGCGGCCGACGGCAGCCAGGTGGGCGTCATCTCGACCATCAACGGCGACGCCAACGTGGGCTTCTACAAGGAGCTGGGCGCCGCGGGGATCGATGCCTTCGACATTCCCGTCGTCGCCTTCTCGGTGGGCGAGGAAGAGCTCTCGGGCTTCGACACCTCGAACCTCGTCGGGCACCTCGCGGCCTGGAACTACTTCATGTCGGCCGACACGCCGGCCAACGAGGAGTTCATCGCCGCCTGGCACGAGTTCATCGGCGACGACAGCCGCGTGACCAACGACCCGATGGAAGCCCACTACATCGGCTTCAACATGTGGGTGAACGCGGTCGAGGAAGCCGGCACCACCGATGTCGACGCCGTGCGCGAGGCGATGTGGGGCCAGGAGTTCCCGAACCTCACCGGCGGCACCGCGGTGATGAACACCAACCATCACCTCTCCAAGCCGGTGCTCATCGGCGAGATCCGCGAGGACGGACAGTTCGACATCATATCGCAGACCGAGGAAGTGCCGGGCGACGCCTGGACCGACTACCTGCCGGAGTCGGCTGTGCTGACCTCGGACTGGGAAGAGCTCGAGTGCGGGATGTACAACACCGAGACGGACACCTGCGTCCAGATCACCTCGAACTACTGAGCTGACACCCGGACGCGGGGGCGCGCGGACCTCTCCCGGCCGCGCGCCCCTCGTCCCTTTCCAGGCTGGACACCATGTTGCGCCTTCTGAAGACCCTCTCGGTCCTTCTCCTGCTGCCCCTGGCGGCCGCGGCCCAGGACCTGCAATCGATCCTGCAGACCCATGCCGAGGAAGCCGCCTCGCCCTCGCGGCAGAGCGTCGGCACCATGCTGGACGATCTCGCCTCATCCGGCCTGCCCGAGGTCGCGAACTTTCTCGAGGCCTACCAGGACCGCGACGTCTGGCAACGCACCACCGACGGGCTCTTCTTCTACGCCGAGGAGACCGAGGACGACCTCTACACCCTCACCGACATTTCCACCGGAGAAGAGGTGGGCACCGCCCCCGCCTCCGAGATGGAGCAGGTCCGCCCCAACGGGGGCGTGCGCCGCGAGATCGCCGGCGCCCTCGTCGCCTTCCAGCTCTCCGATCCCGACATCGACCGCCGCCGTACCGCGGTGGAGGCCATCGCCCGCTCGCCCTCTCCCGATCAGATCGAGCCGCTGCGCCGCTCCATCGAGGGCGAGGCCGACCCCGCCCTGCTCGACCGCAAGCAGGAGCTCGCGAGCATCCTGCTGGCCCTCTACGGCGAGGATTCCGAGGCCCGGATCGAGGCCATCGGCGCCCTCTCCGGCGAGCTCTCCGTCGAGGCGCGCAGCGTTCTCAACCAGATCCTTTCGACCGAACAGGGCGTCGCGCCGGAGCTGCCCGAGGCCAATATCGCCCGGGTGCTCGTGCCCGGCCGCCAGCTGACCGAGGCCGAGGCCTATGCCCGCCTCGTGGAGGAAGACCTCGCGCCGCCCGCGCCCACCGACGACGACATCCGCAATGCGCTCGCCGCCAACATCGAGGGCGGCACCGTGGGCGGGCTGCCGGTGACGCAGCTCGACGATCCCGCCGCGCGCTACACCGCCTACGACGCCCTCGCCGCCGAGGGCACCGTCCCGCCGCGCGTCCCGCCCGAGGCGCGCGCCGCCGCCGTCGAGAGCCACGTCTTCTTCGAGGCCTACGACGAGCCCGACCCGGCCGTCACGGACGCCGCGCGCGCCGCCCTCGACGAGGTCCGGACCCGCGTGGGCTTCGGCCAGGTCGCCGACCTCACGCTCGACGGGCTCTCGCTCGCCTCGATCTACTTTCTCGCGGCCATCGGCCTCGCCATCACCTTCGGTGTCATGGGCGTGATCAACATGGCCCACGGCGAGTTCATCATGATCGGCGCTTATACCGGCTACGTCGTCCAGCAGTTCGTGCCGAACTACACGGTGAGCCTGATCATCGCCCTGCCGCTGGCCTTCGTCATCGCCGCCGCCGCCGGCATCGCGCTGGAGCGGCTGGTGATCCGCCATCTCTACCACCGCCCGCTGGAGACGCTGCTCGCGACTTTCGGTATCTCGATCGCGCTGCAGCAGCTTGCCAAGAACATCTTCGGCACCCAGGCCCGGCCGCTGACTTCGCCCTCGTGGCTCGACGGGGCCTGGATCGTGAACGACGTCATCCAGATCAGCTACATCCGCATCGCCATCTTCGTGCTCGCGCTGATCTTCCTCGGGCTGCTTCTCTACATCCTCAAGCGCACCCGCCTCGGCCTCGAGGTGCGCGCCGTGACGCAGAACCCCGGCATGGCGGCCTCGATGGGCATCAATCCCGACCGGATCAACATGGCGACCTTCGGACTGGGCTCGGGCATCGCCGGCATCGCGGGCGTGGCCATCGGCCTCTATGCCCAGGTCACCTCCGAGATGGGCGCCAACTACATCGTCCAGAGCTTCATGACCGTCGTGGTCGGCGGTGTGGGCAACGTCTGGGGCACCCTCGCGGGCGCCTCGCTCATCGGCGGGCTGCAGAAGAGCATCGAGTGGCTCAACCCCTCGAACACGCTCGCCGCCCAGACCTACATGATCCTGTTCATCATCCTGTTCATCCAGTTCCGCCCCAAGGGCATCGTCGCCCTCAAGGGCCGGGCCGCGGGGGACTGACGCCATGACCGACGCCACCGAGACCGCCTCCGGCCCCGGGTACCGGGGCCCCGCCACGGGCGGAGAGCGCCGGAGCTTCATCGCGCGCAACCCCTCCGTGCTGTGGTTCCTCGCCGCCCTCGCGCTCTTCACCCTGGGCGTGACGATCCTCTCCGAGGCCACCGGCAACGGCGCGCTCTCGACCTCCTTCGTCAAGACGCTGGGCAAGACGCTCTGCCTCTGCCTCGTGGCGATCGCCATGGACGCGGTCTGGGGCTACTGCGGCATCCTCAGCCTCGGCCACATGGCCTTCTTCGGACTCGGCGGCTACATGATCGGCATGTGGCTGATGTACGCGCGGACCGAGGCCATCGTCCTCGAGAGCCTCGCCAACCAGCCCATTCCGCCCACCCCGGCCGAGGTGGAAGCCGCCATCGGCAGCCAGATCATGGGCGTCGTCGGCGGATCCGAGCTGCCGGACATCTGGGCCTTCGCCCACAGCCTGCCGCTGCAGCTCTTGCTGGTCGTGCTGGTGCCCGGGCTGTTGGCGCTGGTCTTCGGCTGGCTCGCCTTCCGCAGCCGGGTGACGGGCGTCTACCTCTCGATCCTGACCCAGGCGATGACACTGGCGCTCTCGCTCTACCTCTTCCAGAACGACAGCGGGCTGCGCGGGAACAACGGCCTCTCGGGTCTGCAGAACATCCCCGGCCTGCCCTCGACCTCGCAGGCCTGGATCTCGATCTCGTTCTTCTGGGCCTCGGCGCTCGCGCTGGGGCTGGGCTACCTGCTCTTCGCCTGGGTGGTCTCGGGCAAGATGGGCTCGGTGATCCGCGGCATCCGCGACAACGAGGCCCGGGTGCGGTTCCTGGGCTACCCGGTCGAGGGCTTCAAGCTCTTCGTCTTCACGCTGACGGCCGTCGTCGCCGGACTCGCCGGCGCGCTCTATTACCCGCAGGCGGGCATCATCAACCCGGCCGAGATCGCGCCCATCGCCTCGATCTACCTCGCGGTCTGGGTCGCCATCGGCGGCCGCGGGCGGCTCTACGGCGCGGTGATCGGCGCGGCCTTCGTCTCGCTGCTCTCCTCCTGGTTCACCGGGGGCGGTGCGCCGGATCTCAACCTCGGGTTCTACCTGGTGCAGTGGACGGACTGGTGGCTGGTGCTCCTGGGCCTCTCCTTCGTTCTCGTGACGCTCTTCGCGCCCAAGGGCATCGGCGGGCTCTTCGACCTGCTGCGCCGCCGCGGCGATCCGGATCGGGACGGCGACTACGGCCCGGACGCCGGCGCCTGGCGCAAGGAGGAAGGCGAGGAAGAGGAGATCACGCGATGATGGCCCCCGCAGATGCCGCACCGCTGGCCCGCGACGAGGCCCGCAGGGGGGAGGAGCGCCCCCGGCGCCCGCGCTCGACCCTGCTGGAGGTCTCCGGCGTCTCGGTCAGCTTCGACGGCTTCCGGGCGATCAACAACCTCTCGCTCTCCATCGGCGAGCCCGAGCTGCGCGCGGTGATCGGGCCGAACGGCGCGGGCAAGACCACCTTCATGGACATCGTCACCGGCAAGACGCGGCCCGACGAGGGCAGCGTCACCTGGGGCGAGCGCTCTCAGTCGCTGCTGCGCATGTCGGAATCCGAGATCGCCCGCGCCGGGATCGGCCGGAAGTTCCAGAAGCCCACCGTTTTCGAGAGCCAGTCCGTGCGCGAGAACCTCGCCATGGCCCTGCGCAACCCGCGCGGCCCCTTCGACGTGCTCTTCTACCGCCCTCCGACCGACGACACCGGCCGTATCCTCGAACTCGCCGAGGAGATCGGCCTCGCCGCCCAGCTCGGGCGGCTCTCGGGAGAGCTCTCGCACGGCCAGAAGCAGTGGCTGGAGATCGGCATGCTGCTCGCGCAGGACCCGCGTCTGCTGCTGGTCGACGAGCCCGCCGCCGGGATGACCCCCGCCGAGCGCGAGCACACCACCGACCTGCTGAAGCGCGCCGCCGAGAGCCGCGCCGTCGTCGTTGTGGAGCACGACATGGAGTTCGTCCGCCGCCTCGACTGCCGGGTCACCGTGCTGCACGAGGGCTCGGTGCTGGCCGAGGGCTCGCTCGATCACGTCACCCGCGATCAGCGGGTCATCGACGTCTACCTCGGGAGGTAGCCCATGCTCGACGTCTCCGATCTCACCCTCCGCTACGGCCAGAGCCAGATCCTCCATGGCCTTTCGCTCTCCGCCGCCCCGGGCGAGGTGACCGCCGTGATGGGCACCAACGGCGTGGGCAAGACCTCGCTGCTCA
The DNA here is from genome assembly GCF_008710275.1 of Histidinibacterium aquaticum. Lineage (GTDB taxonomy): Bacteria > Pseudomonadota > Alphaproteobacteria > Rhodobacterales > Rhodobacteraceae > Oceanicola > Oceanicola aquaticus. The sequence continues at coordinate 248,205 of NZ_VYQE01000003.1, forward strand.
AGGCGATCGCCGGCCGGCATCCCTTCCGCGAGGGGCGGATCACGCTGGACGGACAGGACCTCGGCCACCCCTCCGCCTATACCGCGGCGCGGGCGGGGATCGCCTACGTCCCGCAGGGCCGGGAGATATTTCCGCTGCTCACGGTGCAGGAGAACCTCGAGGCGGGATACGCCTGCCTGGGCCGCGGCGACCGCGGGATTCCCGCGCGGATCTTCGAGCTCTTCCCCATCCTGAAGGACTTCCTCCACCGCCGCGGCGGCGATCTCTCGGGCGGGCAGCAGCAGCAGCTCGCCATCGCCCGGGCGCTGATCACCCGGCCGAAGGTGCTCCTGCTCGACGAGCCCACCGAGGGCATCCAGCCCAACATCATCCAGCAGATCGGCGACGTCATCGAGACCCTCCGGGAGGAGGGCGAGATCCGCATCGTGCTGGTGGAGCAGTATTTCGATTTCGCGGTGCGGCTGGCCGACCGGGTCTTCGTGCTGACCCGGGGCGAGGTGAGCTACCGCGCCGAGAAGGACACCCTCGACCGCGAGCGCCTGCTGGAGGCGGTCTCGATCTGACCATCGCCCGGTGGCGCAGGGATTTGTAAACCTCCCTGCGAGAGAGTGCTCCCCGGTTGACCCGCGGGCCCACACCGGGCGCGCGCCATATGGATCCTCACCGTGGCTGCCGGCCCCTCTCCGGGGCAGGTCCGCGCGCATCATGACCTTGGAGGGCGTAGCGACCCCTCCACGGCCCGTCCACAAGGACGCTGCACCGAGGAAATGACGGCCATCCGGCCCGGCCCGGCGCCCCAGAGGGCGACCCGGGGCCGAGGTGCGTGCACCGAGCTTGCGGAGCGGCCCTGCGGGCCGCGCAGGATCTGCCCGGTCTCGCCTCCGGCGAGCCCCGGGCGGCATGGGGGGCGCTGCCCCCGTCGCGGCGGCGCCGCGACTCCCCCGGGATATTTCGGCCCAGAAGAGAGATGGGCGTTCGGCTCAGTCCGGGGTGCCCCAGCCACCGCCGCCGGGGGTTTCCATCTCGAAGGCGTCGCCCCCGGCGAGTTCGGTTTCGGCGTTGCCGGGGAGGAGGTCCTCGGTGCCGTCGGCGCGGATCACCCGGTTGATCCCGCGCGCCCCGTCCGCGCCACCCTCCATGCCGAAGGGCGCCGTCTCGCGGTGACCGCAGAGCGTCGTGACCGTGACCGGCTCGAGAAACCTCAGGCGGCGGACGAGACCGTCGCCGCCCCGCCAGCGCCCGGCGCCGCCGGATCCGGGCCGGATCGCGAAGCGCTCCACCCGCACTGGGAAGCGCGACTCCAGCACCTCTGCGTCGGTCATCAGCGTGTTGGTCATGTGGCTGTGGATCGCCGAGGCACCGTCGAAGCCCGGCCCCGCGCCGGTCCCCCCTGCGATGGTCTCGTAGTTCTGGAAGCCCGCATTGCCCCAGGCGAAGTTGTTCATGGTCCCCTGGCTGCCCGCGATCACGCCGAGTGCGCCGAAGAGGCAGTCGGCGATCGACTGGCTGACCTCGGTGTTCCCGGCGATCACCGCCGCCGGGTAGACCGGGTTGATCATGGTCCCTTCGGGCGCCACGATCTCCAGCGGCTTGAGGCAGCCCTCGTTGAGCGGGATGTCCTGCCCCACCAGCGTTCGGAAGACGTAGAGCACTACCGCCCGGCAGACCGCGAGCGGCGCGTTGTAGTTGCCCGCGTGCTGGGCAGAGGTGCCGGTGAAGTCGATCACCGCGCGGTCGCCCTCGACCCGGACCGCCACCCGGATCTCGGCGCCGTGGTCGAGCGGATAGGTGAAACTGCCGTCCTCCAGCCGCCCGATCACCGCACGGACCGAGGCCTCCGCGTTATCCTGGACGTGGCGCATGTAGGCCTGGACGACATCGGTTCCGTGCGTCGCGATCATCCGGGCGATCTCGGCGGCGCCGGTGGCGTTGGCGGCGAGCTGGGCCTGCAGGTCGGCGACGTTCTGGTCGATGTCGCGGCAGGGCCAGGGGCCGGAGCCCAGCAGGGCGCGGGTCTCCTCCTCGAGGAAGCGTCCCTGCGCCATGAGGCGGAAGTTGTCGATCAGGACCCCCTCCTCCTCGATATGCGTGGAATCCGGCGGCGCCGATCCCGGGGTCCTCCCGCCGATGTCGGCGTGGTGGCCGCGCGAGCCCACGAGGAAGAGAAGCTCCCCGTCCTCGCCGAAGACCGGCGTGATGACCGTGACGTCCGGCAGATGGGTGCCGCCGTTGAAGGGGGCGTTGAGCATGTAGGCGTCGCCCGGACCCATGTTGGGGTTCATCCGCAGCACGGTGCGCACGGATTCGCCCATGCTGCCGAGGTGGACGGGGACATGCGGGGCATTGGCCACCAGTCCACCCTCGGGGTCGAAGATCGCGCAGGAGAAATCGAGCCGCTCGCGGATGTTCACCGAGTAGGCGGTCTGCTGGAGGGTCGTGCCCATCTGCTCGGCGATGCCCATGAAGAGGTTGTTGAAGACCTCCAGCAGGATCGGGTCCACCCCGGTTCCGGCGGCGAAGCGGCGCGCACGGGGGGCGGTGCGGGTGAGCACGAGATTGCCCAGGTCGTCCGCCTCGGCCTGCCAGCCGGCCTCGACGACATTTGTCCCCGTGGGCTCGGTGAGGATGGCGGGGCCCTCGACCGGTGCCCCGGGGCGCAGCGCAGCGCGGGGCAGGAGCCGGGCGCGGCGGGCCTCGCCATCGAAGCGGGCCTCGACCTCGGTGCCGGGGTCCTCGACCGGGTCGGGGCGCGCGGCCACCTCGGCCTCGGCGGCGGCGCCGATCCCCTCGGCGGTCAGGCTGTCGAGGGTCACCGCGCGGTCCTCGGACGCGAAGCCGAAGCGGGTGCGGTGGGCGGCCTCGAAGGCCCGGCGCATCTGCTCCGGCCCGCCCCAGTCGACCTCCAGGGTCTGGTGCGAGCCCGCGTAGCGCAGGTGGGCGCGGGTCTCGACCCGGATGCGGTCCGGGGAAACGCCCTGCGCCGCGACCTCGTCGCGCACGGACTGCTGCAGCGCCGAGGGGTCGACCCTGTCGGCCTCGTCCAGCGGACGGTTCTCCTGCCGCTCGTCGATCGCGCGGATCTCGGCCAGTCCCATCCCGAGGGCGGAGAGCACGCCGGCGAAGGGATGGATCAGCACCCGGTCGATGCCCAGCGCGTCGGCCACCTGCGCGGCGTGCTGCCCGCCTGCCCCGCCGAAGCTGACCAGCGTGTACTTCGAGACGTCGCGCCCCCGCTCGACGCTGATCTTCTTGACCGCGCGGGCCATGTTCTCGACCGCGACGCGCAGGAACCCCTCGGCCAGCGCCTCCGGGGCGATCGACTGGCCGGTGTCCGCCTCGATCCGCGCGGAGAGCTCGGCGAATTTCTCGCGCACGACTCCCGCGTCGAGGGGCTGGTCGCCGCCGGGGCCGAAGACCGCCGGGAAGTGGTCGGGCTGGAGCCGGCCCAGCATGACATTGCAGTCGGTCACCGTGAGCGGCCCGCCGCGGCGGTAGCAGGCCGGGCCGGGATCGGCGCCCGCGCTCTCGGGCCCGACCTGGGTGCGGCCGTCCTGCCACTTGCAGATCGAGCCGCCGCCCGCCGCGACCGTGTGGATCTCCATCATCGGCGCGCGCAACCGGACGCCCGCGATCACCGTCTCGAAGGAGCGCTCGTAGGCGCCGGCGTAGTGACAGACATCCGTCGAGGTGCCGCCCATGTCGAACCCGATGAGCCGGTCGAAGCCCGCGGCCTCGGCGGTCGCGCTCATGCCGACGACGCCGCCGGCGGGCCCGGAGAGGATGGCGTCCTTGCCCTGAAAGCGCGCGGCCTCGGTCAGACCGCCCGAGGACTGCATGAAGAAGAGCCGCCCGCCCTCGGGGCCGATCTCGCGGTCGATGGCCTCGACGTAGCGGCGCAGGATCGGCGAGAGATAGGCGTCGACCACCGCCGTGTCGCCGCGCCCGACAATCTTGATCAGGCGCGAGGCCTCGTGGCTGAGCGAAACCTGGGTGAAGCCGATCTCCCGGGCGATCTCGCCCAGGCGGATCTCGTGGCGCGGCTCGAGCCAGGCATGCATGAGCGCCACGGCGACGCCGCGGATCCCGGCATCGTAGGCGTCCTGCAGGGACCGGCGCGCGGATTGCTCATCCAGCGGCACCAGTTCGGCACCCGTCGCATCGAGCCGGCCCGGAACCTCCGACACGCGTTCGTAGAGCAGCTCGGGCAGCTCGATCTTCAGGTCGAAGAGCCGCGGGCGGTTCTGGTAGCCGATGCGCAGGACATCGGCGAAGCCCTCGGTCACGAGCAGCGCCGTGCGGTCGCCCTTGCGCTCCAGCAGCGCGTTGGTTGCGACCGTGGTGCCCATCTTGACCGATCCGACCCTTTCGCCCGGGATCGGGTCGTCGGCGCCGAGGCCCAGCATCTCGCGGATGCCCTGCGCGGCGGCGTCGCGGTAGCGGCCAGGGTTCTCGGAGAGCAGCTTGTGCGTCAGCAGGCGGCCGGAGGGATCGCGGGCGACCACGTCGGTGAAGGTGCCGCCCCGGTCGATCCAGAATTGCCACTGGCTCATGCCCGCCTCCTTGGTTACCCCTGTCCTATCCTTCGGGCAGACCAAGGGAAAGCGCCGCCGCATGACCGATCTCGCCACGACGATCCGCCATCTCGACCGCCTCGTCGGCTATCCGACCGTCTCCTCCGAGAGCAACCTCGAGCTCATCGAGCACGTCGCCGGGCTGCTGCGCGACCAGGGCGCACGGGTCGAGGTCTACCGCGACGACAGCGGGGCCAAGGCCAACCTCTGGGGTACTTTCGGGCCGGACAGGGACGGCGGCATCGTGCTCTCGGGCCATACCGACGTGGTGCCGGTGGAGGGCCAGGACTGGACGACCGAGCCCTTCCGCCTGACCGAGACCGCCGAGGGGCTCACCGGGCGCGGCACCTGCGACATGAAGGGCTTCATCGCCTGCTGCCTCGCCATGGCCCCGCGGCTGGCGGAGGCAGCGACCGAGCGGCCGGTGCATTTCGCCTTCACCCATGACGAGGAGGTCGGGTGCCTCGGCGGGCAGGCCCTGATGGAGCAGCTCGCCGAGCGCGAGATCCGGCCCGGGCTCGCCATCATCGGAGAGCCCACGCTCATGCAGGTGATCGAGGGGCACAAGGGCTGCTGCGAGTACACCACCCGCTTTCACGGGCTCGCCGGTCACGGCTCGGCCCCCGACCGGGGGGTCAATGCCGTGGCCTTCGCCACGCGCTACGCGGGCCGGCTGCTGGAGATCGCCGAGGAACTGCGCGGTGAGGCGCCGTCCGACAGCCGCTTCGACCCGCCCTGGACGACGATCAACATCGGCCGGCTCGCGGGCGGCTTCGTGCACAACGTCATTCCCGAGGAGGCCGAGCTCGACTGGGAGATGCGGCCCGTGATCTGGTCCGACAAGGACCGGGTGAAGGGCGCGATCAACCGCTACGCCGACGAGGTTTTGCTCCCCGCCATGCAGGCGGTCCACCCCGAGGCCGGGATCCGCACCGAGACCGTCGGCGAGGTGCCGGGGCTGGAGCCCATGGACGACAACGCCGCCCGGGATCTCGTCTCGGAGCTGACCGGCGCCAACGGGGCCGAGACGGTGCCCTTCGGGACCGAGGCGGGGCTCTTCCAGGCGCTCGGCTGTTCCGCCGTGGTCTGCGGGCCGGGCTCCATCGCCCAGGCCCACAAGCCCGACGAGTACATCGCGCCCGAGCAGCTCGAGGCCTGCCTCGGGTTCCTCGACAGGCTCGCGGACCGGTTGGGGTGACGGTTTCGGCAGAGGCGTGCGCGTCGGTGGGTCGATAGACCCACCCGAGCGCGGAAGGCTTCTGTAGGGTGGGTCTATCGACCCACCGCCCGCAAGAGACCCGGCCCCTCCCGCCGCGCATACGCCGGGGCCGCAAGACGACCGACTGTGACAGGTCCCGTTGCGCCTCGCGGAAACTCTTCTAGTCTCCGCCCCAACAGAAGGACATCCAGACATGACACACAGCGCGAGCTTCGCCGACCTCTCCGGCGCCAGCGTCTTCATCTCCGGCGGCGGATCGGGCATCGGCGCGGCCCTGACCGAAGGGTTCCTGAACCAGGGGGCCCGCGTCGCCTTCATCGGCCGGTCGGACTATACCGAGTTCTGCGACGAGATGGAGAAGAAGACCGGCATCCGCCCGCTCTTCCTGCAGGGCGACGTCACCGACACCGCGCGCCTGCACGCCGCGATGGACGAGGCGGAAGAGGCGCACGGGCCGCTCGACGTGCTCGTCAACAATGCCGCCAACGACCTGCGCTTCGACCCGATGGAGGTGACCGACGAGGACTGGCAGTCGATGATGGACGTCAACCTCAAGCACCACTACTTCGCCTCCCAGCACGCCGCGAAGTCGATGAAGGGCCGCGGCGGCTCGATCATCTCCTTCTCTTCCGTCGCCTATGTCGCCGGGGTGCCCGAGCTCTCGGTCTACGGCACGGCCAAGGCGGGGATCGTCGGAATGACCCGCACCCTCGCGCGCGCCTTCGGGCCGGATAACATCCGGATGAATGCCGTTCTCCCGGGGATGGTCCTGACCGAACGGCAGCTCAAGGACTGGATCTCGGAAGAGGACAAGGAGGCCCAGCTCGAGAAGCAGTGCCTGAAGGAGGCGATGGGCCCGCAGGACATGGTGGGCCCGGTGCTCTTCCTCGCCTCGGATGCGAGCCGGATGATGACCGGTCAGGCCGTGATTGTGGACGCCGGCGTCGTGAGCGGCCCATGACCCCGGAGTGGATCGCCTGCGACTGGGGCACGTCCCGCCTGCGGCTCTGGGCCATGCGCGGGGGCGAGCCCCTCGCCGCGACCGAGAGGGACCGGGGCATGGGGCAGCTGACGCCCTCCGAGTTCCCCGAAGCCCTGGAAGAGGCCGCCTCGATCTGGGACGGCTCGGCGCCCGTCGTCGCCTGCGGCATGGTCGGCGCCCGGCAGGGCTGGGTCGAGGCGCCCTACGTCGCCGTTCCCTGCGCCCCCCTGCCCGGCGGCATGGTCGCCGCGCCCGGCCCCCGCGAGGTGCGCATCGTGCCGGGCCTCAGCCAGGCCGACCCGCCCGACGTGATGCGCGGGGAGGAGACGCAGGTCGCGGGCTTTCTCGCGCTGAACCAGGGCTGGGACGGCGTGATCTGCCTGCCTGGCACCCACACCAAGTGGGTCCATGTCTCCGCCGGCGAGGTCGTGAGCTTTCGCACCTCGATGACCGGCGAGCTCTACGCCCTGCTCTCCGAACAGTCGGTGCTGCGGCATTCCATGGACGAGACGACCGACGACGCGGCCTTCGACGCCGCCGTCGCCGACACGCTCTCGCGGCCCGAGCGGCTGGCCTCCGACCTCTTCACCCTGCGCGCCGCGGACCTGCTGACCGGCGCGACCGGCGGCCGCTCCCGCCTCTCGGGCCTGCTGATCGGCGCGGAACTGGCGGCGACGCGGCCCTTCTGGCTGGGCCAGCAGGTCGCCGTGGTCGGTACCGGGGACCAGGGCCGGGCCTACTCCCGCGCCCTCTCCGCGCAGGGCGCGCCGGTCACGCAGGTCCGCTCGGACGCCGTGACCCTCGCCGGTCTCACCGCCGCCTGGCGCAAGTCGAGGGCCTCGGCATGAGCCGCGAGATCATCGCCATCCTCCGGGGCCTGACCCCCGACGAGGCCGAGGCTGCCGCCGAGGCGTTGATCGCCGAGGGCATCACCAAGATCGAGGTCCCGCTCAACTCCCCCTCCCCCTTCGAGAGCATCCGCCGGATGGTCGCCGCCGCCGGTGACCGCGCCCTGATCGGGGCGGGCACGGTGCTCTCGCCCGAGGACGTGAACCGCGTCGCCGAGGCGGGCGGGCGGCTCGTCGTCTCGCCCAACTGCGACCTGCGGGTCATCGCCGCCACGCGCGCCGCGGGCATGGAGAGCTGGCCGGGCGTCATGACCCCCACCGAGGCCTTCGCCGCGCTCAAGGGCGGGGCCACGGGGCTCAAGCTCTTCCCCGGCAACCTGCTGGGACCGGCCGGTCTCAAGGCCCTGCGCGCGGTCCTGCCGCCCGAGACCCGCGTCTACGCGGTGGGCGGCGCCGGGCCCGCCAACTTCGCCGAATGGGTCGCGGCGGGGGCGAGCGGCTTCGGAATCGGCACCGCCCTCTATACTCCGGGCCTCGACGCGGGCAGTCTCGCCACCAATGCGGCCGGTATCGTGGCCGCCTACGACGAGGCCTGCCGATGATCTACGACCAAACCTGTTGCACCCTGGGCGAAGGCGCCCTCTGGCACCCGCTCCGCAAGGAGTTCTACTGGTTCGACATTCTCGGCAAGCGCCTGCACGCCCAGGGCCGTCACTGGGAGTTCGACACCTACGTCTCCGCCGCCGGGTGGACCTCCGAGAGCCAGCTGATGATCGCCTCGGCCACCGGGCTGCATCTCTTCGACATCGCGAGCGGGCGCACCGACGATCTCTGCCCGATGGAGGCCGAGAACACCGTCACCCGCTCCAACGACGGGCGGGCCGATCCCTACGGCGGTTACTGGATCGGGACCATGGGCATCGGGGCCGAGGAGGACGCGGGCGCGATCTACCGCTACTACCGGGGAGAGCTGCGGCAGCTCTACGCGCCGATCACGATTCCCAACGCGATCTGCTTCACGCCCGACGGCTCCACCGGTTTCTTCGCGGACACCCACAAGGCGACGATCTGGAAGGTCGCCCTCGGCGAGGAAGGCTGGCCCAAGGGCGATCCGGAGGTCTTCCTCGATCTCTCGGGCGAGGGGCTGCGCCCCGACGGCTCGGTGATCGACGCGGCGGGCAACATGTGGAACGCCCAGTGGCAGTCCGGCCGCGTCGCGGTCTACGCGCCGACCGGGCACTTCCTGACCGCCATCGGCTTTCCTGCCCTGCAGACCACCTGCCCGGCCTTCGGCGGCGAGGACCTCTCGACGCTCTTCTGCACCTCGGCGGCGGAGGGGCTGCAGGACCCGCTCAACCCGCACCACGGCCGGACCTTCGCCATCGAGACCGGCGCGCAGGGCCAGGCCGAGCACCGCGTCATCCTCTGACCAACGGACAGCCCCATGAGAGAGATCGGAACCCTCGCCGACGGCAGCGCCGTCCATGCCATCGACCTCGCCGCGGGCGAGCTCTCGGTCACCGTGCTGACCTGGGGCGCCGTGCTTCGGGAAGTCCGGCTCGCGGGCGTCGACCACAACCTGACCCATGTGCCCGAGATCCTCGAGAGCTGGACCTCGGGCGAGACGCCCTACCACGGTGCGCTGGTCGCCCCGGTCGCCAACCGCTTCACCGGCGGCAAGGCGACGCTCGACGGCGAGGAAATCGACTTCGAACGCAACCAGGACGGGGTGCACATGCTGCACTCCGGCAGCGCCGGGACCCACGCGAAACTCTGGGACGTGGTCGACCGCGACAGCTCGCAGGTCACGCTTGCGGTGGATCTGCCCGCGGGCGAGGGCAACTTCCCCGGCAACCGCCGGATCACCGCCCGCTTCTCCGTCGCGCCGCCCGCCACGCTGCGGCTGGAGATCGAGGCCGAGACCGACGCGCCGACCTTCCTCAACGCGACGAACCACTCCTACTGGAAGCTCTCCGACGCGCCGACCTGGGAGGGCCACAGCCTGCGCATCGCCGCCGACCGGGTGCTGCCCACCGACGAGACCGACGCCCCCACGGGAGAGATCGCCGGAGTCGCGGGCACGCCGATGGACTTCCGCGAGAGCCGCGAGCCGGTGCCGGGCGACCCGATGCTCGACCACAACTTCTGCCTCTCGGACGACCGGGTGGAGCTGCGCGACGTGCTCTGGCTCACCGGGCCCACCGGCCTCACGCTGACACTGGCGACCACCGAGCCGGGGATGCAGGTCTACGATGGCTGGCGGTCCGGCCATGACGCCATCGCGCTGGAGCCGCAGGGCTGGCCCGACGCGCCGAACCACGCGGGCTTCCCCTCGATCGTGTTGCGCCCCGGGGAGACCTACCGCTCCGTCAGCGAGTGGCGCTTCTCTCGCTAGCCCTGCGCGGCGCGGCTCAGGTCCTGCAGGATCGCCATGGCCTCGGCCGCGCGGTCCTCGGGCACGAAGAGGTGGTCGTGGTGATAGGCCGCCACGACGTTGCAGGCGATCCCCGCCTCCGCCAGCGCGGTGGAGACGGCCGCCGTCAGCCCCACCCCCATCAGCGAGGACGTCACGCCGAGGGTGATCCGGCTCATGGGCAATCCGCCCGCGTTGGCCTCCTCCGGCAGGATCAGCGAGAGGCCCTCGTCCTCGCGGAAGGTGCCGAGCGCCTGCTCGACCAGGGCCGGATCCTCGGATACGACGAAGGTCCAGCCCCGGGGATCGAGGCGCGGCGTCATTCCGGCGAGCATGGCCTTGCGGTCGGAGACGGGGGGCACCGGGCTCAGGCCGCCGCCGGTGCGCCGCGCTGGCGCAGGGCCAGCAGGAGGCTGCCCACGATCAGCAGGTTCGCCGCCCCCGCCGCCGTGGCCACCGCGAAGGTCGCCGTGTAGGCGCCCGTCAGGTCGAAGAGCGCCCCGCCCTGCCAGCCGCCCAGCGCGTGCCCGAGCCAGCCGAAGGACAGCACGATCCCGGTGGCCGAGGCCCGCCGCGCCGCGGGCGTCAGCGCGCGGACAGAGACGAGGACTCCGGTCATCACCCCGCCGTAGCCGAAGCCGTAGAGCGGCGCGAAGAGGAAGAAGGCGGTGAGGCTGTCCATGAGCAGGAAGCCCATCATCAGCGCGGTCTGCCAGGCCGTCGCCGCCATCCAGGCCGGCAGCGCCCCGATCATGTCCGAAAGCCGCCCGAAGAAGATCCGTCCGCCAACGCCCGCCACGAGCATCGTGAGCAGCGGCCCCCCGGCCTCGGCGCCGAGGCCCGTGGCGCCCTGGATCAGCGGGACCAGGTGCATGAGCGGCACCGCCATGCCGGTGCAGCAGCCCAGTACGGCGAGCGAGAGCGCCGGCAGCACCAGGGCCGTCGGCAGCGGCGCCCGGCCCGGCGCGGCGGCGGGCTGCGGCGGCGGCGCGGGCGCGGGGCGCAGCAGGAGGGCGAGCGGGATGAGCGTAGCGGCGGTGACGAGGCCGAGGATCGTCAGGGCGGACTGCCAGCCGGTCCAGGAGATCAGGTGCCCGAGCGCCCAGGGCACGCCGCCCTGCCCCAGCGCCTGGCCCGCCGAGGCGATGCCGATGGCGAGCCCCGCCCCGGTGCGGAACCAGCCGCCCACGAGCGCGATGACCGGCGCGAAGAGCGCGCCGCCGCCGAGGGCGCCCGCGAGGAAGAAGAGTGCGTAGAACTGCCAGAGGGCCTCGGCCCGGGCCGCGAGGATGGTGGCAAGCGGGATAGCGACGGCCCCGGTGAGCACGATGGCCCGGACGCCGATGCGGTCGGCGAGGAACCCCATGACGATGCCGCCCAGGGCGATGCCCACGAGACCGGCGGAGTTGATCCCGGCGACGGCGCCGCGCGACCAGCCGAACTCCGCCTCGAGCGGCAGGAAGAAGACCGACAGCCCGTTCACGAGCTGGCCCATGGCGATGCCGAGCACCAGCGCCGCGGCGATGACGATCACCCAGCGGTAGCGCGGCTCGGGGCCGGGAGAGGTGGCGGCCTGGCTCATGCCGGAGAGGCTACCCCGCTTCGCCGCGCCTGGACAGGGGGAAGGCGGGTCGACCCGCCTTCGGACGGGCCGCAGACGGCCCGCGGCAACCGGCTTCGAAGCCGGTTGTCCCGCGGCCAGGGGCCGCGGGTCGCGGCTCTTCGAAGAGCCGCCCAGCTCAGACGTCCAGGCACCAGCGCAGGATGGCCTTCTGGGCGTGCAGCCGGTTCTCGGCCTCGTCGAAGATCACCGACTGCGGCCCGTCCATGACCTCCGAGGTCGCCTCGTCGTCGCGGTGGGCCGGCAGGCAGTGCATGAAAAGCGCCTCTGGCCCGGCGTGGCGCATGAGTTCGGCGTTGACCTGGTAGGGGCGCAGCTGGTTGTGCCGCCGCTCCCGCGCCGACTGCGGATCGTGCATCGAGACCCAGGTGTCCGTGACCACGAGATCGGCGCCCTCCACCGCCTCGTAGGGATCGCGCACGATCTCGACCCTGGAGCCCGCGGCCCGCGCCTCCTCGAGGAAGACCGGCTCGGGGTCGAGAGGCGGCGGGCCGGTGAAGGTGAGGTCGAAACCGAAGCGGCCCGCGGCATGGGCGAAGGAGTTGAAGACGTTGTTGCCGTCGCCCGACCAGACGACCTTCCTGCCCGCGATCGGTCCGCGGTGCTCCTCGAAGGTCAGGATGTCGGTCATGATCTGGCAGGGGTGGCTGCGGTTGGTCAGGCCGTTGATCACCGGCACGTCGGCGTATTCGGCCATCTCCAGCAGCGTCGCCTCCTCGAAGGTCCGGATCATGATCAGATCGACGTAGCGCGACAGCACCCGCGCGGTGTCGGCGATGGTCTCGCCGTGGCCGAGCTGCATGTCGGCGCCCGAGAGCACCATGGTCTCGCCGCCCATCTGGCGCACGCCCACGTCGAAGGAGACGCGGGTCCGGGTCGAGGGCTTCTCGAAGATCAGCGCGACCATGCGGCCCGCGAGCGGGGTCTCGTCGTCACACATGCCCTTGGGCCGCCCGTTGCGGCTGGTCTTCATGGCCTTCGCCGAGTCGATGATGCCCCGGAGCTCGGAGGCGTCTGTCTTGTTGATGTCGAGGAAGTGGGTCATCGTTTCGCTCTTGTCGGAGGGGGTCGGGGGGCGCTGCCCCCTCTGGGCCCGGTGGGCCCATTCACCCCCGGGATATTTCTGCCCAGAAGAGGATCGGGGCGCTCACGCGGCGGATCCCGCCAGGGCGGCGGCGGCGCGGTCGAGGCGGGCGGTCGCCTCCGCGATCTCATCGTCGGTGATCGTGAGCGGCGGCAGCAGGCGCAGGACGTTGTCGGCGGCGGCCACCGTCAGGATCTCGGCGTCGTAGCCCGCCTTGACCACCTCGGCATTAGGGACCCGGCACTTGAGACCCAGCATGAGGCCCGCGCCGCGGACCTCCTCGAAGACCTGCGGGTGCGCCGCCACGAGGCCCTCGAGCCTCTGGCGGAGAAGACCGGCCTTGCGGTTCACCTCGTCGAGGAAGGCGGGGTCGGAGACGATCTCCATCACCCGCGCGCCGACGGCGCAGGCGAGCGGGTTGCCGCCGTAGGTCGACCCGTGGGTGCCGGCCGTCATCGGCGCCGCGGCCTCTTCCGTCGCCACCACGGCGCCGAGGGGGAAGCCGCCGCCGATGCCCTTGGCGATCATCATGATGTCGGGCGCGATGCCCGCCCACTCGTGCGCGAAGAGCCGGCCGGTCCGGCCCATGCCGCATTGCACCTCGTCGAGGATCAGCAGCAGGCCGTGCTCGTCGCAGAGGTCGCGCAGGCCCTTGAGGCAGGCGTCGGGCAGCGGACGGATGCCGCCCTCGCCCTGCACCGGCTCCACCAGGATCGCGCCCACGTCGGGCTCGGCCGCCGCGGCGCGCAGGGCCTCGTGGTCGCCCCAGGGCAGCCGGGTGAAGCCCGGCAGAAGGGGTCCGAAGCCCTCGACCATCTTGGGCGCGCCGGAGGCCGCGATGGCGGCGGAAGACCGGCCGTGGAAGCAGCCGTCGAAGGTCAGGATCCGCGGCCGGTCCGGGCCCTTCGCGTAATGGTAGCGGCGGGCCATCTTGACCGCGAGCTCGCAGGCCTCGGTGCCGGAGTTGGTGAAGAAGCAGGTATCGGCGAAGGTATGCTCGACCAGCAGGTCCGCGAGGCGCTGCTGCTGCGGGATGTCGTAGAGGTTCGACAGGTGCCAGATCTTGCCGGCCTGCTCGGTCAGCGCCTCCACCAGGGCGGGATGGGCATGGCCCAGCGCGTTGACCGCGATCCCGGCGCCCAGGTCGAGGAAGCGTCGCCCGTCGGTCGCCGTGAGCCAGCTGCCCGCGCCGGTCTCGAAGGAGAGCGGCGCGCGGGAATAGGTCGGCAGTATCGACGGGATCATGGGATCTGTCCTTCGGTGAGGAGGGGATGTGGTGCCGCAGGGTGACGCGGCTGTCAACGTGGGGAGCGGATGCACGGACGGGCCCCTGGCGGGCCCGGGAAGCGGGTCAGCCTCGGCGTCGGCGGAGGGGCGCGGCGTACATCATGTGACAGTTGGTAGCCGAGAGCGCCCGACTTGACCAGTCCCGCGCTCTGCCGAGGCCCCGCAGGGCGTGGTTTCTCCACACCGTCCCCGAGCCTCACGCCTTGAGACGATACCCCTTGCGCAGCATGAACCAGACCCCCGCGAAGGCCGCCGCGCAGGCCGCGAGGCAGACCGCGAAGCCCAGCCAGGGCGAGCTGTCGGAGACGCCCAGCATCCCCCACCGCACGCCGTCGATCATGTAGAACATCGGGTTGGCGTGGGAGAGATCCTGCATCACCTGCGGCAGCGCGTCGATCGAGTAGAAGGTGCCCGAGAGGAAGGCGAGCGGCGTGATAAGGAAGTTCGTCACCGCGGCGAGCTGGTCGAATTTCTGCGCGTAGATGCCCGTCATCAGACCCAGCGCGCCCATGAAGACGCCGGCCAGCACGACGAAGACCAGCACGACGAGCGGCGACTGCGGCACGATCCCGAGGAAGACGGCGACACCGACGGCGATCACCAGGGCCACCAGCAGCCCCCGCGCCACGGCGCCCGCCACGTAGCCCAGCGCGAGCTCGGCCGCCGAGAGCGGCGGCATCAGCGTGTCGACGATATTGCCCTGGACCTTGGCCGAGGCCACCGAGGAGGAGGTATTGGCGAAGGCGTTCTGGATCACCGTCATCGTCAGGATCCCCGGCGCGATGAAGGTGGTGAAGGCGACGCCCATCACCTCGCCCCGGGTCGGGCCGATGGCGATGGTGAAGATCACGAGGAAGAGACCGGCGTTGATCAAAGGGGCCATGACCGTCTGCAGCCAGACGTTCATGAAGCGCATGACCTCGCGTTGCATCAGGGTCCAGAGGCCCAGCCAGTTCATGCGTCCGAAGCGCCGCGCGCCCATCTCGGTGTCGGTGTGGCTCATCGCCGCTGTCTCCCTGTCCGAATCCGGTCTCCGCGCCTTGTATCCGCGGATGCAGTGCCTAGAATAGGGGACCGAGCGCGCAATCAAGGTCGCGAGCGGCACCCGCGCGGTGTCCCGGCCCTTCCCGACGATAAGGAACCCTCATGTCCTGGACCGACGAACGTGTCGAGCTTCTGAAGAAGATGTGGAGCGAAGGCCAGTCCGCCAGCCAGATCGCCAAGGAACTGGGCGGCGTCACGCGGAACGCGGTGATCGGCAAGGTCCACCGGCTGGGGCTGTCCAACCGCACGGCGCCCGGCGCGGCCGAGCCCGCCGCCGCTCCCGCCGAGGAGCCCGCGCCGCAGGCCGCGCCCGCCGCCGCCCCCGCGTCGCGCGCCCGGCCCGCCCCCGCCCGTCCGGCCCCGGCGCCGGAGCCCGAGACCTCCCGCGCCGAACCGGAAGAGAGCGAGGCCGAGGAAGCCCCGGCGATGAGCCCTGCCCGCAAGGCGATCATCCCCGCGGGCCAGCCCCTGCCGCCGCAGCCCTCGGCCAACGAGATCAGCCCGGAAGCGCTGGCCAAGGTCTCCGAGGTCGAGAAGAAGTCCAAGCGGCTGGGGCTGATGGAACTGACCGAGCGCACCTGCAAGTGGCCGGTCGGCGACCCGGCGACCGAGGATTTCTGGTTCTGCGGGCTCCCGGTCCAGCAGGGCAAGCCCTACTGCGAGGCCCACGTCGGCGTCGCCTTCCAGCCCATGTCCTCGCGCCGCGACCGCAAGCGCTGAGGCGGGCGACCCGGCGGCACCGCGGTCGGGCCGCGCCAGACGGTTCAGAGTACCCAGGAGATCAACGGCAGTGCCGGGCCACCTCGCGCTGGCGCAGGCCGGTCTCGACCAGCATGCAGCGGTCCCGGGCCTCGTAGTAGTAGCCGCGCGCGTACCACTGCACGGCCTCGGCCTCGTCCCCGTCCGCCACCAGGTAGGCACCCCTCAGGTAGCGGCCCGCGTAGCGCAGGTTCACCTCCGGATCGAGCAGCGTTTCAGGCGGGCCGCGATGGCCCATCTGCCCCGCCGTCTCGGGAAGGATCTGCATCAGCCCCCAGTAAGGGCCGTTGCGCGCGCCCGGACGGTAGTCGCTTTCGCGCTGGATCACCCGGTGCAGCAGCGACCGGGGGATCTGGTGCTCGGCGGCGAAGCGATTGACGAGGGCGCGCATCTGCGGCGTTTCGCCGGGATAGAGCGCGCGGCTCACGGGCTCGGGCTCTTTCCGCGAACAGGCCGCGGCGAGCACGAGGCAGAGGAACAGGGCAAGCGTCCGCATCATGGGCGGAAGGTTAGCCACAGCTTCCGCCCGCCGCCCAGAGCCTCGCGGCCCGGGGCGGCGGAAAACCGCCCTCAGAGCGGCCGGAGCGGCACACCCGCAAGGGCCTGCAGGAAGACCGCCGCCACCAGGACGGCATAGACCGCCGCCGACCGGCCGAGGATGCGCCGCGCGTCCGGGCTGCCGCGCCGGTCGAGCCAAAGCCCCAGGAGCGGCAGCACCTGCATGGCGTGGAGCGACAGGAAGTGGGCCGGACGCAGGTCGCCCACCTCGGTCGACCAGCCCAGGAGCGGCAGGGTCGCTCCCGTAACCGGCGTGCCGACGAAGCGACCGGTGCTGCTCATGTAGCCCGCCACAACCAGCGTCGCGACGCAGGAGAGGACGAAGCCCAGCACCACGCCCCGGCGCACCCCCGGCGACAGGTGCGCCGCGCCGTCGCGCCCGGCAATCCAGCCGATCAGCGCCACTCCGAGGACCAGCAGCGTCGCGCCGGTGCCCATGACCACCTGGTACATGAAGAGGTGGAAGGGCGTGCTCTCGTTGAAGTGCGAGGCTTCGCCGCGCGCGGCCTGCAGGATCATCCAGGCCATCTCCGCGAGGAAACAGACGCCGAGGACGGCGACCGTGGTCTGCAGGAGCAGCCCGCGCCGCACCGGCTCGGAGAGCCGCTCGACCACCAGCGCGAGGGTGGCGAAATAGACGACGAAGGAGAGCGCGAACTTCAACGGCTTCGCCGTGACCGGCACGCCCTCGATCAGGCGGGTCTCGAAGGGCATCCAGACCAGCGTGAGCCCCGCCAGCGCGGCGGAGACAGCAGCGAAGGCCCAGAGCTGCGAGACGGCCCTGTCCCGGGCCTGCGGCATCAGGACGACATCGGTCATGCCGCACCCCCGATCCGGCGCAGGAGGGGACCGCCGCGCATGGCCGCCTCGGTGCCCAGCGACAGCAGGACCCCCAGCGGACCGAAGAGGAAGATGCAGGCGAGCACCGGCGCCTGGACGAGGCGCGAGACCTCGGCCCCGTCCAGCCGCTCGGCCATGAGGGCGCCGATCATCAGATCGAAGGTCAGGTAGTGGGTCCAGCCCGCCACCAGCACCTCGTCCGAGGCGAAGAGCTGCCGGACCTCGGCGATACTGCCGTAGCTGCCGCCCGCCTGGTCGAAATAGGCGAGCATGAGCCCGGCGTAGAGGGCCGAGAGCGCGATCGGAATGCCCCAGCGGGGCACGTGTGTCACCCCGGGCCAGCGGCGCGGGGCGAAGAGCAGGACGACCCAGCCGGCGAGGGCGAGGGTATTGGCGAGATCGAAAAGGCGGTCGGGCGACATGGCAATATCTCCACTGTATATTTCCATTGGACACATATCTAGCGCCGGCTGGCTTGCACGCCAAGCGAAAATATTTACATTGGCAACATCAAAGCGGGAAGCACCTGATGCCGAAAGAGAAAAAGTACCACCACGGCGACCTGAAACCGGCGCTGGTGGAGGCCGGGATCGCGATACTCGAGGAGGAGGGCCTCGACCGGCTCTCGCTGCGCGCCATCGCGGGCCGGGTCGGGGTGAGCCATACCGCCCCGCGCAACCACTTCGCGAACCTCCGCGCCCTGCTCACCGCCATCGGCACCGAGGGCTTCCGCCGGCACGCCGCCGCCATGCGCGAGGGGCTGACCGAAACCTCCCCCGGCCCGGAGCGGCTGCAGGCGGCGACCGAGGGCTACATCCGCTTCGCGCGCCGCCATCCGGCGCTCTTCGAGCTGATGTTTTCCAAGCACTACTGCGACTTCGACGATCCGGACCTTCTCGCCGCCGCCCGCCGGAGCTACGCGGTGCTCGAGGAGATCTCGCGGGGCCTCGATTGGCCCGGCGCGGAGGGGCCCGACCGGCAGCTCAGGACCGAGACCATGCTCTGGTCGCTCGTGCACGGCTACGCCCTGCTCGCCCTCAACGGCCAGATCCGGGAGGGCGAGGAGCGCGGGCGCATGCCCTGGATTACCGAGGTCGTGCCGCGTTTCCGATACGAGGAGGCCTGACGGCCCGCCTCAGAGCAGCCCGCGCCCGGCGAGGTTCCGCATCAGGCCGCCCGCGCCCAGCGTCCAGGGCGGGCACTCCGTCGCCGGGCCCACGGTGTTCACGAGGCGCCCCAGCCCTTCGGCAGCGATCTCCACCCGGTCGCCGGGCTTGTGGGTGAAGCCCTGCCCCGGCGCGTCGCGATCCTCCACCGGCGAGAAGAGCGTGCCGAGATAGAGCATCAGCCCGTCGGGATACTGGTGATGCGGCCCGATGGCCTGGGCGACGAGGTCCTCCGGGTCGCGGCTGATCTCGCTCATCGAGGACCGACCGGTCAGCACAAAGCCGTCCGCGCCCTCGACCCGCAGGACGATCTCGGCGCGGCGCACGTCCTCCATGCCGAAGCCCTCGTCGAAGAGCCGCACCATCGGCCCGATGGCCGCGGAGGCGTTGTTGTCCTTGGCCTTGCCCAGCAGCAGCGCCGAGCGTCCCTCCACGTCACGCAGGTTCACGTCGTTGCCCAGCGTCGCGCCGCGCGGCACGCCCCGGCTGTCCACGGCGAGCACGATCTCCGGCTCGGGGTTGTTCCAGTCCGAGGCCGGGTGAATGCCCACCTCGGCCCCCGAGCCCACGGCGGCCATGGGCGGGCACTTGGTGAAGACCTCGGCGTCCGGGCCGATGCCGACCTCCAGGTACTGCGACCAGAGCCCCTCGGCCTGCAGCGCTGCCTTGGCCTGCGCCGCCTTCTCGGACCCCGGCACGAGATCGCGGAGCCGCTGGCCCACGGCGTCCGCGATGCGGGCGCGCACCGCCTCGGCGGCAGCGGAATCGCCGCCCGCGCGTTCCTCGATGACCCGCTCGATCATCGAGCGGGCGAAGGTCACGCCGCAGGCCTTCACCGCCTGCAGGTCACAGGGGGCGAGCAGCACCTCCGGCTCCGCCACCTCCCGCCCCCGGGCCGCGCGCAGCCAGTCGGCGACGTCCTCACGTTCCAGCAGGTCGCGCATCGTGGGCACCGCGCGGCAGGTCACGTCCGACAGGACACCTCCGGTCCAGCGGACGACGAGCGGGCCCTCCGGCCCCTCGATCCGCCCGGCGTAGAGCCCCTCCGGATCGAGTCCCTCGAACAATGTCATGGCGTCCCTCCCTTGAACCGTCCGGCCAGCATGCCCGGCGCGGCCGGAGCCGCAATCCCCCTCGCTCTTCTGGGCCGAAATATCCCGGGGTGAATGGCGCCCGGCGGGCGCCAGAGGGGCAGCGCCCCTCCTGCCCCGGCCGGCCGCGGGGCGATCCATTCCGATATTTGTATTTATATCAGCGCGTTATATCCCCGTCCAAATTTGGACGCCCGAGTCGCACCCCCTTCCCCAAGGCGCCGAAAGTCCCTATGTGGCGCCCATGTCGCTGAACCCGCCCGACCTCCGCCCCGATCTCTCGCGCCCCCGCCTCGCGGAAGAGCGCCGTCCCGGCCAGCCGACGATCGGCATGGTCTCCCTCGGCTGCCCCAAGGCGCTGGTCGACAGCGAGCGCATCCTGACCCGCCTCCGGGCCGAGGGCTACGCCATCTCGCCCAACTACCAGGGCGCCGAGGCGGTCATCGTGAACACCTGCGGGTTCCTCGACAGCGCCAAGGCCGAGAGCCTCGAGGCGATCGGAGAGGCTCTGGAGTCGAACGGCCGTGTCATCGTCACCGGCTGCCTCGGGGCGGAGCCCGAGTACATCACCGGCGCGCATCCCAAGGTCCTCGCGGTGACAGGACCGCACCAGTACGAGCAGGTGCTCGACGCGGTGCACTCCGCGGTTCCGCCCGCCCCAGACCCCTTCGTCGACCTGCTGCCCGCTTCCGGCGTGAAGCTCACGCCGCGGCACTACAGCTACCTCAAGATCTCCGAGGGCTGTAACCACCGCTGCAAGTTCTGCGTGATCCCCGACATGCGCGGCCGCCTGGTCAGCCGTCCGGCCCATGCCGTGATCCGCGAGGCCGAGAAGCTGGTCGAGAGCGGCGTGAAAGAGCTGCTGGTCATCAGCCAGGACACCTCCGCCTACGGTGCCGACATCAGGTTCGCCGAGGAGCGGGGCCACCGCGCCCATATCGACGACCTCGCCCGCGACCTGGGGAGCCTCGGAGCCTGGGTGCGGCTGCACTACGTCTATCCCTACCCCCGCGTGCGCAACCTGATCCCGTTGATGGCCGAGGGGCTGGTGCTGCCCTACCTCGACATCCCCTTCCAGCACGCCCATCCGGACACGCTGAAGCGCATGGCTCGGCCCAGCGCGCAGACCGAGACGCTGACCGAGATCGCCGCCTGGCGCGAGATCTGCCCCGAGATCGCCCTGCGCTCCACCTTCATCGTGGGCTACCCCGGCGAGACCGAGGCGGAGTTCGACTACCTTCTCGACTGGCTCGACGAGGCCCAGCTCGACCGGGTCGGCTGCTTCAAGTACGAGGATGTCGAGGGTGCGCGGTCGAATGCCCTGCCCGATCACGTCCCCGAAGCGGTCAAGCAGGACCGTTGGAAGCGCTTCATGGAAAAGGCTCAGGCGATCTCGGAGAAGAAGCTCGCCGCCAAGGTCGGCACCCTGCAGGAGGTCCTCGTCGACGACATCGACGCCGACGGCATCGCCACCTGCCGCACCAAGGCCGACGCGCCCGAGATCGACGGCTGCCTCTTCATCGACGAGGGGACCAAGGGTCTCTCCGTCGGCGACCTGGTGACGGTCGAGGTGGACGAGGCCGGCGAGTACGACCTCTGGGGCCGCCTGCCGGGCTAGGTCAGGCCGGCTCGGCCTCTTTCGGAAGTCCCGCGAAGTAGGCGCGTCCGCGGCAGTAGGCCGGCGGCTGGTCCGCGTGGTCGTGCGTCTCCAGCCATTTGCCGCAGGCCTCGGCCTGGGTGCAGGCGGTGCAGGAAAGGACCGCGCCGCGCCAGCGTTCGGCGCCCGTGGGGCTGGAGATCATCGAGCGGGACGGGTCGCGGCCGAGGGCCGAGGCCATGCGGGTGGTGAGGTCGGCGTGGCGGGAGATGGTCTTGAGACCGAACATCGGGGCGTCCTCCGGAGCTGTTTCGCCTCTCCTGCCCCGGAGCGTGCCGCCGCGCCTTGATGTGGCTCAAAGGGCCGCGACGAGGAGCATTGCGAGGCCGACCACGGCGATGGTCATCTGCGGCGGGCGGAGACGCGCGAAGTAGAGCGGGACCTCTCCGCGCTCGGCCGCCCTCGGCTCGAAGATGCCCATGGCCGCGATCGCGACGAGGACGATGAGCAGGCCGAGGGCCGGCGGCAGCACGAGGGCCACGAGCCCGCCGAAGAAGAGCGCGAGCATGACGGCGATCTGCCGTGGCTTCGGCCCGCCCTCGGTGCGGAAACTTAGCCCCCGGCGCACCCCGGCGAAGAAGCACAGCAGCGCCGCGCCGACGATCTGTCCCGCGAAGATGGCGATGATCGCCCAGGGCGCCGGCGTCAGCCAGGCCACCAGCGCGAGAGCGGGGAAAAGGAGGACGGGCCCGTACCCCAGCAGGAGCCCGTCGAGCGGTACCGAACGCCGCTCCTCGACCGATATCTCGCGGCTCATGCCTCGGCCGGGCGGAAGTCCAGCGCGACGCCGTTGAGGCAGTGGCGCTTGCCCGTGGGCTCCGGTCCGTCGTCGAAGATGTGGCCCAAGTGACCGCCGCAGCGGTCGCAATGGACCTCGGTACGGGGATAGACGAGCTTGTAGTCGGTCTTGGTCGCCACCGCGTTCTCGAGCGGCGCGTAAAAGCTGGGCCAGCCGGTGCCGGACTCGAATTTCGTCTCGGAGGAATAGACGTCCTGGCCGCAGCCGCCGCAGGTGTAGATACCGGTGCGGCTCTCCTCGAGCAGCGGGCTGGAATAGGGCTCTTCAGTAGCTTCCTGACGGAGCACGGCGAATTCCTGATCGGTCAGGCGCTCGCGCCATTCCTCTTCGCTGAGGCTGACCTCGAAGCTTTCCTGGGATTCGGCCGTGCTGCCACGAAGCGCGGCATATCCGCCGACGGCTGCCACGGCGATCGCGGCGCCGCCTGCGAGGAAGGATCGGCGATGGGTCATGTCTGTCTCCCGGTCTGTCATTTAAGGAACGTAGGGAGCCCCGGGCCGGGTTGCGCCGCTCACGCGGATGTCACCCTGCGTCACCTCGCCGGTCGCCGGTCCGCGCTCCATCTAGGGCGGCATGACGGAAGACACACGCGTTCTCTACAACGGCGACTGCCCGGTCTGCTCCTTTGAGATCGACCGCTATGCCGACTATTCGCGCCGGCGGGGCCTGCCGATCCGCTTCGACGACCTGAACGGGCCCGAACTGGCGGAGTGGGGTCTGACCGACGACGAAGCAGCCCGGCGACTCTACGTCCTGCACGAGGGCGAGCTGCATGGCGGTCTCGACGGGTTTCTCGTGCTCTGGCGGCAGATGCCGCGGATGCGCTGGCTGGCGCGCGTCGCGGGACTTCCGGTGATCCGCCCGGCGGCCTCCGCAGTCTACGAGAAGGTCCTCGCACCGGTGCTCTACCGGCGGCATCTCGCGCGCCGGAGACGGGCGGTTGGTGGACCGGAAGCCGAGTGAGGGCTGTCTCCAAGGAGACACCGACCGTGCCTGCGAGGCTGCGAATGCCGGTAAATTGACCCGGATCAACACAGGGTTTCGCAGCGTTGTTCTTTCTTTCGGCCCGACTGCGCGTACTCTATCCACATGACCGGTTCCTACAGCGACGCATACCCTACATTTACCCGCGCCGAGCGGATCGCCGATGGCGTGATGCATTTCCTCGGCATGGCGCTGGCCATCACCGGCGCGGTGCTCCTCATCGTGCTCTCGGCGGGTCACCGGCCCGGGCTTACCGTGGCCGCGGTCGCGGTCTACGGCGGTGCGATGATCCTGAGCTTCGTTGTCTCGGCCTGCTACCACATGACCCCGTGGGAGCGCGCGAGGCCGATGCTGCGGCGCATGGATCACGCGGCGATCTACCTCAAGATCGCGGGCACCTACACGCCGCTCGTCGCCCTGATCGGCACGGCTTTCGGCTGGATCGTGCTGGCCGTGGTCTGGGCGCTCGCCATGATGGGCGCCGTGCTGCGCCTCTTCGTCTCGCGCGCGCCCGGGCGATTCAACACGCTTCTCTACCTCGCGCTGGGGTGGTTCAGCCTGGCGCTCATCTGGCCCCTGGCCCAGCGGCTTCCGGCCGGGGGGACCGCGCTGATCGTGGTCGGCGGGCTCCTCTATTCGGCCGGGACGATCTTCTTCTCCTGGGAGAAACTGCGCTTCCAGAACGCGATCTGGCATGGCTTCGTGCTTGCGGCCTCGGGCTGCTTCTTCGCCGCCATCGCCTGGGGCGTGACGCTGCAGGTGCCGGGGCCGCTCTAGCGGCGCAGCTGCGCGGCGGTCGACCTGACGATCGCCACACGCTCCTGGTTCGGCGGGTGGGTCGAAAGGAAGACGGCGCTCGGATCCGGAATCCGGAAGAAGAAGTCGGCCCCGCGCACGGGATCGTAGCCCGCGCGGGCCGTGATGATCGTGCCGAGGCGGTCGGCCTCCAGCTCGAAGTCGCGGGAGTAGCTCCGCGCGCCCACAACGGCGCCGATCTCCTGCGCGGCACGCACTTCTTCGGGCGTGCGCGCCCCGAGCGCCCCCGCGAGCTGGCCAAAGACGACGGCCCCCGCCGTGGCATTGCGCTGCTGGCGGGCGAGATGACCCTCGATGTGGTGCGCCGCCTCGTGGCTGAGGACGAAGGCCAGTTCATCGGCATTCCGCGCGTCGGCGATGAGCGCGAGGGTGAAGGCGACGATGGGCCGTCCGCGCTGGTCGACGGTCTGGAAGGCGTTGGCGGGCAGGCCCGGACGGTCGTCCACCACGATCTGGAAATCGCAGTTGAACTGCGGCGCGCGTTCGCGGCACTCGGCCTCGGCGGCCGGTTCGACCCGCTCGACCACGCTGATGAAGGTGCGTGCGGCGGTGCGGGCGTCGAGCGCCTGGCCTACGGCCGCGACCGGGTTGATCTTCTCGCCAGGGCTCGTCGTGGTCACACCGTCCGGTGGCGGCGCGGCACAGCCGGCGAGCCCGGCGGCGACGAGAACGGAAAGAGCGGCGGATCTGAGGCCCATGGACGGCTCCGGAAACGGGGTTTCCCTTCTCCTAGCATGTGGCGCGGGCGCTTCCAGCCCGCCGGACGCCGGCTCACGGGATCGGCAGCGCTCCGCCCTTTTCCGTGAGCACGGGGCGGTCTAGGCTCGCCCCATGTTCACCATCGAGCACGATTTCGACGCCACCACCGTGACCCTCGTCGACGACGGCGAGGCGCCGCTGAAGGAGGACGTGATCGTCCATGCCTTCGAGGACTGCGTGACGCTGACCCAGTTCGACGCCCGGACCGACCGGGACGTGACCATCACGCTCTCGATCGCGCAGGTCCGCGACATGGGAGCGGCGCTGAACCTGCCCGAGGGCGTCTACCGGCTGCGCCGCGTCAAGGACTGACCCCGGGCCTGTCGCGCGGCTTGCAGCGGGCCCGTGCCCTGCCCTATATGCCCGGCAATCAGCCAAGACGAGGACACCATGGCCGGCCATTCCAAGTGGGCGAACATCCAGCACCGCAAGGGGCGTCAGGACGCCGCTCGGTCCAAGCTCTTCTCCAAGCTCGCCAAGGAGATCACGGTCGCCGCGAAGATGGGCGACCCCGACCCCGACAAGAACCCCCGCCTGCGCCTGGCCGTGAAGGAGGCCAAGTCGAACTCCGTCCCGAAGGACGTGATCGACCGCGCCATCAAGAAGGCGCAGGGCGGCGACGCCGAGAATTACGAGGAGATCCGCTACGAGGGCTACGGGCCGAACGGCGTGGCGGTGATTGTCGAGGCGATGACCGACAACCGCAACCGCACCGCCTCCACCGTCCGGTCGACCTTCGGCAAGAACGGCGGCAACCTGGGCGAGACCGGCTCGGTCGGCTTCATGTTCGAGCGCAAGGGCCAGGTGGTCTACCCCGCCGACGTGGGTGATGCCGACGACGTCATGATGGCCGCGATCGAGGCGGGCGCAGAGGATGTCGAATCGGGCGACGACGGACATGTCGTCTGGTGCGCCGACACCGATCTCAACGAGGTCTCGACGCTGCTCGAGGAGCAACTGGGCGAGTCCGAGACGACGAAACTCGTCTGGCGTCCGGTCAACACGACCGAGCTCGACCTCGAGGGGCTGCAGAAGCTCATGAAGCTTGTCGAAGCGCTCGAGGATGACGACGACGTTCAGTCCGTCACGACGAACTTCGAGGCGCCGGACGAGGTCATGGAGGCCTACGCCAACGCCTGAGCCGCGGCGGCCAGGGGACGAGGTCACGCGAAGAAGACATCTTCTTCCTCTTCCCTGGTCTCCGGGTCCGCCCCCGGGGGCCGCCCCGCGATCCGGTCGTGAACCTCGCGCTCGTCCGCGATGGAATAGAGCCGCCGGATCCGTGCCGAGAGGCCCGGGGACATCGGGCCGGGGACATGCGCGTGTTTGTCGGCCCAGGGCGCGAGGCGGCGCCGTATCCCCGCGCTGAACCCTGCGAACGTCTCCGAGGCCCGGGCGACCGCGGCTTCGACCTCCAAGTCGCGGGCCGCCGCAACCCGTGCGAGGAGGTCGGCCAGCACCCGCGTCGACTCCCCAAGGTCCTTCAGCGCATCTGCCGCGCCCTGCTCTTCGCCGAGCTCGATCGCCTCCAGATCGGCGATGGCGGCTTCCTGGCGGCGGGTCCGATCGATGAGCGCCCGGGACCGGTCCCCGAGCTCGGTCCTGGAATCCCGCAGCTGGCGTGAGACTTCCATCATGGCCCGCCCCTCCTGTCCGTAGCGGGTCGAGACCAACGTGGCGTTCAGCCCCATGAGGTGGATCGTCTGCTCGGTCCGCGCGATGGTCGCGGCCGGTCCCGCGACCGCGGCATAGGCCTTCGCGGCGGCAAGCAGTTCCTCGCGAAGGGCCGGCGCGGCGAGGGCGGAACCTCCGCCGGCCTCGGCCGTCAGCCGGTCGGCGAAGGCCGTGAGGTCCGCGGCATCGACGGCCTCGGAGAGTTCCCGCAGGTCGGCTGCGGCGCGTCCCGCGTGCTCCTTCATCGTCGCGAACCGTGGGAGGACACGCTCTTCCGCCTCCCGAAGGCTCTCGGTCGCGGTGGCAACGAGGGTCCTGCAGAGGGCCTGGAGGACCGGCCGGTCCTCGGCCGGTGTTCCGGGCGCCAACTCCGCGATCTCGGCGACGTGATCGAGCCGCTGCCGAAGGGCATCTCCCGCCTGCAGCCCCACCAGCGCCGCGCCGAGTTCCTGCGCGAGACGGGTCACCGTCGCCGAAAGGTCGGCGGCTCGGCGTGGCAGGTCGGTCCGGTCGAAGACCGCGCCGACGAGTCCTGGAAGTTCGACGTACAGCCGGTCCATGCGCGCCAGGTCGCGGCTGCAGGCCTCGAGCTTGGGACCAGCGTCCTTCATGCGGTCATCCGCGTCTTCGAGAGCCTCGGCAAGCCGCTCCAGCGCCTGCTCAACCTCCTCGATCGTCTCGCGCGCGCCGCTTGCGAAGTGCTGGATGGAGCCGTCTCCCGCCCGAATGGAGGAGCCGACGATCAGCGCGTTCGTGGCGATCACGCGCGTGCCCCGGGCGTCGCGCCGAATCTCGGTCAGCAGGCCCCGGATCTCCGCGGATCTGTCCTGCATGAGGCCGGCCACCTCGGCGAGCCGTCCCAGCCGCTCCCGGAGCCCTGTCGCCCGGTCCCCCGCCCGTCGCGCCTGATCCGCGAGCCTGGTCCGTCCCTCAAGGCCGCACCGAGCGGACAGGTCGGTAAGGGAGCCGGAGACGGCCTCTACCCGGTCCTGCAGCTCGAACAGACGGTGCGGCACGTCATCGAAGACCGCTTCGATCTCCGAGGAGACGGCCCGAGCCGTCCGCGCCAGCGCGGCCAGATCGGTTGCCGGGTCGGCCGACCTCATGCCGCCCCCGCGCGCGCGCCGAATTCGGCGATCGCTTCGGCGATCCGGTCGAGCGGCACGGCCCGATCGGCCCCGCCCATGCGCATCGCCTCGCCCGGCATGCCCCAGACGACGGAGCTCGCCTCATCCTGGATCAGGGTCGCGGCGCCGGCAGTCCGCATCTCGACCAGGCCGCGCGCCCCGTCGTCGCCCATGCCCGTCATGAGGATGCCCTGCGCCGCCGGACCCGCGGCGATGGCGGTGGAGCGAAACAGCACGTCGACCGAAGGTCGGTGCCGCGCGACGTATGGCCCGGAGACGATGTCGGTCCTGTAGCCGCGACCGTGCCGGCGCAGGATCAGGTGACTGTCGCCGGGCGCGATCAGAACCTCGCCCCTCTCCGGCCGGTCGCCGTCGCGCGCCTCGGAGACGCGAACCGTGCAGAGCCCGTCGAGCCGGCGGGCGAAGGCTGCGGTGAATTTCTCCGGCATGTGCTGGACAACGACGACGGGCGGCGTCCGGGGGGACAGACCGGGCAGCACCCTTGCCAAGGCCTCGGTCCCGCCGGTGGAGGCTCCGATCGCGATGACCGGGGGCATCGGGGGGACCACGGAACTCGGCCGCGGCGGCGCGAGAACGGCATCGGCGGTAAGCTTCGGGCCCGGGCGGAGATCCGGTGCCGGCCCCGGCGCGGGGGGCGGCTCGCGCCCCCCGCTGGGCCGCCTGCGGCGCCCGGCATGCGCCGCGGCGCGGATGGCGTCGCAGAGCCGGATCTGGGCCTCCTGCCGATCAGACTCCGAGGCAAGGCGCGGCTTGCCGATCACTTCGGCCGCGCCCAGTTCGAGCGCGCGCAGCGCGGCGCGGGACCCTGCCTCGGTATGGCTCGAACAGATGACAACAGGGATGGGCCGCTGCGCCATGATCCGGCCCAGGAAGGTCAGCCCATCCATCCGGGGCAGTTCGAGGTCCAGCAGGATCACGTCCGGAAGGCTCTCGCGCATCTGCGCAGCCGCGGCGAAGGCATCGGGGGCAGTGGCGATGACCTCGATCCCGCCGTCGCCCTCCAACAGGCGGCGCAGGGCACTCCTTGCGGCCGCGCTATCATCGACGATGAGGACACGGATCCTGGTCATCGCTGGACTCCTTCGAGTCGAAAGACGCCCGGCGCGCGCTGGCTCAGACCGGGCCGCTGGACGATCATGGATTCCGAATGACCGACGATGAGATGGCCGCCGGGCCTCAGGTGATCGGCGACCGCATCGATCACGCGCGCCTGCGTCTCGCGCTCGAAGTAGATGAGCACGTTGCGCAGGAAGATCACGTCGAGGCCTGCGTCCACGGCGTACGGCGGCGAGAGAAGGTTGAGCGGGGCGAAACGGACGCGGGCCCGCAGCTCCGGCACTATCCGCGCGCGGGCTTCGCCGCGCCCGCCCCGGCCGGTCATGGTGCAGGCCCTGCGAAGGTCCGGTGGCACCGGGGCAAGCTCCCGCTCCGGGTAGACGGCCCGGCGCGCGGTCTCGAGGACGCTGCGCGTGATATCCGTGCCGAGGATCGCCCAGTCGAATCTCGGCTCGGATTGCGCCGCCCGGTGCAGCAACATTGCCGCCGACCAGGCCTCTGCCCCGGTAGAGGCGGCCGCGCTCCAGAGGCGAAAGCGGACCCGCTGGGACCGGGGCTGTTCGGCGATGGCCTCCGGGATCAGCCGGTCGTCCAGCAGAGCATAGCGGTCGGGCTCGCGGAAGAAGTCCGTCTTGTTGGTCGTAATCACTTCGACAACGTGGGGCAGCTCTGCCTCCAGCCCGCCTTTCTCGAAGAGGTGCGCGAAGTAGGCATCGAGCGTCGGAAGATTGAGCGCGGTCAATCGCTTGCGCAGCCGCGCCTCGATCATGAGTCGCTTCGACTCGGAAAGGTTGATGCCAGTCGTCGCGCGGACCACGCGGCAGAACCGGTCCAGATGGTCGGTGGCAGAACGGGCCGTTCCGGCGGCACTCATGACTGCGGCTCCTCCTCCGTGGGCGCGAGCCTGCCTTCGAACAGGGCCGAGACCTCGAGCAGGGTGACGAACCGCCCGCCCCTGCGGCCGACGCCGGCGACCATGCGCTCATTCCAGTGCAAGAGCTCCGCCTCGGCCAGGGGAGCGGCGCCGGCCTCGTCGAGTTCGGTCACCTCTATGACCCGGTCCACCCTCAGCCCGACCCTGCGCGCCGTTGCGCCCTGGCCTCCGACCCGGAGGACGACGATGCGGGTTTCGAAGGTATCCTCCCTTGCCGGCTGCCCCAGCATGCGGCGAAGGTCGACGACCGGTACGCTTGCGCCCCGCCGGTCGATGAGACCCAGGAGATGCTGGGGCGCGCGGGGCACCGGGGCGACAGGCTTGGCGTCGAGGATCTCGAGCACGGGCGCGACCGGCAGCGCAAAGAGCGCCTCGCCGAGACTGAAGGTGATGACGGTTCCGTCCAGCATGCCGTGGTCCGGATCGACGGTCATGCCGCGTCGCGCGCGCGCCGGGCGAATTCGGCATCGAGCGCGTCTTCCGCCGGGCTGAGGTCAAAATCGAACCCACCGGAGGACATTGGCTGAACCTTTGGCGTGGGCGCATGTGGCGTCGTGCGGGTCGTGGGCTGAAATTCGGATGCGGCCAGCCGGAAATAGCTCATCGTGCTACGCAGGGTGTCTGCCTGCGCGGCGAGTTGTTCCGCTGTCGAGCTGAGCTGCTCCGACGCGGAGGTGTTTTCCTGCGTGACCTTGTCGAGCTGCTGAATGGCACTGTTCACCTGCGTGGCGCCCGTGGCGAGTTCCTGGCTTGCGCCGCTGATCTGGATCACGAGCTCCGCCGTCCGTTCGATGTCGGGGACGAGACCGTCGAGCATCTGTCCGGCCTCCTCGGCCGCCTTGACGGTATTCGTGGAAAGCGAGGAGATTTCGCCGGCGGCGGTCTGGCTGCGCTCTGCGAGCTTGCGAACCTCGCTCGCCACGACAGCGAAACCGCGGCCATGCTCGCCGGCGCGAGCCGCCTCGACCGCGGCGTTGAGAGCCAGCAGGTCGGTCTGGCGGGCGATTTCCTGCACGACCATGATGCGTTCCGCGATCGTCTTCATGGCCTCGACAGCCTCGGCCACGGCCTTGCCGCTGGCGCGGGCGTCCTTGGCAGATTTCTGGGCCACGCCCTCAGTCTCGGAGGCGTTCTCCGCGGTCTGCTTGATGTTGGCGGCCATCTGCTCCATCGAGCTCGAGGCTTCCTCTGTCGACGAGGCCTGCTCGGTCGCGCCCTGGCTGAGTTCCTCCGATGTCGAGGCCATCTGGCCCGCGCCGGCCGCCACGTTCGATGCGCCGCCGGAGACGTCGCCGACGACCTTCCGCAGCTTTTCGACCATTTCGTTCTGGGACCGGAGCAGGTCGGTGACCTCGTCGTTTCCGCGCAGGTGCGCCGTCGAGGTGAGGTCGCCGGAGGCCACCTGCCGGGCGATCGAGATGGCCCGGTTGAGGCCACGGGAGATGCCCAGGATCAGCCACGCCGCGACCCCGGTGCTGACCAGGAGGGCCAGGATCATGAGCCCGAGGATCGTCAGCCTGGCGCGGGCGTAGAGCGTATCGGCATTCTCGGCGGCCTCGGCCATTGTCCGGCGATTGTCCTGGAGGATCTCGTCGAGCTTGAGCTCCATCTGGGCCCAGAGGTCCTGTCCCTCCCCGGAGAGAAGGCGATAGGCCCGGATGTTGTCCGTGGCGCTGATCGCCATCGCCCGGCCCGCAGTCTGACGAAGCTGCTCCGCGGTCGCGACGTACTCCGCGAGAAGAGCTTCTCCCTCTGCCGTAGCAAGCGACCGCAGCTCGGCCAGGAGCGTGTCGTGCGCGATGCGGCTGCTCTCGATCTCCTCCTCGATCTCGCGCTGGACTTCCGGACGTTCCGCGAGGAGATGCTCCCGGATGTTGCGCTGGGTCCGGAGCTGTTCTGCCGTGACCGCCTGCGCGAGCTCGACCCTCTTCGCCGAGTTGTTGACCAGCTCTCCAAGGCGGGCATTGAGACGGCCGAGGTCGTTAAGCGCGATGAAGAGCGCTGTGCCGCTCAGTGCGATGAGCAGGACGAAGGCCACGATGAGTTTCAGCTTTATGGTCAGTCGCATCAGGTCGTCTCCGGTTCGGGGGCGAGGCCGGAGGATCCGGCGGACGGGGCGCGGCCCGGCGGGCCGGCGAGGAAGTCGGCGAAAATCGCGGCGAGGTCGGGGAGCGTGACGAAGTGACCCCGCCAGCGGCCGATCGCGGCGACGAAACGCGGCGGCCAGCGGCTTCCGACGGTCGGTATCTCCTCAAGATCGGCGGGCCCGATACGGGTGACCTCGTGGACGGTATCGGCGCGAATGCCGACCACCATCTCCTGCCCGTCGAGCGGGATCTCGAGCACCAGTATGCGGGCCTCGGGGCCGTCGGCCCCCGGCGGCATCTTGAGGGGGACGCGGAGGTCGGCCAGCGGCACGACAGCGCCGCGCACGTTCACGAGCTCCGCAACGAAGGGCGGCGCGCCCGGGACACGCGTGACGCGGACGGGCTCGAGGACCTCTCGCAGCTGGCTCGCCGGGACGGCGAGAACTTCTCCGCACAGGTCGAAGGTGACGACGTTGCGGGTGGCGGGCGCTTGGTCATTGATCCCTTCCTGGGTCATGCGGCCTCCACCGTTTCTTCGGCGAGGCCTCTACCGCGGGCGACGAGGTTCGGTACGTCCAGGATGAGAGCGACCGCACCGTCCCCGAGAAGCGTCGCCCCCGAGAAGGACTTGAGGCCGGAGTGCAGGGGCGAGAGCTGCTTGATGACCGTCTGGTGATTGCCGACGATCCGGTCGACGACCAAGCCGATCCGATCGTCGCCGCTGGTCACGATGACGACCTTCTGATGGGGATCGGGATCACCCGTCGCGCGCAGAAGGGACCTGAGACGGAGGAAGGGCACCAGGCTGGTGCGGATGTCGAGGAAGGCGTTGCCGCTCTCACCGTCCCGGTGGCGCTCGGGGAGTTCGACGATTTCGTCCACCGCGGCGAGCGGGACGACGAAACGCTCCGATCCGATCTCGATCAGGAGACCGTCGATGATGGCGAGAGTCAGCGGCAGTCGGAGCGTGATCGTGGTGCCGCGCCCGGCCTCGCTGGCGACGTCGATCGTGCCGCGGAGCTCCTCGATGGAGCGGCGGACGACGTCCATCCCGACCCCGCGGCCCGAGAGCTTCGTCACGGTTTCCGCGGTGGAGAAGCCGGGCTCGAAGATGAGCTTGAGCAGGCCCTCGTCGTTTTCCGGAACGCTTTCAGGGATGAGGCCGCGCTCGATGGCGCGGGCGCGCACCCTGGAGCGATCGATGCCGCCTCCGTCGTCGCTCAGGGTGACCAGAACCTCGGCGCCGGAGTAGCCGGCTGAGAGCGTGATGCGGCCGGTTTCGGGCTTTCCGAGGGCCCGGCGGGTCTCCGTATTCTCCAGACCGTGGTCGGCCGCGTTGCGGATGAGGTGCATGAGCGGATCGGTCAGACGGTCGATGACAGTCTTGTCGAGCTCCGTTTCCTCGCCCCGCAGGTCGAGGGTCAACGGCTTGCCGAGATCGGCGGAGACGTCGTGGACGAGGCGCCGGAAGCGGGGCGTGATCGCGCCGATCGGCGTCATCCGGATCGACATGGTGTTGTCCCGCATGCCGGTGGCGAGGCGCTGGATGTCCTCGGCCACGGACATGAGGGCGGGGTCGCGCGAGCGGGCCGCAAGATCGGCGAGCCTCGCCTCCGCGATGACCAGCTCACCCACCCGGTCCATCATCTCGTCGAGGCGCTCAGCGGGGACGCGCATCAGGGACGTGCCTCGCTGCGGAGCGAGGGCCGGTTTGGGCTCCGGCGGGCCTGCCGCACTGGTCTCGCCGTCGGACGGCGGTGCCGGCGGCTCGATCCGGAGGTCGAGGCCGTCCTCGTGGAAGAGGAAGGCGCCCCGGATCTCGTCCTCCGTCACGGAGGCGTCGATTTCGGCAACCCAGGAAAGGTAGAGGTTCTCGGGATCGATCTCCTCCAGCGGGGGTATTCCTGCGACGCGGGCCCGGATGCGCCGGGCGCCGATACGCCGGAGTTCCTCCAGCACCAGTTCGGGGCGGCCGCCGAGGGCGAGGGTATCGGGCGGGAGGGTGAAGCTGACCTGCCACGCGCCTTGCGGCTCCGGCCCCGGACCCGCACTTGGAGCGGGGACCGCACCGTCCGTCAGGGCGGCAAGGCGGGCGAGTATCTCTTGCCCCGCCGGATCCTGCGCAACAGGCTCCCCGGCGCGCAGGAGGTCGGCGACATGGTCACGGGCTGAGAGGGACAGGGCGACGAGTTCGGGCGTGACGGCCATCGACCCGTCGCGCACGCGATCGAAGGCGGTCTCGAAGTCGTGCAGGAACGAGGCCACATCCGCCCGGCCGAACATGGCGCCCGTGCCCTTGAGCGTGTGAAGATCGCGGAAGGCGCTGTCGATCAGTTCGCGGTCGTTCGGCCTGTCCTTGAGGGCAAGGAGACTGGTCTCGAGGCTTTCCACGAGAGCGCCGGCCTCGGCGCGGAACAGGGTGAGCGTCTCTTCGTCCATCATCCGAGCACCCGGCGCATGACGTCGAGCAGCTTCGCCTGGTCGAACGGTTTCACCATCCAGCCGATCGCCCCGGCGGCGCGGGCCTGGTCCTTTTTCGCGGCGTCGGTTTCGGTCGAGAGAAAGACGACAGGCACGCCGCGGCCCTCGGGACGAGCCCGGAAGGCGCGAACGAACCCCAGGCCGTCGAGCCTGGGCATGTTCTGGTCGGTGATCACGGCGTCCGGTCGCGCGCTGCTGGCGCGCTCCAGCGCCATCTGGCCGTCCTCGGCCTCGACCACGCTGTAGCCCGCCCCCTTCAGCGTCATCGAGATCATCCGGCGGACCGAGGGGGAATCGTCCACGACGAGGACCGTGCGTGTCATTCGGGCCCCTCACTCACGGTCAGGCGCCCGTCCTCCAGCGAGAGCTCGGCGTCTGCGACGTCGTCGAGCGCGAGGGCCTGCCAGACCTGCCGCAACACCGCCGACTCCCGCAGAGCAGCGGGCGGGGCGATGCCGGAGGCCATGGCGGAGAGGACGAGTTGCACGCCCGCGGCATCCACATCTGTCGCGTTCGCCCAGTCGGCACGGTCGGCGAGCAGGCGGAGGCGCTGTTGTTCAACGCCCGACAGGCAGAGGGCGGCACCGTCGCCGCCGGCATCGGGTTCATCCATCGCACCCTCCTGAATCACTTCACCCAGGGGTCTAGGCGATGCGGTTTAAGAGAGCGTTGAAGTGGACTCCGTCAGATCACGCCGAATGCGCAGATCGCCCGCGCGACCTTGCGATAGCCCGCGATGTTCGCGCCGCGTCGGTAGTCGATGCGGGCGCCGTCCCGCCCCTCTATCGCCGCGCGGCCGTGGATCTCCGCCATGATGCCGCGCAGGGCGCTGTCGATCTCGGCTCCCGAGGCGAAGCGGCCCTTGGCGTCCTGGCTCATTTCGAGCCCGGAGACGGCGACGCCCCCCGCGTTCGCGGCCTTGCCGGGCGCGTAATCGATCCCCGCCTCCTGCACGAGACCCGCGGCTTCGGCGGTGAGCAGCATGTTGGCCCCCTCCGCGATCAGCCCGCATCCGCCGTCGATCAGGGACCGGGCGGCCTCGCCGGAAATCTCGTTCTGCGTGGCGCAGGGCAGCGCGATCTCCGCCTCCTGCTCCCAGGGCAGCGCCCCCTCCCGGAAGGTCAGCCCGAGCCGGCCGGGCGGATCGGCGATATCTTCGCCCGCGCGCTTGCGCTCTCGGACCCAGTCGATGGCCTCCTGCCCCATCCCGTCGGGCGCGAGCAGGGTGCCGGATGTGTCGGAGAGCGTCACGACCCGAGCGCCCTCCTGCACGGCCTTCTCGGCGGCATGGGTGGCG
This sequence comes from Histidinibacterium aquaticum, assembly GCF_008710275.1. Classification (GTDB taxonomy): domain Bacteria; phylum Pseudomonadota; class Alphaproteobacteria; order Rhodobacterales; family Rhodobacteraceae; genus Oceanicola; species Oceanicola aquaticus. The sequence goes on from NZ_VYQE01000003.1 coordinate 283,380, forward strand.
ACGTTGCCCTTGCCCGACACGGCGACCCTGCGGCCCGACAGATCGCGACCGCGCTCGGCCAGCATGGCCTGGACGAAGTAGATCAGCCCGTAGCCCGTGGCCTCGACCCGCAGCTCCGAGCCGCCGAAGGCCGTCCCCTTCCCGGTGATCGCGCCGTGAAAGCGGCCCTGCATCTTCTTGTAGGCGCCGAAGAGCCAGCCGATCTCCCGCGGGCTGACATTGATGTCCCCGGCGGGCACGTCGTGGTCTGGGCCGATGTGATGGGCAAGCTCCAGCATGAAGGCCTGGCAGAAGCGCATGACCTCGCTCTCGGAGCGGCCGGTCGGGTCGAAGTCGGCGCCCCCCTTGCCGCCGCCGAGCGGCAGGCCGGTGAGGGCGTTCTTGAAGACCTGCTCGAAGCCCAGGAACTTCAGCACCGAGAGATTGACCGACGGATGGAAACGCAGCCCGGCCTTGTAGGGGCCGATGGCGTTGGAGGTCTGCACGCGCCAGCCCCGGTTGACCTGCACCTCGCCGGCATCGTCCTGCCAGACCACGCGGAAACGGATCAGGCGGTCGGGCTCGGTCAGACGCTCCAGCACCTTGTTGCGGGCGAACTCCGGGTGCTGCTTCTCCACGGTCACCACGTCGCGGGCCACCTCCTCGACGGCCTGGAGGAACTCGGGCTCGTCGGAATTGCGGGCGCGGATCGGGGCGAGATAGCTCTCGACGAGGTCGTCGCGGTCGGGCATGGGGCCTCCTGAACCTGGCTTCGACGCGCCAGCTAGGGCGATCGGGCGCCGGACCCAGAGCCCGCCTGCCCTTCCCAACCGAGCGCGTATGGACTATCTGCCCAACGACGCTGCACGAGGCCCCATGACCCAGACCTTCGAGACCCCCGGCCCCGTCGAGCTTGACTGGTCCGACGCGATCTCTCCCACCGAGGAGATCATCGAGGACGCGCGCAACGGGCGGATGTTCATCCTCGTCGACCACGAGGACCGGGAGAACGAGGGCGACCTGGTGATCCCCGCCCAGATGGCCACGCCCGACGCGATCAACTTCATGGCGACGCATGGCCGCGGTCTGATCTGCCTGGCGCTCCCGGGCGAGCGGATCGACGCGCTCGGGCTTCAGCTCATGTCGTCGAACAATTCCTCGCGGCACGAGACGGCCTTCACGATCTCCATCGAGGCGCGCGAGGGCGTGACCACCGGGATCTCCGCCCACGACCGCGCGCGCACCGTCTCGGTGGCCATCGATCCGACCAAGGGCGCCGCCGACATCGCCACGCCGGGCCACGTCTTCCCGCTGCGCGCCCGCGAGGGCGGCGTGCTGGTGCGGGCCGGGCATACCGAGGCCGCCGTGGACCTTGCGCGGCTGGCGGGGCTCAACCCCTCCGGCGTGATCTGCGAGATCATGAAGGAGGACGGGTCCATGGCCCGCCTGCCCGATCTCATCGCCTTCGCCCAGCTGCACGGGCTCAAGATCGGGACGATCTCCGACCTCATCGGCTACCGCCGCCGCCACGACAACCTCGTCCGCGTCCTCAGCGAAAGCGAGATCGAGAGCGAGTTCGGCGGGACCTGGAACATGAAGGTCTATACCGACACGACCCACGGCGACGAGCATATCGTGCTGAGCAAGGGCGACCTCTCCGGCCCCGAGCCGGTGCTGGTGCGCATGCACTCGATGGACCCCATGCTCGACATCGTCGGCACCGGCCCCCGCGGACGCGCCGGCGAATTCTCCGAGGCCATGCGCGCGGTGGCCGAGGAAGGCCGCGGCGTGGTCGTGCTGCTGCGCGACACCTCGATGAAGCTGCACTGGGGCGACGAGGTCTCGCCGCAGACCCTGCGCCAGTACGGCCTGGGCGCGCAGATCCTCTCGTCGCTCGGCCTCTCGCAGATCGAACTGCTGACCAATTCACCGCGCCCCAAGGTCGTGGGGCTCGAGGCCTACGGGCTCGAGATCACCGGAACCCGCAAGATATCGGAGCTGGGCTGATGGCCGAATCCCACTACGAGCTGCCGCTGCCCTCTTTCGACAAGGGGCCGAAGCTGCTGATCGTCACCGCCCCCTTCTACCGCGACATCGCCGACGGCCTGCTTTCGGGCGCCCGGGCGACGCTGGAGTCGGTGGGTGCCACCGTCGAGGAGATCGAGGTGCCCGGAGCGCTGGAGATCCCCGCGGCCATCGGCATGGCCGGACGGATGTCGGACTTCGACGGCTTCGTCGCGCTCGGCTGCGTGATCCGGGGCGAGACCACGCACTACGAGACGGTCTGCAACGACAGTTCGCGGGGTCTGACGCTGCTGGGCCTTTCGGGCCACTGCATCGGCAACGGCATCCTCACGGTGGAAAACCACGAACAGGCCGCGGTCCGGGCCGATCCCGACCGGGGCAACAAGGGCGGCGGCGCGGCGGCCGCGGCCTTGCACCTCATCGCGCTCGCCCGTAAGTGGGGCGGTCCGCGGGAAGGCGTGGGATTCACCCGCGACATCCTGATGGCGGGCGAAAGCTCCGGCGGACAGACGGCATAAAGGCGGACATGACGGCGATTTCGGGAAACCAGCGGCGCAAGATGCGATCCGCGGCACGGCTCTACGCCGTGCAGGCCCTCTTCCAGATGGAGGCGCAGGGCCAGTCGGCCGAGCGGGTGATGCGCGAGTTCGAGGATCACCGCTTCGGCGCGACCTACGAGGACGGGGTCGAGTACAACGAGGGCGACGTCGAGACCTTCCGCGAGCTTTGTGAGACGGCGGTGAACCGGCAGGCCAAGATCGACCAGATGACCGACCGCGCCCTGGTCGCCAAGTGGCCCATCGCCCGTATCGACCCCACCCTGCGCGCCCTCTTCCGCGCCGCGGGCGCCGAGCTGCTGGGCGAAAGCACGCCGCCCCGCGTCGTCATCACCGAGTTCGTGGACATCGCGCGCGCCTTCTTCCCGGAGAGCAAGGAGCCCTCCTTCGTCAACGCCGTCCTCGACCACATGGCGCGGGAGGCCAAGCCCGAGGCCTTCTAGCCCGCGCGGACTGGCCAGGCCGCCCTCGCCGCCCTATCTCTCCCCACAGGGATCGACGGGACCAGCCGGCCCGGGGGCCGCCATGCCGAAACTCATCTCTCTCTACATCCGCTCCTGCCTGATCGGCTTCGCCTTGGCGGGCGTCTTCGTGGCACTGCTGCTATGGCTGAACGTGGCCGGTCTGGGGGCGCTCATCCTCGGCAGTCCCGAAGCCTGGATCGCCGTGGCGATGCTCTGGGTCGCGAATGGCGTCGTCTTCGCCGGGGTCCAGTTCGGCTACGCCGTCATGGCGATGGCCGAGCGCTAGCACGGGAACCGCCCTTGCCGCGCCCGGGTTTTCCCCCGATGTTTCAGGACGGGAGACCTGCCATGACCGACCCGGGCCACACCCCGACAGAAGACCTCCTCGGCCACGTCCGCGAACACCGGGGCCGCTTCCGCTGGCTGGGTATCGCGCTGATCGTCGCGGGCATCGCCGCGATCCTCTTTCCCTTCGTCGCCTCCATCGCCGCCAAGGTCATGGTCGGCTGGCTGCTGCTGATCACCGGGGGCGTCACGCTCTGGCACGCCTTCCAGTCCCGCAGCTGGCGCGAGGCGCTGCTCTCGGGCCTCGTCGGACTGCTGAACCTCGCGGCCGGCGGCTATCTCGCCTTCTTCCCGCTGACGGGGCTCGTGGCGCTGACCCTGCTTCTCGGCCTGCTCTTCGGCCTGCAGGGCGGGGTCGAGGTCGCCATGGCCTGGCGCCACAGGCCGGGTCAGAACTGGGGCTGGATGATGGCCTCCGGCATCGCGGCGATCGCGCTCGCGCTGCTGCTTCTTCTGGGCCTGCCGGGCACGGCGCTCTGGGCCCTGGGCCTGTTCCTGGGCATCAACTTCATCAGCTCCGGCGCGGCCTTCCTGGCGCTCTCGCGGATCGACTGAGGGAAAGTGTGGCGGGAACCGCGGCAACCGTGGGGGTATGAATTCCCGAGGACCTGTATGAACAGGTGGGCGCCGGGTAACCGGACCAGGGCCCGGACAGAGCCAGCTCCCTCGGATTTGCTTAAGGCCACTGGAATTATCCCGGTCACGAGAAGCGCAGAAGCCCGCCGCCTCTCGATGTAGAGGTCACCCTCCGCACCGGCAAGAGGCCCGCGAAAATTCCCGCGCCACTCCCTCTTCTGGGGTGAAATATCCCGGGGGAGGCCGCCCGCGGCCGGGGGCGGAGCCCCCTGACCGCGCGGGTCCGCCGGAGGCGGATACCGCGCTGAACCAGCGCGGCCGCAGGCCGCTCCGCAAGGTCGCGCTGCCAGCCGCTTGCGCGACGTTCTCACTTTGTTCATAATCTCCGCCATGGCCGACGATCTTCGCCCCCTCATGCCCGGACAGCTCCTCGCCAGGGGCGTCTGCCGCCACCTGCTCAGCCACGACTTCGTCACGGTGGAGGAGCTGACGCCCGAGCGCGGGTTGCGGGTCGACGTCATGGCGCTGGGGCGCAAGGGCGAGATCTGGGTGGTGGAGTGCAAGTCCTCCCGCGCCGATTTCGCCTCCGATCGCAAGTGGCAGAACTACCTGCCCTTCTGCGACCGCTTCTTCTGGGCGGTGGACGAGGACTTTCCCGTGGAGCTTCTGCCCGAGGAGACCGGCCTCATCATCGCCGACGCCTACGACGCCGAGATCGTCCGCATGGCGCCCGAGGACAAGCTCCCCCCGGCCCGGCGCAAGGCGATGGTGGCGAAGTTCGCGCGGCACGCGGCGCTGCGGGCGCAGCTGGCCCGCGATCCGGGCGTCAGCCTTTCTTCCGCTTGACCGAACGGGCGGCGCGCGCGGCGGCCGCGATTTCCTCGGCGATCTCCTCGGCCTCTTCGGGCTCGAAATCCATCGGGATCTCCAGGCCCTCGGCCTCCACGTAGATCCGGACCATGCCGCGGTCGGTCGGGCCGATCTGAAGGTTCGCCTCGATGTCCTTTTCGGTGTCGATGCCCATGGGGCCTCTCCTTGGCTGCTCCCGCGGATATCGCGGCGCGGGGCCGGTTTGGCAAGGGGCGCTTGACCGGGGCCGCCCGGTGCGGTCTCTCGGTCCGCGACGGAAGATCGGGAGGGGCCGCCATGAAAGCGCTCGTACTGGAAGAGGCCGGACGCCTCGCCCTGCGGGAGATCGACACCGGGCAGAGGCTCGGTCCAGGCGACGTACGCGTCGCCATTCATACCGTCGGGATCTGCGGCTCGGACGTGCATTACTACACCCACGGCCGGATCGGCCCCTTCGTGGTGCGCGAGCCCATGGTCCTCGGCCACGAGGCGAGCGGCACGGTGATCGAGACCGGCCCCGAGGTCACCGGCCTCGCGGTGGGCGACCGGGTCTGCATGGAGCCCGGGATCCCCGACATGACCTCCCGCGCCGCCCGGCTGGGTCTCTACAACGTCGACCCGGCGGTGCGCTTCTGGGCGACGCCGCCGGTGCACGGCTGCCTGATGCCCGAGGTCGTCCACCCCGCCGCCTGGACCTACCGCCTGCCCGACGAGGTCTCCTTCGCCGAGGGCGCCATGGTCGAGCCCTTCGCGATCGGCATGCAGGCCGCGGCCAAGGCTGCCGTCAGCCCCGGCGACATCGCGGTGGTGACAGGCGCCGGACCGATCGGCATCATGGTCGCCCTCGCCGCCCGCGCCGCCGGCTGCGCCCGGGTCTTGGTCGCCGATTTCGCCCGGCCGAAGCTGGAGATCGTCGGTCGCTACCCCGGGATCGAGACCGTGGACCTCAACGAGACCACCGCCGCCGACGCCGTCTCCGCTGCGACGGAAGGTTGGGGCGCCGACCGCGTCTTCGAGTGTTCGGGCGCCGCGCCCGCCCTGCTCGGCCTTCCCGCGCTGGTCCGTCCGGGCGGCACCGCCGTGCTCGTCGGCATGCCGGTCGACCCGGTGCCGGTGGATGTCGTGGGCCTGCAGGCCAAGGAGATCCGGCTCGAGACGGTCTTCCGCTACGCCCATGTCTACGACCGGGCGCTGGCGCTCATGGCCTCCGGCGCGGTGGACCTGAGGCCCCTCGTCTCCGAGACCTTTCCCTTCGAGGAGAGCATCGCCGCATTCGACCGCGCGGTCGAGGCCCGCCCCTCCGACGTGAAGCTCCAGATCCGGCTCGGCGAGGCCTGAGCGGCCCGGATTACCGGTTGCGAAGGCCAGCCCGATCTGGCATAGGCTCCCCCGGTACCGGCCCGGGAGGGCCGATGCCCCCGTGGGCCGCCTTAGCTCAGTAGGTTAGAGCGCTTGATTGTGGATCAAGAGGTCTCCCGTTCGAACCGGGAAGGCGGTACCACCCCTCTCCAGATTGCCCGTGAACCGGTCCGGACCTCGCCATACGCGGCCCCGGCTATGGACGCTCTGCGCGGTGGCGACTAGGAGACGGGCGACCGTCACCGACAGGAGAACCCGCCGCCATGACACGCCTCCCGCCGCTCTGCCTCGCGCTCGTCCTCGCCGCCACAGGCGCCGAGGCGCAGACGCTATATTTCTCGGCCATTCCTGACGAGGATGAGACAGCGCTGGTGACGCGGTTCTCGGCGGTGGCCGACTACCTCGAGGGCGAGTTGGGCGTCGACGTGGAGTTCGTCCCAGTCAAGAGCTACGCCGCCGCCGTGACGGCCTTCCGCAACGACCAGATCCAGCTGGCCTGGTTCGGCGGGCTGACCGGCGTGCAGGCGCGGCTTGCCACCCCGGGGGCCCGGGCCATCGCTCAGGGCGTGGAGGACCCGACCTTCGTCAGCTACTTCATCGCGAACACGGAGACGGGTCTCGAGCCCTCCGAGGATTTTCCCGCCGAAGCCGAAGGCCTGAGCTTCACCTTCGGCGCACGCACCTCAACCTCGGGGCGGCTGATGCCCGAGTACTGGATCCGCGAGGAGACCGGTGAAGCGCCGGAGAACTTCTTCGGCCGCGTGGGCTTCTCCGGCGACCACAGCCAGACGCTGCGGCTCGTCGCCTCGGGCGCCTGGCAGGTGGGCGCGATGAACTACACCGTCTACGACAAGGCCGTCGAGGACGGCGCGCCCGAAGTCGAGGACGCCATCGTGATCTGGGAGACCCCGCCCTACCCCGACTACAACTGGACGATCCGCGGCGACGTGGACGAGACCTTCGGGGCGGGCTTCGCGGACCGGGTGCAGGCGGCGATCATCGGCATGGACGACCCGGACCTGCTGGCGAGCTTCCCGCGCGAGGGCTTCATTCCCGCCGCCAGCGAGGACTTCCAGCCGATCGAGGACACCGCCCGGGCGCTCGACCTGATCGAATGACGCTCGCGCGGCTCGAGGGCGAGGGCCTCTCCTACGGGAGCCGGGCCGTGCTGCGCGAGGTCCGCCTCGCGCTGGAGCCGGGAGAGCGGCTGGTGCTCCTGGGCCGCAGCGGCGCCGGGAAGACGACGCTGCTCAACGCGCTCTACGACAGGCTCGTCGCCTCGGGCCGCCGCGTAGCGCTCGTGCCGCAGGATCACGCGCTCGTGCCGCAGCTCGACGTGTGCCGGAACGTGCTCATGGGGCGGCTCGACGACCATGGCGCGCTGCGCAACCTCGCGACCCTTGTCCGGCCGCGCGTCGCCGACCGGGCCGAGGTCGGCGACCTGCTTGAGCGGCTCGGCCTCGGCGGTCTGGACCGTCGGCCGGTCGGCAGGCTCTCGGGCGGGCAGCGGCAGCGGGTGGCGCTGGCCCGCGCGCTCTACCGTGGCGGCGAGGTCCTGGTGGCGGACGAACCCGTGTCGGCGGTGGACGAGACGCAGGGGGCGGCGTTGCTCGACCTGGTCCGGGAGCGCTTTTCGACCGCGGTTCTGGCCCTGCACGACGTGGGCCAGGCCCGTGCCTTCGCGACACGGCTGGTGGGGCTGAAGGATGCGGAGCTGCTCTTCGACGCCCCGGCAGAGGCGCCCACGGGCGGCGAGCTGGCCGCGCTCTATGCCGAGTGAGGGGCCGAGCCGCCGGGGCGTCGCGCTCGGTTTCGCGGCGCTGGCGCTCGTGCTGCTGCCCTTCGCCGATCTCACGGTGGCGGGACACGATCCCTGGGCGGCGCTCGGGCGGATGCTGGCCGGCTTCCTCCGGCCCGACTTCGGCGCGGTGGAACAGATCGGCCAGGCCCTGGCCGCCACGGTCTTCTTCGCGGTCGCGGGCGTCGCGCTGGGGGCGGTCGCGGGCTTCTGCCTAACGCCCTTCTACCACCTGCGGATCGTGCGCTGGCCCGCCATCGGCGTGCGCTCGATCCACGAGCTCTTCTGGGCGCTGATCCTGATGCAGGTCCTGGGGATCAGCGCGCTGACGGGGGTGCTGGCCATCGCCCTGCCCTACGCGGGGATCTTCGCCAAGGTCTTCGCCGACCAGATCGAGGAGGCCGATCCGCGGCCGGCGGAGGTGCTGCCGCCCGGGGTCGATGCCCTAACGCGCTTCCTCTATGCGCGCCTGCCGCTGATCCGCGTCTCGATGCAGAGCTACACGCTCTACCGGCTGGAATGCGGGTTGCGGTCGAGCGCGGTGCTGGGCTTCGTCGGGCTGCCGACGCTCGGCTTCCAGCTCGACAGCTTCTTCCGGGTGGGCGATTACGGCGCGGCGAGCGCGATCCTGATTTGCTACATCGCGCTCATCGCCACGATGCGGCTCTGGATGCGGCCCTCGACCGCCCCTCTCTGGATCGTCGCCGCCGTGGTCTATCTCGCCCTCCTCCGGAGCCCGCCCATGGGCGAGGGGGCGCTGATCCGGTTCCTGACCGAGGACATCGTGCCCGCGCCGCTCCGCGACGGCTGGGACCCGGGCGAGCTCATGGCCTGGCTCTGGCCGATTCTGAGCCGGGAACTCTGGCCCGGGCTGCTGGCGACACTGCTCGTCGCACAGATCGCGCTGGCGCTCACCGGGCTCGTCGCGATCACGACCTTCGGCCTGATCGTCCGGCGGGTGACCGGACGGGCGGGCCAGCTTGCCGGGCACCTCGGGCTGGTGATCCTGCGGAGCCTGCCGGAGTACATGCTCGCCTATCTCTTCCTGCAGGTCTTCGGGCCGTCGATGCTGCCCGCGATCCTCGCGCTGTCGCTGCACAACGGCGCGATCATCGGCCACCTTCTGGGCCGCGACGGCGAGGCGTTGGTGCCCGGGCTGCGCCGCGACGCGCCGCGGGGGCTGACCCTCTGGGGCTGGGAACTCGCGCCGAGGCTCTTCGGGCCGTTCCTCGCGCTCTGCCTCTACCGGTGGGAGATCATTCTCCGCGAGACGGCCGTTATGGGACTCCTCGGCGTGGCGACGCTGGGCTTCTACATCGACGGCGCCATCGCCGAGTTGCGGCTCGACCGGGCGGTCGTGCTGCTGATCGGCACCGGCCTGCTGACGGCGGCGATCGACCGGATCTCGCGCTCTCTGCGGCAACGGACCCGGGGGGCCCGGCGCATCGGCCCGGTCGAGGGCCGCCGCTAGGTCGGTTCGGCGTCTGCCCGCGCCAGCATCGGATCCGGCCGACCTTCCTTCTCGGCCTTCCGCGCGCCGGGAAAGGCGATGTAGTAGAAGACCGGCGCCGCCACGAGCGTGAGCACCGAAGCGAAGCCCAGCCCGCCCATGATCGTCACCGCCATCGAGGCGAAAAAGGCGTCCCAGAGCAGCGGGATCATCCCGAGGATGGTCGTCGCCGCCGCGAGCACCACGGGCCGCAGACGCGAGGTCGAGGCCTCCACGACCGCCCGGGTGAAGGGCACGCCTTCGGCCCGGGTCAGGTCGATCTCCTCCACGAGCACGATCCCGTTCTTGATGAGCATGCCCGAAAGGCTGAGCAGGCCGAGGAGCGCGGTGAAGGAGAAGGGCAGCCCGCTCCCCAGAAGGCCGAGCGCCACGCCGTTCACCGACATCGGGACGAGCAGCCAGATGATGAAGGGCTGCCGCAGCCGGCCGAAGAGCAGGATCGAGATCAACACCATGACGATGAGAGAGATGGGCAGCTGCTGGCCCAGGCTCTCCTGCGCCTCGGTGGAGCTTTCGTACTCCCCTCCCCACTCCATCGTGTAGCCCTCGGGAATCTCCATCGCCTCGATGTCGGCGCGGATCTCCTGGAAGACGGAGGAGGCGTTGACGCCGGCCGGAACGCCCGCGCCGACCGATATGGTGAAGAGCCGGTCACGCCGCTGGATCAGCGTGTCCTGCACCTCGTAGGCGAAGCCGTCGATCACCTCCTCGATGGGAATGAAGGTGCTCGCCGCCTCGGAGTAGACCGGCTGGTCGATCAGGTGGCCCGTGCCGCCGCCGCTCGCCTCGGGCGTGCGGACGATGATCGGGATCTGACGGTCCTCCTCGCGGTAGGTCCCCGCCCTCCGGCCGTCGGTGGCGGTCTGTAAGGCCGCTGCCACGTCCTCTCGCGTGATGCCGGCGGTCTGGGCGCGTTCTGTCGCGTAGCGCGGGCGCAGCACGAGCTCGCGCTCGCGCCAGTCCGTCCGGATGTCGAGCAGCCGGTCGGAGCCCGCATCGAACCGCTCCTCGGCCTCTTCGGCGAGCGCACGCAGGACGTCCGGGTCGGGCCCGTTGAACCTGACCGCCACCGGCGTGCCGCCGCCGGGACCGAAGGCCAGCCGCTCGGTCCGGAACTCGCCCTGCGGCAGGGCCTGGCGCCCGAATTGCTCGAGGTCCGCGCGGAGGGGCGGGATCTCCTCGATGGTCTCGGTGCGGATGATGGCGTGTCCGTAGGTCGGCAGCGCCTCCTCGCCCTGGTAGGTCAGCATGAAGCGCGAGGCCCCGCCACCGATGAAGGTGGCGTAGGACAGCACCTCTTGCCGCTCCTCGAGCCAGGCCTCCAGCGTCTCCATGTCCTGCGCCGTGCGCCGAATGTCGGCACCCTGGGGCAGCTTGTAGTGGACGTAGAAGATCGGCGTGTTGCTGTCCGGGAAGAACTGCTGCGGCACGCGGGAGAAGCCGACGTAGCAGACCGCCGTCAGCGCGACGAGCGCCACGACCACGAGCCAGCGCAGCTTCAGCGCCAGCCGCAGGACAGAGGCATAGAGCCGGAAGACCGGCCCGCCGTACTGGTCGCCCTCCTCTCCCGTGCCGCGCTTGAAGAAGTAGTGCGCGAGCAGCGGCGTGGCGGTGACCGCCAGCACCCAGGAGAGCAGCAGCGAGATGCCGATGACGGCGAAGAGCGAGAACAGGAACTCGCCCGTCGCATCCGGGCTGAGCCCGATACCGGCGAAGGCCATGATGCCGATGACGGTGGCGCCGAGCAGCGGGATCTGGGTCTTGCCCGCCACGTCCGCCGCCGCCTGGCGCGAGGTCTTGCCGTGGGCCATGTCGCCCTGCATGCCCTCGGCGACGACGATGGCGTTGTCGACGAGCATCCCCATGGCGATGATCAGCGCGCCGAGAGAGATCCGCTGCATCTCGATCCCGCCGAGAGCCATGAAGAAGACGGTGCCTACGACCGTGAGCAGTAGCGTCGCCCCGACCACGACGGCGGCGCGCCATCCCATGAAGAGGGCGAGAACGACGACCACGATCGCGACCGACATGGCGAGGTTCAGCAGGAAGGCGTCCGAGGCCTCCTCCACCACGAGGTGCTGCTGGTAGATCGGGTTCAACTCCACGCCGTAGGGGATGTCGGCCATGATCTGGTCGAGGCGGTCGTCCACCCGGTGGCCCACGTCGACGATGTTGAGGCCCTCCTTGCCGGACACGCCGATGGTAAAGGCCTCTTCCCCGCTGAAGCGCACGATGAGGCCCGGGTCGGGCTCACGGTTGCGGTAAACTCGGGCGATGTCGGTGAGCTCGATGACCTCGCCGCCGACGCCGATGGTCAGGCTCTCGATCTCCTCCACGCTGTCGGAACCGGCGGGGGCCTCGATCCGGATCTCCTGCCCGTTGCTCTCGGCGGAGCCGGCGGAAGCCACGGTGTCGGCATTGGCGACGGCCTGGAAGATCGCCGCGGGCGGGATCCCGAGGTTCGTCAGGATCGCCGGGTCGGGCTCGATGAAGATCGCCTCCTGCGGCAGACCGGAGAGCGTGACGTCTGCCACGCCATCCACGGCGAGCAGCTCGCGGCGCATGAAGTCCGCCATGTCGTGGGTCTCGGCGTCGGTGAAGCCGGGCGCCGTCACCGCGTAGAACAGCCCGTAGACGTCGCCGAAGCTGTCGTTGACGACCGACTCCGTCGCCTCGTCGGGCAATGCGCCCTGGGCGTCGGCGACACGGTTGCGCAGCTTGGTCCAGATCTCGGGCAGTTCGTCGGGCCCGTAGGTCATGTCCATGTCGACCGAGATCCGGCTGATCCCGGGCTTGTTGGACGAGGTGATGTGATCGACCTCCGACATCTGCTGGATCGCCGACTCCAGAGGCTCGGAGACCTCCCGCGCCACTTGCTCGGCAGAGGCGCCGGGGTACTGCGTGATGACCACGGCGGTCTTGATGGAGAAGGACGGGTCCTCCAGCCGGCCGATGGTCGCGAAGCCCCAGACCCCGCCCAGCAGGCAGGAGAGCATGAGCAGCCAGGTCAGGAGAGCCTTGTCGATCGAGGCGCGGGCGATGGACATGGGGTCAGCCTTCGATGCCGGTGAAGCGGCGGACGGTCTGTCCGTCATCGAGGAGCGGCGCGCCGGTGGCGACGATCTCGGTTCCCGCCGGGGGGCCCTCCGTCATGACGATCTCGCCGCTCTCGCGCATCTCGATCTCGATGGGGGTCCGGGTGACCGTGCCGATGTCGGCGTCCTCTTCGGAGGGCTCGAAGACCATGACCGACGGCGCGCGGTCGGGCCCGAAGACAAGCGCGGTTTCGGGCAGCACGATGGCCTCGGCGCCCGAGGCCTGCGACTCCACGGTGACGGTCGTCGCCGAGCCCGGCAGAACGCCGGGGCCCAGGTCCTCGGTGAAGGCCAGCGTCAGCGAGAAGGTCTGGGCGACATCGGCGGTCTCGGCCTCGTACTCGCGCAGCACCAGCGGGTGGCGTTCGTCGTCACCGGGAAAGCTCGCGTACATGTCGAGGCCGTCGGCCTGCGGTCCGGTACGGCGAAAGAGGACCTCGGGAATGTCGATGTCGACACGCATCTCGGACATGTCGTGCAGTCGGACGACCGGCTGCCCGGCCGAGACCGTCGTGTAGTTGGCGACCATCCGGCGGGCGACCAGGGCGTCGAAGGGCGCCTCGAGCGTGGCTTCCTCCAGCTGGTCCTCTGCCTGGTCGAGCGAGATTTCCGCCAGGTTGTACTGGGTCTGCGCGTCGCGCACGCGGACCTCGGCCACGTTGTCACCGGAGAGCTGCTGCAGCCGCTCGAGGTCGCGCTCGGCCTTCTCGAGGTTCACCTCGGCCTGGCGGAGATTGCGGCGGAAGGGCTCCAGGTCGAGCTGGGCGATGAGCTCGCCCTCGGCGACCCTCTGACCTTCGCTGGCCGGGAACTCGATCACCTGGCCGCCCACCTGGAAGGCGAGATCGACGGTCTCCCGGGCGCGGACCCGGCCGTAGAACTGGCGGCGCAGGGCGGTTTCGCCCTCGTTCAGCGTCATCAGCTTCGCCGGGCGCGGCGCGGAGGTGTCCTGAGCGGGAGCGGCGCTCGCGGCGAGGGCCGCGACGAGAAGCGGTGCGAGAAATCTCATGGGTGGTCCAGCGTGACGGGGCCGCCTGCGCGGCCGTTATAGACGTAGTTGGAAAAGGCCTCGCCCAGCATAAGGGCGTCGATCCCTTCGGGCCGGCTCGCCCAGAGGCGGACGAGGCCGAGAAAGGCGCCGGTGAAGAAATGCGCGGCGACGACCTTCTCTTCCCGCGTGGGAGCGGGATGACCGGAGTGAACGCTGCGGTCGATGAGGCCCTCGACCATGCGGGCGAAGCGCACCTCCGGCGTGAGGCCGGGGACACCGCCCAGCAGGGCGTGCAGGCGCGGGTCGTCGCGGTCGAGGTCGGCGAAGATCGAGGCGGTGATGCGCGCCATGTCGGCGCGGGTCGACTCGCACTCGCCGGAGCGCTCCAGCAGCTCCGCATTGCGGCGATCGAGCTCTGCCAGCAGGCCGTCGAGATACTCTCCCAGCATGTCCGAGAGATCGGAGTAGTTGGAGTAGAACGTCGGCCGGGTGACGCCCGCGCGGCGCGTCAGCTCCTCCACCGTCACGGCGGAAAGGGGCCCCTCCGAGAGGAGGGACCGGAGGGCGGCCTGCAGGCGGCTCCGGGTGCGGCGGCGGCGAAGATCCATGGCTGCGACATACGACTTACTTTACAGTCGTCAAGTAAATCGCGAGTTAACGCAGCGTCCACTTGGCCAAAGAGTTCAGCCGCGCTGGTCCGGTGGGCGCCGAACGAAGAAGGCGGCGACGATCATCAGAAGCGAGATGGTGGCCCCAGCGACGAACCCGGCGTGCAGACCGCTCGCCGTCGCCTCCGTCATCGCGGCTCCCTCGGACACCTCGCGCCCGATGCGGATCGACATGACCGATACGAAGAGCGCGATGCCCGCCGCGCCCGAGACCTGCTGGACGGTGCCGATGGTCGCGCTCCCGTGGGAGTAGAGCTCCTTCGGCAGCGACCCGAGGCTGGAGGTGAAGAGCGGCGTGAAGAGCAGCGCCAGCCCGACGCTGAGGACGACGTGGCACACCAGGACGAGCGCGATCGGCGTCTCCGTTCCCAGCGTCGTCATCAGCCAGAGCGACGCGCTCAGGAGGATCGATCCCGGGATCACCAGTCGCCTGGCGCCGACCCGGTCGAAGAGCCGGCCGACGACGGGCGCGAGCAGACCCATGACGAGCCCGCCAGGCAGGAGCAGCAGACCCGCGCCCAGGGGCTCCAGCCCCTTCACCGTCTGCATGTAGATCGGAAGCAGGATGATCATCCCGAAGAGCGACATCATCGCGACGCCCATCATCACGACGGCCACGGTGAAGACCGGGATGCGGAAGGTTCTAAGATCCAGGAGCGCCCTGCCCTTCGGACCGAGGACCAGCTGCCGCCAGATGAAGACCGCGAGCGTCGCGCCGCCCGCGGCCAGCGGCAGCCAGAGCGGGATCGCACCGCCCTCCCCGTGCCCTTCGCCCAGCGACGAGAGGCCGTAGACCAGCCCGCCGAAACCGATGGCGGAGAGCGGGACGGACAGGATGTCGAGCGGCACCTTCCGGGGCTCGGTCACGTTCACCAGCTTCAGGTAGCCCAGCGTCAGCGCGCCGAGCCCGATCGGCAGCATCAGCAGGAACATCCAGCGCCAGCCGAGCAGGTTCAGGATGATGCCCGACACGGTCGGACCGATGGCGGGCGCGACCGAGATCACGATGGAGATGTTGCCCATGGTCCGGCCGCGATGCTCGGGCTCGACCAGGGTCATCACCGTGGTCATCAGCAGCGGCATCATGATCGCCGTCCCGCAGGCCTGGACGACGCGCCCCACGACGAGCGGGCCGAGGCTCGGAGCCATGGCGCAGAGCAGCGTGCCCGCGCTGAAGAAGCTCATCGCCATGAGGAAGACGGTGCGCGTGTGAAACCGCTGGATCAGGAATCCCGTGATCGGGATCACCACCGCCATGGTCAGAAGGAATGCGGTGGTGAGCCACTGGGCGGCGTTGGCGGTCACGTCGAGGTCGATCATGAGCCGCGGCAGCGCGACGCTCATGATGGTCTCGTTCAGGATCACCGTGAAGGCCGAGACCAGCAGCAGCGAAATCACCAGCCGGTTGCGCGCCGACAGGCCTGGACCGGCAGAGGCGGCCTCGGCCGGGTAGGAAACGGACTCGGAGGGCATGGCGCGACCTCGAATGCTGGGGGAGTCGTCCAGCATCGGGCGACTGCCGGCAGGGATCGCCGCGCTGCGGCGGGAAGTCAACCGGGCCGCGACAGCGCGGAGAACGGCTCTCCGGTCCGACATGACGCGACGGGATCAGGCCCGCGCGACGCAATCCGCCGTCCAAGGCGCGGAGACGACTTACAAAATGCGCGAAAGACCGTAGTGTCGACAGGGACAGGTTTACGATTGCGCTCCCGGCCCATGCTTGACGAAAATGCGACCGACCCTCACCCGATCGTCGGTATCGGAGCGTCTGCGGGCGGTCTGGAGGCGTTGAAGTCCCTGGTTGCCGCCATCCCGCCCAACACCGGGGCGAGTTTCGTGATCGTCCAGCACCTCTCGCCGACGCAGGAGACGATCCTCGACCAGCTTCTCCAGGCGGAGACCCGTCTCGAGGTGACGTTGATCCGAGAGTACGAACCGATCGAGGCGAACCGGATCTACATCGTGCCACCCGGGCAGGTGCTCTCCATCGAGCACGACCGGTTCCACCTCACCGAGCGCGACCGGACCGACACGCTGCATCGCCCCATCGACAGCTTCTTCGCCTCCATCGCCCGGTCCTGCGGCCGCGACAGTTATTGCGTCGTGCTGTCCGGGACGGGCTCCGACGGCGCCGAGGGGCTCAAGGAGATCAAGGCGGCCGGCGGTTTCGCGATCGTTCAGGAAAGCCGTAACGCCCGGTTTCCGGGCATGCCCGACAGCGCCGTCGCGACGGGCATGGTGGATTTCGTGCTGCCGGTCGAACAGATCCCCGGCCGCCTGCAGGAAATCATGAGCCACCGCTACCGGCTCCACGCCGAGGGCGACCGGCGCGACCTGCAGCAGGAGATCCAGGAAGGATTGCCCGCGATCATGGGGCGCCTCGCCGAAGTTTCGGGCAACGACTTCAGCAACTACAAGCCGGGCACCCTGGTCCGCCGGATCGAGCGCAGGATGACCCTGATGCGCCAACGGTCCGTCGAGGACTTCATCCAGGCGATCCGCGAGGACGATACCCAGGCCAACCTGCTGGCGCAGGAATTCCTCATCGGTGTCACGCATTTCTTTCGCGACCCCGAGGCCTTCGAGGCGCTGCGGCGCGACGTGATCGCGCCGCTGGTGGCGAGCGATCAGCGCAACATCCGCATCTGGGTGCCGGGATGTTCGACCGGTGAAGAGGCCTACTCCCTCGCCATCCTCTTCCTGGAGGAGATGGACCGCGCCGGGGCAAGCCATGTCCTGCAGGTCTTCGGGACCGACATCGACGTCCACGCCCTGTCCAGCGCGCGCTACGGACAGTTCGGGCCGGCCTCCCTCGAGGGGCTGACCGAAGAGCAGCGCGAACGCTATTTCACACTGGAGAACGGCCAGATGCGCGCCGTCCCGCTGCTTCGGGAGGCCTGTGTCTTCGCGCCTCACAACCTCGTCCAGGACCCGCCGTTTTCGCGGCTCGACCTGATCTCCTGCCGCAACCTGCTGATCTATCTGTCGACCGAGCTGCAGCGGACGGTCATGCCTCGACTGCACTTTTCGCTGCGGCCCAACGGCTACCTCTTTCTCGGTCCCTCGGAAGGTCTCGCCGGAGAGGACGAGCTGTTCGCGCCGGTCCATTCCAAGCTCAAGATATTCCGCAAGAATCCCAAGGCGGCGACCCGCTATTCCGCGCTGCGCGAAACCTTCCCGCGCCCGCGGACGCAGGCCCCTGTCCCGGTGGAGACCGGATCGGCGGGCCGGTTCCCGGGGCACGGGGCCGACTACGGGACGGAAAGCCTCGCGGAGCGCGAGTTCCTGCGCCTGCACGCCGCGCCCTTCGCCCTCGTCACGCGGTCCGGCGAGGTCGTCTATCTCTCGCAACGCATGGCCGAATTCGTGCGCCCGACCCATGGCGTCCCGTCCAGCGCCATCGACGCCTATCTCGCGCGGGAGCTTCGGGTGCCGCTCCGGACCGCCCTCGCCGACTGCGCCGAGACCGGGAAGCCCGCGGTCGCGGAGAACGTCATGGTGGGCTCCGGCGACACCACCGTCGTCTACGACATCGAGGTCAGCCCGACGAGCGACAACGACGACCATTTCCTGGTGAGCCTCAAGCAGGTCCGGTCGCTCGACTCCACGGCGGTCGGCGCCGTCTTCGAGAAGCGCGAGACCGCCGATCGGGACATGCTGGAGATCGAGAACTTCAACCTCCGGCGCCAGCTGGCGAGCGCCATGCAGGAGTACGAGAGCTCCGGGCAGGAACTGAAGAGTTCCAACGAGGAGCTGCTCTCGATGAACGAGGAGCTGCAGAGCTCCAACGAGGAACTCGAGACATCGCGCGAGGAGCTGCAGTCGATCAACGAGGAGCTCGAGACGGTCAACGCGGAGCTGCAGGAGAATAACCGCCTGCTCACGCGGGCGAACAGCGACCTCAAGAACCTCTTCGAGGGGACCGACATCGCGGTGCTGTTCCTGGACCGCAATTTCCTCGTCCGGAACTACACGCCGGCGACGACGAGTATCTTCGGCATCCGCTCGCGCGATATCGGCCGGCCGATTTCGGACCTGTCCTCGCGGATCGAGTATCCGCAGCTCGCCACAGACGCCGAGGAGGTGGACCGGACGCTGCAGACCGTCGAGCGGGAGGTCGTCGTCAAATCCTCCGGCGAGACCTACCTCGTCCGGATCCGGCCCTACCGGACCACGGCCAACGTCATCGACGGTTACGTCCTGTCGTTCTTCGACATCACCGGGCGGAAAACCTACGAGGAGACGCTGAAGCGCAACGAGAAGGAGCTCGCCCGCCAGTACGCGGAGCTGGAGAACCTCTACGACACGACGCCCATCGGGCTCTGCCTCATGGACCGCGAGTTCCGCTTCCTCCGGGTGAACGAGAAGCTCGCCGCGATCAACGGGGTGCCTGCCGACGAGCACGTCGGCCGGACGTTCCACGACCTGCTCCCCGAACTGGCAGACGAGCTGGTGAAACCCTACGCGCAGGTTTTCGAGACCGGCGTGCCGATCATCGGCCAGGAGTTCACCGGTCGGACCCAAGTCGAAACCGACGGCGAGCGTCACTGGATCGCGGATCTCTATCCGGTCCGGTCGGGGGGCGAAGTCTTCGCGGTCGGCGGCTGTATCCGGGACGTGACCGAACAGGCGCGGATGCTGCAGCGGATCACCCGGCAGAACGAGCACCAGAAGCTCTTGCTCGGAGAACTCCAGCACCGGGTCAAGAACACGCTTGCGACCATCAGCGCGATCTCGAAGCTGCTGCTGCGCCCGGAGGAATCCGCGCGCGACTACCAGGCCCGGCTCACCGAACGGCTGGGGGCGATCTCCCGGACGCACGACCTGCTGACCGAGGCCGACTGGACCACGGTCTCGTTCCGGGAGGTGCTGGCCAACGAGCTCAGCCCCTACGGAACCGGTGGCGGAACTGAGTACGCATACGACGGCCCCGATCTGTCGCTCGGAACGCGCGAAACCCTGTCGATCGGCATGGCGCTGCACGAACTGGCGACCAACTCGGCCAAGTACGGCGCACTCTCGGTCAAGGGAGGCCGCATCCTGGTGCGGAGCTCGACCGAAACCCTCGGGGACGGCAGGCTGCGGCAGTCCTTCCAGTGGGAGGAACGGGGCGGGCCGCCGATCGAGACCACGCCGGAACGGAAAGGTTTCGGCACGATGGTCCTGGAGCGGGTACTGGGCCGGGATCTCGAGGCCGAGATCAACATGGACTTCCGTCGCGACGGCCTGGTCTTCACCGCAACCTTCGACCGGCGGCCGGTGTCATGACGGTGATCCTGATCGTCGAGGACGAGAGCCTGATCGCCGCCGATATCGAGATGATGGTCGAGGAGCGGGGCTTTTCCGTGCTCGGCCCCTGCCGGACCGTCGAGGCGGCGCTCGCTGCCGTCGCCGAGGCGCCTCCGGATGCGGCGCTGCTCGATATGAACCTGGGCGACGGCATCACGAGCATCCCCGTCGCGCGCGACCTCAAGACGCGCGCGATCCCGATGGCCTTCGTCTCGGGCTACACCGCCTCCACCATCGACCTGCCGAAGGACCTCGCGGACACTCCGCGCCTGTCGAAACCGATCGCCGAACCCGCCCTGGCCCAGCTGCTGAGGGATCTGACCTCGGGCTGAGCGTCCCAGCGCTCGTCATTTCGGGCGCGGCGCGGTATGACCAACCCGGTATATCTCGAACGGAAAACCGGATGAGCGACACGCCCGAGGGAACGGTCCATGCGGATGTCCTCATCCGCCGCGGACTCAAGCTCACGCACCTCCGCCTGCTCCGCGCCCTGGGTGAAACGGGCCAGGTGAGCGCCGCGGCGGACCTGCTCGCGATGTCGCAGCCCAGCGCCTCGCGAATGATGGCGGATCTCGAGCGGATCGCGGGCACCAAACTCTACGAGCGTCTGCCGCGCGGGGTGGCATTGACCGAGGCCGGCGAAGTGCTTGCAGGGCGCGCGCGGCGGATCACGAGCGAGCTCGACGATGCGGGAGAGGACCTGGCGCTCCTCTCCTCGGGCGTGCGCGGAAGCGTAAGCATCGGCGCCGTCACCGCCGCCGCCGTCGACATCGTCCTGCCGGCCCTGCAGACCCTGAGGCGCAGCTATCCGGACATCGAGATCACGGTCCTGGTGGATACCTCCGACCGTCTGGCGGAGGGGCTGGCGACACGGGAGCTCGACCTCTACCTCGGGCGTCTGACCCCCGCGCTTCCGGCCCGCTCCGTGGAGCTTCGGCCCGTGGGACCGGAGCAACTCGATCTCATGGTGCGCGCGGACCATCCCCTGTTGTCGCGCTCCTCGATCTCGCTCGACGATTGCCTCGCCTTCGACTGGGTGCTGCAGCCGCAGGGACGGCTCCTCCGGCAGACGGTGGAGCTCTACCTGCTCGAGACCGGCTACGGCCTGCCTCCGCGCCACGTCAGCACCTCGTCGATGCTCGTCACCCTGGCGCTCATCAGCTCGACGGACGCCATCGCTCCCTTCGCGCGATCCGCCGCCGGGTTCTTTACCGGGGAAGATCCGCGCCCCTCGCGCTTCGCGGTGCTGCCGGTCGACCAAAGGATGACGGTCTCTCCATACTCCGTCGTCACCCGGAGCGAAGAGCCGCTGTCCGCCTCCGCCCGCATCGTGTTCCAGGCGATCATGGAAGGCGTCGACGCAAAGCGCGCCTGAAGGGGGGGGTGGCCAAAATACATTTCAATTATTAGATGTGTCGGAATTCAGCCGGAGCGCCTCAATGTCCCCCTCCCGATTCCTGCCCGTCCCAGCCTGGGCCCGCCACTACGATCGATCCACCCTCGGCGCCGACCTGCTCGCGGCGGTGATCGTCACCATCATGCTCATCCCGCAATCGCTGGCCTATGCCCTGCTCGCGGGGCTGCCGCCCGAGGCCGGGCTCTATGCCTCTATCGTGCCGATCATACTCTACGCGCTCTTCGGCACCTCCAACGCGCTCGCGGTCGGTCCGGTGGCGGTCGTCTCGCTCATGACGGCCGCGGCGGTCGGCAACGTGGCCGCCTCCGGGACCATGGGCTACGCGACGGCCGCGCTGACCCTCGCGGCGCTCTCGGGGGCGATGCTCCTGGCGCTGGGGCTGCTGCGGATGGGCTTCGTCGCGAACTTCCTGAGCCACCCCGTCATCGCGGGCTTCATCACGGCCAGCGGCTTGCTGATCGCGGCGAGCCAGCTGGGGCACCTGATCGGCGTCCCGGTTTCGGGACATACCCTGCCCGAGATGCTCGCCAGCCTGTGGAACGGCCTGCCCGAGACGAACCTGCCCACGTTGCTACTGGGGGCCGGGGCGACGGCATTCCTCTTCTGGGTCCGAGGCGGACTGGCCAAGATACTGCAAAAGGCGGGTCTCTCGCAGAAGGCCGCGACGATCATCGCCCGCGCGGGCCCGGTGCTCGCCGTGGCCGTCACGACCGCCCTCGTCGCGGGCCTCGACCTGGAGGCGCAGGGCGTGGCCGTGGTCGGCGAGGTGCCGCAGGCCCTGCCGCCCTTCACCCTGCCCGACGTCTCGCCGTCGGTCCTGGCGCAACTCGCCCTGCCCGCCCTGCTGATCTCGATCATCGGCTTCGTGGAGTCCGTCTCCGTCGCGCAGACCCTCGCCGCCCGCCGCCGCGAGCGCATCGACCCGAACCGCGAGCTGATCGGCCTCGGCGCGGCCAACATGGGCGCGGCCTTCTCGGGCGGCTTCCCGGTCACCGGGGGCTTCGCGCGGTCGGTCGTCAACTTCGACGCCGGGGCGCGCACGCCGGCCGCGGGGGCTTTCACGGCGGGCGGCATCGCCATCGCCGCGCTGGCCCTTACGCCGCTCATCCACGACCTGCCCAAGGCGACGCTGGCGGCCACGATCATCGTCGCGGTCCTGTCGCTCGTGGACTTCTCGATCCTCCGGCGGGCCTGGCGCTACGACCACGCGGACTTCTACACCGTGGCCGCGACCATCGCGCTGACGCTGCTCTTCGGAGTCGAGGTCGGCGTCTCGGCCGGCGTGCTCCTGTCGGTCGGGCTTCACCTCTGGCGCAATTCCCGGCCCCATGTGGCCGAGGTCGGGCTGGTGCCGGGCACGCAGCACTTCCGGAACCTCAACCGCCATGACGTCGCGCTGCACGACAAGGTCGTGACCTACCGGATCGACGAGGCGCTCTGGTTCGCCAACGCGCGGTTCCTCGAGGACCTCGTCCTCGGCCGCCTCGCTCGCAGCCCCGAGGTGACCGACATCGTGCTGATGTGCTCCGCGGTGAACGCCATCGACCTCTCCGCGCTGGAAAGCCTGGAGGCCATCGACAAGCGCCTCTCCGATCAGGGCGTCAGGCTGCACCTCTCCGAGGTGAAGGGCCCGGTGATGGACCGCCTCAAGGGCACGCATTTCCTCGAGCATCTCTCGGGCCGGGTGTTCCTGTCGCAGTTCGATGCCTGGTGCGCCCTCTGCGGCAGCGCGAAGCGGGCGGAGCCTGCGGCGGAATAGTCCGCTGGACCCTCCGCCGCAAAGCCTGTTCTCTGCGGGCGACAGCTGACGGAGGGCGACATGGCCGATCTCGAGACACGCATCGCACAGGGCCGGGGCGACGAACCGGCCGATCTCGTCCTGCGCGGGGGCGAGGTCCTCGACCTCGTGACCGGAGAGCGGATCGCGGGCGACGTGGCGATCTGCGGCGACACCATCGTCGGCATCGGGCAGGACTACGAGGGCCGCGAGGTCGTCGACGTCTCGGGCCTGACTCTGGTTCCGGGCTTTATCGACACGCACCTGCATATCGAGAGCTCTCTCGTCACCCCCTTCGAGTTCGACCGCTGCGTCGCGCCGCGCGGCGTCACCACGGCGATCTGCGATCCGCACGAGATCGCCAATGTCGTCGGCGTCGAGGGGATCCGCTACTTCCAGGAGGCCTCGCGCCGGACGGTGATGGATATCCGCGTGCAGCTCTCCTCCTGCGTTCCCTCCAGTCACATGGAGACCGCCGGCGCCGAGATCGGGGCGGAGGACCTGCGGCCCCTCATGGGACACGCGTCAGGCATCGGGCTGGCCGAGTTCATGAACTACCCCGGCGTGATCCACCGCGACCCCGGCGCCATGGCCAAGCTGCGGCTCTTCGAGGGCGGACACGTCGACGGCCACTGCCCGCTGCTCTCGGGCAAGGACCTCAACGCCTACGCCGCCGCCGGCATCCGCACAGAGCACGAGGCGACGAGCGCCGAGGAAGCCCGCGAGAAGCTGCAACGGGGCATGCGGGTCCTGATACGCGAGGGCTCGGTGTCGAAGGACCTGCACGCCCTGCAGCCGCTCCTGACCGAGCGGACGGCGCCCTACATGTGCCTCTGCACCGACGACCGGAACCCGCTCGACATCCACGAGCACGGGCACCTCGACTACATGATCCGCGAGCTCATCCGCCTCGGCACGCCGCCGCTCGCCGCCTACCGGGCCGCGTCCCTCTCCGGGGCGGAGGCCTTCGGCCTGAAGGACCGCGGCCTCGTGGCCCCAGGATACCGCGCGGATATCGTGGCGCTGCGCTCGCTCGAGGACTGCGACGCGGAGATGGTATGGTGCGCCGGGCGGCGCGTGGGGCCCGAGGCCTTCGCGGCCCGCGAGGAGATCGCCCCGGTGGGCCGCGACTCGGTGCGCGCCCCCCGGCTCGCTCCGGAGAGCTTCCGGATGGCGGCCAATACCGAGGCGACCGACGTCATCGGTATCCGGGAGGGGCAGATCCTGACGGATCACCTCAGCGAAGACGTCCCCATCACCGACGGCGACAAGCGCCCCGACCCGGCGCGCGACCTTGTGCGCATCGCGGTCGTCGAGCGGCACGGGAAGAACGGAAACATCGCCACGGGCTTCGTGCGCGGCTTCGGCATGACCACGGGCGCCATCGCCGGGACTGTCTGCCACGACCACCACAACATCGCCTGCGTCGGCGTCGACTATGCCGACATGGCGCTCGCCGCGAACCGCCTGGCCGAGATCGAGGGCGGCTTCGTCGTGGCCCGGGACGGCGAGATCCGGGCCGAGCTTCCCCTCCCCGTCGCGGGTCTCATGTCGCTCGATCCCTTCGAGGAGGTCCGGGACCGGCTGGTGGCGCTCCGCGCCGCCGCGACGGATCTCGGCGTCACCCTGGAGGAGCCCTTCCTCCAACTCGCCTTCCTCGCCCTTCCGGTGATTCCGGCGCTGAAGATCACCGACCGGGGTATGGTCGACGTGACGAAGTTCGAAATCATCGGCTGATCTCGCCGCCAGGGCAGCTTTCATCTTTCGGACGGCCTCTTGCCAAGAATTGGCCCAGCATGGGGGCGAGAACCCCTGGGACGATTGCTTGGGGGAGGTCCGGTTGAGTACCAGTGAACCGCTTTCGGGTCCGGCACGGATCACGACCGGACCGGCGTGGGCCCTGGCCGGGCTGCTGATCGCCGTTGTCGTCGGCCTGGTCGCCCTGGGCGCATGGAGCGCGACGGGCGGGCCGGCCTTCCGGCTCGACGACGCATACATCGTGCTCAACAACGCCGCGGCCATCGTGGGCGGAGACGCGAGCTTTCCCGAGGTCCGGCCGCTCCACGGCTCCACGAGCCTTCTTCACACGCTCGCCGTCTTCCTGCTGGGGCTGGCCATGCCGCCGGATGCCGCCCTGTTCTGGCTTGCCTGGGGCGCCGTGCTTGCCCAGGCGCTTGCCGCCCTGTTCCTTGCGCGGGAGTTGCAGCTTTCACTCGCCTTCGGTCTCGGCCTTGCGGCCCTCACCGCGACGGCAGGCGACTTGATCCGGGTCCAGGTGAACGGGCTCGAGACCGGCTGGATGGTGGCGGCGATCCTGTGGGTGCTGGCCCTGGCCGCAACCAGACCCACCCGCCCCTCGGTGGCGATCCTCGCGGGCTGCTTGCCGTTCATTCGGCCGGAGCTTGCGATCCTGTCGATCGTCCTCCTGGCGCACGGCCTGTGGCACATCCGCAGCCGGTCCGATCGCCGGGCCGCGATGGCCTTCGCCGGCACGTTCCTGGCCGTCACCGGCGCGCTGTGCCTGTTGCAGTACTGGCTGGCGGGCACCTTCCTGCCCGTGACGGGCGACGCCAAGAAATACTTCTTCGAGACGAGCGTCATGCCCTGGGATGAACGGGCGGCCCTCAGCGGGACGACGCTGATGCGCTTCGCCTTCTTTGCGGGAGGCCCCCTGCTGCTGGCATTGCTCGTGCCCAAGGGGACCTTGGCCAGGCTCGCCGTCGCCTTCGCCCTCGTGGCGACCCTCGCGCTCGCGGTCATGCACACGGCGATCCTGCCTCAGAACTGGATGAGGTATCTCTATTTCGTCCTGCCTGTCGCGGTGTTCTCGCTCGCCATGCTGAGGGCGTCCGACGCGCCGGGCTCTCGCCGTGCGACGATGCTGATCCTGGTGGCCGGACTGGCTTTCAACATCGCCGCCTCGGTGCCCAGGCTGGGGGATCACCTGGGCGTTCTCGCGGCCAAGCGCTCCACGCTCGAGCAGACCTCCGACTGGATCAACCGGAACCTGGAACCGGAGACCCCCCTGCTCATCCACGATATCGGCTACGTCTCCTGGGCCACGTCGCAGCGTCTGTTCGACATCGTCGGACTGCGCTCGCCGGAGGCTGTCCCGATCAACCGCGCATTGCGGTACCAAAGGGGAGCGGAGGGACAGGCGGACGCGCTCGAGGCGATGATCGACGTGTCCGGCTCCTGCACGTTGCTCGTGAGCGATGGATGGAACAGCATCGCCAATTTCACGGGCAGCTTGAGGGGCCGGGGCTGGAGCGTCTTGCCCCATCCGGCCGGACACCCACCCGGGCATCAGGTCTATCTGCTCGAGCACATCGACCGCAGGACCTGCAACGGCCGAGACTGAGCGGCGACCGCTCGTCTCGAGTCCGGGCTTTGGCGCCCCGCCGCCGGATGCCCGTGGCGAACGCCGCGCCATCGAATTCTCGCCCCGGAAGACGCGGGGGCGATTGCGCGGCTCCGGGCTTTGGGGGAGAAGCGGGGCATGGCCGATCCTGCCGATCTCCCCGATCCCGACCGCCTGCCGGGCGCACCGCACCCGCGCGAGACGCCGCGGCTATTCGGCCAGGAGGCGGCGGAGGCCGCGTTCCTCGAAGCCTACGGGTCGGGGCGGCTGCACTCTGGATGGATGCTGACCGGGCCCCGGGGCGTGGGCAAGGCGACGCTGGCCTGGAAGATCGCGACCTTCCTGCTCGCCGAGCCGCCGCCCGGGGACGGCCTCTTCGGCCCCCCGCCCGTGCCGGAGACCCTCGAGGTCTCCCCCGACAACCCGGACGCCCGACTCGCGAGGTCGGGGGCGCATCCCCGGCTCCACCTCGTCCGGCGCGGGCCCAACGACCGGGGCGACCGGCTCTCGGCCGAGATCCGGGCCGATGTCGTGCGGGGGATGAAGCGCTTCTTCCAGCTATCGGCCACGGACGGCGGGAGGCGGGCGGTTATCGTCGACGCCGCCGACGAGATGAACGTGGCGGCCGCGAACTCGCTCCTGAAGGAGCTGGAGGAACCGCCCGCCCGCACGACGCTGTTGCTGGTCGCGCATGGGCCCTCCCGGCTCCTGCCAACCATCCGCTCGCGCTGCCGCGAACTGAGGCTGCGCCCTCTTGGGCCCGAGGACATGGAGCGGGCGCTGACCCAGGCGGGCGTCGAGACCGCAGAGACCGCGGCCATCGCGACGCTCTCGGAAGGCTCGGTGGGCGAGGCGATCCGCCTGGCGCAGGGCGACGGGCTCTCGGTCTACGGCGACCTGGTTCGGCTCTTCGAAGGCCTGCCCCGGATCGAACGCCCCGCTGCCATCAAGCTCGCCGACAGTTGCGCCGGCCGGCAGAACGACGCGCGTTTCGAGCTGGTGCTGGACCTGATCGACCGCTTCCTCGCGCGGACGGCGCGGGCCGGGCTGCAGGGCGCTCCCTCGGTCCAGGGCGCGCCCGGAGAGGCGCGGCTCCTGCCCCGTCTCGCACCGGGGCCGAAGGCGTCGCGGGCCTGGGCGCAGCTGGCGCAGGTGCTCACCGAACGCTCCCGCCACGGGCGGGCGGTCAACCTTGACCCTGCCAGCCTCATCCTCGATATGGTCCTGAAGATCGAAGAGACGGCCCGCGCAGAGGCCGCGTCCGAGGTTTCATGAGTGCCATTCCCCAGATCGTCGACAGCCACTGCCACCTCGACTTTCCCGACTTCCAGGGAGAGCGGGATGCGGTGATCGACCGCGCCCATGCCGCCGGCGTGACGCGGATGGTGACGATCTGTACCCGGCTGCGGACCGAGCCGCAGGTGCGCGCCATCGCCGAGGCGCACCCTTCTGTCTTCTACGCCGCGGGCACGCACCCGATGTCTGCCGCGGACGAGCCCATGGCCTCCGTCGACGAACTGGTCGATCTGGCCAGGCATCCCAAGTTCGTGGGCATCGGCGAAAGCGGGCTCGACTACCACTACACCGCCGAGAGCGCCGAGGTGCAGAAGCAGTCGCTGCGCATCCACATCGACGCGGCGCGCGAGACCGGGCTGCCGCTCATCATCCACGCCCGCGACGCGGACGAGGACATGGCGGCGATCCTGCGCGAGGGCCATGACAACGGGCCCTACCCCTGCGTGATGCACTGCTTCTCCTCGGGACGGGGCCTCGCGGAGGCCGCGCTCGACATGGGCTTCTACCTCTCGATGTCTGGGATCTCCGCCTTCCCGCGCTCCACCGAGCTGCGCGAGATCTTCGCCGCCGCCCCGCGCGACCGGATCCTCGTCGAGACCGACAGCCCCTATCTCGCGCCGCCCCCGCATCGCGGCAAGCGCAACGAGCCCGCTTATACCGCGCACACGGCGAAGGTCGGGGCCGAGACCATGGGCATGGACTACGCCGACTTCGCCGCGCAGACCTCGGCGAACTTCGACCGGCTCTTCTCCAAGGCCGCGGCCTGGTCCGGGACCGCCTGATGGCGACACTGGAGATCCGGATCCTGGGCTGCGGGTCCTCCGGCGGCGTGCCGCGCCTCGGCGGCCACTGGGGCGACTGCGATCCCGGCGACCCGCGCAACCGGCGCCAGCGATGCTCGATCCTGGTCACCCGGACGGGGCCCGAGGGCACGACCCGCGTGCTGGTGGACACGACACCCGACATGCGCAACCAGCTCCTCGAGGCGGGCGTGGGCACGCTCGACGCGGTGATCTACACCCATGCCCATGCCGATCACGTCCACGGGCTCGACGACCTCCGGCAGATCGTCTTCAACACCCGCACGCGGTTGCCGGTCTGGGCCGACGGACCGACGGCGGAGGCACTGCTCGACCGCTTTGCCTATGTTTTCGTCCAGCCCGAGGGCTCGCCCTACCCGCCGATCCTCGACCTGCACCGGATCGATGGCGACACGGTGATCGACGGCGCGGGCGGCGAGATCCGGTTCACGCCGGTGCCGGTCAGTCACGGATCGATCGACGCGCTCGGCTTCCGGATCGGCGACGTGGTCTACCTGCCGGACGTGGCCGACATCCCTGCGGACAGCTGGCCGCTCCTTGAGGGGCTCGATTGCTGGATCCTGGACGCGCTGCGTCGCGAGCCGCATCCCACGCATGCCCACCTTGCCAAGTCGCTCGACTGGATCGAGGTCGCCGCCCCTCGCAAGGCGGTGCTGACCAACATGCACATCGACCTCGACTACGAGACCGTCGCGGCCGAGACCCCCGCCCATGTCGAGCCCGCGCATGACGGGCTGACCCTCACCTTCGAGATCTAGGTGCCGCACTCTCGTCGCCGGTCTCCGCTCCCTACACGCGAGGTCCCGGCCCGATGAGTGCTCTTCTCGATGTCGTCCTTCCGGTCTTCCTCGTCATCGGGTTCGGCTACCTCGCCCGCTGGCGCGGCTTCGTCAGCGACGATGCGGTGGATGCGCTGGTCTACTGGACCCAGACCTTCGCCCTGCCCTGCCTGCTGTTCCGCGCGATCTCGACCCTCGACCTCGGTCAGAGCTTCGACTGGCGTCTGCTCCTGAGCTTCTACACCGGGGCGCTGGCAGGTTTCCTCGCCGGGATGCTCGGGGGGCGGTTCCTGTTCAAACGCTCCTGGGAAGACGCGACGGCCTTCGGGTTTTGCGGCCTTTTCTCGAACTCGGTCCTGCTCGGCCTCCCGATCATGGAGCGGGCGTACGGTACCGAGAGCCTGGCGGACAACTACGCCATCATCGCGGTGCACTCGCCGTTCTGCTACGGCGTCGGGATCACCGTGATGGAGGTGATCCGCGCCCGCGGCGGCTCGGCCCGAGACCTGCCGCGCAAGGTGCTGAAGGGCATGTTCTCGAATGCGCTCATCCTCGGGGTCGCCGCCGGCCTGTTCGTGAACCTCGCCCGGATACCGGTGCCGCAGGTGGCCGCCGACGCGCTCGATCTCATGGTCCGCGCGGCGATCCCGGTGGCGGTCTTCTCGCTCGGCGGGGTGCTCTTCCGCTACCGGCCGGCGGGCGACATGCGGGCGATCCTCTACGTCGTCTCGGTCAGCCTGGTGCTGCACCCGACCATCGTCTTCGGGATGGGACGCCTGCTGGACCTCGACCGCGACGCCCTGCGCTCGGCGGTCGTGACCGCGGCCATGGCGCCGGGGGTCAACACCTACATCTTCGCGAACATCTACGGGACGGCCCGGAGGGTCGCCGCCTCGGGCGTGCTCATCGGCACGACCCTGGCGGTGGTCACGGTCTGGATCTGGCTGTCGATCCTGCCGTAGGGGCGGCCCGGCCGAAGCCGGGCCCGCCCGGGGATCAGCCGGGGCTCATGCCCCGCATCTTCTCCGACCGGCGGCGCAGCAGCTCCACCGTGGTCAGCAGCGCGATCGAGATGCAGACCAGAATCGTCGCCACCGCGAGGATGGTCGGCGAGATCTGCTCGCGCAGGCCGATGAACATCTGCCAGGGCAGCGTCTTCTGCGCTGCCGCGCCCACGAAGAGCACGACGACGACCTCGTCGAAGGACGTGATGAAGGCGAAGAGCCCGCCCGAGATCACGCCCGGCAGGATCAGCGGCATCTGCACCTTGAAGAAGGTCCGCACCGGTCCCGCGCCGAGGTTGGCCGAGGCCCGCGTCAGCGACTTGTCGAAGCCCACGAGCGTTGCCGTCACGGTGATGATCACAAAGGGCACGCCGAGCGCCCCGTGGGCGAGGATCACCTTGATGTAGCCCGACAGCTCCTGGCTGAAGCCGAGGTTCGCCTCCAGCCAGTTCCCGAGCGCCGAGTAGAAGAAGAACATGCCGGTGGCCGAGATGATCAGCGGCACGATCATCGGCGAGATCAGGATCGCCATGATCGCCTGGCGGCCGGGGATGTCGGACTGCGAGAGGCCGATGGCCGCGAGCGTCCCGAGCGAGACCGCGATCAGCGTGGCGAAGGGCGCGATGATGAGCGAGTTGCGCATCGCGAGCTGCCAGTCGCTGTTGTTGAAGAAGTCGCGGTAGTGCTTGAGCGAGTAACCTTCCGGATCGAGCGAAAGCATCTCGGGCGTGAAGGTGAAGAAGTTCTCCGCGTTGAAGGACAGCGGGATGATCACCATGATCGGCGCGATCAGGAAGAAGAAGATCAGGCCGCAGATGAAGAGGAAGGTGTTGTGCCACAGCACCTGCCCACTCGTCGAATAGGGCGGCACCCCGCGGCGGTAGTCGCCCGAGGCCAGCCAGTAGCCGACCCAGCCCAGCACGGCGCCCGCGAGGATGCCCGACACGATGCCGGCGATGCCGCCGGCGATCAGGCCGATCACGGCGCAGACGCCGACGGCGGCCCAGCGGCCGGTGGTCCTCTGGTCGGCCAGGACAGTCCCGGCGACGTAGGCGATGGCGCCGCCCACGATGGCGCCGCCGATGAAACCGGCGAGCGGCTGGTTGACGGCCTGACCGCCGACGAAGCCGAGGATCGCACCGAGGAGGGCCGTGAGGGGGACCGCGAAGCTCAGAAGGCTCCGGTCCTGCTTCATGGCATTGGCGGGGTTGTCGACGACATCACTCATGTCAGCCTCCCAGCTTCACGTTGTCGATGCCCACGATCCGGTCGTAGAGCCAGTAGAGGGCCAGCACGAGGGCCAGAAGGATCGAGCCGAGCGCCGCCGCGAGACCCCAGTTGAGCGAGGTCGAGATGTGGTAGGCGATCCGGTTCGAGATGAAGACGCCGTCTTCCCCGCCGACGATTTCCGGCGTGATGTAGTAGCCGATCGCCAGGATGAAGACGAGGATCGAGCCCGCGCCGATGCCCGGCACCGACTGCGGGAAGTAGACCCGCCAGAAGGCCGTCCAGTTCGTCGCGCCCAGCGACTTGGCCGCGCGCAGGTAGCTCGGCGGGATGGTCTTCATCACCGAGTAGAGCGGCAGGATCATGAAGGGCAGCAGGATGTGCGTCATCGCGACGATGGTACCGGTCTGGTTGTTGATCAGTGCCAATCGGTTTCCGTCGCCCACGATGTTGAGCCAGACAAGCAGGTCGTTGATCACGCCCTGGTTCTGCAGCAGCACCTTCCATGCCGAAGTCCGCACCAGCAGCGAGGTCCAGAAGGGCAGCAGCACGAGGATCATCAGCACGTTCGCCGTGCGCAGCGGCAGGTTCGCCAGCAGCCAGGCGACGGGGTAGCCGAGCAGGATACAGGAGAAGGTGATCGCGAGCGACATGTACATCGTGCGCAGGAAGAGCGTGCCGTAGATCCGCTCGTTCTCGGGGACGCGCTCGACACCGTCGGGCGTCAGCTCACGGTCGGCCGCCGACAGGAAGTAACCGGAGGTGTAGGGACCGGAGAAGACCTGGAGCGTCTCCCAGATGTCGGGCTCGAGCCACTCCTCGTCGATCTCTTCGAAGAAGGCGCGGTAGTCGTAGGGGCCCATGCCCTCGGTGGCGGCCATCGCCTCTTCGACCAGGGCGCGTTGCTCGCCCTCGAAAAGCTCGATCGCCTCGGGGTTCGCCTCGAGGTCCTCGTAGAGCGAGAGGTAGACCAGCGGCCACGGCTCTTCCTCGAGAGGGCTCTCGCCGTCCTCGCTGCCGATGACATAGGCGAAATCGGAGAACATGTCGGTCGTCCGGGGAAGCGCCTCCTCGAAGCCCTCGCGGTAGGCGACGTCGACGGCGGGCTCGTCGAAGCTGCGGCCGACCTCGTCGGAGCGGGCCTGCCACTCGGCGATCTCGGACTGGTACTCCTCGGTGGTCAGCAGCGACACCCAGGTGCTGCCCTCTTCCCAGGCCTCGTTGGACTCCTCGAAGGCGTCGAGGAAGGGCTCGCCGGTCTCGTCAACGTCGCGGCCCGCCTGGCGGAAGAGCGACGAGAGACCGGCCGCTTCGTAGTTCAGGCGCGAGCCGACACGGGTGTGGATCTTGAGGCCCTCGGCGACGACGAGGTCGCGGGCCATGGCCGAGTAGACCTCCTGCGAGGGGGGCTCCCCGCTCGAGGCGTCCCAGCTCTCCACCGCCTCGACCGTGCGCGGCAGCGTGTCGGGGACGATCTGGTTCTCGACCGAACGGAACAGCATCTGCCCGATCGGGATGATGAAGGTGATGAGGATGAAGATCAGCAGGGGTGCGACGAGGCCGAGCGCCCGCATCTTCTGCCGCCGCTGGGCGCGGGCCAGCGACTTCTTGAGCGGCGTGCCGTCGGCCGCGAGCATGGGGCCGCTTTCGCGTTCGGCGTCGCGGATCGCGTTGTCGGGCGTGGGGCCCGTGACCTTGTCGGGGCTCGCTGTGGCGTCTGTCATCGCTGGCTCTCCCTCGTCGTGAGGCCGGGTCCGGCCGGGCGTCCAAATTTGGACACCAGGCCAAGACCCTGATTCTCTTTATATTTTCCTGTGACGCGATCGATCATGACGGTTGTCCCTCCGCCTCGAAGTCCGCGGCCCTCGCCTCGATCTCGCCGTCGTCGAGCGTCTCGCGGTGGCTGGCGATCCACCACCAGTTGCCGCCGATGTCCTCGACGCCGCCGTCGCGGTCGCCGTAGAAGCGATCCTCGGGCTCCATCACCGGGCGCCCCCCCGCATCGAGCGCGGCCCTGTAGGTCGCGTCCGCGTCGGGGACATGCACGTAGACGAAGCCGGGACGGCGCATGCCGTCCGTGGCCTCGCCCAGCATGATCGTATGCTCCCCGAGCGCGAGCTCGAGGTTCCAGAGGCGTCCGTCGGAGCGGAAGAGCGGCGCGCGCCGCTCCTCGGCACCGAAGACCGTCTTGGCAAAGCCGGCGACCTCGATCGGGCTGTCGCAGACCAGGAAGGTCGAGACGCGCGACCGTCCCGGAGCCATCCAGGCCGGCGCGGAGCTATCCTGCGCGGCGGGGCTCACGTGCCCTCCACGAGGATGATGGTGCTCTCTGCGTTTCGGCGTCGGATCTCTGCGATCTCCTGGTATTCGCTGGATTCGTAAGCGCGGACGGCGGTCTCGTAGTCGGGAAACTCGATCACCACGTGGCGCTCCTGAGTGGTCCCCTCGGGAGTCTCGGAAGAGCCGCCGCGGATCAGGAACCGGCCGCCGAAGCCCTCGATCACCGGCGTGTCGCGCTCGACGTACTCCTTGTACGCCTCGGCGTCGGTCACCGTGATGTGGCCGATCCAGTAGCCCTTCGGCATCGCCTGTCCCCCGGGTTGGCAGGAGGGACGCGCGCGCCCCTCCTGCGCGGGGGACGGACGCCGGGCGCCCGTCCCCATGTCTTCGGTCGATTACTGCGCGAGCCAAGCCTGGAACTGGGCGTCCAGGTCGTCACGGTAGTCGGCCCACCATTCGTAGTTGTAGACGAAGGTGTTGCTGGCGTTGTCCGGGTTGGTCGGCATGTGCGGAGCCATGTCGATGCCAAGCTCGGCGTGCTCGCCCACGAGCGGAGCGGAGGATTCACGCGCCGGGCCGTAGGAGATGTAGGCCGCCTGGTCGGCGAGACGCTGGGTGTCCGTGGCGAACCACAGGAAGTCCAGCACGCGGTTCAGGCGCTCTTCCGGCAGGTCGGCGGGGATGATCCAGCCGTCCAGGTCGTAGACCTGAGCGTCCCAGAGCATCTCGACCGGCTGGTCCTGCTCGACGATGAGCGAGAAGAGACGGCCGTTGTAGGTGGAGCCCATCACGACTTCGCCGTCGGCGAGGAGCTGCGGCGTGTCGGCGCCGGCGTTCCACCAGGTGACCTGGTCCTTGATCGTGTCGAGTTTGTCGAAGGCGCGCTGCTGACCTTCTTCGGTCTCGAGCACGTCGTAGATCTCGTCCTTCGGCACGCCGTCACAGAGCAGCGCCCACTCCATGTTGTTGATCGGGCGACGCTCCAGGGCGCGCTGGCCCGGGAAGGTCTCGAGATCGAAGATGGCGCAGATGTCGCTCGGCGTCTCGCCGCCCCACTCCTCGACGTCCGTGCGGTAGCCGAAGGTGGTGGAATAGGCGATCTGCGGGATGAAGCAGTCGGAGACGATCAGGTCGCCGAAGTCGTCGGAGGCATCGGTGCCGTCGGGCGCCGGGGCCAGGATCTCGTCGTGATCGACTTCCATCGCCAGGCCTTCGTCGCAGAGGCGGATGGCGTCGGCGGCCACCACGTCCACGAGGTCCCAGGTCACGTTGCCGGCTTCGAACATGGCGCGCAGGTTGGCCACGGCCTCGGCGGAACGCTCGTCCCAGGTGACCGAGACGTCGGGGTTCATCTCGAGGTAGGGCTCGACGTAGGCCTGCTGCTGCGAGTTCTGGTAGGCGCCGCCCCAGCTGACCAGCGTCATGCTGTCGGCCATGGGCTCGCCGGCGACGGGGCTCTCGCCCGAGTGCGCCTCGGCGAAGGCCGTGCCGGCGGACAGAGTCAGCGCCGACGTCGCCATGAGAATCTTGGTGAGTTTCATACGTTTCTCCCGTGTTTCACCCGGTTTGGTCTTTCGCGCCGTCAGAGCCGATCCGGGCAACCGGCTCTTTAGCGCCCGAGCGCCTGTTATCAGGCGTCGAGCGCGCGGCAGTCCTGCGGCAACCATCCGATGTGGACCGTTTGCCCAGGCTGCAGCCGCGCCTGGCCGGCGCGGTTGCGTGTCTTGACGATGAAGTCGTCCTTGCCCGCCACCGAGAGGCGGGTGCGGAACGTATCGCCCATGTAGATGAATTCCTTGACCTCGGCCTTCAGGGTGTGGGCATCGGGGCCCAGGGCCTCGGGGTCGATCTCCACCCGCTCGGGACGGATCGAGATGAGCGTGCGCTCCCCGACCTCCTTCACGTTGACGGGCTTGGCGTCGATCACCTCGCCGCTGTCGAGTTCGACCACGCAGGTCTCGCCGCTCTTCTGCTTGATGCGGCCGCCCAGCGTGTTGTTCTCGCCGATGAACTGGGCAACGAAGCTGTTCTCCGGGCTCTCGTAGAGGACGTCCGGGGCAGCGAGCTGCTGGATGCGGCCGTCGTCGAAGACGGCGACGCGATCGGACATGGTCAGCGCCTCGGTCTGGTCGTGCGTCACGTAGACCACGGTGATGCCGAGTTCGTGGGCCAGGTTGGTGATCTCGAACTGGAGGCTTTCCCGCAGCTGCTTGTCGAGCGCACCGAGCGGCTCGTCCATCAGCACCAGCTCGGGCTCGAACACCAGGGCGCGCGCCAGGGCGATCCGCTGCTGCTGACCGCCCGAAAGCTGCGCCGGGCGGCGGCCGCCGAAATCGCCCATCTGCACCATGTCGAGGGCGCGCTTGATCTTCGCCTCGCGGTCGGACTTGCCGATCTTCCGCACTTCCAGCGGGAAGGAGAGGTTCTCGGCCACCGTCATGTGCGGGAAGAGCGCGTAGTTCTGGAAGACCATCCCGATGCCGCGCTTGTGCGGCGGGATGTTGTTGATCGGTTTGCCCTCGAGCTTGATCTCGCCGTGGGTCGCCGTCTCGAAGCCCGCCAGCATCATCAGGCAGGTCGTCTTGCCGGAACCGGACGGGCCGAGCATCGTGAGGAACTCGCCCTTGGGCATCGACAGGTTGAGGTCTTTAACGACGAGGGTCTCGCCGTCATAGCTCTTCTGCACGCGTTCAAACGCGACGAACGCGTCTCCGCTCGCTGTATCGGCCAAAAGGCGCTCCCTGGTTGCGTCTCGGCGGTTTGCCCGCCTGTCTGTCCGAAGACTAAAACCGACCGCGCCTCGCGATGCAACCTATTCCCTGTCGGGCGAACGCTTACCGGGCGAATGCATGATTTTCGTGCAGCCGGCACCTATTCGCCGGTACATTTTCAGCATTCCGGCAGTCATTTGCCGCTTAAGACGCGGTTTCAAAGGGGTTTCGCAATGTCGTTGCGTCAGCCCAGAATGACCGATCTGCGGCCTCGGAACTTGTCAAAAAGCGACATTCCGACGCCCCGTCATTTCAACGTTATCGTGGCGTGACCGCCGCCGATCCGGTCCGTCCCGCGCGCTTGCAAAGGCGGGGTTCGGGGCCTTATCTGCCCGCCATGACGCAAAGCCCCACCGACGCGCAGAGCCGCCGGCTCTTTTCTTGGCTCTGGCGGGGGTACCTGCGACGCCACGTCCCGCTGCTGACCGTCGCGCTCGCGATCATGGCGATCGAGGGCTCGTCGCTGGGCGGCTTCAGCCTCCTGGTGGAGCCGATGTTCGACCAGGTCCTCGTCGGCGGGGATTCGGGCGCGCTCTGGCTCGTGGCGCTTGCCGTCTTCGGCATCTTCGTGGTCCGGGGCGTGGCCTCCATGGCCCACAAGGTCCTGCTCACGCGCATTGCCCAGCGGACCGCGGCGCATATCCGCGCCGACCTGCTCAGCCACCTGATGACGCTCGACACGAGCTTCCACCAGAAGAAGAGCCCGGGCGAGCTGATCGAGCGGTGCCAGGGCGACGTTCAAGCGATCAACCAGATCTGGGCCACGATCATCACCGGCGTCGGCCGCGACGCGGTGAGCCTCGTCTGGCTCTTCGGCGTCGCGCTCTCGATCGACTGGCGGTGGACGCTGATCACGCTGATCGCGGCACCGCTTCTCGTCGTGCCATCCTACCTCGTGCAGCTCTACGTCCGGCGCTCCTCGCGCCAGGCGCGAGAGCTCGCGAGCCGCATGTCGACCCGGCTGGACGAGGTCTTTCACGGCATCAACCCGGTGAAACTGAACACGCTGGAGCGCTACCAGGCCTCCCGCGACGCGGCTCTCGTGGCGGACCGGGTGGAGGCCGAGGTCCGCACTGCGACATGGCAGTCTGCGATCCCCGCCCTGCTCGACCTGATGTCCGGGATCGGCTTCCTGGCGGTGATGCTCTACGGCGGCGCGCAGATCATCGACGGCGAGAAGACGGTCGGCGAGTTCATGGCCTTCTTCACCGCCATCGGTCTCGCCTTCGACCCGCTGCGCCGGCTGGGATCGCTCTCCGGCAAGTGGCAGAACGCGGCCGCTTCCATCGAACGTATTCTCGGACTGCTGTCCGAAAGGCCGACGATCAAGTCGCCGGCCACCCCGGTCGGGGCACCGGAAGGCGCGCCGGAACTTCGGCTGGAGCATGTCTCCTTCGCCTATGGCGACATGCCGGTCCTGCACGATGTCTCGCTGACTGCCGAGGCGGGCAAGCGCACGGCGTTGGTGGGTGCCTCCGGCGCGGGCAAATCCACGATCTTCCACGTCTTCACACGCCTCGTGGACCCTGTTTCGGGAGAGGTCACCGTCGGCGGCGTGCCCGCCCGCGACATCGCCCTGCCCGACCTTCGGGGGCTCTTCTCCGTGGTCAGCCAGGACGCGGCTCTTTTCGACGAAAGCCTGCGCGAGAACATCCTGCTCGGCCAGGAGGTCAGCGAGGCCCGGCTGAAGGAGGTGCTGGAGGCCGCCCACGTGGCGGACTTCCTGCCCCAGCTGGAGGGCGGGCTCGACGCTCCCGCCGGGCCGCGCGGCTCTAACCTCTCCGGCGGCCAGCGCCAGCGCGTCGCGATCGCGCGCGCCCTGCTTCGCGACACGCCGGTGCTCCTGCTGGACGAGGCCACGTCGGCACTCGACACCAAGTCCGAGAAGCTCGTGCAGGAGGCGCTCGACCGGCTGTCGGAAGGCCGGACCACGCTGGTGATCGCGCACCGGCTTTCGACGGTGCAGGACGCCGACAACATCGTCGTGCTCGACAAGGGACGGGTCGTGGACCAGGGGCGGCACGACGACCTCCTTGCACGCGGCGGTCTCTATTCCGATCTCCATGCCATGCAGTTCAAGGATGCTCCCGGAGGCCAGTCCAAATGAGCGACCGCACAATCATCGCGCTGACCGGCGACGACCGCACCGCCTTTCTCGAGAACCTCGTGACCAACAAGGTCCCGGCACCGGGTGAAGGTCTGCGCTACTCGGCCCTGCTCACGCCGCAGGGCAAGTACATCGCGGATTTCCTGATGCTGGCAGAGGCCGACCGGCTTCTACTTGATGCGCCCTCCGTCGTGGCGCCGCAGCTGGCGCAGAAGCTGTCGATGTACAAGCTGCGCAAGGACGTCGCCGTCGAGGAGGCCGATCTGCAGGTTCGTCGCGGCAAGGGCCCCCTGCCCGACGGCGCCCTCGTCGACCCCCGGCATCCGGAGCTCGGCTGGCGGCTCTACGGTTCGGACGGCGGCGACGACGGCACCGATTGGGACGCGCTGCGGGTCGAGCACATGATCCCTGAGGCGGGCATCGAGCTCACGCCGGACAGCTACATCCTCGAACTGGGCTTCGAACGGCTCAACGGCGTCGACTTCCGCAAGGGCTGCTACGTCGGCCAGGAGGTCACCGCCCGCATGAAGCACAAGACCGAGCTCAAGAAGGGACTCGCCCGGGTCCGTCTCGACGGCGAGGCCGCCTCCGGCACCGAGATCACTTCGGGCGGGAAGCCCGCCGGCACGCTGCATACCGTCTCCGGCGACCGGGCACTGGCGTGGCTTCGCTACAACAGGACGGAGGACATGGCGGCGGGCGGCTGCGCCGTCACACTCGAAGCGACGATGCAAGAGGGGATCTCCGCCTAAGTACGACCGATTTGTGTCATATCCTTGATCGAATCGGTTCAGAGCCTATATCGGGCACTTATCCGTGCACGACACGGCAAAATACACGTGTTCGCACCCGGGAGCCATGCACCTAGCGAATACCAACTATGTCGAGAACGGCCACCAGAATCGGACCCAAATCGGCATAGTCCCCGGACGCCGAGATCACAAGATCAATAACAATGAAGGACGCGAGATGACCAATTTCGTTGATGGCACCGCCTTCAACAACGAGCAAGGCAACCGGGCGCGCAAACTCTTCGCGGCCGTCGTCCTTGCTGCGCTGGACGACGCCATCGCCGACGACAAGAAGTACGGCAACGGACCGGACCAGATCGCACGTTGGGCGCGCTCCCGTGATGGCCGCGAGGTCCTCACCTGCGCCGGGATCGACCCCAACGAGCGTGTGGTGAACGGCCTGATGGACTTCGTTGCCAAGGGTGTCCGCACCTCCGTCGCGCTCTCGCGCGAGGAGAGCGAGCGCCGGAACGCTGCCGAGGCCCTGGCCCGCGCCGCCGCCTGACGTCTTGTTGTGTTCACGACTGACGCGGCTCCTCTTGAGGGGCCGCGTTTTTCGTTGCCCTGCGGGCCTGTCCGCGTAGGAAGCAGGGCATGACACGGGCGATCATGATCCAGGGCGCGGGCTCCAACGTGGGAAAGTCCCTCGTCGTGGCCGGACTCTGTCGGGCGCTCAGGGCGCGGGGTCTCTCCGTCGCGCCCTTCAAGCCGCAGAACATGTCCAACAACGCGGCGGTCACCGTCGACGGCGGCGAGATCGGGCGAGCCCAGGCGCTGCAGGCGCGGGCCGCGGGGCTCGATCCCGTGGTGGACATGAACCCGGTCCTGCTGAAGCCCGAGAGCGAGACCGGCGCGCAGGTCGTCGTGCAGGGAAAGCGCGTCGCGACCGTGAAGGCCCGGGACTACGGAACCATGAAGGCGGGGCTCCTGCCCAAGGTTCTGGAAAGCTACCGGCGTCTGGCGCGGGGCCGGGACATTGTTGTCGTCGAAGGCGCGGGAAGCCCGGCGGAGGTCAACCTGCGCGCGGGGGACATCGCCAACATGGGCTTCGCCGAGGCGGTGGGATGCCCGGTCGTCCTGCTGGGGGACATCGACCGGGGCGGCGTCATCGCCCAGATGGTCGGGACCCACGCCGTGCTTCCGGAAACGGACGGGCGTCTGATCCTTGGCTTCGCCATCAACAAGTTCCGGGGCGACCCGAGCCTCTTCGCCGAGGGGCTTTCCGTCATCGCCGAGCGGACAGGCTGGCAGGGGCTCGGCGTGCTGCCCTGGTTTTCGGACGCCTGGCGGCTGCCGGCCGAAGACGTCATGGACATCCGTCCGAAATCGGGCGCGGGTCCGCTGAAGATCGCCGTTCCGCGCCTCTCCCGGATCGCCAATTTCGACGACCTCGACCCGCTCTCGGCCGAACCCGGCGTGTCGGTCGAGATCGTCGAGCCAGGCCGCGCCCTGCCGGGCGACGCGGCGCTGGTACTGATCCCCGGGTCCAAGAGCACGCGCTCGGACCTCGCGGACCTCCGCGCACAGGGCTGGGACATCGACCTATTCGCCCATGTCCGGCGCGGCGGGCATGTCCTGGGGCTCTGCGGCGGTTACCAGATGCTCGGCCGGCGGATTGCCGACCCGGAGGGGCTCGAGGGGGCACCCGGCGAGATCGAGGGGCTCGGGCTTCTCGACGTGGAGACCGTCATGCGGCCCGAGAAGCGGCTCGCGCTCTCGGCGGCGCATCACCCGGGCTCCGGCGAAGCGGTCGAGGGCTACGAGATCCACATGGGCGAGACCGAGGGGCCCGATTGCGCCCGCGCCTGGCTCTCGGTGAACGAAAGGCCCGAGGGTGCGGCCTCGGAGGACGGGAGGATCCGGGGGAGCTACCTGCACGGTCTCTTCTCCTCCGACGGCTTCCGCGCAGCCTACCTGGCCGAGCTCGGCGCCCAGACGGGTGTCGCCTACGGGACAGGTGTCGAGGCCGCGCTCGATGCACTCGCCGCACACCTGGAGGCGCACATGGACGTGGATGCGCTTCTGGACCTCTGTGCGCCGATCGACGGCTAGTCCGTGTATCCGCCGCGCCGGTCGGCCTCCGCCGCCTCGGGGTCGCGCTCGTCCGGCGGGCCGTAACCGCCACCACCGGGCAAGGAGAGCCGCAACCGTGCGCCCGGCGGGACGGACTGCCGTCCCTTCGGCGCGAGCGGCGTGCCGTCGGCAAGCTCGACCCGGCCCGCTGCCCCGTCCGCGCCGCCCTCGCGCCCCCGGGCCGCGTGTTTCACACGGTCGAACATCGCGTTGATCGACATCTCGTGGCCCTCCCGGGCCTCGATCTCGATCACCTGTCCGAGACCGCCGCGATGCCTCCCGGCCCCGCCCGACCCGCTGCGCAACTCCTTCCGCCAGACTGTGATCGGGCCGACATGTTCCGTCGCCTCGACGCTCATGGTGGAGACGCCCGAGGGGAAGGCCGTCGCCGAGAGCCCGTCGGACCCCGGGCGCGCGCCGGTGCCGCCGGAGTTGAACATCAGGACCTCGGCCCGACCCTCTCCCCCGGTCTCCCGGACCGAAAGCTGTATGTTCCAGAGCGCAGACGCACCCTCGGCCGGAACGACGCCGGGCAGTGCGTGGTGGAGCGCGCCCAGCACGGCGTCGGGCACCAGGTGTCCCATGACGTGCCGCACGGAGACCGGCGCAGGGCGGCGCGCCGCGAGGATCGAGCCCTCCGGCGCCGTGATCTCGAAGGGTTCCAGCGAGCCGTGGTTGTTGGGCACCTCCGGCGCGATGGCGCACTTCAGCGCGAAGCAGGCATAGGCGCGGGTATAGACCTCGGGGCAGTTCACGCCGTAGCCGCTCATGCCCGAGGTCCCGGCGAAGTCGCAGGTCATCCGGTCGCCCGCCACCTCCAGAGTGACGGCCATGTCGACCGGCGCTTCGAATCCGTCGACCCGCATCCCGTTCCGGTAGGTCCCGTCCGGCACGCCCGCGATCGCCGAGCGCGTGGCCGCGCGGCTCGCGTCGATGATGTAATCCGAGAGGCCCTCGATCTCGTCCAGGCCGAACTCGTCCAGCATCGCCTGCAGCCGCCGGTCGCCGGCGGCATTGCAGGCGGCGAGCGAATGGATGTCGCCCACCGTCTGGTCGGGTGTGCGAACGTTGGCACGGATCATCTCGACCATCAGCCCGTTCACCTCTCCCCGCTCGATGAACTTGGAGATCGGCAGGAGCAGCCCCTCTTCGTAGACCTCCCGCCCGTCGGGACCGAAGCCACGACCACCGATGTCGACGACATGAGCCGTGGCCGCGAAGTATCCGATATGACGAGACTTTCTGAAGACCGGCGTGACGACGGTGATGTCGTGCAGGTGCCCGGTTCCCATCCAGGGATCGTTGGTCAGGTAGACGTCGCCCTCCAGCGTCTCCTGCGGGCCGAACCGCGCGGCGAAGTGGCCCACGCTCTCGGCCATGGCGTTGACGTGGCCCGGCGTGCCGGTGACCGCCTGCGCCATCATCCGGCCCCGCCTGTCGAAGAGCCCGGCCGACAGGTCGCCCGCCTCGCGCACGGAGGTCGAGAATGCGGTGCGGATGAGTGTCGTGGCCTGCTCTTCCACCACCGCGATCAGGCGGTTCCACATGATCTGGTAGTCGATGCCCCGGGTCATGGCGTCTCCTTGCGGATGAGCAGCAGCGATCCATCGTCCTGGCCCACGGCGCGGAAGGCGGCGGTCACGATCGTCGTGGTCTCGTCCTCGGTGATGACCGCGGGCCCTTCGATGGCCGCACCGGGCGTGAGCGCGCTCCGCGGGACCTCGAGGGCCTGGACGGCCTCGCGTCGTCCGGCGTCGTAGACGCTGCGGGGTTTTCCGCCCTCCGGCCGTGTGCCGTCCGTGCGCGGGGCGAGTTCCCCCGGCGGCGGCCGCAGCGTGGCGACCGTCAGCGACCAGTTCGTGACCTCCGCCGCGAGCCCCTCGATGGTCCGCCCGAAGAGGCCGCGATAGGCCTCGGCGAACGCCTCCTCGATGACCGTGCGGTCCTCCGGCGCGTAGCGCCGGACCGGCAGCTGGACCGGGATTTCCCAGCCCTGCCCGGCATAGCGGATGAAGGCCGTCAGCCGCTCCTCGGTCTCGGCCTCGCCAACGCCCTGCGCGACGAAGGCGCGGGCCTCGGCGTCGAGTTCCTCGATCAGGGCGTTGACCGCCTCCGCATCGAAGTCCGGCAGCGCCATGAACCGTCCGCGGGCGGCCTCGTAGCTCATCGGCGCGCGCAGGAAGCCGATGGCCGAGCCGACGCCGGCCCCGGGCGGGATCAGGCAGCGCGCGATCCCCAGCTTCTCGCAGAGTCGCGCGGCATGAAGCGGCGCACCGCCGCCGAAGGCGATCATCGTATAGCGCTCGATGTCGCGCCCGTTCTCCACGGCGTGGACCCGGGCGGCGTTGGCCATGTTCTCGTCGACCATCTCGGTCACGCCGAAGGCCGCCTGCTCGGTCGAGAGGCCCTGCGGCTCCGCGATGCGTGCGTCGAGCGCCGCGCGGGCCTTCCCTTCGGAGAGCGGTATCTTCCCGCCCGCGAAGGCCTCGGGATCGAGACGGCCCAGGAGCAGGTTCGCATCGGTCACCGCGGGCTCTTCCCCGCCGCGCTGGTAGCACGCGGGCCCCGGCTCCGAGCCGGCGGAGCGCGGGCCGACCTGGATACGGCCCATCGCGTCGATCGTGGCGAGCGAGCCGCCGCCCGCGCCGATCTCCACCATCTCGACGACCGGCGTTTGCACGACCATGCCGGACCCCTTCTTGAAGCGGTAGGTGCGGGCCACCTCGAAGCTGGCCGCGGTCTTGGGCTTGCCCTCCTCGATCAGACAGATCTTGGCCGTGGTGCCCCCCATGTCGAAGGAGAGCGCCCGGCCGGCGCCGTGCGACCGTGCGAGCTCAGCTGCGAAGATCGCGCCGCCCGCCGGACCGGATTCCAGCAAGCGGACGGGCTCAGCCCGTGCCGTGTCGAGCGAGATCAGCCCGCCGCCCGAGTGCATCAGGAAGATGGGCGCCGTGAGACCTTCCTCGGCGAGCCGCGCCGTCAGCCGTCCGAGATAGGCGTCCACTTGCGGACGGACGTAGGCGTTCGCGCAGACGGTGTTGAAGCGGGGCAGCTCGCGCATCTGCGGCGACACCCGGGATGACAGGGAGACGGGAAGCTCCGGCGCGAGCTCGGCGAAGATCTCTTCGACCGCCGCCTCGTGTTCGGCGTTGGCATAAGAGTGGAGAAATCCAACGGCGACAGAGGTATATCCGGCATCTTTGATGCGATGCACGAGGTCGCGCGCGGCGTCCCGGTCTAGTGCGAGCAGAACCTCTCCCCGAGGCGACACGCGCTCCGCCAGGGTGAAGCGGTCGGCGCGCGGGATCAGAGGTGGCGGCAGCTCGAGATTGAGATCGTACTGCTCGAAGCGGTTCTCCGAGCGCATCTCGATCACGTCGCGAAACCCTTCCGTCGTCACGAAGGCCGTCCGGGCGCCGCGCCGCTCGATCAGCGCGTTGGTCACGAGCGTCGTGCCGTGGATCACCTGTCCGATAT
This sequence comes from Histidinibacterium aquaticum, assembly GCF_008710275.1. GTDB lineage: Bacteria > Pseudomonadota > Alphaproteobacteria > Rhodobacterales > Rhodobacteraceae > Oceanicola > Oceanicola aquaticus. The sequence goes on from NZ_VYQE01000003.1 coordinate 328,066, forward strand.
CGGACAGCTGTATGCTGGCTGTCCGACAGGCGTCCGTCAGCGCGCGAAGAATGGCGTCTTCCGGTCGGGTGTAGTCGGTCAGGACCTTGGCGGTGGCGAGGCCGCCGGGATGCTCCAGCGCGGCATCGGTGAAAGTACCGCCGATATCGACGCCGGCGCGGATCATGGGCTTGCCTCTCGTTCGGATCGCGCGAGACCCTTGCACCGGCGCGCGGGGAGGTCAAACTGCTCTGATGGCTCTCAAGATGACATCCGCCCAGATGGTCGCCGCCGCCCGCGCCCGGATCGAGGAGGTCGGCGCGGCCGAGTTGGTGGCGCAGGTCGGGAATCCTGACCTCGTCATCGTGGACATCCGCGACATCCGGGAGCGGCAGAAGACCGGCTGGATCCCTGGCTCCGTTCATGCCCCGCGCGGCATGGTGGAGTTCTGGGTCGATCCCGAAAGCCCCTATTTCCGAGAGGTCTTCGGCCAGGACAGGCGCTTCGTGTTCCACTGCGCCTCCGGCTGGCGCTCCGCGCTGACGGTCGCGACCTTGCAGGACATGGGCTTCCAAGCGGCCCACCTGCGCGAGGGATTCACCGGCTGGGTCGAGGAAGGCGGACCGGTGGAACGATCTGACTAGTCGGCGAGTGGTCCGCGCAGTTGCCAGTCCGGACCGATGTGCAGGATGTCGCGCGCCGCCCGGCCTTTGATCCCTGCGAGGTCATCCCGTCCGATGAGGCAGGCCGGCGTGGTAATCGCCATCCGGAGGGCCCTCTCCGGGTCGATGCCGATCACTTTCACGAGCCGCGCGAGCCCCTCCGCCATGGTCGTATGCGCGCCGGCGAGATTGCCCTCTGCGTTGACCAGCTTTCCATTTTCCACATGAATTTCAGAGCCGTATAGCTCGAATCTAGTAGGCCCGCCGACCGTCGGCATGGCATCGGAGACGAGAAACGTGCTGTCCGGTTGGGGCCGCGCCCGCAGCGCGAGGGCGATCATCGTGTCGCTCACGTGATGTCCGTCGCAGATCAGTCCGACCGCGAGCTCCGAGGCGATCGCCGCGCCGGTCAACCCCGGCGCCCGACCGGTCATCTGCGACATCGCGTTGAAGAGATGCGTGACCGCCCGGGCCCCCGCTCCAATCGCCCAACCGACCTCCGCTTCGGTCGCATCGCTATGGCCGAGAGAGACAATCGCACCCGTGTCCGCAAGCCGACGGATGTCCTCCGGCGCGACCGTCTCCGGCGCCAAGGTAACCATCACGCTGCGTCCAGCCGCCCTGAGCCGCTGGACCGTCTGCAAGGTCCGATCGTCGAAGGGCCGGATGAGCCGCGCCGCATGCGTCCCCCGCCGCGCCTCTGCGATGTGGGGACCCTCGAGATGCAGTCCCGGACAGGTGTCCGGATCGCATGCGAGCACGGCGTCGGCGGCGCGGTCCATCCGGTCAGGCGCATCCGTGATGAGCGTGGGCAGGAGAGCGACGGTCCCGAAGCGCCGATGCGCCTCGGCGATGCGCGCGATGCCGGCCGGACTCGGATCCGAATTGAGGAGCGCGCCTCCCCCGCCGTTCACCTGCAGGTCGACGAAGCCCGGCGTGACCAGACCGGAAACGCGCTCAGCCCCAGGGCAATCCGACGCCTGGCCTGTTTCGGTCAGGTGGCCGCCTTCCAGGAAGATAGCGCGGTTTTCCAGAAGGCGCTCCCCGTCGAAGAGCAGCTCGGGCGCGATCCATCTACCCATGGGCGGCCTGCCAGGCGGCCAGCGCCGCTCCCCGCGCGCCGCTGGCGTCGCCTCCCTCCGCAATCCGGATCTCCGGCGTCCGCAGGCCCGCGATCTGCGCGCGAGAAAGTGCGGCGCCCAGGTCCCTCTCCACGTCGACAATGCGGGAAAGCCCGCCGCCCAGCACGATGACCTCCGGGTCAACCGTGCAGACCAGTCCCATGAGCATCTCGGCCGTCAGTGCGCACCAAAGCGACCAGATCGGAGCAAGAGCGGGTTCGGCCCGGCGCTTGCCGATTGTCTCGGATGACAGTTCCGTTCCGGTCATGTGTCGGGCTAGCCCAGCGAGCCCGGGTCCGGAGATATAGGTCTCGACACAACCGGTCCGACCACATCCGCAGGCATGAACCGGCAGGTCGAATTGTCCGACAAGGTGCGCCGGCGCCGCCAAGTGTCCGACCTCGCCCGACGCGGCGCTGTACCCCCCGGCGAGGCGGTCGCCACCGATGAATCCGGCCGAAACACCGGTCCCCAGAATGACCCCGGCAGCGGACTTGGCCCCCCGCGCGGCTCCGAAGGCCGCTTCGGACAGCGCGAAGGCCTGGGCGTCGTTGACCAGAGACACCGGCCCCCAGCTCTCGTCGAGGTCGGAGAGAAGATTTCGCCCGGATATCGGGAGGTTGGCCGCGATCATGTGGCCGGATACCGGATCGAGGAGTCCCGCGGTCCCGAGCCCGACAGGGACCTTCCCTCCAGTCTCGAAGATCCACCGCAATTCTTCGAGGAGCGCCGTCAGCAGCGCCCCATAGTCGCCCGGCGTCGCCCGACGGCGGGAATGCGCGAGCTGCCACTCCTCATCGAAAAGGCGGGTTTCGATCTTGCTACCCCCGAGGTCGATCCCGGCGGCGATCATCGGGGGCGCACGGGATAGAGAGTCACGCCTTGCACGACCCGCGTCAGCCTACCCGTGTCCGAGAACGGATCGTCGACGTTAAGGCCCAATTTTTCGGACCAGGTCACGGCCAGGACTTGAGCCAGGGCAACCGCGACCGGCGCAAGCCAGACGTCCGGTAGGTCGAGACCGGGATCGTGTTCGGCGCCCGGCCCCACGGTCGTCAGACCCGCATCCGGGAACTGATCCGAGAGCTCGTCGAGCAAGTCGGCCTCGTAGTTCGCGGCCAGGCCATCTCCGCTGGTGAAGAGAACCAGTTTCGTACGGCTGTCCACGATGCTCTTCGGTCCATGCCGGAACCCGAGTGGCGTCTCCGAGAAAGCGGACACCTGTCCAGCTGTCAGTTCGAGCACCTTGAGCGCCGCCTCACGGGCTGCGGCTTCAAGTGGACCCGTGCCCAGAAAGACGATGCGATCCGGTGGCTCTGTGTGTTCCGCAAGGTCAGCGAACCGCGGCAACAATCGCTCCAGCGCATCGGCCAGCCTGAGGAAAGGCGCCTCTGGTAGAATGGGATCGAACAGGGCGAGCGCGGTCAGCAGCATCGTGGTAAAGCCCGAGATCATGGCGAGGCACTCGGCCTGCGTCTCATCCGGGAGAACGACGACGCCACAGGGCCCCGTCGCCTTGCGCTTCGCGAGGGCGCCGTCGGGGTTGCAGGTCAGATTGAGCCGCGGCGCGGTGGGCGCGAGGACGTCCAGCGCGTCGAGTGTCCCGAGTGTCTCCGGGGACCCGCCGGAGCGGCCAAGGTTAACAACAAGCGGACTGCGGCCCTCCAGATATGCATGCGGCCGGGCGACGATATCAGTTGTCGGTACGGACCGAAGCTGCCTCACCCGCCCCTCCAGACCGGAGACGACCGTTCGCCCGATATGCGCCGAACTGCCGGCGCCGCAAAACCAGGTCTCGGAGGCGTCGAGCGAGGCGATCCAGTCACGCACCTCGTCGGCCACAAAGGACCCGGCCCAGTCGCGCCAGATACGGGGCTGGGCCTGGATGTCGCGCCAACTGACCCATCTGTCGAGATCGCGCATCGGGAGCGCCTTTCCTTGCTGGTCCCGTCCGCCGTGATGGCGGAGCCGGGCTTTGGTGTCCAGACGAGGCCGTCGACAGCCGTCCCGTTTCGGACCCCCGTCGCCGGACACCTGGCCGGAGACGGACGGCCGTCCTCCGGGCCTTTTCCTCCCCTCCCTTCCCCGCTATCTGGGCCACGACCGACGAGGAGCGCCCCATGCCCATGGAAAAGACCTTCGACGCACAGACTGCGGAACCCCGGATCATAGAGGCCTGGGAGGAGGCAGGTTGCTTCCGCGCGGGCGCCGGCAAGCGTCGCGACGAGACCTTCTGCATCATGATCCCGCCGCCCAACGTGACCGGCGCGCTCCATGTCGGACACGCGTTCAACAACACGCTGCAGGACATTCTCGTGCGGTGGCACCGGATGCGTGGCTTCGACACGCTCTGGCAGCCGGGGCAGGATCACGCCGGGATCGCCACGCAACTCCAGGTCGAAAAGAAGCTCAAGGCCGAGAGCAACATGCGCCGCACGGACCTCACCCGCGAGGAGTTCGTCGGCAAGGTCTGGGAGTGGAAGGCGGAGTACGGTCAGACCATCATCAACCAGCTGAAGCGGCTGGGCAGTTCCTGCGACTGGTCGCGCAACGCCTTCACCATGGCCGGCGCACCGGGGGACCCCCGCACGGGGCACGAGAATTCGCCCAACTTCCACGACGCGGTCATCAAGGTCTTCGTGGACATGTACCACAAGGGACTGATCTACCGCGGAAAACGGCTCGTGAACTGGGACCCGCACTTCGAGACGGCGATCTCCGATCTCGAGGTCGAAAATCGCGAAACCCCCGGTCACATGTGGCACTTCAAGTACCCGCTGGCCGGTGGCGAGACCTATACCTACGTGGAACGTGACGAGGACGGCCAAGTCGTCTTCGAGGAGGAACGCGACTACATCTCGATCGCCACGACTCGGCCGGAAACGATGCTGGGCGACGGTGCAGTTGCCGTACATCCTTCGGATGAGCGCTACGCCCCCATCGTCGGCAAGCTCTGCGAGATCCCGGTGGGACCGAAGGAGAGCCGGCGGCTGATCCCGATCATCACGGACAGCTATCCGGATCCGGACTTCGGGTCGGGTGCGGTGAAGATCACCGGCGCGCACGATTTCAACGACTACCAAGTCGCCAAGCGGGGCGGCATCCCCATGTATCGGCTGATGGATACCCGCGGCCACATGCGGGATGACGGCGCGCCCTATGCCGAGGCCGCGAAGCGGGCGCAGGAGATCGCCGAGGGGGCCGACTTCGGCGAGGCCGAGGTCGACGGGCTGAACCTCGTGCCCGACGAGTTGCGTGGGCTGGACCGGTTCGAGGCGCGCGACAAGGTCGTGGAACAGATCACGGAAGAAGGCCTCGCGGTCATGGTTCCGGAAACGGATCCGCGTCTGGGAGGCACGAAGAAACCAGCCGCTCCCGAAGAGGGCGGCGAAGCGCGTCCTCTGGTTCCGCTGGTTGAATCCAAGCCGATCATGCAGCCCTTCGGCGACCGCAGCCAGGTCGTCATCGAACCGATGCTGACCGACCAGTGGTTCGTCGACGCCGAGAAGGTCGTGGGCCCCGCGCTCGACGCCGTCCGCAACGGCGACACGAAGATCCTGCCCGAAAGCGGCGAGAAGACCTACTATCACTGGCTGGAGAACATCGAGCCGTGGTGCATCTCGCGTCAGCTCTGGTGGGGGCACCGGATTCCCGTCTGGTACACGCCCAACCCGCTGCCCGACGGCGGCTGGGTGCGGTTCTGCGCGGCGACCGAGGAAGAGGCGCTCGACCGCATCCGGACGACACACGGCCCCGACGCGGAACTGCGGCTGGTCGCCGACCAGGCGGAGGCGGAGACGCTCCTCGCCGAGTATCTCGACGAGATGCGCGACGCCAACGAAGGGGCGATCCGTCAGCCGCAGGCACCGATGCCGGTCCCGGTCTTCCGCGATCCGGACGTGCTCGACACCTGGTTCTCCTCCGGCCTCTGGCCCATCGGCACACTGGGCTGGCCAGAGCAGACCGAGGAACTGGAACGGTATTTCCCGACAGATGTCCTTGTGACCGGATTCGACATCCTGTTCTTCTGGGTCGCCCGGATGATGATGATGCAACTGGCCGTCGTGGACCGGGTGCCCTTCCACACGGTCTACCTGCACCAGCTCGTCCGGGACGAGAAGGGGCAGAAGATGTCCAAGACCAAGGGCAACGTCATCGACCCGCTGGATATCGCGGACGAGTACGGCGCGGACGCGCTGCGCTTCGCCAATGCCTCGATGGCCGCGCTCGGCGGGGTGCTGAAACTGAGCGTCGACCGGATCAAGGGGTACCGCAACTTCGGGACCAAGCTCTGGAATGCCTGTCGCTTCGCCGAAATGAACGGCGTGTTCGAAAAGGACAAGTCAACGCACGGATTGCCGCAGAATCCGCAAGCGACGGTCAATAAATGGATCCTCGGCGAGACGGCGCGAGTCCGGGAAGAGGTCGACGCGGCGCTCGAGGGATACCGGTTCAACGAGGCCGCCTCGGCGCTCTACGGTTTCGTCTGGGGCAAGGTCTGCGACTGGTACGTCGAGTTCTCCAAGCCCCTCTTGATGGACGGCACGGACGCCGAGAAGGCGGAGACGCAGGAGACCATGGCATGGGTCATCGACCAGTGCCTGCGGATGCTGCATCCCTTCATGCCCTTCATCACCGAGGAGCTCTGGGGGACCCTCGCGACGCGCTCGGAGATGCTCGCGGTGAGTGAATGGCCCGAGTACAGCGCCTCGGACCTGAGCGACGCCGCGGCGGATGCCGAGATGTCCTGGGTGATCGGCGTGATCGAGGACGTCCGGTCGGCGCGGGCGCAGATGAACGTGCCGGTCGGGCTCTACGTCCCCATGCTGCAGATCGAGGCCGATGCCGCCGCCAAGGAGGCCTGGGCGAAGAACGAGGCGCTCATCAAGCGGCTGGCCCGGATCGACAGCCTGACCGAAGCCGAAAGCGCACCGAAGGGGGCGATCCAGATCACCGCCCCGGGCGCGACCTTCGCCATTCCGCTGGCCGACATCATCGACGTGGGCGCCGAGAAGGCGCGGCTCGAGAAGGGCCTCGGCAAGCTCGAGAAGGAGCTCGGCGGTCTGCGCGGCCGGCTCAAGAACCCGAAGTTCGTGGAAAGCGCCCCGGAAGAGGTCGTCGAAGAGACTCGGGGCAACCTCGCCGCCAAGGAAGAGGAAGAAGCCAAGGTCCGGGCGGCCCTGGCGCGCCTGAGCGAAATCGCGTGAATCCGGGCGCCTGTCCCCTTCCGGACAGGCGCCTTCGGGCCTAGCTTCCCGGTATGAGCTTTCTCAGCCGAATAGCCGAACGCCTGATCGATGCCGCCCAGAAGAACGGCGATCTCAGTGGGTTGAAGGGCGAGGGCGCCCCGGTCGCGGTCAAGGGCGGTAATCCGCACGTGGATGTGGTGACCGAGGTCGGGCATCGCGTCATGGCCGAGAACGGGGCGGTCCCGCCGGAGGTCGTGATGCGGCGGCAACTGGCCGAGGCGCGCGCCGACTTCCGCGCGGCAGAGACCGAGGACGAGAAGAAGCGCGCGATGCTGCGGATCGCCGACCTCGAACTGCGCTACAACATGGCCACCGAGGCGCGGATGCGCCGCCGCTAACCTTCTGTCGCGCCTCGAGAGTCCTGCCTAGCTGGCGCGGTTCACCGGGATGGACCGGGCGGCGAGAACGCGGTGAAATTCATCCAGCACCTGGTCCTCGCCGAAGCCGCGCCCCAGTCGGCGCAGGCCGAAATGCACATGCGCCATTTCGACGTAATAGCCGGTGAAGGCGTAGTTGGTCCCCGCCCCAGCCGCGGCGCCGAGGACCGGCACCGCCTGGCTCGCAAGCTTCTGCCCAAGCACGGCGGCGAAGCGGGGGGCGACGGTCGCCAGCAGCTTGTGCATGGCGGGCCCCGTCAGCGAGAGGCGCGCGCCGACGAAGGTCGTGTCGATTCCGTCATCCGCCTCGCCCGGTCCGCCGGAGCCGAATACCCTCAGGCATTCCATCCGGGTCTCGACCGAACGCGGGTCCTCTCCGTTGCGGGCGGCGACGCTCTGGACCGAGCGGAAGATGACGGTGGTCGCGACCGGCAGCTCGGCCAGGGCCGTGGGCAGGCCGCCCATGCCGCCGATTGCGCCGGAAATCGTCGCGAAAACCTTGTTGTAGCCGTCACCGTCCCACCGGCCCGAGGTGCCCGACGCGGCTTCGTAGGAGCGCTCCAGCGCCGTGCGGGCGGCCACGTCCAACCGGCCGCGCATGCCCTTGGGAAGGCGCTTGAGCGCGTCCTCCACCTGGCCGCCGGCGTAGGTGACGATCTGCATGAGAAGCGAGCGGGCGCGCCGCTGGCGCTCTACCAGGGCCGCGATCTCGGCCTTCGCGGCCTCGTCCAGAGGCACGGGGGGCGGGTCGGGATTGATCTCTCGCATGGGCTTGTCGCTCTCGCTCATGGCAAGAAGATGGGGCAGCCGCGGGCGGGTTTCAATCAGCGTCGCGCGTGACCTCGCCCCGGATGCCCGCCCAGGCGCCCTCTTCCAGCGCCAGTCCAAGCACACGGTCCGGGTTGGTGGGCGGCGGCATCTCCACCCCTTCGAGCCGCTCGAAACCGAAGCGAGAGTAGTACGGCGCGTCGCCCACCAGGAGTAACCGCGGCTCGCCGGCGGCATGGGCGCGGTCGATGACCGTGCGGATGAGGAAAGCGCCGAGGCCCTCGCCCTGGCGGGTCGGGTGGACGGCGACGGGCCCCACGAGCAAGGCCCGATCGCCACCGACCCGCACGGGCCAGACACGGATGGCGCCGCCGAGGATACCGTCCGCGTCGCGCCAGACGATACAGAGCCCGGCAACGGGCTCCACGCCCTCGCGCAGCCGGTAGGACGACAGCGCGCTGCGGCCGGGCGCGAAACAGAGGTCGTAGAGCGCCTCCACCTCCCACCAGTCGTCAGCCCGTTCCGTGGCGGTCCCGTCCATCGCACCCCTTGCCCGCAGACACTGGCAGGCCGGGTAGCATGGCCCTAGGTGGGGGGCAAACGACGAGGAATTCCCGCATGTTCTACCGCCCCGAAGACGGCCACGGCTTGCCGCGCAATCCGTTCAACGCCATCGTCACGCCTCGGCCCATCGGCTGGATCTCGACGCGCGGCACGACGGGCGACAATCTCGCGCCCTATTCGTTCTTCAACGCCGTGGCCTACACCCCGCCGCAGGTCATGTTCGCCTCGACGAGCACCAAGGAGGACCGCGGCGACACCAAGGACAGCGTGGCGCAGATCCGGGAGAGCGGGGTCTTCGCCGTGAACATCGTCAGCTACGCGCTGCGGCACGCCATGAACGCCAGCTCGGCGAGCCTGCCCGCCGATCAGGACGAGTTCGCGCACGCGGGGCTCGAGAAGGCGCAGTGCGAGACCATCGACTGTCCCTACGTCGCCGAGGCCCCCGCGGTGCTGGAGTGCAAGCTCACGCAGATCGTGCAGCTGCCCGGAGAGGCCAACTTCGTGAGCTTCGGCGAGGTCGTGGGTGTGCACATCCGGGACGAGCTCCTGGACGAGGGATTTCTCGACATTACCCGGTACCAGCCGCTTACCCGGTTGGGCTACAAGGACTATTCGCGGATCACCGACCTCTTCTCGCTCGACCGTCCGGGCTGAGCGCGCCGCGTCTGCAAAGGCGATGGCGCCGCGGCGCGGCATCTGGCAGGCTCGCTCCCAGGGCTGACCGGAGGGACGAATGCAGCGGATGATCGGGGTGATCGGTGGATCGGGTGTCTACGACATGGAGGGCCTCGAGCAGGCCGAATGGCAGGCGGTCGAGACGCCCTGGGGCGCGCCCTCCGACGAGATCCTCACGGGGCGGCTGGGCGGCCGGGGGCGGCTGGGCGGCCGTCCGATCGCCTTCCTGCCGCGGCACGGCCGGGGCCATGTCCATTCTCCGACCGATGTCCCCTACCGGGCGAATATCGATGCGCTGAAACGACTTGGCTGCACGGACATCCTCTCGGTCTCGGCTTGCGGGTCGTTCCGGCAAGAGCTGGCGCCAGGCGATTTCGTCATCGTGTCCGACTTCATCGACCGAACCGTCGCCCGCGAGAAGAGCTTTTTCGGCGCGGGCTGCGTCGCCCATGTCTCGGTCGCGCATCCTATCTGCGGGCGGCTGGGCGACATGGCCGAGGCCGCGGCGCGCACGGCGGGGGTGACCTGCCACCGCGGCGGCACCTACCTCGCGATGGAAGGGCCGCAGTTCTCCTCCATGGCCGAGTCGAAGATGTACCGCGAGGCCTGGGGCGCGGACGTGATCGGCATGACCAACATGCCCGAGGCCAAGCTCGCCCGCGAAGCGGAGCTCTGCTACGCCTCCGTCGCCATGATCACCGACTACGACTCCTGGCACCCCGAGCATGGCAGCGTGCAGATCACCGAGATTATCGCCACGCTGCAGGCCAACGCCGACAATGCGCGGTCCCTGGTCCGCGCCCTTGCCGATCAGGAGGCCGAGGCCTCACCCTGCCCGCACGGCTGCGACCGGGCACTGGAGCACGCCATCCTGACTGCGCCTGACAGGCGGGACCCGGCTCTCGTGGCAAAGCTCGACGCCGTGGCGGGGCGGGTGCTCTGACGCCTAGTCCCCGTTTTCCTTGAGAAATGCGCGGATGAAGTGCCGGATCTCGCGCGCGGCGCTGGTGTCCATCCGCTTGCAGAGCTTGATGAAGGCGTCGCGCTCGTCCTTGTCGAGGCGCAGGACAAGCTGGCTGTCCTTCTTGGGGTCCTTGGCCTTCTTGCTCACGGCGTCGCCCGAGAGCGGCGGATCTTGACCTGATGCATAGTCAATGTATATACATTCCATATACGATTTCTGTGGAGGCTTAGCCTTCCGATCCACGTCAGGACAACAGAAAATGCATCTTTATACTGCCAGAACCTTTTTCGCCCAGGACAGGCTCGACTGGAACCGTCCACATCTGCGGTGGGTGCCGCGCTCGCTCTATCGTCTCGCCCGCGAGGCGGTGAAGCGCCGCAAGCCGGCGTGAGAAAGTAATGGATCGGCCCCGCCCTGTCCGTTCTGGACGCCCCGAATTTACGGGGAGGCGGGACCGAGGCAGACCCAGTGAAGTTTTTCCCGGGTGAGCACCTGCGCGAGCCCAGGCTACCCTACGCTAACTTAAAGATTAGTTAACGCTGACCCTGGTCCGCCGCGAGCACCGCGCCGGGATTGAGGATGCCCTGCGGATCGAGCGCCGACTTGATCGCCCGCATCATCCGGAGCTTTTCCGGATCGGCGTAGCGCTCCAGGTCGTCGACCTTGAGCCGCCCAACGCCATGCTCGGCGCTGACCGACCCCTGCATCTCGTGCACCAGGTCGTGGACCGTCCGCTTCACCTCGTCCCGGATGTCCTTGTGGTCGTCGCGGCTCTCGCCGCGGGCCGGAAAGACGTTGTAGTGCAGGTTGCCGTCGCCCAGGTGACCGAAGCAGTTGATCCGGAGATTACCGAGCCGTCCCAGCCGCTTGCCCCCCTCGACGATGAAATCGGGGATGGAGGAGATCGGCACCGAGATATCGTGGGAGGAGATCGAGCCGATCCGCCGGTTCGCCTCGGGGATCGACTCGCGCACCGACCAGAGCGCCGCGCGCTGCGCCTCGGACCGGGCGATCACGCCGTCGGTCACCAGCTCGGCCTCCGCGGCCTCGGCGAAGAGTTCCTCGAGGGCCTCGTCCGGCGCCATGCCGGGGGGCGTGCCGATCTCGACCAGCACCATCCAGTCTGGCGTCTCGGCGAAGGGCGGAGTCACCTCGGGGCCGGTCTCCGCGAGAAAGTCGAGGCCCTGTCGGTGCATGAGCTCGAAGCCCGAAATCGTCTCGCCCAGGCGCCGCCCGGCCATGCCGAGCAGCTCGACGGCGGCATCCGGTGAGGGCACCGCGAGCATTGCCGTCCCGTAGGCCGCGGGCCGGGGAAAGAGCCGGAGCGCGGCCCCGGTGATGATGCCGAGCGTCCCCTCCGACCCGATGATGAGGTCCCGCAGGTCGTAGCCCGTGTTGTCCTTCCGCAGCCGGTTCAGCCCGTGCCAGACCCGGCCCTCCGCCGTCACCGCCTCGACCCCGAGGCAGAGCGCGCGGGCATTGCCGTAGCGCAGGACATTCAGCCCGCCTGCGTTCGTCGCGAGCAGCCCGCCGATCCGCGCGGTGCCCTCGGACGCCAGCGAGAGCGGGAAGAGCCTGTCCGCCTCTTCCGCCGCCGAGTGGATATCGGCCAGAACCGCCCCGCCGTCGGCGATCAGGACGTTCTCCTCGGGCCGGACCTCGCGGATCCGGGTCATGCGCTCCAGCGTCAGGATGACCGGCACCGCGCCCTCGCCCGACAGCTGTCCGCCGACAAGGCCGGTGCCGCCGCCGAAGGGGACGATGGGCACGCGCGCCTCGGCGCAGGCGCGGACCACCTCCGCCACTTCCTCGGCCGAGCCGGGGGCCACGACATGCCCCCTGCCCCGCCAGCGGTCGCGGCTCTCGCGGGTATAGAGCTCCGTCGTCTCTCGGAAGGCGGCCTCGGGCAGCGTCTCGCGCAGGCCCGACAGGAAGGCGTCGTCGGCATCGTTCAGCATGGTCAGAGACCTAGCCGACCAGGCGGCGCGCACAAGTCATTCCGGCAGGAAGGCGGGCTCCAGCACCATGATGGTGGGCCGGTCGGGCAGGCTGCGCAGGGAAATCTCGAGCGACGGGCCGCCCACCCGCTCGACCGCGAAGTCCTCCGACATGCCCTCGACGAAGCGGTCGAGGTTCACTCGGCCGAACCAGTGCATCGGGATGACCACCGAGGACCGGAAGCGCTGCAGCGTCTCGATCATCGTGGGCAGGTCCAGCGTCAGCCCGCCGTCCACCGCCGCCATGACCACGTCGAGCCTCCCGATCGCCGCGACCTGGTCGTCGGTGGGGGCGTGATGCAGGTGTCCGAGGTGCCCGACGCAGAGTCCCGCCACCTCGAAGACGAAGATCGAATTTCCGTTCTCCCGCGCGCCGCCGTAGCTGCGCGTGTCGGTATGGACGTTGCGCACCAGCATCTCGCCCAGGTCGAGGTGATGGTCCTGCGGGTTGTCCACGGTGCCCCAGCCCTCCAGCACGTTCGGGATCTGCGGGTCGGGGAGCGAAGTCCAATGCGTGGAATGGGCGTTGTTCATCGTGACCACGTCCGGAACGAGGTCGGTCGGGCCAAGGAAGCCATTGTAGTCGGTGACCGCCGAGAGCCCGCCCTCGGTCTGGATCAGGAACATGGAGTGATCGATGTAGCTGATCCGGACGGAATACTCCGGCACCGGCTCCCGGTAGCTTGCCGGGATGACCTCGAGGCCGGGGGTATTCTGCACGAGGCTGATGCAGTGAGAGGGCCTTCGGTCCTGCGCCACGGCACTGGTCACGCTGAGGAGGACGAGGCTGGCGGCGAGGAGAAGCGGTCTCATGGCCATCAGTCTAGCAGCCCCGGACCATACGTCACTTCGCGGATGCGTGAACGGCGCGAGGATCAGTAGCCGATGTCGGTCCGCCCCCGCCGATCGCTGCGCAAATTGGCGTAGAGCACATGATTGCGCCACCGGCCGTTGATCTGCAGGTAGCTCTGGGCGACGCCCTCGTACTTGTAGCCGCAGCTCTCCAGCAGCCGGCGCGAGGGCGTGTTCTCCGGCAGGCAGCCCGCCTCGATCCGGCTGAGGTCGAGGACGTGGAAGGCATGGTGGACGACGGCCTGCAGGGCCTCGCGCATGAAGCCGTGGCGGGCGAAGGGCTGGCCGATCCAGTAGCCGGTCGTCCCGGCCTGGGCCGGCCCCCGGCGAACGTTGCTCAGCGTGATCGCACCAAGGAGCCGTTGATCGTCGCGCCGGATGAGAAAGAGCGGATACTCGGTGCCGCCGGCAATGGCCCGCTGCGCCCAGTAGACGCGGTTGGTGAAGGCCTTGCGGCTGAGGTGGTCCTCTGCCCAGGTCGGCTCCCAGGGCTTGAGGAAGGGCGCGCTTTCGCGGCGCAGGGAGGTCCAGGCGTTGAAGTCCGAATGCTGCGGCGGGCGCAGGGTCAGGCGCTCCGTCTCGATCCGGAGCTTGCGCCGGACGCGGAGCATCAGGCGGCGAGTCGCGCGCGCAGCGCGTCCAGCGACGGCGCCTCCGACACCGGCCCGTAGAGCGCCATCGCCGAGCCCGTCTGGCCGGCCATTCTCTCGCCGAAGGCTTTGACGTCGGCCACGGTCACGGCCTCGACGCGCTGCACGGTCTCCTCGATCGTGGGGACCCGGCCCCAGATCGCCAGCATCCGCGCCATGCGCTCGGCCCTCTGGCTGGGGCTTTCGAGCCCCATCAGCAGCCCGGCCTTCATCTGGGCGCGGGCGCGGGCGACCTCGGCCTCGGACATGTCCTCGGCCGCGCGCTTCATCTCGTCGACGGTGACGTCCATGAGCCCGGCGATCTGTTCGCCCGAGGTGCCCGCGTAGAGCATCAGGTTACCCGCATCGGCGTAGGCGCCGACCTGGGCGAAGATCTCGTAGCAAAGCCCGCGCCGCTCCCGCAGTTCCTGGAAGAGGCGCGAGGACATGCCGCCGCCAAGCGCGGTGGCATAGACTTGGGCGGCGTAGATATCGGGATCGCGGTAGCTCGGCCCGTCCAGCGCGAGCGTCATGTGGACCTGCTCGAGCTTGCGGTCGACGCGTTTCTCGCCCCCGCCGAAGACCGCGGGCTCCGTCACGAAGTCGCGGCTGACCGGGGTCATGTGCCCGAAGAGCCGCTCCGCCGCGGTGACGATGGCATCGTGGTCCACCGCCCCGGCGACCGAAAGGATGAGCTGGCCCGGTCCGTAGTGTTCTGCCACGAAGCGCGAGAGATCATCCCGCGCGAAGCCGCGGACCCGTTCGGCGGGCCCCAGGATCGACCGGCCCATGGGCTGGTCGGGATAGGCGGCCTCCTGCAGCCAGTCGAAGACGATGTCGTCAGGCGTGTCGAGGCTCTGGCCGATCTCCTGGAGGATCACGCCCCGCTCGACCTCGATCTCGCGGTCCTCGAACTTCGGGTTGAGCAGGATGTCGGAGAGCAGGTCCAGCGCGAGGCCGATGTCCTCCTGCAGGACCCGGGCGAAATAGGCCGTCATCTCGCGCGTGGTGTAGGCGTTGATGTAGCCGCCGACGTCCTCGATCTCCTCGGCGATCTGCAGCGTCGTGCGCCGGTCCGTGCCCTTGAAGGCCATGTGCTCGAGAAAGTGGGCGATGCCGTTCTGCTCGGCCCGCTCGTGCCGTCCGCCGGCATTCACCCAGATCCCGACCGAGGCGGAGCGGAGGCCGGGCATGTGTTCGGTAACGACTCGAAACCCGTTGGAAAGCGTATGCGTCTGTACTGTCACGCCGAAATACGGTCCCTGATGATGGACTGGAGGGCGCCGAGGTCGTTGTCGGCCTCCGTCACGCGCTCCGCGCGGTCATACAGGTCCGCCATTCGGGATGGAAGGGGGGGCCGGATACCGGTGGCCTCCTCGACCGCGTCGGGAAACTTGGCCGGGTGCGCGGTGGCGAGGGTGACCATGGGCACGCCCGGTTCGGCCTTGCGCTCCGCCACGTCGACGCCGACGGCGGTATGGGGGCAGAGCAGCTCGCCGGTCTCGGTCCGGGTGCGGCGGATACGCTCCAGCGTGGCACTCTCCAGCGTCATGCCGGAGCCGAAGACCTCGGTCAGCGCCTCGTTTGCCCCCTGGCTTATCTTGAAGCCGTCATGCGCCTTCAGGTCCTCCATGAGCAGCGCCACGGCGCGCCCGTCGCGGTCGTAGGCCTCGAAGAGCGCGCGCTCGAAATTCGAGGCGACCTGGATGTCCATCGAGGGGCTGATCGAGGGGGCGACCTGCTCCTTCTGGTAGATGCCCGACTTCAGCGCGCGGTTCACCACGTCGTTGTGGTTCGTCGCGGCGTAGAGCCGGCCGATGGGCAGGCCCATGCGCCGCGCGATGTAGCCTGCGAAGATGTCGCCGAAGTTGCCCGTGGGCACGGTGAAATCGACCCGCCGGTGCGGGGCCCCGAGGCTCACCGCCGCGGTGAAATAGTAGACGACCTGCGCCAACACCCGCGCCCAATTGATCGAGTTGACGCCCGCCAGCCGCACGCCGTCGCGGAAGGCGTCATCGGCAAACATCTCCTTGAGTCGGGCCTGGCAATCGTCGAAGTCGCCCTTCACGGCGAGGGCGTGAACGTTGTCCTCGGAGGGCGTGGTCATCTGCCGCCGCTGCACCTCGGAGACCCGCCCCGAGGGGAAGAGGATGAAGACATCAACGTTGGGCAGCCCGCGGAAGGCCTCGATCGCCGCCGACCCCGTGTCGCCGGAGGTCGCGCCGACGATGGTGATCCGCTCTCCCGACCGCGTGAGCGCGGCCTGGAAGAGCTGGCCGATCAGCTGCATCGCGAAGTCCTTGAACGCGAGCGTCGGGCCGTGGAAGAGCTCCAGCAGGAACTGGTTGGGGCCCAGCTGCTTCAGCGGCGCGCGGGCCGGATGGTCGAAGCCGCGGTAGGCGCTGTCGATCAGCCCGCGGAACGTCCGGTCGTCGAAGGCGTCGCCCACGAAGGGCCGCATGATCCGGAAGGCGGCTTCCTCGTAGCTCAGGCCCGCCAGCCCGGCGATGTCCCCCGCGCTCATCTGCGGGATCTCGGACGGCACGTAGAGGCCGCCATCGCGGGCCAGGCCGGTCATCATCGCCGCCTCGAATCCGAGCTCCGGCGCCTGGCCGCGGGTCGAGATGTAGTTCATTGGGCGTCCTTTCTCCGGGCGGTTCGGACGACCAGATACACCGACATGATTGCCCAGACGAGGGCGAGGGAGAACCAGGTTATCGCGTATTCGAGATGATCGTTGGGGATCCCTTCCGTTCCCACCGGCAGCGGCGTGAGACCGGCGGGCGTCGAGAGGTCGCGCGCGATGACCATGACCGGGTCGGTGTTCAGCGCCTCGGCCATGGGCCCCACGTCTCGGGCGAACCAGAGGTCGCCGTCGGGGTCCGGCGTCCAGCGGTCGACCTCTTCGGGCCAGTGGACGTTGCCGGTGACCTCGATCTCGCCCTCGGGCAGCGCGCCGCCCTCGAGCGGCACCCAGCCCGCGTCGAGCAGGACCCGCCGCTCGCCCGTGTCGAAGGGCAGGATGCGGCGGTAGCCGGGGCCGAGGCCCTCCGGCGTGACCAGCACGCGCAGCCCCTCGCCCGCGATCTCGCCGCTGACCGTGACGGGCAGGAAGCGGTCGGGCTCTTCCTCCACCGCGGCGGGGAGCGGCACTGGCTCGGCGCCGATCCGCCCCTCGATCTCCTCGAGGATGCCGGTCTTCCACTGGAGCCGCTGCACCTGCCAGTTGCCGAGCGCGATGAGGATCGCGCATCCGACGAGGCCGAGGAGGACGGGGAAGATCAGGCGGCGCATGGAGCTCTCTTCGCGGGCGGGCGGGACGCAAAAAGCGGCTTCGAAGCCGCTTTCACGCGATTAAATCGCGTGGGAAGGCCGTTGCCACGGCCTTCCGCACGGGGCTGGCCTCAGCCGCCCCAGATGTAGACGGCGGCGAAGAGGAAGAGCCAGACCACATCGACGAAGTGCCAGTACCAGGCGGCGGCTTCGAAGCCGACATGGTTCGTCGCGGTGAAGTGGCCGCGCATGACGCGCAGCAGGCAGACGAAGAGGAAGATCGTCCCGATGATCACGTGCGCCCCGTGGAAGCCCGTCGCCATGAAGAAGTTGGCGCCGTAAATGTTCCCGGCGAAGCCGAAGGCGGCGTGGCTGTACTCGTAGGCCTGGAAGAAGGTGAAGATCAGGCCGAGCAGCACCGCCAGCGTCAGGCCGTACTTCACGTCGTCGCGGTTCTCCTCGTGAACCAGGGCGTGGTGCGCCCAGGTCGCGGCGGCGCCCGAGCACAGCAGGATAAGCGTGTTGATCAGCGGCAGGTGCCAGGGGTCGAAGGTCTCGATCCCCGCCGGCGGCCACTGGCCGTCGATCGCCGGGCTGTCGGGGCCCATCGGGTACATGGCGTGCTTGAAGAAGCTCCAGAACCAGGCCGCGAAGAACATCACTTCGGACATGATGAAGAGGATGAAGCCGTAGCGCAGGCCGATCCGGACGACCGGCGTGTGGTCGCCGACCTTGTTCTCGGTGATCGTGTCCGCCCACCAGCCGAACATCACGTAGGCGACGAGGACGAACCCGATCAGGAACAGCCAGAAGCTGTTGCCGTGCATCCAGAGCACGGCGCCGAAGAGCATGATGAAGGCCCCGAGCGCACCGAGGAACGGCCAGATCGAGGGGTTCAGGATGTGGTAGTCGTGGTTCTTTTCATGCGCCATTTCGTTGTCCCTCGGGCGTCCTGTTATTGGGTCACGTCGAGTGCGGCCTGCTCGTAGCTCTCGGGCAGGTCGATCTCGTAGAAGGTATAGGACAGCGTGATCGTGTGGATGTACTGCCCTTCGCGGTCGTCGACAATCGCCGGGTCGACGAAGAAGCTGACCGGCATCTGCACCGTCTCGCCCGGGGCGAGCACCTGTTCGGTGAAGCAGAAGCACTCGATCTTGTCGAAGAATCCGCCCGCCTGGTAGGGCGTGACGTTATAGGCGGCCTGCCCCGCGATCGGCTTGTCGGTCGGGTTGGAGGCCTCGAAGAACGCCAGCCCGGTCTCGCCGATCCGGATCTCCATCTCGTTCTGGACCGGCTTGAAGCTCCAGGGCATGCCGCGCTCGAGGCTGCCGTCGAAGCGCACGGTGATCGTCTGGTCGAGCACCTGGTCGGCGCCCGCCTCCGCGACGTTCGTCGCGCCGCCGAAGCCCGTCACCCGGCAGAACCAGTCGTAGAAGGGCACCGCGGCCCAGGCCATGCCGCCCATGAAGATCACGACGCCCACCGTCGCGAAAGCGGTCCGCGTCGGACCGGTCAGGTCCTGCCACCAGGTCAGGAGCCGTCTCATTGTGCACCGCCTTCCGACGCCTCGATGGCGGCCGGCTCGATCTGCGGGCGCGCGACGTGGTCGAAACGCTCCATCTGGCTGATGTCGCCGAGGCCCAGCACCTTGACCACCGTGAGGGCGAAGACGATGCCGACGAAGCCCACCAGGATGAGCCCCACGCCGGTGTTCCGCCCGCGGCGGCGGTCATGCATTTCGTGTTCCACGCGGATGGCCATTACCAGCCTCCCAGTCCGAACGGCGCAAGGCTCGTCTCGAGCATCAGGGCGCCGAAGTGCAGGAACAAGTAGTAGAGTGACTGGCGGAACACGGCCTTTTCGGTCTCGTAGTTGTCCGCCTCCGCCTGTCCCTCGTCACGGCGCCAGATGTCCCAGGCGCCCTTCAGAAAGCGGATGTTGAGGATCGCCGAGACCGCCAGGTAGAGCGGTCCGCCGATGGAGGTGAAGCCGATGGCGAGCGCCACGGGCACCAGCGCCAGGGTGTAGCCCAGGACGTGGTTGCGGGTGGAGCGGCGGCCGTTCGTCTCGGTCAGCATGGGCACGCCGGCATCGCCGTAGTCGGATTTCACGAAGAGCGCCAGCGCCCAGAAGTGCGGCGGGGTCCACATGAAGATCAGCCCGAACATCAGCCAGGCCTCGGGGGCCATGGAGCCGGTCGCGCAGACCCAGCCGAGCAGCGGGGGAAAGGCCCCTGCCGCGCCGCCGATCACGATGTTCTGCGGCGTCGAGCGCTTCAGCCACATCGAGTAGACCACGGCGTAGAAGAAGATGGTGAAGGCGAGGATCGCCGCCGCCAGCCAGTTCGCCGCCAGCCCGAGCATCACCACCGAGAAGCCGGAGAGCGCGAGCCCGATGGCAAGCGCCTCGCCCGCTTCGACCCGACCGGAGGGGATGGGACGCTTCGCCGTGCGGCGCATGCGCGCGTCGATATCGGCGTCCCACCACATGTTCAGCGCGCCGGAGGCTCCGGCGCCGACCGCGATGCAGAGGATCGCGATGGCCGCCTCGATCGGGTGCATCGAGACCGGCGCGACCACGAGCCCGGCGAGCGCGGTGAAGACCACGAGCGACATGACGCGCGGCTTGAGGAGGGCGAAGTAGTCGCCCATGCCCGGCTCGTGCAGCCTCGTGTCGTCGGCGGAAATCTCAGTCATCGTCGTCCTTCGAGTGGCGGGACCAGGGACGGTCCCGCGTCGGATCGGTTCATCCCGCTCAGGCAGGGAATTCCTCGCGCGCCGCCTCGATCCAGGCGTCGTACTCTTCCTGGCTCACGACCTTGACCGTGATCGGCATGTAGGCGTGATCCTGGCCGCAGAGCTCGGAGCACTGGCCGAAGTAGATGCCTTCCTGCTCGGCCTCGAACCACAGCTCGGCGAGGCGTCCGGGAACGGCGTCCTGTTTCACGCCGAAGGCGGGCACGGTCCAGGAGTGGATCACGTCGGCGCCGGTGACCTGCACCACGACGGTCGCGCCGACCGGCAGGACCAGCGGGTTGTCCGTGGCGAGCTTGAACTGCTCCTCGCCGTAGCCGGCCTCTTCGAGGCGGGCGACGATGTCGTCGTTCAGGTTGCCCTCGCCGTAGCCGATCATGAAGGCGTCGAAGTAGATGTTCTCGTCAGGGTACTCGTAGCCCCAGTACCACTGGTAGCCGGTCGCCTTCACCACGATGTCGGCCTCCGGGATCTCCTGCTGCTTGAAGAGAACGGGCAGCGAGAAGGAGCCGATGAAGACCAGGATGATGATCGGGACCACGGTCCAGGCGATCTCGAGCGGCGAGTTGTGCGTGAAGCTCGCCGGCGTCTTGTTGGACTTCCAGTTGTACCGGAGGATCACCCAGGCCAGCAGGCCGACCACGAAGAGCGTGATCGCCGAGATGATGACCAGCAGCATGTTGTCCAGCCAGTGGATGTCCCGGGCGAGCTCCGTCGCGGCGGGCTGCCATCCGGTGCCGCCGGGAATGGGTTGCCCGATGATCGGCAGGTCCTCGCCCACCTCGATCTGCGCCCAGGCGGCGCCGCCGCTGGCGAAAAGGCCCGTGAGGGCGGTCATCCCGCGGGTGACGAGAGCTTTCGTCCGCATCGCAAATCCTCGTGTCTCTGGGCGCGGCCGGGCGCGCCGCCGTCGCGACCCCGCACCGGGGGCCGTTGTCTCCGGCCGCGGTATTCCCATATTGGGCGGGTCGAAACAAGCAGGGCAGTTGCGGCAAACTGACCCTTTCTGACCCAGATCAATTCAAGGACCGCCCCCTCATGGCAGATACCTCCTTTCGTCCCTTCGAGACCGCCCTCGACAAGGACCGGGCGCTCGCCCTCGTCCGGGAGGCCGTCGCGGGGGCCGACGACGGCGAGCTCTTCCTCGAGCGCAGGCGGTCGGAGGTGCTCTCCTTCGACGACGGACGCCTGAGAACGGCAAGCTACGACGCCTCCGAGGGATTCGGCCTGCGCGCCGTGCGCGGCGAGGCGGCGGGATACGCCCATTCGACCACCGTCGACGAGGCGGCGCTGCGCCGCGCGGTGGCCACCACGCGCCTCGCCGTGGGCGACGGCGGCGGCACCCTGGCCGAGCCTCCGGCCGGCACCAACAGAAAGCTCTACACGGACGCCGACCCGATGGAGGACGCGGGATTCTCCGGTAAGGTCGATGTCCTGCGCGAGATCGACGCCTATGCCCGCGCGCTCGATTCCCGGGTGGTCCAGGTCTCGGCCACCCTCGCCGCCTCGCACCAGGAGGTCGCGATCCTGCGGCCCGAAGGCGGGCTGGTGACCGACACCCGGCCGATGTCGCGGCTCAACATCTCGGTCATCGTCGAGGAGAACGGCCGGCGCGAGGGCGGCACGGCGGGGGCCGGCGGCCGGGCCGGGCTGCTCGCCCTGATCGAGCCTGGCCACTGGCAGGAGGCCGCCAAGGAGGCGCTGCGCATCGCGCTGGTGAACCTTCGCGCCGAAGCGGCGCCGGCAGGCGTCATGGACGTGGTCCTCGGCCCCGGTTGGCCCGGCATCCTGCTGCACGAGGCCATCGGCCACGGGCTTGAGGGCGACTTCAACCGCAAGGGGTCCTCGGCCTTCGCCGGTCTGATGGGCCAGCAGATCGCCGCCAAGGGCGTGACGGTGCTCGACGACGGCACCCTTCCCGACCGCCGCGGCTCGCTGACGGTGGACGACGAAGGCACGCCCTCGCATCGGACCACGCTGATCGAGGACGGCAAGCTCGTCGGCTACATGCAGGACCGGCAAAACGCCCGCCTCATGGGCGTCGAGGCCACCGGCAACGGGCGGCGCGAGAGCTACGCGCATATCCCGATGCCGCGCATGACGAATACCTACATGCTCTCGGGCGACAGCACCCCGGCGGACCTGCTGACCGACGTGAAGGACGGGATCTACGCCGTCGGCTTCGGCGGCGGCCAGGTCGACATCACCTCGGGCAAATTCGTCTTCTCCTGCACCGAGGCCTACCGCGTTAAGGACGGCAAGGTCGGCGCACCGGTCAAGGGCGCCACTCTGATCGGCGACGGGGCGACGGCGCTGCAGAAGATCCGCGGGATCGGCAACGACCTGGAACTCGATCCCGGCATCGGCAACTGCGGCAAGGCGGGCCAGTGGGTGCCCGTGGGCGTCGGCCAGCCCTCGCTGCTGATCGGCGGGCTGACCGTGGGGGGCTCGGGCACCTGAGCCCTCCCCAAATCAGGGGATGACCTGTCAACGCTTCGTTAACTCTCGGTCGCTAGAACGAAGGGGCAACAGGCGGAGACCAGGATGGTCGAGGGACAAGATTCTTCCACTCACCCCCCACTCCCACCCACCACGGAAGACGATCGGCTGGATCGGCTTCGCCTGTTGCGCTCCCGGCGCGTGGGTCCCGCGACCTGGCATCGGCTGATGCGGGAGCACGGCACGGCCGCCGCGGCTCTCGCGGCCCTGCCCGGCATCGCCCGGGACTCGGGGGTCGAGGACTACGCCCCCTGCCCCGAAGCCGTGGCGCGGGCAGAGCTCAAGGCCGCCCGTGCCGCAGGCGCGCAGCCGCTCTGGTACGGCTCGCCCGACTATCCCGCCTCGCTCGCAGAGATCACGGATGCGCCCCCGTTGCTCTGGCTGCGCGGCCGGCCCGAGGCGCTGGATCGCCCCATGGTGGCGCTCGTGGGCGCGCGCAGCGCCTCGTCGCTCGGGACCCGCATGGCGCGCCGCCTGGCCGCGGAACTGGGGGAGGCCGGCTTCGTCGTCGTCTCCGGTCTCGCCCGCGGGATCGACGCCGCCGCCCACCACGCGGCACTGGAGGCCGGAACGCTCGCCGTCTGCGCCGGGGGCGTCGACGTGATCTACCCCTCCGAGAATACCGAGCTCGCCGACAGGATCGCCGGTACCGGCGCGCTCATCTCGGAGCAGCCGATGGGCCTGCAGCCCCAGGCCCGGCACTTTCCCGCGCGCAACCGCATCGTCTCGGGCATCGCCAGCGCCGTGGTCGTGGTCGAAGCCGCTCTGCGCTCGGGCTCGCTCATCACGGCAAGATCCGCGCTCGACCAGGGGCGCGAGGTCTTCGCGGTTCCCGGGCACCCGATGGACGGACGGGCGGGCGGCTGCAACATGCTCCTGCGGGACGGCGCGACGCTGGTGCGCTCCGCCGCAGACGTGCTTGAGGCGCTGGGAGAAGCCGCGCCAGCCCTTCAGGCCCGCCCCGAGAAGTCCGCGCCGCCGCAGCCGCGACCGCGGCCCGCATTGCGGGACATCGCGGCGCTCCATCGCCGGATCCTCGACCGTCTGAGCCCGGCCCCGGTGGCGGAAGACCAGCTCATCCGCGACGTCTCCGCCGCGCCGGGCGAGGTCGGACCGGCACTCACGGAGCTGGAGCTCGAAGGGCGCATCGCCCGCCAGCCGGGCGGGCTGCTCTCCCGGCTGTCCTGACCCGGACCTCGCCGCCCGGCGACGAGTCGTTGGCGGGTCCGGGCAGTCGGTCCGGCACCCATTCATTGACAAACCCCCCGGGCCCGCCACATCTAGGCGCCTTGAGCCGAACAGGCCCGGACCGAAGGAAACCGCATGCCCGTCGTCGTCGTCGAGTCGCCCGCCAAGGCCAAGACAATCAACAAGTATCTGGGTTCCGACTACGTCGTTCTGGCCTCCTACGGCCACGTCCGCGACCTCCCTCCGAAGGACGGATCGGTCGATCCCGACGACGGTTTCGAGATGAAATGGGAGGTCGGCAGCGACAGCCAGAAGCATGTCCGCGCCATTGCCGAGAGCCTCAAGGACGACAACGCGCTGATCCTCGCTACCGACCCCGACCGCGAGGGTGAGGCGATTTCCTGGCACCTGCAGGAGGCCCTGAAGAAGCGCCGCGCGATCAAGAAGGATACCGATGTCCGCCGCGTGACCTTCAACGCGATCACCAAGCAGGCCGTCACCGAGGCCATGAAGAACCCGCGCGAGATCGACGCGCCCCTGGTCGAGGCCTACCTCGCCCGTCGGGCTCTCGACTACCTCGTGGGTTTCAACCTCTCGCCGGTGCTCTGGCGCAAGCTGCCCGGCGCCCGCTCCGCCGGCCGGGTGCAGTCCGTCTGCCTGCGCCTCGTCGTCGAGCGCGAGATGGAGATCGAGGCCTTCCGCCCGCAGGAATACTGGACGGTCAAGGCGCAGCTCGCGAACCCGCGCGGCCAGACCTTCGAGGCCCGGCTGACCCGGCTCGCGGGCAAGAAGCTCGACAAGTTCGACCTCGCCAACGAGACGCAGGCCGAGATGGCGGTGCAGGCCGTCACCTCGCGCGACCTCAAGGTCGCCAGCGTCGAGGCCAAGCCCACCAGCCGCAACCCGGCCCCGCCCTTCATGACCTCGACGCTGCAGCAGGAGGCCAGCCGCAAGTTCTCGATGGGCGCGCGGCAGTGCATGAACGCGGCGCAGCGGCTCTACGAGGCCGGGCTCATCACCTACATGCGGACCGACGGCATCGACATGGCGCCCGAGGCCGTCCACGCCGCCCGCGACGCCATCGCCAGCCGCTTCGGCAAGGACTACGTCCCCTCCTCGCCGCGGATGTACAAGAACAAGGCGAAGAACGCGCAGGAGGCGCACGAATGCATCCGGCCGACGGATGCCAACGTGCACCCCGACGACCTCAGGATTTCCGAGGCCGACCAGCGCAAGCTCTACGACCTGATCTGGAAGCGCACCATCGCCAGCCAGATGGAAGCCGCCCGGATGGAGCGGACGACGGTCGAGATCGAGAGCGCCGACCAGCAGGTCGGCTTGCGCGCCACGGGCCAGGTCGTGCTCTTCGACGGCTTCCTCGCCGTCTACGAGGAGGGCCGCGACGACGTCGTGGACGACGACGACAAGCGCCTGCCCTCCATCTCCGAGGGTGAGCCCGCCAAGAAGGAGAGCGTGACGCCCGAGCAGCACTTCACCCAGCCGCCGCCGCGCTACACCGAGGCGACGCTGGTGAAGAAGATGGAGGAGCTCGGCATCGGCCGCCCTTCGACCTACGCGAGCGTCATCACCACGATCCAGGATCGCGAATACGTCCGGAAGGAAGGCAATCGCCTCTTCCCAGAGGACAAGGGCCGGATCGTGACGATCTTCCTGCTCAACTTCTTCCGCAAGTACGTGGGCTACGAGTTCACCGCCGAGCTGGAAGAGAGCCTCGACCACGTCTCCGCCGGCGAGCAGAACTACAAGGACCTGCTGGCGAGCTTCTGGCGCGACTTCCACAAGGCGATCGAGGAGACCTCCGAGCTGCGCGTGGCCGAGGTGCTCGACGTGCTCGACGACGCGCTGGCGCCCCAGCTCTACCCGCCGCGCGAGGATGGCGGTGACCCGCGGGTCTGCCCGCTCTGCGGCGAGGGGCAGCTGCACCTCAAGACCTCGCGCACCGGGGGCTTCGTCGGCTGCTCGCGCTACCCCGAGTGCCGCTACACCCGGCCCATCGGCGGCGATGCCGCCGAAACCGGCGACCGCGTGCTGGGCGAGGACGACGAGGGCAACGAGATCAGCCTGCGCTCCGGCCGCTTCGGCCCCTACGTCCAGCGCGGCGAGGTGACCGAGGAGAACAAGAAGCCCCAGCGCCAGTCCCTCCCCAAGGGCTGGGCGCCGGACGAGATGGACCTCGAGAAGGCCCTGCGTCTTCTCAGTTTGCCGCGCGAGGTGGGCGAGCACCCCGAGGGCGGCGTGATCAAGGCCAACTTCGGCCGCTTCGGTCCCTACCTCTTCCACCAGCGCCCGGACGAGGAGAAAGGCATCTACGCCAACCTCAAGGACCCGCAGGACGTCTTCGAGATCGGCATGAACCGCTCGGTGGAGCTTCTGGCCGAAAAGCGCGCCAACCCCGGCCGAGGCCGGCGCGGCGCGGCCAAGCCGCTCAAGGAACTCGGGGAACATCCCGACCAGGGCGGCGCGGTCAACGTCATGGAGGGCCGCTACGGGCCCTACGTGAAGTGGGAGAAGGTCAACGCCACGCTGCCAAAGGACACGTCGCCCGACGACGTGACCATGGAGATGGCCGTCAACCTGATCGCCGAGAAGGCCGCCAAGTCGGGCGGCGCCAAGAAGAAGGCCGCCCCCAAGAAGAAGGCCGCGCCGAAGAAGAAGACCGCCGCCAAAAAGACGGCATCGGCGAAGAAGAGCTAGGGATCCGGGTCACACTCGTGGATCGCGGGCCGGGCGGGCTAGGCCCTCCCGCCCGTCTTCTGCTAGGCTCGGACAAAACAACGAAATCGAGCGAGGCATGAGCAGCACTCCCCTGATGGACGACTCCGTCCGAAAGACGATCCTGTCCGATCCCGAGACCGTGCTCGAGGACCAGGACATCATGCGCGCCCTCGTGGCCGCCAACGACCAGTCCATGGGCCAGAACATCGTCGATCTGCGCGGGATCGCGATGGAGCGGCTCGAGGCCCGGCTGGACCGGCTGGAAGAGACGCACCGCAACGTCATCGCGGCGGCCTACGAGAACCTGGCGGGAACCAACCAGATCCACCGCGCGGTGCTCAAGCTGCTGGATGCGACCCGCTTCGACGAGCTGCTCACCGGCCTCAAGACCGAGATCGGCGACATCCTTCGCGTCGACGCCATGGTGCTGGTGCTTGAGACCGGCTCGGGCGAGGGCTCGCAGCTCGACGGGATGGGCGATGTGCTGCACGTCGCTCCCAAGGGCTTCGTGGACGACTACATCTCCCGCGGCCGCAACACCGGCACCCGCCCTGTCACCCTGCGCCAGGCCCAGCCGCGGGACGGGACGCTCTACGGCGAGGCCGCCGGCGACCTGCGGTCCGAGGCGCTGATCCGGCTCGATCTCGGCGAGGGCCGCCTGCCGGGGATGCTGGCGATGGGCGCCGAGG
The DNA here is from genome assembly GCF_008710275.1 of Histidinibacterium aquaticum. Classification (GTDB taxonomy): domain Bacteria; phylum Pseudomonadota; class Alphaproteobacteria; order Rhodobacterales; family Rhodobacteraceae; genus Oceanicola; species Oceanicola aquaticus. The sequence continues at coordinate 355,041 of NZ_VYQE01000003.1, forward strand.
ACCCGCACCAGTTCACGCCGCAGCAGGGCACCGACCTGCTGTCCTTTTTCGGCGGCGTCTTCGAGCGGACGATGCGGCGGTGGCTGAGCTGATCTCCCCCGCCCTCCGCGACGCACTCGCGGGCTGGATCGACCACATGCGCGCCCTGCGCGGCGCGGCCCCCAAGACCTGCGAGGCCTACCGCGCGGACGTGGCGGGCTTTCTCGCCTTCCTCGCGCAGCACCACGGCGAGAGCCAGGGCCTCGCCCCCCTCGTCCGAGTCACGGTCAGCGACATGCGCGCCTGGATGGCGCATGAGCGGTCGCGCGGCGTCTCGGCCCGTTCGCTCGCCCGGGCGCTCTCGGCGGTGAAGGGCTTCTACCGCTGGATCGCCGAGCGCGAGGGCTTCGAGCCCACCGCCGTGCTGTCGACCCGTGCGCCCAAGTTCCAGAAGAAGCTGCCGCGCCCGCTCGCGCCGGAGGCCGCCACAGCGATGATCGAGCGGGTGGAGCTTCAGGCCCGCGAGCCCTGGATCGCCGCGCGCGACGCGGCCGTGGTCACCCTGCTCTACGGCTGCGGGCTGCGGATCTCCGAGGCGCTCTCGCTCACCCGGGCCGACGCTCCGCTCCCCGAGACGCTGCGCATCCGCGGCAAGGGCGGCAAGGAGCGGATCGTTCCGGTCATCGCTCCCGCCCGCGACGCGGTCGAGGCCTACCTGGAACTCTTCCCCTTCCCTTCCGAGCCGCACGAGCCGCTCTTCCGCGGCGCCCGGGGCGGTGCCCTGGGACCGCGCGCGGTGCAGAAGGTCATGGAGGCCGCACGCCTCCAGCTCGGCCTGCCCGCCACCGCCACGCCGCATGCCATGCGCCACAGCTTCGCCACGCACCTGCTGACCGCCGGCGGCGACCTGAGGGCGATCCAGGAGCTGCTGGGTCATGCCTCTCTGAGCACGACCCAGGCCTATACCGCCGTGGACACAGCGCGCCTGCTGGAAGTCTACGCCGCGGCCCACCCGAGGGCACGGGGATGAGCCGGATCCGCGGGCTCAATCACTTGACGCTCGCGGTCACCGACCTCAACCGCTCGCTGGCCTTCTACCGTGACCTGCTGGGGTGCACCCTGCGGGCGCGTTGGCCCGAGGGCGCCTACCTCGAGGCCGGCGATCTCTGGATCTGCCTTGCGCTGGACCCCGCCGCACGCGCGCGGCCGCATCCGGACTACAGCCATGTCGCCTTCACCGTCGCGGAGGAGGATATCGAGAGCCTCGGCACCCGCGTCCTGCAGCAGGCGGAGAGCTGGCGAGAGAACCGCAGCGAGGGCGCGTCGATCTACGTGCTGGACCCGGATGGCCACCGGCTGGAGCTGCACAGCGGCAGCCTGAAGACGCGCCTGGCCCACTACCGGGCCGATCCCGACAGTTCCGTGGAGATTTTCGAGCCATGACCCCCGCCCCTTTCGCAGCTCTGCGGTTTCCGGCATGACGGGCCCATGACACGCGTCCGACAAGCCGCCCTGAGCGTCCACCTCCTGACCGCGACCGGCGCTGTCTTCGCCATGCTGGCGATGCTCGCGGCCGTGCAGGACGACTGGCAGACCATGTTCCTCTGGCTCGTGGTGGCCTTCGCGGTCGACGGGATCGACGGGCCGCTCGCCCGGAAATACGGGGTCAAGGACAACGCGCCGGAGTTCGACGGCGTGCTGATGGACCTGATCATCGACTACCTGACCTACGTCTTCATCCCGGCCTACGCGCTGTTTTCCACTGATCTTCTGCCGGGCTGGACCGGATGGGTCGCGATCCTGACGATCACCTACGCGAGCGTCGTCTATTTCGCCGACACCCGGATGAAGACGACCGACAACAGCTTTTCCGGGTTTCCCGGCTGCTGGAACATGCTCGTGATCGTGCTCTTCGCGCTCGAGCCGCCGCCGGCGGTGATCCTGCCGCTGGTGATCGTGCTGGCCGCGCTGATGTTCTCGCCGGTGAAGTTCATCCACCCGGTCCGGACCGCGCGCTGGCGCTCGGTCTCGCTGCCGGTCGCGCTGGTCTGGACGGTGCTGGCGGGCGTCGCCGCCTGGAACGGCTTCCACGAGATGCCGGTCTGGGCCGACTGGGCTTTCGTGCTGACCTCGGTCTACCTGCTGGTGGCCGGAGGGCTGCAGCAGGTCATCCCTCAGAAGTAGGTCGGCTCAGGCAGAGCAAAGGCCATAGGCCGCCGCGCCGCCCCTTAGGGCACTGGCGGCAAGGCAATTGGAAAGGGGCCCGGACGAACCGGACCCCCTCAACCTCAGCCCAGAGCCGCGTCGCAGCGGGCGCAGACGCCCGGGTGCGAATGCTGCCCCACGCCCGGCAGGATCTTCCAGCACCGCTGGCACTTCTCGCCCTCGGCCCGCTCGAAGACCACGCCCACGCCCGGCACCTCCGGCAGGCGGAAGGCCTCTGCAGGCGACGGGTCGCCGGTAAGGTAGATGTCGGAGGTGATGCAGACGTCCTCGAAGGCCACCGTCTTGAGGGCCGTGAGCGTCTCGGCATCCTCGACGTGCACCACCGGCGCCGCTTCCAGCGAGGCGCCGATCACCTTCTCGGCGCGCTGCACTTCCAGCGCGGCCGTGACCACGCGGCGGACGTTGCGCACCTTGGCCCACTTCTCCGCCAGCGCATCGTCACGCCAGCCCGCGGGCGTCTCCGGCATGTCCACGAGGTGGACCGAGCTGTCCTCGCCCGGGAAGCGCTCCAGCCAGACCTCTTCCATAGTAAAGACCAGCACCGGCGCGAGCCAGGTGGTCAGCCGGTGGAACAGCAGGTCGAGCACGGTCCGCGCCGCCCGCCGCCGCTCGGAGTCGCCGTCGCAGTAGAGCGCGTCCTTGCGGATGTCGAAGTAGAAGGCCGAGAGCTCCACCGTGCAGAAGTTGAAGACCTTCTGCACCACGTCCTGGAAGTCGAAGGACCGGTAGCCCTGCCGGACGGTCTCGTCGAGCTCGGCCATCCGGTGCAGCACCCAGCGCTCCAGCTCGGGCATGTCCTCGGGCGCGACGCGATCGTCCTCGTGGAAATGCGCGAGCGCGCCCAGCAGGAAGCGCATTGTGTTGCGCAGCCGGCGGTAGCTGTCCGCCACCCCCTTGAGGATTTCGGGCCCGATGCGCTGGTCTGCGGTGTAGTCCGTCTGCGCCACCCAGAGCCGCAGGATGTCCGCGCCGTACTGCTTGGTCACGTCGTCGGGCGCCACCGTGTTGCCCAGCGACTTGGACATCTTGTTGCCCTTCTCGTCGAGCGTGAAGCCCGCCGTGACCACGTTGCGATAGGGCGCGCGGCCCATGGTTCCGCAGGCCTGCAGCAGCGAGGAGTGGAACCACCCCCGGTGCTGGTCGGTGCCCTCGAGGTAGACGTCGGCGATGCCGTCCTCGGTCCCGTCCTCGCGGTCGCGCAGCACGAAGGCATGGGTCGAGCCGCTGTCGAACCAGACGTCGAGGATGTCGAAGACCTGCTCGTACTCGGCCGGATCGACGATGCCGGAGAGGAACCGCTCCTTGGCGCCCTCCTCGTACCAGGCATCGGCGCCCTCGGCCTCGAAGGCCTCTAGGATCCGCGCGTTGACCTTTTCCGACCTCAGGAGGAAATCCTCGTCCGTCGGAAGGGCCCCGACTTTCACGAAACAGGTCAGAGGCACGCCCCAGGCCCTCTGGCGCGAGAGCACCCAGTCGGGCCGGTTGCCGATCATCGAGTGCAGCCGGTTGCGGCCCGTCCGCGGCGTCCAAGTCACGAGTTCGTCGATGGAGCGCAGCGCCCGCTCGCGGATCGTGGTGCCGTAATCGTCCTTGCCGTCGCCCACGGGGCGGTCGATCGCCGCGAACCACTGCGGGCGATTGAGACGGATGACCGGGGCCTTGGAGCGCCAGGAATGGGCGTCGGAGATGGTGATCCGGCGGCGCGCGAGCAGCTTGCCCTGCTCCACCAGCTTGTCGATGACGGCCTTGTTGGCCTTCCCGGGCTTGCCGTTCTCCTCGATGATCCGGAGGCCCGCGAAGAAGGGCAGATCGTCCCGGTAGGAGCTGTCGTCGCGCACGTTGTGCGTCATCTCCAGCCCGTGTTCGCGGCCGATGGCGTAGTCGTCGTCGCCGTGGCTCGGCGCGGTATGGACGAAGCCGGTGCCCGCGTCGTCGGTGACGTGGTCGCCGGGCAGCAGCGGGACGTCGTAGTCCCACTCGCCATTCGCGCCCTCGGCCCCGCGCAGGGGGTGGGCGCAGGCGAGACCGGCCAGCTCTTCCGCGGAGACGTCGCGCAGGCGGGTCCTCTGGCCCGCCTCCAGCCGCATTGCGCCCAGGGCGTCCTCGGCCAGCGCGTCGGCCAGGAGGTAGCGGTCACCGACCTTGGCCCAGCACTCGTCCGGCGTGCCGGTCACCTCGTAGAGGCCATAGGAGATCTCGGGGCCGAAGCAGATCGCCCGGTTCTGCGGCAGCGTCCAGGGCGTGGTGGTCCAGATGACGACCTGCGCGCCCTCCAGATCGCCGAGCGGCTTCAGCCGGCCCAGCTCCTCGGTCCGGGTATCGGGCCCTGCTACGGTCGTGTCGCTCAGGAGGTCGAACGGAACCCAGACCGCATCCGTCTGGCGGTCGTGGTACTCCACCTCCGCCTCGGCCAGCGCGGTCTTCTCCACCGGCGACCACATCACCGGCTTGGAGCCCTGGTAGAGCAGGCCCGTCATGAGGAACTTCATGAATTCCTCGGCGATCACGCGCTCGGCGTGGTAGTCCATCGTCAGGTAGGGCCGGTCCCAGGTGCCGGTGACGCCGAGTCGCTTGAACTCGTCGCGCTGGACGTCGACCCAGCCTTGCGCGAAGTCGCGGCACTCGCGCCGGAACTCGACGACCGGGACCTTGTCCTTGTCCATGCCCTTCTGGCGGTACTTTTCCTCGATCTTCCACTCGATCGGCAGACCGTGGCAGTCCCAACCGGGGATGTAGCGGCTGTCGTGGCCCATCATCTGGTGGCTGCGCACCACCATGTCCTTGAGCACCTTGTTCAGCGCGTGGCCGATGTGCAGGTGGCCGTTGGCATAGGGAGGGCCGTCATGCAGCGTGAAGGGCGTGCGATCCTCCTTCTCGCGCAGGCGCTCGTAGATCCCGATCTTCTCCCACCGCTCGAGCCAGCCGGGCTCGCGCTTGGGCAGGCCGGCCCGCATGGGGAACTCGGTCTGCGGCAGGTTCAGGGTGTCCTTGTAGTCGGGCGCGGTGGCGGTGTCGGCGCACATGGTCCGTGGCTCCTCGCGGGCATGATCTTTCGGTGGCGGAATACGGCGCGTCGCGGCGGGGCGCAACGTCTTGGCCCGGCGTCTCTTGGTGGTCAGAGCGCCGGGAGGCTAATTCGAATGATGAGGCCGAACCGATCCATGTCGGGTCAGGGCCTAGCGCGGCGGCGCGGGCCGGTCAATGCGGCCCGCCTACTCCGACGTCCCGAAGAGCCCGGTGAGCGAGCGCCGCACGAGCGCCGTGACCGAGGGCCGCCGCGTGGCGTGGAACGGCAGGGGCCGGCAGACCTCGATCGCCGCCACGCCCACCCGGGCGGTCAGGGCACCGTTGACGATCCCCTCGCCGAAGCGCCGGGAGACGCGCGAGAGCAGCCCGCCGCCCGCGACCGAGTGGATGAGGTCGTCGCCCACTGCGACCGCGCCGGTCGCCACGAGATGCGTCAGGACCGTCCGCGTCAGACGCCAGGAGGAGAGCCCGCCCGAGCGGCCCCCGTAAACCTCGGCGATGCGCCGGATCATCCGCAGGTTGGAGCCCAAGGCAGCGGCGACGTCGGCCAGCGCCAGCGGAACGACCGCGGTCACCGTCGCGACCGTCCGCGCCGCCGCCTCGACCTCGCGCAGGGCGCGGGCGTCGAGCGGGCCGAGCAGGTCGGCCTCCGCCAGCCCAAGGAGGCCGTCCGCGTCGAGGATGTCGCCCCGCCGCTCGGCCAGCCGCTCGCGGCCCCAGGCGGTCTCGGGCCGGCCGGAATAGAGCGCGACGAGCTTGTCGGTCACCGCCCGCGCCGCGCGCAGGTCGTGCTCCGCCACCGCGCCAGCCGCCGCATGCTGAATCTCGTCGATGCGCTTCAGGCGGTTGAAGGCCGCCATCTCGCGCACCGCCAAGGCAAGCATCACGAGGACCAGCGCCCCGATCAATGCACCCGCGATCCACCCGAGGATCGGCACCGTGGCCAGCAGGTTCGCGACGAAGGCCCAGGCCGCGGTGGAGAGGACCAGCACGAAGATCGCTCCGAAGAGCGACCAGAAGAGCCGCAGCAACGGCGAGGGCTTGCGCGCGGCCAGCGCCGCCGCCTGCGTCATCGCCGCGCCGCGCGGTAGATCGCCCTCGTCCGGCACGGGCGCCGCCTCCGCCGGAGAGGGCGCTTCTTCCTCGAGGTCGAAGAGCACGGGGCCCGAACGTTTCTCAGCCATGCCGGACCCTCTCAGAGCCTGTCGCCGAAGAGGAATTCCGCCGCCCGGTCGAGCCGGATGTGCGGCGGTCCCTCTCCCGGGGCCAGCGTCAGCGGCGCGGGAGCGAAGCTCATGACCTCGTAGTCCGCGTCCAGCCATTTCGCCTCGCCGGACCGTGCCGGTGCGAGCAGGCGGGCGGGGTCCTCCGGCAGGTCGCCGGGGTAGAAGGCCGCGGGCTTGCCCGTGCCCAGCAGCCGCCCGCGCACGACGCCGAGTTTCTCGCCCTCGTGGTCGATCTCGGCCTCGGTGGTCGTGCGCAGCGAGGCGATGGACAGAGCGCGGGTCTTGGCCCCCGCGAAATCCGCCTTGTCTCGCGCGTCGCGCAGCAGCGCCTCGGTGATCGCCGTGAGCCTCGGGTGCTGGGTGTGATGCAGGTGATCGGCCTTGGTGGCCGCGAAGAGAATGCGCTCGACCCGGCGACCCTGGAAGATGCGGCTGAGGAAGGAATTCCGCCCCGGGTTGAAGGCGCCCAGGATGTCGGCCAGCGCCGCGCGCATGTCCTCGACCGCCCGCGGGCCGGAGTGGATCGCCCCCAGCACGTCGACCAGCACCACCTGCCGGTCGATCCGGCTAAAGTGGTCGCGGAAGAAGGGCCGCACGACGTGGCGCTTGTAACTCTCGTAGCGTCGCTCGAACTCGCGCCAGAGCGACTTGCGGCCCGGGTTCTCCGGCCGGCGCAGGGGCGCGAAGGTCAGGACGGGCGAGCCCTCGAGGTCTCCCGGCAGCAGGAAGCGCCCCGGCGTGCAGTCGGACCAGCCGCGCGCACGGGCGACGGTCAGGTAGTCGGTGTAACCGGCCGCCAGCGCCTTGGCCACGGGCTCACTCAGCTCCGCGGCGGGGTCGATCCCCTCGATCTGGCCGAGGTAATCCTTCGCTTCGCCTCGCGCCTCGATGCGCTTGAGCGTGTCGGCGGACCACTGGGCGTAGTCCTTTTCCATCAGCCCGAGATCGAGCAGCCACTCGCCCGGGTAGTCCACGATGTCGAGATGGACCGTCCGCGGCCCCTGCAGCCCCGAGAGAAGTCCCGAGGACTGGACCCGGAACGAGAGGCGCAGCTCCGAGATGCGGCGCGTCCCCTCGGGCCAGTTCGGCTCCTTCGCGGTGAGCCGGGCGATGTGGTCCTCGTAGTCGAAGCGGGGGATCGTGTCGTCGGGCTGCGGCTGGAGGTAGGCGGTGCGGATCGCGCCCGTGCTCGCCGCCCGGAGCTGGGGCATGCGCCCGCGGTCCAGCAGGTTCGCCACCAGCGAAGTAATGAAGACGGTCTTGCCCGCGCGGGACAGGCCGGTGACGCCGAGCCGGATCACCGGGTCGGTGAATGGCGAGGTCGCCAGTTCCGAAACCTGCTCGACGCTGCGGGTGATGCCGTCCGCGATCGACGTGAAAACCAAGTGCCTGCCCCTCGTGACTTCGCCGCTAGATAAGAGGCGCGCCTGCAGATGTGTAGTGCGCCGCCGGGCGTTGCGCGTGGGCGGCGCGCCCCGAACGCTCGGTTAAGGCCGCGTAAACCTATGCGAATTAGCAACCCTTGCCATGTTTGACGCCGGAGTCCCACCGCCCCGCCCTGCCCTCGCCTCCGCTCCGAAAGTCTGGCACATCTCCCAGCCGACGGCGGAGGGGTCGCGAGATGCCAAGATACGCGATGCGCGTGGAGTACGACGGAGGCCCCTACTCGGGCTGGCAACGGCAGAAGGATCTGCCGACCGTTCAGGGCGTGCTCGAAGCGGCGCTCGCGAAATTGCAGAAGACCGATCCGAAGGTCGCCGCAGCCGGCCGCACCGATGCCGGTGTTCATGCGCTGGGACAGGTGGCCCAGGCGGACCTGGAGCGGCCCTGGGACCCCTTCCGGCTGTCCGAGGCGCTCAACTACCACATGAAGCCTGCGCCGGTGGCCATCACCGCCTGCGCCGAAGTGCCGGACGACTGGCATGCGCGCTTCTCCGCCATCCGCCGCCGCTACCTCTTCCGGCTGGTTCCGCGCCGCGCACCGATGACCACCGAGCGCGGAAAGGTCTGGCAGGTGCCCCACGTCCTCGACGCCGAGGCGATGCGCACGGGCGCGGCCCACCTCATCGGCCACCACGACTTCACGACTTTCCGCTCCTCCATCTGCCAGGCGGCCAGCCCGGTGAAGACGCTGGAACGGCTCGATATACACGAGATCACCCGGCCGGACGGCTTCACCGAGCTGCAGTTCGACGTCAGGGCGCGCTCGTTCCTTCACAACCAGGTGAGGAGTTTCGTCGGCACGCTGGAGCGGGTCGGCGCCGGGAGCTGGACGCCGGAGGACGTGAAAACGGCGCTGGAGGCCAGGAATCGTGCGGCCTGCGGGCCCGTCTGCCCGCCGGGCGGGCTCTATCTCGCCCGCGTCGATTACGAAGACGACCCGTTCGCGGGCGTGCTCTAGGCGCACTGGCGGCGTCTCTCGCGCACGCGGCTGATTGGAACGCCGAAAGGCTTCCACTACGGTGACGGAAATTCCCTGCCGTGACGGCACTGAATTCGGGAGAGACCGCTTGCGATCCGACTACCGCGCCACCGCCGCCGCCGCGGCTCTGGCCCTGGGGCTCTCCGCCCTGCCCGCCGCCGCCCAGCAGATCGTCCTCGCCGCCGGCGACGCCGGCGAGAGCCTCCAGGAAGAATTGCGCCAGGCCTCCCTGATCTTCGCGCTCGAAGAGGAAGAGCAGCCCACGGCGCAGGACTACGTCGCTGCCGCGCAGGCCGATTACCGTCGCCTGCAGACGGCGCTCTACAACGCGGGCTACTACGGCGGCACGGTCTCCATCGACATCGACGGGCGCGAGGCCGCGAGCATCGCACCGCTTGGCGCGCCGCCCAGCATCCAGCGCATCGTCGTGCAGGTGGACCGCGGTCCCCAGTTCACCTTCGGCCGCGCCGTCGTCACGCCCCTTGCCGAGGGCACGGAGATGCCGGAGGCCTTCCGCTCGGGCGAGCGCGCCTTTACCGCCCCGATCCGGAGGGCGGTGAACGCGGGCCTCGACGGCTGGCGCCAGCAGGGCCGCGCGCGGGCCGAGGTCGTGGGCGAGGACATCGTCGCCCGCCACCCGCAGGAAGAGCTCGACGTCACCGTGACGCTGGACCCCGGCCCCGTCCTGACCTTCGGACCGCTCATCATCAGCGGCAACGAGGCCGTGCGCACCGAGCGCATCCGCCAGATCGCGGGCCTGCCCACCGGCCAGGTCTACGACCCCGACGAGGTGGAGACCGCCTCCAACCGCCTCCGCCGCACCGACGTCTTTTCCTCCGTCGTGCTCCGCGAGGCCGAGGAGAACGGCCCGAACCAGACCCTGCCCATGTTGCTCGACGTGGCCGAACGGCAGCCCCGCCGCTTCGGCTTCGGCGTCGAGGTCAGCTCCATCGACGGTCTCACCGCCTCGGCGTTCTGGCTGCACCGCAACCTGTTCGGCGGCGCCGAGCGCTTCCGTGTGGAGGGCGAAGTCTCGCAGATCGGGGAAAACTTGGAGGCCATCGACTACAGCCTGACCGCCAACTTCCGCCGCCCCGCCACCTTCGGACCGGATAACGACCTCTTCGCGAACCTCGAGTTCGAGGACGTGCAGGACGACCTGATCGAGCTGCGCGCGGTGCAGGCCGAACTCGGCCTCAGCCGCCTCGTGACCGAGGACCTGACGATCTCGGGCGGCGTCGGCTACCGTTACGGCGAGGTCGTGACCGAGCTGCGCGACGTGACCTACCAGCTGCTGACCCTGCCGCTGACTCTGGAGTTCGACCGGAGGGACAACGAGCTCGACGCGCAGAACGGCTATTACGCCGACGTAACCGCGACGCCCTTCCTTGGGCTCGAGAATGCGGACGACGGTGGCCGACTCTATACAGACCTGCGCGGCTATCGCAGCTTCGGCGCGGATGACCGCTTCACCTTCGCCGGGCGGCTGCAGTACGGCGCCATCATCGGCGCCTCCGCCGACAGCGCGCCGCAGGACTTCCTGTTCTACTCGGGCGGCGGCGGGACCGTGCGCGGGCAGGAGTACCAGTCGCTGGGCGTCATGCGGGACGGCGCGGAAGTGGGTGGCACCTCCTTTCTCGGCGCCCAGCTCGAGGCGCGGATCGGCGTGCGCAACAACCTGGAGGCCGTGGGCTTCTACGACGTGGGCCAGGTCGGATCGGGCGAGGTGCCGGAGCCCGACGACCCCTACCACGCTGGCGCGGGCCTCGGCATTCGCTACGACACCGGCATCGGGCCGATCCGGCTCGACATCGCGACGCCCGTCACGGGCGATGACGCCTATGGCAGCGTTCAGGTCTACATCGGGATTGGACAGGCGTTTTGAGACAGCTTTTCCGGCTCTTCTGCCTCCTTCTTTTCCTCCAGCCCGCCGCGGCCCTCGCTCAGTTCGGCCTGTCGCAGGGCGCGGGCGAGGATGACGTGGGCTATCTCACGCGGCTCCTGCAGGACAACCTGTCGAGCGCGGGCCGCGACGTGCGGATTCGCGGCTTCGAGGGGGCGCTGTCCTCCGAGGCCACCATCGAGAGCATCACGATCTCCGACGAGCAGGGCGTCTGGCTGGAGGCCGAGGACCTGCGGCTTGACTGGAACCGCTCCGCGCTGCTGCGGCGGCGGGTCGATGTCGAGGCCCTGACCGCCGGCCGCATCTCTGTTCTCCGCGCGCCGGAAGGCGGCCCCGAGGTGGACCTGCCCGAGGCCGAAGCCTCTCTCTTCTCCCTGCCGGAGCTGCCGGTCTCGGTGCAGATCGGCGACTTCTCCGTCGACCGCTTCGAGCTGGGCGAGTTCTTCATCGGCGAGCCGGTGGTGATTTCCATGGAGGGCCAGGCGAGCCTCGCCGACGGCGAGGGCACCGCCAGCATCGTCGCCGAGCGGATCGACGGCGAGGAAGGCCGGGTCGAGCTGACCGGCGAGTTCTCCAACGAAACCCGCGTTCTGGCGCTCGATCTTCTGGTGGAGGAAGGCGAAGGCGGCATCGTCGCCAGTCGCCTCGGCATCCCCGGCGAGCCCTCCCTTCGGCTCGCGGTCGAGGGCACCGGCCCGATCGACGACTATACCGCGAACCTCACGCTCGCGACGGCGGGCGAGGAGCGCGTCAGCGGCTCGTTCGAGCTGGCGACCACGCGCGCCGAAACCGAGGACGGCAGCCTCGGCGCCCCCGCGCGCCAGATCGACGTGGACGTGCAAGGCGACGTGGCCGCGCTGCTGGCTCCGGAATACCAGGGTTTCTTCGGCGACGACGTCAGCCTCGTGGCCGAGGTAAACCAGCGGGCGGACGGTTCGGTCGAGGTCCCAGAGTTCTCGCTCCAGGCGGCCCAGATCGGCATCGAGGGCAATCTGCTGCTCGACGAGCGCGGCGTGCCGGTACGCTTCTCGCTCGACGGTCAGCTCGGCGACGGCGAGGATCGCCTCTTGCTGCCCCTCCCCGGCCCCAAGACCTACGTTGACGGCGGCGAGATTTTCCTCGCCTTCGACCGGTCCGAGGGCGAGGAGTGGTCGGGTTTCGCCATGCTCGAAGGCTACGAGCGCCCCGGCCTGCTGCTGCCATCCGTCTCCATTTTCGGCGACGGCGTGATCCGCGGCGGCGAAGGGCTGGCCGATGCCGTGGGCACCGCCGACATCAGCTTCACCGCCTCCGGCATCGAGCTCGACGACCCCGCCCTGGGCGAGGCGCTCGGCGACGACATCACCGGCTCGGCTGCGCTGACCTTCAACGACCCCGAGCCGGTCCGGCTGGAGTCGCTTGAGCTTTCCGGTGCCGGAATCGAGGCGAGCGCCACCGCAACGCTGGAGACCGGCGAGGCGACCGTCATCAGCTTCGACGCCAGCGCCGAGGCCGAGAGCTTCGGCCGCTTCTCGACGCTGGCGGGGACCGACCTCGGCGGCGACGGTGCGGTCAGCATCTCGGGTACCGTCCAGCCGCTCGACGGAATTTTCGACATCGCGCTCGACGCGGAAACCATGGACCTCGCCATCGGCATCGACCGCATCGACCCGCTGCTCGACGGCGAAGGCGTGGTGGCGCTCGAGGCCTCGCGCGACCTCGAGGGGACGCGGATCGAGCGGCTCGAGGTCACGACGCCGCAGGTCGAGGCCACGGGCTCGGCCTTCATCACCAGCACGGTCGCCGACATCGACCTCGACGCGCGGATCGAGGAGCTGGGCCTCATCTCCAGTGAGCTCTCGGGTCCCGGGACGCTGACCGTGGTCGCCGACCGCAGCGAGGAGGAGGTGACGGACTTCGACATCACCCTCGTCAGCCAGGATGCCGACCTCGCCGTGACCGGCACGACCCAGTCCGAAGAGGATGGATACCAGACGGAGCTGACGCTCCAGGCCGATGTCGAGGACCTCGCCCCCTACTCCGACCTCGCGGGGCGCGAACTAAACGGGGCGGCGGACCTGACGATCTCGGGCCAGGTGAGCCCGCTCGACCGTCTCTTCGATCTCGCCGTCGGCGGGACGACGCAGGACCTCGCACTCGGGATCGAGCGGGTCGACCCGCTCATCGGCGGCGACGGCCGCATCTCCTTCACCGCCACCCGGACCGAGGCCACGCTGGAGGTCGACGAATTCTCCCTGACCACCGACCAGGTGGAGGCGACGGGAGACGTCATGGTGGGGACCAACACCCTGAGCGCCGACATCGACGCGCGGATCGCCGAGGTGGGTCTGGTCCTCGACGATCTCTCGGGCCCCGCGACACTCACCGGCAGCGCGGACCGGTCGCCGGACGGCTCCATCGACGTCGACATGCAGCTGACGGCCCCCGAGGCCACCGCGCAGATCGACGCCATCGTCGCCCCGCCCGAGCAGGGCTACACCACGACGGGAACGGTGACCGCCGACATCGACTCGCTGGCCCCCTATGCCGAGCTCGCCGGACGCCCGATCTCGGGCGCGATCGAACTGACCGCCGAGGGCAGCGTCGATCCGACCCGGCGGTTCTTCGACCTGCAGGTCTCCGCCACGACGCAGGACCTCGAGACCGGCATCGAACGGCTCGACCCGCTGCTCGACGGCGCGGGTCGTCTGACGCTGGATGCCGCGCGCGACGATAGCGGGATCACCCTGCGGGACTTCGACCTCGCCACGCCGCAGATCACCGCCTCGGGCACCGCCGAACTGGGCGAGGAGACGCGCGAAGGCCGGATCGAGGCGCGGCTGGAGGACGTGGGCCTGCTGCTCGACGAACTCTCCGGGCCCGCCACGCTGACGGCCACAGCCGACCAGCAGGCGGACGGCACGGCCGACGTGGTCGCCGAGATCCGCGCGCCGCAGGCCAATGTGCAGATCGACGCCGACGTGGCACCGCCGGAACAGGACTACGAGACCACCGGCACATTCTCGGTGGACGTCGCTTCGCTCGCGCCCTTCGCGGATATCGCGGGCCGGCCGCTCTCCGGCGCGGTTCAACTGACCGCCGAGGGCACGGTCCAACCGCTGACACAGTTCTTCGACCTGACGGTTTCCGGAACCACGCAGAACCTCGAGACCGGGATCGAGCGCCTCGACCCGCTGATCGACGGCACCGGCCGGCTCAGCCTGGAGGCCGCGCGCGACGAGGGCGGGATCACCGTCCGCGATCTCGACCTCGCCACGCCGCAGCTCACCGCCTCCGGGCAGGTGCAGTTGGGCGAGGAGACACGGGAGGGCCGGATCGAGGCCCGGGTCGAGGATGCCGGGCTGCTGCTCGACGGTCTTTCCGGACCGGCGACGCTGACGGCGGATGCCGACCAGCTGGCCGACGGCTCGGTCGACGTGGTGGCGGAGATTACCGCACCATCCGCGCGGGCCAGCCTCGACGCCACCGTCGCGCCGCCCGAGCAGGATTACCTTACGCAGGGCAGCCTTTCGGCCACCGTGTCCTCGCTCCAGCCCTTCGCGCCTCTCGTGGGCCGTCCGGTTCGCGGTTCGGTCTCGCTCGACGCCTCGGGCACCGTCGCGCCGCTCTCCGGGGCTTTCGACCTCGCCGTCGACGCACGCACCACGGATCTCGGGATCGGGATCGACGCGGCGGACCGTCTGCTGCGGGGGCCGGGTACGGTCTCGGCCGAAGTCTCGCGCGGTTCGGAGGGACAGATCGTCGTGCAGTCGCTCGACCTCGACCTGCCGCAGCTCACCGCGGACGCCTCGCTCTCGACCTCGGGCGGCAGCGTCACGGCAGATTATTCCGCCCGGCTCGCGGATATCGGGCTCTTCGTGCCCGACTTCTCTGGCCCCGTGACCGCGGAGGGCACAGCCACCGCCGTCAACGGCGCCTGGCGGGTCGACACGGACGTCTCGGGTGCGGGCGGCGTCGAGGCGCAGATCGACGGGACCGTCGCGGGGGCGCAGGGGCTGAACCTCGACGTGACCGGCAGCGCGCCGCTCGGGCTGGTGAACGCATTCATCTCTCCGCGCAGGCTGTCGGGCGATGCGAGCTTCGACCTCTCGGTCACCCAGCCCTCGCTGCAGGGCGTGTCCGGGACCGTCCAGATCAGCGGCGGGCGGTTCACCGACCCGCGGCTGGGGCAGGCCATCGAGAGCATCGACGGCGGCATCTCGCTTTCCGGCGGCCAGGCCCAGGTGGACCTCTCCGCGACCACGCCGGCGGGCGGAACGATCACGGCGGGCGGGCCGATCTCGCTCTCGTCCCCCTTCACGGCGGGGCTCGACATCGGGCTGAACCAAGTCGTGATCCAGGATCCGACCCTCTACGAGACCGTCGTGAACGGCCAACTCTCGATCGAGGGGCCTCTCGCGGGCGGCGCCGTGATCGCCGGGGACCTGGCACTCGGCCGGACCGAGATCCGCATTCCCTCCTCGCTGGTGGGCGGTCTGGGCGAGATCCCGGAGGTGCGCCACACCGGCACGCCGCAGGACGTGCAGCTCACGCTCAACCGCGCCGGGCTCACCCTGCGCGGAACGGAGGCCGAGGGCGAGGGAGGCGACTCCGATGGAGGCGGCGGGGGCTTCCCGCTCGACATCACCATCAGCGCACCCTCGCAGATCTTCGTGCGCGGACGTGGACTCGACGCCGAACTGGGCGGGCAGCTCACCCTCCAGGGCACGACGGGCGACATCGTCCCGGTCGGGAGCTTCGAGCTGCAGCGCGGCCGGATCGACGTTCTGAGCCAGGGCTTCCAGCTGACCGAGGGCTCGGCGCGGCTGGAGGGCGACTTCACCCCCGTCCTGCGGCTGGTCGCCGAATCGACCTCGCCCGACGGCACGCAGATCCGGATCATCCTGCAGGGCCCGGCCTCCGACCCCGAGGTGGTCTTCGAAAGCTCGCCCGACCTGCCGGAGGACGAGGTGATCTCGCGCCTGCTCTTCGGGCGGAACGTCTCGGAGATCACGCCGCTGCAGGCGGTGCAGCTCGCCTCGGCCGTGAGCACGCTTGCCGGGCGCGGCGGCGGCTTCATCGGCGGCATTCGCGACCGGCTGGGGGTGGACGACCTGGACGTGACCACGGACGAGGACGGCAATGCCGCCGTTCGCGTGGGCACCTACATCAGCGAAAACATCTACACCGACGTGGAGATCGACAGCGAGGGCGACACGCGCATCGACCTCAACCTCGACATCACGCCGAATCTCACCGCCACCGGCAGCGTCGGCAACGACGGCGAGACCTCGATCGGGATCTTCTTCGAGCGGGATTATTGAGGGGTGGTGGTGGGTTGAAAACCCACCTTGCGGACGGTCGTACGGCGGTGTGGTGGTTCAAAAACCCACCCTGCGTGCCTGTAGGGTGGGTTTCTAACCCACCCAACCCACGCGATTTCGCACGTCCCTAATGCGTCCACGCCCCGCGGCGGTTGCTGGCAAAGTTCTCGGCGTAGCCGCCGGGGCGCACGTTGGCGCCGCGCACGTTCGGATCCTTCACGACCGCGTCGATGCCGTGCTCCTCGGCGTAGGCGACCGCCTCTTCCTTGGTATCGAAGGTCAGACGCACCTGGCTCTGGGTGTCGGCGGACGACGTCCAGCCCATGAGCGGATCGACCTCGCGGCCGGTCTGATTGGGGAAATCCAGCACCCATTTCCGGGTCTTGGCGGAGCCCGAGGACATGGCCGTCCGGGCCGGTCTGTAGATGCGTGCGCGCATGGCTCACCCCTTCATGGTCTCGGGCCGGTTATGGGAACCCAAGCGCCGTTTTGCAAGGCCGCGCGAGCGGAACCCGGTGCCGCAGGGGGTGTTGGCTGGAGAGGGGACACGGAAGGATTGGAGCAACCATGAAACCGACTCTTCTCGCCGCCGCGACGGCCCTCGTCGCCCTGCCCGCTCTTGCCGCCGAACACGAGATGTCGGGCTACGAGGCCGACGTCCGCGGACTCGACGGCCAGGATCACGGCACCGTCACGCTGCAGCCGACGGCCTCGGGCCAGTGGCTGGTGACGCTCGATCTCTTCGGCGTGCCGTCGGGCGAGCACGGCGTGCACTTCCACGAAACCGGCGACTGTTCTGCCGCCGACTTCACCTCCGCCGGCGGGCACATCGCCGGTGATGCCGATCACGGCGTGATGGCCGAGGGCGGCCCGCACCCGGGCGACCTGCCAAACGCCATGGCCGGCGAAAACGGCGTGATCCAGGTGGAGTACTTCAACGAGCGTATCACCGAGGACATGCTCGCCGACGAGGACGGCGCGGCCTTCATCGTCCACCAGGGCGTCGACGACTACGAGAGCCAGCCCTCCGGCGCGGCCGGCGACCGGATCGCCTGCGGCGAGATCGTCGCGGCGGAGTGATCTCCGAAGCGCCCTGCCCGGTGGGTGGGGCGCCTTCGCGTCAGGTGGCGGTGGGTTGAGACCCACCCTACGAGTGCGCGGTGGTGCGGTGCCGCGGTGGGTTGAAACCCACCCTACGTGCGCGGTGTTGCGGCCCCTACGCGCGCTGGAGCTTGACGGCTTCCTGTTTCGCGAGGCGCATGAAATGCGCCATGTAGGGCTTCGACGTCTCGTCGGAGCGCACCGCCGCGTAGAGCCGCTTGGTCAGGCCCGACTCCGTCAGGGGGCGGGTCACGTAGTCCGAGCTGGTGCGCACCTGCCGGACCACCCAGTCGGGCAGCACCGACACGCCTCGGTTCGAGGCGACCAGCATCAGGATCACCGCGGTCAATTCCGCCTGCCGGAGGGCCTTCGGCTCCACCCGCGCGGGCAGAAGCAGCTCGGTGAAGACGTCGAGTCTTTCGCGCACGACCGGGTAGGTGATGAGCGTTTGGTCGCGGAAATCCTCCGCCTCGATAAACCGCTTCTGCGACAAGGGGTTCTGCGACGAGGCCACGAAGACCGGCTCGTAGTCGAAGAGCGGGGTGAAGGTGACGTCCGGCATTTCCTCGGGGTCCGACGAGACCACGAGATCGACCCGCTCGCGCCGCAGGGCGGGCAGAGCGTCGAAGGCGAGGCCGGGCCGGATGTCCACGTCGACCTCGGGCCAGGCCTTGCGGAAGGCCTCGAGCACCGGAAAGAGCCACTCGAAACAGGCGTGGCATTCGATCGCGATGTGCAGCCGGCCAGCCGAACCTTGGACGAGCCCCGCGAACTCCGCCTCGAGCGCGGCGACGCGGGGCAGGATCTCCTCGGCGGCGGCGAGCAGTTTTTGCCCGGCGGCGGAAAGCTTGAGCGGCTTGGAGCGGCGCACGAAGAGCTCGACCCCGGCCTGGTCCTCGATCCCCTTGATCTGGTGGCTGAGGGCGGACTGCGTGATGTTCAGCACGTCCGCCGCGCGGGCCAGCCCGCCGGTGTCGTGGATCGCCTTGATCGTCCGGAGATGCCGGAACTCGATGTGCATGATGCAATCTCGCTCATCATCGTGGTGAAGGTTATGAATTTGTCTCACGCTGCGCCGGGTGAGACAAGGTGCGGGACACCTGCCAAGGATACCGCCATGCCCGCCCCTACCGTTTCCTTCGAATTCTTCCCGCCGAAGAGCCTCGAAGCTTCCTTCCGCCTCTGGGACACAGTCCAGACCCTCTCTCCGCTCGACCCGAGGTTCGTCTCGGTGACCTACGGCGCGGGCGGCACGACGCGGAAGCTGACGCACGAGGCCGTCACCACGATTCACAAGACCTCCGGATTGCCGGTCGCGGCGCACCTGACCTGCGTGGATGCCACGCGGGAGGAGACGCTGGAGATCGCCCGCGGCTATGCCGTGGCGGGCGTGACCCGCGTCGTGGCCCTCAGGGGCGACCCGCCCAAGGGCTCGGGCGGCTTCCGCGCGCACCCCGGCGGCTTTGGCAGTTCGGTGGAGCTGATCGAGGCGCTCTCCGGGCTCGGCTTCGAGGAGATCCACGTCGGCGCCTACCCCGAGGCGCATCCCGAGGCAGCCGACAGCGCGGCCTGCGTGGATTACCTCAAGCGCAAGATCGACGCCGGCGCGACCGGGGCGATCACCCAGTTCTTCTTCGAGGCGGAGACCTTCCTGCGCTTCCGCGACGCCTGCGCCGCGGCGGGGATCGAGGCGCCGGTCGTGCCTGGTATCCTCCCGGTCGAGAACTGGACGGGCGTGCGGAAGTTCGCGGCCAGCTGCGGCACGGCGATCCCGCCGATGCTGCGCGAGGCCTTCGATCATGCCGTCCGCGACGGCCATGCCGACCTGCTGGCCCGTGCCCAGGCCACGGAGCTCTGCGACGAGCTGCTCGAGGAGGGCGTCGAGCACCTGCACTTCTACACGCTCAACAAGCCGGAGCTGACGCGCGACATCTGCCATGCGCTGGGGCTCTCGCCGAAGGTCGCGCTGCAGGAAGTGGCCTGATCTCAGTCCGCAGGGGCGGGCGAAAGCTTGCCCCCCGCCGACTTCGCCTCGGGCGCGCGAACGGCGGCGCCGAGCTGGGTGACGGTCTCGTGCAGGCGTTCGGAGGGGTCGCGGCCCACGACGCGGGGCTTACGCGAAATGAGGATCTTGCCCCAGCTCCGCCAGGTGCCGACCGAGGGCGCGGTGACGTCGCAGGGAAAGCGGTCGCGCCAGCCCTCGGGCAGCGACATGCCGCAGCCCTCGAGCCGGTCCAGCATCCAGACCAGCGGGATATTGGCCAGCGGGCGCGCCGCCTCGTAGCCGCCGAGCTGTCCGCCCACGTCCCCGTGGGTGCCGCGGAACCAGACCTGCTCCATCTCGCCCGGCCATCCGGGCAGCGTGTGCCACATCACCGGCTTGTAGGCCTCGCGCGTCTCGTCGAGCGCGAGCGCGTGGTAGCCGCGCTTGATCGCGGGACCGAGCGCGTGGTTGTGGAAGCGGTGAGAGACCTCGGCGAGATGCGTGGCCCCCGGAAAGCGCAGGCCGAGGGATTTCACCGTGTCCCAGACGGCGATCGCCTCGATCTCCACGGAAGGATGGCAGTTCTGCCGGCGGAAGGCCTCGGCCACCGGACCGCGGCCGCCGTTCCTGTAGTGCCGGTAGGCCTGCCGGATGGTGCGCACGGTGGCGCGCGGCGCGCGCACGAGACCGATGCAGTCGACGATCCCCGCGAGAGAGCGCACGGCATAGGCGCCGCGCGAGAAGCCCACGAGGTAGATGCTGTCGCCGGGCCGGTAACGGGAGGCGAGCGTGCCGTAGGCGCGGCGGATCTGCTGGTCGATGCCCCGGCCGGCGATCACGTCGACGGTCGTCGACCAGTCGCGCCACTGGATGCCCGCCTCGTAGTGCACCGTGAGGTTTGCCGAGCGCCCGACCTCTCGCAGCAGCTTGAAGGTGACACCCGCATTGGTTTCGTGCCCCGGCTCGAGCGACGACATCGTGCCGTCGAGCACGATCACATGGGTGGCCGGCCCCCGGTGGCGGCCCCGACCCTCGGCCGCGACCGGCCGACGGCCGAACAGGCCGAGGAGTCGGTCACGCAGCCGCACCCTGCTCCGCCCCGGTCAGAAGTTCCCAGACACGCTGCGGCGTGAAAGGCGGCTGGACCTCGCGAATGCCGCGATCCCAGAGCGCGTCCTGCACCGCGTTGGTCACCGCGGCGAGCGCGCCGACGGTCCCGGCCTCGCCGCAGCCCTTCATGCCCATCGGGTTGTTCTTCGAGGGCACGGGCTCGGAATGGAAGGCGATCATCGGCAGGTCGTAGGCGCGCGGCATGGCGTAGTCCATGAAGGTCGCCGTCAGAAGCTGACCCTCGGAGTCGTAGACCGCGCGTTCGGTCAGGGTCTGGCCCACGCCCTGCGCGACCCCGCCGTGAACCTGGCCCTCGGCCAGCAACGGGTTGATGAGATTTCCGAAATCGTCGACCACCGTGTATTTCACGAGCTCGGTCTTGCCGGTCTCGGGGTCGATCTCGACCTCGGCGACGTGGCAGCCGTTGGGGAAGGACATCCGCTCCAGCTCGCCGGTGGCCTGGATGGTGAGGATATCCTCCCGGCCTTTCGCGCGGGCCATCTCGGCGACCTCGACCATCGTCGGCGTGAGGTTCGAGCCCGGGATGCGGAAGCGCTCGTCGTCGAAGCTGATCTCGGCGGCGTCGACGCCCTCCTCGTCGGCCAGGAACTCGGCGAACTGGCGGGTCATCACGCCGACCGCCGCGAGGGTCGCGTTGTTCTGGGTGGTCACGGAACGGGAGCCGCCGGTGCCGCCGCCGCGCGCGATCAGGTCGCTGTCCCCCTGGACCACGCGGATCTGCTCGGCGGGGATGCCTGTCTGGTCAGCGAGGAAGCGGGCATAGACCGTCTCGTGTCCCTGCCCGTTCGACTGGGTCCCGACGAAGAGCGCGACGCCGCCATCGGCCTCGAACTCCACGCGGGCGTCCTCGTTCTTGTCGCCCAGGATGCTCTCGATGTAGTAGCAGAGCCCCACGCCACGCAGCTTCCCCTGAGCTTCGGAGGCCTTGCGCCGGGCGGCGAAGCCCGCGAGATCGGCCTCGCTCTCGGTCCGGGTCAGGACGCGGTCGAACTCTCCCACGTCGTAGGTCACGCCGGTGGCGGAGGTGTAGGGGAAGCGATCGGGCGGAATGAAGTTGCGGCGGCGGAGCTCCAGCGGGTCGAGGCCCAGCTCGCGCGCCGCGGCATCCATCGAGCGCTCGAGCACGAAGATCGCCTCGGGCCGGCCGGCGCCGCGATAGGCATCGGTCTGCACGGTGTTTGTGAAGAACCCCTCGACGTGCAGCCAGGCGGCGGGGATCGCGTAGGTGCCGCACATCACCTTGGAGAAGAGCTCGGTCTGGATGTGCTGGGCGTAGTCGGAATTGTTGGCGCCGAGGTTGCAGGTCGTGTCGACCCGGTAGGCGGTGATCCGGTGCTCGGCGTCGAAGGCGAGCGTCGCGGTCGAGACGAGGTCGCGCCCGCCGTTGTCGGTGAGCATGGACTCGGTCCGGTCGGCGATCCAGCGGACGGGCCGGCCAAGGGTGCGGGCGGCATGGGCGACGAGCGCGTACTCGGGATAGTCCGCGCCCTTCATGCCGAAACCGCCGCCCACGTCGGGCGTGGTTACGCGGATATCGTCGCGGTCGAGCTTCAGCATCCGGGAGAGGTTGTCCTTGGTGCCCCAGACCCCCTGCCCGCCCAGCGCCAGGTGCAGGCGGTTGCCCTCGATCTCGGCGTAGCAGCCGCGGGGCTCCATGGAGTTGACGATAATCCGGTTGTCCTCGACCCGGCAGCGCACGACATGGGCGGCGTCGCGGATCGCGGCGTCTACCGTGGCCTCGTCGCCCAGGCCGAACTCGAAGGCGCGGTTGTCGGGCGCCTCGTCGTAGAGCGGCTCGCCGCCCGCCTCGGCCACGACGTGGGCCGGAAGGTCGTCGATGTCGAGCTCCACCATCTCGGCGGCGTCGCGCGCTTCGGCCAGGCTCTCGGCCACGACGAAGGCGACAGGATCGCCCACGAAGCGGACCTTGTCGCGGGCGAGGATCGGGCGCTCTGGCGCAATGCCCTCGCCCCCGTCGATGGTGTCGATCGGATCGGTCTCGAGCGTCGGGTCGAGGCCCGCCTCCTCCAGGTCGGCCAGCGTCAGGACGAGGTGAACGCCCGGCGCTTCCCGCGCCTCGGAGACGTCGAGCCCGGTGATCCGGCCATGCGCCACCGGCGAGCGGACCACGACGGCGAAGAGCGCATCTTTCGGTGCGATGTCATCGATGTAGCGGCCGTGCCCGGTCAGGAAGCGGACGTCTTCGACCCGCTTGACGGGCTGGCTCTTGCCGAATTTCTGCATGGTGGCGGCTCCCTGGAAGTCTTGCCCTCACCCTAGCTGACGCGCCGCCGGTGTCCATCGTCCGAACGGCCGCACCGGAGCCTGCCGCGAAGGGAGCCCGGGAGGGCCCGCTCCGCTGGCGGTGGCGGCCCCTCAGATTTCGCGGGCGGAGGGATCGCGGCTGGTCGCGCGGACCTGCCACTGGCGGCGGAGGAACGCCACGATGAAGCCAGCGGTGAGGATCAGGACCACGGTCGGCGCCGGGGCGCTGTCGATCCAGAAGGCGGCGTAGACCCCGGCGATCATGGAGAGGAGACAGACTCCCACGGCGACGGCGAGCATGGCCGGGAAGCTGCGCGTGGTGAGAAACGCGATGGCTCCCGGCGCGATCAGCAGCGCGACGGCGAGGATCAGGCCCACCGCCGAGAGCGTCGCGACGATGGTCAGCGAGAGCGCGGCGAGGAGCCCGTAGTGCAGCCAGCCGGTGCGCAGCCCGGACGCGCGGGCCTGAGCCGGGTCGAAGGCATGCAGCAGCAGGTCGCGCCATTTCAGCAGGAGCCCGCCCGCCACGACGAGCGACACGATCCCCGCCGTCCAGAGGTCCGCCGTCCCGACCCCCAGCATGTTGCCGAAGAGGATGTGGTCGAGGTGGGCCGAGGTCTCCACCGAGACGAAGAGCACGAGGCCGAGCCCGAACATGCCGGAAAAGACCACGCCCATCACCGTGTCCTCCTTCACCCGGCTGTTCTCGGCGAGGAAGCCGGTGGCGACGGCGGTAAACATGCCGGCCGCGAAGGCGCCGACCAGCAGTGGAATCCCGAGGATGTAAGCCAGCACGATCCCCGGGAGCACCGCGTGGCTCACCGCGTCGCCCATCAACGCCCAGCCCTTGAGCACGAGGAAACACGAGAGCAGCGCGGCGGGCACCGAGACCAGCAGGCTGATCAGGAAGGCGTTCAGCATAAAGCCGAACTGGAAGGGGGCGAGCAGCGTCTCGATCATTCCTGCACCGCCTCCGCCGCGCGGGCGCGCGCCGCCAGCATCCCGTGCTTCGGCGCGAAGAAGAAGGCCGCGAGGAAAACCAGCGTCTGCAGGCAGACGATGATCCCGCCGGTCGCCCCGTCGAGGAAATAGCTGGCGTAGGCGCCGGCGAAGGAGGTCACGGCACCGATCGCCACCGAGGTCGCGATGAGCCGCGGGAACCGGTCGCAGAGCAGGTAGGCCGTCGCGCCCGGCGTCACCACCATCGCGATGACGAGAAAGGCGCCGACGGTCTGCATCGCGGCCACGACAGAGGCCGAGAGCAGTGTGAAGAAGAGCAGCCGCAGCCGCCCGGCGTTCAGGCCGATGGAGCGGGCGTGCGTCTCGTCGAAGAAGACCACCATCAGGTCGCGCCACTTCAGCAGCAGGATCGCCATCGAGACGATGCCGATCAGCGCGAGCTGGATCGTGTCCGAGGGCGTGATCGCCAGGATGTTGCCCATGGTGATCGTCTGCACCGAGATCGCGACCGGGTTGATGGAGATCATGAAGAGGCCGAGCCCGAAGAAGGCGGAGAAGATCAGCCCGATGATGACGTCGGACTTGAGGCCAGATCGTTCGGAGAGGAAGAGCATGGCCCCCGCCGCGAGGCCGCCCGCGATGAAGGCGCCCAGCGCGAAGGGCAGCCCCAGCATGTAGGCGCCCGCCACCCCCGGCACGACCGAATGCGAGAGCGCGTCGCCGATCAGCGACCAGCCCTTGAGCATCAGGTAGGACGACAGGAAGGCGCAGACCGCACCGACAAGCGCCGAGATCCACATGGCATTGGTCATGTAGCCGTAGCTGAAGGGCTCGAGCAGGATCATTCCCGGGGCTCGCGCGTATGCGTCGTGTCGCCGTACTGGACCAGCGGACGCTCGTCGTCGGTGAAGATCGAGATCGAGCGCGCGTCCGCGTCGTCGTGCAGATCGGTCCCGCCGAGCGAGAACTGTCTCAGCACGCCGCCGAAGGCCGTCTCGAGGTTCTTCGCGGTGAAGACCTCTTCGGTGGGCCCGTAGTTCAGCACGGTGCCCTTCACGAGCACGGTGCGGTCGCAGAACTCCGGCACGCTGCCGAGGTTGTGCGTCGAGACGAGCATCACCCGGCCCTCGTCGCGCAGGCTGCGGAGGAGTCCCACGATCTGGTCCTCGGTCTGCACGTCGACGCCGGTGAAGGGTTCGTCCAGCAGGATCACCTGCCCCTCCTGCGCCAGCGCCCGGGCGAGGAAGACGCGCTTGCGCTGGCCGCCCGAGAGCTCGCCGATCTGGCGGTGACGGAAATCGGTCATGTTCACCCGCTCGAGGGCCGCATCGACCGCCTCCCGGTCCGCGGTTTTGGCCCGCCGCAGGAATCCCATGTGCCCGTAGCGGCCCATCATCACCACATCCTCGACCAGCACGGGAAAGGCCCAGTCGACCTCCTCGGCCTGGGGGACATAGGCGACGAGGTTGTTCTTCAGGGCCTCGTCCACGCTGCGGCCAAGCAGGGAGATGCTGCCCGACGACATCGGCGCGAGGCCCATGATCGCCTTGAAGATCGTGGACTTGCCCGCCCCGTTCACGCCCACGAGCGCGGTGATCGAGCCCTTCGGCACCGAGAAGGTGGCGTCCCGCAGGGCGGTGTGGCCGTTGCGGTAAGTGACCGTGACGCCCTGCGCCTCGATCCCGGGTCCGGAGGCGCTGGCGTCGAACATCATTCGCTCTCCAGCCCCTCGGCGATGGTCTCGGAGGTCTCGCGGAGCAGGTCGAGATAGGTGGGCACGGGGCCGCCCTCCTCCGACAGGGAGTCGACGTAGAGGACACCGCCGAACGCGGCGCCGGTCTCGCGCGCCACCTGCTCGGCGGGGCGGGTGGAGACGGTGCTCTCGCAGAAGACGACCGGAATGTCGTTCTCGCGCACGCCGTCCACGACGGCCCGGACCTGCTGCGGCGTGCCCACCTGGTCGGCGTTCATCGGCCAGAGATAGAGTTCCGTCATGCCGAAATCGCGTGCGAGGTAGGAAAAGGCTCCCTCGCAGGTGACGAGCCACCGGTCCTCTTCCGGAATGGCCATGATGCGGTCGCGAAGCGGGCCGATGGTTTCGCGCAGCTTTTCCTTGTAGCTCTCCGCGTTGGCCGCGTAGGTCTCGGCGTTCTCCGGGTCTGCCTCGGAAAGCGCCTCCGCAATATTGTCTATGTAGATCAGCGCGTTATCCAGCCCCATCCAGGCGTGCGGGTTGGGCTGGCCCTCGTAGCTGCCCGATCCGATGGCGATGGGATCGATCCCCTCGGACACCGTGACGGAGGGGATCTCGCCGAGATTGTCGAGGAACTGCTCGAACCAGAGCTCGAGGTTCAACCCGTTCCAGAGCAGCAGGTCGGCGTCGGACGCCCGTACCAGGTCGCGCGGCGTGGGCTCGTAACCGTGGATCTCGGCGCCCGGCCGCGTGATCGAGACGACCTCGGCCGCATCGCCCGCCACGTTTCGCGCCATGTCGGCGATCACGGTGAAGGTCGTGGCCACCTTCAACTGGTCGTCCTGGGCCGCGGCGGGCCCGGCGAGGGCGGCCGACAGGGCAAGGGCGAGAGGCAGGCGCATGTATGGGACTCCTAGGTGACGTTGAGCGGATAATGGGCCCGTCCGACGGATTGTCAATGCTTCTGAGAAGCATTTGCAAAAAGAGCCCGGGGCGCCCCGTGAGCGCCCAACAAGCAGTCATGTGCCCATTTCATCGCCCCTTATTCCGGCAGCCGCCGCCTGAACCCAACTTTGCCGGCCTGCGTGCTGGCCTCGGGCGGCAATGAAGAGCGACGATATCAATGCCGGATCCGTCGCGCCGCGCCCGAACCTCCTCCCTCGGGGCCCGGCGCGAAGGGTCCGGCCCCTGCTCGCGCCGCGAGGCCGTGCCGATTACGCGCCGGGTCAGCCGCATTCCCGCCCGAATCTTGGTTAACAGCTCCTTCGGTCCCGGCCGTGCAAATCGCCGGGACGCACCCCAGGATTTGCCCGCGGACCCCAGGCCATGACCACTCGCAATTTCCCGAAGCTCTCCACAACGCTGATCAGCTCCGCCATCGTGGCCTTCGTCGTGGCCGTAGCGGTGGTCTCGCTGCCGATCCGCAGCCACGTCGGCGCATTCGAGCGCACGGTCCAGTCCGAGCGCGTGATGCGCGCCGGACGGGCGCTTCAGCTCGCGCTCTCGAAGACCGTCGAGCGCGAGTGGAACAGCCTCCGCGCCGTCGCGAGCCAGATCGACATGCGCGACCCCGCGAGCCGCCGCCGCTTCGCCGAGGCCGTCCCGCAGGCAAGCCCGGGCGTGGCCTGGGTCGGCATCGCCTCGCCTGACGGGCGCGTTCTGACCGGGTCCTCGGGCTTCCGCGAGGGCGAGGACGTGCGCGAGTTCCGCTGGTTCCGAGAAGGGCTGAGGTTCGGCAGCGTGGGCGCGGTCTACGTGCCCTCCGGCGGCTCCGGCATGCCCGGCGCCGAACAGGGGTTGATCAACATGTCCGCCCCCATCGTCGACGACTTCGGCGTGGCGCGTGGCGTCGTGGCCTACAGCCTGCGCGTCGACTGGCTCTCGGGGTACATGGTGCAGGCCGCGCGGGAGCTCGGGCTCGACATCTCGGTGCTCGACCGGACCGGGCGGGAGATCATCTCGCTCAACGAGCTCATCGACGCGCCGATCGACCCCGAGATCACCGCTCTCGCCGAGATGGGACACGACCTGACCCGCTACGTCTCCGGCGGTGTCGGAGGGGAGGCGCACGTCACGGGGGTCTTCCCGAACATGCTGGTCGGCGAGATGCCGCATTTCGGCTGGGACCTCGTCGTCCGGGTGCCGGCCCTGCAGGGCCAGACGAGCCTCACCGATTTCATGCGGCAGGTCAGCTGGACCATCGCGGCGCTCTTCATGGCGCTGGCGGTCGGCACGGTACTCTACGCGATCTACTTCCTGCGCCCCATCGAGGAGCTCTCGCGGGCGGCGGCGGATATCGCGGAGGGCGGTGCGGACTACCCTCCGGAGTCCCTGAGCTCTCGCGAGAGCGCGGCGCTTTCGGCCGCCCTCGCCCGGATCCAGAGCCGGGTGCTGAACGGCGGATCGCCCGGCCCTGCCGCCTAGCGGGGCCGGAGCTATCTCCGGGGCCCGATCCGCGACAGGCGCAGGCCAAAGTCGCGGATGACGCGCCCCGGCTGCGAGCGGGTCACGCCCGGCGTGTTGTCCTCGGCATGGAGCCGCACGATGAGCGCCTCGCGCTCCTCCGCCTCGGGCAGCAGCTGGACGAGCGTCGTGTCCCGCGACGTGCGCAGGACGTAGCCGTCGACCGGACCGACCTCGCGCAGTTCGATGCGCACCCGGGCACCTTCCGGCAGGGTCAGGCCCCGCAGGCGGGCGGTCGTGCGGGTCAGCTCGCTGAGCCATGTCGTCACGCTCGCGCCGTCCGGCAGTTGGACGAAGGTCCGCTCCGGCGCGTCCGCGACGTGGCGCTCGCGGCGGGGCAGCTCGACACAGGCGATGATCGTCACGGTGAGCACGATCAGGTTGTAGATCGTCCAGAACAGCACGACGCTCTTGCCGTCCCCGGCATCGTAGTAGGCGAAGCGGTCGAAGAAGATGCCGAGCGTGAGGCCGAGCGCGGTCAGACCCCAGAGAACGAGGAACGGCCGCATGATCCCCCATTGCACCACGATGCGGCTGCGGTCCCCGCCCTTGGCGGTGACGCTGAAGGGATGGCCCTTGGGGCGCAGCAGTCCGGTCACGGCGGCCCGGGTGATCGGGATCGCGCCGACGAGCTGGGTCACGTCGTGGAAGATCGGCACGATCATCCCGGGTGACAGAAGCGTCGTCGTGAGCAGAACCCAGGCGTAGTAGACGCCGAAATGCGAAATGACCTCGGGCACGCCGGCGTCGACGACGGTGATATTGAAGAACCAGTAAAGCAGCGGAAAGACCAGCGCGGCGATCCGGAAGGCGAAGGAGGTCAGCCAATAGAGGGAGGAGTCGAGCACGCTCCACCGCTCGCGCAGCCGGATCTTCTCCCGCGTGAAGGGACCGAGGCGGGACCGGGCGATCTGCATCAGGCCGAGACACCACCTTGCGCGCTGGGAGACATACTCCTTGAGCCCTTCCGGCGCGAGGCCCTCGGTCAGCGCCTCGTTGAGGTAGACGGTCCGCCAGCCCCGCGCCTGCAGGGCCATCGTAAGCATGAAGTCCTCGGTCACGCTGTCGGTCGGGAAGCCGCCGAGTTCGCGCACTGCCTCCATCCGGCAGATCGAGGAGGTACCGCAGCAGATCGCCATTCCCCAGCCGTCGCGAGAGGGCTGCATGTGATCGAAGAAATAGCGCTGCTCGTCCGGGTAGGACTTCGCCAGACCCAGGTTGTGCTGGATCGGGTCGGGATTGAAGAAGTGCTGCGGCGTCTGGACCAGGCCGACGGAGGGGTCGTGGAAGAGCGCCAGCGAGCGGGAGAGAAAGCCCCGGTGCGGCACGAAATCGGCGTCGAGGACAGCGAAGAACTCGGGGGGCTCGGGGTCGGAGTTCAGGACGCCGAGCGCATGGTTGATGTTGCCCGCCTTCGACCCCTTGTTGTCGGGCCGGCGCAGGTATCGCACGTCCTGCTGCGCGCAAAAGTCTCGCAGCCAGTCGCGGCGCCCGTCGTCGAGGACGACGATCTCCTTGTTGGTGTAGCGCAGGGCCTTTGCGCCGACGATGGTCCGCTCGAGAACCTCGAGCTCCTCGTTGTAGGTCGCGATGAGCACCGCGATCTTGGGCGGCGCCGGCCGGTCGCGCCACCAACCGAGATTGGCCTCCGCCTCGCCGCTGCGGTTCCGGGTCCGCATCATCAGGACGAAGGCGCTCATCGAGCCCACGAGCGCCGCTAGCTCGATCAGGAAGAGCGATCCGCTCGCAATGAAGTCGACGGTCAGACCGACGGGCGCGAGCGTCTCGGTGCCGCGCCACCACGCGTAGCGCAGGGCGAAGAGGATACAGCCGCCGTAAAGGACGGCCCTCTGCCAGGTCCGCTCCCGGTCGATGACGGCAGGCAGCACCAGCCAGAGGCCGAGGATCAGAAGGATCGGCACGAGGCTCGACTGGAGCGGCGTGAGGTAGATCATCTCACTGTCCGAGGTTCCGCAGCCAGTCGAGCGGCCGGCTCTCGAAGAACACTCGGCCGGTCCGGCCGATGGCGCAGGAGAGTTCAGGATCGGAGGAGAGCCCCGGTACCAGCAGCGTCACGTCGAACCGCTCCAGGTGCCGTTCGCCCGGGGCGACGGCCAGGTTGCGGTAGATCGTCTGGGCCCCCGAACCGGCGAGCCGCGTGACGGTACCAGCGAAGGTCCGGCTGCTGCCCGAAGGCCGGAAGGTCGCGGACTGGCCGAGCTGCAGGGAGTTGTAGACCGTCTCGGTCACGGACAGCGAGACGACGAGCGAACCGCAGTCCGCGAGCGTCACGACGGGATCGCCGCGCTGGACGATCTCGCCGCCCGACGCGCGGAATTCCCAGAGCAGCCCCTCGACCGGCGAGATGAGGTCCGCCCCCGACAGCAGCGTGTCGCGTCCGCGTGCCTGCTCCAGCCGGTCGGCCCGGGTCTGCCGCTGCGACCGCAGCATCGACAGCCGGGTCCGGAGATCCGTCAGCTCTGCGTCGAGTTCATTCAGCCGCTGCTCGGAATAGGGCGCGTCGTTGTAGCCGTCCCCGAGATAGACGCCGTCCTCCTCGAGAGCCGCGAGGGTCGTTTCCAGCACCTCGACGCGCTCTTGGGCATACTCCAGGGCGAGCGGATAGGTCACCGGCTCGCCCGGTGTACGCTCCGTCGTGTCGTCGACCACCGCTGCGGCCTCCGCGTCGTCTTCGAGGAGCTCCCCCTCGTCCTGAAGGAGCGCGAGCCTCTCCCGGGCGTGCGACAGCGCGATGCGCAGCTCCTCGAGCCGGGCCGCCCTGTAGTCCTCAAGCCGCCCCTCAAGCTGCCGCCGCGTGGTATCGAGCGCCACGATCTGGCTCTCGACCCGCTCGATCTCGCTCCCGGTCAGCGCCACCTCCATCGCGAGGTCGTCCCTGCGGATCCGGTCGGCTCGCTGGTCTTCCACCGTGGCGACCGTTTCCTGCGGCTCGACCCGCGCGCCGAGCGTGGACTGGGCGAAGCTCACCTCGCCAGCGATGGGGCTCCGCAGGGTCGTCAGCCGGGCGTTGATGAAGGCATTGGCGCTGGCGCCCGAGATCTGCTCGGCGACGATGATCCAGAGGGCCACGACAATGACCACGAGACCAAGACCGAAGCGCAAAGCACGCATGAAAACTGCCCCTTGTCCTTGATTTGTTCGTTCGAGTGTCCACCGCCGAATTGCGACGACAGGATGATGCGGAGGCGGCGAAACTGTATCAGTCGCGAGAGCTCACGGAAGGTTCAGCCCCAGGGTCCGCCCTCGCGCGCGGCGACCTCCGCAAGCAGGCCGAGGGTGGCGGGGTAATAGGGCTGACCCTGTGGCGCGACAAGTCCGAGGGCTCGGGTCTCGCGAGCCGGAGCCTCGACCAGCGCCCAAAGCGCCCGGTACCCGGGATAGTCGCTGGCCGCGACGAGCCGGCCCTCGCGGGAGATGACCGTCGGAACGTGGCCGTCGGGCAGCGCGTCATTCACGCGCGCCTTCAGCATGCGGGCGGCGGCGACGGCGGGGTGATCCGCCCGCCCCGACCACGCCAGGTAGAGCGGTATGCGGAGCGCGTCGTATCCCATCGCTGGGGAATAGCCTTCGGCCATCGCGGGCCCCTGCCCCGTCACGACGAGCCAGTCCGGCAGCCAGCTCTTCGCGGCCACCTCTGCGAGCAGCGTCTCGCCGTGATCCGCGGCGCGAACCAGCTCGGGGACGCCCGCGGCGGCTCCGAGCTCCCTCATGGCGCGGGTGTGGTAGTAGGACGGGTTGACCAGCACGGCGCTCCCGCCGCCCTCGGGGTCGGCGAAGGGGGAAAGCAGTGGCTCGTCCGGGGCGCGGGGGTCGGGCACCAGGCAGTGGGTGGCGAGGTCCCGGGCGTTGGCGAGAGCCTTGGCCTCGTGCCCCTCCCACCCGGAGTCCCGCGCCGCCCGCAGAAGCGCCCAAGCGCGCAGGAGGTCGCCGTCCGTGGCGGTCTGGAGGTCAGGGGTCCCGGCACCGGGCCGCCAGCGCCAGGCCATGAGGGCATCGCCCCGCACCACCAGATGCACGCGCGTCCAGGCCTCGATCGCCTCGAACGCGGTCCGGTCGCCATGCGCCTGCGCAAGCAGAAGGCCGTAGCCCTGCCCCTCGGAGTGGCTCACGCCCTGCGTGTCGTCCAACACCCGCCCGCTGTCATCGAGAAAGGCGTCCTTCCAGACGCCCCAGACTTCAGGCTCTGCCGCGCCCGGTCCAGCGATGAAGCCGAGCGCGGCTGCGCCGAGGCCGGTACAGGCAGCGCGTCGGGTCATCATGCGGGCGCGGATCCGTCAAAAACTCGCATCCCGGAAGGCTGGCATCGGGCTGAGCACGCCTCAAGCCGGACCCCCGTGACGTGTTCGTGATAGACCCGTCTCACCCGGTGTAACTCCCGCCCAAATCCTGTCAAATTCGACCATTAACCGATTAACCAAACCCGTGCGCAGGCAATGCGCCCGAGCAGCTGCAACCAAACCATTCGGAGTGACCGGTGCGCGTCAAGACGCCTCCCAATCTGACCCGTATCGCCCTCGCGGGCCTCGGCCTGCTCTTCCTCGCGACGGTCTTCGTCGTGCTCGTCCCCCTGCGGTCCCAGGTGATCGCCTACGAACGCACGCTCCAGGCCGAGACCCTGACCCGCAGCGGCTCGGCGCTCCGGCTCACGGTCTCCCGCGCCGTCGAACGTGAATGGGACAGCATCAGCGCGGTCGCGCGCGAGATCGATCCCGAGGACCCCCGCAGCCGGCAGAGCTTCGTCGACGCCGCGGCCCGCGCGAGCCAGGGCGTCGCCTGGGCCGGCTACATCGGCGTGGGCGGGATCGTGGAAGAAGGCTCCGGCGGCCAGTACGAGGGGGCGGACGTTTCAGGCCAGAGCTGGTTCCGCAGCGGCCTCACGGGGGGCAGCGTGAGCCGCGTCCAGCGTATGGGCCCCGAGGGCGGCTCCGCGAACGGTTACGTCAACCTCTCGGCCCCCGTCCGCGACGACAGCGGCGAGGTTCGCGGCGTCCTCGTCTACAGCCTCGGGCTGAACTGGCTGCGCGGCGTGATGACGAGCGCCGCGGACGAGCTCCAGGTCGACATGGCGGTCGTCGACCGGACCGGTAGCCTCGTGCTCTCCCGGCTGGGAGAGGGTCCGCTGGAGACGCGGGCCGCAGAGATCGCGCGCCTGGGCTCGCCCGTCGAGCGGCTGGAAGAGGGCTCGGACGGCGAGCGGTACCTGCTCCGGGCCTTCCCCGAGTTCATCGTCGGCGACATGCCCCCCTTCGACTGGTCGCTGGTCGTCGAAGTGCCCGCGGCGCCGGCCGGAGCCGGCCTCGGGCCGTTCCTGGCGACCCTGCAGTGGAGCGGGGTCGCGCTGCTGTCGATCGTCGCCGCGGCGGCGGCCCTCTTCGTGAGCGTCTTCCTGCGGCCGGTCATCCGTCTCGCCCGCGAGGCCGAGCGGATCGCGCGCGGCGAGGACCTCTACCCGACCGAGAACCGCTCCTCCGAGGAAAGCCAGCGGCTTTCCTCTGCCCTGCCGCTGATCCAGAGCCGGCTTCACGGCCGACGCCCGAGTCCGGCGGAATGACGCGATGACGGTTTCGGCCCTCCGCGGCCTCCTTCGCGGCGGCCTTCTCGCCCTCGCCCTGCCCGGGATGGCGGCGGCGCAGGAATTCCTGCAGTACGACGTCTCGCCCTCCGACAGCACGCTCGTGGCCAGCGCGACGCGCGGGGCCTACGGCGCCAGCCTCACCTATTCGCGCTTCACGGGCGGGGGGGAGGCCACGGTCTCCGCGACCCGCGGCTTCGCCGTCCCCGTCGCGGGGGCTCCGGCCACGCTGCGGGTCGGTCCGAGCGTCCTGCTCTCCGAGGACGACAGCCCCGAGGCCGGGCTGAAGATCGTCGCCGAGCAGTACCGGCCCACGAACTGGGGCGGCCTCTTCCTCCTGGCCGAGGCCACGACCGTCAACTCCGGGTACTTCGCCATGGTGCAACCGAACCTCGCCAACGGCGTGAGCTTCGAGATTACGGCCGCGGGCAACTCCGAAGGCTACCGGGAGCGCGCGCTCGCGGTCACGCGCCGTCTTGGCGATGGCCCCTGGCGGCTGCGCGCCGGGTATCGCTTCGTCGCGGAAGAGGTCTTCGTCGGAGCCTCGCTCAACACCTACTGATCACAGGGGCTCGAGCGCCTTCTCTCGCGGTAACTCTTCGCCGGGCGGTGGGCTGTGGCGGGATACTGCGACCCAACACACGGTCCTCCGGGCGAAACTGACGAGGTCGGTGACCTCTAGAAATTGCCAGTTCCTTGCCGCTGACCCCAGCTCTGAGGTGCCGATGGGCGCCGCATCTCAGGGTCTTCCGAAGACGCGCCCTGAGGACGCGACGTTCAATTTCCGCCTTGTTTCTCTGGAGTCCACCCTCTACACGGGTCGGCGGAGACGTGGCCGAGTGGTCGAAGGCGCTCCCCTGCTAAGGGCAAGGCACGCGTTGGCGCTCACTCATTAAGCCACTGTTTTCCAGTCCGTAAATGGGATCTCTAGTCAACACTCGAGTATTGTTGCGTCAGGTTTGTGCCGCGGACAAGTAGGTCAGTCGATGCCGCCAGCTCACCTGCACATGGGAAGGCGGTCGAGTTCATCACTGCGCATACCGCCCCTCGACCAATCCAGATTTCTCAGTCAAAAAGCGGAAGACTGAACTGATCATCAACTGATCCATCTTCCAAATGATCCCTGGTGGTTTTTTCCTCGGTGACTAAAAGCCGACCATTCTTCAAGCCAACTCTGATAACCGCAGACGAATTCTTTAGCCTTAGCGAAACGCCGTTGCGATTATATCTAGCCAGAACACTATAAAATGGGATGCTAGATGTTCGGTCTGAATGAGAGATATGTGACAACTCTGAGAGTGAAACCAAATCCCTTCTTTCTGACACTTCTCTTGAACTAGGGAGTGACGTTTCCATCAGAACTCGACGCCGCTCAAATCCACCACTTTTCTCACGCTTAGCCTCCGCGATCGAAATCACCTCGCTCCACGAAATTGAATTTGCGGCAGCAAGACCCATGATAACCTCAAGCATATCCGCCAGTTCGGCTTTTCTCTCGTTGGCATCGTCAGTAGTTAAGAATTCATCAAGCTCCTCAATAAGCTTGGCACCGAGACCAAAATCGATATCTTCACGCCGAAGCGTCGCTTCAACAGCCTCTTCCCCCCCCTTTCTGATGTTCTCAGGAATCCGATCTCGGACAATCTTACCAAAGATCTTTTTTTCGGGCGCTTTTCGATATTTTGCCTGACGAGGAATGATAACACCGACCCCGGCTTGGCATAGGCGATAGTAAATATGCCCAAGAACCGAGCCCTCGATCTTGACCGGAACGCGGTTTGCCTTCGCAACATCGATGACTTTGTCTAGAAAGCTCTCATCCCGAATGTATTCGACGCTCGGCAACAGTCGGATTGTGCAGTAGGGAATTGGCAAGTCGGATAGGTCATCCGGTCGCGAAACTGTGAAATCCTTATATTTTGACTCAACACGGGGCGCTGCATCCGCCGTTTCTCTGGCACGATACCAAGGCACGTTCCTGCCAATACCATACTCCTGGGGCACACCGCAGAACCACATTATCTGCGCCGGAGCGCTAATACGGGATGCTATCTGATGAGTCCGAGACGCAATTTCGATGATGTCAGGACTGCTTAGAACACGATGCCGAGCCTTGCCTCTATTAACTCTTCCATATACCCAGCGACCATCCGCATCAGCGCGCAAGAACATTGGCTTATAGGTCGAACGGGGCCAGATCAATTTTCCTCTCTGCGGAATTACTTCGTATTCATCGAATGGCAAGACTTGCGGACCGTCGGGGAACCCCCACAGAGCATCAACGATAACGGTTTTATTGCTTGGGTCTGCGTACGCCTATGCAGATGCTTTTGATGGAATAAATGCGTGAATTAGAAAGACTAGATCTTTCTTACTGCTTCCCCCGGCGATAAGCTTTGCATAGGTTTCAAACACCCATTGAACTGAACACGCTGGAGCCACCGTATCCGTTCTTGGCTGATTAAAAGGTGAAGCATTCGAGCTCTGGTCCTCCGTACGAACGACTGCCCTTCCACCGGTGACTAGACCAATTTCCTCAACGAGCTTCATCCTGACGGAATCATCGAGACTCGCCTTCTCGACCGTCTCGGAGTGAAGCTGAAAAATCGTGGGGGCTAGCTCTCGTGACTCAAAATCGAACTCGCTCAGGTTCTTCAGTTTCTTCCATCTAGTTGGTGCGCCGATTTTATATGGGATCAACATCGACGCTGATGCAGGGTCAGGAAGAGACTGCTCATCGACGGTCAACTCTGATGTGGGATCATCACCTTTATCGAGTTGTGGCCATTCTAGATCAAGTTGAAGCAGCCAGAGTCGATCATCAGACTGAGCCCATTCGATATGACACCTGGGCTCGAATGTTTCGACGCACCATCTTCCAATTGAGCGAAAAGTCTGATGAGGAGAACCTTTTACACGAAAGGCCTCCGCGGGATCGGGCATTGGGGCGACCTTGCAGTTTGTCCCTGCGGCTGGAGCGAACGGTTGCTCAACTTCATACATCCATTGGTTTCTGGTAGGGCTCACGCGCCGTTCGTTTGAAAAATGGCCCTTCTTGGATGGGGTGACATATTCTTGAACAATTAATGCCATCACTTCTGATGGATCGATTCTCCGGGTGGATTCAAAAATTTCCTTGACAGCTGCTACCAGCGCCTCGCCGTCCCCCCGACGGGGAATCGTTTCAGAGCGATACTTCCCGCGATCCTCGATTGTTTCAAACCGTCCGCTTGATCGAACGATGTACTGGTCGATCAAGTTGGTCTCAAGCCAGGAAAGCACAGCGCCAACTGCGCCGGAATCAATTCGACCATCTTGCCTCCACATCTCGTGAAGCTCTGCGGGCAGAACGATGAAATTCGGGCGCCAGGGCTCCGGAATGTACATTAGACCAGCAGCCTTTGCCCCGAAAGCCTTTGCCCTTACCGAAAAGCTCTCGAAGCTCGTCTCTGTATACTTCGATCTGGGCTCGACAATCTCTACCATCACTCTCGCTAATCGCTGTCTTTCAATGTCCCGAATAGGTGATATGCCAACCTCTGAAGCGCAGCGAGTATGCCGTCAGAAAAATACCCAAACACGAACCCCAATCCGAGCAGCGTGTACATGCCGGAGAAGCTATCGGATATAATGAAAGGGATGACGCCGGACGTAAAGAGGAAGCCTGTAAACAGAGACACCAGCGCAGAGTTAAAGGGAACAATAACCCGCCAAATGATCCTATCGCGGTGCCATTTGCAGTTCGCAACTGCGTGGTATAGCCATTTTAGATCAAATACTGTACCGCCTAGTGCCCCAGCCGTCGCCAATGCGCCCCATTTTATTGACTCCGAAGACATCTGGACGGTAAAGAATAGGGCTATCGCATCTGTTTCATTTGCCTGGAGTTCCTCGTGCCATTGGGAACCCTTCATTAGCAGGAACACTCCAAGCGCCATGACCAAGATTAGGTATATGAATTCAAAGCCAATCTGGTACCAAGCTTGTGATGGATATATGGAATTCCACTGGCCGGGCTTACGGTGATCGTCGAAATCATGGTGTTGAGCGGAGTCCGGATCTTGGCTAGAAGAGGGCTCAGATTTCGCGCCCCTCTTCGCTTGCCCTTGCTCCATCAGCCAGCGACTTCTTTCGCCGTTTGATCCGCAACCTCATAATGCGGAAATTCACGATAGTTCCATTCATCACATCGGCCGAGACGTTGTGCGATCAGCTTCCGGAACCATTGCGACTTTGGATGCTTCAAGGTGCCGGATATACCATTCCCCGCTGACCAAGCATATAGGTATTCATGTTGGGCCAATTGCGGCCGCAATTCCTCAATGCGAGGTGCGCTGGACCAGTTAACATCCGTCTTGGCGAGGGCCTCGTCGAGCAATGAGAATTGAAGCGGCACGACATGTAGGTGGGCCTGATCTACCCCGCAACTCACAAGGCTACCCTTGGGGCCGCCGTGTTCGAACAGGTGGAGCTGTCCAGGGTAACGAGCTAGCTTTACAGAGAGCTCGCCGAGTAACTCGGTAAGTTCGTCGCGCTCCGGCCGGACAAGTAGCGAAAAGTTCTCGAGCCGCCGCTTCGGGATCACTAGCAGCCAACCTTCAACCAGAGCACCGATCGTGGGGACCACAATGAACCGTTCGGTTTCCCGGACGACATGTTCATTGCGCGGTCTCGGCGTGCCATTTGCCACCCATGCGAATTTTTCGCTGCTCGCTTTCATTTTACTCAATCGACAACGGCCCCATGAATAACCTCAAGCATGCACCTGTAGGTCTCGATTGTGGTACAACGCAGGATGATAAATGGGAAGGGCTCTGATGATCAGCCTGACCCTCCATTCAGCGGATGGCGAACGACAACTGGTCCTTAGGCGACAGGTTTTCAAGCCGCTCGATCAGTGGGCCTCAACTGGGACAACATCACGCTTGACCCCATTGCCCGCAGTGCTCCTGTGCCCCACAGCCGGTTGGCAAGCACCAAGAGGTCGCCCTTCACGTCTGTAGCCCGATAGGTGGACGGAACTGGTTGGTCTAGCAGGATACTTCCGGCGCTCACTAGTCCGTAAACTAACTGAACATCTGCCTTCACTATCGGCTACTTTACCATTCGAAGAGCGCCGACGCTGGTTGACTCTGATGGGCGCCTTCGGCTCGGCCTCTCTTGGAAGTCCCAGCCGTGCGCGAGCAGGCGGCGCGCAAGGTCGTCGGGCGCGAGCTTGCGATAGCGGTTGGCGGTGTCGGCCCGGTCCCAACCGCCTAGGTCCATAAGCGCCCCGAAATCCCGTGTCTGCGAGTAGAACCATGTCGCCCAGGTGTGGCGAAGGACGTGCGGCGTAACCTCGGGCCCGAGCTCGGCCGCCTTCCGCGCGCTCGTGAAGGCAGCGGCCATCTGCCCGCCGGACCCTTCTGAGAGCTTGATAGGCTTACCATAAGCAGTGCGGAAGGCACGGCCGACCTCGGGCAGCTCGCCGATCAGCTCGACGGCTCGGCGCGGCAGGCGCACGTGGCGCGCGGTGCCTTCGGTCTTTCCGGCACCGACGCTCTCGCCGGCAACCCAGAATTGCCACGTCTCAGGGTTCCAGTGCTGGACCTCGGCCGCGAAGCATTCGGAGGCGCGGCATCCGGTCCCGAGGAGAAAGGCGATCTTCTGCAGCGTATAGCGTTCGGGCTCCGCGTGGCGCGGCAGGGTGAGCTCGGCGGCAGCTTGAAGCAGACGCTCGGCCTCTTCTGGTGTGAGCCAGCGCAAGCGACCGCGGGGCTCGCGACGGCGCGTGAAACGGCGGGGCGGGGTCAGGCTTTCGGCGGCCGCCATGTTGTAGACGGCCGAGATCGGAGTGATGAGCTGGCGGTTTACCGTTGCTGGCGCAGCATTGTGATAGAGCGCCCTCGCCGCCCTAGCGAGCCAGGCATTGTCGATGTCACGCAGCAGGGTGTCGGGTCCGGCATAGTCGAGGATCGCGCGCAGAAACCGCCCCGAGCCGCCGGCCTCGAGGTAGGTTACGGCGGCCTCGGCGAGGGTCAGGGTCGCAGCGCGGCCGAGAGCGTGCCGCTCGAGGAGCTCACGCTCTCGCCTTAACCGCCACGCTTCCGCGAGCTTGCGCTCGCCAAGGCCCGTGCTTTCTCGAATGCGCTGGCCCGCGACGGTGCCCGAGATGTGGTAGACTTTGCCGCGACGGACGAGCTTGAGGGGCATTCTTGGATCCGTTTCCTGCCGGCGATTGGCACCCTGTCCGGAAACTACAGGCACTCATCTAAACATCTGGACCCGAAACCGTCCGCAAACCGAGCCGGGCATGCCAGCCCGCGAACAGGCGGCCCAAGGACAGTCGTGTAGCAAAGGCTAACAACAGCAACGCCGCTCCGGTGGCGTTTATCCCAATATCCTCGAGAAGCCACCGTAATGGACTAATTGGCTATCGTAAAGTTAATTATTTGGCCATTTTGGCCATCCCC
Organism: Histidinibacterium aquaticum; assembly: GCF_008710275.1. Taxonomy (GTDB): domain Bacteria; phylum Pseudomonadota; class Alphaproteobacteria; order Rhodobacterales; family Rhodobacteraceae; genus Oceanicola; species Oceanicola aquaticus. The sequence continues at coordinate 394,769 of NZ_VYQE01000003.1, forward strand.
ACGACCCTTGTCCGCCCGCATAGCCGGACAGTGGCTTTTACGGCACCCTGATCGCGGCCTAGCTCACGACTAGCTACGTGGGAGACCCAGCAGGACCCTAGAATGCTTGAGGCTTCAGCCGACGGGCGGCGGCTCGTCCATAGCGGCCCGCAACTTTTCGGCGAGATCCACCGTGAGGGTGTTCGACCGGCCCAGGATCAGCCAGTCCAGCGTAACTCCGAAACGGTCGACGAGCAGCACTGCAACGCTATCAGAAACCATCCGCTTGCCGTGCTCGAAGCGATTGTAGTAGGCGCGATCGACCCCGAGAAGATCGGCCACCTCCGAACTACGCAAGCCGAAAGCGGTGCGAAGCAACACGAGCCGCTCACCAATCGCCTTTGGATTCATGGCCCCTGCTAGATCGGGGTGGATGCTCGTCCGTGACATGGCTGTACGTTTAGCGATGGGATCGCCGAGGTCGATGGCCATTTTGACACAAATTGACTTATAGCCTTTCTGGCCATATACGCCAACTTGATCGCTCGATGCGGGCCCAGCATCCTTGTGTTGCCGCTCGAGAGAAGAACTCGGCAGGGAGACCGGCTCATGCACGGACAGCCATACAGTGCCCGCGGATGCAACAGTGATCACCAAGCATGCAACGAGCTGAGCGAATGAAGGGACAAGCGAGGACCAGACGCCGGGCGATTCAGCCCGGCGCATGGCGCGTGGTGCGCCACGACTGGTGCAGATTCATGCGGCGCGATCACAATCTGACGGCTAGTGCGCGCCTCGTTGGCATCGCTCTAGCACTGGACTATGCAAACAAGGAAACTGGCCGGTGTAATCCCGGCCATGGCGAGCTCGCGCGCGCCGTCGGGGTCTCGATCAAGACGGTCAGGCGGGCGGTCTTCGAGCTCGAAGCCCGCAGCTGGATCGCTCGCACGCCTAGCTACGGCCGCGAGAAAGGCTCGCAATACACCTTCCTCAGCCGCGCTGAGATCGTCTCCCTTCCCAGCTCAAAGGGGGTCGCTAGTGACCCCCTTTTTGCCTCTGAAAGGGGGGCAGAGGTGACCCCTTTTAGTGCGGATAAAGGGGGGCAAGAGTGTCCCTACGAAGATGCGAAAGGGGGTCAGCCGTGTCCCGAAAGGGGGTCAGGAGTGTCCACCCCCTATTATAAGGCTAAACCCAGTAATGAAACAAAGGGCGGCGACCCGGGGCTGGAACCCCGGTCGAAGCAGTCGGAAAATCCCATGGTGATCGCGGCCGTCGAGCGGGCCGTTGCGAGGTATCGCGACGGTCGGCCCGAGGCGTTCCTCGATCTGGAGCCGTGGGAAATTCGGCACCTCCTCGCCGCCGGTCTCCTGACCGACGAGGAGCTCGAGGCGACAGGCTTGGCGAAAAGCTGAGAAGGGGCGGCAATGACCGACGAACAGGACGACAGGACGGCCGGGCGCGATCTCCGGCTCACTCGCGAGCAAGGGAGCGAGGATCAGCGCCGGCTCGCAATCGTCGGGCGCCGGATCGGCGAGGAGACCGCGAAGCGTCGCGATCAGGCGTGGCTCGATGCCTTCCACTGTGACGAGGGCCGCGTGCGCGAGATTGTCGAGGCCGGGCAGGCCCGCCGGGCGGCGCGCGAGGCCGCGGAATGAGCGCCACGATCGTTGATCTTGTGACCGAGTTCGAAGCCCGGGTGATCGCCCGCGGCAAGGGCTGCGCCGAGGAGAGCGCGGCGCGCATGCCTCGCCCCGATCGGCAGAGGGCCGTGCGGGGGCTCGCCGAGGGTCGCCCGGCGACCGACAATGCCAGGGCAATTACGGCGCATTCCGCTCTCCCCCTCGGTCTCGTGTTGCTACCAACCGACACCCAGCGTCTTGAACTCGTGAGTGCCCTCGGTCCCGCGCCTGCGGAGTGCGCGCCCTCCGATCGCGAGCGCTTCCCGGGGATCGCCGCCCCGCCGGCCCGCGCACCGATGGGCACGTTTCAGTCGCTCGTCGCGGTCCCGAAGGTCGAGGGATATGAGCTGATGCCGGCAGGCTACCGCGGCCGCGCGGCGCTGCGCGAAATCGACGTGTTCGATCGCATGCAGGCCCCGCACGAGCTCGGTCAGGCGGCCAAGCGGCAGGCGCACGAGCGGGCCGGCAAGGATACAGACAAGTTCCGGGCCCGGCCCTTCCCGGTCACGCCCGGGCAGATCGCCATGGCCCGGCGCTACGCGACCCTCGCCGAGCGGCACACGACCCGAGGCACGCCGCGCTCCTGCCTCGCCGACTGCGGCCGCGGCGACGCGCTGGACTACCTGCAGGCCGTCGTCTATGCGTCGCGCGAGCTCGAGCTCCTGCGCGAGCGGGTCGGTCCCGGCCTCGCCAAGCGGATCAGGCGGCGGCGCCCGAGCGAGGCGCGGATCGAGATCACGGCCCGCGATCTCGTCGATCAGGTCTGCCTCGCGCAGAAAACTGTGGCGCAGGTGATACGGGACCACGGGTGGTGCGCCGAGGGCAGCCGGCCTCGGCAAGGCCATGTCAACGATCTTCTCGAGGCGCTCGCGAATGCGCTTGAAGCCATGATGGGAAAGGGAAAACCGCGGGTCGGCGGGCATCGCCGCACCGATCTCCCGCCGCGCTTCGAGGGTCGATCGAAAAAATCCCGTTGACGGTTACGGAGCCTCGACCCTACCCATATCGCCACAATCGAAAAGTGCGCCCGGCGGGATCAACCCGACCGGGCGCTTTCATTGAGGCGGGTCTCATACAGGCCCCGATCCCCCGAAATGATCCGAAAGCTCTGCGCGGCCAGGGACTGCGACGAGCTCGCGCTCGAGGGCGCCGCGCGCTGCGCCGATCACGAGGCTGCCGGCAAGCGGTCTCGCGACGCGGCGCAGCAGGCGGCCAAGGCGCGGACGCCGGTCGCGGAGTGGTCGAAACTCTATAAGACGAAGGCTTGGCGTGAGGGTGCGCCGGCCTTTCTCAAGAAGCACACGATATAGGTCGAGGGCTGGTCGGTCTCCTCGAGGAGGCGAAAGAGGTCGACCACATTATTCCGCACCGTGGGGACACGCGTCTCTTTTACGATCGGCGCAACTGGCAACCGCTCTACAATCGGTGCCACTCCCGAAAAACCGCGTACGAGAATTGGCATGGCGGCCGGCGCACCTCTGGGGGTGTCTGAGAATATAAGCGGTGCCCGCGGGACCGGCGGGGAGACCTTTCTGTTTGCAGTCGTGAATCTGGGGAAAAAAGCCCATAGTGTCATGCCAGCGGCATGAACCGCGGGCTGCCGCTACCCTCTTGCCATGTCCCAGAACTCACAGAGACGAGAATAATTGGCAGCCATCCGCTCCACCGCCTCCGCGTCGGTCATCTCACCCTTAAGCCAGGCGCGAGCGGCGTCACCGAAGACTGTCCTGCCGACGGCGAAGCCCTTGACCAGGGGCTGACCGGCCGCGAGCGCAAAGCTCTCGGCGAGCTCTGCTTCCGGAGCATCGAGACCGAGGACGACGATGCCGCGGGTGTGGGGGTCGTTGCGGTTGACGGCCCGGACGGCATTGGCCCAGGCGGCCTCGGTCCGGAAGGGCTCCAGCTTCCACCAGTCGGGATAGATCCCAGCGTCGTAGAACTGCTGGATCAACACGGCCGAGGTCATGTCGTCCACCGCTCCGACCTTCGAGGGGATCACCTCCAGCAGGAACTCCAGGTCGTTGCGGCGGGCGGCAGTGAAGAGGCGTTTTACGCGCGCCTCCTGCAGCGCACGAAGCTCGTAATCGTCATCCGGGTGGGCGAAGACGAGGAGTTTCACCACGCTCTCTCTCGGCCATTCGCCAAGGCCGCCAAGGTCGACGCCGAGTTCCGGCTCGAACTCGACGGGGCGAGAGCCTGGCAGCTCTGCGGGCCGGCCGATCCAGAGGCCGGAGCCGCTCGCGGCGTGGAGGGCCGTCCGACCGATCCTGCCGTCACAGAGGATCCCGTAGCCGGGGCGGCCATCATGCACGCGCAGGGCGGCCTGCAAGCAGAGCTCCTTGAACCGGCCACCCTTCTCCAGAGTGTAGCCCTGCATCTCCTCTAGCTGCATCCGGTGGTCGAAGGCGAAAGTCCGGACGGTGTCCCACCCACCGCCCTTCGAGAAGCGGCGCGTCGTCGCCCAGTGCACCTGGTTCAGCTCCGCATCGTTGCGGAGGTCCTTCCGGACTACCCCCCGCTCGAAGAAGAACTCCAATTCCTCCCAGCTCGGATAGGCCGGGGTGCAGCCGTGACGAGAGACGGCGAAGGCGCCGCAGGCATTCGCGTACTTGAGGGCTGTCGACCAGTCCTCGCCGTCGAGCCAGCCCTTGAGCAAGCCGGACATGAAGCCGTCCCCGGCCCCGAGCACGTTGAACACCTCGACGGGGAACCCCGGGCCGGTCCAGCCCTCCTCTAGGCTCTCCGGGATCTCGCTTTCGAAAGCGGTGGCGCCCATCGGACCTCGCTTGCAGATGAGCGTCGCGTTCGACACGGCGCGCACCGCCCGGAGGGCCTCGACAGTGTCGGTCGTGCCGCCAGCGATATGGAATTCTTCCTCGGTGCCGACGATCAGGTCGAAAAGATGCAGGGTCTCCTGCAGTGAGGCGGTGACTTCGGCACTCTCAGCAAACCGGCTTTCGCCCTCGCCGTGGCCGAGCACGCCCCAGAGATTGGGGCGGTAATCGATGTCTAGGGCGGTCTTGCCGCCGTGCCGTCTCGCCAGCTCAAGCGCCGACAGCGTCGCGGCCCGCGGCGTGGGGTGGCTCAGGTGCGTGCCGGTGGCGACGACGGCTCGCGCGGAGGCGATGAAGCTTTCGTCCACGTCCTCCGCGCAGAGCGCCATGTCGGCGCAGTTCTCTCGGTAGAAAATGAGCGGAAATTGGTCCTGATCCCTGATGCCGAGGATCACGAGAGCAGTCAGCCGCTCGGGGTCAGTTTTCAGCCCCTCGACGTTTACGCCATGGCGCACCAGCTCCTCGCGGATGAACCGTCCCATGTGCTCGTCGCCGACGCGGGAGAGGAGCGCGGATTTCAGGCCGAGGCGGGCGGTCCCGCAGGCCATGTTGGTGGGAGAGCCGCCAATGTACTTGTCGAAGGACCCCATGTCTTCCAGCCGCCCACCGACCTGGCTGCCGTAAAGGTCCACCCCGGCGCGCCCGATGGTGATGACGTCAAGAGATTTCATCGGTGGGGTCCTTTCAGAAAAAAAGCCACCTGCGTCCGGGACGCAGGTGGCAGGCGGGCCGGCCTTGATTGGAGTGCCGGCCCGTAACCTTCATTACAGCTGGTCGAGACGCAGCACTTCCGCGCCATCGACCGTCGCGGTCTGCTCCAGCGTCTCAAGGTCGGTCCATTCGAACACCCCGAAGAGCCCGGAGACGACGCCGGTGTCGGTGTAGTCCATCGCGCCCGTCACGCCTTCGTAGTTGATCGCTTCACCGGCCCGGATCTTCTCCAGCCCTTCGGCATAGGAGTAGACCTGTTCGCCGTCACCCGACGAGATGGCGTACATAGCTTCGGACCAGGCCTCGGGATCGGTGGACCCGGCCTGCTCGATGGCCAGCGCGGAAAGCACGATCAGATCGTAGTATTGCAGCGCATAGGAGTTCGACGGCTCGCCGAGGTCGGCGTATTCCGAGTTCTCCCAGAGCTCCTGCATGGTCTCCCAGGCGGGCGTGTCCGCGTGAGTGAAGCCAGCGGCCAGCACGGCCTCGTGCCGGTCGATCGCGCTCATGGTCGCAGTGGCAGAGAACTCCTCGAGCAGCCAGTCGGACGAGCCGATCAGCAACCAAGAATTGCCCGCTTCTGCAGCGTTCTTGACGAAGGTGCCGCCGTCCTCGCCGGGCGAGAAGAAAACGACCGCGTCGGGGTTCATGCCGCCGATCCGGCTGATCACACTCCGGTACGTCGGGGCCTGGGCCTGAACGTCGATCACGGCCAGGACTTCCATGCCCAGCTCTTCTGCCGCCTTAACCGCGCCGTCCTTCTGCAGCTGCGAACCTGCAATCTCGGAGGCCACGACGACGACGTTCTCCGCGCCTGCGTTATGGGCATGGACGACCGCGGCCACACCTTGGGCGCTGTCCATCGGAGAGCCGCGGAACAGCGGTTCTTCGGCGGTCCCGCCGTATTCCGAGTCGATCGCACCGCCATGGACGGAGGGCATGATTGGCCGGCCGTTCTCCGCAACGTGGTCCAGTGCGAAGTCGCGGTAGCTGAGGTAATTGTGCGCCGCGTTCAGCAGGATCTCGACGTTGTCACTGTCCAGCAAGCGACGCGCGACTTGCGCTTCACCGAGCGTGCCGATGTCACGGTGGAGCACCTCGATCGGACGGCCGAGCGGTGGGTCCTCGTTGACGACATCGACGGCAAAGTTGGTGATTCCATCGAAGAGATCGCCTACGGCGTTGAACGGGCCGGTGTGATAGGTCAGGTGACCCATCTTAATCGGCTCGCCCTCCTGTGCCGAGGCCACTACCGGCGCGAACGCCAGCAGAGCGCCCGTCGCCGTGGCCGCAATCCTTGTCGAAAAGGTCTTGGTCATTTGGTCTTCCTCCCTTGGTGTGAAATTGGCCGCTCCTCAACGGCCGGTGGTCGTGTCAGATGTGATAGCCTTGCCTTACCTGCTCGATGCTCACCTCGTCCGTCGCCCCCTGTAGGTGGGTCTTGCCGAGGCTGAGAACGTGGACCTTGCGGGCGATCCCGAGCGTGCTGGTGACGTTCTGTTCTGCCAGCACCACGGTCACCTGCTTCTCCCGGCTGATCTCGGCGACCCTCCGGAAGAGCAGATCGGTGTATCTCGGGGAGAGACCCGCCGTCGGCTCGTCCAGCAGAAGAACCGAAGGCTCCTGCATCAACGCGCGGCCAATGGCGACCATCTGGCCCTCCCCGCCCGAGAGGCTGCCGGCCTTCTGGTCCAGCCGCTCCTGGAGATCGGGAAAGAGATCGTAGAGTTCGGCCAGCCGGTCGGCCTTACTGCGCTTGCCGAGGATGCCGCCGATCGAGAGGTTTTCCGCCACGGTCAGGTCCGGAAAGACGCAGTTCTCCTGCGGGACGTAGCCGATGCCGAGCGCCGCGATCTTGTGAGCAGGCAGCCTGTCGATCCGTTCGCCGTTGAACCGGATCTCGCCCGCCGTAGGACGAATGATCCCGGCAAGGGTCTTGAGCAGGGTCGATTTTCCTGCGCCGTTCGCACCCAGCACAGCGTAGACCTCGCGATCCGCGGAGAGAGCGACATCCTTGAGGATGGTGACGCCGCCGTAGCCGCTCTGCAGGCCCGTGATCTCAAACATCGACCACCCCCATGTATTTCTCGACGACGACCGGGTGATCCTTCACCTCCTGCGGAGTGCCCGAGCAAAGCAGCCGCCCGTCGGCGAGGAAGTTGACGTGGGCGCAGTAGTCCCAGATCAGGTCGAGGTCGTGTTCGATGATGAAGACCTTGAGGTCCTCTTCGGCCACCTTCTTCTGCACTAGCGTCATGACCGCGCGGGTCAGGTCGTCGGGCAGACCAGCCGTCGGTTCGTCCATCAGAAGAACCTTTGGCTTCAGCAGCAGACAGCGAATGATGTCGAGTAGCTTCTTCTCCCCAGCCGAGCGGGCATCGCCGTTCGGGTTCTCGAAGGGGAAGTGCGACAGGATCTCATCGATCTCGGCTTCGACGGCATCGCGCTTGCGGCGCTTGGTGAATACCGTCCAGAACTGCTCCCGCTCCGCCGGCGCGAGCGCGAGCCGCAAGCTGTCCCGGATCGAGAGCGTCTCGAAGTCCTGGATCACCTGGTTAGTCTTGACGAGACCGGCCCGGGCGACCTGGTCCATCGACATCTGCCGCAGGTCGATCTCGGTGCCGCCAGGCCGATAGATGAGGGTACCTGCATCGGCCTTCAGTTTGCGCGTGATGAGACCCATCAACGTGGTCTTGCCTGCGCCGTTGGGCCCGATCAGCCCCTCGATCCCGTGGCGGCCGATCTCCAGCCTGTCGACCGAAACGACCTTGCGTCCTACGAAGGACTTTTCCAGCCCGGCGATCGATAGTTTGGCCTCTACGGTCATCCGCGCCTCCCATAGCCGCCGAGGACCCCGGAGGGCCGGTAGAGCATGATGACGACGAGGAAAGCCCCGTAGAGCATCAGCTTGATGTTGGGCACGAGCAGCGCGTAGTCCGCCGGGATCGGCGCGAAAGTCTCGATAAAGACGTCGAAAAGCCCCACCGTCGCGCAGACCCCGATAATCGCGCCCCAGGGGTGGTCCTTGCCTCCGAGGACCAGGGCGATCCATGCGGTGAAGGTCACGCCGGGCGCGATCATGTTGGGCGTCAGGAATTGGTTCAGGGAAGCCGACAGACCGCCGAAAAGCCCCATTCCGGCGGAGGTCACCGCGAAGAAGATCAGCTTGTGCCGGAAGGTCGGCTTGCCCAGCCCGTGGGCCAGCGGCTCGTTGTCCCGTATCGCCGACAGGAGCCTGCCGTAGGCCGAACTGTCGAGGCGAAGGGCATAGACCAGCACCACGGCGACGAAAGCGAGGATCAGCGCCAGGTAGGCGGGCTCCGTCGCTGCTCCGAAATCGAAGGGGTATTCGATGGTGCCGAAGCCCACGACCCCGCCGGTCAGCCACTTTTCGGTGGTGACCAGATGAAGAACGATCGTGGCAAAGGCCAGTGTGGCGACGAGTACGGACTGCCCGTCCAGCCGCAGCACCAATGCGCCGAGCGCAAGTGCGAATAAACCGACGAGCAGCGTGGCCAGAAGCAGCGCGACCAGCCATGGCAGACCTAGCGTAACCATGAAGACGCCGTGAGCATACATGCCGAGGCCCCAGAAGCCGACGACGCCGAAGTTGACGATGCCGACGCGGCCGAACTGCAGGTGCAGCAGCAGGGTGATGCCGATGTAGACGGCGACGAGGGCGAGGGAGAAATAGAGATATGCCATTGTGTCAGGCCCTCTTCCAACGCAGGCGCAGGACGCCGATGAAGACCAAGAGAAGGATGATCTCGGCGTAGAGCGGCTGGCTGACGAGAGTGATCGCGGCCGTAAGGATGCCCGCCGCTACCGAGGCGATAAGCGCGCCGCGAACCGAGCCGATCCCGCCGACGATCGAGAGCATGATAATGATCAGGATCATGTTCCAACCCATCAGCGGCGTGACGAGCGCGAAGACCCCGAAGAAGATGCCCGCAAGGCCCCCCGCCGCACCGGCGATGAACCAGATCAGCATGGAGACACGCGCGGGATCGATCCCGCTTGCCTCGGCGAGGTCGCGGTTGTTGGCGAGCGCGCGCATCATCTCGCCCCACCGCGTGCGGTAGATGAAAAACAGCAGGCCGATGGTGACGACGGCCACGAGAGTGAGCGCTGCGACCTGCGTGTCGGTGATCCCCTTGCCAAGGACGGTCCAGTACTGCGGGTTGGCGTTCTCGAGGAAGTACGGGTTGTTGCCGAAGACCAGGGTTGCCCCGTAGCGAAAGAAGAACGACAGGCCGACAGAAAGGATGATCATCTCGGTCGGCCCCACGCCCCGCGCCATCGCGGGCCGGAAGACGCAGACGAATGTCAGCACGCTGAATAGGCCCGCAAGTAGTACCGCGGGCACAATCGAGACGAAGAAGCCGAACCCGAGGAAGGTCTGGAAAACGCTCGCGAAATACGCGCCGAACGTGATGTTCTCGGCGTAGGTCACGTTGATGAAGCCATTCAGGTAGTAGATCAGCGTGAAGCCCATCGTCGCCAGGATGAGGGGCGCCGCCTGGATCAGTCCGATGTAGATGGAATCGGTCAGCAACCACATGCGGCGTGTCCTCCCAGTACCCCCGTCTCGAACCACTCGCGCTGCGCGGCCCGGCTCGAAGTCTCCCTGTTGAGAGACGTTAACGGCACTGCTCCGGGAGCGTCAACGATTATCGATAATCTATTCAAGGTCGATCTCTTCTCGTCGTTCATCTTGCTTACCTGGCCGGTTCGAGGGTGACGTTTTCGGTCCGGAACCGGGCCGTGACGGCGCTACCAGAGATTGTCAGGGCGATGGGTTCGACCCATTCCGGTTCACCCGGATCGGGCAAACCAAGCCAGCCGATGAGGACCGCCCGCATTACGGGCGAATGGGTCACGCAGACGGCGTGATGCCCTGCGCCGCCCGGTCGGTTCAGGCTGCGGGCGAAGTGCCCGACCCTACCCGCCACGTCCGCAGCGGTCTCTCCCGGCGGTTTTTCGTGCGCCAGCCAATACTCGATCCGGTCAGGAGCCGCCAGAAACCCCTCGAAGAAAGGCTGGGTCAGGACCGAGTCCGCATCGGCGTGCCACCCGGCCATCGGTTCGACCTGGTCCGCGAAGGCCTGGGCTGTCGAGACCATCTCGACCCGGGAGCCGAAGAGGTAGAGGTCTGGGTTCCGCAGCCCCCAGGCCGGTCCGGCATCCGGTTCACCCGGCGCAACCCGGTCACGCAGCGCATCCGCCGTCTGCTGTGATCGCTTGGTCCGCGTGGAGTGAAAGGACATCGTCTGGCCCGGCTCGTAGGCCGCTTTGATCTTCTTTGCCGTCGCGTCCACCGGGCCGAGAGCATCCTCGGATAGCGGCTGGTCGCCTTGATGCGAGGACACCTTGGCATGGCGGATCAGCCAGAGTGTCGTCGTCCCGACCTCTGCGTCCGATCGGCCCGTATGAGTCTTCTGCAGGGTCATAGCGTCGTGATGGGCCTAGACTGGAGTAGATAGACGTCAGCGCCGACGATTGCCCACTCGACATCCTGCGGGCTGCCGTAGTGGTTGGCGAGCTTCTGGCCTAGACCGCCGAGCGTCGCCACTTCTTCCTCGGTCAGAACGGGGTCGCCGGGGACCGTCTCCTTTTTGACGCGACCTCGCTTGTCGACCACGTACTGCGCCGGAGTGACTTCGCCCGAGACAACCTGCTCGCCCAGGCCGAGGACCGCCTCGATCATCATGCGGTCCCTCCGGCGGGTCACTGGGTGGACAGTGAACATGACCCCTGCCTTCTCGGCGGGGATCATCTTCTGCACCACCACGGCCATCCGCAGGTCGTCCAGCGAGCCCATCTTCTGGCGGTAGAACAGGGCGCGTTCAGTGAAGAACGAAGCCCAGCACTCAACGATCGCGTGTTCGACCGCGTCGCGACCGGTTAGCTCGAGAAAGGTCTCCTGCTGGCCGGCGTAGCTCGCCGCCTCGCCATCCTCGGCCGCGGCGGAGGAGCGGACGGCGACCATGCCGCCAAGCTCGTCATAGGCCGTCAGCGCCTCGGCCGGCACCTTCGCCGCCTCGCGGATGTAGGCCATGGCGCCATCATGGTCCGCAGCACGGGCGAGGCTCAGTAGTTTTTCCTTGTCCAGCCCCGCGGTCATCACGCCCGAATGCAGGACGAACCCCGGCGGCACCGGGAACCCACCCGCGGTCATTGCCGCGAGCGAGGCACCCTTGCCACCCGACAGCTCCACGCGGGAGGCGTCGGGCGCGGAGAACCAGAGAACCGGATCACTCATCGATGATCGCGACCGCGCGTACAGGGGCGCCGGTGGTTCCGATCCAGTTGACCGGCAGCGCCGAGATGGTGAAGCCATGAGACGGCAGCTTGTCGAGATTGCAGAGGTTCTCGATGTGCCAGTAGTCCTCGTCTTCCATGACCTTGTGTGCGCGCCAGAAATGCTCGCGCTCGAACATTGCCCAGACGGGCGGATCATAGGTCGGGGCATCGGTCCCCATGACGCGGACGCCCTTGGAGATGAGCCAGCGGGTCGCCTCCTCGGTCATCCCGCAGTGGTCCTTCAGGTAGCGGTCCTGGTCGTTGTAGGCCGAGGCACCGGTCATGTTCAGGACGATGTCGCGTTCCTTGATCTTGTAGCCGATCTTCTCCTGTGCCTCTTCCATGTCGGCCACGGTAATACCGGCGCCGAATTCGAGGTGACGGAAGTCGAGGACGACGCCGTCCGAGAAACACATGTCGAGCGGGATACCTTCGACGCCCGGAGCTTCAGGCCCGCGGATGTGCTTCACACTGTCGATGTGAGTGCCAGTATGGTCCGATACCGTGATCGCGTAGTGGGCCGTCAGAGATTTGACGCCTTTTTCCCAGGTGCCGAGCGTCTTGGCCGCCTGCTCCCAGTCCTCGAAGATTTCGATGCTGGTGGGCTTAATTCCCGGGAATAGTTTCATCTCGTTGTGAACTGGCATCGAAAGATCGATGATTTGTCGCGTCATTTCCGTAAACCTCCTTCATGACAGCCTCAAAGGCCTCCACATGCTCGCGCATGACTTTTCCGCACCTGGTCGCGTCGCCCGATTGCAGCGCCTCGATGATTGGGCGGTGGGCGGCGGGGATCGATTGGAATTCCATCGTGGAGGCCAAGAGGTTCTTGGCAGTGACGAAAGTCCGCGCCTCGATCATCAGCGAGTTCCAGGTCTCGATCAGGACGCCGTTTCCGGTGGCATCCATTATGATCCGGTGAAATTCCACATCATGGGCGGCCATTTCGCGGGGGTCTTCCGCCTTGGCCGCCGCCTCCATTTTCCCGACGACGGCGCTCAGCTCATCAATCCGGCCACTGATATTCGCTACGGCCAGTTGACCCGCCAGTTCCTCTAGCGCGGCCCTCACCGGGTAGATTTCGACGATCTCGCGCCGCTCCACTCGACGCACGCGGGCACCCTTGTAGGGCAGCACTTCCACGAATTTCATCGCCATCAGGTCCCGCAGAGCTTCGCGCACCGGGGACTGGCTGACGCCGAGTTCACGCGCGATCTGGCTTTCGACCAGCCGGTCTCCCGGTTCATATTTCCCCGAGAGGATGTTATCGAGCAGCTCTTCCTTGATCTGCTCCGAAAGGATCATGCGGCTGACCATATAGCTAATGCCTTATCTCAGGATTTGGACTTCGCCACTTGTGCCATTCACACGCACTCGGTCACCAGTCTTGATGCGGTCGGTCGCAACTGACGTGCCCACGACGGCAGGAATGCCGAACTCCCGCGCAATGACCGCGGAATGCGAAGAGGAGCCGCCCGCGTCGGTGACCAGACCGCGGATCTTGGTAAAGAGCACAACCCAGGCCGGGTTGGTCATACGGCACACGAGGATCTCGTCCTCCTGCAGGTCGTCGAACTGGTCGGTCGATGTCACCAGCCGGGCAGTCCCCTCGATCACACCGGAGCAGGCCGGAAGACCAGTAAAGGCGTCGGCCTCGGTCGGCGGCTCCCGGTAGAATTTCTCGGGGAAGCCCCAGTTAGCGGCATAGGGGAAGGCCAGGTGCTCTTCTGTCGCCGTGCCGATCCAGTCCGGCGGACGCATCGACTGCTGCTCTTCCATCTCGTCGCGGCGGTCCGAGGTCAGGTCGATGGCGTCGAAGGCCTCGGGATCGCCGACGAGATAGCGCATCTCCTGGTACCGGAGGAACAGGACATCCTCCGGGTCGTCCAGCACTCCGGCTTCGACGAACTTGCGGCCGATGGCGATCAGGATGGTGCGGAGACGGGCGTTGGTGCCCTGGTCTATATAGAAGTGATGGTCCGGCGTGAGCGGGTTCAGCCCGATGGAGCGGTCGAGCAGGGTCTGCAAACGATCGCGGTCCGGACCTTCATCGAGCCCGTCCATCACCTGCGCCTTGGCCTCCTCGAGGTCTTTGCGCACCGCGTTGATCGTCTTCGGGTAATCGTAGTCCGATGCGAGGTAGCCGCGGACGGCTTCGATGATGGGACCGGGATTCTCGGCCCAGAGCGGCGAGATGAACTCGTGGCTCCACATGGATTTCTGGCCGAATTCCTTCTGGTAGGGCTCGAGCTGCTCGGCGATGAAGGCCCTGCCCGTCTCTGAGTTGCCCAGTTCGGCGAGGACCACCTTGGCCGTTTCGCCCTCGAAGGCACGGCTTAAATCTGTGGAGCCCTTCACCGTCTCCTTCATCTGCCAAAGCGCCTCGATCGAATCCCAATTGCGATCCTCCAGTGAGCTCTGGAGACGGCCCGGGAGGTCTTCGGGCAGATCGGGGCGGAGCTCCTTAATCGCGGCGTTCAGCTCCATCGTTGCGCTGAACTGGGCGAAGTTGACGAGCCAGTGGATCTTCCAGTGGCGGTCGTGCATGTCGAGGGCGTCCTCGAAGAGCACCGCGAGCTCCGCGATATCCGCGCCATCCATGTCGTAGTTGTCGAAATACTCGAAATTCCGGGTGATCTCAGGCCGGTAGCGTTCGGTCCACCACCTCATGAAATTCTTGCCGTAGACCGGCAGGGTCTTCTCCAGGAAACCGCCGATCTTTTCCTTGTGCGCCCCGTCGAAGGGCACACGCGGCGCATAGCGCGACTGGAACTCTTCGGCGACGGGCCGGCAGTTCGGGTCGGCAGGAATGGCCGCCGTATAGAGATAGCCGTTGACCTGCTTAGCGATCCAGTCGCTTGCGAACGGCGTGCCGAAGCGGCGGAACATGTGGTCGCAGGTCAGCCACCAGCCGCCGATGTCGAAGAACATGGGTGTCAGCGGGTTCGGGCAGTGCAGATCGTCAAAGATCCAGAACAGGTCCGCTTCGCCGTCCCGCCAGTCGATGGGAAAGTCGTCGTTCCCAAGGAATTGTCCGAGAACGTCCTGCGTCGTCATGGTCTGCTCCTCCCTTTCGCCCCGCTTGAGGCGCCTCCTGGGCTGACCCTCGCAACCGCCGGATCACATGTCAACGATTATCGATTATTGACGATGTAGAAATTTTGGCCCTAGGCTGTGGGGAAGGGAGGTCCGGTCTCATGTGCAATAACGACAGGCAAAGTGCGGCCGGATTCCCTTGTTTTCCAAGCGAACCCGCACCCGTCAACGACTACGCGTTCTTGCCGGACCGGTTTTGGAGCCAGCTCTGGAGCGCACTTGCTTCCCGGCGGCGCGGGCCCGACGGGGATGCCCAGCACAAGGATCGAGACTCATGAAAATTGCCGTCATCGGCATCGGCGCAATCGGCCGCGCCTGGACCATATCCTTCATGCGCGCGGGTCACGATGTCCGCATCTGGAACCAGTCCCCAGGCCGCATAGAAGAGGCCCGCGACCTGATCACCAAAATTCTGCCGGACCTCGAGGCTGCGGACCTCCTCAATGGCCGCACACCTGACCAGGTAATGCAGAACTTCCATCCCTGCGAGACGCTGGAAGAGGCCGTGGACGGCGTCGACTACGTCCAGGAGAATACTGCCGAAAACGTAGAGGTGAAGAAGGAGATCTTCGCCCGGATCGAAGCCGCCGCCCCCGAAGACGCGATCATTGCCAGTTCCACCTCCGGCATCGTTCCTTCCGCCTTTACCGGCGAGTTGAAGCGCCCCGAGCGTTGTCTCGTTGCCCATCCGCTCAACCCGCCCTACCTCGTGCCGGCGGTGGATCTCGTGCCCTCGCCGAAAACCTCCAAGGAAGTGATGCAGCGAACGGCCGGGATCATGAAAGAATGCGGCCAGGTCCCGATCCTGATGGAAAAGGAAGACCCCGGCTTCATCACCATCCGCCTGCAGGGCATGATGTACCACGAATGCTGGCGCCTAGTGAACGAGGGGCTCGCCGACCCTGAGTCGATCGACGTCGCCGTACGTGAGGGGCTGGGTCTACGCTGGTCCTTCATCGGCCCCTTCGAGACCGCAGACCTAAACGCGCCTGGGGGTATCCGAGACTTCGTGGGCCGGTTCGGCGACGACCTGAACGCGATCCACCCACGGGTGACGGACCCGGTCCGCTGGGAAGGCAAGCTGCTCGACCAGGTCGAGGAGGCCCGGCGCGAGAAGCTGCCCATGGACAGCCACAAGGACCGCCAGCTCTGGCGCGACCGTCGGCTCATCGCGCTGGCCGCCCACAAGGCAGAGCGCACCCGGAACGAGGGCTGACCCGTGCGCCTCGCCGGCAAGCGGGCTGTCGTGACCGGCGGATCGGAGGGGATCGGTCTGGCCATTGCCCGGTCCTATCTGCGCGAAGGCGCCGAGGTGACCATCGTCGGCCGCAGCGTGGACAAGCTCGGCAAGGCGCTCGAGACGCTGGGCGGCGGCCAGTCCGTGGCCGCCGATCTCGCCACCGATGCGGGCGTCGCGATGGTCGTGGAAACCGTCACCCAGGGCCCGCCCCTCGACATCCTCGTCAATAACGCGGGCCGCGCGATACTCGCGCCTTTCGAAGAGGTGGCGCGGGACGACTTCGAGGCGCTCATGGCGCTAAATGTCACCGCGCCCTATTTCCTGACGCAGCATCTTCTGCGGCACATGGTTCTGCCGGGCGGCTGCGTCCTCAACATCTCGTCCTATTTCGCGGACAAGATGATACCCGGGCGCCCGTCGAGCGCCTACTCGGTCTCCAAGGGGGCGATGGACGCGCTGACCAAGACCCTCGCCTTCGAACTCGGCCCGCGCGGCCTGCGGGTCAACGCCATTGCGCCCGGCACGACCGACACCGAGATGCGGCGCCGGACTGTCGACACTTTGCCCGAGACCAAGCGAGAGGCGCTCGACGCTTATGTCCGCACCAGTTACCCCCTCGGGCGGATCGGCCAGCCGGAGGATATCGCAGGCTTGGCGGTGTACCTCGCAAGCGACGAGGCCGTCTGGACCAGCGGCGCAATCATTCCGGTCGATGGAGGGTACACCTGCGGTTGAGGCGGGGACGCGCTATCGAAAGAGCGTAGGACGGCCCATCGAATTGCCGTCCTGCCTACCGGTCGCGCGTCTGCACCGCCCGCCAGACCCGCTCGGGCGTCAGCGGCAGGTCGTCGATCACGACGCCAGTTGCCTGCGCAACCGCTGCCGCCAGCGCAGGGGCGGTGCAGAGGATCGCGCCCTCGCTCACGCCCTTGGCCCCGTAGGGTCCCGGTCCGTCGCCATTCTCGACGATGCCGGTCACCAGGGATAAAGGCATGTCCTTCGTGGTCGGGATACGGTAGTCGAGGGCGCCGAGGTTCCGGATCTCACCGTTCTCGCCCAGCACCAGGTGCTCCATCATCGAGTGGCCGAGACCCATGATGGCGGCACCCTCGTCCTGCATTTCGACCTGGAGCGGGTTCAGCGCCTTGCCCACGTCACCCACGGTTACGTGCCGATGGATCAGGATTTCCCCGGTCCCCTCGTCGACCGAGACCTCGAAGGCGGTGCAGTTGAACTCGAAGAAAGCGGGGGTGCCGCCGAGAGGGTGGTCCTTGAGCGAATGGCGACGCATCCGTCCCGTGCCGACTAGCTCTCCGCCCCAGGAGCGCAGTTCGGCGCAGACGAAGTCCATGATCGGGACCGGAGCCTCGGGCAGATGGATGATGCCGTTGGTGACGCTGATCTGCTCCAGCTCAAGTCCGCTGAGTTCCGCCGCCATTTCGGCTAGTTGGCGGTGCAGGTCTTCGCAGGCCTTGCTGATCGCGTTGCCCATGAAGACGGTTGATCGGCTGGCCGATGTCTGCAGGTCAAAGGGCACGGCCGAGGTGTCTCCCGAGACGACGGTGACCCTGTCCATCGGCGCGCCGAAGGCATCGGCGGCGAGCTGGGCGAAGATCGTTCGCGCCCCCTGCCCCATGTCCGAGGTTCCAGCGTATACGACAACACTGCCGTCGGCGAGCAGCCGCACCGTCGCGTTCGACAGCCCGGTCGTCGCCCCAGCCTTAATCGCCACCGCGATCCCGCGCCCATGGCCTTCTGGCAGGGGCGTCTGCCAGCCTAGGAGGTCGGCAGCCTTCTGCAAGGATTGCTCCCAATGGCCGTCGGCGCCGAAGTCGCCAGGTACCACCTCGTCACCCTTCCGCGCGAGGTTGCGCATCCGGATCGCGAGACCGTCGATTCCGAGCGCTCGCGCCGCCTTGTCCATCTGCCCCTCATAGGCCCAGGACATCTGCGGCGTACCGAAGCCGCGGAAGGCGGTGGCAGGCGTGGTGTGGGACAGGATCGCCCGCGCCCGGATGCGGGCGTTCGGCGTCCGATAGGGCCCGGCGCCGAGGTAGCTGCCCTTGGCCATGACCCGTTCGGAGATGTCGCCATAGGCGCCGACAAGATAGTCTGCCTCGGCGTCCTGAAAGACGAGGTCGCCGTCCTTGGTAAACCCGGTCCGCATCTTCATCCGCGTCGCGGTCCGGCGGACGTTTTGGAAAGTCTCCTCCAGCGTTAGCACGAGACGGCAGGGTCGTCCGATCCGCCGCGAGATCAACGCGACGAGGGGCTCGAACTTCGGGTTCTGCTTGCCGCCGAAGCCGCCGCCCGGATCGGGCGCGAGCACCTGGACAGAGGTCAGCGGGAGTTCGAAGAG
Organism: Histidinibacterium aquaticum; assembly: GCF_008710275.1. Taxonomy (GTDB): domain Bacteria; phylum Pseudomonadota; class Alphaproteobacteria; order Rhodobacterales; family Rhodobacteraceae; genus Oceanicola; species Oceanicola aquaticus. Next base: position 412,970 of record NZ_VYQE01000003.1, read on the forward strand.
GTCCGCCATCATCCGTTGCAACAGGTAGGGATGCTGCACCGGGCTCCAGACCGTCATCCGGTCTGAACGGGCATCGACGATGAAACCGTGCGGCTCGATCGCGAAGTGCGTCACCATGGGGAAACCGTAAATGCCTTCGACGACCACATCAGCGCCGGGCGCGTCGAGATCGCCCCACTCGGTGACTCGCTCGTTGAGGATGTTTGTGCCCGAGCGCGGATCGTTCGGCCGTAGCTCGGGCGGCTGGACGAGCGGCGCCTCCGGGGCCGTGGCGGCCTCGATATCGGTAACCGCGGGCAGGGCCGTGTAGCTGACCTCGACCAGCAGCGCCGCCTCCTCGGCCGCCTCCTTGGTCTCGGCCGCGATCACGGCGACGGGTTCGCCGTGATGCCGGGTCTCGGCTGCAGCAAGGACCGGCCGGTCCTTGTACACCGGCCCGAAATGCATGAGCGGCTGCGGAAGGTCCACCGCGGTGACGATGTCGAGGACTCCCGGCACCTTCCACGCTGCGGAGGCATCGATCCCGTCGATCCGTGCATGGGCGACGGGGAGCGTCACCAGCTTCAGATGGGCGACGTTGTCGATGGTCAGGTCGGCGAGAAACTTCTGCGAACCGTCGGCCCGTGCCCGCCCGCCGGACCGTTCCACGTCCGTCCCCACGACCGGCCCGGTCGGTGCCTCTGCGCGCGCCTGCCGGGCGCTGACCCGGGCCATGGCCTCGAACATGCGGTTGTAGCCTCCGCAGCGGCACAGGTTCCCCGACAGCCCTTCGCGCACGGCTACGGCGTCATCGGCTTTCTCATCCCGCAGAATGGCCCTCGCGGCCATGACCATGCCGGGGATGCAGAACCCGCACTGGACGGATCCCGTCTGCAGAAAGGCATCCCGCACCGAGCCGAGATCCTCGTCCTCTGCCTCCGCGGTCGTCACCGCCTTGCCGTCCGCCTCGACCGCGAGACAGAGGCAGGAGTTCACGAGCTGGCCATCCATCTCTACCGTGCAGGCGCCGCATTCACCGACGGCACAGCACTCCTTCGACCCGGTGAGACCCACCTTGTCGCGGAGGCAATCGAGAAGGGACAGGTTCGGCGGCACGGCGATGCGATGCTCTGTGCCGTTGACCATCAGATCGATCGCGATCTCTCCTGACATCTCCGTCGTCTCCTTCATAGTGCCGATCGTGCCCGCGCCAGCGCCCGCTCGGCGATGACGTTCAGCATGGCGCGGCGGTAATCGGCCCCCGCCCGGACGTCCGTGATCGGCGTCGCCACGTCAAAGAGCGTCTCTGGATCGCCGCCTCCTTCGACCAGAAGCGGCCTGGGCGCCACCGCACCGAGGGCGTAGCGCACCGTCCCGTCCGCCTGCAGCAGGCAGCCGAGGTTCACGGTGGCGAGGTCGACACCACGCCGTCGGGTGATCCGTTCGAAGGTCGACGCCGTCTTCTGCCGCGGCAGGGGCAGGCGCACTGCCGTGACGACCTCGCCCTCCCCCAAGTCGGTGTCCCGGTTGCCGCGCACGAAGTCCTCCACGCTAGACAAGCGAGTGCCGGAGGTCCCAGCAATCTCCACCGAGGCTCCGTAAAGCGCGAGTAGCGGCACCGTGTCAGCGGCCGGCGAAGCATTGCAGATGTTCCCGGCAAGCGTCGCACGGTTCCGGATCTGGATCGAGCCGACGACGTTGGCCGCCTCTACGAGGGCGGCAAAAAGCGCTTGTATACGGCGATCGCGGACGATCTCGGTCATCGTGGTCCCGGCAGGCACGACGAGACTGCCATCCTCTTCCCGGATCTCTGCCCGAAAGCCCTCGACGCGCTTAAGGTCGATCACCAGACGCGGTCTGGCGACATGGTGTCGAAGCGCCACCACGAGATCCGTCCCACCGGCCAGCATCAGTGCCTCGGGACCCGCCTCAAGAAGCAGGGCGATCACATCGTCGAATTTCTCCGGGCGAGCGTAGTCAAAGCCGAGCATGACCACCTGGCGCGATCTTCTTGGGTCTCGAAGCGGGGCAGCAGAATTGGCCGGTCAAAGTGTCGTCCTCCCGGGCGAACCATAACGACGGCAAAACCTTGGAGCAAGGGAATATCGATTATCGATCATTTGCCTCAGCGCTGGCGTGAAGAAGCTTTCAAGGCCGGATGAACAGTTCTCGCTCGGCGCGCGCCGCCCGGTCCAGGAACTCCACCACCGCCTGGACCCGGCGGGCCGAGCTGAGGTTCTCATGCCAGACTGTCCAGTAGCCACGGGTCACCCGGACCTGTGGCAGGATGTGAACGAGGCCCGACTGCTCCGCTGCCATGAAGTCGTGCAGAATTCCGATGCCGACGCCCGAGCGAACCGCTTCCACCTGCCCCACCGCCGTGGCCACCTCGACGACGGAGCGCCAGCCCTTCAACACATCTACTGTATAGTTGAGGTCAGGCGTGTAGACGAGGTCCTCCACGTAACCGACCAGGTCATGATCCCGCAGGTCGGCAACCGTGTCTGGTTGCCCCCGGGTCTCCAAATACCGGGGCGCGGCATAGAGACCGAGTGTGTAATCCGTCAGCTTTCTCACCCTCAGCCGGCCCTTGTCCGGTCGTCCGACCATGATGGCGATGTCCGCCTCCCGTTCGGAGAGCGAGAAACTACGCGGAACCGGAACGAGCTGAAGTCGCAGCCCCGGGCAGGCCTGCATGAGCGAGCCCAGCCGCGGAGCGAGAAAGGCACCACCAAAGCCGTCGGGCGCGCCGATCCGGACCGTGCCGCCGACACCTTCTCGCCCCCGGATCTCTTCGAGTGTGCCGAGAAATTCCGCCTCGACCCGTTCCGCCATTGAGAAGAAGAGACGCCCCTGCTCGGTGAGCTGAGAACCGCGCGTGGTCCGGTCGAAGAGCCTTGTCGCCAAGGCGGCCTCGAGCGCCGCAACCCGGCGACTGAGCTTGGCTTGGCTGATGCCGAGCCGGCGCGCGGCTCCAAGCATCTGACCCTCGCGGGCGACCGCGAGAAAGTGGCGCGTGTCGTCCCAGTCCATCGCCGTCTCGTTTGATCGTTTTTGCATACCGGATCACCTCTCGAGGCCATTTATATGCACTTTTGCTCAGCCTAGGTAAGCCGTGACCCTATTGGAGAGCGCCATGACCGAGATCGCCCATTTCATCGACAACGCCCGCGTCGCCGGCACCTCCGGCCGCGCCCAACCGGTCTACAACCCTGCGACTGGCGAGACGAAGGCCACCGTCGCACTGGCGTCGAGCGAGGAAGTCGGCCGCGCCGTCGCTTCCGCCCACCAGGCCTGGAAGAGCTGGTCGAGCACTCCTCCACTCCGCCGGGCGCGCATCCTCGACCGGTTCAAGATGATCCTTTGGGAGCGGGGCGATCAACTGGCGCAGGCCATTTCAGCCGAACACGGCAAGACCCACGAGGACGCGCTCGGTGAAGTGACACGGGGGCTCGAGGTCGTCGAATTCGCGGTGGGTGCGCCCCACCTGCTGAAGGGTGAGATAACGGAGAATGTCGGTACCGGGGTCGACAGTCACTCGCTGCGCCAGCCCCTCGGAGTGGTCGCGGGCATCACTCCGTTCAACTTCCCCGCGATGGTGCCAATGTGGATGTTTCCAGTTGCACTGGCCTGCGGCAACACCTTCGTCCTCAAGCCCTCCGAACGCGACCCCTCGGCATCGTTGCTGATCGCGGAGTGGCTGGCCGAGGCGGGCCTGCCCGAGGGGGTCTTCAACGTCGTCCAAGGCGACAAGGAGGCGGTTGATACACTGCTCACCCACCCGGATGTGAAAGCCGTCAGTTTCGTCGGCTCGACTCCGATCGCGAAATATATCTACGAGACGGGCACCGCGAACGGCAAGCGCGTGCAAGCTCTCGGCGGGGCGAAGAACCACATGGTCATCCTGCCCGACGCCGACCTCGACATGGCTGCGAACGCGCTGATGGGGGCCGCTTATGGCTCCGCCGGCGAGCGCTGCATGGCGATCTCCGTCGCCGTACCCGTGACGGACACCGTCGCGGACGCGCTGATCGAAAAGCTGGTGCCCAAGATCGAGGCCCTCAAGACCGGTCCCGCTACCGACAGGGCGACCGACATGGGTCCGGTCGTCACCAAAGCCGCGCAGGAAAAAATTTGCGGCCTGATCGACAAGGGCGAAGCCGAAGGCGCCAAGATCGTCGTCGATGGCCGAGGCTTCACGCCGCCGAAAGGCTACGAGAACGGCTACTTCGTCGGACCGACGCTTATCGACGAGGTAACACCGGAGATGTCCGTATGGCGCGAGGAGATCTTCGGTCCCGTTCTCTCTGTCGTCCGCCGCAAAAGCTACGACGAGGCCGTCGACCTAATCCACGCCCACGACTATGCCAACGGCGTATCGATCTTCACCCGGGACGGCGACGCCGCCCGGACTTTCGCGCACGACATCGAGGTCGGAATGGTAGGCGTCAATGTCCCGATCCCGGTGCCGATGGCTTTCCATTCTTTCGGCGGGTGGAAGCATTCACTGTTTGGCGACCACCACATGCACGGCATGGAAGGCGTGCGCTTCTACACCCGCCTCAAGGCGATCACCACGCGCTGGCCGTCCGGTGTCCGCACAGACCCGGAGTTCTTCATGCCGACGATGGGGTAACGAACCCATTGCGGCGCGCCGCGCCAGAGCGGCCGGCTGCGCGACGCGTATCCGCGGAGGAGCAGAAGCCGCCCAAAAACCAACGTGGCTGAGTGCATAACGAGGCATCAACTTTGTCGAATGCCTGGCGTGCTGTACAAGTGGGGATTGTCGCCAAAGCAATCGGACAAAAATTTCTCATCCCGCCTCGCCGCCCGACTTGGCGGTCATTTGCGATTGCATTGATGTGCGCTCGGCGCGAATCTGAGGCGCTGCACAAGCCGGGGTCACCCTTGCGCCGCGAAACTCCGGCCCATAGCCGCCATTTGGCGGATCTTGTTCATCCCGTCACGATCTTCCCTTTGTCCGCCGCAAGAGACCGATTGATCGACCATGCTGTGATCGTCCTGGTCCGAGCTCTGACTACGCAGCATCAATTTTCGTCGGAGAGGTCTTGTTGATGCCAAAGATGTTTCGATCGTGTTGTTTCCTGCCATGTCGCGCTTGCTACGACAGGCTGCCTCATCCGCTGCCGAGCAACATCTGCCGCAATGACGTCTGGATCACATGGCGCACAATCTTGATGGCGGCATCCTGTCCACACTTCTCCCCTTTCAGCGTCGCCAGCACCTGCCCGACATGGACCAGGGCCACGACGCTAAAGGGAGGAGAACCCGGTCGTTAAGGGTGAACGACACTCGAGTGTTCATTCTTCGGATTTGCAAGGGAGCATAGCGATTCTCGGAAGTGCCTTGGCGCTCACCATATCGGAGAGCCAATATCTGTCAAAAACATGACAAAGCAGTTCATTCGTATTATCGCCCCGAGATATCTTCGTTCTTCCTTTCAAAAAGGAATTCGACCATTCGGCATCCCATCGTCGAAGATCGACGTCACGGGCGCCGAACGGAATTGCCCCCGGCGATGATCGCGTTGATCAGGTCTGCGACAGCTCGGTGGTTCTCCGTCTCATGGTCGGTGCCGACGGCGTTCTCATGGGTTGCCGCGGCGTCGCGGAGGACTCCCACGATCTCGTGCTCCGGCAGCACCCCGTGATCGTTCATCGCAAGCAGCAGGGCCTCGCAGATCGAAAGGGCGGCTTCGCCTGCGTGCTCGCTCGCCGTGGACATGCCGGGGCTCCTTCCGGTGGATCGTGGCCCGGTTACATTGGGCTCGGACGATCCGTACTTCTGACAGGAATGTCGCTATGCTGGACTGATCCAGAGTAGTGTCCGGGCCGATCCTTTGCTCTGGTATTGCATCACGCCGGGAGGGCCAATGACGTCAGCAGAGCGCAGCCCCCTGATCCGCAAACTTTCGGCCTTCGTCGGGTTGTCGAAGGTCGAACTTGCCGTGCTGGAGCAGCTCCACCAACGCCGACGGACCTTCGCGGCAGGGAAGGATATGGTGCACCAGGGGCAATCCGATCAGGCCGCCTACATCCTCTCAAGCGGATGGGTTTGCTCCTACAAGCTCCAACCCGATGGAACCCGCCAGATCGTCGATTTCCAGGTGCCGGGTGACTTCCTCGGCCTGCGCAGCGTTCTCTTGCGGACCTCGGACCACAGTTTTGAGCCGATCGTGACGATCGAGGCCGCTGAAGTCCTAAAGTCAGATCTCCTGGCAGCCTTCGCGCAGACACCGCGGCTTGCCACTGCCATTCTCTGGGCTGCATCGCGAGATGAGGCGATGGTCGTCGAGCATCTTGTAGGGCTCGGCCGGCGCGACGCGGAGGCCCGGATGGCACATTTCCTGTTGGAATTGGGATCAAGGCTGGCACTGGTTGGTATCGGCAGCAGGGAAGGATACGACTGCCCACTGACGCAGTATCACCTTGCCGATACGCTCGGTCTGAGCGCCATCCATGTCAATCGTGTGTTGCGGCAACTACGCGAGGCCGGACTGTTGACCTTTCGGGACGGTCATGTGTCGATTCACGACTATGCACGGCTCGTGGAACTTGCCGAGTTCGATCCGGCCTATTTGGACCAGACCGGGCCGCTCCTGAAGTGAGGGGCCGCCCTCCTTTGCTCGGCCGGTGGGCCCGCTAGTCACCTCAGGCGCAGGAGGTCATGCGAGGACCGGGTCGCCGCGTCGAGTTCCTTGTTGGTCTCGGCGCCGTTCTTCGCCGTGCGTGCCTTCTCGGCTGCCCCGAGAATGCTTCAGGGCCGCGTCCTTCTTCGGACCAGAGGGCGCCTTGTCCGGAGCCGACTTCGGGGAGGTCATCTTCTAGCCGGTCTTGTTCCGTTCGGGAGTCGTCGGGAATGTCCTTCTTCGGACGTCCCGAGAATAAGAAGCGTGCCGACTTGCCCACCTTTGGGGGATCGACACGCCAACACGCTTCTCGGGTACTCGGAAAGAAATATGCCACCAAATATTCGGCAGGCACGTCTCACCTGACCGGAGTCGACGCTTCGCCGCACTGACCCAGGTTAGTCCCGGCGTCTGCGGCATGGCGATTGTCTCTGCGGTTCTCAGGTGACCACAGTCTGCTGGTGGGAAATCCTCAGCCATGTGTTGTCATCGTTGAGGTACGTTGAGGCACAGAGCGCCATGTAGATCGGCACATCGGGCTTCTCTGCCGAGACCCGGTAGGTAAGAATGGCGATGTCACCACATCGCGTCACGCGCCGTTCAGCCATAACAACGGAGCGCCAGCCGGTTCTCTCGCGAAGATGGGCCCAGATCTGGTCGCCTTGGAGGATGCCGGGAGGATAGGGGAAGATCATCACGGCGTTGGCCGCTGTCGTGGTTCGCGCGTTGTCGGCGCCACTGGTCCAGAAGTGCTCCTCCAAGGCCCACAATATTCCCTGTTCGCGCGGCGATGGCGTCCCAGCCTTTTGCGCCGCATGTTCCGGTACGTTGGGAGTCTGGTTGGAAACGGTCATTCGCCTGCCCCCGAACCGCCAAACGTCAGAACCTGAAACAGCACAAAGGTGATAGCGAGCACAGCCCAGATCACCCCGCTAGTGCCCGGCTGGCCGCCCTCAGCCGGCGCGACCGACCGCTTCAGGGTACCTGACACCGGACGATCTGGGAGCAGATGGCTCAGGTCTCGTGCGACTCTGCCGTGGTCGCTGGCGAGCGCAGGCACGTCCCGAAATCGAGCAAGCAGCGCCCCCAACCGCGCTCGCGCGCCATCGCGTCCCAGCGTGACCAGTTCAGAGGTTTCGTTCCATGGGTCGAGACCGAGCCGAGCGAGTGTCGAAAGCACCGTCACGGCATAGCCGTTCCTGTCTTCGCCGACCGACGCATAGAGAAATCGCTCAAATCCGGGCGGATGCGGGTTGAGAATACTGGGGTCGGCCATCGCCAATCCTTTCACTGGCTACAGGCATGGAGATCATCCCTGTTTTCCTAAGGATACGTGCAGGCGAGCCTCTCCGCACTTACGCAGGTCAGTGCTGGCGACGCACCGCGGAGAGTTCACGGCCAGGAGCAGGGCTAACATGTGTTAGCGCTAGCCGCACCATCCCGATGTAAAAAAGAGAAATCGTTCGACTGGTTCGACCAAGACCCTAAGCGGCCGGCGACAGTGGTGAGCGACGAATCTGCCAGCATTGCGGAGGCCCGGGATGAACATGCGGTCGACCAGATCGACGGTGACGTTTTCCAACCCGTTCACTCTGTCGGGATACCCGGGCGAATTGCCCGCTGGAGAGTATGAGCTTCTCGTCGAAGAAGAGCTTCTCCAGGGGCTGAGCTTCGAAGCCTACCGTCGGACGGCAACCTACCTGACAGTGCGCGGCAAGGGCCGTCATGCGGGACGCTTCGAGTTACGCGCAATTACCGACAGCGATCTGAAAAAAGCGCTGAGTCGGGATGCTGCCCTGAGCCAGACCAGCAATCACAGCGAAGCGGCGCTTCCCCCGCAGGAGGACGGAACATGAACTCACCCGAATGGCTCAAACCCGGCATCTATGGCGCGCTGATCGGCGCGGTCTTCGTCAGTGTCGTGGGATTCACATGGGGCGGCTGGGTGACTGGCGGGACCTCGAACGACAGGGCGATGGCGCTGTCTCGCGACAATGTTGTCACGTCCATGGTGCCGGTCTGCCTCGACATGGCGCAATCAGACCCGGCGCGGGCGGACAAGATGGAGATGATCCGGGCCGCCTCGACCTACCAGCGGCGCGACGCGCTCATGGACGCGGGTTGGGCAACCATGCCGGGAACTGATGCCCCGAACCGCGATATCGCGCAAGCTTGCCTGGCCGCCCTCGATGTCGACGGTTCACCAGAGAGCGCCGAAAACGCAATTGAGGAGGGATGACCTGCGCCATGCCGATCCCTTTTCCGGAGTCGACCGACCTCGAGCGGCGCGTACTGGCCCATCAAAGGGTCCTGCAGGCGCTGATCGCCTATATGGCCCGCACCGACCCTCGTTTCATCGACCACCTGAGAGAACGGTTCGTCGAGCCGATGCGGATGGCCCGGCACGAACACAACCACCGTGAAACAGACGATTATGCAGAAGAATTCATTCGTGCCGTGATGCTCCTCGGAGACGTGCGCGCGCCCGAGACGAAGGAGCCAGAAATGACCGCCAAGCCCCCCGTGCCGCCGAAAAGCGTTGGAGGACAAGGTTCTTCCACGAACGAGCCGTCGCAAAGCGGTGGGGTTCAGGTTCGCGAACGAAACGGCATCTGGGAGGTGCGAGTCGATGGCAAGTTTCGTGGCGACTACCACCAGAAGGAACACGCTCTCGCCGCGGCGGCCTTGCACAGGTTGTCGCCCCGATGACCGGTGGCACTCATCCGACTGACCTGCAGGACTTCTCGATCCAGGTCGCCGAGAACGAAGGCATGCCATCGAGACCGAACGACATGGTCCCCCCGACACCGGACTCGCCCACAAAGCGGCTGACCGGAACGCTGACGCTTGGGCAATCGCGGACGCGCATGGCAACCGGCGGCCTCTGGTCCGCCGGGGAGCGAGCGGCGATGAGACATCCCGTGGCGAAGCTGATCACTAGGATGGCAGTCATGGCCGGTGTGATCGCGTCCTTCGCCTTCCCCGCCCTTGCGCAGGTTGGCACTGGCCCAATGCCGACGAATGGCGTGCGCCCCCGCGGGTGAACAGGATCAGGCGGCAGTTTTGACCATGGCGCGAGCGTGGCGGCCTTCCAACTTGACGGGCTGAGATACAAGCGCTCTGTGTCAGAGTTCGGCGGCAACAAGGCGGTGGCCGTAGTCCTCGAACGCGTCTGTGATCGCCCGGAGTCCCGCGATGATCGCTGCGTCGCCAGGCTTGGGACAAGGGTCGCCAGTTTCCGAACCGCAACCCAATTCTCTTTCGCGGAGAAGGTGTTCCGCTGCCGCGTTCGCTGGGAGCGCGAGAACCTGCCTGCCTCTTGGCGGGGCCTTCCTCAACTATGCCTGCGCGGGGTCCGCGCCGCTCCTAAAGCGCCCAGGTTGCTTCGGGCTGATAGTCAGGCTGATGCGCATCACCCGCGACACGAAGTGCTCTCTTTCGGGGCCGCGATGATCGACGCGCATGGCGCCATCGTCATGACAAGTGACAGACACCGTCATTTGTCAGCTGCAGTGCAGCGGGCGGGATCCACTGCACTCGAATTCTGGGGCCAGCACCGCTCCTGACGCGGTCCGCGCTGTCGTCCCTCGCCCCACGGACCGACGTCCTTCGCGCCATCCAGCCGGGGTGGCGATCACCGAGAGAAGATACCCATGACGACCACGGCCACCAACCTCACCGCACCGTCCGCGAACGCCGGCAGCCCCTCTGCGATGACCGTCGCTATCACCGGCATTGTTGCGCTGCTTGCTCTCAGTCTAGCCCGCCTTGTCGCGGGCCGTCCGCTGCCTCTATGCGGTGTTAGCAGGCATGAGCGTCACGAGAGTCCACGTCATCGCGAGACTCACGGCTTCTGATCCGGTTCTCGGAACAACGGGGCTTCATAGGTCTGCTGCTCGCGCCGTTCAGCGTCATCGACGTTTTCGGGCGACTCTCCGACCGATTTCGCAACCTTCTCCGCTCGCATGCGGGCGGATGCAGCTTTCTTGGCTCGCGAGCGGGCGTATTCTGTGTCGTCGAACTTCGCACTGAACTCTGGCAATCTGTCGATCATGTTGAAATCCTCCATTGCGTAAGAACCATCCCCGCACCATCACCAATATGGGGTCGGAACAGGCCGAAAATTAGGGGTCGACGGCAACGATTGCTTGTTCATGCCAAATGAGAGTGTTCGCTGAGACCTTACTTCTGCTCTCCGAGAAAACGGCTGATGCGGGGTTTCCCGCTGACTAACCTGGATCAACGAGTAGCCATTGGCGCGTGCGCATAGCTCCTCATCCGACATCGCTTGTATCGGAGGGAGTTCAGTATCGTGACTCGTAGATATCCCACGCGTTGGTTCGCGATAGCAATCGCTACGGTTCTAGCAGCGTCATCGACAAATGCGGCGCGGGCAGACACGGCCCTGCGATAGCATCCCCCGGACAAGGCCTGTGCGGATCCCCGAAAATCACCGTGGCGGCGTCCCTTCGTCGAAGACGTAGAAGCTGCAGCCGGCCCTATCGGCTCATGACAAAGGACGGCGCTCGAAGACGTGCTGCCTGTCAGCGACACAGTCATCCTGTTGGAAGCCGCAGACTAGGTCCGCGATATTGACCGCGGTGCGCGCGATGAAGGACATCGAGGCCCCCTTAGACATTGACAGGCGTGACGCCGACCACGCGCGGTAGATCGTTGACGGAGCAGCCTGCGATCGCGGCGTGCCGACTTGGTATCGCTTGGCTCGCGGGTGCGGCGAAGGTCGGCTTTCCGCCCTTAGCATCGCTCGCCTGACGCATGCTCGGTCATCAAGCTAATATTGACTATGGCTGGCTCCTTCAGCGGCGCCGCCCGGATGGCCGCGCCTGACGGTTGACTTGAAGGCCTTGCCATCGTCGATGCGTGCTCGCTTTGCGGGCAATTGCGGCGTGAGAACAATACGGAAACAGCTGTGTCAGAAACGTGTCAGAACGTGACAGAAATCCCGGGAAATCCCGGGAAAACCCGGGAAATCAGGCCCTTGGCGCTGCGGCGCGGCGCGGGAAAAAATATCGTTGCGCCATAGGGTTCTAGCTGGCATAGACGGCGGCGGAGACGTGGCCGAGTGGTCGAAGGCGCTCCCCTGCTAAGGGAGTAGGCGGGAAACCGTCTCGAGGGTTCGAATCCCTTCGTCTCCGCCATTTTCGCTGCCTCTCAGGCCAGAACCAGAAGGTCCCGCGACGGCGGGATGATGGCCGACGTCCGCACGTACAAGGCCACTCCTCTCAGCTTCTTCGGAGACCGGACCCCACCTCTATTGCGGCCGCAGGACAGGTTGGCCGATACGACTCCATTCCTGCGACCGTATTCGCCGCTGCCCTTTCAGAAGGCCCTCTCTGCTGCCGTCGTTCAGGACTTCTCTTCCTGACATTCCATGGCAAGAAGCAAACCCGCGTAGGCATCGCTTTGCGACAGGTCCACAAGTACTGACGTCCCATTGGCGGTCTGGACGGTCATTTCCTCGTTGTTGGTAATGTCCAACGCGATGCGGTATTCGCTGTCGGAAAGAATATAGCCGCCATAATAGCCGTCGCGCTCCAGCAGGTTCGGGTCGCCCGCATAAGTGTTCGGCCCGATTTGGACCACGGCGAAGGGTTCGTCGGCCTCGAGAGCGGGTGGCTCACCGGGAATGAACAGCGCGATGAAGCCGAGGTTGTGCCCGCCGCCATCATGCTCGGTGACCACTCCGAATTCCAGGATCATCCGCTCTTCGGTCACCCTTTGCATCAGGCAATTCCGGTATCGAGGTTCTGATAGACGTCATAGAGCCCTCCTACCCTGATGATCTCGTGGTGGTCGCTCACGCGAATGTTCCCTATTTGATTACGTAGGGTAAATATCAAGCTACACCGGCTCGACTGCATTTGAAGCGGATCCGCTACTCGCATGGTACTCGGAGCCCCCAGATGCTGTCGGCCATGATCGCGGCCTGCTCAACGAGAGTCTCGAAAAGCCCTCTCACCCAACGGAAGCTCGAACGGCGCTGGATAGCGGCGGCCAAAACGAGTCGGCAGGATGGAATTCACGACGGCAGCAGAGCTGTTCTCCCGGATCACGCTTCCCGTGCTGGGGTATATCCAGACAGTGATCTTGCTGCTCTTCCTGCTACCTGGGGCGGCGATCCTCGGCTACTACTCGGGACGCGGTCGAACCAAAGCCGGCCCCGGCGGTGAGCCGGCCGGGGCGCTGGTCGGCGAAGCGACGCTTGGCGCGATCATGTCGCTACTCGGACTGCTGCTCGCCTTCACATTCGCCAACGCCGTCGTGGTGTCTCAGCAGAGAACCCAGACGATCAACGACGAGGCCGCCGCCATCGGCACGGCATTTCTGCGCGCAGACTACCTGCCGGATCCGGGCCGGTCGGAACTCCAGCAAGCAATCCTCGACTACGCCGAAACCCGCGTCACCACTGGCGGTGATCCGATCCGGAGCATCGGACAAGCCCAAGCCTTCATAGAAACCAGCCTGATCGCCCAGGGAGAGCTCTGGCCGCAGACCCTTGAAGCGACAAGCGACCCGGTACCGGCCGCCACGAAGAGCTTTGTCGCGAGCGCGGTGAACGAGGTCCTCGACTCTCACCTCGATCGCATCCAGTCGCTCTCCTCTCCGATCTCGACCCTCGCGCAGGGAATGCTGCTGTCGATCGCACTGGTCGCCCTCTTCCTGCTCGGCAATCGGTCCGGTGTCGCGGGGCGCCCTCTGACCTGGAGAACCTTCCTCTTTGCCTACTCGCTCTTTGCGATCATGGTCACGATCACGGACATCCAGCGAGCCACGGAGGGGTTCGTGACGGTCAACGATACAACCCTGAAGGCGACGATATTCGAGATGACACAGAGCATGTCGGAACGCTCCTGAACGACCACATAGCGTGAATTGAACGTGGATTGGGGGAAAGATCTCCTGGACCTGCGGATCACCAGGCCGATCCTATTGCTGCTGTTCTTGGTCAACTTCCCGGCGACGGTTGCTCTGGGACGTTCCAGTTCCTAGCGCCCCCATTCGCGTGGACGGGGACGATGCCGACGGCGGCACCGCGGTTGCTCTGTGCGATGCGAGCGGCCGAGCGGCAATCCCGGTCGCTCATTTCTTCTGAGTGGGACTTCGTTCGTGCTATGCTGCGGAAATGAAAGCTCCAGGCGATGTTTTCAGCCACCTGCGAAAATCCGGCACTGCTCTCAGGTCCGGCCGACTGTATCGCTTTCTGCAATATTCAACGCAAAGATTTTTCGCCGATCGGATCGATCATGCCGTCGCGGCCCTGACCTTCGCGACGCTTCTCGCCATTGTGCCGCTTCTCGTCATTTCCTTCGCGGTCATGTCCTACTTCGAGGCGTTCGAAACCGCGAAAGTCCGGATGGAGTCCCTGGTATTCGAGGCGATCGTCCCCGAGGCAGGTGCGACACTGAGGGAGTATCTGACCGGGTTCACGCAGAATGCAGGGGAACTGACGACGCTCGGCGTGATCGGTCTCGCGATTACGGCGATTCTGCTGCTTTCGACCATCGAAGCCACGCTGAACCAGATATGGAGGGTCGAGAGAACCCGGCCCGTCATCGTGCGCTTCATCGTGTTCTGGACCGTCCTCACGCTCGGGCCACTGCTCGTTGCTGTCAGTCTGACCTTGACGTCCGACGTGCTGGACTTCGCAAATCGCCTGGAACCGGAAGACCTGGGCGTCACTCAGCGCGTCCCGAGCTTTACGGATTGGCAGATCGTCCAGACCGCAGGGCGCGTGATGCTGTCCACGTTCGGCCTCACGGCGATGTTCGTCATTGTGCCGGCGAGGCTGGTCCTGGTCCGTCACGCGGTCGTCGGCGCTTTTCTGGCCGCGCTGTGCTTTGAAGCCTTGGCCTGGGCATTCAACGCGTATCTGTTTTCGAGCTCGACCTACCGGACCATCTACGGCGCCGTCGCGGCAGTGCCGATATTCCTTCTCTGGATCTATTCGTCGTGGGTCGTGATTGCCCTCGGCGCAATCGTCGCGGCCTCGATACCGGACTGGCGGCACGAATATGGCGCGCCTCCGGGCCGTGATCAGACGTCGGGCGAACGCCTGGTCGCAGCGGTAACGCTCCTGGCGAACCTGCATCGCAAGGCTCAGGAGGGCGGTATGCTCACCGAGGCGGACCTGATCGAATCCACGGGCCTCGGGAGACGCTCGGAAGTCTTCGAGATGCTGGCGTCCAGGAGCTATGTCCTGGAGACGGAGGCCGGCGGAGTCGCCCTGCTGCGTGATCTGCACAGCCTCACGCTGTACGAACTGGCCAAGGATGTCGGGGCGGTGGTGGGACAGGAATTGGACCCCAACCCTGTAATCGATCAATGCGAGCCAAGAGAGATAACGCGCATCAAACAGCTTCTCGGTCGCCTCATGGGAGCGGAGAGGGATATTCTGGGCGTATCCGTCGCGAGCCTGCTCGAGACAGAAGACGGTATGTCCTCCGTGATCCGAGTGGACCCACAACGTTCTTCGTAACTGCCAGTCTTCTGCAATTCGGACGACTGGCCCCAGAGGATACCGGGAACCATTCGGTCGGGCGTAAAGGTCAGCTGATCCAGCAGACGTCTTCTGCCGTAGATTGGATGCGGTCGGGTCAGTGACCGCGGACCGTCGCTCGCCTCTGTCCTGCGAGCATATCCCTCATCCCGGGATAGGTCCGGCAGCGCAGCAACTGGTGCTGTCGGACCATTGATCCCATCTTCGATCCGCTCGAATGACTCCGCGTTGAGCTGGCCGCCGGAGGCGCCGATGCCCTCCGGAGTGTCAGCCCGCCGATGCAGGGCGTTCATGCCGCAGGATCTTCGCGACGTAATCGCCGCGGCGGACGATGCGGCGATTGAAGCGCGTCAGGACCATTCCTTCGAAGGGCGCGCGGATCTCGTGGCGTTCGAGCCCGGCCTCAGTGATGATCTCGGCGAGGCGCTGGCCCTCGGCCACCCATTCGCCGACCTCGACGTCGAGCATCATGGCCCCCGGGGCCGGGGTCAGAACCAGCTCTGCCGCTCCGATGTCCCCGGTGACAGGCTCCTCGGCCGGCGCCTCCTGCAGCCTGTCGACCACGGTCCCCGTCTCGACGAGGTATCGATAGAGACCGAGGGCGTCCTGCTCCGCGAGGTCCGCGGTCACGTCGATCATGCTGCGAAGCTCGACCGTCGCGGAGAACCGGCGGTCGTTCGCCCGGCCCTCCTCGTTCCAGCGCTGATTGACCTTCAGCACGAACGAGAATGGATCCTCGCCGCTATCGGTGAGGATTGCCCTGGCCCTCAGAGACCGCGCCAGCGTCCGCCCTTCCTCGAGCATTCGCTCGTGCACGTAGAGGTAGACCGGACCATCGTGATCGCAGTGCAGGTCGAGCACGATGTCCGCCTCGCAGGCGAGCGACAACAGCGTCGATTTGAGCCGTTCGTCCACCGGCCGCGCCAGGTCCGTCTCGGCGCCCGCCGGAGGGAATCCCCGGTTGAAATTCGTTCTGCCGTTGAAATCGAACCGCCCTTGCGTTTCGCCGAACAGAGCCTGGCTGGCACCGACGGGGTTGGCTTGTGGGACGACGATGACGTCGCCCGCCAGGCGGTTCTCGCCCTCGGCCTGCTCCAGGCGTGGAATGAGACGGTCGAGCGCGACCACGCCCGGAACTTCGTGAGCGTGGAGAGCCGCCTGCAGATAGACGGTCGGCGCCTCGCCCGTTCCCCGGAACCTCAAGACGCGCAGGAAGAATTCCTGCCCGGCGCTGTCCGCTTCGATTCCGATACGTTCCACGTCCATGCGCAGGTCTCCCACTGACGTTCGTCTGGATGCTCCCGGCCTCGGGGCGGGCCAGACCACGAAACGTCCCGGGTTGGGCTCGGTTTCAAGATGTCGGACGCCAGATGCCGTACCCAGATGCCGTACAGGTGCGGCGCCGATGGTGGCGGCACCGCACGTCAAGCACGCAAGGCGCCGAAATCAAACGGCGATCTTCGCGAGAACGGCGGCGGCCGTCGCCTCGTTGTGGGCCACGAGGCGCTCGGCAAGGTCGAGCCGCGCCCGCGCCGTCAGGGCCAGCATGATCCGTTCGTGCTCGGCCAGCGAGGCCCGCACCCGGGAGGGGTCGTCGTTGATGCGGTGACGCGCGCGCAGGATGTTGTGCTGCAGGCGCTCATAGGTCTTCAGGAGCTCCTCGTTCCCTGCCAGCCGCGCGAGCTCCAGGTGATAGGCCTCGTTCAACTCGGTGTAGTCCTGCGGCGCCTCGGCCTCTTCCGCGGCGACGAGGGCTTCGTGCAACTCCTGAAGCCCGGCGATCTCGGCATCGGAGGCGCGCACCGCGGCGTTCAGCCCGATGAAATGCTCGATGGCGCCCTTCGCCTCGAAAACGTCCCTCAGCCTCACCGGGTCGAGCGGGGCGACCGTTGCGCCCCGATTGGGCTGCAGCAGGACGAGCCCCTCGCCCGAGAGCGCCTTGAGCGCCTCCCGGAGCGGGGTGCGCGAGACCTCGAACCGGCCGCAGAGATCGGCCTCCCCGAGGCGCGCGCCGGCCTCGAGTTCGCCTTTCAGGATCATGTCCCGGATCCCGGCGACGAGGTAGTCGTGCAGGCCGCGCGCGCGATCCGGGCGTAAGGCGGAGGACGAGGCCGAGGACGGTGCCATCTGGCTCTCTCCGCTCATGCCGCCCCCGCCTCGAACAGGCGCCCGAACCGCGCCAGCGGCCGGGTGTCGACCCCGAGCCTGCGCAGCGCGGTCCAGAGGGTGACGGCGATGGAGTCGATCACGGGGACATCGAATTCGTCCTCCACGGCGCGGGCGATCAGGGGGCCGCGCATGTTCGTGCAGACCACCGCGACCGCGTCGACGCCGTCGGAGGCCACCTCGCGGCACATCTCTTGGACCGTCCCGGCCTCGACCGTCGCGAAGGAGTAGTTGTCCGACAGATCCGCGCGCCGGGCCGCGGCGACCTCGATCCCGAGGGTCGCATAGTTCGCGATCATCGCCTCCTGCACGTCCCCGGTATAGGGCGTCACGAGCCCGAGCCTGCGCACCGCGAAGAGCGACAAGGCCTCGTTGAGGCCCATGATCGCGGAGGTTGCCGGGCAGCCTGTCCGCGCCTCGATCATCTCGCAGAGGCGGGTGTCGGTCTCGAACCCCCGCCAGCTGGCGGCCGTGCCATTCCAGGCGATGATGGAGGGACAGGCGTCGGCCAGCAGGTCGGCGGCGGTCAGGATCGCATCGTCGGCGAACTGCTCGTCGGAGGCGTCGTCCATCGCGATCCGCGTGACCCGGAATCGCCCGAAATGGACACTGGCTTGCGAAGCCAACGGCGCGATCAGGGTGTTCGTCGCAGGCTCCAGGACCGTGTTGGACGAGGGGGTCAGCATCCCGATGCGGTAGGCCGGGACGGCGGACGCGCCGTGACTGGTTTCCTGCAATGTTCGCCTCCGCGTCAGCACACTCAACCACCGAAATATTGCATACAAGATTTTGGCGATCAACGGCAATCATCGGTCCGGAGGGCCGGGGAGCGACTCACGCAGACCTAGCGAAATGCCTTTTATCTTGATGTTTTATTTGTATATTTTCTGTTAACTATTTGAACTTTGTGTTCCGCGACCCTCTTGCTAGCGTGATTTTTGCATGCAATCTGGAGGTCGAATGCCGCACCCCGAGGGATCGCCAGCCCGTGTCGTGAACGCCGATACCGTGACCGGCGCGGTCACCCTGGCGCTGGGCCTCACCGCGCTCGCCATGGTCCCCGCGCAGGTGCAGGAGGATGGCTTCGCGAACTTCGGCGACGTCCGGTCGCCGGCGTTCTTTCCCATCCTCTCCGGCGCGGCCGTGACCCTCTTCTCCCTCGCCCTGCTCATCCGCGGCCTGCTCAAGGCCGCGCCCGCGTTCAGCGTGGGTGAGCCGAGACGTGTCCTCGCCGTGACCGGCGCGCTCGCCGGATCGACGCTCCTGATGTTCTGGGTCGGCTATATCGCCGCCGCCGCGGTGCTGATCGCCACGCTCTCGGTCGCCTTCGGCAACCGGAACGGCCTGACGGTCGCCGGCCTGGCCGTGGTCCTCCCGGTCGGCATCTACCTGCTCTTCGACGGCGTGCTGGGCGTGCTGCTACCGACGGGGCCCTTCTAGATGCTGGCCGATCTCGCCTCAGGCTTCCAGCTGATCCTGGACCCGGTGGTCATCGGGGTTGCCCTGATCGGCCTTCTGGCGGGGCTCTTCGTCGGGGCGCTGCCGGGGCTCACGGCGACCATGGCCGTGGCCGTGCTGGCGCCCTTCACCTTCATCATGGAGCCGCTGATCGGCCTGCCGTTCCTGCTGGGCGTCTACAAGGGCGCGATCTACGCGGGCTCGATCCCCGCCATCCTGATCAACACGCCGGGAACGGCGGCGGCCGCGGCCACGGCGGCCGACGGCAACGCCATGGCGCGCAGCGGGCGGGCGCGAGAGGCGCTGGAGATCAGCCTCTTCGCCTCCGTCATCGCCGACTTCCTCGCCACGATCGTCCTCGTCCTCGTCGCCGCCCCGCTCGCGGCCGTTGCCATCAAGGTGGGCTCGGCCGAATTCACCCTGCTCTACGCGCTCGCGCTGACCATGGTCGCGGCCGTCTCGGGCGACGACATGCTCAAGGGCCTCATCGCGGCCGCCCTCGGCGTCATGATCGCGCTCGTCGGGCTCGACCCGATGTCCGGGGCCCAGCGCTATACCTTCGGACTGCCCGTCCTGCTGGGAGGCATCTCGCTGATCCCTCTGCTGATCGGCATGTTCGCCCTGAGCGAGATCATGCTCCGGGCGGAGGACGACCTGCGCACCCCTCAACGGTCGCCGAAGATGCCGGGAGACGCGCGCGAGACCGGGGTCTCGCTCCGGGGCTTCCGCGGGCTGCTGCCCACGATCCTGCGCTCCACCGGCATAGGGACCTCGCTCGGCAGCCTGCCGGGACTGGGGGCGGAAATCTCCTGCTGGGTCTCATACGGCCTCGCCCGGCGCGCCTCGGCGACTCCCGAGCGCTTCGGCAAGGGCGCGCCCGAGGGCGTCGCCGCCGCCGAGGCGGGCAACAACGCCGTCTGCCCGGCGGCGCTGATCCCGATGACGGTCTTCGGCATTCCGGGCGACACGATCACGGCGGTCCTGCTGGGGGCCTTCATGGCCCAGGGCCTGACGCCGGGCCCCCTCCTCTTCTCGCGCGACGCCGAGACGGTCTACGCGCTCTTCGCCTTCCTCTTCGTCTCGAACGTGCTGCTGCTGGGCGTGGGGATCTTCGCGATCCGCTACCTGCAGCACATCGTCCTGATCCCCGCCAACCTGCTCTACCCGGTGGTGGCGGCCTTCTGTTTCGCCGGGGCCTATGCCGTCAACAACGCGGCCTTCGACCTCGTCATCATGCTCGCGGGCGGCATCGCCGGCTATGCGATGCGCAAGACGGGCATGCCGATCCCGCCACTCGTCATCGGCATGCTGCTCGCGCCCGGTCTGGAAAACTCGCTGCGCCAGGCGCTGACCGTCTCGCGCGGCTCCTTCGACATCTTCGTCACCCGTCCCGGGGCGCTCGCGCTCCTGACGGTTCTCTGCCTGCTGATCGCGCTCTTCATCTGGCGCGGCCTGCAGCGGATCCACCAAGCGCCATCGAAAGGGAAAACATCATGACGCTCAAGAAACTGCTTCTCGCGACGACCCTGTCCGCCGGAGCCGCCGTTCCCGGCCTGGCCCAGGAGGACTTTCCCACCCGGCAGATCGAATTCGTGACCCCCTATCCGCCGGGCGGCTCGCACTCCCTGCATGCCGGCATCATCACCACGGCCGCCGAGCCGCACTTCGGCGTCTCGCTCGTCTCGGTGATCCGCGCGGGCGGCGGCGGCGCGGTCGGGGCGACCGAGGTCGCGCAGGCCGATCCGGACGGCTACACGCTTCTCTTCGGCGACCCGACGATCAACTCGCTGCGCCCGCAGGTCGAGGACCTCGCCTACGACATCGACGACTTCGTGCCGGTGGCCCGGATCAACTACAGCCCTGCGATCTTCGTGGCCCGCGCCGACAGCCCCTTCTCCACGCTCGAGGAGATGGTCACCTATGCCGAAGAGAACCCCGGCGACCTGACTTACAGCTCGGACAACCTGAACGGCTGGACCTACACCGTGTTCGAACTGCTCAAGGCGCGCTCGGGAGCGGACATGACCGGCGTCGAGTACGGCGGCGGCGGTCCGGCGGTCGCCCGCCTTCTGGGCGGCGAGACCATGGCCTATGCCGGGGACATCTCCGTCGTCGGCGAGCACATCGAAAGCGGCGACCTCGTGCCGCTCTGCGTGACCGACACCGAGCGCATGGAGGCGCTGCCCGAGGTGCCGACCTGCCCCGAGGCGGGATACGACGTGGTCTTCCAGTTCTGGCGCGGCGCCATGGCCCCGGCCGGCACGCCGCCCGAGGTGATCGCGGAGCTTTCCGACAGCTTCGAGGCGCTCATGGAAGACGAGGGTTTCCTCCGTCTGATCGGGCGGATCGGCTCGTCGATCCAGTTTGCCGACCACGAGGAGTTCGCGGAACTCTGGGCCTCCGAGGTCGAGGCGATGGCCGCGGTCGCGGAAATGACCGGCGCCGCGGAGTGATCGGGTCCGGAACCGGACGGGCGGGGCCTCGGGGCCCCGTCCGCGTCACCGGGAGGACGGCATGACGGACCTGCGCATCGCGAACGTTCTCGCCAAGCTTCCCGACGGCGCGGGCGCTCCCTGCCGCCGGGTCGACATCGACATCTCGGGCGACCGGATCGAGTCGGTCGCGCCCGCCGGCATCCGTCGGACCGAGGCGGTCCGGGTGATAGACGGCACGCATCATCTCGCCGTTCCGGGCTTCGTGAACGGCCATCACCACAGTCACGAGAACTTCCAGAAGGGGCGGTTCGAGAGCCTGCCGCTGGAGCTCTGGATGAACCTCGTCCGTCCGCTGAAGCCGGTGCCCGTGACGCCGGAGCAAGTGTACCTCCGGACAATGGTCAGCGCGATCGAGGCGCTGCGGTCGGGCACGACGACCATCGTGGACGACCTTAACGTCAGCCCGCACCTCGACCCGGCCCACGTCGATGCCGCCTTCCGCGCCTACGAGGACGCGGGCCTGCGCGCCCACGTCGGGATCACGCTCTTCGACCGGCCCTTCTTTCGCGGCGTCCCCTTCGTGGAGGAGCATTTCCCCGCCGAGGTACTGGCCGAGCTGGAAGGCACCCGTCCGACGCCCTCCGACGAGGTCCTCGAGTTCGCGGAACGACTCGCCACCACGCGGCACCATCGCGAGAACCGCGTCGCCTACATCGCCGCCCCCTCCGCACCCCAACGCTGCACCGAGAACTTCCTGCTCCGGGTGCGCGACATGGCCGACCGGCACGAGGTGCCGGTGATGATCCACGTCCAGGAGACGCGGATGCAGGTCGTCACGGGCTTCGAGTTCTACGGCTCGACGATGATCGAGTACCTGTCGCGGATCGGCTTCCTGAAGCCTGCGACCTCGGTCATCCACGGCGTCTGGGTGAGCCCCGAGGAGCTGGACCTCATCGCGGCCAGCGGGGCGAGCGTCCAGCACAACCCCAACAGCAACCTCAAGCTCGGCAGCGGGCTGATGCCCATGCGCGAGATGCTTGAGCGGGGAATCAACGTCTCTCTCGGCACGGACGGCTGCGGGTCCATCGAGTCGGTGGACATGCTCCGGGTGCTCGCGAACACCGGCCTGCTGCACAGCCTGCACGATGCCGACCACCGGACCTGGGTGACCTCCGCCGAGGCCTTCCGCGCTGCGACCGAGGGCGGGGCCGACGCGCTCGGCCGGCCGGAGCTGGGCCGCATCGCGGAGGGCGCGAAGGCCGACATCGCGCTCTACGACACCCGCTCCATCGCCTTCGCGCCGCTCAACGACCCCATGCGCCAGCTCGCAATGGCCGAGACCGGGCGCGCGCTGAGTCACCTGCTGATCGACGGAGAAATCGTGGTGGAGAACGGTACGCTGACGAAGATCGACGAGGCCGCGCTGATCGACCGGATCCAGGCAACCGCCGCCGAGCTGCGTCCGGCCATCGAGGCCGCGGAGGCCTCCGTGGAAGAGATCCGCGGCCCCTACGAAGAGATCCACGCCCGCTGCCGCGCCATTCCGATCCCCGAGAACGTCTTCCCGGCGCGCATCCCGCGCGGGGACTGAGCCGCGTGGGCGATACGCTCTTCTGGACGGGCCAGGCCGTGGGCGCCTTGGCCGCGATGCTCGGCGTGCTCGCCTTCCAGATGCCCCGGCGGACGCCGATGCTCGCCACCCTGGGCGCCTCGGCCCTGGCCTGGTCGCTGCATTTCCTTCTCCTGGCCGCGCCCGCCGCCGCCGGGATCAACCTCGTCACGGCGCTGCGGAACTTCTGCGGCATCCGCCTCCGCGCCCCGGCCCTGGCACTGCTGTTCATCGCCTTCTACGTGGCCGCCGCCGTGATCGGCTGGAAAAACATCTGGGACCTGCTGCCGCTGGCGGCCGTCGTGCTGGGAACGCTCTCCGTGTTCAGGCTCGAAGGCCTTGCCGCCCGAAGCGGCTTCCTCGCCGGCAGCCTCCTCTGGGTCATCTACAATACCTACGTCGGCTCCATCGCGGGCGTGGTTGTGATGCTCGCAGACGCCGGGTCCAATGCGCGCTTCATCCTCAGGGCCATGGCCTCGGATCGCGCGCCGCGGTGAGCCTCGGACCCGTCCGTGAAAGGCGGACGCGAAGGAATTCCGACCGAATTACTCAGCTTCGCTTGCAAAGCCCAACAGATTTAGTAGGGAATCGAGGAGAACCGCTTCGCCGCAGGAGTCTCCGCCGTGCCCACGCCTGCCCCTAGGACCCAAAGCCGCCGCCTTGTGAGCCTGGCGTGACGGTCCGCTTCTGCACAGAAGGCAGTCTCGCGGCGGGCGAGAGGCTCGCGGGCTGGGGCGCGCATCCGGAGAAGGTTCTTCTCGTCCGCTGGCCCAAGTCGAAGTGGCGCTTCTCGGCCCGCGTCGCCGAGAACATGCCACCCGAGGTCGAGGCCGCCGTCACCCGCGCCGCCGAGGCGGGATGGCGCGTGAACCTTATCGACCGCAAGGGCGAGACGCCGGGCCGTCACCGGGTCCATGTCGGCCCCGGCGCACGCTCGACCGAGGTGGCGACCGGCGACCTCGCCGCCGTGATCGACGCGGTCGTGCGCGGCGGCCCGGCCCTGACCCGCGCCGGACTGCGCCCGGAGAGCCGGATGCAGATCCTCTGCTGCACCCATGGCAAGCACGACCGCTGCTGCGCGAAGTGGGGCTTTCCCCTCTACAAGACCCTGGACCGCGAGACCCGGGCGACCGGTCTCGCCGAGGCCTGGGAGGTCACGCATATCGGCGGCTGCCGCCTCTCGGCCGGCGTCCTGGTCCTGCCCTCCCGCCGCAAGTACGGCCGGATGCGCCCCGAGGACGTCCCCGCCTTCCTCGCCGCCGAGGCGGCGGGACGGCCCTACCTGCCCTGTTACCGCGGGGCCGCCGACCTCGCTCCCGCCGCCCAGGCGGCCGAGGTCGCCGGTCTTCGCCACCTTGCCGCCGCCGGCATCCGGGGCCGCGCCACGGTCGAGCGCGACACGACGACCGGACGCTTCCGGGTCCTCTGCGGCCGGGCCGTCGCCGAGGTCTCGGTCGCGCCGGAAGAGGTGCGCGCCCACGGAAACTGCAACGGCCTCTCCTCGGGCAGCGATATCACGCCGCGCACCGGCTGGCGCGCGACGGTGGGCACCGTGTCTCTCCCCGCCTCGCGAGAGGCGGCGCGATGAGGCCTCCGTCCCTCGTCACCGCCTGCGCCGATCGGCCGGACGTCAGGAGCGCATTCGGCGCCCGCCTCTCGGACGGCCCCGCCCCGGCGGATGCCCTGCATCTGTCCAAGCCGGACGCTGCCCCGCTCCGCGACTGGCTCGCGGCGGAACAGGCAGAGGTGTCCGGTGCCGACCGGAAGCTGGCCGCCGCCTTCCTCCTCGGGCGGCTGTCCTGGAGCCTTGTCGAGTGCGCCGGTTTCCTCGCCCTGCGCGGATACGCTTCCGGCTCCCTGCCGACGACCGGCGTCGCCGTCAGCCGCCGCGAAGAACGCTGGAGCTTCGGCGAGCGTAGCGGCAGGGCCTCCGCCTACGACCTCCACTTATCGGGCGGCGCGGCGATACCAAGCCCGGACCCCGCCGCCGACCTCGAACGCACCCTGACCACCTGGCTCGCGCCCCTGGTCACGACGCTCACCGACCGCTCCGGCCTCTCGCGCGGCGCGCTCTGGCGGCTGGTCGGGGACGCCCTCTCCGCCTGCCTGCTCGCCCAGGGCCGCGTCCTGGGATGCCCGGAACGGGCGATGCGGATCGCCCTTGGCCCGCTCCGCGACCCTTCCAGCCCGCTCCACGCCCCGCAAAACGGCTTCGTCCGCGTGACCCTGCCCGAGGATCCGACGGTCTCGGACTGGGCGGCCAAGCGCGGGGGCTGCTGCCGCTACTACACCGCCGGCGCGGAGACCTGCGCCACCTGCGTCCTGCGCGACGACGACAGCCGGGAGGCCCTCCTCCGCGAGGACCTGAGACGTCGCCACGGCCGCGCCGCCGCCTGACCTCACCACATCGAAAGGAGACCGCATGCTTCGCCTGACCACCGCCCTCGTCCTCTGCGCCGGACCGCTCCTGGCCCAGGAGTATCCCCTGACCATGGAGAACAAGTTCGGCACGACCGTCATCGAGGAGCCGCCGGAGCGCGTGGCCTCCGTCGACTTCGCCGGCGCCGACGACCTGCTCGCCCTCGGCATTCAGCCGGTGACGATCCGCCACTGGTACGGCGACTACCCGCAGTCGGTCTGGCCCTGGGCGCAGCCGCTGCTCGAGACCGAGCCGCCGATCCTGCGCGGCCAGCTCGACTTCGAGACCATCGCGGCGCAGGACCCGGACGTGATCGTCGCGCTCTGGTCGGGCATCACCGCCGATGAATACGAGCGCCTCAGCCTCATCGCGCCGGTCGTCGCCGTGCCCGAGGGCGTGGGCGACTACGCCCTGCCCTGGGACGAGCGCGCGCGTCTCACGGGACGCGCCGTGGGCCGCGAGGCGGAGGCCGAGGAGAAGATCGCGGAGGTCGAGGCCGAGCTCGAGGCGGTCGCGGAGGCCCACCCCGAGTGGCAGGGCAAGACCGTCGCCGTCGCCTATGTGCGCAGCGGCGAGCCGGGCGCCTACACCTCCAGCGACGTGCGGCCGCAGCTGCTGGCCGACATGGGCTTCCAGCCGCCCCAGAAGATCGACGACCTCGTCACCGGCAACGAGTTCGCCGTGACCTTCTCGCCGGAGGACCTCTCGCCGATCGACACCGACCTGCTGATCTGGCTGCCGCAGAACGACGGCACCTACGCCCAGATCCCCGAGCTCGCCGCGCGGGACTTCCTGCCAGCGGCTCAGGAGGGACGCGAGATCTTCCTCGACTTCGAGCTCTCGGGCGCCTTCTCCCACGCCTCGCTGCTCTCGATCCCCTACGCGGTCGAGCGCCTCGTGCCGATGATCGAGGCCGCGCTCGACGGCGATCCGGAGACCCACGCCGACGCCCGCCCGCCGGCGGCCGAATAATCCAGCAAGCTCAAGGAGACAGTCATGACCCGGCTCTACATTCTCATGATCGGCCTGCTCGCCGCGGTGCTCGGCGGCGCGGTCGCCGCCCAGGCGCAGGAGACCCGGACGGTGACCGACGATCTCGGCCGCGCGGTCGAGATCCCCGCCGACCCGCAGCGCATAGCCTCGCTGCACGACACCTCGCTCACCGTGGCCCTGCTGGAGCTGGGCGTGACGCCGGTGGCCTCCCACGGCCGCACGACCGAGGACGGCACGCCCTACATCCGCTCGTCGGCCACCGCGACCGGCGTGGACTTCGGGAATTCCGACATCGCCTTCGCCGGAAACCTGCCCGCCGATCTCGAGGCCGTGGCCGAGGCGCAGCCGGATCTCATCCTCACGACCAGTTGGCAGACCGCCGACCCCGAGCAGCTCTCGCAAATCGCGCCGACCTACGTCTTCGACATCTCCGAAACCGAGGACTTCGAGGTCTACGCCCGCATCGCCGAGCTCACCGGCACGACGGACCGGCTCGAGGCGCTTCAGTCGCGCTACGATGCGCAGATCGACCTGATCCGGCAGGTGGTCGATACCGAGAACACCCGCGTCTCGGTGATCCAGGGTTACGACGGCCAGCTGCTCGTCTGGAACACCTACGGCACCCTGGGCAAGGTCCTGCGCGACGCGGGCTTCACCTTCCCCGACATCCAGAATGCCATCGAAGGCAACGCGCGCCAGAGCTTCTCGGCCGAGCGGCTGCCGGAGTTCGACGCCGACCTGATCTTCGTCACCTACCGGCCCGATCGCGGCGAGACAGTTGCGGACGCGCGCGCGGCGATGGCCAGCGTCCTGCCCTCCTGGTGCGAGGCCCTTCACGCCTGCCGCGAGGACCAGGTGGTCTTCCTGCCCCGGTCGCTGGCCTCCACGGCGACCTACGACGCGGCCGGTGCGCTGGCCTACGCCGTCCTGTCGAACATCGACGGCCGGGATATCGCACAGCTGCCGCGCTAGGGCGCGCCTCCCCTTCATCGTCTCGATGTATCGCGGGGGTGAATGGCGAAAGCCCCGGCTTTCGCCAGAGGGGGCAGCGCCCCCTTCCAACCGACAGAGACTGAAACCCACTGCAGTGCCACGCCACACGGCGTGGCACTTTGCGACTCGGCCGACCGATCGGAAACGTTGACTCGGGCCCTCTGTCCGATGTACTGACATCGGTGTCATGACATCGATGTCGCGGTCGTGCGCAGACGGTGGAATGACCTGGGAGGAGCCGATGGCGACGATCTACGATGTCGCGAAAGCAGCGGGCGTTTCGCCGAAGACGGTGTCGCGCGTGCTCAACGACGACGCGCCCGTGGGCCGCACCACGCGGGAGGCGGTCCAGGACGCGATTTCCCGCCTGGGCTACGTCCCCTCGAACGCCGCCCGGGTCATGCGCTCGAACAGGTCGGGCCTGATCGGGCTGATCACCGGGGCGATCTCCAACACCCCGGAGGCCGGCGATCCGAAGGGCCTGCCCGAACTCTACATCGTCCAGGGGGTTCAGGAGATCTTCGCCGAAGAGGCCAAGACGCTGATGATCTCCGACACCGGAGGCCGGTCCGACCGCGTACCCGCGCTCGTCTCGACCTTCCGGCAGCACCGGGTCGAAGGCCTGATCTACGTCGCGGACTACCACCGGCAGACGCGGTTCGAGGTACGGCCCGGCGGCCCGCCCGTCGTCCTTGCCAACTGCTACGACACCATCGGCACGCCCAGCGTTCTGCCGGACGACCGGAGCTGCCAGCGCAGTCTCGTCGCCCGGCTCATCGAGGCGGGGCATCGCCGGATCGGCTACCTGACCCTCGGAAACTACATGGATGCGACCGGCCTGCGGATCGAGGGCTACCGCGACGCCCATGCCGACGCGGGGCTATCGGTGGATCCGGACCTGATCCTGGAGGCCTACCGCGAGGATCATACCCCGATGACCTCCGCGCTGAACCGGCTGCTCGAGCTGCCCGAGCCGCCCAGCGTCATCTGCTGCGGCAACGACGAGATGGCGATGCGGCTCTACGGGCTGCTGCGCACGCGCGGCGTCGAGGTGCCCGAAGAGATCTCGGTGGCGGGCTTCGACAACTACCGCGCCATCGCGGAGACCCTGTTTCCGCCGCTGACCACCGTCGAGCTGCCCTACCGCGAGCTCGGGCGCCGGGCCGCGCGGCGCCTGCTCGGCATCATCGCGAAAGACCCCCCGGGGACGGACGACCCTGTCCGGATCCCGGGGCCCGTTGTCTGGCGGTCCTCGGTGACCGCGAGATGAGTGAAGAGACTTCATACCCAAGGGAGGAGATCATGAAGATGAACAGGCTCACAGCAGGCGCTCTCGTCGCCTACGCCGCCACGGCGGGTGCCGCCATGGCGCAGACCGAGGTCACCATGTGGTACCACGGGGCCGGCAACGAGGTGGAAAGCAACATCCTCAACGGCATCGTCGAGGACTTCAACGCGGCGCAGAGCGACTGGACCGTCGTCGTCGAGAGCTTCCCGCAGCAGAGCTACAACGACTCCGTCGTCGCCGCCGCCCTGGCGGGCAACCTGCCCTGCATCCTCGACGTCGACGGGCCGATCATGCCGAACTGGGCCTGGTCGGGCTACATGCAGCCGCTCAACATCGACGAGAGCCTCATCGAGGACTTTCTGCCCGGCACGCTGGGCATGTGGGACGGCGAGCTCTACTCGGTCGGTCTCTGGGACGCGGCCGTCGCGCTCTACGCCCGGGAATCCACGCTCGAGGAACTCGACCTGCGCCGCCCGACGCTCGAAGAGCCCTGGACCGGGGAAGAGTTCATGGCCGCGCTGGAGGCCGCCAAGGCCAGCGGCAACTACGATTATGCGCTCGATCTCGGCATGAACGACCAGGGCGAGTGGTATCCCTACGCCTTCCTGCCGTTCCTTTGGTCGCACGGCGGCAGCCTCGTCGACCGCGAGAGCTACACCACCGCCGAGGGCGCGCTGAACGGCGAAGCGGGCCTCGAGTTCGGCGAATGGTGGGCCTCGCTCTTCGAGGAGGGCTACGCCCCCGGCACCTCCGAGGATCCGGCGGACCAGCAGACCGGATTCATCGACGGCAGCTTCGCCTTCCAGTGGAACGGCAACTGGCGCGCGGTGGCGACGATGGAAGAGGTCGATGACGTGATCTTCCTTCCGGCGCCCGATTTCGGCGCGGGGAACTACATCGGCGGCGGCTCCTGGCAGTTCGGCATTTCCGAGAGCTGCCCGACTCCCGAGGGCGCGAATGCCTTCATCGAGCACGCGCTGCAGGACGAGTACCTTGCCGCGTTCTCGGACGGCATCGGCCTGATCCCCTCGACCCCCTCCGCCGCGCAGATGACGGAGAACTACGCCGAGGGCGGCCCGCTCGCGGTCTTCTTCGACCTCTCCGACGAGCAGGCGCAGCTCCGTCCGGTGACCCCCGGCTACGTCGTCCAGTCCAAGGTCTTCACGAAGGCCCTGGCCGACATCGCCAACGGCGCCGACCCGGCGGACACCCTCGATGCCGCGGTCGACGAGATCGACAGCGATATCGAGGCGAACCAGGGCTACGGCCACGAGTGATCCCGACCGCGGCTCCCCGGCCTCGCGCCGGGGGGCCGCCCCCGCGCCTCGAACCAGGCGCCTCAACGCATCATGTCGGATGGGCGAGAGATGGCGACCAAGCTGACCCAATCGAACCGGGCCGGATGGCTCTTCGCGCTGCCGGGCTTTGGCCTGATCGCGATGTTCATCATCCTGCCCTTCTTCTTCGCCTTCTGGCTCTCCCTGACGAACCAGCGGCTGATCTCGCCGAACCCGACCGAGTTCGTCGGCCTGCAGAACTATCAGGAGATGCTCAGTCTCGCGGTGGTCACGCTCGAACCGGAGCGCGACGACGCCGGAGAGATCATCCGTGACGAGAACGGCGCGGCCGAATACCCCCGCGTCCGGTCGATCACCCGCTCCGACGACTACCCGCAGTACGACGGGATGCGCGAGTGGTTCCGGTGGCAGTCGGGCGACGATGCCCGGGTGGTCATCGCCTCCGACGTGGTCTTCTGGAAAGCGCTCACCAACACGCTGCTCTTCGTTCTGGTGGTGGCGCCGACCCAGGCCGCCTTCGCCCTCGGGCTCGCTTTGCTGATCAACCAGCGCCTGCGGGGGATCAACGTCTTCCGCGCGATCTACTTCATGCCGGTCGTGGTCTCGATCGTCGTCGTCTCGCTGCTCTGGCGGTTCATCTACGACGGCCAGGACGGGCTGCTTAACGCGGTCCTGGGCTTCCTCAGCTTCGGCCTCTTCGAGGGGCACGACTGGCTCGGTGATCCCGACACCGCCCTGGGGTCGATCATGGCGATGTCGATCTGGCAGGCCGTGGGCTTCCACATGGTGATCTGGCTCGCCGGACTGCAGACCATCTCGCCCACGCTCTACGAGGCCGCCGCGATCGAGGGGTCGTCCAAGTGGCAGACCTTCAGGTACGTGACCTGGCCGGGGCTCAGGAACACAGCCGTGCTGATCCTGATCGTCATCACCATGCAGAGCTTCGCGCTCTTCGCGCAGATCGACGTGATGACCAACGGCGGGCCGCTCGACTCCACGCAGACCATGGTCTTCCAGGCGGTGGAGCGCGGCTACGGCAAGCAGGACATCTCCGGCGGCTCGACCATCTCGGTGATCCTTTTCCTCCTGGTGCTGACGATCTCGCTGATCCAGCGCTACCTGACGCGGGAGCGCTGACATGGCCGCCATTTCCCCCGACAACCGTGGGCTGAGGCTCTTCGTCCGTTACCTCGTGCTGGTCCTCGTGGCGCTGATCTTCGTGCTGCCGCTGCTCTTCATGGTGATGTCGAGCCTCAAGCCCGACCAGCAGCTGCTTGCGGACACCTCCTCGTTCCGGGCCTTCCTTCCGGTGGGCGACGTGGGGCTCACCAACTACGTGGAGGCCTTCGAGCGCGCGCCGGTCCGGCTCTTCGTGTTCAACTCCGTCCTCGTGACCGGAGTCACGGTCGCGCTGAGCCTCGCGGTCTGCTCGCTCGCCGCCTTCTCCTTCGTCTTCCTGCAGTGGCGCGGCCGCGAGCTGGTCCTCTCGATCATCCTCGCCACGCTCATCGTGCCTTTCGAGACCATCGCCATCCCGCTGCTGCTCATCGTCAGCAAGCTGCCGTGGATCGGGCTCGACGGGATCGAGTGGACCTGGCTGAACACCTACCGCGTGCAGATCATTCCCTGGATCGCGGACGGGCTGACGGTCTTCCTCTTCGTGCAGTACTTCAAGGACCTGCCGGGCGAGCTGGTCGAGGCCAGCCGGGTCGAGGGAGCCTCCTGGTTCCAGATCTACTGGCGGGTGATCCTCCCCCTCTCGGGGCCGGTCGTCGCCACCGCCGCGATCCTGAAGTTCCTCGTGATGTACAACCAGTACCTCTGGCCGCTCATCGTGGTGCAGCAGGAGCAGTACCGGCCGGTCATGGTCGGTCTCCAGTACTTCTTCCAGCTTAACGTCGCCTGGGGAGAGGTCATGGCGTACCTGACGCTCATCACCCTCCCGGTGCTGGCCTTCTACCTCGTCCTGCAACGCGCATTCATCGCCTCCATCGCCTCCACCGGCGTGAAAGGATAATCCGACTATGACGATCGCCCTCGAAAACGACTGGATCTGGGACTCGTGGTACGTCCACGACGGCGACCTCTGGCACTGCTTCTTCCTCAAGGCGCCGAAGTCGCTGATCAACCCGGAGCTGCGCCACTTCAACGTCAGCCAGGGGCACGCGACCTCGCGGGATCTCGTGAGCTGGGATCATCTCGGCACCAGCTTCGCGCCGTCCGAGGGCCCCGCCTGGGACGACTACACCACCTGGACCGGCTCGGTGGTCCGGGGCGACGATGGCCAGTGGCATCTCTTCTACACCGGGACCCGGAAGTCGGAGGAAGGCCTCTACCAGCGGATCGGCCACGCGACCTCGGACGATCTCCATTCCTGGACCCGCGTGGGCGACGGTCTCTGCCTCGATCTCGCCGGTCCGAACGCCGAGCACTACGAGGCGGACCTGATGCGCGGGTTCTGGCACGACCGGGCGATGCGCGATCCCTGGGTCATGCGCGACCCGGAGGGCGACGGCTGGCTGATGTTCTTTACCGCGCGCGCGCCCGGCATCCCGGAGGCGAACGCGGGCGGGGCCATCGGCTTCGCGACCTCCAAAGACCTGATGACCTGGGAGCTGCAGCCGCCGGTCTTCGTCGGCGGCTTCGGCCAGTTGGAAGTGCCGCAGGTCTTCGAGGTGGACGGCACGTGGTACTGCCTCTTCTGCACCGCCGCGAACCACTTCTCCAAGGAGCAGGCGGAGGGCCTGGAGGGCGGCCCCGTCACCGGCAACCACTACCTGATCGGCGAATCCCCGCGCGGCCCCTGGCGGGTCGCCCCCGGCTTTCTCGACGGCGACCTGCCCTGCCGCCGCTATGCCGCCCGCATCCTGCAGACCCCGGAGGGTCTCCGGATCATGGGCTTCGCGGACTACCCGGACGGGACGCGCTTCGTCGGAGAGATCCTTGACCCCGAACCGGTGATCGTGACCGCGGATGGCCTCCTGCAGGTCGCGCCGCACAGCCAGGAGTAGGCACGATGGCGAATGTGCAACTGAGCAACGTCACCAAGCGCTTCGGCGCCGTCGAGGTGATCAAGGGCGTGGATATCGAGATCGAAGACGGAGAGTTCACCGTTTTCGTCGGCCCCTCGGGCTGCGGAAAGTCGACCCTGCTGCGGATGATCGCGGGGCTCGAGGACATCACCTCCGGCACGCTCAGCATCGGCGGACGGGTCGTCAACGACCTGCAGCCGAAGGAACGGGGCGTCGGCATGGTCTTCCAGTCCTACGCGATCTTCCCGCACATGACCGTGCGCGAGAACATCGGCTTCGGCCTGACCATCGCGCGCGAGAGCAAGGCGGAGAAGACCGCCAAGGTCGAGGAGGCCGCGCGGATTCTCCAGATGGAAAACCTGCTCGACCGCCGGCCCTCGCAGCTCTCGGGCGGCCAGCGCCAGCGCGTGGCCATCGGTCGGGCCATCGTGCGCAACCCCTCGGTCTTCCTTTTCGACGAACCCCTGTCGAACCTCGACGCCGCCCTGCGGATGGACATGCGCATGGAGATCGGAAAGCTGCACAAGCAGCTCGGCGCGACGATGGTCTACGTCACCCACGACCAGGTCGAGGCGATGACGCTGGCCGACAAGATCGTGGTCCTGAAGGAAGGCCGCGTCATGCAGGTCGGCGCCCCGATGGAGCTCTACCACAATCCCGCGAACCTCTTCGTGGCCGGTTTCCTCGGCGCGCCGTCGATGAACTTCCTCGATGTGGAGGTAATGGAGGTGGACGGCGGCGAAGCGCGCGTGCGCAACGCCTCGCTCGAGCCGATCGTGGTCAAGACCGCCGGACGCGCCATCGACAAGGGGAGCACGGCGGTTCTCGGCGTCCGTCCGCAATACCTGGAGCCCGCCCCCGCCGGCTCGGGGATGCTGCACGGCGAGGTCCGCATATCGGAGCGTCTCGGCTCCGAGACCGTCGTCGACCTGGCCCTGCGCGACGGCACGCCGCTGATCGCCGCATTCGGGGAGGACAAGGTCTTCGAGGATGGCCAGCCCCTCGACCTGAGCTTCGACAGCGCCTCGGCCCACCTCTTCCCGCGCGAGGCCTGACCGCTCGCGCGGGCCAGCGCCACTCCCCGCGCGCTGGTCGCCCGCCGGCCGCACGCTAGGCTTGCTTGCCGGAGGGACGGCCATGCGGCGTGCGGCAATCATCGTGGGACAGGGGCTCGGCGTGCTGGTCGTGGTGCTCGGGCTCGCGCTCGGCCTGCAGATCTGGCGAAACTCGGGGGACGCGGAGCTGCCCGAGCCGGCAGAAGGCACGCTCCGGATCGCGGGCTACAACGTCCATTACATCCGGATGCGGGCCGCGGAGGGGCCCTGGTCGGTCGGTGACTGGCAGGTCCGGCGCGGCCCGCTCGACGCTGCCTTCAAGACGCTGGACGCCGATCTCGTGGCCTTCCAGGAGATGGAGAGCTTCGGCGGCGGGCGCGCCTCGGACGAGAACCTTGCGCGGGACTGGCTTCTGGAACGCAACCCAGGCTACGCCGTCGCGGCCGCCGGCGACCCCGCCGAGTTTCCCTCCACCCAGCCGATCCTCTATCGCACCGATCGCCTGCGCCAGGCCGACCAGGGCTGGTTCTTCTTCTCCGAGACCCCCGACGTTCTCTATTCCCGCACCTTCGATGGCTCCTACCCGGCCTTCGCCTCCTGGGCCGCCTTCGAGGACCGCAATACCGGCGCTGGTTTCAGGGTGGTCAACATCCACTTCGACTACGCCAGTGGGGAGAACCGCCTGCGCTCCTCCGCCCTCGTCCGCGACCGCATATCGGGCTGGATCGACGCGGGCGAGAGCGTGATCCTGATGGGCGACACCAACGCGCTCGAAGGCAGGCCGACGATGGAAATCCTGGAGGAGGCCGGACTCGAGTTCACCGACGTCAGTGGAGCGACCTACCACTTCGACCGGGGGCTCAATCTCTTCGGCGCGATCGATCACATCGCGCTGTCCGGCGAAGCGGAGCTGGCCGCGGGGCCCTTTGTCCTCCGCCGGCGCTTCGAAGGCGAATGGCCCACGGATCACTACCCGGTCGTCGCGGACATCCGGCTCAGCCCCTGATCTTTCAGCGCCCACCCTCCGCGATCGAGAGCAGATCGCCGGGAAGCCGGTGCACCCCCGGCTCGGATCGGCCGGAGAGGTGCTGTGACAGGACCAGGTAGTTCAGGTGCAGCGCGTCGATCCTTTCGCGGAGATCGTTCAGCACCTCCATCAGCGACTCCTGTGGAATCCCGTCCGGAGCGCCACCGGCGGTCTGAACGCCGATGTACTCGCCGATGTTGAAGAGAGGCAGCAGCGCCTGCTCGATCGTGGAGAAGGCCAGATCCTCCAGCTGGCTGCGCAGCGGGTTCGCGATGGTGACCGAGGGGTCGAGAAGCTCTGTCATCAGGCCGAAGAGGCGCCGGAAGCGCAGGACGAAGAGCCGGGCGTCGGGTTCGACCGTGACGCGGGAGACGACGAGACGCGGCTCCGAGAGCACCAGGTTCGACATCACGACCCGGTCGTTCGGGAAGCTCCAGACGCCGGTGTCGCGATCGACCGCATCGAGCATCCGGCGCACCTGCGGGACCGCCCGAGGGCGCAGCACCTCGTCCAACGGCTTCGCTCCGCCGAAAGTGAGCTTCGCCCGCGCTTCCGCCTGGTTGAGCTGCAGACCCGTGAGTGAAAAAACACCCTCCGATTCCTCGATGGTAAGGGCAAGGCTGCTCATTGCCGGAACGCCGTCCGATTGCCGGAGATTTCCCATGAAATTATCCCGCTACCACTCCCGTCCGACATTGGGTGAAATTGGTTTCTAAATAGTTAATGGCCGGTGCGGCACGGACGGGTGCCGCGCAACACACTCAAAAATAGACTATATTTGCTCTGGCACTCGCATAAGATGTTGTGCCTAGGCTAAAGTGATACCGTCCCTCAATTGCCTTCAGGACATGGTCGGCATGGCATGAACGACTCGCCGGATACCACAGGCCCCACACCGGCCTCTTCTCCCTCATCCCCCTTGCGTCTCGTCGGCGTCGCGGCCTCCGCCGGTGGCCTCGAAGCATTGTCGCTCCTGGTGCAGAACCTGCCCGGCAAGGCGAATGCCGCCTACATCGTCGCGCAGCACATGTCGCCCACGCACAAGAGCCTGCTCACCTCCCTCCTGTCGCACGAGACGCGTTTGCCGGCCGTGGAGATCGACGGCGACGTCGCGCCTGAACCGGACACGATCTATGTCGCCCCGCCCAACTGGGACGTCGTGGTCGAGGACGGGATGATCCGGCTCAAGCGTCCCTCGAGCCATCCGGCCACGCCCAAGCCCTCCGCCGACCGACTGTTCCAGTCGCTGGCCGAGGAGGCGCGCGAGGCCGCCGTGGGGATCGTCCTCTCCGGCACAGGAAGCGACGGCAGCTACGGCGTGAAATCGCTGCGCGAGGCGGGCGGGATCACCATCGCCCAGTCGCGGGAAACGGCGAAGTACGACGGGATGCCCGCCTCCGCCGTCGCCACCGGCTGCATCGATCTCTCCCTCAGCCCCCAGCAGATCGGCGAGCACCTGCAGCGCATCCTCGACCGTGCCGGCGACGTCGAAACCCTGCAGAAACTGGACGTGGCCGGAGGAGAGCTTTCCGAGCTGCTGCAGATCCTGCGCGCCAAGACCCGCGTCGACTTCAGCGACTACAAGGTGAACACGGTGAAACGGCGCATCCTGCGGCGCATGACGGCGCTGGGGATCGAGGAGTACGAGGACTACGTCGACCACTGCAGGCGGCAGGAGGAGGAGGTCGACATCCTGTTCCGCGACCTCCTGATCTCGGTCACCCGCTTCTTCCGCGATCCGGAGCAGTTCGAGCACCTGGCCCGAGAGATAGAGCGCCTCGTCGAACGCGCGGGCGACCGCATCATCCGGGTCTGGGTCGCGGGCTGTGCCACCGGCGAAGAGGCCTACACCATCGCGATCCTGTTGGCCGAGGCGCTCGGGGGACTGGAGGAACTGACGAAGGAGCGCGTCCAGATCTTCGCGACCGACATCGACGAGCGGGCGCTCGAGGTCGCAAGCCGCGGCGAATACCCCGTCAACGCGACGCAGGACATCCCCGAACGCCTGGCCGACCGCTATTTCGACGTCGATGGCAACACGATGCGGGTGAAGCGGCCGCTGCGGGCGGTGACGCTCTTCTCCCGGCACAACATCTTCCAGGACCCGCCGTTCATCCACCTCGATCTCATCAGCCTGCGGAACCTGCTCATCTACTTCAACGCGCCCCTGCAGGAGAAGGTGCTGAGCCGGATGCTCTACGCGCTCGCGCCGAGCGGGCTGCTGTTCCTCGGGACGGCCGAAAGCGTCGCCAACCTCGACGTGCGTCTCGAAGCACGGACCGGCGCGGACCGGGTCTTCGCCAAGCGCAGCGGCGTGGCGGCCACCCAGGCCTCTTTCCTCACCGGATCGGCGACGCTGCCGACGCGACAGCGAAACCGGGAGGCCGTGAGCGCCGAGGTGGAGGAGAACGCCCTCCGCTACGAACAGCTCGTGCGGTCGGTCGCGCCGACCGGCTTCTTCGCCACGCGGCAGGGGCGGATCGTGCGGATCCTGGGCGACATCTCTCCCTACATCGAGATCACAGAGAAGGGGGCGCTCTCGCTCAACACGCGCATGCTGCGGCGGCCCTTTCGGGACGAGGCGACCAGCCTGACAGCCCTGACGCTCAAGCAGCGCGTCCGCCGGGCCGGGCGCTGGCACGAGTTCGAGCCGGGGACCGGCGACAATCGCGTCCAGCTGGAGTGCTTTCCGGTCCCCAACCAGAGCGGCGGCGAGGACCTGGTCCTCTTCTCCATCGTGACCCGCCTGGACCAGCCGGTTGAGAGAAACGTCGAGGGCCTGAGCGAGACCGAACAGCGCGACTACATCACCCGGCTGGAGAACGAACTCGCCCGCACGCGGGACGCGCTGCAGCAGACGGTGGAGCAGCTGCAGACCTCGAACGAGGAGCTCCAGTCCGTCAACGAGGAGATGCAATCCACCAACGAGGAACTCCAAGCCACGAACGAGGAGCTGGAAACCTCGAACGAGGAGCTGCAGTCGACCAACGAGGAGCTCATTACCGTCAACGAGGAGATGCAGGTCAGCGCGGCGGAGCTCCAGAGCGTGAGCACTGAGCTTCTCGCCATCCTCGCCGCCTCGCCCTACGTCCTGCTCGTCGTCGATACCGCGCTCATCGTGCGCCGCGCCTCCGACCGGGCCAAGACCTTCTGCGGGATCGAGGACCTGCCGCCCTCGGGAGTTCACCTGGGCGCCTGTCGGCTGCCCGAGGGCTTTCCGAACCTGGTCGAGCTGGCCTCCGAAGTCCTGCGCACCCGAGAGCAGATCACCTGCCCCGCCGAGGCGAGCGACAGCATCTACGGCTTGACCGTAACCCCCTACTTCGACTCGCTCGGGTTCCTGATGGGACTGACGATCTCGACGCTGGAATTCGACTCCCGCCCGTTCCGCGCCACCGCGGAGCGCATGTGGCAGCTCGCGGGCATCGCCTACTGGCGGCTAAACATGCGCACCCGGGCGCTGACATTCTCGCCGGGGGTTAGCGAGATATACGGCATCCCGCCGAACGAGGCGGCGCCCTCCGTCGAGGAGGCGATCAACTACTACCATCCCGACGACCGGGAGCGCGTGAACGCGGCCCTGAACCGCTGCCTCGACACCGGCGAGGCCTTCACCTTCGAGGCCCGTCTCATGCCCCGCGGGGGCGGCGTGCGTCATGTCCAGTCCGCCGGCGCGCTGGTGCGGGACGCGGCCGGGGAGCCGAGCTTCGTCGTCGGCGGCTTCCAGGATGTCAGCGCCCGGATCCAGAACCGCGTGCTCATCCGCAACCTGGAAGAGGTGCAGGACGACTTCGGCATCGGCTCCTTCTCCTACGACGTGGAGAACCGACGCGCCTACTGGACCCGCGGCTTCTACCGGCTGCTCGGCTTCGACCCGGAGAGGGACGAACCGACCCTCGACTCCTCGCTCATGCGAGTTCACCGCGAGGACCGCGAGCGGGTGGACTCCGCCCACCGGGCGACGGTCGAGACCGGCGAGCCCTTCGCCGTGACCTGCCGCATCCTCGATCGCGAGGACGAGACGATCTGGTGCGACTTCCGCGGCCGCGCGCGCCTCAACGACCAGAACGCCGTGAGTCATGTCTACGGCAGCCTGCGGCCCCTCTCCGAGGACGAGATCCGCCACCACCTGGAGCAAGCGGACGGCGACTGACCGCGCCGCGATGTCGCGGGGCCTTGCGCGGGCAGCGACAAGAACATTACATGAACATCATGGCTCGTCTCACCCTCGACCGAAAGCTCGCGATCCTCTCCGACGCCGCCCGCTACGACGCCTCCTGCGCATCCTCGGGCACGTCCCGACGCGACTCGCGGGACGGAAAGGGGCTCGGCTCGACCGAGGGTTCGGGGATCTGCCACGCCTACGCGCCGGACGGCCGCTGCATCAGCCTGCTCAAGATCCTGATGACGAACTTCTGCATCTACGACTGCGCCTACTGCGTGAACCGCGTGAGCTCCAACGTCGAGCGGGCGCGCTTCTCCGTCGACGAGGTCGTGACCCTCACGCTGGAGTTCTACCGCCGCAACTACATCGAGGGGCTGTTCCTTTCCTCCGGAATCATCCGCTCGCCGGACGACACCATGGCCGACATGGTCCGCATCGCGAAGCGCCTCAGGGAAGAGGAGCACTTCCGCGGCTACATCCACCTCAAGACCATCCCCGATGCCGCGCAGGAGCTGATCGACGAGGCCGGCCTCTACGCCGACCGCCTCTCGATCAACGTCGAGCTTCCGACCGACGCCAGCGTGCGCACCTACGCGCCGGAAAAGGACCCCGCCACCATCCGCCGCGCCATGGGCGGCGTGCGCCAGCAGCGCGAGGCCCGGAAAGAGCCCAGTCACCGCGGCAAGCGCCCGCCCTGCTACGCCCCCGCCGGCCAGTCCACGCAGATGATCGTCGGCGCCGACGGCGCGACCGATGCCACGATCCTCGGCAATGCCACCCGGCTCTACGGCGACTACCAGCTCAAGCGGGTCTACTACTCCGCCTTCTCGCCGATCCCCGACGCCACGGCCGCCCTGCCCCTCATCAAGCCGCCGCTCGCACGCGAACACCGGCTCTACCAGGCCGACTGGCTGCTGCGCTTCTACGGCTTCGGCGTGGACGAGATCACCTCCGCCCGGCCCGACGGCAACCTCGACCTCGATCTCGACCCCAAGCTCGCCTGGGCCCTTCGCAACCGCCACCTTTTCCCGGTCGAGGTGAACCGCGCCGACCGCGAGACCCTGCTGCGGGTGCCGGGCTTCGGCACCAAGACCGTGACCCGCATCCTCGCCACCCGCCGCCATCGCAGCCTGCGCTACGACGACCTCCGCCGCATGGGCGCCTCGCTGAAGAAGGCCGCGCCCTTCGTCACACTGCTGGACTGGACGCCCGGCGGGCTGACCGACTCCGCCGCCCTGCGCGCCCGCTTCGCGCCCCCGCCCGAGCAGCTGCAGCTCCTCTGATGTACCAGGTCACCCTGCCCCGCATCGGCACCGCCACCGCCTGGCGCGACGCCGTCCGCGCCGCCCTCGCGGCCCAGGTGCCGCCCGAACGGATCGCCTGGCACCATGGCACCGCCGCCGACAGCCTCTTCGAGGGCGCGCCCCTGCCGCCCTGCGACCGCCCGGTGAAGGTCTCCCGCGCCTTCGTGGAGCTGGCCGATACCGTCATCTGGCACGCGGACCCCGAACGGTTCTCCCGCCTCTACATCCTGCTTCGCCGCCTGCGCACGCAGCCCGGCCTGCTCTCCGACCGCGCCGATCCGCAGGTCGCGAAGCTCCGACAGATGGAGAAGGCCGTTCGCCGCTGCCAGCACAAGATGAAGGCCTTCGTCCGCTTTCGCGACCTGCGCCCCGTCGGCCCGGACGGCGGGCCCGCCCCCCGGCGCAGCTTCGCCGCCTGGTTCGAGCCCACGCATTACACGCTGGAGCCCACGGCCCCCTTCTTCGCCCGCCGCTTCGCCGACATGGACTGGGTCATCGCCACGCCCGACGCGACCGCGGTTTTCGAGAACGGCACGCTCTCGTTCCGCGAGGGCGCCCCGCGCCCCGACCTGCCGGAGGACGCCGCCGAGGAACTCTGGGGCACCTACTTCCGCAACATCTTCAATCCCGCCCGGGTGAAAGTCCGCGCCATGACCTCCGAGATGCCGCGCAAGTACTGGAAGAACATGCCGGAGACGCGCCACATCCCGGAGCTGCTGGCGACGGCCGAGGCCCGTACCCGCGAGATGGCGGAGGCCGCGCCGACCCTCGCCCCCGCCCGCGCGGCGCGGGTCCGGGACCGTCTCGCCGCCCCGCGCGTTGAGGCGCGCATGACCTGGGACGACCTCGCCACACGCGCCGCGGAGGAAAACCGCGAGACCCCCGAGGGCTACGGTCGGCTCGTCCTCGGCGAAGGCCCGCCCGACGCGCGGCTCATGGTCGTCGGCGAACAGCCCGGCGACGTCGAGGACCGCGAGGGTCGCCCCTTCGTCGGCCCCGCCGGGCAGCTCTTCGACCGCTGCCTCGCTCAGGCCGGGATCGACCGTGGCGAAACCTATGTCACCAACGCCGTGAAGCGCTTCAAATTCACCGTGAAAGGCAAGCGGCGCATCCACCAGTCCCCCGACCGCGCCGACATCGAACACGCTCGCTGGTGGATCACCCGCGAGATCGAACTGCTGAAGCCCGCCCTGGTCCTCGGCCTCGGCGGCACCGCCGCGGAGACGCTCACCGGCACCCGCGCCGGCATCCTGAAGCGCCGCGGCACCGTGGAGGACACGCGCTACGGCCCGGTCTTCCTGACCGTCCACCCGAGCTTCATCCTGCGCGTGCGCGAGGCCGACCGGAAGGTCGAGGAGGAAAGGCGCTTCGTCGCCGACCTCGAGGCCGCGCGCACCAGGCTGGACCAGCTCGCCGCCTGAGCCCGCCGACGTCGCGCGCCGCGCGGAGGAGGCTGCGCTCAGTCCAGGTCCTTGCGCATCGTGGCCATGCCGCCGCGCCGCGACAGCTCCTCGAAACCGGCAGAGAGATAGGCCGCATGGGCCGGCGCGTTGTCCGTCTCGACCTTGAGCGTCACCGTCAGCGCCTGCAGCCCCCGCGCCGCCTCCTCGACCCGCTCGGTCACCAGGGCCCCTGCCCCGCCGCGGACGCTTTCGTCGAGAAAGACATAGGTCAGGTGCCGCACCTCCGGCCCGACACCGACGCGCAGGGCGAAGAACCCGACCTCGCGGCCGGTCTCGTCCACGAGGTAGAACGAGGCGTCGTCGGCCTCGTTCAGCCACTTCTCCTGCCACTCCAGCGGATCGAAGGGATGCTTGGCGCTCGGGTTGACCAGCGCCAGGTCCTCGGGGTCCGACAGCATCTCCGCGAGCGGTGCGAGGTCGCGCTCGGGATTGGCCCTGAGTTGCAGATCGCTCATCGTCGCCTCCCTCGGGGGCTCGCGTTCAGCTGTGCAGGAAGTGCAGCACGTCCCCGTCCTTGACCGTGTAGGCCTTGCCCTCGGCGCGCATCTTCCCGGCCTCCTTGGCCGCCTGCTCGCCGCCCAGCTCGACGAAATCGTCGTAGGCGATGGTCTCGGCCCGGATGAAGCCCTTCTCGAAATCGCCGTGGATCACGCCGGCCGCCTGCGGCGCGAGCGTGCCCTCCGGGATGGTCCAGGCGCGGGCTTCCTTCGGCCCCACGGTGAAGTAGGTCTGAAGGTGCAGCAGCCCGTAGCCCGCCTTGATCAGGCGATCGAGCCCGGGCTCCTCCAGCCCCATCTCCGAGAGGAACATCTCCGCTTCCTCCGCCTCGAGCTGGCTGATCTCCTCCTCGATCTTGGCGGAGATCACGACATGCGCATTGCCTTCGGCAGCGGCCATCTCGGCGACGCGAGCCGACTGTGCATTGCCCTCGGCCGCGTTCTCTTCCTCGACGTTGCAGACGTAGAGCACCGGCTTCGTGGTCAGCAGCTGGAGCATCCGCCAGGCCTTCATGTCCTCGGCATCCACCTCGACCAGGCGCGCGGGCTTGCCGGCCTCCAGCATCGCCTGGGCCTCTTTCAGAAGCCGCTCCTGCTGCACCGCCTCCTTGTCGCCGCCCCGCACCTTGCGGACGATGTTCTGCAACCGCCGCTCGATGCTCTCGAGGTCGGCCAGCATCAGCTCCGTCTCGATGGTCTCGGCGTCGGCCACCGGATCGACCCGGTTCTCGACGTGCGTGACGTCATCGTCCTCGAAGCAGCGCAGCACGTGGGCGATGGCATCGACCTCGCGGATGTTTGCCAGGAACTGGTTGCCCAGCCCCTCGCCCTTCGACGCGCCCTTCACCAGGCCCGCGATGTCCACGAAGGTCATCCGCGTCGGGATCACCTGCGCCGACTTCGCGATCTCCGCCAGCCGCGCCAGCCGCGCGTCCGGCACCGCCACCTCGCCCACGTTGGGCTCGATGGTGCAGAACGGAAAGTTCGCCGCCTGCGCCGCGGCGGTGCGCGTGAGCGCGTTGAACAGGGTGGACTTGCCCACGTTCGGCAGCCCGACGATCCCCATGCGAAAGCCCATGTGCGTGCCTCCATGCAAAGCCGCGCACCGCTTACGGGCGGCGGCGGCGCGGTGCAAGGGCGCTCCCGCGACGTTGACCCCGCGCCGGACC
Source organism: Histidinibacterium aquaticum (assembly GCF_008710275.1). Taxonomy (GTDB): domain Bacteria; phylum Pseudomonadota; class Alphaproteobacteria; order Rhodobacterales; family Rhodobacteraceae; genus Oceanicola; species Oceanicola aquaticus. Next base: position 456,487 of record NZ_VYQE01000003.1, read on the forward strand.
GGCCCATCTTGCGCAGCCACCGACCGCAGGAGGCACAGCCCATGCCCGATCTCGCCATCGTCGTCGGCGCCGGTCCCGGACTGGGCGCCGCGCTCTGCCGCCGCTTCGCCCGCGGCGGCTGCACCCTGGCCCCCGTGGCCCGCGACACCGCGCGCCTCGCCGAGCTCTGCGCCCAGATCGAGGAGAGCGGTGGCACGGCCCGCCCCTTCGCGGCGGACGTCGCCGATTTCGCCAGCCTCACCACGGCGATCCGGTCCGCCTCCGACTGGGCCGGCCCGCCGGGCGTCCTGATCTACAACGTCAGCCGCTTCGTCCCGAAATCGCCGCTGGAGCTCACGCCCGAGGAGCTCGACACCGAGCTGCGCGTCTCCGCCACCGCCGCCCTCGCCGCGACCCAGGCCGCGCTGCCGCTGATGCCCGACGGCGGCACCGTGCTCTGGACCGGCAGCGGCACCGCCCTGCGCCCGCAGGCCGGAAAGGGCTCGCCCTCGCTCGCCGCCGGCAAGTCCGCGATGCGCGGCCTCGCGCTCGCCTCCGCCGAGGCCTTTCACGAGCGCGGCCTGAACTTCCGCACCATCACCATCAATGGCGCCATCAAGGAGGGCACGCCCTTCGCGCCCGACAAGATCGCCGAGGCCTTCTGGGAGGCGCATGCCTCTCCGGACTGGCAGCCCGAGATCGTCTTCGAAGGCCGCTGACGCCGGGACATCGACATGCGATACTCCGACCGATGCCAGCCCGGAGAGAGCCCATGCCCCCGCCCAGCCCGATTCCCTACCTGACCTTCCAGAACGGCACCTGCGAGGAGGCCTTCACCGCCTACGCCCGGATCTTCGGGGCCGCGCCGCCCATGTTCATGCGCGTCTCCGACACGCCCGAGGGCGAGTGGCCCGAGGACAAGATGGGCTGGATCATGCACGGCCACCTCACCCTGGGCGAAAGCGCGATCTACGGCTCGGACGACATCGAGGGCGGCACGCCGCCCATGCAGGGCGTCTCGATCATGATGGAGCTGCCCACCGCCGCCGAGGGCAAGACGGTCTACGACGCGCTCGCCGAGGGCGGCGAGATCCGCATGGCCTACGAGCCGACCTTCTGGTCCCCCGGCTTCGGCACCCTCACCGACCGCTGGGGCATCCGCTGGATGATCTCCACGACCGAAGAGCCCTGAGCCCCGCCCCATTGATCTTCCCCGCGCTCTGCCGCACACCATCGCGAGCGCGCGGGCAAGAGGGACGAGGGACATGACACGCATCGACGCGAAATTCGCCGAGCTGAGGGCCGAGGGCCGCAAGGCCTTCGTGGCCTACATCATGGCGGGCGACCCGGACCCGGAAGCCTCTCTCGCGGTCCTCAAGGGGATGCCCGGGGCCGGCGTCGACGTGATCGAGCTCGGCGTGCCCTTCACCGATCCCATGGCCGACGGCCCCACCATCCAGCTCGCGGGCCAGCGCGCGCTGGAGGGCGGCCAGACCCTGCGCAAGACCCTCGACATGGTGCGCGAACTCCGCCGCGAGGACGACACGACCCCGGTCGTACTCATGGGCTACTACAACCCGATCTACTCCATGGGCGTCGACCGCTTCCTGGAGGAGGCGAACGAGGCCGGCGTGGATGGGCTCATCGTGGTGGACCTGCCCCCCGAAGAGGACGACGAGCTCTGCCTGCCCGCCAGCCGCGCCGGCATGAACTTCATCCGCCTCGCCACGCCCACCACGGACGACAAGCGCCTGCCCAAGGTGCTCGAGAACACCTCGGGCTTCGTTTATTACGTCTCGATCACCGGCATCACCGGCTCCGCCTCGGCCGAGGCCGGCGACGTCGGCCCCGAGGTCGCCCGCATCAAGGCGCAGACCGACCTGCCCGTCATCGTGGGCTTCGGCATCAAGACGCCCGAGGCCGCCCAGGCCATCGCGGGCGTCGCCGACGGCGCCGTCGTGGGTTCGGCCATCGTCGAGAAGATCGGCGCGGGCGAGCCCCCCGCCGACGTGCTCGACTTCGTGCGCAGCCTCGCCGAGGGCGCCCACCGGGCCTGAGGCCCTTGACCCCGCCCGCATCAGGCTAGGCTCCGGCCCCAACGCATCCCAGCGACGGAGCCTTCCCATGCGCATGAAACCCCTCGGCCCCAGCGGCCTCTTCGTCTCCGAGCTCTGCCTCGGCACCATGACCTTCGGCGGCGGCGACGACGACATGTGGGGCAAGATCGGCCAGCTCGAACAGGAGCAGGCCGATACCCTCGTGAAGACCGCGCTCGACGCGGGCATCAACTTCATCGACACCGCCAACGTCTACGCCGGCGGCCGCTCCGAGCGGATCCTCGGCCAGGCGCTGAAGAACCTGGGCGTCGACCGCGACGAGGTCGTCGTGGCGACCAAGGTCATGGGCGGCATGGGCGACGGGCCCAACATGCGCGGCACCTCGCGCCGCCACATCATGAGCCAGGTCCGCCAAAGCCTCGACCGGCTCCAGATGGACCATATCGACCTCTACCAGATCCACGGCTTCGACCCGGCCACGCCCATCGAGGAGACGCTCGCGGCGCTCAACACCCTCGTCGAGCACGGCCACGTCCGCTACATCGGCCTGTCGAACTGGGCCGCCTGGCAGATCGTGAAGGCCATCGGCATCACCCGCGCCCGCGACTACGCGCCGATCCTTTCGCTGCAGGCCTATTACACCCTCGTCGGCCGCGACCTGGAGCGCGAAATCGTGCCCATGCTGAAGTCCGAGGGCCTGGGCCTCATGGTCTGGTCGCCGCTCGCGGGCGGCTACCTCTCCGGGAAGTACGCCGCGGACGGCACCGGCGGCGACGGCCGCCGCGCCGAGTTCGACTTCCCGCCCGTGGATTTCGACCGTGGTGCGAAGGTGCTCGACGCGATGAAGGAGATCGCCGGGGCGAAGGGCGCGAGCATGCCGCAGATCGCCCTCGCCTGGCTGCTGCACCAGGAGGCCGTGACCTCCGTCATCGTCGGCGCCAAGCGGGTCGAGCAGCTGCAGGACAACATCGGTGCCACCGAGGTGAGCCTGAGCGAGGCCGATCTCGACCGCCTCGGCGAGGCGAGCCAGCTGCCGCCCGAGTACCCCGGCTGGATGTTCCAGGTGCAGGGCGCCGACCGCACCCGCGACTGAAACATCGAGGCCCGGTCCCGCTCTGGGGCGGGCCCGCGCCCCTCCCGGGCCGGCAAGACCTCATTAAGGTTAACGCCCCGGTGACAGGCACCGACGAAAGGGAAAAACCCCTCCCCTTCATCTAGCCCCAAATACCTCGACCCGCCCCTGGGGAAAGGGTAACGTTAACCCTTTTACCCTGCAACGTCAGCCACTTGCCTTCATGACCAACCTTGGACGGCTCAGTCCCACCAGGGCCCGTGCTGGCCGGTGTCACCGCCGATGAGGTCGAAGCCGTGGCGCCCGAAGAAATCTCTCTGGGCCTGGATCAGCTCGGTCGTCCCGCGCGCTTGCGCGAAGGTGTCGAGGAAGCCGAGCGCCGCCGTCAGCCCCGGCACGGGGTGCGCCGCGAGCGTCGCGGCGGAGACCACGCGCCGCAGGGCCGGCACGGTCTCCTTCAGCATCTCCGCGAAGGCCGGCGCGAAGACCAGCTGCCCTTGCGGGGGCTCCGAGCGGAAGGCCTGCGAGATGTCGTCGAGCAGCCGCGAGCGGATGATGCAGCCCGCCCGCCAGATCTCGGCGATCCGCGAGAAGTCGAGGTCCCAGCCGAACTCGTTCGAGGACGCCTCGAGGATCCGGAACCCCTGCGCGTAGGCCACGATCCGCCCCGCGAGCAGGGCCGCCTCGAGGTCCTCCTCGGAGAGATCGACGTCCTCGCGCACCCAGCCGAGGATATCCGCCCCGCCCTCGCGCACCGGCTTCTCGGCCGACCAGGCGCGGGCGCCCACGGCGGCCTCGATGACGCTGGCCGACTGGCCCATGCGCACCGCCTCGATCACCGTCCAGCGCCCGGTGCCCTTCTGGCCCGCCCGGTCGAGGATCGTGTCCACGAAGGGCGCTCCGCCCGCGTCCTCGACGGCCAGCACCTCTCCGGTGATCTCGACGAGGTAGCTCTGCAGCCGGCCCTCGTTCCAGCGCTTGAAGGTCTTCCCCACCTCCGACACCGGCCGGTTCAGGCCGTAGCGCATGAGGCCGTAGGTCTCGGCGATGAGCTCCATGTCGGCGTACTCGATGCCGTTGTGGACCGTCTTGACGAAATGTCCCGCCCCGTCGGGCCCGAGCCGCGCGGCGCAGGGGTCGCCCTCGAACTTGGCGGCGATCGCTTCGATCACCTCGCGCAGGCCCTCCCAGACGTCGTTCGTGCCGCCCACCATGATCGAGGGGCCGTGCCGCGCCCCGTCCTCGCCGCCGGAGACGCCCATGCCGAGGAAGGCGAGCCCCTTGGCCTCGACTTGCTTCGTCCGGCGCATGGTGTCGTTGAAGTCGGCGTTGCCGGCGTCGACGATCACGTCGCCTTTCTCCAGCACCGGCTCCAGGTCCGCGATGCAGTCGTCCACCGGCTTGCCCGCCGGCACCATCAGGATCACCGCCCGCGGCGCCGTCATGGCCTTCGCCATCTCCACCAGGCTCGCGTGGCCGGTCAGCCGCTCCGCGAGCGGGCCCGCCTCGGCCTCGAACTCCGGGACCTTGTCGTCGGAGCGGTTCGAGACATGCAGCGCGTAGCCGTTGTCGAGGATGTTGAGCGCCAGGGCGCTGCCCATGGTGCCGAGCCCGTAGAGCCCGAGGCTGGGAGTGGTCATCTTCACGTCGTCCTTCTCATCGCCCGCCATCTTCGAGCCGTCGCGGCTCCCGGCGGAAAGTCAGGTAGTGCGGCACGCGGCCCTCGCGCAGCGCTTTCTGCTCGTAGCGGGTCGAAAGCCAGTCGTCCCAGGGCTCGCGCCAGTCGCGCGGTCCCTCGGCGAGCCAGCGGAAGCCCTGCCGCGGCACTTCCTCCAGCGTCTGGCGCACGTAGTCGGGAATGTCGGTGGCGACCCGGAACTCGGCACCGTCCTTCAGCACCCGCGCCAGGGGCTCGAGATACTGAGGGGTGACGAAGCGGCGCTTCCAATGCTTCCGCTTCGGCCAGGGATCGGGATAGAGCAGGAAAGCCTTGGAGATGCTGGCCTCCGGCAGAACGTCGAAGAGATCGCGCACGTCGCCCGGATGCACGGCGAGGTTCGTGACGCCTGCGTCGCGGATCTTGCCGAGCAGCATGGCGACGCCGTTGATGTAAGGCTCGCAGCCGATGATCCCCACACCGGGAGTCGCGCCGGCCTGGTGCACCAGGTGCTCGCCCCCACCGAAGCCCACCTCGAGCCAGACGTCGCGCTCGCCGAAGAGGGCGTCGAGGTCGAGCGGGGTGCGGTCCGGGTTCTCCTCCCAGGAGACGGGGCCCGGCGAGAGCTTGCCCAGGTCCTCGTCGAGGTAGGCTTCCTGCGACCGGCGCAGGTGCTTGCCCTTGGTCCGGCCGTAGAAATTGCGCCAGGGCGCGCCGCTGGAATGCTCGGTCGTCATGGGGGCGCGAGGTAGCCTGACTGGGGAAGGGTCGCAAGACTCGCGGTGGCGGAGCCGGACAAGAGAAAGCCGGGCAGGATGCCCGGCCTACGGTCTCTCGGACGGCGCAAGACGCCTCAGCGGCGGCGGAGGCGGATCACCACGTCGACCTTGGAGATCTCCGCGCCTTCGGGCGCGTTCGGCAGACGCGAAATCTCGAGCTGGTCGGCGGGGGCGTCGGTCAGCTCCATCCGGTCCTCCCAGAAGAAGTGCGGATGGTCGCTCATGTTGGTGTCGAAGTAGCTCTTGGAGCCGTCGACCACGACCTCGCGGACGAGTCCCGCGTCGCAGAAGGCCTTGAGCGTGTTGTACACCGTCGCCAGCGAGACCTTCTCCCCGGCACGGCTCGCGGCCTCGAACAGGCTCTCGGCGGTGACATGCCGGTCTTGCCCGTCGCCCACCAGAAGGGCGGCCAGCGCGATGCGCTGGCGGGTCGGGCGCAGGCCAGCTTCGGCCAGCCAGGCCTCTCCGCGTTCCTGAATCGGCGGTGCGTCGTGCATGGATGTGCCTCTCTCTCGCTGACACAATATGGCGAATTGCGACCGGTTTTCAATGCACAGGGGCCTCCGGCACCGCGCGCCGTGCCGCCCTTGCCACGTTCGGCGCCGGAGTGATATGGCGGCGCGGAACAGGTGGCCGGGTCCCGGTCCGCCGCAAAAGCCTTTTGGCATAGGGAGAGCGAGAGAGCATGGCCGAGTACCCCACCAGTTTCGACAGGGACGACCTGCTGAAATGCGCGCGCGGAGAGCTCTTCGGCCCGGGCAACGCCCAGCTTCCCGAGCCGCCCATGCTCATGGTCGACCGCGTCACCGACATCTCGGGCGACGGCGGGCCCAACGGCAAGGGCCACGTCGTGGCCGAGTTCGACATCAAGCCCGACCTCTGGTTCTTCGAGTGCCACTTTCCCGGCAACCCGATCATGCCCGGCTGCCTGGGGCTCGATGGGCTCTGGCAGCTCACCGGCTTCAACCTCGGCTGGCGCGGCTGGCAGGGCCGAGGCTATGCCCTCGGCGTCGGAGAGGTGAAGCTGACCGGCATGGTCCGCCCCGACCGGAAGAAGCTCACCTACTACGTCGACTTCTCCAAGGCCGTGCAGAGCCGGCGCCTGACCATGGGCGTGGCCGACGGCCGGGTCGAGGCCGACGGCGAGGTGATCTACCAGGTCAAGGACATGAAGGTCGCGCTGTCCGAAAGCTGAGGCGATCGGCCGGCGCCGCCTTCGGAAAGGGCACCGAGTGACGGGTTATTCCATCGATCCCGCGCACCTCGTCGAGACCGAGGAGGACCTGCGGGCGCTCTTCGGCGAAGCTCACGGGATCGCCCTGAAGAAGAGCCAGACGGCGCTCGACCGGCACGCGCGGGAGTTCATCGAGCGCGCGCCGTTCCTGTGCCTGGCCACCCAGAACGCCACAGGAGACGCCGACGTCAGCCCCCGCGGCGACCCGCCCGGTTTCGTCAGGATCCTCGACGACCGGACCCTCGCGATCCCGGACCGGCCCGGGAACAACCGGCTCGACAGCCTGTCGAACATCGTCGCCAACCCGAGTGTCGGCCTGCTCTTCATCGTGCCGGGCTTCGACGACACGCTGCGCGTGAACGGACGCGCGCGGCTCGTGACAGACCCGGAGATCCTCGCGCCGATGGCCGTGAACGGCCGGGTGCCGAAGCTCGCCATCGTGGTCGAGATCACCGAGCTCTTCATGCATTGCGCCAAGGCCTTCCGCCGGTCGAACCTCTGGGATCCCGACCAATTCCAGGACCGCCGGTCGATGGCCTCGCTGCCACGGATCATCCACGACCAGACCTCCGCCCCGCCCAAGGAGGAGGGCGAGTTCGAGCGGATGGATCAGGATCTAGAGGCCGAATACCGCAGAACCCTCTACTGACGGGGGGTCGGGGCCCGGCCACCCCAACCGGTCTATCGGCTTGCCCCACCGCCCCCCTCTGCCATACACACGAGCCGACCAAGCAAAGGAGCGTCCATGCGCCGTGTCGTCGTCACCGGTCTGGGGATCGTCTCCCCCATCGGAAACAACGCAGCCGAAGTCACCGAGGCGCTTCGCGCCGGCCGCTCGGGTATCGAGGCGGTCGAGGAGATGAAGGAGCACGGCTTCCGCTCCCAGATCGCCGGGACGCCCAAGATCGACGTGACCGAACACGTCGACAAGCGGACCCTGCGATTCATGGGGCCCGGTGCGGCCTATGCCTACATCTCCATGCAGCAGGCCATCGCCGACGCCGGTCTGTCGGAGGACGAGGTCTCGAACCCCTCCACCGGCCTGATCGCCGGCTCCGGCGGGCCCTCGACCAGCGCGATGTTCGCCGCGCACCAGACCGTGCTCAAGAGCGGCAGCCCCAAGCGCATCGGCCCCTTCGCGGTGCCGAAGTGCATGAGCTCCACGATCTCGGCCAACCTCTCGACCGCCTTCCGGATCAAGGGGATCAATTATTCCATCACCTCGGCCTGCTCGACCTCGCTGCATTGCATCGGCAACGCGGCGGAGCAGATCATGATGGGCAAGCAGGACGTCATGTTCGCCGGTGGCGGCGAGGAACTCGACTGGACCCTGTCCTGTCTCTTCGACGCCATGGGCGCGATGTCCTCCAAGTTCAACGACACGCCGACCAAGGCCTCCCGCGCCTTCGACGCGGCGCGTGACGGCTTCGTCATCGCGGGCGGCGGCGGCATGGTGGTGCTCGAGGACTACGAGCGCGCCAAGGCCCGGGGTGCCAAGATCTACGCCGAGGTCACCGGCTTCGCCGCGACCTCCGACGGTCACGACATGGTCGCCCCCTCCGGTGAGGGCGGCGAGCGGGCCATGCGGCTCGCGCTCAAGACCCTGCCCGAGGACCGCAAGGTCAGCTACATCAACGCCCACGGCACCTCGACGCCCGTCGGCGACGTGGGCGAGGTCGAGGCGGTTCGCCGTGTCTTCGGCAAGGGCGAGACGCCGCCGATCAGCTCCACCAAGTCGATGACGGGCCACTCGCAGGGCGCGACCGGCGCGCAGGAGGCGGTCTACTGCCTGCTTATGCTGCAGGACGACTTCATCACGCCCTCGATCAACGTGGAGACCCTCGACCCCGCGCTCTCGCCAGAGGAGATCGCCACGGAGACGGTCGAAGACGCGGGGCTCGATACCGTCATGACCAACAGCTTCGGGTTCGGCGGCACGAACGGCTCCATGCTCCTGTCGAAGCTGAGGGAGTAGGACCGGTGGTACTCAACATGCAGGGCAAGCGCGGCGTCGTCATGGGCGTCGCCAACGACCGCTCCATCGCCTGGGGCATCGCGAAGGCCCTGCACGAGGCCGGCGCCGACCTCGCCTTCACCTACCAGGGCGAACAGCTGAAAAAGCGGGTCGAGCCGCTCTGCGCCTCGATCGGCTGCGACTTCCTCGTCGAGGCCGACGTCACCGACGACGCCAAGATGGACGAGGCCTTTGCCGAGGTGAAAGAGCGCTTCGGGACGATCGACTTTCTCGTCCACGCCATCGCCTATTCCGACAAGGCCGAGATCTCGGGCCGCTTCTCGGACACCACGCGGGGCAACTTCCTGAACTCGCTCAACATCTCCTGCTACAGCTTCATCGACGCATCGCGCCGGGCGGCGGAGCTCATGCCCGATGGCGGCTCCATCGTGACGCTGACTTACATGGGGTCGCGGTCGGTCATCCCGTTCTACAACGTAATGGGCGTGGCGAAGGCTGCCCTGGAAGCCGCGACTCGCTACCTCGCCAACGACCTCGGTCCGCAGAAGATCCGCGTGAACGCGATCTCCCCGGGGCCGATGAAGACGCTGGCCGGCGCGGCGGTGGGCGGCGCCCGCCGCACCTTCAAGCACGCCGAGACCAACTCGCCGCTCCGCGCGAACGCGACGCTTGCCGCCGTTGGCGGCACGGCGGTCTGGCTCTGTTCGGATGGGGGGGCCTGCACGACGGGCGAGATCGTCCACGTCGACGGCGGCTACCATGTCCTCGGCATGCCGCGTCCGGAAGAGATGCCCTCGGCCAACGACTGAAGGCGCGCCGACGCCTCTCAACGTCCGTTTACTTGCGCGCCCCCGTGAGCACGGGGGCGAAGGCCCAGGCCAGCAGGGCCAGTGGCAGGAAGGCCGCCATCGCCACCCGGAATCCGGCGACCTCGGCCAGCGCCCCGAAGGCGGGCGGGCCAACGAAGCTCAGGACCGTCGAGATCAGCGCGAAGGCGGCCATCGTCTCCGCCGCCGGTCGTCCGGGTTGCTGCGCCGCGGCCGAGAAGCCGAGCGGCACCGCCACGCAGATGCCGAGCCCCAGGACCGCGAAGCCCAGCAGAGCGACCCAGGCGGCGGGCGCCAGCACGATGATCCCCAGCCCGGCCGCGGTCAGCAGCGCCATGCCCCGGCCGACCCAGAGCGCACCCCGCCGGGCGACCACCCGGTCGGCCAGGAAGCGGCCCAGCGTCAGCGTTCCGATCACCGCCGGGAGCGCGAGCGCCGCCAGCGCCTCGCGCACGCCGAGCGCATCGCGCAGGTAGATCACGCCCCAGCTCCGGGCGACCCCCTCCATCACGATCCCCGCCGCCGCGAAGCCGCCGATGGCGAGCGCTGCCCGCCCCGGTATCGCGAAGCGCTTCTGCTTGCCTGAACCGTCGCGGGAGGGACTCTCGGTCAGGGAGCGGAGGACCAACAGCGCCCCGCCCGCCTCGAGAACCGCGAGGCCGGTGAAGTGCACGGCCGGAGCCACGCCCAACTCGATCAGGCCGGCCGAGACCAGCGAGGCGGCGAGAAAGCCGATCCCCCACCAGCCGTGGCAGCGGTTCATCACGCGCGTCGCGCTCCGCGCCTCATAGCGGTCGGCCTCGAGGTTGATCGCGAGATTGCCCAGCGCCAGCCCCAGCCCGAAGACGAAGAGGGCGAGGCAAAGCGCGGAGAACCCGGGGGAAAGGGCCACGCCGACCGTCAGGGCCGCGAAAACGGGCAAGCCGCCGAGCATCAAGAGGCGGGGACCAAGCTTTTCGACCAACGGCGCTACGGCGAAATTGCCCAGGATGACGCCCGCGGGCAGCGCCATGAGCGCGAGCCCGAAGAGCGCCTCGGTCAGCCCCAGCGCGGCCTGGATCTCGGGGAGACGGGCATAGAGCGTTCCGACGGTGATGCCATGCAGCGCGAAAGCCGCCATCACGCGATGCGCGTCCGTCAGTCTCATTCGGCACGCCCTCCGGACACGAAAGCGCCCGGCCCCCAACGGGACCGGGCGGCGAATTCGTCCGAGTCCTACGCGCCGAAAAGCTTCGGCGCCAGAGGTCTCAGGCGTCCTTCACTTCGACCAGCTCGATATCGAAGTTCAGGTCCTTGCCCGCGAGCGGATGGTTCGCGTCGAGCGTGACCTCGGTGTCGCTCGCCTCGACCACCGTGACAGGCACGACCTGGCCCTGGGGCGTCTGCATCTGCAGGCGCGTGCCGGGATCGACCGGAACGTCTTCCGGGATCTGGTCGCGGGCGATGGACTGGCGGGCGGAGGGGTCGGGCTCGCCGTAGGCTTCGGCGCAGGGAACGGCCACCGTCTTGGTCTCGCCGACTTCCATACCGGGAAGCGCCTTGTCGAGGCCGGGGATGATCTGGCCCGATCCGACTTCGAACTCCAGCGGCTCGCGGCCGTGGGAGCTGTCGAATGTCTCGCCGTCCTGAAGGGTACCGGTGTAATGAATGCGGACAGTGTCGCCGGTCTTGACCTGCGTCATGGGGTGTCTCCGTGCGTCTGGGAAAAATGAAGGAGGCCGCCAGCCTCGGCGGGTTCTCCGGTTCTGCCTCAAGGTAGGGGCGGCGGTCGGCGATTGCAAACAAACAGGGCCCGAATTGGCCTTTTCGGCCCCTTCCGCCCGTGCAAATCTGCCCCCATGACCATCCGCGCCTGCATTTTCGACGCCTACGGCACCCTTTTCGACATCGCGGGCGCCGCCCGGGAGGCCGCGGAGGAGCCCGGACGCGAGCGCCTGAAGGAGCTCTGGCCGCGCCTGGCCGAGGACTGGCGGCAGAAGCAGCTCCAGTACACCTGGCTGCGCGCCGCCGCCGGGCGCCACGCCGACTTCTGGCAGGTCACCTGCGACGGCCTCGACTGGGCGCTGGAGGCGGCCGGTCTCGACGACCCCGCCCTGCGCACCCGGCTGCTCGACCTCTACCGGCGCCTGCCGGCCTACCCGGAGGTCCCCGCCGTCCTCTCCGCGCTGAAGGCCAAGGGCCTGCACTGCGCGATCCTCACCAACGGCACGCCGGGGATGATGGAAGACGCGCTGGTCGCCGCCGGGATCGGCGGCCACCTCGACGCGGTTCTCTCCGCCGAGGAGGCCGGGGTCTTCAAGCCCTCGCCCAAGGTCTACGACCTGGTCGGCCAGAGGTTCGGCACCGATCCCTCCGAGGTCCTCTTCGTTTCCGCCAATGGCTGGGACGCGGCCGGCGGCGCGGGCTACGGGTTCCGGACGCTCTGGGTCAACCGGACAGGCGCGCCGAGCGACCGGCTCTATGCCGAGCCCGCCCATGTCGCGAGCGATCTCACCGGCGTGCCGGACCTGGTCTGATGCCGCGCTTCACGACGACGGACGGGGTCGGCCTGCACTACGCCGACGAGGGAGAGGGCCCGCCGCTGCTCTGCCTTCCGGGTCTCACCCGCAACGGCGAGGACTTCGCCCACCTCCTGCCGCACATGAAGGGCCGCAGAATGATCCGGCTCGACCCGCGCGGGCGCGGGCGGTCGGACTGGGCGGAGGACCCTCTCAGCTACACCCCCGCGCGCGAAGCGCAGGACGTGGTGGAACTGCTCGACCATCTCGGGCTGGAAGCCGTGGACCTGATCGGAACCTCCCGCGGCGGGCTCGTCGCCATGGTCCTCGCCGCCATCGCGCCGGGCCGCCTGTCCCGTGTCGTGCTCAACGACATCGGCCCGGTCATCGAGCCCGAGGGCCTGGCCAAGATCGAGGGCTACCTTGGCAAGCTGCCGGAGGACCCCACGCTCGAGGCCGCCGCCGAGCGACTGATGCGCGAGGGCGAAGCGGAGTTTCCCGGAGTCCCCCGTGCCCGCTGGGCCGCGGAAGCCGCCGCCCGCTACGACGAGGGGCCCAAGGGCCTCGCCCTGCGCTACGACCCGGGCCTGCGCACCGCCTACGAGGCCGGCAAGGGCGCCGAACTGCCCGACCCCTGGGCCCTCTTCGAGCCGCTGGCGGGGCGGCCGCTCGGAGTGATCAGGGGCGCGCATTCAGACATCCTGTCGGACGCGACGCTCTCCGAGATGACCCGCCGCCACACCCATATCCGCACCGCGACCGTTCCCGACCGCGGCCATGTCCCATTTCTCGACGAGCCGGAGGCGCTCGCCCTGATCCGCGAGGTTCTGCAATGACGTTGGACGATCCCGCCGGCCCCGTCACCATCGAAACCGTCGAGGCCGCCGCCACCCGCCTCGCCGGGCATGTCCGGCACACGCCGCTGCTCTCCTCGCCCTTCCTGGACGAGATCGCCGGGCGCCGGATCCTGGTGAAGCCCGAGTGCCTGCAGCACACCGGGTCCTTCAAGTTCCGGGGGGCCTGGTCGGCGATCTCCGCGCTCGCCCCGGAGCTGCGGGAGAAGGGCGTTGTCGCCTACTCCAGCGGCAACCACGCGCAGGGCGTCGCGCTTGCCGCGAAAATGCACGGCATTCCGGCGGTCATCGTCATGCCCTCGGACGCGCCGCAGCTGAAGCTGAAGAACACCGCCGCGCTCGGGGCCGAGGTCGTCACCTATGACCGGCACGGCGAGAACCGCGAGGAGATCGGCGGCGCACTGGCCGCCGAGCGCGGGCTCGCGCTGATCCGCCCCTACGACGATCCGCAGGTGATCGCCGGACAGGGCACGGCGGGTCTCGAGATCGCGGCCGACGCCGAGGCGCTCGGCATCGACCGGGCCGAGGTCCTGGTCTGCTGCGGCGGCGGCGGGCTGACCTCCGGCATCGGCCTCGCGCTCGAGGCCTACCGCCCGGGTTTCCGCGTGCGGCCGGTGGAGCCCGTGGGCTTCGACGACGTGGCTCGGTCGCTCGCCGCGCACGAGCGGCTTGAGGTCATCCCGGGAAGCCGCTCGATCTGCGACGCGGTGGTGACTCCCGCCCCCGGCGAGCTGACCTTCCCGATCCTCGACCGGCTCTGCGGTCCGGGGATGACGGCCTCGGACGAGGACGTGCTCTTTGCATTGGCGCAAGCCTTCCGCAGGCTGAAGATCGTGCTGGAACCGGGCGGCGCGCTCTCCCTCGCCGCGGCCCTCCGCCAGCCCGACCGGATCGAGGGGGACACCGTGATCGTGGTCGCGTCGGGCGGCAACGTGGACGCCGCCGTCTTCGCCCGGGCGCTGGAGATGGCATGACACCCGTCGCACTTGCCGGTAACCACGTCAGGACGCTCGCCGACCGGAGGAGCACGTCGACCGCTTCGGGCATCGACATGAACCTCATGTCACGACATCTTCACCCTCGCGACGCGGGGCGGAACGGCGAACTTGGCGGATACGCACCTCGGAGGCCCCGATGAGTGAATCTTTCCCGGGCATGTCGTGCGACGTTGACATGACTCACTTTTGCCGCTTTCGTGGGCGCTCAGGGAGGAGGGTCAGCACTCTCCTGACGGCCCGACCGGGGCCTCGGAGGACTGACCTTGACGGTTCGGGCCGCGCCCAGCGCGCTGGCCCGAACCGCGACAACCGTCCCCACGTCCCGATGACCGCCATCCCGACCGGAGGCCGCCCATGACCGACCACTGGATCGACCGTGGCGATGTGACGATCCACGCCCGCACGGACGGGCCGGAGGACGGCGGAGCCCCCGCGCTGGTCTTTTCCGGTTCCCTCGGCACGGACCTCTCGCTCTGGGATCCGATCATGCCCTACCTGCCCGAGGGCCTGCGAATCGTGCGGATCGACACGCGCGGCCACGGGCAGTCCTCCGTGCCGCCCGCGCCATACCAGATGGGCACGCTCGTCAGCGACACGGAGGCGGTCTTCGACGCGCTGGAGATCCGCGAGGCGGTGATGGTCGGCCTGTCGCTCGGCGGGATGATCGCCCAGGCCCTCGCGGTGAAGCGGCTCGACTTGCTGCGCGGCCTGGTCATCTCGAACACCGCCGCCAAGATCGGCACCCCACAGCTCTGGGAGGACCGTATCGCCGCAATCCGCGCGGACGGGCTCGAGTCCATGGCCGACCCGATCCTCGAGCGCTGGTTCTCCCGCGCGTTCCTCGACAGCCCCGAGTCCGAGCCCTGGCGGCAGCTCCTGCTCGCGACGCCGGTCGAGGGCTACCTCGGCTGCTGCGCCGCCATCGCGGGGACCGACCTCATGACGCCCACCTCCGGCCTGCGCCTGCCGACCCTCGCCATCGCCGGGTCCGAGGACGGCGCCACCCCGCCAGACCTCGTGCGCGAGACCGCCGACCTGATTCCCGGATCGCAGTTCGAGCTGATCCGGCGCGCGGGCCATCTGCCCTGCGTCGAGGCGCCCGAGGCCTATGCCGAGCTTCTCACCCGCTTCATGCGCCGCATCGGCCACCTGCCCGGTCAGCAATGAGCCGGATCGTCCTCGTTCACGGGTCGGGCCACGGCGCCTGGTGCTGGGAGGCCGTGCTGCCGCATCTCCGCGCCGCCGGTCACGATCCGGTCGCCGTCGACATGCCCGGCCGCGGGGCCAATGCCCTGCCGCTGGAGGAGGCGACGCTCGACGACTTCGCCGACGCCTGCCTCGCCGCCGCCGGCGACGGCGCGGTCCTCGTGGGCCATTCCGCCGGCGGCTACGCCATCACCGCTGCCGCCCAGGCGCGGCCCGACCTCGTGGACCGGCTGATCTACGTCTGCGCCTTCGTCCCGGAGCCCGGCACGCCGCTTTCGGGGATGCGCCGGCTGATGAACCCGCCGCCGCTCTCCGGCGCAATCCGCAAGGCCCCCGACGGGCGCAGCTACACGGTCGATCCCGAACAGGCTCCCGCGCTCTTCTACAACGACCTGCCCGAGGCCGAGGCCCGGGCCGCCACCGCCCGGCTCTGCCCCGAGGCCGTGCTGCCGCAGGAGACGGCGCTCCCCGCCACCGACCGCGCGGAGGCCCTGCCCCGTCGCTACATCCTTTGCGAGCGCGACGGGACGATCCTGCCCCACGCACAGGAGGCGATGACCTCGGGCTGGCCCGCCGCGCATGTCACCCGCATGGACACGAGCCACTCGCCCTTCCTCGCGGATCCCGAAGGACTCGCCCGCAACATCCTCCGCCACCTCGACGACTGAGGCTCCGGCCGGTTTCCGACACCGCGGGTCGCGGTGGGACGAGACCCCACGCCCTTCACGGAGAACCCTGCCCCATGACCCGTATCAAGGCCGCCGTCTGCCACGCCTTCACCGAGCCGCTCTCCATCGAGGAGGTCGAGCTGCGCGCGCCCCAGGCCGGCGAGGTCGAGGTCACGCTCGAGGCCGTCGCGATCTGCCACTCCGACATCTCCTTCGCCGAGGGCGCCTGGGGCGGACCGCTCCCGGCGGTCTACGGTCACGAGGCGGCGGGCCGGGTTTCGGCGACGGGAGCGGGCGTCACGGCCTTCGCCCACGGAGACAGGGTGGTGGTGACGCTCCTGCGGTCCTGCGGAGACTGCATCCCCTGCGCCAGCGGCCGCGCCGCCCTTTGCGAGACGCCCCGCGCCGCGCTCGGGCCCATCTCCTCGCCCGGGGACGAGGCCCCGCTCTACCAAGGCATGCATTGCGGCGCCTTTGCCGAGCGGGTGGTGGTGGACGAAAGCCAGATCGTCACCGTCGGCGAGGCCGTCCCGCCGGATGCCGCCGCGCTGCTCGCCTGCGGCGTCATCACCGGCGTTGGCGCCGTGGTGAACGCGGCGAAGATGCGCCCGGGGCAGGATGCGGTCGTCATCGGCGCGGGCGGTGTCGGGCTCAACGCGATCCAGGGCGCGCGCATCGCCGGGGCCCGGCGCGTCGTGGCCGTCGACCTTTCCGAGGAAAAGCTCGCCATGGCCCGAGACTTCGGCGCGACCGACACGGTGCTCGCCACGGGCGAGGCGCCCTGGGACGAGGCGCGGGAGAAGATCGGCCGCGGGGCCGACGCGGTGCTCGTGACCGTGGGCGTGGCTCCCGCCTACGACGCCGCACCGCGCTACCTCGCGCCCGGCGGGACGGTCGTGATGATCGGCCTGCCCCACACCGGCGCCATGTCCACCTACGAGCCGGTGACGCTGGCCTCGCTCGGACAGGGCATGATCGGCTCCAAGATGGGCGACGTGGTGATCCGCCGCGACATTCCCTGGATGGTCGATCTCTACGAGCAGGGCCGGCTCAAGCTGGACGAGCTGGTCTCGGGCCGCTGGCCGCTGGAGAGGATCAACGAGGCCATCGCCGACACCCGCACCGGCGGCGCGCGGCGCAACGTGATCCTGTTCTAACTCTCCACCCGCTGCGCATCCGGCACGCAGACCGCCCGCCTTCGCGGCGACGGGCGCCCGCTCTGTCGCAAACCGGCGCTCCGGAGACGCTCCGGCGACGACAGGCGTGGTCGATCCGTGCAAGGCGGGACGAACCCGGCTAATCTCGGTCCGGAGGCGAAAGGAAGAACGCATGAGCCAGGTCTTGCTGAGAGTCTGGGCCCTGCTGCTGGGCATCGTCCTCATCATGCTCGGCAACGGCATGCACTTCACTCTCATCGGCCTGCGCGGCGGGATCGAGGGGTTCTCCGCCGCCGAACTCTCGGTCGTCACCTCCGGCTACTTCCTGGGATTTCTCTCCGGCGCACGGCTGACGCCGCTGATGATCCGGCGGGTGGGCCACGTCCGGGTCTTCGCCGCCCTCGGCAGCTTCATGTCGGCGGGGCTGATCACGCTGCCGCTGCTGACCGAGCCCTGGGCCTGGACCCTCCTGAGGATCCTTCTCGGCTTCTGCATGTCCGGCATCTACGTCGCCGCCGAGAGCTGGCTGAACGAGGCCTCCACCAACGAGACGCGCGGCAAGGTGCTCTCGGCCTACATGATCGCCCAAACGCTGGGGATCATCGGCGCGCAGGGCCTGCTGACGCTCGGCGACGCGGGCACCTCGGTGCTCTTCATCGGCGCCTCGATCCTCGTGTCGATTTCCTTCGCGCCGATCCTGCTCTCCGCCGCTCCCGCCCCCGCTGTGGAACTCACCCGGCCGATGTCCCTGGCCGGACTCTTCCGTGGCTCGCCGCTCGGCACCGTGGGGATCTTCCTGCTGGGCAGCGCCTACGCCACGCAGACCGGCATGGGCGCTGTCTTCGGCACGCAGATCGGCATGACCGCCTCGCAGATCGCGCTCTTCGTCGCGGTCCTCTTCGCCGGGGCGCTGGTGCTGCAGTACCCGGTGGGCTGGCTCTCCGACCGGATGGACCGGCGCAAGCTGATCTTCGGCGCCTCCGTCCTCGGCGCCGGGGCCTGCCTTCTCGGCTGGCTCACGGGAGGCGGTCTCTTGGCGCTCAACATCGCGGCCTTCTTCGCGGGCGGGGTCACCACGCCGCTCTACGCGCTCTTCCTAGCCTATACCAACGACTCGCTCTCGGCCGAGGACATGCCCGCGGCCTCGGGTGGCCTCGTTTTCACCTTCGGTCTCGGTGCCATCGCCGGGCCGCTGGTCACCGGCTGGGCGATGCAGAGCTTCGGGCCCTTCGCCTTCTGGCCCTCTCTCGGCGGCACCTTCGCCGCCATCGCGCTCTACGCCGCCTATCGCATGACCCAGCGCCCCACCGACGGGACGGTGGAGACCGAGAGCTACCTCGGCGTCGTGCCCACCGCCTCCGTCATCGCGGTCGAGGCCGCCGGCAGCTGGGCCGCCGACCAGGCCGAGGCCGAGCGGGAGGCGGACGCGGAGGCCGAGGCGGAGCGAGAGGCCGAAGAACCCGCCTGACCGCACGAAATTTCCCAGTCTTTTCCTTATCTTGACCAGGCGTCCAAATTTGGACGCCCCTCGTCTGGACCCCCACGAGAGTTCGTGAAAGCCTCCCCTCGTCGCCACCCGGAGGCCGGACATGAAACTGCAGGACCTCGAGATCTTCGTCGTCTCTCCCCCCGATCCCGGCTGGGGAGGCCGCTACTGGATCGTGCCGAAGATCACCACCTCCGACGGCGTGACCGGCTACGGCGAATGCTACGCCGCCACCGTCGGCCCCGAGGCCATGCGCGCGGTCATCGAGGACGTCTTCTCCCGCCACATGCAGGGCGAGAGCCCCGACCGCGTCGAGCTGATGCGCCAGAGGGTCTACTCCTCGGGCTTCACCCAGCGCCCCGATCTCACTGTCATGGGTGCTTTCTCCGGTCTCGAGATCGCCTGCTGGGATATTCTCGGCAAGGCGGCGGGGAAGCCCGTCCATGCCCTGATCGGCGGCCGGGTGAACGACCGTATCCGCTGCTACTCCTACCTCTATCCCGGCGCCGACGACGCCCTGCCCGAGTTCTGGACTTCCGCCGAGGCCGCCGCCCGCGCCGCCAAGCGGCTGGTGGGCGAGGGCTACACCGCGGTCAAGTTCGACCCCGCCGGCCCCTACACCATCCGCGGCGGCCACATGCCCGCCATGACCGACATCTCCCGCTCCATGGCCTTCTGCGAGGCGGTGCGCGAGGCCGTGGGCGACCGGGCCGACATCCTCTTCGGCACCCACGGCCAGTTCTCCGTCGCCGGCGCGATCCGCATGGGCCGCGCGATCGAGGAGTACGACCCGCTCTGGTACGAAGAGCCCGTGCCCCCCGACAACCCGCAGGCCATGGCCGAGGTCGCCGCCGCCACCCGCGTCCCCGTCGCCACCGGCGAACGGCTGACCACCACCGCCGAGTTCGCCGCCGTCCTGCGCGCCGGCGCCGCCCGCATCCTCCAGCCCGCCCTCGGGCGCGCCGGGGGTATCTGGGAGGGCCGCAAGATCGCTGCCCTGGCCGAGAGCTTCGGCGCCCAGATGGCGCCGCACCTCTACGCCGGACCGGTGGAGTGGGCGGCCAACCTCCAGCTCTCCGCCGCGATGCCGAACCTTCTGCTCGCCGAGACCATCGACACCGATTTCCACCGCGCCCTGATCGGCGGACGCATCCGGGTCGAGGGCGGCTACGTCGAGCTCTCCTCCGAACCCGGCCTCGGCATCGACTTCGACGAGGACCTCGCCCGCGCGCACCCCTGGACCGGCGAAGGCCTGCACCTGCAGATGCAGGAGAGCCCGGTCAGCTATCACGAGGAAAACGTCTTCGAGGGCGGCGCGCCGCGTCGCTAGCGCTCCCCCTCTTCTGGGCCAAATATCCCCGCCGGAGGCTCCGCCATCCGCACGCGCTCAGGCCCCGGGGCATCGGGCTCACGCCCGCCGGAGAGACCGCGATAGAGAGAGGGCCGGCGCAGCCGGGCCTCGCCGCCGGATTGACGCGTCCCCGGGCAGGGCGTACCAAAGCCCCATGACCCGTCCCGTCGCCTCCAGCTATTTCTTTACCGGATCCCTTTAGGACCCGGCGGAGCGACGTGACCAGACCGAAGCCGCCGCGAGGCGGCTTTTTTCGTTCCCCCTCGCGGCCCTGCCGACAAGGAGCCGCGCATGGACCGTGCGACGATCAGACCCTTCACCTACACCGACCTGCCCGAACTGCACCGCATGATCGGTGCGCTCGCCGCGCATCACGGTGACCCGCCTCCGCCCGACCGGGAGGCACTGCTCCGCGACGTGACCGGGGCAGCGCCGCTGGCAACGATCCTGATGGCCTCCGACAGTCGGGGTGCAGCCGGCTATGCCGCGCTCAATCTGGTCCCGCGCCTGCACGAGGGCGGCCGCGGCATGGAGCTGCATCATCTCTGGGTCGAACCCGACCGGCGCGGCAGCGGCACCGCCCGGCGGCTCATCGAGGCGGCGAAGAGGCTCGCCGTCGAGAAGGGCTGCAGCCAGCTCACCGTCGGCACGCATCCGTCGAACGCCGAAGCCCAGGCCTACTACCCCCGCGCGGGCTTCGAGCCGATGGCGACGGGCGGTCCGCGCTTCCGCCTGCGGCTGGTCCCGGCTGAGGGCTGAGCCCGGAGCCTCCGCGATCGAGCGCGCGACCTTTCCATCCCGCGCGCCCTCCGTCACTCTCCGGAACATGGCAAAGACCGCGCCCGGAACGCCTTCGCTCCTCCGCCGCCTCGCCGCGCGGGCGGCAGGGCATGCCATCGTGCTCTTCGCGCGCTTCGTCACCGCCGTCCGCGCCGATTGGCGCGGCAGCGAGCCGGTGCCCCGCCAGCGCATCTACTACGCCAACCACGTCTCCAACGGCGACATGCCGATGATCTGGTCGGTGCTGCCTCCCGCGATCCGCCGCACCGTCCGGCCCGTCGCCGCGGCCGACTATTGGCTGCAGACGCCCCTGCGCGCCTTCATCGGGCCCGAGGTTTTCCGCTGCGTGCTGATCGACCGCCGCCCGGAGCACCGGACCGCCGACCCGGTGGAGACCATGGTCGCCGCCCTGGACGAGGGCGCGTCGCTGATCCTCTTCCCGGAGGGGAACCGCAACATGACCGAGGACCCGCTCCTGCCCTTCCGCTCCGGCCTCTACCACCTCGCCAAGGCGCGGCCGGACGTCGACCTTGTGCCGACCTGGGTCGCGAACCTCAACGAGATCATGCCGAAGGGAGAGGTGATCCCCCTTCCGCTCATCTGCACGGTCACCTTCGGAGCGTCGGTCCATCTCGAGCCGGGCGAAGACCGCGCGGCCTTCCTCGACCGGGCCGCCCGGGCGCTGGTGGCTCTCGCGCCGGACCGCCGCCTGCCGCCGGGAGAGGCGGCATGAGCCAGGCCACGACCGATATCCTGCTGCTCGCCATCGGCGTCGTCGCCCTGCTGACCGCGCTCAGTTTCTTCGGCGAGGTGCTGCGGGCCCGTCAGCCCGAGGGCCGGACCTCGACCGTGGTCGAGACCTTCGTGATGCGGGTGCACACCTGGTGGGCCATGGTCCTGCTGCTGGCGCTGGCGCTGATCGTGGGCTTTCCCGGCGTGCTGCTGCTCTTCGCCTTCGCCTCCTTCGCCGCCCTGCGCGAGTTCATGACCTACACCCACAAGCGCCGCGCCGATCACCTCTCGCTCGCCGCGGCCTTCTTCGTGGTGCTGCCGCTCCAGTACGTCTTCCTCTGGACCGGGGACGAGGGGCTCTTCGGCACCTTCGTGCCGGTCTACGCCTTCCTTCTGCTGCCGATGCTCTCGGCCTTCCGGGGAGACACACGCAGCTTTCTGGTCCGCGTGGCCGAAACCCAGTGGGGGCTGATGATCGCGGTCTTCTGTCTCAGTCACCTGCCGGCGCTCATGGTGCTCGACATCCCGGGCTTCGAGAACCGGACCGCCCTGCTCATCGTGTTCTTCGTCATGGTCGTGCAGGCCGGCGACCTGCTGGCCTTCTACTTCGGCCTGCGCCTCGGCCGGACCCGCATCGCGCCCGATCTCTCGCCGCGCACCTGGGAAGGCACGATTTGCGGCCTCGCCTCCGCGGCGCTCGTCGGGGCGGCGCTCGCCTGGATCACGCCCTTCGGCGTCTTCCCGGCCATGGTCATGGCCTCGGTCGCCTCCGCCACCGGGATGGCGGGCAGCCTCGTCTTCACGGCGATCAAGCGCGAGCGCGGCGTGAGCGACTGGTCCCACCTGATCCCGGGACAGGGCGGCTTCCTCGACCAGCTCGACAGCGCGATCTTCGCTGCGCCGATCTTCTTCCACCTCACCGGCACGATCTGGGCGGTCTGAAGCTACCTCTCGTCCGGCCCCAACGGCCCTCGATGCCGCCAGCGACGGGGCGCGAGCCGGGTGATCGCCCCGCGCACGAGGCGCTGCCAGGCGGTCTTCGGCGGCCGCAGCCCGAGGACATGCACGATGATCGGTCTGGGCTGGTCCGAGTAGATCAACTCGGAGGCCTCGAACATCCGTTTGTTCCACTGCGGCGGCAGGATGTAGAGCTTCAGGTCCTGCGCCTGCCAGAGTTGCTCGCGCAGCGTCGCCTGGTCGGTCCCGATCCCCGCCTCCTCGCGGGCCCGGTGATAGGCCTCCCGCCAGTTCTCCAGCAGCCGCATCGCCGCGCCGTCGGATCGGTAGAGCAGAACGCCACTGTTCACCTGCGGAAAGACGTAAGGGACGCCGCCCTCCCAGGAGCGGTTCTGCGAGGGCCGCGACCATGTGGCGACATGCGCCGCTGCCATGTCGAACCGGTCGAGCAGGTCGAAGACGGGCGTCACCTCCGCCAATGCGAGGGTGTCCGTGTCGACGTAGAGCGTGCGGTCGAAGGGCGTGAGCGGCATGCAGTCGACCTTGCTGCGCCGGTGCGCGTCCGGCACCTCGCGCAGGATCTCGAAGCCCTCTGCCGCCTCGGGCACGTCGGTGAAGAGGCAGGCCTGCAGGTCGGGCGCATGGTCCCGGAAGCTCGCCCGCGCCCGGCTCGCCGCCTCGGCATGGGCGCGCCCGGAGGCGACGAAGAGCAGCCCGCGCGTCGTCTCGTGTCCGGTCATCCGCAGGCTCCGATCTGGCGGGTGGACGTCACGCCCCACATGCCCCCTGCATGCCGCCCGTTTCAAGGCCATCGCGCCCCGGTGACTGCGCGACCCTCAGGGAAACTCGGACCTCGCCGTGGAAGACCCGCCTACTCGCGACGAGCTATTGAACCGAGGGCTGGCGATCCCACGAGGACTCGAACCCCGAACCTGCTGATTAGAAGTCAGCTGCTCTATCCAGTTGAGCTATGGGACCGCGCCTGTCGTCCTTAGCCGCGGCCCGGACCTCGATCAAGCGCGCGTCCTCGCCTTAACTCCCAAGAAGGAAATCCGCGGTAGGCAGGGTGCGGGCCGGGGTCACCGGCTCGCAACAGGAAAGGAGCCCACGATGCTTCGCAGCCCCCTCGCGGCCGCCGCCGTCTTCGCACTCTCGGTCCCTGCCGGGGCGACCGAATACGACGCTGCCCTGCAGGATTTCCTCGATACGGAGATGCGCCAGTGGGCGGAATCACCGCTGATCGTAGATGCGCTGATTCAGCAAAATGCGCTCCATGCCGGGCTCGACCGCGACCGTATCCTGGAGCTCGACCGTGCGTGGCGCGCGGACGTGGGCGATCCGGGCTCCCCCATCATCGCCCCGGTGCTGAACGGCCCCCTCGCGGTCTACCTGCGCAACCTCGTCGACTCCACGAACGGGATGGTGACCGAGATTTTCGTGATGGATGACAAGGGGCTGAACGTCGCCGTCTCGCATATCACCTCCGATTACTGGCAGGGCGACGAACCGAAGTACCAGCAGACCTACGCGCGCGGAGCCGATGGCGTCCATATCAGCGAGATCGAGTTCGACGAATCCTCCCAACGCTTCCAGGGGCAGATCTCGATCACCCTCACCGATCCCGCGAGCGGCGCGCCGATTGGCGCCATGACTGTCGGGGTCGATGCCGAAGCCCTGATGTAAAGCCGGCACCCGCACCGAAACCCGGAGCTTCCATGTCCCGTCACGCCTTCCGTCTTCCAGATCTCGCAGCGGCCTCGATCTTCGTCAAATGCGCGGCGCTCACCGCCGCGACGACGATGATCGTCGCGGTCGCCATGTCTCTGTTCTTCAGCCGCGCCGCCGATGAACTCACGCGGGACGCGGTACGCGACATCGCGCTCGAAATGACGGAAGGCCTCGCCAGCCACATCGGTGGTCCGGTGCAATTCGACAAACTGGACCAGGTCGAGGCGGAACTCGCCCGCTACATGGAACGGGGAGGTCAGGATCTGGACCGCATCCAGGTTTTCGACGCCAGTGGAGAGCGGCTCTCCGGCGTCGGCGAAACAGACCCGGGTGTAACGCAATCTCTCGCGCGGCTCGCGGAGCGGGCGCTAACCGAGGGAGAGACGGTTCTCTCTGGAGATGGGTTTCTCATTGCAGCACCGCTACGGTTCGGAGCCTCCGAAGCGGTCGTCGGCTCGATCGCGGCGGCCTGGTCGCCCGAGGCAGATCTGGCCGAGGTGGCCTCGGCGCGACTGCGCACGATGCTGATTGTTGGCGCGCTGTTCCTCCTGCTGCTCGGCGCGGTAACTGTTCTCCTGCGCCGACTGCTTGCCCGGCCGCTCGAAGACCTGGGCGGCGCGATGGTCGCGATCGCAGGCGGGGACTACGACGTGACCGTGCCGCGTTGCGAGACCCGCGACGAGATCGGCGCCATTGCCCGGGACCTCGAGACCCTGAGAACCCAGCTGATAGACAGTCGGACCGCAGAGTCGGCCCGGGAAGCGGCCCGCGTCAGCCAGGCCGATGTCGTCTCGCGGCTGAGACAGGCGCTCGAAGCCCTCGCCAAGGGCGACCTTACCCACCGTATCGCGCAAGATTTCTCCGAGGACTACGAAGGATTGCGTCGGGACTATCACAGCGCCATCGACCGGCTTCACGAGACGATCGGACTCGTTCAGGCCAACTCCTCGAACATCCGCAACGGCGCGGAGGACATCGCGCGCGCCTCGGACGATCTCTCGCGGCGGACGGAGAGCCAGGCGGCGACGCTCGAGGAGACCGCCGCGGCGACAGACGAACTCACCCAGTCGGTGAACTCCGCCGCGCAGGGGGCGAAGGAGGTCGAGGGGATCGTGACCTCTGCCAAGTCGCACGCCGAGGAATCCGGCGCCGTTGTCCAGTCCGCCGTCAATGCCATGACCGAGATCGAGAAGAGCTCCGACCAGATCGGCCAGATCATCGGGGTGATCGACGACATCGCCTTCCAGACCAACCTGCTCGCGCTCAACGCGGGCGTCGAGGCAGCGCGCGCGGGCGAAGCGGGAAAGGGCTTCGCGGTCGTGGCCTCCGAGGTCCGGGCTCTCGCCCAGCGCAGTTCCGAGGCCGCCCGCGAGATCAAGGACCTGATCTCGGGCTCCTCGCACCAGGTCGAGCAGGGCGTCGCCCTTGTCGGCCGGGCGGGCGAGGCGCTGACCTCGATCGTCGAGAGGGTTACCCATATCTCCGAACTGGTCACCAACATCGCCCGGGGCACGGTCGAGCAAGCCCAGGGGCTCAGCGAGATCAACACCGGCGTCACCAATCTCGACCAGGTCACCCAGCAGAATGCCGCCATGGTCGAACAGAGCACTGCCGCGGCGCATTCGTTGAAAGCCGATGCGGTCAAACTGACCGAGCTGGTCCAGCACTTCCGGATAGACGAAGGCGTCGTGTCGGATCAGCGCCGCACCGCCGCCTGAGGCGCCTGACCTAGGCGGAGCCGACAGACCACGGAGTTGCTTGCTTCCGCAAGGACGCGACAAGCCAGCCCACGGGCATCGCGTCGGCCGGAGTGAGATGGGAATGGCAGGGGGACCTCAAATCCCTAGGGATCAGTCGTGGCGATGCCCTAGGGTCTTGATCAGCGGTCAGTCATCGCCGTGTCGATGGTCAGCTCTTATCCCGGCAATCTCCCATCGGGGGTCGCCTGGCGAGCAGCCATGACCCTCCACCGACCCGCGGCAGGATCGGCTAGTGGCGGCCGCGGATATCGCCGATGTCGAGAACGGGCGAGGCGTCGATGTCGTCGGCATCCAGCATGGCGGCGACCCTCTCGAGCGAGGCCACGACCTGGGCCTGCTCCCAGTCCTTGAGCGCCTCGAAGGCCCGCACGTATCGCTGCTGCAGCGCATCCGGCGCCTCGTCGATCGCATGTGCCCCGCGCTCGGTCAGTCCGATGTTGGTCTGGCGGCGGTCCCGGTCGGACTTTTCTCGCAGAACCATGCCCTGGGAAACCAGCTTGTCCACCAGCGAGGTCACCGTCGCCTGGGTGATCCCCATGCGCACCGAGATCTCCTTGGCCGTGATGGAACCCTTCTCGGCGACCAGCTGGAGCACGCGGAACTGCGCCGCGGTCAGACCGGAGGCCTGAGCCAGTTCGCGGCCGAACTGCTCGGTCGCGCGCAGGATGCGGCGCAACGCGATCAGACTCTCGTCGGTGCGGTCCACCGGCTCCTCGTTCTCTGCCCGTCGCAGGATAGAGGCAGAGCCAGCCCCGCTTTTCAAGTGGGTTCTAACTACCATTGCTTAGTGTATCTAAGTAGAACCCGGCGCCAAGGCAAGCCAATAATCGCACATAGCGGGTTGACGGAACCGAAGATATGTTTAAATACTTTGCCAATCGAAGCACCGAAGAACAAAAACGCTTAGCTGCACGAAGCAAAGGAGGCCCCGCAATGGCCCCGACAGTGGAAAACATCAACGCCCCCCGCCCCGTGTTCCGCAAACCCGAGGCCGAGGACGGATCGCAGATCTGGGAACTGATCCGCGACTGCAAGCCGCTCGACGAGAACTCGATGTACTGCAACCTCCTGCAGTGCGACCACTTTGCGGACACCTGCGTGGTCGGCGAAGTCGAGGGCGAAGCCCTGGGCTGGATCTCCGCCTACATTCCGCCGAGCGAGCCCGACACGATCTTCGTGTGGCAGGTCGCCGTTCACGAGCGCGCCCGCGGCATGGGCCTCGGCAAGAAAATGCTGACGCACCTGCTGAACCGGAAAGAGTGCAAGAACGTTACGAAGCTGAAAACGACGATCACCAGCGACAATGACGCGTCCTGGGGTCTCTTCCGCAGCTTCGCGAAGGCTCAGGATGGCGATCTCAGCCATGAACCGCACTACGAAGAAGAAGACCATTTCGACGGCCGCCACGCGACCGAGAACATGGTCACCATCGAGCTGGCCGAGGAGGCGCGCGCCGCGGCCGCCTGATCGGCCCCGCGCAGCCCCACCGCTCGACACACCCCTCCCTGAAAGGAAACGCTATGGCGAAGGACACCGCTGTCCCGCACGATATTTTTGCGCGCCGTGAATCCGAGGTGCGCTCCTACTGCCGCAGCTTCGACACGGTCTTCACGAAGGCCGTCGGCTCGGAGATGACCGACCGCGAGGGTCGCACCTACATCGACTTCCTCGCCGGCTGCTCGTCGCTGAACTACGGCCACAACGATCCCGACATGAAGGCCGCTCTGATCGAGCACATCTCGAACGACGGCATCGCCCACGGCCTCGACATGTACACGGCTGAAAAGGAAAAGTTCCTCGAGACCTTCGAGAAGCTGATCCTCGAGCCGCGCGGCATGGATCACAAGGTCATGATGACCGGCCCGACGGGCACCAACGCCGTCGAATCCGCGATGAAGCTCGCCCGCAAGGTGACCGGACGCCAGAACGTCATCGCCTTCACCAACGGGTTCCACGGCATGACCATGGGCGCCCTCGCCGCGACGGGTAACGCCGGCAAGCGTGCAGGCGGCGGCATGGCGCTGCACGGCGTCCAGCGGATGCCCTACGAAGGATCGCTCGGCGACGTCGACACGCTCGCCATCATCGAGCAGATGCTCGACAACCCCTCCAGCGGCTACGACGCCCCCGCCGCGTTCCTCGTGGAGCCGGTCCAAGGTGAAGGCGGTCTCAACGCCGCGTCCAAGGAATGGCTGCAGGGGATCGAGCGCCTGGCGCGCAAGTACGGCGCCAAGCTGATCCTCGACGACATCCAGGCGGGCCTCGGCCGCACCGGCACGTTCTTCTCGTTCGAGGAGTACGGTGTGCAGCCGGACATGATCCCGCTGGCCAAGTCGCTCTCCGGCATGGGCCTGCCCTTCGCGGCGCTGCTCATCCGTCCGGAAGACGACATCTGGAAGCCGGCCGAGCACAACGGGACCTTCCGCGGCAATACCCATGCCTTCGTCACGGCGCGCGTTGCGCTGGAGAAGTTCTGGGCCGACGGCAAGTTTCAGGACGAGATCGCCGGCAAGGCCAAGATCCTCAAGGCCTCGCTGCAGGAGATCGCCGACATGATCCCGGGCGCCCGCCTCAAGGGCCGCGGCATGATGCGCGGTGTCGACGTGGGTTCGGGCGAACTCGCCGAGGCGATCTGCGGCCATGCCTTCAAGAAGGGCCTCATCATCGAAACCTCGGGAGCCGACGACGAAGTGGTCAAGGTGCTCGCTGCCCTGACGATCCCGGAAGAGACCTTCCGCAAGGGCCTCGGCATCCTGGTCGAAGCCGCGTCCGCCGCGCTCGCCGACAAATCCAACCTCGCAGCGGAGTAACCCAATGATCGTGCGCGACTTCAACAACATCATCGAAAACGACCGTGAGCGCGTGGTCTCCGACGCCCAGTGGTCTTCGGTGCGCATGCTCCTGGCCAACGACGGGATGGGGTTCTCCTTCCACATCACCTTCCTCGAGGCCGGTTCGGAGCACACGTTCCACTACAAGAACCACTTCGAGAGCGTCTACTGCATGGAGGGCAAGGGCTCGATCACCGATCTCGCCACCGGCGAGACCCACGAGATCAAGCCCGGCGTGATGTACGCCCTCAACGAACATGACAAGCACACGCTCCGGGCGGAGGAACAGCTGGTGATGGCCTGCTGCTTCAATCCCCCGATCACGGGCAAGGAAGTCCACCGCGAGGACGGAAGTTATGCTCTTGAAGACAGTTAACGACAGCGAACGCGCCGAATTGCCCTTCTCCGGCCACACCGTCGAAAAGATCGGCGGGACCTCGATGAGCCGTGTCTCCGAACTGGTGGACACGCTCTTCAAGGGAGGCCGCGAGGGCGAGAAGCTCTACAACCGCATCTTCGTCGTCTCGGCCTTCGGCGGCATCACAGACATGCTGCTGGAGCACAAGAAGTCCGGTCAGCCGGGCGTCTATGCCGCCTTCACCAACGACGAGGACGACAGCGGCTGGCTGACGGCTCTCAAGAAGGTCGCCGAGGCCATGCGCGCAGCGCACGCCGAAGTGCTGGATCACCCCGCCGACCTCACCGCCGCGGACGAGTTCGTCCGCGAGCGGGTCGAGGGGGCGCGGTCTTGCCTCTTCGACCTGCAGCGTCTCTGCTCCTACGGGCACTTCCAGCTGTCGAACCACATGCTGAGCGTGCGCGAGCTGCTTTCGGGCATCGGCGAGAGCCATTCGGCCTTCGTCACCGCGCTCCTGCTGCAGCGCAAGGGCGTCAACGCCCGCAACGTCGACCTCAGCGGCTGGCGTGACGAGGGCGGCAGCAGCCTGGAAGAGCGGATCCGCTCGGGCCTGTCGCAGATCGACCTCAAGGAAGAGATGCCCATCGTCACCGGCTACGCCCAATGCTCGGGCGGCCTGATGAAGGAGTTCGACCGCGGCTATTCCGAAGTGACCTTCGCCAACATCGCCGCCCTCACCGGCGCGCGCGAGGCGATCATTCACAAGGAATTCCACCTCTCCTCCGCCGACCCCAAGCTCGTCGGCCAGGATAAGGTGCGCAAGCTGGGCCACACGAACTACGACGTGGCCGATCAACTCTCGAACATGGGGATGGAGGCGATCCATCCCAAGGCGGCCAAGACCCTCCGCCAGGCGGACGTGCCCCTGCGCGTCACCAACGCCTTTGAGCCGGACGACCCGGGCACGCTGATCGACGACAAGCCGGCCGAGAGCCCGGGCTTCGAGATCGTCTGCGGCCTGAACGTCGTCGCGCTCGAACTCTTCGAACAAGACATGGTCGGCGTGAAGGGCTACGACGCCACGATCCTCGACGCGCTCAAGCGTCACAACGTTTGGATCGTGTCCAAGACGTCCAGCGCCAACACGATCACGCACTACGTGCAGGCCTCGCTCAAGACGGCCCGCCGGGTGATCGCCGATCTGGCGGAGGTCTATCCCTCCGCAGAGATCGGGGCGCGCTCCGTGGCGCTGGTTTCCGCCATCGGGCGGGACCTCAAGGGCCTCAAGGGCGTGACCCGCGGGCTCAAGGCGCTGGCCGAGGCGGAAGTCGATGTCATCGCGCTCCACCAGACGCCGCGCAACGTGAACCTGGACTTTGTGATCCCGGCAGAGGACCGCGACAAGGGCGTCGCCGCGCTCCACAAGGAGCTGATCGAAGGCGACCAGTCCAAGGCGGCCGAACCGGCCGGCAAGAAGCAGGCACAAAGCGCCGCCTGACAGGATCCTTCAGGGAGGCGCGGGGGATTGCGGCCCCTGCGTGAAGGATGCCCCGTAGCCCGGAGAGGCTGCGGGGCTTCTTCTTTGTCCGCTGGCCGCTCTCCGCCTGCACACCGCGACGTGACGAGATGGCCCGACGGATCATATTGCCGGTCCGAAAACGCCCGAATAGGGTCACGGGCATGCAGCACAGGCTCACAAGACGCGCGGCGCTCGGCGCCATTGCCGCGGCCCTCGGTTCGACGGCCCTCGCGGCTCCGCCCACCGTCTCGCTCCGTCCCCGGGCGCGCCCGCTGGACACCGGGACCGATCCCTCGGCGGTCCCGCCCGAGACGCGCGCGACCCTCGACGAACTGATCGCCGAGGCCGGCCTTGCAGGCGTCGTGGGCCTCGCCCTCGCCGACGTGGCGACGGGCCAGGTGATCGAGGAACGCTCGGGCAGCGAAGGCCGGCCGCCCGCCTCCGTGGCGAAGGCGTTGACAGCCCTCTATGCCCTTGAAACCGTTGGCCCCCGCCACCGCTACGCGACCCGCGTCCTGGCCATCGGGACCATCACCGACGGCCGGCTGGACGGAGACCTCGCGCTCTGCGGAACCGGCGACCCGACCTTCCAGACCGACGACGCCTTCGCCCTGGCCGAAGCGGTGAAGGAAGCCGGCATCGTCGAGGTCACCGGCCGCTTCCTCGTCTGGGCCGGCGCCCTGCCCTACGAGGACGAGATCGCGCCCGACCAGCTCGACCACCTCGCCTACAACCCTTCCGTCTCGGGGCTGAACCTCAACTTCAACCGGGTGCACTTCCAGTGGACGCGCTCGGGGTCGAGCTACGACGTCACCCTCGATGCCCGCAGCGGCCGGCACCAGCCCGAGGTCGCGATGGCCCGGATGGAGGTCGTGGATCGCCCGCGCCCGGTCTATACCTACGCCAGTGTCGACGAGGTCGACCATTGGAGCGTCGCCCGGCGCTACCTGGGCGACGGCGGCGCGCGCTGGCTGCCGGTCCGGCGCCCCGCGCTCTACTGCGGCGACGTTTTCCGCACCTTCGCCCGTTCGCACGGGATCATCCTGCCGGAGCCCGAGCGCGCCGCGGTCGAGCCGACCGGTGAGGAGATCGCCCGCCACGACAGCGGCGATCTCGAGGGCATCATCACCGACATGCTCCGCTACTCCACGAACCTCACCGCCGAGGTCGTGGGCCTCACCGCAACGCGGGAGACGAGCGGCCTGCCCGACAGCATTCCCGGCTCCGCCGCCGCCATGAACGACTGGCTGGCCGAAACCCACGGCGTGGAGTCAGGCCTCGTGGACCATTCGGGCCTGGGCGACGATTCCCGGATCTCGGCGCTTCAGATGGTGAAGATGCTCACCGGCGAGGGGGTTATGGACCGCCTGAAGCCGGTGATGAAGGACCACGTCCTCAAGGACGATGCCGGCGCCCCGATCCAGGGCTATCCGGCCGAGGTGACGGCGAAGACCGGCACTCTCAACTTCGTCAGCGCGCTCGCGGGCTACATCCGGACAGCGGAGGGAGCCGACCTGGCCTTCGCCATCTTCTGCGCGGACCTCGATTTGCGGGCCGAGGCCATCGAGTCCGGCGACGAGATCCCCGACGGTGCGCGCTGGTGGAACGGCCGGGCCAAGGGTCTGCAGCAGAAGCTGCTGCAGCGCTGGGGACTGATTTATTCCGGCTGACCTGTCCTAGAGCGTCATGTGACGGGCGCGGGCCCCGCGCTCGATCGCGGCGGCCGTCAGGCGGTCGATGCTGAACTCGTAGCGGATTTCCTCGAGGATGCGGCCCTCGGTCTGGCCGACGATCCCGTCGGCCGCGGCCACGTCGCAGGCCAGCGCATAGGCGGTCTCGTTCAGCTTCTCAGGCAGCGCGCCCTTGATGAGGCCGAAGATCGCGTCGAGCCCGTCTTCCTGCTCCAGCAGGTCGAAGACGGTCTCGCTCACCCGCTTGATCTGGTCGGGATCGTAGTCCGCGAAGATCGGCAGGTTGTTGATCATGTTCGTGATTTCCATGAGCTCGGCCGTGCGGATGTTCTCGTCGGAGGCCGAGACCGTGACCATGAGCGCCACCAGGGCATCCTGGGGCGAGAGTGTCTGCGGATCGGTCATGACGCGGTTTACTCCTGTCCCTTGAGCTCCGGGCCAACTTATTGACGCCCCCCGCCCCCCGCAATAGGAGGGCGCCTCTCTCTGCCCATTCGAGGTACCCTCACATGTCCGACCTGCGTGACGCCGCCATGAACTCCAAGGCCTGGCCCTTCGAGGAAGCGCGCCGGCTGCTGAAACGCTACGAGTCCGACAAGGAGAAGAAGGGCTACGTCCTCTTCGAGACGGGCTACGGCCCCTCCGGCCTGCCGCACATCGGCACTTTCGGCGAGGTGCTGCGGACCACCATGATCCGTCGCGCCTTCGAGGTGATCTCGGATGTGCCCACCCGGCTCGTCTGCTTTTCCGACGACCTCGACGGGATGCGCAAGGTCCCCGACAACGTGCCCGACCCGGCGAGCCTGCAGGAGCACCTGCAGAAGCCGCTGACCTCGGTGCCCGATCCCTTCGGCACGCACGACAGCTTCGGGCATCACAACAACGCGCGCCTGCGCCGCTTCCTCGACACGTTCGGCTTCGAATACGAGTTCATCTCGGCCACGGAGTTCTACCGCTCCGGGCAGTTCGACGAGATCCTGCGCCGCGCGGCGGAACGCTACGACGACCTCATGGAGGTCATGCTGAAATCCCTGCGCGAGGAGCGCCAGCAGACCTATTCCATCTTCCTGCCGATCCATCCCGAAACCGGGCGCGTCCTCTACGTGCCGATGAAGGAAGTGAACGCGACCGACCACACCGTCACCTTCGACGACGAGGACGGGCGCGAGTGGACGCTCCCCGTCACCGGCGGCAACGTGAAACTGCAGTGGAAGCCCGACTTCGGCGCCCGCTGGGCCGCGCTCGGCGTCGACTTCGAGATGTACGGCAAGGACCACTCGACCAACACGCCGATCTACGACCGCATCTGCGAGATCCTCGGCGGCCGGAAGCCCGAGCACTTCACCTACGAGCTCTTCCTCGACGAGAACGGGCAGAAGATCTCCAAGTCCAAAGGCAACGGGCTGACCATCGACGAGTGGCTGAGCTACGCCTCGACCGAGAGCCTGAGCTACTACATGTTCCTCAAGCCGAAGACGGCGAAGCGGCTCCATTTCGACGTGATCCCCAAGGCGGTGGACGAGTACCACCAGCAGCTTCGGGCCTTCGCGGACCAGGACGCCGAGAAGCGGATGGCGAACCCCGCCTTCCACATCCACGGCCACAACGTGCCCGCCTCGACCATGGTCGTGAGCTTCGCCATGCTGCTCAACCTCGCCTCCGTCGCGGGTGCCGAGGACAAGGAGACGCTCTGGGGCTTCATCCGCCGCTACGCGCCCGAGGCGAGCCCCGAGGCGAACCCCGATCTCGACTTCGCCGCCGGCGGCGCGGTGCGCTACTACCAGGATTTCGTGAAACCCGCGAAGACCTTCCGCGCACCGACCGAGCAGGAGCGCGCGGCGCTTCAGGACCTGCGCGACCGGCTCGCCGGGTGGCAGGGCGGCAATGACCCCGAAGAGCTGCAGACCATGGTCTTCTCGGTCGGCAAGGATCACGGCTTCGAGCCGCTCCGCGCCTGGTTCACCGCGCTCTACGAAGTGCTCCTTGGCGCGTCGCAAGGCCCGCGCTTCGGCGGGTTCGTGGCGCTCTACGGCGTCGAAGAGACTGTCGCGCTGATCGACAAGGGGCTGGCCGGGGACCTCGCTCAGGCCTGAGCGCGCAACACGGCGTCGGACCACCAGGTGCCCCAGCGCCGGGCGAGCGCCTTGGGCTTGTCGGCGTAGAGCACACGGCCGAGGGCGAAGGCCTCCGCGTCCAGCCGCTCGCGCTCGGCCGCCATGGCGGCCAGCAGGGCCACCTTCGCCGTCTCGTCGATCTCGGCGGCGGAAACGCGCGGCTTCAGCACGTCGATGTCGTGGCGATCACCCAGAAGGTCCGACAGGTGGTCGGCGGCCTTGATGTGCGGCTTCATCGCCTTTGGCCAGGCCTCTCGCAGCAGGCGCGCGTGGTACCAGTGGTACTTCACCCGCTTGCGCCACTCGTGCAGCGTCGCGGGCGTCGTCTCCTGCCGCGCCTCGTCCATCGCGCCCCGGCCCCTGCCGTAGGTCTTCTTCAGACCCTCCTCGAGGGCGGGCCAGCCGTCCGTCTTGAGCGACCAGTCCGGCACCGCCTCGCGCACCGTCTCCAGCCCTGTGCGGAAGGCGACGAGCCGGTCGGCGGCTTCAGGGGCGTCAAGGGCGCTGTCCCGCTCGGACTCGAGCGCGCGCCGGAGCGGCAGAACCTTGCGCCCGTCGACGTCAGGCGCCGCCGAAAGCACCCGGTCGTAGCTTTCCAGCATGGCCTGCTTGTCGCGCAGATCCGAGACCAGCCGCGCGGCGTCGCGCAGGTAGCTGTTCTCGGCGGAGTAGCCCGGGAAGGCGCCGCGCACGAGCCGGAGCGCCCCACGCAGCTTCTTCACGTTCTTCCGCGCCTCGTGCACGGACTCGTGCACTTTCTCCCCCTCGGCGCCCGAAAGCGCCTCCAGGGCATCGTCGAGCTGTTCGGTGGCCACGCGGCGGAGGGCGGACGCGATGTCGGGGTCGGTCAGTTCAAGTCTGTAGGACATGGCGTATCAATCCTGAGGCGCGCGTCGCTGTTCCGCAAGGTCAGGCAAAATGAAACTGCCGGGCCCTCCCGTCCGTATCTTCAAGGTCATCCAAGGGAGCCTCCCATGATCCGCACGACAGCCTTCGCCCTCGCCCTGCTCGCCTTCGCCGGCCCTGCCGCCGCCCAGAACGAGGCGATCGAGGACGTCATCAGCCGCCAGCTTCAGGCCTTCAACGACCGCGACGTCGAGGAGGCCTTCACCTTCGCCTCGCCCATGATCCAGGGCATGTTCGGCAACCCCGACCGCTTCGGCATGATGGTCGAGCAGGGGTACCCGATGGTCTGGACGAACAACTCCGCCCGTTTCGGCGAACTGGCCGAACGGCGCGGCGCGCTCTACCAGAAGGTCATCCTGCAGGACGCCGATGGCGTGGTGCACGTCCTCGAGT
This sequence comes from Histidinibacterium aquaticum, assembly GCF_008710275.1. GTDB lineage: Bacteria > Pseudomonadota > Alphaproteobacteria > Rhodobacterales > Rhodobacteraceae > Oceanicola > Oceanicola aquaticus. Next base: position 492,054 of record NZ_VYQE01000003.1, read on the forward strand.
ACCGCATGATCCAGACCGAGGACGGCTGGGAGATCGACGGCGTCTCGATCCTGCCCGCCCCCGATCTCGGCGTCTGAGCGCTGCGCAACGCCACCGGGCGGTGGTGTCAGTCGCGATTAACCAACCGTTGATACCTCTCCCCCTCGCGTTCGGGCCAAGGGGGAGAGCGAGCATGAACAAGGCGATCACCGACGGCGTCATCTTCGATCCGCCGCCCTTTTCCGATGGGCTGGACGTCTGGGCGAGCGGAGACGGCACGCCGGGCTCTCCGACCTACGCAGGCGCGGCGCCCGGCAGTTTCGTCCCGGCCGACCAGAACTTCGACGGTTGCCTGGAGGTCGTGAAGGTCGAGACCGTCCAGTCGGTTCGGCACATGGGCGAGACGCCGATCCTGCCCGGCTGCTATCTCCGCATCTCGACGCGGGTGAAATGCACGGGCGGACCGTTGCCCGCCGTGCGGATCGCCGGCTGGGCCGGCCGGGCCGACGGCACGCCCCTCTCCGGCGCCACGCAGACCGGCCCCTCCGTTCAGCTGACCGCCTACGGCGAGGTCGTGGAGGTATCGGCCATCGTCGGCACCGGCGACCGGGGCGGCGTCGACATGGTCTGGTCCGGCGCGGCCTACGGGCACTTCGGGCTGGACATCACCGGGCCGAACTCCGCTCTGGTCCGGATCGACGATTTCACCATCGAGGACGTGACCTCGATCTACCTGCGGGACATCCTCGCCTTCGTGGACGTGCGCGACTACGGCGCGACCGGCGACGGAACGACTGACGACAGTGCCGCCTTCGAGGCGGCCGACGCGGCCGCCGGAGGCCGGACGGTGAACGTGCCAGAGGGGACCTACTACCTCGGCGGCAATGTCACGATGGACAATCCCGTCACCTTCGAGGGCACCCTGGTCCAGCCGCAGCAGTACAGCTTCGTCATGCAGCGCAATTTCGACTACGACAGCTACCTGCGCGCCTTCGGCAACGAAGAGGAGGCGCTGAAGAAGGCGGTCCGCGCGCTCTTCTCGCCCAACGACCACGAGAGCCTCGACCTCTGCGGCCGCCGCATCGCGATCTTCGCGCCGCTCGACGTGTCAGCCGCTGCGGGGACCGAGACCTTCGCCCAGCGCCGGGTGATCCGGCACGGCCAGATCGTCGCCGCCTCCACCGGCGACTGGGAGGACGAGGTCGCGAGCAGCGAGGCGAGCTACGCGCCCGCCAATCCCAAGGTCTTGACCGATGTCGTCAACGTCGGCGCCATCACGCGCGGGATGCGCGTGACCGGACCCGGCGTGGGGCGAGAGGTCTTCGTCGTCTCGCGCAACCTCGCGGGCCGGACCGTCACCCTCTCCCGCCCACTGCACGGCGGCGCGGGGACCCGGACCTACGGCTTCCGCCGCTACCGCTACATGCTGGATTTCTCGGGCTTCGACGCCCTCTCGGTCTTCGGCATGGAGGATATCGAGTTCCAGTGCCAGGGCCTCGCCTCGGCGGTCATGCTCCCGCGCGACGGGACCGGCAACCAGATCCGCGACTGCTTTTTCACCAAGCCGAAGGACCGCGGCGTCACCTCGATCGGCACCGGCTGCCAGGGCCTTCAGGTCGACGACTGCCAGTTCCTCTCGGCCGAAAGCTCCGAGCTCGTGCAGAACCGCAGCTCCATCGCGCTCAACACCAACAACAACGACGTGAAGCTCCGCGGCAACCGCTGCGTCCACTTCCGGCATTTCGCCGTGCTCGGCGGCCAGGGGAGCATGGTCGTCGGCAACCACTTCTTCCACGGCGACAGCGCCCCGCAGGGCGTGCGCAGGGCTGGGATCGTGATCGCCAACACCAACTGCCAGACGACCCTCTCGGGCAACTACATCGACAACGGTTTCATCGAGTGGACCAACGAGCATGACGCCACGCCGGACCTCGGGGCGGAGTTCTCCTACGGCGCGCTGACCCTGACCGGCAACACCTTCCTCGTCTCCGACGCCAAGACGAGCTTCTCCTTCCTCGTGGTGAAGCCCCACGGCACGGGGCACTTCATCCAGGGGCTCGCCGTGGTGGGCAACGTCTTCAAGTCGGTGAAGGGCAACATCGACAGCATCGAGGCGGTCGACGACAGCTTCGCCGGGCTTAACCTCTCGCGACTTCGGAACATCGAGATCCGGGCCAATACCTTCAACGGGATCAACTCGCCGACCTTCAATCCGGCCTCGGTCAAGCACACCCAGAACACGCCCGCCCGGAACTGGACGATCTCGCCCGGCGGCAAGCTGCCCTTCGGCGGCCGCCCCCGCTTCATCGAGAGCGTGGTGCCCGAGCGGCGCATCCTGCAGGGCAGCGCGACGCACTTCGGGCATTTCTACACTCTGCCCGACGACGACCCCGCCCAGCGCACCTTCCGCGTGGTCTGGTCCGAGCAGGTGACCGGCACGGTCCGCGCCATGGTCCGGGCGGACAACCCCGCCTGAGCGTGGCTGCCCGTTTTTTGGGCAGATGCCTCTCCGATAGGGCCTCTTCCCAGTCCGATCTCTGGAAGACCGCCGCGCGGCACGGCAGGATGGCCCGGAAAGGACCACCCCGCCCGTGAATGCCCCGACGCCACTGACCCTGCCGAGCCAGCCGAGAACCCGCGGCACGGGCCGCCTGTCGACGCGGCTGGCAGGCGGCAGAACGCGGATCGGCACACTCTACCAGCAGGGATCCTTCAAGATCCTCTTTCCCGGCACCCCCGGCCCGGCGCTGGAAGCGGTCACGCTGAACACCTCCGGCGGGCTGACCGGCGGCGACCGTATCGGCTTCGAGGCGGAGGCGGGACAGGGCACCGCCCTCACGCTCTCCACGCAGGCGGCCGAGCGCGCCTACGGCTCGCGCGATCCTGAACCCGCTCGGATGCGCACGTCGCTCACCGCGCGCGAGGGCGCCGCGCTGCACTGGCTGCCGCAGGAGACGATCCTCTACCAGCACTGCGACCTCGACCGCCGCCTGAGGGTGGACCTGGCCGAGGACGCGGTTTTCCTCGGCATGGAGACGCTCGTCTTCGGCCGCCGCGCCATGGGCGAACGCCTGACCGAGGCGCGGCTCGCCGACCGATGGGACATCCGGCGCGGCGGCGACCGGGTCTTCGCGGACGCGCTGCGGCTGGAGGGCGACGTCGCCGCCCGCCTCGCCGACCCCTTCGGCGCGCGCGGTGCGGGCGCGATGGCCACGCTGGTTTACGCGGCCCCCGACGCCGAGGCCCATCTCGACGCCCTGCGCGAGGCCCTGCCCGCGCCCAGCGGCGTCTCCCTCTTGCGCGAGGGTCTGCTTGCGGCAAGGCTCCTGGCCGAGGACGCCTACGCGCTCCGCCGCCTGGCCCTGCCCTGCCTGACGCGGCTCGCCCGCGGTCCCATGCCCAAAGTCTGGAGGCTCTGACACCCCATGCAGCTCACCCCACGGGAGAAGGACAAGCTCCTCGTCGCCATGGCGGCCGAGGTCGCCCGCAAGCGCCGCGCCCGCGGCGTCAAGCTCAACCACCCCGAAGCCATCGCGCTCATCACCGAGACCGTGGTCGAGGGCGCGCGCGACGGCCGGCCGGTGGCCGAGCTGATGCAGGCGGGTGCCGAGGTGCTGACCCGCGACGAGGTGATGGATGGCGTGGCCGAGATGGTCTCCGAGGTGCAGGTCGAGGCGACCTTTCCGGACGGTACGAAACTGGTGACGGTGCATGAGCCCATCAGGTGATCTCGAGGCGGTGACCCGCGCGGCTTTGCTGGCTGCCCGCGCCCATGCGGACCAGACCCGCAAGGGCCGGCGAGGCATTCCCTACATCAACCACCCGCTCGAGGTGGCGCATCTCGTGGCCGAGGACGGCGCCGCGACGGAGACAGTGATCGCCGCCCTCCTTCACGATGTGGTCGAGGACAGCGCAACCGCCCTGCCCGACATCGAGCGCGACTTCGGACGCCCTGTCGCCGAATTGGTCGAGGCGCTCACCGACGCCCCCGCATGGGAGGAACTTCCCCGCCCAGAGCGCAAGCGCCTGCAGGCCGGGCACATGCCCGAGGCTCCCTCCGAGGCGCGGCGGATCAAGATCGCCGACCAGCTCTCGAACCTGCGCGACATCGCCCGCGAGCCCGAGGCCTGGTCGCCAGACGACGCGGCGACCTACATCGACGGCGCCGAGCATGTCGTCGCCGCCTGCCGCGGCGTCTCGCCCGGTCTCGAAGCCGCCTTCGACGCCGTGCTGGCCGAGGCCATGCAGAAGATCGGAGGCGCGCCGTGACCCGACCGACCCCAAAGGAGCTGCAGCCATGATCCCCGGAGAGATCATCACCGCCCCCGGCGACATCACCCTCAACGAGGGGCGCGAGCCGATCACGCTCATGGTCGCCAACACCGGCGACCGCCCGGTGCAGGTGGGCTCGCACTTCCACTTCCACGAGGCCAACCCGGCCCTCGACTTCGACCGGGATGCGGCGCGCGGCTACCGTCTCGACATCGCGCCGGGCTCGGCGGTGCGCTTCGAACCAGGCCAGCGGCGCGAGGTGCAGTTGATCCCCTACGCCGGGGACCGCCAGGTCGTGGGCTTCAACGGCAAGATCATGGGGCCCCTGGCCCTGGCGCTAGCGCTCTTCCTCTGCGCGCCCGATCCCGCCGCCGCGCAGAAGCTCGACTGCAATCGCGACGATCTCGCGCAGGTCGAGATGAACGCCTGCGCGGCGCGCGACTACGAGGCGGCGGACACCATGCTCAACGCCGTCTGGGGCGAGGCCATAGCCGCCGCGCGGTCGGGCGGCCTGGGAGACGAGCTGCTTGACGCCCAGCGCGCCTGGCTCCCCTTCCGCGACGCCGCCTGCGAGGCGGAAGCCGCCCTCTTCGCCGGCGGCTCGATGGCGCCGATGGTCCGGAGCTTCTGCCTCGCCCGGCTGACCGAGCAGCGCACCGAGGACCTGCGCCTCTTCGCGGATCTCGAAGGATAGACAACCGATGATCCACCCCACAGCCTTCGTCACCGACGCCACGCGTCTCGGCACCGCCTGGTGGCGGCTCTGGGCCGAGAGCCAGGAGGTCGTCGCCTATCGCATGCTCGGCGCGATTGGCCTGGCGAAGTCGACGCCGACCGAGCTTGCACGGATGATCGCCGAGAAGCCCGCCGCCTTCGCCGAGGCCACGATCGCCGCCTCGCAGGAGGTGCTGCGCGGCCACCGGCCCGACCAGGTGGCCACCGCCGCACTCGAGGCGCTGGGCCGCCGCACCCGCGCCAACTCGCAACGTCTGAGGCGGAGGGGCACATGACCGTCGAGACTCCCGTCATCAGCACCGATCACGCGTCAGCCAAGAGCCGCACGCCGCTCCGCCGGGGCCTGCTCGCCCTGCCGCTCCTCCTCTCGGCCTGCGCCACCGCGCCCGCCGCGACCGAGGGCACGCGCGGCTTCTTCTGGGGGCTGCTCGACGGGGCTCTCGCGCCCTTCGCCTTCGTGATCTCGCTCTTCTCCGACACCGTCGCGATGTACGCCGTCCCAAACTCGGGCGGCTGGTACGACTTCGGCTTCCTCCTCGGCCTCGCCGTCGTCTGGGGCGGGGCCGGAGGCGCCGCCGGCCGCCGCCGCAAGAGATGACCGAAACGCCGTCCGCCCGCCCCGCCCGGATGCCAGAAAGGACCTGAGACCATGCCCGCCACGATCTCCCGCGCCGACTACGCCGCGATGTTCGGCCCCACCACCGGCGACAAGGTGCGGCTCGCCGACACCGACCTCGTGATCGAGGTCGAGAGCGACCGCACGGTCTACGGCGAGGAGGTCAAGTTCGGCGGAGGCAAGGTGATCCGCGACGGCATGGGCCAGAGCCAGACGACACGGGCCGAGGGCGCCATGGACACCGTGATCACCAACGCGCTGATCGTGGACGCCACCGGCATCTACAAGGCCGACGTGGGCCTCCGGGACGGGCGCATCGCCGCCATCGGCAAGGCCGGCAACCCCGACGTCCAGCCCGGCGTCGACATCGTCATCGGCCCGGGCACCGAGGCCATCGCGGGCGAGGGCAAGATCCTGACCGCGGGCGGCTTCGACAGCCACATCCACTTCATCTGCCCCCAGCAGATCGACGACGCCCTGCACTCGGGCCTGACCACGATGCTGGGCGGCGGCACCGGCCCCGCCCACGGCACGCTGGCGACCACCTGCACCCCGGGCCCCTGGCACATCGGCCGGATGCTCCAGGCCATCGACGCAGTGCCCGTGAACATCGGCCTCTCCGGCAAGGGCAACGCCTCCCGCCCCGACGCGCTGGTCGAGATGGTCGAGGCCGGCGCCTGCGCGCTGAAGCTGCACGAGGACTGGGGCACCACGCCCGCCGCCATCGACTGCTGCCTCTCGGTGGCCGACGACATGGACGTCCAGGTGATGATCCACACCGACACCCTGAACGAGAGCGGCTTCGTCGAGAATACCGTCGCCGCCATGAAGGGCCGGACCATCCACGCCTTCCACACCGAGGGCGCGGGCGGCGGCCACGCCCCCGACATCATCAAGATCTGCGGCGAGGAGCATGTCATCCCCTCCTCGACCAATCCCACGCGCCCCTTCACGGTGAACACCATCGAGGAGCACCTCGACATGCTGATGGTCTGCCATCACCTGTCGAAGTCGATCCCCGAGGACGTGGCCTTCGCCGAGAGCCGCATCCGGCGCGAGACCATCGCCGCCGAGGACATCCTGCACGACATGGGCGCCTTCAGCATCATCGCGTCCGACAGCCAGGCCATGGGCCGGGTGGGCGAGGTGCTGATCCGCACCTGGCAGACCGCCGACAAGATGAAGAAGCAGCGCGGCCGCCTGCCCGAGGAGACCGGCGACAACGACAACCTGCGCGTCCGCCGCTACATCGCCAAGTACACCATCAACCCCGCCATCGCCCACGGCATGAGCCACGAGATCGGCTCCATCGAGGTCGGCAAGCGCGCGGACCTGGTGCTCTGGGACCCGGCCTTCTTCGGGGTGAAGCCCATGATGGTCCTCGTCGGCGGCTCCATCGTGCTGGCGCAGATGGGCGACCCCAACGCCTCGATCCCCACGCCCCAGCCGGTCCACTCGCGCCCGATGTTCGGCGCCATGGGCCGCGCGGTCGAGCAGTCCGCCGTGACCTTCATCAGCCAGGCCGCCCAGGCCGCCGGCATCGGCGCCGCCCTCGGGCTCGCCAAGCAGACCGTCGCCGTCCACCGCACCAGGGGCATCGGCAAGCGCGACCTGGTGCTGAACGACGCCCTGCCGAAGATCGAGGTGAACCCCGAAACCTACGAGGTCCGCGCCGACGGAGAGCTGCTGACCTGCGAACCCGCCGAGGTGCTGCCCATGGCGCAGCGCTACTTCCTGTTCTGAGCGTCCGCGTGAGTGCAATGCCGCATTGCAGAATATCCGCTACACATGCCGGCCCGATCCCTTATTTTCGGGATCAAGGGAGGAAACCAGCACTGAACACCGCAGAGGTTTCCAATGGCACACTTTTCCGAAACCGCCCGTCACCCGGGCCGCAGCATCCTCGATATCGTCAGCGCCTTCTTCACCGGCTGGATGGAAAACATGTCCCGCCACCAGGAAGTCGAGAAGCTGAACCGCATGTCCGACCGCCAGCTTGCCGACATGGGCATCGCGCGCCAGGACATCGTCCGTCACGTCTTCCGCGACCGCGTGGGCTTCTGATCCCGCGCGGATCCGGTTCCGGCCGGACCGCACCGATCGCGGGGGCGAGGCCATGACCGGCCTGCCCCCCGCCACGGCGCTCCTGCGCGCCGCCGAGGCCGGGGACACCGGCCCCGTCGCCAGTGTCGCGCTCACCTACGACGCCCGGCTGCTCCGCCGGAAGCGGCTTTTTACGACCGACGGCACGCCCGTCCTCGTGGACCTGCCGCAGACCGTCTCCCTCGACGCCGGCGACCGGCTCGTGCTGGAGGACGGCACCCAGGTCGAGGTCCTGGCCGCCGAGGAGGCGCTCCTCGAAATCCGCGCCACGGCCGCCGACCTCCCCCGCCTCGCCTGGCACATCGGCAACCGCCATGCGCCCGCCTGCATCGAGGCCGATCCGCCCCGCATCCTGATCCAGCGCGACCCGGTGATCCGCCGCATGCTGGAGGGCCTTGGCGCCTCCGTCACCGAGGTCACCGAGCCCTTCACACCCGAGGGCGGCGCCTACGGCCACGGTCGCACCATGGGCCACAGCCACGGCGACCATGACCACCACCACGCGCATTCCCATGACCACTGAGGGCGCCGGCCTCCTGCTGACCCAATGGCTCAGCCCGGCCTTCCCGCTGGGCGGTTTCGCCTGGTCGCAGGGGCTCGAGGAAGCCGTGGCCGAGGGCAGCGTCACCGGTGCCGCCTCGCTGGCCCGCTGGTTCGACACCACGTTGCACCACGGGGCCGGCCGCAGCGACACCCTGCTCCTCGCCGCCGCCTGGCGCGCGGAGACGCCCGAGGAGGTCCACGACATCGCCGATCTCGCCCGGGCCCTCGCCCCCTCGGCCGAGCGCCGGGCCGAGACGCTCCAGCAGGGCGCGGCCTTCGCCCGCCTCGGGCGCGAGGTCTGGGACCTCGACCTGCCGGACATGGCGCTCCCCGTCGCCGTCGGCCGCGCCGCGCGCCTGGCCGGGCAACCGCTCCCGCCCACCGCCACGCTCTACCTCCAGAGCCTCTTCGCCACCCTGGCCCAGGCCGCCCAGAGGCTCCTGCCGCTGGGCCAGACCGAGGCCCAGCGCCTGCTCGCGGAGGTGACCGGGGCGATCCCCGCCCACGTCGGGCCGCTCCTCACGCAGGACCTCTCCGCGCTTGGCGCCTTCACCCCGGCGCTCGACGCCGCCTCCATGCGCCACGAGACGCGCGAGCCGCGGATCTTCCGCTCGTGACCCCTCTCCTGGGGCCAGATAGTCCCGGGGGAGTCGCGGCCCCGCCGCGACGGGGGCAGCGCCCCCCGCCCCGGCCGAAGGAAAGGACAGACCCATGACAGCCTCTCCCAACGGTCCCCTCCGCGTCGGCATCGGCGGCCCGGTCGGCGCCGGCAAGACAACGTTGACCGCCGGGCTGGCCCGCGCCCTCAAGGGCCGCCTGAGCCTCGCGGTCATCACCAACGACATCTACACGCGCGAGGACGCCGAGGCCCTGATGCGCCTGCAGATCCTACCCGAGGACCGGGTCATGGGCGTTGAGACGGGAGGATGCCCACATACGGCGATCCGCGAGGACGCCTCGATCAACCTCGCCGCGGTCGCCGAGCTCAACGCCCGCCACCCCGACCTCGACCTGATCCTGATCGAGTCCGGCGGCGACAATCTCTCGGCCACCTTCTCGCCCGAGCTCGCCGACGTGACGCTCTATGTCATCGACGTGGCCGCCGGAGAGGAGATCCCCCGCAAGGGCGGCCCCGCGATCACCCGCTCGGACCTGCTCGTGATCAACAAGACCGACCTCGCCCCTCACGTCGGCGCCTCTCTCGACGTCATGGCCCGCGACGCCGCCCGGATGCGCGGCCCCCTGCCCACCGTCTTCGCCAGCCTGCGCCGCGGCGAGGGCATCGACGAGATCATCGCCCACCTCGCCCAAATCGGCGGCCTCCCGCTCCCCCCGAGCGAAGAGGCCCGCCGGGCCGATGAGCGCCTCCCCCAGGAGTGACCCGGGCCCCGCACGCGACGAGGCCCGAAGGGCCGAGACGCAGCACCTCATGCGGCCCGAGAGCGAATCCCCGGAAAATACATATTTGTCATATACTTAACCCTCCGTCCAAATTTGGACGGAGGGCTCACACCGCCTGCGGCAGCGCCCGTTCCTCGGCCCAGGCCTTCGCGTTCTCCACCGCGACGAGCCCCATGGCGATCCGGGTCTCCCAGGTCGCCGAGCCCAGGTGCGGCAGCAGGAAGCAGTTGTCGAGCGCCCGGAGGCGCGCCGGCACGTCGGGCTCGTTCTCGTAGACGTCGAGCCCCGCCGCCCGGATCCGCCCGGCCTCCAGCGCATCGATCAGCGCGGCCTCGTCCACCACCTCTCCGCGGGCGATGTTGACGAGGATCCCCTCGGGTTTCATCGCCGCGATGGCCTGCCGGCTCACCAGCCCCGCGTTGGCGGGCCCGCCCGGAACCGTCACCACCACGAAGTCGCAGGCCCCCATGAGCTCCTCGAGACTTTCCACCTGCCGCGCCGGCAGATCGACCTCCTTCCGCGAGCGGTTGAAGTAGAGCACCTCCATGCCGAAGCCCGCATGACCCCGCTTCGCCACCGCCTGGCCGATCCGGCCCATGCCGACGATGCCCAGCGTCTTGCCGCTCACGTCGACCCCGAGCATCTCCTTCGGCCCGAAGCCCGACCAGGTGCCCGAGCGCACCAGCCGCTCGCCCTCGCTCGCCCGCCGGGCGGCGCCCAGCATGAGCAGAACCCCGATGTCGGCCGTGGCGTCGGTCAGCACGTCCGGCGTGTTCGAGACCGCAACCCCGTGCGCCCGTGCCGCCTCGGCATCGATATGCGAATACCCGACCCCGAGGTTCGCGAGCACCCCGCAGCGGATCTCGCCCGCCCGCTCGAAGGCCTCCGCCCGGAAGTCGTCGCCCAGCGTCGGGATCATCGCGTCGTAGTCCCGCAGCGCCTGCGCCGCCTCCTCCAACGAAAGCGGCGCGCTCCCCACGGTCACCTCGAAGCTCTCGCGCAGCGCCTCAAGAACCGGGTCGAGCGGCTCGCGCGTGATCAGGCAGGTCTTCATTCCAGTCGCCCTCCCGGGGGCACGTCCTTGTCCGGCGCCACCAGCACCACGCCGCCCTCGGCGTCATGCACTCCCAGCACCAGCACCTCCGACCGGACAGGCCCGATCTGCCGGGGCGGGAAGTTCACCACCCCCATGACCATCCGCCCCACCAGGTCTTCCGGCGAATAATGCGCGGTGATCTGCGCCGAGCTCTTCCGCTCGCCGATCTCCGGCCCGAAATCCACCCAGAGCTTGATCGCCGGCTTGCGCGCCTCCGGAAAGGGCTCGGCCCGGGTCACGCGCCCCGCACGGATCTCGACCTTGAGGAAGTCCTCGATCCCGATCTCCTCAGCCACGGCCCAGCTCCCGGCTCCGCTCCGCCGCCGCGTGGACGGCACGCTTCAGCAGCGCGGGAAAGCCGCTCTCCTCGTCCATCAGCACCTCGAGCGCCGCCTGCGTGGTCCCGTTGGGCGAGGTCACGTTGACCCTGAGCTGGCCCGGATCCTCGCCTGAATCCTCGGCGAGCTGCCCCGCCCCGCCCACGGTCGCCTTCGCCAGCGCCAGCGCGAGCTCGGGCGGGAGCCCCTCGGCCTCGCCCGCCGCGGCAAGCGTCTCGATCAGGTGAAACACATAGGCCGGCCCCGAGCCCGAGACCGCCGTGACCGCGTCCATCTGGTCCTCGCCCTCGAGCCGCACCACCTGGCCCACCGCCTTCAGAAGCGTCTCGGCGAGGTCGAGATGATCGCTCCCCGCCTCCGCGTTGCCGACGATGGAGGTGATCCCCCGCCCGATCGCGGCCGGGGTGTTGGGCATCGCCCGCACCACCGGCGTACCGTCCCCGAAACTCTTCTCGAACCGCGCGAGCGATGTCCCCGCGGCGACGGAAACGACGAGCGTCCCGCCACCGCCGAGATCGGCCGCGCCCGGGAGAGCTTCGTCCATCATCTGCGGCTTCACCGCCACCAGCAGCACCGCCGGGTCCTCGGGCAAATCCTCGTTGAGATGCACCCCCGTCCCCTGCAGCCACTCCGAGGGCTTGGGGTCGCGGACCCAGACCGATCCCGGCGGCAGCCCCCCCGAGAGCCATCCGGCCAGCATCGCCGATCCCATCTTGCCGCAACCCAGAAGGACCAGTCCGCGGCGCTCGATATCGCTCATGTCCATGCCGGCACTCTCGCCAAGCCCCCGGGGGAAGGCAAGCCGTCCGCCTCCTGATCCCGTTCTTCTGGGGTGAAATATCCCGGGGCAGTCCGCGGCCCCGCCGCGGACGGGGGCAGCGCCCCCTCACCTGCCCGGAGCCGCCGGAGGCGGACCCGGGCGTGCCCTGCGCGGCCGAAAGGCCGCACCGCTGCGTGCCCCGGGTCGACGCGCGGCAGCGCGGCGAACCCTCTCAGGCGGTGCCGTAGGCCCCGGCGATGGCGATCTGGATCGCGTCCTTGGGCTCCCGCTCGCCCCAGGTCACGAGCTGGAAGGCGGGGTAGAACCGCTCGGCCGCCGTCACGGCGGCGCCAATCAGCGTATCGATCTGCTCGGGCCCCGCAACCTGCTCGCCGGCGAGCACGAGACCGTAGCGCCAGACCATGAGCTTCTGCTCGGACCACCAGCTGAAGGCGCCGGTCCAGACCAGGTCGTTGGCCCGGTTCAGCACTTCGTAGAGCGCCGCTTCGCGATCTTCCGGCGGCTCCATCTCGAAGGTCGAGATCAGGCGGAGGGTCTCGTCGTAGGCCGACCAGGCCAGCGTGATCGAATAGGTCCGCCACTGGCCCTCGACCGCCATTGCGATCTGGTCGTCGGCGATACGGTCGAACTCCCAGTCGTAGTGCTCGGCGATATGCTCGACGAGGTCGATGGGGTGGATGTCGTCGCTCGGGATCTGCTCGGTCAGCGCCATGCTCGGGCCTCCTGTAAGCTAGCGCCGGGCCTTGGGCAGCGCCCCAAGCGCTAGTTTCCTGCTCTAGGGAACGGGTCCGTTGCCCGACCCCTTACAACATATCGTCGCGGGCCTAATGCGCGCTGTCCAGCGAATTCTTGGGGATATCCACCGCATTTTGGGGCTGTGGCGAAAACCGGCCCGCGATCTGGGCACGTCGTGACCGCGACGCGACGCCCAGGCGACCGCCGCGTGACGCCTTGACCCTCGCCCCTGCGGGTGCACCTTTGCCGCCGAACCAAGGAGGCCCCGACCATGAACATCGACCTGCTGAAACGGCTCTGCGAAACTCCCGGCGTCCCGGGCAACGAGGAGCGCGTGCGCGCGCTGATCGAGACCGAGGTCGAGGGGCTCTTCGACAGCGTCGAGACCGACGCGATGGGCTCGCTCCACTGCGTGCGAAAAGCCGACAAGGACGACGCCCCGCGGATCATGCTGCTCTGCCACATGGACGAGATCGGCTTTCTCGTGAGCCACATCACCGACAAGGGCTTTCTCTACCTCCAGCCCGTCGGCGGCTTCGACCCGCGCAATCTCTTCTCGCGCCGCGTGCTGGTCTGCACCGAGGGTGGCGACCTGAAGGCGGTGATGAACCCCGGCGGCAAGCCGGTCCACATCTCCAGTCCCGAAGAGCGCAAGAAGATCCCCGAGATCTCCGACTTCTTCGTGGACACCGGCCTCGGCGAGGCGGCGAAGGAGAAGGTCAAGGTCGGCGACTACGTCGTGATGGACGAGCCCTTCCTCGAGATGGGCGACAAGGTCGTGTCCAAGGCGCTCGACAACCGGATCGCCTGCTGGCTGGGCATCGAATCCGTCCGGGCCATGGGCGAGAGCCGGGGCGCCGAGATCCACGTGGTCTTCACCACGCAGGAAGAGGTCGGCTTGCGCGGCGCGCGCACCGCAGCCTACAAGGTGAAGCCCGACATCGGCATCGGGATCGACGTGACCCTGGCCTGCGACACGCCCGGCGTCCCCGAGCAGGATCGCACGACCGAGCAGGGCAAGGGCGCGGGCCTGCACATCCGCGACGGCTCCTTCATCTCGGACAAGGCGCTGGTCGGCCAGATCGAGAAGATCGCCGCGGACAAGAACATCCCCCTTCAGCGCACCATGCTCCGCGCCGGCGGGCAGGACGGCGCGGCGGCCCAGCAGGCCGCGGCAGGCGCCCGGGCCGTGGGGATCGTGGTGGGCACCCGCTACATCCACACGGTCACCGAGATGGCCGACAAGACCGACCTCGGCGCCGCGCGGGACGTGCTGGCCGCCTACCTCGGCTCTCTCTAGAGCTTAGGCGCTTTCCCTGATCGGCGTGGCGAGGCGGAAGCCCTCGCCGCGCCGCGTCTGGAAGATGCCGGGATCTCCGCCCACCGCGCGGACCCGGCGGCGGATATCGTGCAGGAAGGTGTCGAGCACGCGGCCCCCGGGCTCGTTCTCCCACCCGTAAAGGGCATCGAGCAGCGCCTCCCGGCTGACCGCCCTGCCCCGGTTGAGAACCAGCCGTTCGACGATCTGGTATTGCAGGGGCGACAGGGCGAGCCGGTCGCGCCCCAGGCGCACCTCCCGCGCGATGACGTCGACGCCGACCCCGGAGGCCCGGGCGACCGGCGGCGCATGACCGGCCGCGCGCAGAACCGCGGCCTTGAGCCGCGCGGAGAGCAGGCGACTGTCCTCTCCCGGCCCCGAGACGAGGTCGGCACCGGCCGCCAGCGACTCTTCCGAGGACAGCCGGTCACCCCGCGCCGCCAGCACGAGCCCCGGCCGTTCTCGTGAGAGGAGCCGCAGCGCCGCCGACACTCCACCGAGGGGGCAATCCGGCACATCGTCCGCCAGCAGGACGGCGTCGAAGGTCGCCGTGCGAACCAGGTGCTGCAGGTCGTCCCAGCTGTCCACCCGTGTCACGAAAAGGCCATCGGCCTGGAGATCATGTGCGAGCTGTACCGCGGCCCAGCTCGCCGTCGTGGCGAGAATGCGCATCCGTTGCCTCCGTCGCGCGGACCGTCACGCCTCGCGCACCGACGCGCCCGAGGCGACGGGACACGCCGTCTGAGATTGAAGACTGGTGAGAAGATCCATTCAGGACCTCCCTGCCGCGCGGGCGTGGCGCGCCGGATCGGCAGGGGCGGGCGCGAGTCCTTCGCGCCGGGGCAAGGATGCGCCTTGCCTACCGCCCGGTCAAGAAAACCGGGGCGGCTTGGTTAAGAGGGCCGGCTCAGGCCTTGCCCTCGAGCGCGTCGATCCGGGCCTTGAGGGCCTCGTTCTCTTCGCGGGCCTTCTGGGCCATGGCGCGGACCGCCTCGAACTCTTCCCGGGTGACCAGGTCGCGGTCGGCGATCCAGCGGTCCATCCAGGATTTCATCGCGGTCTCGGCCTCTTCCCGCGCGCCCTGCGCCACGCCCATGGCATTGGTCGCGAGCTGCGAGATGTCGTCGAAGATCTTGTTGCGCGTCTGCATTATCGGGCCTCCGTCATGCCTCGCCCCTATATGGGCCCCGTGGCGCCGGTCCTCAAGCCGCGGCATTGACAAAGCGCCGCCCCCTCCGCACCAGAGGCTCCATGTCGACCGGCATCCTTTTCCCCGAATGGCTTTCGCCCGAGATCGTGACGATCCCGGTCGGCGGCATCGAGTTCGCGCTGCGCTGGTACGCGATGGCCTACATCGTGGGCATCCTCATCGGCTGGCGCCTGATCGTGGCCGCCGTGTCCCGCCCGGGCCTCTGGACCGGCGGCGCCGCGCCGATGACGCGCGAGCAGGTGGAGGACATGGTCACCTGGCTCATCGTCGGCATCATCGTCGGCGGGCGGCTGGGCTTCGTCTTCTTCTACCAGCCGGCCTACTACCTGCAGAATCCTTTGCAGATCCCGGCGATCTGGCAGGGCGGGATGTCGTTCCACGGCGGGTTTCTCGGCGTGGTGCTGGCGGTCATACTCTGCGCGCGCAAGTACGGCTCGCCGCTGGGCTCGGTCGCCGACCTGCTGGCCCTCGCCACGCCGCCCGCGCTCTTTCTCGGGCGGCTCGCCAATTTCGTGAACGCCGAGCTCTGGGGCCGGCCAACCGAGATGCCCTGGGGCGTGGTCTTTCCCGGCGAACTCGCGCAGGCCTGCCCGGGCGTCGAGGGGCTCTGCGCCCGCCATCCGAGCCAGATCTACGAGGCCCTGCTGGAGGGCGTCCTGCTGGGGACGATCCTCCTCGTCGGCGCGTTCAGGGCCGGCTGGCTCAAGCGGCCCTGGCTGACCACGGGCGTCTTCCTGCTCGGCTACGGCCTCTCGCGCTTCGTGGTGGAGTTCTACCGCCAGGCCGACGCGCAGTTCGTCACGCCGGAGAACCCCTGGGGCCACGTCCTGAGCCTGGGCGACTGGGGGATCACCATGGGCCAGCTGCTGTCGCTGCCGATGGTGGCCGCGGGACTCCTGGCGCTGGCGCTCTCCGCGCGGGGACGGCGCGCCCGGGGGGCTGCATGACGCCGCTGAAGCGACTGCTGCTCGACCAGATCGCCCGGACCGGCCCGATGCCGCTCAACGACTACATGGGGGCCTGCCTCTTCCACCCCGAGCACGGCGTCTATGCGGCGGCGGACCCCCTGGGCGCCGCCGGTCACTTCACGACCTCGCCCGAGATCAGCCAGATGTTCGGGGAGTTGCTGGGCCTCGCCCTCGGGCAGGCCTGGATGGACCAGGGCGCCCCGCCGCGCATCGTGCTGGCAGAGCTGGGGCCGGGGCGCGGCACGCTCATGGAAGACGCGCTGCGCGCGCTTTCCCGTGTGCCCGGTTTTCTCGACGCGGCCGAACTGCACCTGGTCGAGGCCTCTCCCGCCCTTCGCGCCGAACAGGAGCGCCGGCTCGGGCAGGCCACATGGCACGAAAGCGTCGGCGACCTGCCGGAGGCGCCGCTCTTCCTCGTCGCCAACGAGTTCTTCGACGCGCTGCCCATCCGCCAGTTCCAACGCCAGGGCGGCGGCTGGGCCGAGCGGGTGGTCGGCGCCGAGGGCGACCGCCTGGCCCTCGGCCTCACGCCCCCCGCCCCGCTCGCCGGGATGGAAGAGCGGCTCGAGGACACGGCCGAGGGCGATGTCGTCGAGCTCTGCCCCTCCCTGCCCGCGATCACCGGGGAGATCGGCCGCCGCGTCGCGGCCCACGGCGGTGCGGCGCTGATCGTCGACTACGGCGACTGGCGCAGCCAGGGCGACACGCTCCAGGCGCTCTCCCGGCACGAGCGCGCCGATCCCTTCGAGGCCCCCGGCACCGCCGATCTGACGGCACACGTCGACTTCGAGCAGATTGCCCGCGCCGCCTCTCCCGCCCGGCACAGCCGGCTGACGTGGCAGGGCACCTTTCTCGACCGCTTGGGCATCGGGCCGCGCGCCAAGCAGCTCGCCGCGAAACTGGAGGGCGAGGCGCTCGACCGCCACCTCGCCGCGCTCCGCCGCTTGACCCACCCCGACGAGATGGGTCACCTCTTCAAGGTGATCGGGCTCCATCCACCGGAGTCCGCACCGCCCCCGGGGCTGGAGCCATGACGCTGGACATCATCACCTCGCCCCTGCTCGAACCCGTCCAGCACGGGTTCTTCGGGCGTCGTGGCGGGGCCTCCTCGGGCGTCTTCCGGGGCTTGAACTGCGGCTATGGCAGCTCCGACCAGCACGAGGCGGTGACGATCAACCGCACCCGCGCGGCCCGGGCGCTCGACCTCTCTCTCGATGCCCTGACCGGCGTGCACCAGGTGCATTCGGCGCGGGTCGTCACCGTGTCCTCCTCCGACTCGCCCATCGCCGAGGCCGACGGGATGGTGACCCGCGAGCCCGGAATCGCGCTCTCGGTGCTGACCGCCGACTGCCAGCCCGTCCTGTTCCACGACCCGGAGGCGGGCGTCATCGGCGCCGCCCATGCGGGCTGGCGCGGCGCACTCGACGGCGTTCTCGAAGCCACCGTCGACGCGATGGAGGAGATCGGCGCTCGGCGCGACCGGATCGTCGCGGCGATCGGTCCCTCGATCAGCCAGCGGGCCTACGAGGTCGGGCCCGAGTTCCTCGACGCCTTCCTGGCCGAAGACGATGGCTACGCCCGCTTCTTCGCGCAGGGCGAGGGCGACCGGATGCAGTTCGACCTGCCGGGATTCGGGCTCCACCTGCTGCGCGAGGCGGGGCTGGCAGAGGCCGAGTGGACCCGGCACTGCACCTATTCGGATCCAGAACGGTTCTACAGCTACCGCCGCAGCGTCCATGCCCGAGAGGCCGACTACGGCCGACTGATCGCGGCGATTCGGCTCTAGCCTCCTCCGACCAGCGCAAAACCGCCGCCGGGCTGCCCTATTTCGGCCCCTCCCAGGCGGTTCACTCGGTCAACGACCCGAGACTGCCACCCGGAGGGGCGCCCCATGAAACGCCAGACCAGCGTCATCAAACACCTGCGAAAGGCCGCGGAAGAGGATCTCCGGACCCCGCTGCCCTGGGCCCGGGGCGCGCGCCGCGCGCAGATGATCGCCCGGCGCAAGGAGACGACCCGGAAGGACGAGCGCCGGACCTCCGCGCGCTGACGCGAATGACCGGACCCGCGCGTCTGCCGCGCGCGGGCCCCGGTGACCAGACGACCCCGCGGTCCGACCTGCTCTCGCCACCGCGGAAGACCGAAGAGAAAGAGATTGTAACGACCGTCCTCGGACGTCGTCGGTGGGGGCCGACGGACGATGTGACCAACCGCAAGGTGTTCGCATGACGATGTCCCACCGCCCGCCGGTGCCTCCGGTTCCCGCCCAGGCCCAGCGCCCGCGCCCGCTGATGCGCAAGTACGAGATGATCTGGCTCGACGAGGAGGGCCAGATCCAGGAGGCCTCGCGCATCGCGCCCGCCCTTCCGGCCTTCGAGGACGCGGTCTCTGCCTTCGCCCGTGGGACGCTGATCTCCACCGAACAGGGCCCGGTCGCGGTCGAGGACCTCCTGCCCGGCGACGGGATTCGCACGGTCGACGCCGGCATCCAGCCCCTGCTGTGGCGCGGGACCACGACGCTCGTGCCCGGTGCGCCGAACCAGTCGCCCCAGATGGGCAGCCTGACGCGGGTCGCCGCGGATTCGCTCGGGATCGGCCGGCCGATGCCGGACCTCGTTCTCGGACCCAAGGCGCGGGTCTACCACCGATCCGAACCGGTCCAGCGCGCGACGCGTGCCGACGGGGCCTTCGTCCCGGTCCGGGACTTCATCGACGCCTGCAACGTGATCGAGCTCACGCCCATGTCCCCGGTCCAGGTCTTCCAGCTGGACCTTCCGGGTCATCATAGGGTGCTGGCCCACGGGGTGGAGCTGGAGAGCCACCATCCGGGCACGCCGAGTGATCTGGAGATCAAGGGCGAGACGCTGGAGCTCTATCTCTCGCTCTTCCCGCATCGCGCGGACCTGGCGTCCTTCGGACCGCCACGCTACGCCCGCCTGCGCGTCGCGGACCTGAAACTCATGGGGGTCGCCTGACCCCGGGGGCAGACCTCAGGCCCGCCGCGCGAGCCGTTCCTCGAGCACGTCGAAGGGCACGCCCGGCTCACCCTTGCCCTGCCGGATGACCAGCGAGGTCTTGACCGAGCCGACATTCGGCGCGGCGGTAAGATGCTCCGTCAGGAAGGTCTGAAAGGTCCGCAGGTCGGGCGAAACGCACTTGAGGATGAAGTCCACCTCGCCGTTGAGCATGTGGCACTCCCGAACGAGCGGCCAGTCGCGGCACCGCGCCTCGAAGGCGGAGAGGTCCGACTCGGCCTGGCTCTGAAGACCGACCATCGCGAAGACCTGAACCTCGAAGCCGAGTTCCCGCGGTTCGACGTCGGCGTGGTATCCGCGGATGTAGCCCTGCTCCTCGAGCGTGCGGACCCGGCGCAGGCAGGGCGGCGCCGAGATGCCGACGCGGCGGGCCAGCTCGACATTCGTCATCCGGCCGTCGGCCTGAAGCTCTTTCAGAATCATCCGGTCGATCGCATCGAGACGGCTGCCGGGCATCATGGTGCTCCTCTTTTTATGAACTATATGCGACAACGTCGATTTGCGCAACAATGTTTCACCACTGCGCAACTTCGTTAACGACCATCCCGGCTGGCCGCCGGGGTTTCGTCCCGGCGCGGCAGGCCCTATATGCCATGGCCTGAGACAGGCAAAGGGGGTTCGCCATGTCCGGCACGCGCCATACCAAGGTTCTGATCATCGGCTCCGGCCCGGCGGGCTACACCGCGGGCGTCTACGCCAGCCGCGCCATGCTCGAGCCGCTGCTCGTGCAAGGGCTCGAGCCCGGCGGCCAGCTGACCACGACCACCGAGGTCGAGAACTGGCCCGGCGATACCGAGGTGCAGGGCCCCGACCTGATGGTCCGGATGGAAGCCCACGCCCGCGCCATGGGCACCGAGATCGTCGGCGATATCATCACCTCGCTCGACCTGTCCAAGCGCCCCTTCACCGCCCAGTCCGACAGCGGCACGGTCTATACCGCCGACAGCGTGATCCTCGCCACAGGCGCCCGCGCCAAGTGGCTGGGTCTCGACAGCGAGGAGGCCTTCAAGGGCTTCGGCGTCTCCGCCTGCGCCACCTGCGACGGCTTCTTCTACCGGGGCCAGGAGATCGTGGTGATCGGCGGCGGCAACACCGCCGTGGAAGAGGCGCTCTTCCTCACCAACTTCGCCTCCAAGGTCACGCTGATCCACCGCCGTGACGAGCTGCGCGCCGAGAAGATCCTGCAGGACCGGATGGCCAAGAACCCCAAGATCGAACCGCTCTGGTTCCACGAGCTCGAAGAGGTCGAGGGCGAGGACAATCCCAAGGGCGTCACCGGCGTGAAGGTGCGCAACGTGAAGACCGGCGAGGTTTCCCGGATCGATGCCAAGGGCGTCTTCATCGCCATCGGCCACGCCCCGTCCAACGAGCTGGTGAAGGACCAGCTCGAGACGCACATGGGCGGCTACGTGAAGACCAAGCCGGGCTCCACCGAAACCGAGATCCCCGGGGTCTTCGCCGCGGGCGACATCACCGACTGGAAGTACCGCCAGGCGGTCACCTCCGCCGGGATGGGCTGCATGGCGGCGCTCGAAGCCGAGCGCTTCCTCGCCGAGGTCGGCGAGGATTCCGGCAAGGACGAAACCCCGCCCCTTGGCTACGGTGCCCCGGTCGACGCCGCCGAGTGATCGCCTGGAGCGGTCCGGTCTGGCGCCTGCTGCGCGCCGACCTGGCCGATGATCCCCTTTCCGGCGCCACGGCGCCGGAGGGACGCTTCCACCACTCCGGTCAGCCCGCCCTCTAGGCGTCGCTTTCCGAAGTGGGCGTCGGCGTCGCGATCCGGCGCTACCTCGGGCCTGACGACCCGCCGCGGATGATGCTGCACTACCGCCTCGAGATCGCCGGCCTCAGGGACTGCCGCGCAGAGGCGGAGGAGGCCGGGTCTGGCAGGAGATCCGAGCCACGGGCGCCCCCTCCCCGACCTGGGAAATCTCCGACGCGGCGCGGGCCGAGGGCGCCCGCGGCCTGCTCTACCGCTCGCGTTCGCGGCCCGATCTGACCCACGTCGTGCTCTTCGACTTGATCGGAGCGCTCGTGCCCGACGGGCCGCCCCTCCCCTGGACGCCGCCCGCGCCGCCCTAGAGCGACTATCGCGACCAGCCGTCCCGCCCGGCACCTATCCGCCATGCGCCCGCGAAAAACCGCCCCGGACGGCTTGAACCCACCGTCAGGGCGGGTCTAGGAGGCCGCGGAACCCGAAGTCAGCAAGAGTGTACCGGCCGACATGTCCTCCCTCGCCAATCTCGCCCCGATCCCCGAGCTCTACGTCTCCCACGAGAGCGCCCAGAAGATGAAGGTCGAGGCGGCGAACCTGACCTCCTGGGACCTCTCGCCCCGCCAGATCTGCGACCTGGAGCTGCTGATGAACGGCGGCTTCTTCCCGCTGAAGGGCTTCCTGGGCCAGGAGGACTACGACAGCGTGGTCGACACCATGCGGCTCAAGGACGGCACGCTCTGGCCGATGCCGATCACGCTCGACGTCACGGAGGCCTTCGCCGAGACCATCGAAGAAGGTCAGGACATCGCCCTCCGCGACCAAGAGGGCGTGATCCTCGCCACGATGACCGTCACCGACAAGTGGTCCCCCGACAAGGCGCGCGAGGCCGAGCAGGTCTACGGCGCCGACGACCAGGCGCACCCGGCGGTCTACGCGCTGCACAACCAGATGGGCAAGGTCTACCTCGGCGGCCCGGTGACCGGCATCCAGCAGCCCGTGCACTACGACTTCCGCGGCCGCCGCGACACGCCGAACGAGCTGCGCGCCTATTTCCGCAAGCTCGGATGGCGGCGCGTCGTGGCCTTCCAGACCCGCAACCCGCTGCACCGCGCCCACCAGGAGCTGACCTTCCGCGCCGCGAAGGAGGCTCAGGCCAACCTGCTGATCCACCCCGTCGTCGGCATGACGAAGCCGGGCGACGTGGATCACTTCACCCGCGTGCGCTGCTACGAGGCGGTGCTCGACAAGTACCCGGGCTCGACCACCCACATGAGCCTGCTGAACCTCGCCATGCGCATGGCCGGCCCGCGCGAGGCGGTCTGGCACGGCATCATCCGCCGCAACCACGGCTGCACCCACATGATCGTCGGGCGCGACCACGCTGGCCCCGGCAAGAATTCCGCGGGCGAGGATTTCTACGGCCCCTACGACGCGCAGGAGCTCTTCCGTCAGCACCAGGACGAGATCGGCCTCGAGATGGTGCCCTTCAAGCACATGGTCTACGTGCAGGAGCGCGCCCAGTACGAGCCGGCCGACGAGATCGAGGATCACGACAGCGTCACGATCCTCAACATCTCGGGCACCGAGCTGCGCCGCCGCCTGCAGGAGGGCCTCGAGATCCCCGAGTGGTTCTCCTTCCCCGAGGTGGTCAAGGAGCTCCGCCGCACCCGTCCGCCGCGGTCCCAGCAGGGCTTCACCGTGTTCTTCACCGGCTTCTCCGGATCGGGCAAGTCGACCATCGCCAACGCGCTCATGGTCAAGCTGATGGAGATGGGCGGCCGCCCGGTGACGCTCCTCGACGGCGACATCGTCCGCAAGAACCTCTCCTCGGAGCTCGGCTTCTCCAAGGAGCACCGGGATCTCAACATCCGCCGGATCGGCTACGTGGCCTCCGAGATCACCAAGAACGGCGGCATCGCCATCTGCGCGCCCATCGCGCCCTACGCGGCCACCCGTCGCGCCGTGCGCGAGGAGATCGAGCAGTACGGCGCCTTCTGCGAGATCCACGTCGCGACCTCCATCGAGGAGTGCGAGCGCCGTGACCGCAAGGGCCTCTACAAGCTGGCCCGCGAGGGCAAGATCAAGGAGTTCACCGGCATCTCCGACCCCTATGACGAGCCGCAGAACCCCGAGCTTCGCCTCGAGACCGAGCACACCGACGTCGACAACTGCGCGCACCAGGTGGTGCTGAAGCTCGAGCAGATGGGCCTGATCGCAGGCCAGTGATCCGGACCGCCGCCGCGGTCACACGGACCGGCGGCGGCCTCCCCTGCCCTCTTCTGGGACCAAATATCCCGGGGGAATCGGTCCCGGCGGGACCGATGGGGGCAGAGCCCCCGGCCCAGCAATCACCGGGCGCGGCGGTTCAGGGAGCAGGAGCCCCGTCGCCCGTCGGCCCGTCGCCTAGCGCCGGATCGCGCGCCACGAGGATCGGCGCGGTCATCTCCCTCAGACTGCGCATCTGCCGGCCGTTGGCATCGAAATTCGCGGGCTCCAGCCAGCTTTCGAAGGCCTGTCTCAGCGCGGGAAACTCGCCGTCGATCGCCGCGAACCATGCCGTGTCGCGGTTGCGGCCCTTCACCACCGCCGCCTGTCGGAAGACGCCCTCGTAGCACAGGCCGAACCGCTGCGCCGCTCGCCGCGAGGCGAGGTTCGCCGCGTCGCATTTCCATTCGAAGCGGCGGTACCCCGCCTCGAAGGCCCATTTCATGTGAAGCCAGACCGCCTCGGTCGCCTCGATTGTCCGCTGCAGCCGCGGCGCGAAGGCGAGCCAGCCCGTCTCGACCGTCCCGGCCTCGGGCGTGATCCGCATCAGGCTCATGGTCCCGCCGAGCCGTCCGTCGCGCATCCTCACGGCGAACTGCAGCGGATCATGGGTCAGCCGGGCCCGGTCGACCCAAGCCGCATAGTCCGCCTCGCTGTCGAATGGACCGACCGGGAGATAGCGCCACATGCCTCCCTCGGCGTCCTCCAGGTGTGCCTCGCGGAGCTCAGCGACGTGATCCGAGGAGAGCGGCTCCAGCGTCACCCAGCGGCCGCGCATCTCCACCCGCGGGGGCAGCGGCGGCGCGCGCCAGTCCTTCAAATCCTGCTCGGTCACAGCGCCCTCCCTCACCCGTGAACGGAGGCGTTCTGACCGCCGCCTGCGCCCGCGTCAACGCCGGAACCGCGGGTCGGGCCCAGGGGTTTCTCCCTTGCAGTTAGCGAGTACGGAGGAGCCGCCATGCCCGATCTCTACACCGCCATCAGAGACGACCACGACGAACATCGCGCGCTCCTGAGCTCGATCGCCGACACGTGGGAAGATCCCGCCCGCCGAAAGGCCTGGGTGCGGTTCTATACCGAGGTGAAAAGCCATACCGTGGCCGAGGAGGAGGCGCTTTACTCCCGCCTGCTCGCGGCGACCGAGGATTCGACGGCGCGCGAGACCGCACGCGAGCACGAGGCCCTCGACGCCCTCATGGAAGAGCTCAACGGCACGGAGATGAATTCGCTCGCCTGGGCCACGAAGTTCAAGAAGCTGCAGGAGGACTACCTCCACCACATCGAGGCGGAGGAACACGACATCTTTCCGCGCGCCCGCCGCGAAATTCCCGCCGGCGAGATCGGCGTCGCGGGGGACCAGTTCGTGCAGCGAAAGGCCGAAGCCCGGAGGCTCGCGATGCCGGCCCGGCGCGGCGACCTCGAGGAACTCGAGGACTGACCGCGCCGGCCGGGGACGTCACATCCGCCGGAAGACGCGGCGGACGAGCTTCCAGATGGCGAAATACTTGACGAACTTGCGCATGGGTCACCTCCTGCCGGTCAAGCCGGGAGGAGCCAGAGAGTTCCGCCTTGCCTTCAGGCCTCTTTAAGCTCTATGTTCCCACAATGTTCGCATGACAGGGCGGGGCGATTTCTTCAATATGTTGGGCATGTCCTCACAAGCCTCTCAAGACCTGACGGAGTTCCTGGGCGGCGGCCGGTTCGGCTGCGTACTCGCGGATCCGCCCTGGCGTTTCACCAACCGGACCGGAAAGGTCGCGCCGGAGCACAAGAGGCTCGCGCGCTACCCGACGATGACGCTGGACGAGATCTGCGATCTGCCAGTGGCGGCGCACCTGCAGGACCGGGCGCATTGCTACCTCTGGGTGCCCAATGCGCTGCTGCCAGAGGGGCTCGCGGTGATGCAGGCCTGGGGGTTCGAGTACAAGTCGAACATCGTCTGGCACAAGGTACGCAAGGACGGCGGTTCGGACGGGCGCGGCGTCGGGTTCTACTTCCGCAACGTGACGGAACTGCTGCTCTTCGGCACCCGCGGGCGGGACGTGCGCACCCTGCCGCCTGGCCGGCGCCAGGTGAACATGGTGCAGACCCGCAAGCGGGAGCATTCGCGCAAGCCCGACGAGCAGTACGAATTGATCGAGGGCTGTTCCTGGGGTCCCTATCTGGAGCTCTTCGGCCGCGGCATCCGCGAGAACTGGACGGTCTGGGGCAACCAGGCCGACGCGGACTACAAGCCCTCCTGGAAGACCTACGCCTACAATTCAGGGATGGCGGCGGAGTAGTCTCACGCCCCAAACCGACGAGAGACGGCGCTTCGAAGCGCCGTCCCACAACGCCCGTCGACGGGCGTTGAGACGCGCATTCGAAGGCGCGTCGAAAAGGGCCTTCGAAGGCCCTTCCGCCTAGCGCAGGATGCGGTCGGGCAGACCGATGAGGAGCAATGGACAGGGGTTGCCCACCCCGCGTCTGACGCGGTCCTCCAGCTTCTGCCAGTGCGTCGTCGCCTGGCCGAACTTGCTGGCAAAGAAGGTCCGGGTGAAGGCCTCGGCGAAGGGCACGCCGCGCGCGACGAGGCTCTCGACCGAGCGGCGCTGCGCCGCGGTCCGGTCGCCGAGCCCGAGCCGGTCGAGGTCATCCTCGGACCCAAGCCCCTGCCCCGTCAGCCAGTCCGCGATCCGGTCCTTGAGCGCCTCCTGCATCGACCGGCCGCGCGTGACGATGATGCCGAGCGAGATGGCGGACAACGCGTGCAGCCGCTGGAAATTCTCCAGGTCGCGGTCGAAGAACGGATCCTTGTTGTTCCACTCGATCTCGAGCGCCAGGGTTCCGTTTTCGCCGAAGCGGACGTGGTCGACCTCGTGGCTGATGCTGTCCTGCTCGCGACCGTCGACGACGACCTGCACCGAGAAGTTGTGCTTTCGCCAGTTCCGGTCGGAGAGGTTGTGCCGCAGCCGCCGGGTCTGGCCGCTTTCGCCCCCGCCGCCGCCCACGATCTCGGCGATCTCGATGGAGAAGCCCTGGAGCTCCTCCACCAACTCGTCAGTCTCGCGCGGGAAGTCGTGAGCGAGGATCGCCTCGGCGTGGTTGCGGGTGAGCACGTCGAACCCGGACTCCCGCAACCGCTCCAGCATCACTCCTCCGGCGGCAGGACCCGCAGCCTCAGCTCGCGGAGCTGCTCGTTGGTGGGCTCCGACGGGGCCCCCATCATCAGGTCCTCGGCGCGCTGGGTCATCGGGAACATGATGACCTCGCGGATGTTTTCCTCGTCTGCCAGCAGCATGACCATCCGGTCGATGCCCGCGGCGCAGCCGCCGTGCGGGGGTGCGCCGTACTGGAAGGCGTTGACCATGCCACCGAAGCGCTTCCGGACCTCGTCCTCGTCATAGCCCGCGAGTTCGAAGGCCTTGATCATGATGTCGAGCTTGTGGTTCCGGATCGCGCCCGAGATCAGCTCGTAGCCGTTGCAGGCAAGGTCGTACTGGAAGCCCAGGACCTCGAGCGGATCGCCGTCGAGCGCCTCGCGCCCGCCCTGGGGCATGGAGAAGGGGTTGTGGCTGAAGTCGATCTCGCCGCTCTCCTCGTCCTTCTCGTACATCGGGAAGTCGACGATCCAGGCGAAGGCGAAGCGGTCCTGCTCGGTCAGGCCCAGCTCCTCGCCGATGACATCGCGGGCCCGGCCCGCGACGCGCTCGAAGCTGGCGGGCTTGCCGCCGAGGAAGAAGGCGGCGTCCCCGGTGCCGAGGCCCAGCTGCTGACGGATCGCCTCGGTGCGCTCGGGGCCGATGTTCTTGGCCAGCGGACCGGCGGCCTCCATGCCGTCGTTCCCGTCCCGCCAGAAGATGTAGCCCATCCCCGGCAGGCCTTCCTTCTGGGCGAAGGCGTTCATCCGGTCGCAGAACTTGCGCGAGCCGCCGCCCGGGGCGGGGATGGCGCGAACCTCGGTCCCGTCCTGCTCCAGCAGTTGCGCGAAGATCTTGAAGCCGGAGCCGCGGAAGTGCTCGCTCACCATGTCCATCTTGATCGGGTTGCGCAGGTCCGGCTTGTCGGTGCCGTACCAAAGCGCGGCGTCCCGGTAGGAGATGCGCGGCCAGACCTCGTCGACCTTGCGGCCGCCGCCGAACTCCTCGAACAGGCCCTTGATGACCGGCTCCACCGTGGTGAAGACGTCTTCCTGCTCGACGAAGCTCATCTCCATGTCGAGCTGGTAGAAATCCGTCGGCGAACGGTCGGCGCGCGGATCCTCGTCGCGGAAACAGGGCGCGATCTGGAAATACTTGTCGAAGCCCGAGACCATGATCAGCTGCTTGAAGAGCTGCGGCGCCTGGGGCAGCGCGTAGAACTTGCCCGGGTGGAGGCGGGAGGGCACGAGGAAGTCGCGCGCGCCCTCGGGGCTGGACGCGGTGATGATCGGCGTCTGGTACTCGCGGAAGTTCTGGTCCCACATCCGCTTGCGCAGGCTCGCCACCACGTCCGACCGCAGGGTCATGTTCCTCTGCATCGCCTCGCGGCGCAGGTCGAGGTAGCGATACCGCAGGCGGGTCTCCTCGGGGTACTCCTGGTCGCCGAAGACGATGAGCGGCAGCTCCTTCGCGGCGCCCAGAACCTCGATGTCTCGGATGTAGACCTCGATCTCGCCGGTGGGGATGCGCGGGTTCACCAGCTCGGGGTCGCGCGCCTTCACCTCGCCGTCGATGCGGATGCACCACTCCGAGCGGACCTTCTCGACCTCGGCGAAGACCTGGCTGTCGGGATCGCAGAGGACCTGCGTCATGCCATAGTGGTCGCGCAGGTCGATGAAGAGGACGCCGCCGTGATCTCGCACCCGGTGGACCCAGCCGGAGAGGCGGACGGTCTGGCCGACCTCGTTCGCCGTGAGCGCGGCGCAGGTATGGGTGCGAAAGGCGTGCATGTCTGGTCCTTTTCGGGGGCAATCGATCCGCGCCGATTGACCAACCCGCGGCTGCGAAGTCAACCCGGCACGGCATCCGGCCCCCGGCCGGGGGTCGAAGCGCTGCTGCGCGGCGACTTGTTCGAAAGAGGACCAACCGGGGGCTGGAAGTCTGAATTCGTTAATTTATTCTAAACGGGATGTGAGTTGACAACGCGGGAGTCGCGTCATGTGGACACGAGCTCTGGATCAGGCCCTGAAGCAGCTCTTTCAGGTGGGCGCGCTCGAACTGACCTTCGCGGACGGCACGACCCGCCGCTACGGCGAACCCGGCGTGGAGCCCGTGCGTGTCTCGACCAACGATCCGACCCTTCCCCGCAAGCTTCTGCTGGCGCCGGACCTGGCACTCGGCGAGGCCTACATGGACGGCCGCATCACCATCGCCCAGGACGATCTGCGCGGCCTGCTCGAGGTCGCCGTGCGGAACAGGAACGTGGGCAACGACCCCGCGATCATGCGGATGGGTGACCGCCTCGCCCGGCCGGTCCAGCGCTACCTTTCCCAGAACCCCGTCCTGCGCTCTCGCCAGAACATCGCCCATCACTACGACCTGTCGGGCGAGCTCTACGATCTCTTCCTCGACGAGGACCGGCAGTATTCCTGCGCCTATTTCGCCGACCCCGAGATGACCCTCGACGAGGCGCAGCGCGCGAAGAAGCACCACATCGCGAAGAAGCTCTGCATCAGGCCGGGCGACAAGGTGCTCGACATCGGCTGCGGATGGGGCGGCATGGCGCTGACCCTGGCGCAGGACTACGACGCCGAGGTCGTGGGCATCACCCTCTCGGACGAGCAGTACCGCATCGCCAAGGACCGCGCGCAGAAGGCGGGTCTCGAGGACCGGGTGACATTCCTCAAGGAAGACTACCGCAACGTGCGCGACAGCTTCGACCGGATCGTCTCGGTGGGCATGTTCGAGCACGTCGGCGCCGCGCATTACCGCGAGTACTTCGACACGGTGAGCGACCTGCTGAAGCCCGAGGGCGTGGCGCTGATCCACACCATCGGCAGCGCCGCGCCGCCGCGGGCGACCTCGTCCTGGGTTCGCAAGTACATCTTCCCCGGAGGCTACCTGCCCTCGATGTCCGAAGTGCTCGCCACGGTCGAGAAGGTCGGGCTGCACGTGGCCGATGTGGAAGTCTGGCGGATGCACTACGCCCGCACGCTGCGGCACTGGCATGATCGCTTCATGTCGCAGATCGACCGGGCACGCGAGCTCTACGACGAGCGCTTCACCCGGATGTGGCGCTACTACCTGACGGCGGCGGAGACCTCCTTCGCCCACGAGAAGCTGGCGGTGTTCCAGTTCCAGCTGTCGCACGACAAGACCGCGGTGCCGCTGACAAGAGACTACCTCTACACGGACTGAGAGTGCCTCGCTCCCGCCTGTCTCTCTTCTGCCGCGGCCGTCGCCAGGCCGGAGGCCGGTGTAGCCTGCCGCGTCGACCGCGGGGCGTGCCCGGCCTATAAGAACCGAAACAAGCGTCGAGCAGAGGGGCATGCAGCACCCCGCCTACTATACCTGGATCGTGTTCGCGGGCGTGATGGCCGTGTCGTGGTGGGCCTTCGCGGGCGATCCCTCGCCCGACCTCATGGCCACCTGGCTCGCCGGCTACTTCTTCGAGCAGGGCGCGGTCTATCCCGGGAGCGAGGGCGTCTTCACCATGCAGCCGCCCGACGCCTGGATCGCCGAGCTCGACGCAGCCGGGCATGAGGGCGTGGTCTACCCCTACGTTTACCCCCCGCTTTGGGCCGCACTGGCGTCTCGTGTCGTGGGGGTTCTGCCCTTCCCGCTCGTCGAGATCGTCGCGACGCTGGTCAATCCGCTCCTGCTCTGCGGCATGGTCTGGCTGGCCGCGCGAACCGCGCGCGACAGCGACGTCTCGGTCCCGCTGATGACCCTCGCCGGATCATTGCTCCTGCTGGCGACGCTGCCGGGCGCGGCGGCGCTGGAGCAGAACCAGCCGCAGATCATCGTTAGCTTCCTCGTGGTGGCCGCGATCGAACGCTCGCGGGCCGGGGCGCCCGTGACCGCCGGTCTCGCCCTTGCCGTGGCCGCCGCGATCAAGGTTTCCCCCGCCCTGCTCGTCGTCGCCTGGCTCGGCGCGGGCCGCTACCGCGAGAGTCTCGTCTTCGCCATCGCGGGTCTCTGCCTCGCGCTGGCCTCCGTCCTGCTGGCGGGCTGGCCGATGCACGCGGCCTTCCTGGCGGAGCTGGACGCAATCCGGAACACCGTGCTCGCCACCTTCTTCACCTACGGCGTCGATCCGGTCGTCGCGGGGCTCGTTCCAGCCGGGGAGAGCCAGTTCATACTCGGGCGCGGCGGCGAGACGGCCTGGCACGTCGTGGAGAAACCCGCCGTCTGGAGCATGCTCTCCACCCTCGCGATGGTGACGATCCTCGCGGTGGCCGCCGTCCGCTTCCACGCCGCGAGCCGCGACGGGCGCGAGCCCGACGTGCTGGGCTACCCGGTGTTCCTCGTGGCGGTCACCCTGGTCTCGCCGCTGGCCTGGGGCTACCACTACCTCGCGCCCATGGCGTTCCTGCCGCATCTACTGGCGGTCTTCGGGCTGCGGACCGGCCTTCTGGCGCTGCTGGCGGTCCTGATCCCGCTCACGCCCCAAAGCTTCGACCTGGTGCGGAGCCTGCCTGTCGTCTCGCAGATGCCGGCCGCGCTCGGGACGGCGACGATGATCCTCGTCGGCCTTCTGTTGCACCTCGCCGGACGGCGGCGGGCGGGGCGGCCGTCGGGCCACTTGCAGAGGCCCCCCGTCTCTCTATAAGCCGCAGGCAATTTGCCCCGCCCCATAGCTGACTCGGGACGGGGCGCACGGGCTTGAGGGGACGGGCGATGCCGAAGAGAACCGATATTCACTCCATCATGATTATCGGCGCGGGGCCCATCATCATCGGACAGGCCTGCGAGTTCGACTATTCCGGCGCCCAGGCCTGCAAGGCGCTCCGGGAAGAGGGCTACCGGGTCATCCTGGTCAACTCGAACCCCGCGACGATCATGACGGACCCGGGCCTCGCCGACGCCACCTACATCGAGCCGATCACGCCCGAAGTCGTCGCCAAGATCATCGAGAAGGAGCGCCCCGACGCGCTGCTGCCCACCATGGGCGGGCAGACCGGCCTCAACACCTCGCTCAAGCTCGCCGACATGGGCGTGCTGGAGAAGTTCGGCGTCCAGCTCATTGGCGCCAACCGCGAGGCCATCGAGATGGCCGAGGACCGCAAGCTCTTCCGCGAGGCGATGGACCGGATCGGGCTGGAGAACCCCCGCGCCACCATCGTCAGCGCGCCGAAGAAGGACGACGGCAAGTACGATCTCAACGCCGGTGTCGCGAAGGCGATGGAAGCACTGGAGGACATCGGCCTGCCGGCGATCATCCGTCCGGCCTATACCCTCGGCGGCACCGGCGGCGGCGTGGCCTACAACCGCGACGAATATGCCCACTACTGCCGCACCGGCATGGACGCCTCGCCGGTGGGCCAGATCCTCGTCGATGAGTCGCTGCTCGGCTGGAAGGAGTTCGAGATGGAGGTGGTCCGCGACAAGGCGGACAACTGCATCATCGTCTGCTCCATCGAGAACGTGGACCCGATGGGCGTGCACACCGGCGACTCGATCACCGTGGCCCCGGCGCTCACGCTGACCGACAAGGAATACCAGGCAATGCGCAACGGCTCGATCGCCGTGCTGCGCGAGATCGGGGTCGAGACGGGTGGCTCGAACGTGCAGTGGGCCGTCGATCCCGACACCGGCCGCATGGTCGTGATCGAGATGAACCCCCGTGTCTCCCGCTCCTCGGCGCTGGCCTCCAAGGCCACCGGCTTCCCCATCGCCAAGATCGCCGCGAAACTCGCCGTGGGCTACACTCTCGACGAGCTCGACAACGACATCACCAAGGTCACGCCGGCCTCCTTCGAGCCGACCATCGACTACGTGGTCACCAAGATCCCGCGCTTCGCCTTCGAGAAGTTCCCCGGCGCTGAACCCAAACTCACCACGGCGATGAAGTCGGTGGGCGAGGCCATGGCCATCGGCCGGACCTTCCACGAGAGCTTCCAGAAGGCGCTGGCCTCGATGGAGACGGGCCTCTCCGGCTTCGACGAGATCGAGATCCCGGGCGTCTCGGCCAAGGCCAAGCCCGGCGGCGACTGGAACGAAGGCGAGGAGGCCGCGATCCTGCGCGCCCTGGCCCAACAGACCCCGGACCGGGTGCGGATCATCGCCCAGGCCATGCGGCTCGGCCTCGACGACGAAACGATCCACGGCGTCACCAGCTTCGACCCGTGGTTTCTGTCGCGCATCCGCGAGATCGTCGACACGGAGGCCCGCATCCGCAAGGACGGCCTGCCCGTCACCGAAGAGGGCCTCCGCCGGCTCAAGATGATGGGCTTCTCCGACATGCGGCTCGCGAAGCTCACCGGCCGGGACGAGGACCAGGTCCGCCGGGCGCGCGAGCGTCTCGGCGTCGTGGCCCAGTTCAAGCGGATCGACACCTGCGCCGCCGAGTTCGAGGCGCAGACGCCCTACATGTACTCGACCTACGAGGCCCCCGCGATGGGCGAGGCCGAGTGCGAGGCCCGCCCCACCGACCGCAAGAAGGTGGTCATCCTCGGCGGCGGCCCGAACCGGATCGGCCAGGGGATCGAGTTCGACTACTGCTGCTGTCACGCCTGCTTCGCGCTGAGTGATCAGGGCTACGAGACCATCATGGTCAACTGCAATCCCGAGACGGTCTCCACGGACTACGACACCTCGGACCGGCTCTACTTCGAGCCGCTGACCTTCGAGCACGTCATGGAGATCCTCCGCGTCGAGCAGGAGAAGGGCACGCTGCACGGGGTGATCGTCCAGTTCGGCGGCCAGACCCCGCTCAAGCTCGCGAACGACCTCGAGGCTGCGGGCATCCCCATACTCGGCACCTCGCCCGACGCCATCGACCTCGCCGAGGACCGAGAGCGGTTCCAGGCGCTGGTCAACGCGCTCGACCTCAAGCAGCCCAAGAACGGCATCGCCTCCTCCGAGGAGCAGGCACTCGCCATCGCCGAGGAGATCGGCTTCCCGCTGGTGATCCGCCCGTCCTACGTCCTCGGCGGCCGGGCGATGGAGATCGTCCGCGACATGGACCATCTCAAGCGCTACATCCGCGACGCCGTCGTCGTCTCGGGCAAGAACCCGGTCCTGCTGGACGGCTATCTCGCCGGCGCCGTCGAGGTCGACGTGGACTGCCTCTGCGACGGCCAGAGCGTGCATGTCGCCGGCATCATGCAACACATCGAGGAGGCCGGCGTGCATTCCGGCGACAGCGCCTGCTGCCTGCCGCCCCACAGCCTGCCCCCCTCGATCATCGAGGAGCTCAACCGCCAGACCGAGGCGCTCGCCCTCCGGCTCGGCGTCGTGGGCCTGATGAACGTGCAGTTCGCGGTCAAGGACGGAACCGTCTACCTCATCGAGGTGAATCCCCGCGCCTCGCGCACCGTGCCCTTCGTCGCCAAGGCCACCGACAGCGC
Source organism: Histidinibacterium aquaticum (assembly GCF_008710275.1). GTDB lineage: Bacteria > Pseudomonadota > Alphaproteobacteria > Rhodobacterales > Rhodobacteraceae > Oceanicola > Oceanicola aquaticus. Next base: position 525,637 of record NZ_VYQE01000003.1, read on the forward strand.
CATCGCCTCGATCGCCGCCCGGCTCATGGCCGGCGAGCCGCTGTCGAACTTCCCCCTGCGGGAACCCTATCCGCCCGCCGAAGACCCGATGACGGTCCTGCCGCTCGGCAATCCCTTCACGCTGGCCGATCCGAAGACGCCCTGGTTCTCGGTCAAGGAGGCGGTCCTGCCCTTCAATCGCTTCCCCGGCGTCGACACCATCCTCGGCCCCGAGATGCGCTCCACCGGCGAGGTCATGGGCTGGGCCCGCAACTTCGCCCGCGCCTTCCTCAAGGCGCAGATGGGCGCGGGCACGCACCTGCCGACCGAGGGCACGGTCTTCATCTCGATCCGCGACGCCGACAAGACCGAGGAGATGCGCGAGACCGCGCAGGCGCTGGTCGACATGGGCTTCGACCTGCTCGCCACGCGGGGCACCGCGGACTGGCTGAAGGCCCACGGCATCGCGGCCGAACTCGTGAACAAGGCCTACGAGGGCGGGCGCACGATCATCGACCGGCTCAAGGACGGGCAGGTCGACCTCGTCTTCAACACGACCGAGGGCGCCGCCGCGGTCGAGGACTCCCGTTCGATGCGGGCAGTGACGCTGGCGGACAAGATCCCCTACTTCACCACCGCCGCCGGCTGCCAGGCCGCGACCCAGGCGATGCAGAGCCGGGATGAGGAAGGCCTTCGGGTGAGGGCGCTTCAGGGCTAGGCTCATGCGATCACCGTCTCGGGGCCGATCACCGATCCGGCCCCGATCTCGGCCAGCTCCGGCGGCGGGACGTGCCGCGCGATCAGGAGGTCGGCGGCCTCCAGCCCCATGAGTCGCAGCGCCGAGCCGGAGAGATGCAGCGCGTCCCCGGGCGAACGCGGCTCGGGCTTGGTGGCATCACCCCGGTCCAAGTCCCAACCCAGGTAGGTGACGCCCGGCACGGCCGCCGGCGCACCGCTTTCCGCATCGAGCGTGGCGACTGCCGCAAGCCACTCCGCCGGCAGGGTGGCCGGGTTGCCGCCCAGAACCGCGACGGGCAGCTCCGGCAGGTTCAGAGCCGCGCGGAGTGCGGGAACGAAGACCGCCCCTAGCGCCCCGGCATAGGCCGAGGCGCTCGCCCCGCTCGCCCTCTCCTCGACGCCCCCGGCCCAGAGCGCGGCGAGGATGCGGTTCTCGGGATGGCGCGCCGGAGCCTCCAGCGCCGCCGCGACCGCCGACCCGAACAGGTCGGCCGCGCCGCCGAGGCCGGAGCCGGGATGCCACCCCGCGCCCGCCGTCTCCTCCGGGCGAGTTGCCCCCTCCGCCACAAGCCGCCCCGTCTCGGACGCAAGCGGCAACAGCAGCACCCTCCGTCCCGGCGCAAGCCTCCGCTCCGCGTAGCGCCGCGCGAAGGCGAGAGCCGGCCCCGGCCCCAGGCTCCCTTGCCGATGGCGCAGGGGCTCCACGGCGATCGCCTCGCCCGCGTCGACACGCAGGTCCGGCACGTCGACGAGGGGCTCAGGCCCCTCCCCGCACCACATCCCGGCCATGGGCGCTCCGCCCAGCAGCAGAACGATGTCGTGCGCCGGCGTCTCCGGCAGCGCCACAAGCGCCACCTCCCGCAGCGCGCCGCCCGTGGGGCGGCCCGTGACCTCGATCCGGTCCGCAGGCGCCGACAGCACGATGTCCGCCGACTGCCAGCCGTCGCCCTCCCGGATCCATGGCGCCTCGGCCCCCAAACTGAGAGCCAGGGCCCCCTCCTGCCGCCAGACGAGCCCGACCCGCGTCCCGGGCGCCAGCATCGACCCCAGCGGACGGCTAACGCGCCCGCCGTGCACCGACGGCGGAAACACCACCCCCGACGCACCGATCACCGGTGACCCAGCCAGAACCTGCCACCCCGAGAGATCGGCGAACCGACCCGCCTCGCCGGAGAGAAGAGCAGGATCGCCCGCCACCGGCCCCGGCAACGCGCCCGCCTGCGCCGCAAACTCCGCGAGGAACCCGGCGGCAGGCGGGAGCGAGCGGCCACTCGCGTCGCCCCCCGAAAGCCCTCCCGTGAGACCGATCATCAGTAGAGCCCCGCGAGACCCGCGGCATCGGTCCCCGTGGCCCAGACCCGGCGCGCCCTGATCGGGAAGACCGTGCCGGCCGCCACGAAGACGGTCCCGACCGTGCCGTCCACCGTCGTCAACCGCAGGTAGCCCGAGACGGCGGCATTGATCCCGCGGGTCGCGACCGGGAGATCCTGCGCGTCGTCCGGCACGAGGGCGAAGACGCCCGAGGCCGGGGACTCGAGGCCCGGCTGAGAGGTTCTGAACTGGTCCATGTGTGGCTCCTCGGCCTTGTCCGCTCGGGCGGGGAGTCCTGCCGGTCCGTGGTAAACATCCGGTTACCCCACCGCCCGGAGCGGGCTCCGGCGTGCAACGGACCCGGCGTCCGGCTGGACTTCCCCGCCCCGTCCGGCCAGTGTCGCGCCCCGGAAGAGGAGCCTCCCATGTACCAGGCCGCGATTACCGGGGCGGGCGTATTCACCCCGCCGGAACGGATCACCAACGACGAGCTGGTGGCCGCCTACAACGCCCATGCCGAGCGCTGGAATGCCGCCCATGCCGAGGGCATCGCCGGCGGCGGGATCGACGCCAAGCCGCTCAGTTCCGCCGAGTTCATCTTCCAGGCCTCGGGCATCGAGAGCCGCTACGTCATGGACAAGTCGGGCCTTCTCGACCCCGACCGCATGTACCCGAGCCTCCGCCCCCGCTCCGACGAGGAGCCCTCGCTCATGGCCGAGATCGGGGTCGCCGCCGCCCGTACCGCGCTGGCCGAGGCCGGCGTCGCGGCCGAGGAGGTCGACGCCATTTTCTGTGCCGCCTCCAACCACGAGCGACCCTACCCGGCCATCGCCGTCGAAATCCAGGACGTGCTCGGCGCGGGCGGCTTTGCCTACGACATGAACGTGGCCTGCTCCTCGGCGACCTTCGGCATCCAGACCGCGGCGGACATGATCCGCACCGGCTCGGTCCGCACCGCGCTGGTGGTCTCCCCCGAGATCACCTCGGGCCACCTGGAGTGGCGCGACCGCGACTGCCACTTCATCTTCGGCGACGTGGCCACCGCCGTGGTCCTGCAGCGGGCGGAGGACGCGCAGGGCGACCACTGGCGCATCCTCTCGGCCCGCGCGGCAACGAAGTTCTCCAACAACATCCGCAACAACAACGGCTTCCTGCGGCGCACGCGCGACCAGATGGAGGACCGGCGGGACATGCAGTTCATGCAGAACGGCCGGAAGGTCTTCAAGGAAGTGCTGCCGCTGGTCTCCGCCCATATCGCCGACCATCTCGAGGCCGAGGGCGTGCAGGCCGACAGCCTCAAGCGGCTCTGGCTCCACCAGGCCAACAAGACGATGAACGACTACATCGGCCGCAAGGTGCTGGGCCGCCCGCCCGAGCCCGGAGAACAGCCCAACATCCTGCAGGACTACGCCAATACCTCCTCGGCGGGCTCGATCATCGCCTTCGCGCAGCACCGGGACGGCATCGCCCCGGGCGAGAAAGGCCTGATCTGCTCCTTCGGCGCCGGCTACTCCGTGGGCTCGGTGCTGGTCGAGCGCGCCTGACCCCGCCCTTCATCTAGCCCGAAATACCTCGGATCCCGGCCCGCCGCGGTCCCCCCGCATGTCATTCCGGGCGCCCATCCGGCGCCGGCCCGCCCCCGGCGGACGGCGCCTCACGATGAGCGGCCGCAGGCCGCACCGCCGGATCGCTCCACCGCCTGCCGGCGCTTGCACCGCCCGGGTCTCCGGGGCTAGGTCGGGGCGTCATGGCCAAGCTCTATTTCCACTACTCCACGATGAACGCCGGCAAGTCGACGGTCCTGCTGCAGGCCTCGCACAACTACCTCGAGCGGGGGATGCAGACGCTGCTTCTGACCGCCGGCCTCGACACCCGGGCGGGGACGGGCCGGATCGCGAGCCGGATCGGCATCGGCGCCGAGGCTACGCCCTTCGGCCCCGAGGACGACCTGCTGGCGCGCATCGCCGCCCGGCTGGCCGAGGGGCCCTGCGCCTGTGTCTTCGTCGACGAGGCCCAGTTCCTGACCGAAGAGCAGGTCTGGCAGCTCGCCCGCGCCGTGGACGATCTCGGCGTGCCGGTCATGTGCTACGGCCTGCGGGTGGACTTCATGGGCAAGCTCTTTCCGGGCTCGGCCACGCTGCTCGCGCTCGCCGACGAGATGCGTGAGGTCCGCACCATCTGCCACTGCGGGCGCAAGGCCACGATGGTCGTCCGGCTCGGTCCAGACGGCACCGCCCTGCGCGAGGGAGAGCAGGTGCAAGTCGGCGGCAACGAGACCTATGTCTCCCTCTGCCGTCGCCACTGGCGCCGCGAGATGGGCGAGCCTGTCGCGGGCTAGAGCGTCACGCCGCCGTCGACGTTCACCGCCTGCCCCGTGACGAAGCTCGCCTCGTCCGACGCCAGCCAGAGCACGAGGTTCGCCACCTCCTCTGCCGTGCCGAAACGCCCCGACGGCTGGCGCTGCATGAAGAAGCGGTGCGCCGCCTCGGCGCTGCCGAACTCGCCCTCCAGCGCGGCGAGGCGCTCGTGAAGGGAGGGCGTGTCGATGGTGCCGGGGCAGACCGCGTTGGCGCGGATGCCCTGCTCGAGGAAATCGGTGGCGACCGACCGCGTGAGCCCGATCAGGCCGGACTTCATCGCGCTGTAGGCCGCCCGTCTGGGCAGCGCCTTGATGACGCCCGCGACCGAAGCGACCGTGACGATGCTGCTGCCCGCGCCCATCTTCGGCAGCGCGGCCCGCAGGACATTGTAGGCACTGTCCAAAGTCACGCTGGCCGACTTGCGCCACTCCTCCGCCGAGCACTCCAGGATGGTGCCCTGGTGCACGTAGCCCACCGCGTGAACCAGCACGTCGACCCGGTCCAGCGCGTCGAAATAGGTGGCGACGGCCGCTGCGTCGGTCGCGTCGAGGACCCGGCATTCGGCGCCCTCCAGCGTGGCGAGCGTCTCGGGGTTGAGGTCGGAGGCATGGACCTCCGCCCCCTCCTCCACCAGCGCCTCGGCCACGGCGCGGCCGATTCCCTGCCCCGCGGCGGTCACCACCGCGCGGCGGGTGGCGAAGCGGCTCACCGACCCTCGGCCGCGGAAACCACCGGCGTCTCCTGCCCTCCGAGCCCCTCGACCGAGAGCCGGACGGTATCGCCGACATCGAGGTAGCGCGGAGGTTTCATCCCCATGCCCACGCCCGGCGGCGTGCCGGTGCAGATCAGGTCGCCGGGTTCCAGAAGCACGAACTGGCTGAGGTAATGCACGATATGGGCCACCCCGTAGACCATTGTATCGGTCGAGCCGCGTTGCATGGTCTCGCCGTTGACGCTGAGGTCCATCGAGAGCGCCTGGGGGTCCGGGACCTCGTCGGCGGTCACCAGCCAGGGGCCGGTCGGGCAGAAGTTCGGGTAGGACTTCCCCTTGATCCAGGTGCCGCCCCGCTCGGCCTGCCAGGCGCGCTCCGAGACGTCGTTGACGGCACAGTAGCCAAGGACATGGTCCAGCGCCTCTTCCGGAGCGATTTCGAGAGCGGCGCGACCGATGACCACGCCGAGCTCGACCTCCCAGTCGAGCTTGGTCATCTGCGCGGACTTCAGGATCGGGTCGGTCGGGCCGCAGACCGCGGCGCCCGACTTGGAGAAGAGAATGGGCTCGGCGGGCACGTCCATGCCGGATTCGGCAGCGTGGTCGGAGTAGTTGAGCCCGATGCACCAGACGTTGCGCGGCCGCGCGATGGGCGCGCCCAGTCGGCCCTCCGGAACGGCTGGGAGCCTGGCGAGGTCGGCCCCTGCGAGGGACTCCGTCAGGTGCGGGATCGTCTCCGGCGAGATGTCCGGCACCAGCGAGGAGATGTCCCGCGCCTGCCCGTCCTCATCCATCACGCATGGGATTTCGGCCCCCGGCGGACCGATACGGAGAAACTTCATGCCTGGCCTCCCTTTGGCGTTTGCCCCTGCCTAGGCCGGGGCCGCGGCGTGGGCAAGGTGGCAGGCCTTCGTCACCGGGGAACGCCCCGCGCGGGGCGTTCGCGGGTGGCGGGCGTGGGAAGTCCAACCGGATGGTGGTGCCGCCGGAGACCTGTCTGGGGGCGCTGCCCCCGTCCGCGGCGCGGCCGCGGACTCCCCCGAGGGTATTTGGGGCCAGATGAAGGGGAGTGGGTTGGCTCACTCCCTTGCTCCGCGTGCGCCTCCGGGTGGGGCTAGGCCTCTGGGAAGTGGCAGGCGGCCGGGTGGGGCTGGCCTTCGAGCCGGGGCCGGTCGCTCCGGCAGATGTCCTCGGCCTTCCAGCAGCGCGGCGCGAAGGGACAGCCCGGCGGGACATTGAGCGGCGAGGGCAGCTCGCCCTGCAGCTTGATCCTCTGCCGGCCGCCACCAGGTTCGGCCCGCGGCGTCGCCGAGAGCAGGGCCTTGGTATAGGGATGGCGCGGCGCGTCGAAGACCTCGTCCTTCGGCCCGGTCTCCACTGGCCGGCCGAGGTACATCACCACGACATCGTCGGCCACGTGGCGGACGACGGAAAGGTCGTGCGAGATGAAGAGGTAGGCCAGCTGAAGCCGCTCCTGCAGGTCGAGCAGGAGGTTCAGGATCTGGCTCTGGATCGAGAGGTCGAGGGCCGAGACGGGTTCGTCCAGCACCAGCAGCTTGGGCTCCAGCATCAGCGCGCGGGCGATGGCGATCCGCTGGCGCTGGCCGCCGGAGAACATGTGCGGGTAGCGGTCGTAGTGTTCCTCTCGCAGGCCTACGAGGCGCATCATCTCGCGCCCCTTGGCCTGCCGCTCGGCCTTCGACATCTCGGGCCGGTTGATCTTGAGCGGCTCCTCGAGCATCGCGCCGACCTTCTGGCGCAGGTTGAGCGAGCCGTAGGGATCCTGGAAGACGATCTGCACGTCGGTGCGCAGCTTCTTCCAGTTCTCCGGCGTCGCCTCGGTGTCGCCGATGCGCAGGTGGCCCGCCGTGGGCTCTTCGATCAGGGTCACGAGCCGCGCCAGCGTGGACTTGCCGCAGCCGGACTCGCCCACGACGGCAAGCGTCTTGCCGGCCTCGATGGAGAAGGAGGTCTCGGTCACGGCCCGCACGATGCCGGGCTTGGAGAAGAGGCCGCCGCCGACCTCGTAGTCGCGGCCGAGGTTCTCGGCCAGAACGATGGGCTGGCTCATGCCACCTCCTCTCCGGCGGGGACGTTCAGCGGGTAGTGACAGCGCGCGCGCCCGATGGGTGCGGGCTGGACCGGCGGGGGCACAGTGCGGCAGCGCTCGTCGGCGTACTGGCAGCGCGGCGAGAAGAGGCAGCCCTCCGGCCGGTCGTGCTGGCCGGGCACCACGCCCGGGATCGTCGCCAGGCGCCGCTCGGTGGCGCGCTCGGGCAGCGCGGCGAGCAGCGCCGATGTGTAGGGATGGTGCGGCGTCGCGAAGAGATCGGCGACCGGCTGGTCTTCGACCTTCTGGCCCGCGTATTGCACCGCGACCCGCTCGGCGGTCTCGGCGACCACGCCCATGTCGTGGGTGATGAGGATCAGCCCCATCCCGGTCTCCTTCTGGAGCCCGGTCAGCAGGTCGAGGATCTGCGCCTGGATCGTCACGTCGAGCGCCGTCGTCGGTTCGTCGGCGATGAGCAGGCGCGGCCGGCAGGCGATGGCCATGGCGATCATCACCCGCTGGTTCATGCCGCCCGAGAGCTGGTGCGGGAAGGCCTTGAGCCGGCGCGAGGGATCGGGGATGCCGACCATCTCCATCAGCTCCACCGCGCGGTCCTTGCGCTGGCTCCGGTTGAGGTCGGTGTGCTGGCGCAGCGCCTCGGTGATCTGGAAGCCGGTGGTGAAGCAGGGGTTCAGCGAGGACATCGGCTCCTGGAAGATCATCGACAGGTCCTTGCCGATGATCCGCCGCCGGGCGCGGCCCGAGAGCTCGCGCAGGTCCTGGCCGTCGAAGCTCATCTCGTCGGCGGTGATGGTCGCCGTCCAGGGCAGCAGGCCCATGGTGGCCAGCATGGAGACCGACTTGCCCGAGCCGCTTTCGCCTACGATGGCGAGGATCTCGCCGGCCTCGACGTCGACATCCACCTGGTCGACGGCGCGGAACGGTCCGGAGGCCGTACTGAACTCGACCGAGAGGTTGCGGATTTTCAGGAGGCTCATGACGTTCCCTCCGGCTTTGGCAGGCGCGGGGCGCGGGGCGTGGCGGGCAAAGGCATCATCTCAGCTCCGCTTCAGCTTGGGGTCGAGGGCATCGCGCAGCCCGTCGCCCATCAGGTTGATGGCGAGCACGGTCACCAGGATGGCGAGGCCGGGGAAGGTCACGACCCACCAGGCGCGGAGCACGAACTCGCGCGCGTCGGCCAGCATGGTGCCCCACTCGGGCGTGGGCGGCTGGGCGCCCATGCCGAGGAAGCCCAGGGCAGCGGCGTCGAGGATCGCGGTGGAAAAGCTCAGCGCCGCCTGGACGATGATCGGCGCGAGGCAGTTCGGCAGAACGGTGACGAACATGGTCCGCAGGTAGCCCGCCCCGGCGACGCGGGCGGCGGTGACGTAGTCCTTGGTGCGTTCATTGATGACGCTGGCGCGGGTCAGTCGGACGTAGTGCGGCTGCAGCACCAGGGCGATGGCGATCATCGCGTTGAGCAGCGTCGGTCCCAGGATCGCCACAAGCACCAGCGCGAGCAGCAGCGAGGGGAAGGCGAGGATGATGTCCATCAGCCGCATGATGAGCGTGTCGAGCCACTTCGGCGCGAAGCCCGCGATGAGGCCCAGGAGAATGCCGCCGGTCGCCGCGACCACGACCACGACGATGCCGACGAAGAACGAGAACCGCGCGCCGTGGATGAGGCGCGAGAGCATGTCGCGGCCCACGGCGTCGGTGCCCAGCGGGAAGGCCCATTCGCCGCCCTCCTGCCAGAACGGCGGGATCAGCTCGCTACCGCGGAACTGGGTCGTCGGATCGTAGGGTGCCAGGAAATCGGCGAAGATCGCGACCATTGCGAAGGCGGCGAAGACGTAGAGCCCGATGACGGCGCCGCGGTTCTCGGAGAAATACTTCCAGAACTCGCGCAGGCGGCCGGCGCGGCGTGTCGGAACGGTGCGGGCGATCTGGGAGGATGCGTCGGCCATCTCAGCGCTTCCGGATCTTGGGGTTGATGAGGCCGTAGAGGATGTCGACCGTCAGGTTCACGATCATCACCATCAGGGCGATGAGCAGCAGGCCGCCCTGCACGACCGGGTAGTCGCGGCGGAAGATGCTGTCGACCATCCACTTGCCGATACCGGGCCAGGAGAAGATCGTCTCGGTCAGGATCGCGCCGGCCAGCAGCGTGCCCACCGACAGGCCGATGACCGTGATGACCGGGATCAGCGCGTTCCTCAGGGCGTGCAGGCCGTTGACGCGCGCGGGCCGCAGGCCCTTGGCGCGAGCCGTGCGGATGTAGTCCTCGGACAGGACTTCGAGCATGGCGGAGCGGGTCTGCCGTGCGATGACCGCGAGCGGGATCGTCCCCAGCACGATCGACGGCAGGATCAGGTGCTGGACGGCGGACCAGAAGGCGCCCTCCTGCCCGGAGATCAGCGAGTCGATCAGCATGAAGCCGGTCACGTCGTCGAAGAAGTACATCAGTCCTATGCGGCCCGAGACCGGCGTCCAGCCGAGGTTGCCCGAGAAGACGATGATGAGCAGCAGCGCCCACCAGAAGATCGGCATGGAGTAGCCCACCAGCGCCGTCGACATCAGCGCGCGGTCGAAGAACTTGCCCCGGTAGACGGCGGCGATCACGCCCGCGGGCAGGCCGACGAGGACCGAGAAGATGATCGCGCAGAGCGAAAGCTCCAGCGTCGCCGGGAAGAGCGTGAAGAACTCGTCCCAGACGTTGCGGTTGGTGACGAAACTCTGGCCCAGGTCGCCCTGCAGGACGCCGGTCAGGTAGTCCCAGAACTGCTTCCAGAGCGGTTGATCGAAGCCGAAGCGTTCGACGTATTCCTGGTAGCGCTCCTCGCTCAGGCCGCGCTCCCCGGCCATCACGATGATCGGGTCGCCGGGAAGAACCCGGATGAAGCCGAAGGAGACGATCGTCACCCCGATGAAAGTCGGGATGAACGTCAGGAGGCGGGCGAGAACGTAGCGCAGCATCAGCCGATCACCGTCAGGTCCGAGGTAAATGTCGTGAGGGAGCGGCACCCGTCATCGGTCACGAGGATATCGTCCTCGATCCGCACCCCGAAGGCCCCGAGCTTATAGAGGCCCGGTTCGTCGGTGAAAACCATTCCAGCCCCCAAAGCTTGGTGATTGCCCCGCATGACGTAGGGGCCTTCGTGCACGTCGCGGCCGAGTCCGTGCCCGGTCTTGGTGCGGATGCGGTCAGCGTAGGGCGAGGCCTCGAGATGGCCGGTGACGGCGTCGTCGATCTCGTGGGCCGTGACGCCAGGTCGCGTGATCTCGTGGCCGATCTGGTTGGCGCGGCGCACGGTCTCGTAGACCTCGGAGGCCTCGGCCGAAGGCTCACCGACGAAAACGGTCCGCGTGATGTCGGCGGCCATGCCCCGCGCCCGCGCGCCGAAGTCCAGCAGCAGCGGGTCGCCGGGCTTGATGCGGTAGTCCTCGCGCGCCTTGGCGTGAGGCTGCGCGGAGTTGTCGCCGGCCGCGACGATGGGCCCGAAGGCCATGTCCTCCGCACCGTGATGGAACAGAAGCCCGGTCAGGCGGCGCTCGATCTCGGCCTCGGTCTGGCCGACGGCGACCCCCGCGAGGAGTTCCGAGAGCGCGGTCTCGGAAATCCGGATCGCGGCTTCGAGGCCGGCGATCTCCTCGGGCGTCTTGCGGAGCCGCAGGCCGGAAATTTCGCGCTCGGCGTCGACGACGCGAAGGCCGGGCTGGCTGGAAACGAGTGCGTGGTGCACGAAAACCCGCATCACCTGCCCTTCGACCCCGAGGCTCGACAGGTGCATCCGGCGGGCCAGCGCCTCGAAGGCGGGCCGGTAGCCGTCCTGGTCGCGCCAGTCGAAAACCTCGCCCTCGAAGCCGACCTGCGCCCAGGAGCCCAGCTCGAGGTTCGGGACGATGGCGGCGGGTGCGCCCTCGGCTGGGACGACCACGACGAAGGGGCGTTCGTGGGAATGAAAGGCCCGGCCCATGACGCGCGTGAAGTTCGGACCGGGCACCAGGGCCACGGCATCGACTCCGAGCGCGGCGGCAATTCCGCGAAGGGGGGCGTATCTGTCGGTCATATAATGGTGTCTCAACAAATCGGCGGGGCCCGAAGGCCCCGCCTGTCTCACGTCGCCAGGGGCGACCTTACTCGTCGATGCCGACGTTGTCGAAGATGTGGCCGCCGAGCGGGTGCACGACGTAGCCGTCCACCTCGGGGCGCACCGGCATGAAGACGACGGAGTGCGCGATGGTGGCCCAGGGCGCCTGCTCCTTGAAGATGACCTGCGCCTCTTCGTAGAGCGGGGTGCGCTCTTCCTGGGTGCCGGTCTTGGCTTCTTGGATCAGGTCCTCGAAGGGCTGGTAGCACCACTGCGCACGGTTCGAGTTCTCGACACCGTCGCAGCCGAGCAGCACGGCGAGGAAGTTGTCCGGGTCGCCGTTGTCGCCGGTCCAGCCGAGCAGCACCGCACCGTCACGGTCGAGCGCGCTGGAGCGGTCGAGGTATTCGCCCCACTCGTAGCTGACGATCTCGACGTCCACGCCGATCTCCGAGAAGTCCTCCTGGATCAGCTCGGCCATGCGGCGGGCGTTCGGGTTGTAGGGACGCTGCACCGGCATCGCCCAGATCCGCATCGAGAGGTCCTCGACACCGGCATCGGCGAGCATCTGGCGCGCCGCTTCCGGATCATAGGGGTCGTCTTCGACCGCCTCGTTGTAGGACCACATGGTCGGCGGGATCGGGTTCTTCGCGACCTGGCCGGAGCCCTGGAACACGACGTCGATGATGGCTTCCTTGTCGATCGCCATGTTCAGCGCGCGACGGACCTCGGGGTTGTCGAAGGGCTCCATCTGCGTGTTGTAGGCGAGGTAGCCGACGTTGAGGCCTTCCTGCTCCAGCACGTTGATGTCGGGGTTTTCCTGCATCGCCTCGACGTCGGCGGGGGCCGGATAGGGCATCACGTGGCATTCGCCGGCCTGCAGGCGCTGGTAGCGCACGGAAGCGTCGGGCGTGATCGCGAAGACCAGGTTGTCGACGCGCGGAACGCCCTCGACCCAGTAGTCCTCGTTGGCCTCGTAGCGGATGACCGCGTCCGTCTGGTAGTCGACGAACTCGAAGGGACCGGTGCCGATGGGCTGCTGGTTCACCATCTCGGGCGTCCCGGCCTCTTCCATCGCGTCGTAGTATTCCTTCGACACGATCGAGGCGAAGTCCATCGCGAGGTTCGCGACGAAGGGCGCCTCGGCGCGGGTGAGGTTGAAGCGGACGGTCATGTCGTCGACCTTCTCGATCGACTCGATGAGGTCGCCCATGCCCATGGCGTTGAAGTACTCGCCGGTCCAGCCTTCCACGTCCTGACGCTCGAAGGTGTGGATCACGTCATCGGCGTTCAGCTCGCGCGTGGGCTCGAACTGGTCGTTGGAGTGGAACGTCACGCCGGGGCGCAGCGTGAAGGTGTAGGAGGTCCCGTCCTCGTTGCTCTCCCAGCTCTCGGCCAGGCCGGGGACGACGTTGGTCGTGCCGGTCTCGAACTCGACGAGCTGGTTGTAGACCGTGTGCGACGAGGCGTCGAAGGTCGTACCGGAGGTGTAGAGCGCGGGGTCGAAGCCCTCGGGCGAGGCCTCCGAGCAATAGACGAGCGTCTGGGCGGCGGCGGCGCCGGCCGTGAGCGCGAGGCCCAGGGCGGCGGTGCCGAACAGTCGGGCAGTTTTCATTATCAGCTCCCTGATGGTTCTTGGAAGTCGTCGCCGCAGGCTGCGGGCACGACAGCCCCGCCTCTTTTGGGGCGGCAACTTTGCCCAGACTATCGGCAGATGCTTCATTGGCAACCCGAAGACGCGCGATCTGACCTCATGTCACGAGCAGAGATTGCGCCGGATGTCCGTCCGGCTAGTGTCGCGCGCAGCAAGGAGGTGCCATGACAGATCGTTCCGACCCGGGCCTCGAGGGTGTGCGGCCGGAAGGCCCGGCCCGGTCGACCCGTGCCTTCGTGACCCTTGTCACCAAGGACGACTTCGCCGTCGGAGCGCGTGCGCTCCTCCGCTCGCTGCGGCTGGCCGGGACCGACGCGGATTTCGTCGTGATGCACACCGGGCGGCTCTCTCACGACTCGCTCGACATGCTGCGAGCACAGGGCGCGCGCCTCGTGGAGACCGACCTGCTGCCAACCTCGGCGGAGTTCGACGCGGCGCACGCCCGGGACGCGCTTCACGGCCGGGCGCCCTTCACCAAGGGGACCAAGCCCGATTTCCACACCCCGCTCGACAACTTCGCCAAGCTGCGGCTCTGGCAGCTCGACTACGAGAGGGCGGTCTTCCTCGACGCCGACACCATCGCGCTCCGCCCGCTGGACGTGCTCTTCGACTACCCCGAGCTCTGCGCCGCACCAAATGTCTACGAGAGCCTCGCAGACTTTCACCGGATGAACTCCGGCGTCTTCACCGCGCGGCCCTCGTCCGAAACCTTCGACCGGCTGATGGAGAAACTCGACCGGCCCGGCGCCTTCTGGCGGAGGACCGACCAGACCTTTCTGCAGGACGCCTTCCCCGGCTGGCACGGCCTGCCGGTCTACTACAACATGCTCCAGCTCGTCTGGGTGAACCTGCCCGGGCTCTGGCACTGGCCCTCGGTCAAGCTGGTGCACTACCAGTACGCCAAGCCCTGGACCCGCGACGCGGAGAAGATGCCCGAACTCGCCCCGCTGGTGGAGCTCTGGGAGGCCTACGCCGGAGACGGCCCCGTCCCCGACCTCGACACCCTGCCCGCCCCGCCCGGCGCATGAAGATCGGTGTCACGGGCGCGAGCGGTCTGGTGGGCCATCCCCTCGCCGCCGGTCTTCTGGCGCGAGGCCACGAGGTGGTGTCGCTTGGCCGCCGTCCACCGACAGGCCTCCGGACCGAACACAGGCCCTACACCCTCGACGCACCGCCGCCCGATCTGGCGGGGCTCGACGCGCTGGTCCATGCCGCGTTCTCGCATGTCCCCGGCCGCTATCGGGGCGGCGAAGGCGACGACCCCGAGGGATTCCGCCGCCTCAACGAAATCGGCACCTTGCGCCTCTTCGAGGCCGCCGGTCGGGCCGGCTTGGGACGGGTGGTCTTCCTCTCGAGCCGGGCGGTCTACGGCGACTACCCGCCCGGGACCGCCCTCTCGGAGGATCTGCCGCCCCGGCCCGACACGCTCTACGGCGAGGTGAAATGGCGGGTGGAAGGGGCCCTTGCCGCCCTGCCCCTGACCGGCGTCTCGCTGCGGGCGACCGGCGTCTACGGCCCCCCGCCCCCGGGAGCGCGGCACAAGTGGGCCGATCTCTTCGACCGCTTCGCGAGGGGAGAGGAAATCGCCCCGCGCGCCGGCACCGAGGTCCACGCGGACGACCTGGCCGAGGCCGTGCACCTCGTCCTCACCACCGGGGCCTCCGGTCCCTACAACGTCTCCGACCTCAGGCTCGACCGGCGGGATCTCCTTGCGCTCTATGCAGAGACACACGGCCTCGACCGGCCCCTGCCGCCCCGCGCCGGGGTGGAGGTGAGCGAAATGCGCACAGACCGGCTGCGCGCACTCGGGTGGTCTCCGCGTGGTTGGGAGGGATTGCGCGAGGTCGTCGCCACCCTGCCCTGACCGCACCGCCGCGGACAGAACGACGCGACGCCTTTTCTCTCGCTCCGGCATGCGCCACCTTGCGCCGGATGGTGGGCCGGGCGCCCTTTGGAGTCCAAGATGCGGTTCTGGATCACGATCGTCCTGATACTGGTGCTTTCCGCCGTCGGCCTCACCTACGAGATCGCGGCGGGCCGGGTCCTCGCCCCGTTCTTCGGCACGTCTCTCCTGACCTGGACCGCCGTCATCGCGACCGTCCTCGCCGGGTTTTCCCTGGGCAGCGCTCTCGGAGGCTTCGTGGCCGAGCGAGAGCGCCGCGCCGCCCTGGGCACGGTCCGCGCCGCGCTCGTGGCGACCGCTGTGCTCATGGCGCTGTCGCCGACGCTGCTCGGACTGCTGCACGCCTGGGGCGCTCGAGGCACCGGGGGCATGCTGCTGAGCGTCTTCCTGGCATTCTTCCCGGCCTCGGTCTGCGTCACCATCCCCTCGCCCTTCCTCGCGAAGGTCGCGATCGAGGCGCGCCCGGGGCGCGAGGGCTCCTCGCTGGGGCTGGTGCTGGCAGCGGGTTCGGTGGGCGCCATCGTCGGGGCGATCCTCGCCGGTTTCGTGGCGCTCCCCCTCGCCGGATCGACCGCGACCTTCGCCGGGTGCGGGGTGGTGGCCCTGCTCTGCATTCCCCTGCTTCGGGACACTGACCCCTCGGACCGGAACCCGGTCGTGCTGCTCTCCGCTGGCGGCTTCATCGCCTTTGCCGGCCTCGCCGGGGGACAGGCCTGCATGTACGAATCCGGCCTCTCCTGCCTGCACGTCGTGCGGGAGGACGCCGAGGTGCGCCTGTTCTCCGACCGAACCATCCAGGCCGCCGAACCCGTGGGACGGTCGGAGACTCCCGAATTCGCGCTCAGCTACGCCCGGTGGCTCTGGGAGCGGATGGACCGCGACCTGGGTCCGGATCCGGAGGTGCTCTTCGTCGGTGGCGGCGGCTACACGCTGCCCACGGCCCTGCTGGAGTCCCGCCCCGAGGCGCGGGCCGTCGCGGTGGAGATCGACCCGCTCGTGACCCGCGTCGTCGAACGGCACTTGCCGCAGGCCGGCGCGATGATCGAGGAGACGGGATACGATGCGACCGGGGCCGAAGGCGAACCCGAGGGGCGGCTCGGAATCGTCCACGCCGACGGGAGGGTCTACCTGAACGAGACCGACCGGCGCTTCGACGCGGCGGTCATGGACGCTTTCTCATCGAGTTCGGTCCCGGCTCACCTCGTGACGCTCGAGACCTTCGCTCGGCTGCGCGAGATCGTGGAAGGTCCAGTCTACGTCAACCTGATCGACCGCCCCGACGGCCCTCTCGCGCGCGGCGTCCACGCGATCCTGACCGAACTCTATCCGCATGTTCAGGCGTCGCAGGGAAGCGTCGGCGAACGCGGGCGCGCCAATATCGTGCTCGCGGCATCGGCAGAGCCCTTCGCCCCGCTCGACAGGGCTGAGGACGCCTACGAGCCCGTCCGCATTTCGGAGGCCCGACCCTTCACCGACGACCGGGGATGGGTCGGGCACAGGTAGTCCCGCCTACTTCGGGTAGACCGCGATCATCTCCAGTTCGATCCGCGCGCCCGGCGTGGACAGCTGGTTGATGCAGAGCGCCGTGCTCGCCGGGGTCCAGTCGCCGAAATACTCCTTCAGCGCGAAGGTCATCTCCTCGAGGTCGCGCATGTCGGTCAGGTACTTGTTGACCTTGATGATGTCCGTCCAGGTCAGCCCCTCGTGGTCGAGGATGTCCTTGATGTTCTTCATCGCGAGGTGGACCTGCTTGCGGATGTCCGTCGGATGATCGTGCTCGGAAAAGTCATGCGGGTGCTTGTGGTAGAGCTTCGCCGGCGTCGCCCCCGAAATGAAGAGCATGTCCGACCCCGCCGTCACCCGCATCGCGGGGGCGTAGGGCATATCCGAGATCCGGTCGGGCTCGGTCTGGATTTCCCCGATGGCTGGATTGGTGGGCGAGGTCCTGTACGGCTCAGTCATGGTCTGGGTCCTTCCTTGGTCAACGGTTTCTAGAGCAGGGCGAGGCTGATGGCCGGGAAGGCCATGAGGATCAGCACGACCGCCAGCATGGTCAGCACGAAGGGCGCGGCCCCCTTGAAGATGTCCCCGAGTGTCGCGGTACCGGGCGGCAGCGTCCCCTTCACCACGTAGACGGCCAGTCCGAATGGCGGCGTCAGCAGGCCGATCTCGACCGCGACGACCGTCACGATGCCGAACCAGACGAGGTCGCCTCCGAGCGACTGGACGATGGGCAGCATCAGCGGCAGCAGCACCAGCATGATCGACACGGAGTCGAGGATCATGCCGAGCAGCACGACGATCACGAGGTAGAGCAGCAGGAAGGCCATCATCCCCAGTTCCGCCGCGATCACCCAGTCGGTGATGCTCTGAGGGATGGCGCTGAGTGTCAGCATCCGGCTGTAGAGGTTGGCCGCCACGACAAGGAAGAGGATCGAGCCGGAGATCTCGGCGGTCTCCAGCAGGATGGTCCGGAGGCGCTGCAGGCTCAGGCTCCGCCGTACGAGAGCGATGATGAAGGCCCCCGCCGCACCGACCGCGCCGGATTCCGTCGGCGTGAAGAAGCCGCCGTAGATGCCCCCCAGCACGAGCGCCACCAGCAGGACGATGGGCAGCAGCCGCCGGGCCACTTCGCCCAGCGTGACGGATTCCATGTCCTCGACCGGCATCGAGTTACCGACGAAATCTGGCGCGAACCATGACAGGCCGAGGACAAGCAGCGCGAAGGCCGAGGCGAGCAGCAGCCCGGGCAGGATCGCCGCGGTGAAGAGCGCCCCGATGGAGACCTCGGCAATCAGTCCGAAGATCAGCAGCAGGATGCTCGGCGGGATGAGCATGCCGAGCACCGAGGATCCCGCGACGACGCCGACCGCGAAGCGGCTCGTGTAGCCATTGGAGATCATCGGCGGCGCGGCCACGCGGGTGAAGACCGTCGCCGAGGCGATGGTGCTTCCGGTGATCGCCGCGAAGATTCCGTTCGCGAAGACAGTGGCGATCCCTAGCCCGCCCCGGATTCGTCGCAGAAGACGTGCGAGCACGGAGAAGGCATCGCGCCCCACGTCGGCCACCTCGATGAAGAGGCCCATGAGAACGAAGAGCGGAATGACCGCGAAGGCGTAGGAATTGATCGACCCGGTCGTCGCGATGGCGAGGCTCCCCTCCGCCACGGCGGCGGTACCCCTGATCATCCAGATCCCGAGGAATGACAGTACGATCAGGGCCGAGGCCAGGTGCATGCCCGACAGGACGAGGGCGAGCATCCCGATGATCGAGAAGATACCGACGTCGACCCGGGACAGGTCTCCGGTCACGAGGTAGACGAGGCCCGCTCCGCAGACGACGAGGAACACGACGACGAGGGCGAAGACCGTCGAGCCGTCGCGGTCGGTGGCGAGCGCCGAGCGGAAGTCGCGCGCCTCCTGCAGCGTCATCAGCGCGAACTGGAGCGCTGCAAGGACGGCGCCCACGAGGATGCCCGTCGTGAAGGGCCAGACCGGCGCGGTGAAGGCCCCGATGGCGCCGAAGAACTCCGCCTCCTCGATCTGGTCGAGGAGCCGGGGCCAGACGGTCTGCGTGATCTTGGCGAAGACGACGACGCCCACGGCGTTGAAGACCAGGTTGAGGAGCGCCCCGCCCCGGGGCGAGCGCGGCTCCAGCCTTTGCAGCAGGAAGTCGGCCCTCAGGAAACGGCCCGTCCGGATGCAGTAGGGCAGCGCCAGGAAAACGGTGGCGGGAACGGAGAACGAGACAACCTCCGCCACGCCGGCGATCGGTGAGTTCGCGAAGGCGCGCGACACCACGTCGGTGCAGACGAGCACCATGACGACGAAGATCCAGACTGAGCTGACCGTGGCGGCCAGCGCCGAGAGCCACTCGATCACTGTGCCCGGCGTGAAACGGCGGCCCGGGCCGGCCGCGGCAAGACTGTCTTGGTCCAAGGAAAACGTCCTTTGAGGGCACGAGGCGATCAGACGCCTCGCGCCCGTTGCACTAGGTCCGATGCGGCAGGGTCATTCCGACCAGTCGCGCATGGGCTCCGCGCCCTTCTCTTCCATCATGCTCATGTAGGTGCTCATGATTTCCTCACCGGGCAGCCCGTCCGCCGCGACGGTGGCGACCCACTCCTCGCCGAGATCGGGGAGACCCTCGACCCAGGCCGTGCGCTCTTCTTCCGGCAGCCGCGTGACGGTCGCGCCGTCGGCTTCCATCTGCTCCACGATCTGGTCGCTGGTCTCCTTCACCAGCTGGGCGTGGCCCATGCTGTACTCGCGGCCGAGTTCCATGAGCACGGTCTGCACGTCCTCCGGGAAGCGCTCCCAGCTGTCGGCGTTCACAGCGAGGCCACCGATGGTCGTCACGCCGGTGTCGACGAGCGTCACGTACGGCGCGACCTCGTGGAGCCGCAGCGGGTAGGCGCCGGTCGGAATGATGATCGTCCCCTCGGCGACCCCGGTCTGGATCGTCTGGTACATGGTCGGAAGACCGCCCGCGACCGGGACGGCCCCGGTGCCGCCGAGCCAGGGCCCGAGCGCCGGCGCGCCGACGATGGTCCGGCCATCGAGGTCCGCGAGGCTCTCGACCGGGAAGGTCGTAAGCAGGTGGTAGGTGTCGTTCACCGAGGCCCCGAGGAAGACGAGGTTGTGCGAAGTCCACTCCTCCTGCATCTCGGGGATCGTATCGTTCATCTCGTTCAGCACTTCGACGGCGACCACGGGATCGCTGGTGACGAAGGGCGTGGAGAACATGATGTTCTGCAGCGGCATCTTCGAGCCTTCCCAGAGAGCGCCGACCCAGCCCATGTCGGTCAGGCCTTCCTCGACCGCCTCGAGCGTCTCGTTGAAGTCATAGAGCGAGCCGCCGAAGGCCTCCGTCCACTCGATGCGGTAGTCCGAGCCCATCTCCTCGAGCCGGGCATTCGCGGGTTCCACAACGTAGGTCTGCATGCTGCCGACCCACGGCACCGAGGTCGGGTGGCTGGAGGAAATGGTGATCGGGACCATCTCCTGAGCGAGACCGGCCGAGGGCAGCGCGAAGGCTGCGAGGGCGATGCTTTTAAGTGTGACGTTCATATCAGGCTCTCCTACTGTTGAACTCTGTCAGGTGGCTGCAATCGTTTGCGGCCGCCAAGCGATGCGAGGGGCCGTTCCTGAAAAACGGCTCGATCCGGGGACCTCTGCCTGCGGTTTCGGCGCCTTGCCCACGAAACGGCAGCCTGCCGTCTTCCGGCGCCGCACGGCCTCGGCGCCGTCCGCCGCCCACCCGCGTCATTTCGACGACGCCGCTTCGGTCTCGGGCGACTCATGGCCCCCGAACTTCGCCGCCCATCGCCGGGCTCGGGCGCGCGAAACAACCGACCGGCGCCCTTCGCGCCGCCAGAAGACGACGCGGTCGTCGAGAAATTCCATCGCGTAGAACAGCAGCAGTCCGATGAGGGTCATGCTCAGCAGCGTCGCGATGGAGGATCCCATGTCGAGCTGGAAGGAGAAGCGGTTCATCAGAACGCCGACCCCGGCGGTGGCCTGCGCGAACTCCGCCACCACCGCCCCGATCAGCGCGGTCGTCAGGCCGATCTTCAGACCGGCGAAGACCAGCGGCAGCGAGGCCGGGACCCGGAGCTTCAGGAAGGCCTGCCGATCGCTCGCCCCGAGCGACCGGAACATCTCCTCGCTGTCCCGGTCGACCTGCAGCAGGCCGGTCAGGGCGTTCACGAAGATCGGGAAGAACGAGATGATCGCGGCCAGCGCCACCTTCGAGCCCATGCCGTAGCCGAACCAGGCGATGACCACGGGCGTCAGCGCGATGCCGGGAGTCACGTTGAGGACGATGGCATAGGGCGAGACGTAGCGCTTGAAGGTCTCCGAGAGCGCAGAGCAGACGGCCAGGGTAATCGCGACCGCAGCCCCGATGGCAAAGCCCGCGACCGTCTCGGTCAGGGTGATCAGGAAGTGGGGGTAGATCGTGCCGTCCAGCACGTAGAGCTCCCAGATCGACGCGATGATCTCGCTCGGCGGCGGCACCAGGATCGACGTGATGAAGCCGGTCGACACGGCCAGTTCCCAGACGGGCAGCAGGGCCAGAAGCAGCAGGAGGTGGGGAAGCGCGCGAAGGGCCCAGTAGGCCAGCGCGTAGCTCGAGGATCGCCGGTCGCTCATGCGAGGCCCTCCATCCGTTTGCGCCGCCGCGCGCCCACACGCTGGAGCCCCTCTTCCGAGTTCCAGAAGGCGATCCGGCGGTCGAGCCACTCCATGAACCGGAAGATCAGGAAGCCCAGGATCGTCAGCGTGAAGATGCAGGCGAAGGACGACGCCATGTTGAGGTTGCGCGTGTAGGTCATGATGAGCGCCCCGAGACCCTGGTCGCGCTGGATGAACTCCGCCACGAGCGCCCCCGACAGGGCCGAGGTCATCGCCAGCCTCTCGCCGGCCATGATCACCGGCAGAGCATCGGGCAGCACCAGCTTGCGCATCAGTTGCAGCTTCGAGGCTCCGAGCGACCGGAACAGCTCGAGCCGCTGCTCGTCCACGTTCACGACGCCCGACAGCGTGTTGATGAAAGGGGGGAAGAAGCAGACCAGCATGATGATCGCGATCTTCGAGGATGCGCCGAAGCCCAGGGCCGCGATCAGCAGCGGCGCCACCGCGATCCGCGGCGTCGCCTCCAGCACGATGACGTAGGGCTTCACGAAGCGCCTCACCATTCCGTTCAGCCCGACGAGCGCACCCAGCGAGACGCCGAGGACCGAGCCCGCGACGAAACCCGACAGGACGAGCGAGGCGGTCGAGTAGATCTCGGGCCAGATGTTTCCGTTCTCGATGTAGATCAGCCAGAACGAGCGCAGGATGTTCGAGGGCCGCGGGTAGAACAGCGGATCGAGCCAGCCCATCCGGCTGCCCAGCTCCCAGAGCCCCACGATGGTGAGGAAGATGGCCGCGTGGTTGAGAGCCCGGCGCTGCTGCAGGCCGAGACCGCTGCGACGGTCGCCGCGATCTGCGTCCGCCGCGGGCATCAGTGATCCTCCCCGAGGATGTCGCGCACCTCGGCCACCACCTCGTTGAACTCCGGCGATGTCTGTAGCGAAGGCGAACGCGGACGCTCGAAGGGCACCTCGACGATGGAGGCGATCCGCCCGGGCCGCGGGGTCATCACGAAGACCTGGTCGGCCAGGAAGATCGCCTCGGCGATGTTGTGCGTGACGAAGAGAGTGGTGGCGCCGACCTCGGCGACGATGCGCATGAGCTCGACGTTGAGCCTCTCGCGCGTGAACTCGTCGAGAGCGCCGAAGGGCTCGTCCAGAAGGAGCACGTCGGCCCCGGTCTGCAGCAGCCGCGCGAGCGCGACCCGCTGCTGCATGCCGCCAGAGAGCTGTGTCGGAAAGGAAAAGCGGAAGTCGTGAAGACCGACCATTCGCAGCAGTTCAGCCGCGTTGCGCCGATCCTCCTTCGTCAGGCTCCGCTTGATCTCGGTCGGCAGCAGGACGTTCTCGATCGCCGTCCGCCATTCCAGCAGCGTCGCACGCTGGAACATCATCCCGACGTCGGTTCGCGGCGCGTCGACCGGCTTGCCGTGGACCTTGAGATGCCCGGACGACTTGTCGATGAGCCCGGCGATCAGGCGAAGCAGCGTCGACTTTCCGCACCCCGAGGGCCCCACGAGCGAGACGAAGGAGCCCGGCGCGATATCGAAACTCGCGCCTTCGAGCGCGACGACAGTGCCGTCCGCGAAGGTCTTGCTCAGTCCGCGGGCGGCGACCACGGCATCTTTCGCGCCGGCATCGGCCGCCTGGTCCGCGGTATCGGCCTGCCCGGAATTCTGGGTCGGCATGTTCATTATTCTCCGCTCCGGCCTCGGTCTGACCTGTTCTTGTTCAGTCCGGCCGGACACGCGCGGTCACGGCCGGACTGAGGGGCCGGCGGCGGGGCGGACGGCCGGGAGGGACCGCCCGCCCCGCCGCTGTCGGCTTACATGTTCTCGTCGGCCCAGGCCTGAAGCTCATCGGCGACCTCGTCCTTCGACCAGTCGTTGGCCGGCCCGACGAAGCTGTCGTCCAGGAAGGTGTCGACGGGCACGACCTCGTCCATCGCGCCGATGGCGACGAGGCGTTCCTGCAGGGATTCCCAGACATCCGGCTGAAGCCCGCCGAATTGCTCTGTCTGCGGCAGTGTCACGTCGATGGCAGCGGCGAGGAAGTTCTGTCCGAACTCCTCGTTCTCCCATTCGGCCGGAACGGCCTGGCGCGAGATCTCGGCCAGCGCCTCCTCGTCGAGCTCACCAACGTAGGCGCCCTTCGACCAGGCGCGCAGGAAGCCCTCGACGGGTCCGCGCAGCTCGTCCATCCGCTCCTCGCTGATGACGAAGGAGCCGGCGGGGTTCAGCATGACCTCCTCTGGCGTGATCATCCGCACGTCGATGCCGTTGGCCTGAAGCGCCAGCCAGTCGGACGAGGCCCCCGAGATCGCCGAGACCGTCTGGTCGCGGAACGCCGCGGCGAGCGTCGGGCCGCCTTCGCCCACGACCACGGTCTCGACGTCGTCGAGCGACATGTCGACGGCGTAGAGCGCCTGGGCCAGGAAAGCCCGGTCGCGGTCGGTGACCAGTCCGACGGTGGTGCCGGCCAGTTCCTCGATGCTCTGCACGTCGCTGTCGGCCGAGACGGCGATGCCTTCGGGGGCGCGCTGGTTGGCCTCGTAGATCACCTGGATCCCGGTGCCTGCGCCGACGGCCGAGAGCGTCTCGCTCGCGTCGAGGATGGCGAGATCGGCCTGCCCGTTCTGGACGAAGGCGACATAGGGGATCGAGGTCTCGGACGGCAGCAGGTTCACCTCGACGCCTTCCTCCTCGAAGTAGCCGAGCGCCTCGCCCGCGATCAGCGGATAGAAGATCGTGGAGCGCGGAAGCGGGTTGATCACGTTGATCGTCGTCAGCTCCTGGGCCCAGCCTGCGGCGGGCAGGCTCATGGCCAGGACGACGGTCATATTGCGGAATGTCTTCATCGTGTCTCCTCCGAGAGGGGATGCAGGGCGACGGACAAACGATTGCACCCCTCACGAGACGTGTAGCAATCGTTTGCATGTCGAGCATGGCAGCCAATTTAGCTTAACGTCAAGATAAATGGCCGACTGCCTTAAAGTCTTTGAAAGACGAGGGGTTATGACGAAATCGAAGGCGACACCGATTCGTCTTCGGGCCAAATGATCGCTTCCGGACGGTCAGCTGCTCGACCGACCGGGCGCATCAGATAGGCGGCGGAGGGTACGGTCAAAACAGACGTCCGGGCGGAAGTGACCGGCACTTTCGGGCCGCGCAGCGACTGCCGGTCCATGCGCTCATCGCATCTTCTTACGGTCGCTCGTAATCGAGAAGAACCTCGCCTCGGGCAATCTGACCAATGAAGGCATAAGGATCCTTGCGGTCCTGTAGGTGAAGCCAGGCCCGGTGAGCGAAGAGCTCAGGCGCCATCAACAACATGACTTCGCTCAGCATGTCGCGGGAGATCGGCTCATCACCCGGCTTGGCCTCCTCGAAGGCGATCCGGTCGACCTCTGGCAGGAACCAGACCTGCATCGTGTAGGCGATGTATTCCTGCCCAACCGGGCAGGCCTCGAAAGGACACGGCAACGAGTCGAGCGCGGCATGGGTCATTTCGTGGCGGATCACGCTCTCGAAGAAGGCGTCGTCAGAGACCGTGGCGAAGGCGGACGCTTCACCTCTCTCTCGTAGAACCTCGTAGGCCGCGGGGGCGAGAATATCTATTCGGCCGGTGCCGCAGTGGTAGACGCCCAGGCAGTGATCTTCGAGTTCGGGGAGCACGGAAATCGTGACCGGCGCCGGAACGGAAAGATCGAAGCTCTTCAGCTGCTCCGTCGCGCGCGCCGCGTGGGCGCAGATGGTTTCCGCATCGTCCCCAGCTCCTTCGGTGAAGACACGTCCGCCCGGGCAGGCGACGGGCTCCGCCGCCAATACGTCCATCGCCGAGATCAGCGCTGTCGCCGCTGCAAGACGTGAAATGGCGTGCATCGGGTGCTCCCGCGCCAGCTGGCTGCCCCTACCGTCTCATGGTGGCTTTTGCCCCCTCGCTGGTCAATCTTCTGGCACCGGCCGGGACCCTCATCCATCGCACCTCAACTCATCTCGGTTCGCTGCGCAGCCCTTGAAGAATGGCCCAGCAGAGAAACAGCAGTACGATCGTGAAGATGATCCCCGTCGCGTTCACCATGGCCTGTAGGGCCGTCAGTCCACCCCCGATGAGCAGAACGATCGCCAGGATTCCCTCGGTGGTCGCCCAGAACACGCGCTGGGCCCTCGGAGAGTCCGTCTTGCCACCCGCGGTGATGGTATCGATGACGAGGCTACCCGAGTCAGACGAGGTGATGAAGAAGACCAGGACAAGGATGATCCCGAGCGTCGAGGTCACGTAGGTCAGGGGCATGTCGCCGAACATGGCGAACATGGCGAGGGAGTCGTTATATTCCGCGATGACGTTCTGGTAGACGCCGCTTTCGGTGCCCAGTGTCGCGACCTGGGTGATCGCGGTGCCGCCGAAGGTCGCCATCCAGAAGACGGCCACCAGCGTGGGAACAAGCATGACACAGGTTATGAATTCGCGAACCGTCCGCCCCCGGCTGACGCGGGCGATGAACATGCCCACGAAGGGTGACCACGAAATCCACCAGGCCCAGTAGAACGAGGTCCAGCTTTCCCGGAACGTGTCGTCCTCTCGGCCGATCGGGTTCGACAGCGGGATGATGTCCGCGGCGTAGGTCGAAAGGCCGTTCCATGTGTCCTTCAGTATCTGAAGGGTCGGCCCGGCGAAGAAGACGAAGAACAGCAGCAACACGGCAAAGCACATGTTGGCGTTCGACAGGACCTTCACCCCGCCATCGATACCCCTGATGACGGAGATGAGGGCCACCGCGGTCACGCCGATGATGACGACGATCTGCGTGTTCAGGGTCTCCGGCAGGCCGAACACGTAGTGCAGCCCGGACGTGGCCTGTTGCGCGCCGAGCCCGAGCGACGTCGTAAGCCCGAACAGGGTCGCGAAGACCGCGATGATATCGATGATGTGGCCCGGCCAGCCCCATACGCGGTCACCTAGCAGCGGAAAGAAAGCGGAGCGGATCGAGAGCGGGAGCTGCTTGTTGTAGGTGAACAGCGCAAGGCTCAATGCGACGATGGTATAGGCGGCCCAGGGGTGCAGGCCGAAGTGGAAGATCGTAGCGGCGAGCCCGTGCCCCCGGGCATCGGCAAGCTGGGCCTGGTCGACTTCACCCGTTTCCGTATTGATGGGGCCTTCCAACCCTAGCGGGCCCGAGACCTGCATGTGGTAGACCGGCTCCAACACCCCGAAGAACATGAGACCGATGCCCATGCCTGCCGCGAAGAGCATCGCGAACCAGGAAAGGTAGCCGAAATCGGGAGTGGCCTCGGTCCCGCCAAGCTTCACCCTGCCCCATGGGCTGACGACGAGAAACAGGCAGAAGACGACGAAGATGTTCGCGGCCGACAGGAAAAGCCAGTCGAAGGTCTTCGTCACGAAATCGAAGAGCCAGTTGAAAACGGCCCCGGCCTGATCCTGGAATATCAGCGTGACCAAGACGAAGGTAACGATGGTCAACGAGGAGATGAAGAAGACCGGGTTGTGGATATCGAACGTGAGCGGCCCGATGGACCGCTGAATGTTATCCTGACCAACCCTGTAGTCGGTATCGATTGTATTGACCCTGCCGTCCGGTGACGGGATATCAAGGTCCTCGGATGACGTATCGGACTTTCACCAAGGCCTCCCTTATTGTCTTTTTCACAAGTTCAGCGCGGTTGCGCTGCATGAACCGAGCAACTGGGACCGAGAAACTTTTCTAGCTCCGGACGACGTAGACGGAACATCTCGCGTGAGCGACGACATGACTGGCCGTCGTTCCGAGGAGGTAGTCCTGCACCTTGGGGTTGGCGGCTTCCATGACGATCACGTCGACCGATTTCGCGGCGGCGAGCCTGACGATCTCCCGATGAACCGCGCCCTTCTTCACGACGCGCTCGACCTCGACATCCCCGCTCGAATTCCTGGATATGAACTTGTCGAGCTCCTTGCCCCAGTATTCGGCAGGATCGAGGATATTCAGGTTTCTCTCGAACTCCGGGGCGACGCTTGCAACGATCAGCTTCGCCTTGTGCCGCTTCGCCATCTCCAGTGCTTCATCGAATGCATTCGTGCTTTCCACGACGTGCCGGATGTTCACCGGGCACAGTATCGTCTTCACAGTCATCGGCATGCGGCCCCCGATCGATGTTGAAACGGGAAAACTCGAAGATCGTTACCGGATGGCTGTCAGCCCTCAACTCCGGGGCGAGCTAGGCCGACCACAGCATATTTCAACCAACCAGTGGTTCGGCAGCCTCCGCAGCGGACCGTATGCAGCGAAGATTCGATCCAATCCCGGTCTCCGACAGTTCGCTTGGGTGGCGAGAGAATGTTCGGGACGGGACGAGGCCCTCGTCCGGTTCGCGGTCGTCTTCTCGCCTCACTCGATCGCGCAACTCAGCCCGTCGGCATCACCGTCACCTCGGTGACGTTTGCCCGCGCAGGCTGGTTCAATGCGAACATGACGGCACTGGCCACATCCTCGGGTTTCAGCTTGTCCGGCTTGGGCTCGGAGAAGAACGGCGTATCGACCATGCCGGGGGCGACCACGGAGCAGCGCCCGCCCCATTCTCGCATCTCCTGGGCCATGTTCCCGGCGTAGCCATGCACGAACCACTTCGACGCCCCGTAGATCGAGCCGGGGATATGAATCTTGCCCGCGACCGAACCGGTCAGGACGAGATGCCCGCGTGTCTTGCGAAGCTCCGGCAGGCTTGCCCGCGCGGTATAGAGCAGCGCCATGATGTTCAGGTCGATCATCCTGCGCCATTCCTCCGGGTCGCCGTTCTCGGTGCCCGGCGTGTCGAGGCCGGTTCCTGCATTGGCGAAGGCCGCGTTCAGTCCGCCGAACCGCTCTGCCGTTTCGGCGATGGCCCTCTGCTGCGCCGAAAGGTCGGTGGCGTCTCCGGGCACGCAGTGGCTCGCCTCACCCAGTTCCTCGTGGAGCGCCTCGAGCTTGTCCTCTGAGCGAGCCATCAGTCCGACGGTCCAGCCTTCCGCGACGGCCGCGCGCGCCGTGGCCGCACCGATGCCACTGGACGCGCCCGTTATGAAAAGTGTCCTGCGATCCGCCATGTGGTACCTCTCTGCAAACTGGTCGGTAGGTAATTCGGCTGATCCAGCGATCGACCCCTCCCTGCACTGCGCTCATGTCAGATCGCGTCGGCGCCTCCGGCGATGGCTCTTCGGCGACTGCAATCCCGGCCGGCCGCGGGCGAATGAGAGGTCGATCCACGTCTTATTCGCGTCCTCGGGTGGAAGGCGACCACTCAGGTCCTTCAGCACCCACATTGACCCGCCAAAACTCCTATACTATGGAACGACGGTACCGAGCGGGCATGGTGAAATGGTATCACACGAGCCTTCCAAGCTCTTGGTGCGGGTTCGATTCCCGCTGCCCGCTCCAACCTCCCGACCTCGACCGCACTCAGGCGCCCAGCGCCTCGTCGAGCCCGTCCTCGAAGCCGATCTTCGGACGCCAGCCCAGGCGGTCGGCCGCCCGGGTGATGTCGAGTGTCTGGCTGTAGGCCAGTGCGCCCACCGAGTATCGCGTCGCCCGGGGCTCGGAGCGGTAGCCCCCGAGCGCGGACAGACCGGTGAGAACGCGGGCCGCCGCCATGGCGAATGGGACCGGCATCGGGCGCCAGCGCAGCGGGAGACGGCGGCGCTCGCAGACCCGCTCGATCACTTCGCGGACAGACAACGGCGTGCCCCCGGAGATGTTGAACACGGGTGAGCCCTGCAGCTCCTTCGCGTCGAGGGCTGCGATGCAGGCCGCGACCGCGTCGTCGACATGCGTCAGGTCCGTCACCGCCCAGCCCCCGCGCATCAGCGGCAACGGCCCCCGGCGGGCCGCGCGTTCGAGCCGCGGCAGGAGCGTGCGCTCTCCGCGTCCGTAGATCGCCCGCGGCCGCAGGACGACGGGACTGAGGTAGCGGGCCGAGAGCACCAGGGCCTCCGCCCGCCGCTTGGTCTCGGCGTAGCGGTTCACGGCCTGGGGCAGGCGCGTGTCCTCGCGCACCGCAACCTGGTCGGCCGCACGCCAGTAGACCGCCGGCGTCGAGACGAAGACGAACCGCTCCGCGCCCGATCGCCGCGCGAGGTCCAGCAGGACGCGCGTGGTCGCGACGTTGGCGGTCTCGAATGCGGAGGCCGGGCCATAGGGGTCCGAGAGCCCGGCGCAGTGGATGATCGCGGTCGGGACGAGGTCTCCCGGAATCCCGGCAGAGAGGTCGGCCCGCATGACCGGGATGCCCTCCTGCTTCAGCCGGGCAAGCGGACGCGCCGCACGGCCCACGGCACAGACCTCCCGTCCCTGCCTGTGCAACTCGCGGACGACGCGCCCGCCGAGGAATCCGGTGGCGCCGGTTACGAGGATCACGCTCTGTTCTCCAATGCCTGGGCCGATGTCGGGCGAACCGCGCCAGCACCGCCCTTCAAGAGACAAGGTCCGCGAGGGGCCGGTCGGTTCCACCGGCCCGGACGATGGGCAGTGCCGCTGCGGCTGCATGCGTCCATCGCGCACCGCCTCAGTCCGTCCCGGTCCGGTCCGCCCATCGCTCAAACCCCAATCGCGGGGCTCACCGTGGGTGACGTAAGGGCAGATTGAAAGGTCTTCCGTACGTCCCGGCCCGACGGACCCGGGGCGTGACAAACAGGCCTCACCCGGAGGTGGGCAGCTCCATGTCGGGCAGCCGGTCGAAGGCCTGTTTCAGCGCGTCGCCCCACCCTTCGCTGATCGTGCGGTAGTAGGCATCGTTGGCCTCCATCCGCCATGGCGTGCCGAGGCTGAGGCTCCCCTCTTCGTAGAGCGCCACGTCGAGCGGCATGCCGACCGAGAGGTTGGCCTTGATCGTCGAGTCGAAGCTCACCACCAGCAGCTTCACCGCCGCTTCGAAGCTCATGGTACGTTCGAAGGCCCGCACGAGGATCGGACGGCCGTACTTCGTCTCGCCGATCTGGAAGAAGGGCGTGTCGTCCGAGGCTTCGATGAAATTGCCTTCCGGGTAGATCAGGAACAGCCGCACCGGCCCGCCCGCGATCTGCCCGCCGAGCAGCACCGTGGCGTTGAAGGCGGCGTCGGCCTTCTGCCCGCTGTCGGCCTGCCGGCCGATGACCTCGCGCAGGGTGTCGGCGACGATCCGGGCGACCTGGAACATCGAGGGCGCGGCGAAGATCGAGGGCTCGCGCTCCTCCGGGGCCTTCATCCGCTCGTCCAGGATCGAGATCACGGCCTGGGTCGTCGCCAGGTTGCCCGCCGTCATCAGCGTCAGCACGCGCTCGCCGGGCTTTTCCCAGACGTGCATCTTGCGAAAGGTCGAGATGTTGTCGAGCCCGGCGTTCGTGCGGGTGTCCGACATCATGACCAGCCCGCGATCGAGCTTCAGCGCCACGCAATAGGTCATGCCCCGTCCCCGATCTGCGGCGCTACTGCTGCTGGACGGTGATGTCCACGCTGAGCCGTTCGCCGTCACCCCCGACCCTGGTGCCAGTTACAGGCGCGGCCTCGCCGTAGTCCAGTCCCGTCGCGACCCGGACGTAACGGATATCCGGCGACTGCCGGTTCGAGACGTCGAAGCCGACCCAGCCCAGACCGTCCACATGGGCCTCGGCCCAGGCGTGCGCGGCGTCCTGTTCGATCCGGTCGTCGAGCAGCAGGTAGCCCGAGACGTAACGCGCCGGGAAACCCATCTCCCGCGCGCAGGCCAGGAAGATGTGGGTATGGTCCTGGCAGACCCCCTTGCCCGCGACGGCGGCCTCCTCGGCGGTCCAGCCGGCGTGGGAGGCGCCGACCTCGTATGCCACCGCCTCGTTGATGATGCGACAGAGGCCGTGCAGCCGCTCGAGCTCTCCCTCGCCCTCGACCGCACGGATCAGCGCGCGGCACTCCTTGCCGGGCTTCGTGCGCGGCGTGACCTTCTCGTAGAGCCAGAGTGGGGCCGGCCCCCTGTGCGGGCCGATCACGCCGTGGGTCTCCTCCAGTTCGATCTGGCCCTGGCTCATGATCGTCAGCTCGGTGGTGTTCCGGTCGATGCTGATAAGCTCGACATGGTTGTTGTGATAGTCGTCGTACTCCAGCTCCTTCTTGCCGCCGGAGACGCCGGTCTGCCACTGGATCACGTTCTGCGCGCGGTTCGACTTGGGCACGAGGCGCAGCTGCTCCAGCCCGTGCCGGATCGGCTCGTCGAAGACGTAACGGGTGGTATGGCTGATCTGCAGGCGCATGGATTACTCGTAGAAGCGGTAGTCGACTTCGACCTGGCGGCCGACGTCGGCGATCGAGCCGAGGAAGGACTGGATGTATTCGTGCAGTCCGTAGTCGAAGATGTCATCCACTTCCTGCGCACGCACCGAGCTCGCGAGGCGCTCCGCCATATCGGCGGACTCGGTCTGCTGGCCGTAGTCGTTGACCAGGTAGCGCAGGTTCTCGTGGATCTTGGAGCAGCAGAAATTCAGGCTGCGCGGCATCCGCTTGTCGAGGATCAGGAACTGCACGATCTCCTGCGGCCGCACCCGGCTGCCGTGGACCATGCGGTACCCGCCCCGCGCCGAGACCGACTCCAGGATCGATTCCCACTGCACGTTGTCGAGGTCCGACCCCACCGCCGCGGCGGCGGGCAGCAGGATGTAGTACTTCACGTCGAGGATGCGCGCCGTGCTGTCGGCCCGCTCCAGGAAGGTCCCGATCCTCAGGAAGTCGTAGATGTCGTTGCGCAGCATGGTGCCGTGCGTGGCGCCGCGGACAAGCGCCGTGCGGCTCCGGATCAGCTGCAGGCACTCCGGCAGATCGCGCTCGCCGACCTTCCGGGCCAGCGCGTCCCGCACGGCCATGTAGCAGCCGTTCATCGCCTCCCACATCTCCTCGGTCAGCGCGGTGCGCACCATGCGGGCGTTCTGCCGCGCCGACTTGATCGATGAGAGGACCGACGACGGGTTGTCCGGCGACCGCAGCATCCAGTCGATCGCGTCGTCGCGCGTCACCTCGCCGTGCCCCGCCATGTAGCCGTCCCAGCCGCCCGCGGCCTGCAGGATGGAGCCCCATTCGTCGTCCGCCCCGCTCAGGCGGGTGAGCGCGATGCGCTGGCCAGCGTCCGCCAGCCGCGCCGTGTTCTCCGCCCGCTCCAGCGAGCGCGACAGCCAGTAGAGACCGTTCGCCGTCTTGCCCAGCATCACCGTCAGTCCCCGAGCACCCAGGTGTCCTTGGTCCCGCCGCCCTGGCTCGAGTTGACCACCAGCGAGCCCTTCTTGAGCGCCACGCGGGTCAGCCCGCCTGGCGTGATGTTCACCTTGTCAGGCGAGACCAGAACGAAGGGCCGCAGGTCGACGTGGCGCGGGGCCAGTCCCTTGCGGGTGAAGATCGGCACCGTCGAGAGCGAGAGCGTCGGCTGCGCGATGTAGTTGCCGGGACGCGCCTCGAGCTTCTTGCGGAACTCGGCCAGCTCCTTGCGCGACGCCGCGGGCCCGATCAGCATCCCGTAGCCGCCCGAGCCGTGGACCTCCTTGACCACCAGGTCCTTGAGGTTGTCGAGCACGTACTTCAGCGAGTCCGGCTCATTGCAGCGCCAGGTCGGCACGTTCTGCAGGATCGCCTTCTCGCCGGTGTAGAACTCGACGATCTCGGGCATGTAGCTGTAGATCGCCTTGTCGTCGGCGATCCCCGTGCCCGGCGCGTTGGCGATGGTGATGCCGCCCGCCCGGTAGACGTCCATGATCCCTGGCACGCCCAGCGCGCTGTCGGGATTGAAGTTCAGCGGGTCGAGGAAGTCGTCGTCGACCCTGCGGTAGAGCACGTCGATGGGCTGGTAGCCCTGCGTCGTCCGCATGGCGACGCGGCCGTCCACCACCTGCAGGTCATGCCCCTCGACCAGCTCCACGCCCATCTGGTCGGCGAGGAAGGCGTGCTCGAAATAGGCCGAGTTGTAGATCCCCGGCGTCAGCACGGCGACGGTGGGATCCTCGCCCGCCCCGATCGGCGCGCAGGCGCCCAGCGAGCGGCGCAGGTCGCGCGGGTAGTTCTGGACCGGCTGCACGCGCGTCCGGCTGAAGAGCTCGGGGAACATCTGCAGCATCGTCTCGCGGTTCTCGAGCATGTAGCTCACGCCCGAGGGGGTCCGCGCGTTGTCCTCCAGCACGAAGAACTCGTCGTCGCCCGTCCGCACGAGATCGATGCCCACGATATGCGTGTAGACGCCGCCCGGCGGGGTCACGCCGCACATCTGCGGCAGGAAGGCCGCGTTGCGCTTGAGCATGTCCAGCGGCACCCGCCCCGCCTTCACGATCTCCTGCCGGTTGTAGATGTCGTGAAGGAAGGCGTTGAGCGCCCTCACCCGCTGCTCGATCCCGCGCGAGAGGCGCTGCCATTCCTGCGCGGAGATGATCCGCGGGATGATGTCGAAGGGGATCAGCCGCTCCTCGGCCTCCGACCTCCCGTAGACGTTGAAGGTGATGCCGGTGAGGCGGAAGACATCCTCGGCTTCGCGCTGCTTGGCGCGCAGCCGGGAGTGATCCTCGCCGTCGAACCACTCCTGGAAGGCGGAGTAGGGACCGCGCAGCGAGTCCCCCTTGCCCCACATCTCGTCGAAAGGCGTCGTCTCGGTCATGACACCAGCTTTGCCCCGAAACCCGGCGAAGACAATGCGTTGCATCGGGGGCCTGCGCCTTTCCCGCGCAATCGCCTAAATTTCAGGCAGCCCGTCAGGCCTCGACCGGCTCGATCAGCTCCGGCCCGCTGGCGCGGTTGGAGTTCACGGCCCGGTCGACCCGGTGAAACCGGAGCGTGTCCTCGGGCGGCGCATGCATGAGCGTCGCCGCCCCGTGCCCGGCCTCTCCCAGCCAGAGCGGCCAGTCCGCCCGTTCCAGCACCACCGGCATCCGGGTGTGGATGCGGCTCATGGTGGCGTTCGCCCCTGTCGTCACCACCGCGCAGGTCACCAGCCGCTCGCCGCCCCGCTCCCAGATCTGCCAGACCCCGGCGAAGGCCATCGGATCGCCGTCCGCCCGGGTGATGTACCAGGGAAAGCGCGTGCCTTCGGCATCCTTGGTCCATTCGTAGAAGCCCGATGCCGGGATGATGCAGCGCCGTTCCTTCGCCGCTGTCCGGAAGGCCGGCTTCTCGACGATCGTCTCGGCGCGCGCATTGATGAGTAGCGGCCCGTCGGAAGGCGTCTTGTACCAGTGCGGCAGGAATCCCCACCGCATCGGCCCCAGCCGCCGGCTCCCCTCGGCCGAGACCACGGTGTGCACCGTATCGGTCGGGCAGACGTTGTAGTTCGGCACATCCGGCAGGTCGTTCGCCGGGACGGCGTCGAAGAGCTGCACCATGGCCTCATGGGGCAGGGTTATGGCCATGCGTCCGCACATGGGCCATAAGATGGGCCCGAACACAGCCGGAGTCATCCCCGCCCATGCGCCTCTCCCTGCTTCTCGCCCCCCTCCTCCTCGGCTCCTGTGTCGCCGGACCGGAGCTGGTGCCGATCGGACAGGGCGCGGGGACCAGCGCGGTGCAGAGCTACTACCGCAGCGCCTTCCTCGGGACCTACTCCCCCTCCCCCGTCTGCGCGGGCCAGGAACTCCTGGTCGAGATGGCGCCCGAGAGCGTCTACGTCGGGGAGACCGGCTGCAACATCGCGGGCATCGACCGCTCCGGCGACAGCCTTGCCCTGTCCCTCGCCCAGTGCCGGGCCGAAGGAGCGGCGCAGCCCGACCGGACGCTCACCGCCACCCCGACCGAGGCCGGCGCCCTGCGCATCTCGGGCGGCGGCGTCGACGCCACCGTCGTCCCCTGCTTCGACTGATCGCGCCGCGCCAGTGTAGCCGCGTGCGTGAACTTCCCCCGCAGCCGACGCGTTCGACCGGCAATCGCCGAAGGGAGATCGCCATGTGGAAACCCGTCACGCTCGCCGCCTGCCTCGCCGCTCCGCTCGCCGCAGGGGCACAGAGCACCGAGGACACCCGCCTGCCCGAGGACGCCTGGCGCACCGAGTTCATCGGCCGCTACGCCGTCGAGGGCGCCTGCGAGGACGACGCCAGGACCTGGCTGCTCAACGAGAGCCAGGTCCGCTTCGGCTCCGAGTGGTGCACCGCGCTCGGCAAGCTGACCTGGGAGGAGGACGGCCTGGCCGTGCCCATGTCGGAATGCCGCGACGGGGCCGTGGAGGCCGATGACCGCAGGCTCGTCTTTTACCAGGCCGAGGATGGCCTGACCGTGGACACCGGCGAGCAGACCCTCGCCCTCACGGACTGCGGCTCGTCCTACTGACGAAAAAAGCGCGCCGGGCGAACCGGCGCGCTTTCGTTTTTCCGAAACCCGAAGGGGCCTTACTCGGCCGCGGTCTCCGGCGCGTTCTCGACGGTGATCCGGCCATCGGTATAGGGCTCGTAGGGCGTGTTCTCGGCGAGATACTCCGCCGTCACGTCCGCGAGGTCCGGACCGTAGTCGTAGGCGTTCATGGCATCCACGAACATGGAATAGCCGTCGCCGCCGTTGCGGACGTAGTTGTTGGACACCACGCCGTAGGTCGCCTCGGGGTCGATCGGCTCACCGCCCACCATCACGTCGGAGATACGGCTGCCCGGCTCGGCCGAGAGATCGGCGGTGAAGGTCATGCCCGCGACCTGCGGGAAGCGGCCGGCACCGTCTTCCACCTGGCTCACGCCGTTCTCGAGCGCGTCGATCATGGTCTGGCCGGTGACCTGGAAGGTCGAGAGCGTGTTCTGGAACGGCAGGACCGTCAGCACCTCGCCCATGGTCACCTCGCCCTCGTCGATGGAGGCGCGCAGGCCGCCGGAGTTGGCGATGGCGATCTGGATGCCCTGGTCGGCCACGCGGTCGAGCATGGCGTCGGAGACGAGGTTGCCCATCTCGCATTCCATCGCGCGGCAGACCGTGCGGTCGCCCTCGATCGGAGCGCTGGATTCGGCGACGACCTGGTTGCGGATCTCGTCCAGCGGCCCGGCCAGTTCGCCGATGCGCTCGACGGTGGCCTCGTCCTCGGCGACGGCGGCGTCCATGATGAGCGGCTCGCCCTCGGCCGACATCACTTCACCCTCGTCGGAGAAGGTGACGTTCAGCTCGCCCAGGAACTTGCCGTAGGCATAGGCCTGCACGATGGCGGTGTTGCCGACCATGGTCGGATAGGGACCGGCGGCATCCTCCATGTCGCCCAGCAGGGTGTTGGTGTGCCCGCCGACGATCACGTCGACGCCCTCGGTTTCCTCGGCGACGCGCTGGTCGACGCCGTAGCCCGAGTGGCTGAGGACGATGATCTTGTTCACGCCCTGCTCGGTCAGCGCGTCGACTTCGGCCTGGACCGCCTCGACCGGATCGGTGAAGACGACGTTCGGGCCGGGGCTGGCGAGCTCGTCGGTGTCCTCGGGCGTGAGGCCGATAAGGCCGATGGTCTCGCCCGCGACCTCGATGGTGGTCGATTTCTGGATCGCGTCGGCCAGCAGCTCCTCGTTCGAGACGTCGGCGTTCGACATCAGGACGGGGAAGTTCACCGTGTCGACGAAGCCGCGCAGGACCTCGGGGCCGTCGTCGAACTCGTGGTTGCCCACGGTCATCGCGTCGTAGCCGAGCTGGTTCATGAACTCGGCCGCCATCTCGCCCTTGTAGTAGGTGTAGAAGAGCGTGCCCTGGAACTGGTCGCCGCCGTCCACGAGGATCGAGTTCTCGTTGCGCTCGCGGGCGTCCGCGATGGCGGTCACCAGGCGCGCGGTGCCGCCGAAGCACTCGCCGGCCTCGTTGTCCTCGGGCGCGCAGGTCGAATCGAAGGCGCTGATCGGCTCGAAGCGGGCATGGAAATCGTTGGTGTGCAGGATGGTCAGGTCGAATTCGGCCTGTGCCGCTCCGGCAGTCAGGGCCACGGCGCTCGCCGTGGTCAGGATGCGGGCAATCATTCTTGTCTCCCTTGCGCGTTGGACTGGACCACTTTGAGCCCGCCTCGGGGCGGGAGTCAAAGCTCTCTCCGACCCGGTCCCTAGATCCCGCCCGTGACGCGCACATGACGTGGCGGCCTTGACCGCAAAAGCGGCAGACGCCATGCGAGGGCCCATGCTGATCTACAAGATATTCCGCGCCCCCGAGTGGCGCGCGCTCCAGGCCGACGGCTCGACCGAGGGCGCCCCCATCGACCTCGCCGACGGCTACATCCACTTCTCCACCGCCGAGCAGGCCGAGGAGACGGCCGCGAAGCATTTCGCCGGTCAGGACGATCTCTGGCTGATCGCGGTCGAGACCGAGGGCCTCGAC
The DNA here is from genome assembly GCF_008710275.1 of Histidinibacterium aquaticum. Taxonomy (GTDB): domain Bacteria; phylum Pseudomonadota; class Alphaproteobacteria; order Rhodobacterales; family Rhodobacteraceae; genus Oceanicola; species Oceanicola aquaticus. Next base: position 562,823 of record NZ_VYQE01000003.1, read on the forward strand.
AACCTCAACTGGGAGCCCTCGCGCGGCGGCGCGCTCTTCCCGCACCTCTACCGCCCCCTGCGGCTGGACGACGTGGCCTGGGCCGAGCCGCTGCCGCTGGTCGAGGGCGCCCACCGCTTCCCGGAGCGCATGCAGTGAGCCTGGCCGAGCGCGCGGGCCTCGCCGTCCTGCGGCGCATGGATCCCGAGCGCGCCCACGCCCTCGCCCTCGCCGGCCTGCGGGCCGGGCTCCTGCCCAGGCGCCCGCGCCTTACTTCCGAACGGCTGAAAACCTCGCTCTTCGGCCTCGACCTGCCGAACCCGCTCGGCCTCGCTGCGGGCTTCGACAAGAACGCCACCGCCCTCGACGCGCTCTACACCCGCACCGGGCTCGGCTTCATCGAGGTCGGCGCGATCACACCGCGCCCGCAGGAGGGCAATCCCCGCCCTCGGCTCTACCGGCTGACCGAGGACCGCGCCGCGATCAACCGCTTCGGCTTCAACAACGAGGGGATGGAGGCGATCGGCCGGAGGCTCGCCGCCCATCCCGGCGGACTGACCGGCATCAACCTCGGCGCGAACAAGGACAGCGCCGACCGCGCCGCCGACTACGCCACCGTCCTGACACATTGCGGGCCGCACGCGGATTTCGCCACGGTCAACGTCTCTTCTCCCAACACGGAGCGCCTGCGCGACCTGCAGGGGCCGGCGGCCCTTGCCGCCCTGCTCGCCCGGGTGACCGAGGCCAATGCCGCGCTTAAGCGGCCGCTGCCGATCCTGCTCAAGATCGCCCCCGACCTCACGGACGACGAACTGGCCGAGATCGCCGGCACGGCGGAGGAGGCGGGCCTCTCCGGCATCGTCGCCACGAACACCACCCTCTCGCGCGACGGGCTGCGCAGCCCCTTGAAAACAGAGGCCGGCGGCCTCTCCGGACAGCCTCTCTTCGAGCGGTCGACCCGCGTGCTGGCCCGCCTCTCGACCCATACCGGCCTGCCGCTGATCGGCGTCGGCGGCGTCGCCTCGGCCGAGCAGGCCTACGCCAAGATCCGCGCCGGCGCCTCGGCGGTGCAGCTCTATACCGGCCTCGTCTACGGCGGCCTCGGCCTGGTCTCCGAGATCCTTCAGGGTCTCGATGCCCTGCTCGCACGGGACGGCTACGCGAGCGTCGCCCAGGCCGTCGGCAAAGGGCGAAATACCTGGATTTGAGGGCAGATTCGCCGCCAAGTGCATTGCCTAAAGGACAGGCCGTCCGACATAATGCTGGCGAATTTGACCCCTAGCCCAAGGGTCGTTAACCGACCGCCCCCCGGCGGTCCGATCCTCAAAACGGGCGGAAGACGATCTGGGCCGATGCTCGAATTCGACAATGTCACCAAGTCCTTCTGGACCGGCAAGAGCCGCAAGGTCATCCTCGACCGTGCGTCCTTCCGCGTGGACCTTGGGAACTCGCTCGGCATCCTCGCCCCCAACGGCACAGGCAAGACCACCCTCATCAACATGATGGCGGGCCTGGAGAAGCCCGACGAGGGGCGGATCACCCGCAGCTGCCGCGTCTCCTTCCCGCTGGGCTTCATGGGCGGCGTCGTCTCCAAGCACACCGCCGTCGAGAACAGCCGCTACATCGCCCGGCTCTACGACCTCGATCCCGACTACGTCGAGGCCTTCTGCCGCTGGCTGGCCGGGCTGGGCGACTACTTCGACATGCCGCTCGGCACCTATTCCCAGGGCATGCGCTCGCGCTTCACCTTCGCGCTGATGCTCGCCCTCGACTTCGACATCTACCTCGTGGACGAGGGGATGCCGCAGACCACCGACGCCGAGTTCAACCGCAAGGCCAGCGCGATCCTGCGCGACCGCCTGGAAAAGACAACGATGATCATCGTCAGCCATCAGCCGCAGGTGCTGGAGCGGTTCGCGCGCCAGGCCGCCGTGCTGCACAACGGCCGGCTGATCATGTTCGATACGCTGGAAGAGGCGAAACAGCTCTATGACTACGAAGCCTAAGGCCCCCAAGTTCCGCATCCGCCGCGGAGCGGGCACCGCCGCCAGCGCCGCCGAAGACGCCAGGCAGGAGTCGGACGCCCGGCAGGAGGCGCTCCAGCCCCGCGCCGTCGCCGACGGCACCACCGGAGCCGTCCATGCCGCGGGCGCCGCCTCCTACGAGGGCGATGTCGACAGCGCGGCGCAGGTCGCCGCCGACTCCGAGATCGACGCCATCCGGCGCGAGGGTCTGACCGGCCGCCAGCTGCGTATGGCCCGCCGCGTCGCGCAGAAGCAGGGGCTCGCGGTCACTTCCGACTTCGACGCCGTGCGCCAGCTGCGCCGCATGGGGATCGACCCCTTCCAGCGCTCCACCGTGCTCGAGCTCGTCGTGCCCGACTCCGCCGCCAACGGCGCGCCCCCTCGCGGCGATGGCGGCGGCGGCCGGCCGCAGCTGCCCCAGACGGTGCCGCAGGGGCGCCAGGGCGGCACCCTGCCCGCCACCGCGCCCGGGCCCCAGGTCCCCTCGACCGAGACCCGGCCCGATCCCCGCCTGCAGGAGGGCATGGCCGAGATCGGCCGCATCCAGAAGGACCTCGTGCGCCGCCGCCGGCTGCGCTTCGGCCTGCTGCTGACCCGGCTCGCGATCTTCGTGGCCCTGCCGACCCTCATCGCCGGCTACTACTTCTTCGCCATCGCCACGCCGATGTACGCCACCGACTCCGAGTTCGTGATCCAGCAGGCCGAACCCTCCGGCGCCGCCGGTCTCGGCAGCCTGTTCCAGGGCACGTCAATGGCGACCCAGCAGGACTCCATCGGCGTGCAGTCCTACCTGACCTCGCGCGACGCCATGCTGCGCCTCGACGAGCAGGAGGACTTCAAGGCCCATTTCTCCGATCCCGATATCGATCCGCTCCAGCGCCTGCCCGAGGGTGCCTCCGACGAGGAGGCCTACGAGATCTACCAGGACCGCGTGAAGGTCAGTTACGACCCCACCGAGGGCCTGCTGCGGATGGAGGTCTCCGCCGCCGATCCCGAAACCTCCGAGCGGTTCTCCGAAGCCCTTGTCGACTTCGCCGAGGAGCATGTCGACGCCCAGACCCTGCGGCTGCGCGAGGACCAGATGCGCGGCGCCCGCGAGAGCTACGAGAACGCGGAGTCGCGCCGCCAGGAGGCCCTGCAGGAGCTGCTCACCCTCCAGGAACAGCTCGAGACCATCGATCCCGCCGGCGAGACCGCCGCGCGCACCCAGCGGATCGCGACGCTCCAGACCCAGCGCCAGGAGCTTCAGCTCGAGCTGCAGAGCCGCCTTGCCGTGCGCCGTCCGAACGAGGCCCAGGTCGAGGCCCTGCGTACCGAGATCGCCAATATCGACCGCCTGATCAACGACGTGCAGGCCGAGGCCGTCGACACCTCCGACGGCGTGAGCCAGGCGCAGAAGAACACCCAGCTGCGCCTCGCCGAAGAGAACTACGCCTTCCAGAACGTGCTGGTGCAGCAGGCCATGCAGTCGATGGAATCCGCCCAGATCGAGGCCAACCGCCAGGTGCGCTACCTCTCGCTGACCGTGGCCCCGGTGGCCCCGGACCAGCCGACCTATCCGCGCGCCTTCGAGAACACCGTGCTCGCCTTCCTGATCTTCGCCGGGCTATACCTGATGGTCTCGATCACCGCCTCCATCCTGCGCGAACAGGTCTCCTCCTGAGCCCCGCCCGGCCCCCTGCCGGGCCGGCCCCCGCGACGTCGCCCGCAGGGCGGAGGAGCGCCGCACCCCGGCCAACGATCACGGTCGCCAGCGCCATGAAGACGGCCCACCCCGACGCGCGGACGTGACACCACCAACACCGTCCTCGCCCAATTGGTTAACAGATCAACGCGTTAACCATTTTTCCCTGTCCCTTCAGTCCCTTGCGGCCTGTCCAAACTTGGACACCCCCCGAAACCTCTTGATCGCCCCCCGCCCCTGCGGCACTCCGAGGGTCCCAGCCCGCCCGCAGGAGCTCCCATGACGGACGTCACCATCGGCCCGGTCACCATCGGCAACGACCGCCCCCTCACCCTCATCGCCGGCCCCTGCCAGCTGGAGACCCGCGACCACGCCCTTATGATCGCCTCCCGCATGGCCGAGACCTGCGCCCGCCTCGGCGCCGGCTACGTCTTCAAGGCCAGCTACGACAAGGCCAACCGCACCTCGCTCTCCGGCCGCCGCGGCCCCGGCATGGAGGAGGGCCTCCGCCTGCTCGAGGCCGTCCGCCAGGAGATCGGCTGCCCCGTCCTCACCGACGTCCACGCCCCCGACCACTGCGCCCCGGTGGCCGAGGTCGCCGACATCCTCCAGATCCCCGCCTTCCTCTGCCGCCAGACCGACCTCCTGCTCGCCGCCGGAGAGACCGGCGCCGTGGTCAACGTCAAAAAGGGCCAGTTCCTCGCCCCCTGGGACATGGAGCATGTCGCCGCCAAGATCGCCTCGACCGGAAACGAGCGCATCCTGCTCACCGAGCGCGGCACCACCTTCGGCTACAACACCCTGGTCACAGACATGCGCGCCCTCCCCGAGATGGCCCGCACCGGATACCCGGTCGTGATGGACGCCACCCACTCGGTGCAGCAGCCCGGCGGCCTCGGCGGCGCCAGCGGCGGCCAGCGCGCCTTCGCGCCCGTCATGGCCCGCGCCGCGGTGGCCCAGGGCATCGCCGCGGTCTTCATCGAGACCCACGAGGCCCCCGACACCGCCCCCTCCGACGGACCCAACATGATCCCGCTCGAGTCCATGCCCGCCCTGCTCGGTACGCTCATGGAGATCGACCGCATCGCCAAGGCCGACCCCGTCCGCCTCTGAAGCCGCCCCTCTTCTGGGGTGAAATACCCCGGGGAGTCCGCGGCCTCGCCGCGGACGGGGCGGAGCCCCCACCGCCGGATCAGTCCGGGTGCACCTCCCAGCGAGACGCGAGGTCCGCGAGCCCCGCCGGCACGATCTCCGACACGACCCCGGCATCCACCGTCTCCAGCCGCCGGATGTAGAGACAGGACTTGCCCAGCTTGTGCGGCCCCAGCCGCGACAGCAGCCCGCCCAGGTCGGAATAACCCGGCATGATGTAGAGCACGAGATGGGCCTTCCGCGGGCTGAATCCCGTGGCGAGGAACTCCCCCTCGCGCCCGCTCTCGTAGCGATACCGGTACCGCCCGTAACCGACGAGGGAGTCTCCCCAGAGACGCGGCGACCAGCCGGTCGTCTCGCGGAAGAGCGCATCGAGCGCCCGTCCCTCCTCGCGCCGCCGTTCCGGCTCGACGGTCTCGAGAAAGGCCAGCGCCTCGGCCTCGGTCCCCTGCGTGGTGGTCGCGGTCATCCCGGTGGTCCTCCCTGCGGAGGCACCCTACCATCGCCAGAGCCCCGACCGGAGACCCAAATGATCCGCGCCGTACTTTTCGCCCTGCTCCTCGCCAGCCCCGCCGCGGCGCAGGAGCGGATCCTGGCCATGGGCGACTCGATCCTCTCCTGGCACGAGGGCCGCGGCCAGTCGGTGCCCGATGCCGTCGCCCTCCAGCTTCGCACACCGGTCGAGAACCGCGCCGTGGCCGGCGCCCGCATCTCGCATCCCAATGCCCTCGCCCGCCTCGCCGGCTTCGATATCCGCGACCAGGTGCCCGAGGACAGCTACGACTGGATCCTCGCCAACGGCGGCGGCAACGACCTGCGAGATGAATGCGGCTGCACCGGCTGCGACGCCACCCTCGACTCGCTCGTCACCGCCGACGGCCGGTCGGGCGAGATCCCGGCCCTCGTGGACCGTCTCCTGCCGCGTACGGACAGGCTCCTCTGGATCGGCTACTACCCGGTCTCGATCTACGGCGGCCCCTTCGCCGCCTGCGCGGCCGAGCTCGACCAGCTCGCGACACGGCTGCAGGCGATGGCCGCCCTCCGGCCCCGGGTCCACTACCTCGACACCGGGCGGGCGATGCCCCCGGGCGCGCTCCGGTACTACGCCCCCGATCTCACCCATCCCTCACCCGAGGGCGCGGCCCGGATCGGCGCGCTCGCCGCCCGCACCATGCGGGAGATTGCCCGGCAGCCATGAAAAAGGGGCCGGTCCCACGGACCGACCCCCGATTCCCTGTCCTCGACGACCGCTGGTCAGGCAGTCAGCTTGGCCGTGAACTCCGTCAGGCGCTTCGCCTGGTAGGCGATGGAGCGCTCGCCCACCTCGTCCAGGGCGCCCGCCGCGAAGGAATAGCCGTAGGGGTTGCCGCCATCCTCGAACTTCACGGGATCGGCATAGCCCGGCGGCACGATGATCGCACCCCAGTGGATGGCCGTGGTGTAGAGGCCCATGATCGTGGTCTCCTGACCACCGTGCGGGTTCTGCGCGCTGGTGGTCGCGGTGAAGGCCTTGTTGGCAAGCTTGCCCTCCTGCCAGATCGGTCCGAGCGTGTCGATGAAGGCCCTCATCTGGCTCGCGGTCACACCGTAGCGGGTCGGACAGGCCACGAAGTAGCCGTCGGCCCAGACCATGTCGTCGGGCGTGGCCTCGGGGATGTCGGACATCTTCTCGAGCTGCGCCTTCCAGGCGTCCTGGCTCTCGACGACCTCGCGCGGCGCGGTCTCGGGGGCGCGCACGACACGCACCTCCGCGCCCGCGTCGCGGGCCGCGGCGGCGGCGAGCTCCGCCACGCGGTGGTTGTTGCCGTAGGTCGAGTAGAACAGGACCAGAATCTTCGGTTGAGCCATTTGGGATCGTCCTCCCGGTCTGGGGTTGATTTCACTCGCGTACGTATTCGTCCCAACGCGCGCGCCAACCTCCCGCAGAGCGGGGCTCCTGTGCGCCAGCGCAGAGCCGCCCCCTCTTCTGGGTCGAAATATCCCTCGGGGGAGTCCGCGCCCATGGCGCGGACGGGGGCAGACAGCCCCCTCTGCCCGGCCCCGCGCCAGTGGGGACGGGCGGATCCGGCGCGGGCGCCAGCCCGCACCGCAAGGTCGCGCCCCGAACCGTCCCGCCGGGCGCCGCGTTGCCCGGGCAGACACAAGGCCGGAGACGACAATGCCCGACGAGATCGAAAGCCTCACCGCCGCCCCGGCAGGTGGCGTCCCCAACCATCCGAAATGGCCCGCGCTCGTGGTGCGCAGCGGCGCCGCGCCCGAGGACATGGGCGCGACCTTCGCCGCCAACGGCTGGGGCGGCACCTGGGAATGGACGGTCTACGACTTCCATCACTACCACCCCGAGAGCCACGAGGTCCTGGGCGTCTCGGCAGGGACGGCCACCATCGCGCTCGGCGGCGAGGATGATCGCGCGCTCGAGGTCACGGCCGGTGACGTGATGATCCTGCCGGCGGGCTTCGGCCACAAGCGGCTCGCGGCCTCCGAGGATTTCGCCGTCGTCGGGGCCTATCCACCGGGACAGGAGAGCCCGGAGATCGCGCGCGCCGACGAGGGCCGCGTGAAGGAGGCGCTGGGCAAGATCCGCGCGGTTCCCCGCCCGACCTGTCCGCTGGGACGCGGGATCATCGAGGACCGCTGGACGGAGTGACCGGCCAGGGCGGACCGACACGAGAAAAGGGCCGCTCCTTCCGGAGCGACCCTCTCTGCCATCGTGAAGCGCTGGCTTACCGGACGATCCGCAGGATCGTGCCGCTCTCGGCATCGATGATGACCGGCAGGCCGTTCACGTTCAGGTACTCGTAGCCGTCGGCCGGCAGATCGTAGGTCGTGACCGCACCCGGCACCTGAGCGCCGACAACCACCTCGCCGTCGAGCGTCACGGCCTCGACCGGGTTCTCGCGGACGTAGGTGACCTGGCGCTCGACCTGGTCCGTCGCCTCGGCACCGGCGGCCGCGCCGAAGATGCTGGAGGCGATGATGCCGCCCACGGGACCGCCCAGCGCATAGGCCGTCAGGGCACCCGCGGCCGCACCGGCGCCTGCGCCGACGCGCTGCTCGGTGTCGGTGCCTTCGGTGGTCACCGTCGTGGTCTCCACGGTCTGCGGCTGCACCAGGACGACCGTCTCGGAGGGCTCTTCGGCCATGTTCTCGGTCAGGTAGCTGCCGTAGGAATAGCCGGTCGTGCCATCGTAGGTGACCTCGCACCAGCCGGTGGTATCGTCGCAGCCGGCGACCGTCACGGCGGTCTCGGCGGGGATCACGGTCAGCACTTCGGACGAGTTGCTGGCCTCGGCCCGCAGGTTGAGATCGGTGACCGCGGAGGCCTCCATGGACTGCGCGAAGGCCGGCGCTGCGGCGGTGAGGGCGATGGCGGACGCGCCAAGGATCATGGTGGGTTTCATGGTGTCCTTCCTTTCTGACAGCGACCCCGGCAACCCGGAACGGGCACCTCTGCGGGCCGCATCTGCCGCCGGTAATCCGCCGAAAGGACCATTCGTTCCGAGGGGTTGAGCGCCATGCGCCATGTGCCGCCGAATGACGCCTGCGCCATGCGCGGAGACCCGCGATGTGCCGATTTGACGTAAGGGCCGGACCGGGAACCGGGCCGGTCCTACCCCCGGTCGCGCCAGCCGTTCGCGATGGGATAGCGCCGGTCGAGCCAGAAGGCCCGCATCGAAAGCCGGGTGCCCGGCGCCGACTGGAAGCGCTTGTATTCGCTGACGTAGAGCAGGTGCTCGACCTTCTCGACGGTCTCCCGCTCGTAGCCCGCGGCCACGCAGTCGGCGATCGAGGCCTCGTCGTCGACCAGCATCGTGAGGATGCCGTCGAGTACCTCGTAGGACGGCAGGCTCTCGTCGTCGCGCTGGTCGGCCCGGAGCTCGGCCGAGGGCGGCTTGTCGATCACCCGCATGGGGATCACCTCGCCCGGCGGGCCCTGCATCCACTCGCGGTGGTGCGTCCCGCGCCAGCGGCAGATGTCGAAGACGCGGGTCTTGTAGAGATCCTTGATCGGGTTGAAGCCGCCGGCCATGTCGCCGTAGATCGTGGCATAGCCCACAGCCACCTCGGACTTGTTGCCGGTGGTGAGCAGCATCTCCCCGAACTTGTTGGACTGTGCCATCAGCAGCAGTCCCCGGATGCGCGACTGGATGTTCTCCTCTGTCAGCCCCTCCTCGTACCCCTCGAAGAGCGGCGCCAGCGTCTCGGTCACAGCGTCGCGGATCGCGGTGATCGGCACGAAGTCGTAGCGGCAGCCGAGGTTCGCGGCGACGGCCTTGGCGTCCTCCAGCGACGCCTCCGAGGTGTATTCGGAGGGCAGCATCACGCAGCGGACGTTCTCCGGCCCGAGCGCATCCACGGCGATAGCCGCGACCGCGGCGGAGTCCACGCCCCCCGAGAGTCCCAGCAGCACTTTCCGGAACCCCGTCTTGCGCAGGTAGTCCCGGAGGGAGAGCACCATTGCGTGGTAATCCTGCTCAAGGCTGTCGGGCAGCGGCGCCTCGGCCCCGGGCTCGGCACGCCAGCCGTCGCCCTCGCGGGTGAAGTCGACCTGGGCCGTCCGCTCCTCGAAGACCGGCATCCGCATCGCCAGGACGCCGTGCGGGTTCAGCACGAAGGAGCCGCCGTCGAAGACCTGGTCGTCCTGTCCGCCAACCAGGTTGAGATAGACCAGCGGCAGCCCGGTCTCGGTCACCCGGGCGATCATCTTGTTCAGCCGGATGTCGAGCTTGTCCCGGAAGTAGGGGGAGCCGTTCGGCACCACGAGGATCTCCGCGCCGCTCTCGGCCATGGCCTCGGCCACGTCGGGGAACCAGGCATCCTCGCAGATCGGCGTGCCGATCCGCACGCCCTTCACCGAGTAGGGCCCGGAGATCATGCCGGGCTGGAAGACGCGCTTCTCGTCGAAGACGGTGTAGTTCGGCAGGTGGTGCTTGCGCATCGTCGCGCGGATCTCGCCACCCTCCAGCACGAAGTAGGCGTTGTGCAGCAGGTCCCCCTCGGCCAGCGGCGCGCCGACCCCGAGAGCCGGGCCATCGGCGCAATCGGCGGCGAGCTGCATCAGCGCGTCCTGGCAGGCCGCGACGAAGGCGGGTTTCTGCACGAGGTCCTGCGGCTGGTAGCCCGCGAGGAACATCTCGGGAAGCACCACCATGTCGGCCCCGGCCCGCTTGCCCTCTTCCCAGGCCTCGCGCGCACGCGCGGCATTGCCGGAGACGTCGCCCACGGTGGCATTGAGCTGCGCCAGGGTCAGGCGGAAACGGTCGGTCATGGCTACCTCTCGACGTGTCCGGCCCCATGTAGCAGACCACGGGCCGAGGGGAAGCCGAGCCGCGCGCCCGGAACCTCCCCCCGGCTGCAGCCCGTTTTCCTTACGACACGACACCGTCGGAAGGAGACACGCCCATGTCCTACATCCGCTTCGGACTGATGATCCTGACCTCGACCCTGGTGATGTTCGCCCTGATGTACCTGAACACCTACGCCTGGGAGCATCTCTTCTTCTCCGAGACCCGCGCCTACATGGCGGTGGTCATGGGGGCGACCATGGCCGTGATCATGCTCGCCTTCATGCTGGGCATGTACGGCAACCGGACCCTCAACATCGCGATCTTCGCGGGGGCCATCGCGGCCTTCGCCCTCTTCCTCTGGCTGGTGCGCAGCCAGGTCACGGTCTCCGGACCCAGCTACATGCGCGCGATGATCCCGCACCACTCCATCGCCGTGATGACGTCCGAGCGCGCGCAGATCGAGGATGCCCGCGTGCGCAAGCTCGCCGACGAGATCATCGCCGCCCAGCGCCGCGAGATCGCCGAGATGCGCTACCTCATCGCCGATGTCGGCGCGGGCAACGTGGTCGATGACATCTACGAGGACGCGCCGCCCGAGACGGGGACCGTGGACAATGCCGTGGACCGCGCGCTGGTCGCCGCGCTCGACCCCGCGCCGCTGGAGGCCGAACAGGCCGGAGAGGTCGTCGAGCTGGGCGAGGACGCCTGCCGCTTCCACCGCTCTCCCGAGTCAGACCCGATCCTCTGGGCCACGGCCGAAGGCGACGCCGGCGCCATGCTCCTGAACAACGTCATCGTCCCGCTCGAGGGCGACGGGCAGCAGTTCAGCGCGGAGGGCGCGAGCATGACGGTCCGGGAGCTCGGCGACGAGGCCGACTGGCGCTCCGACGCGGAGCTCGTCTTCGACATGGAAGAGGGCCCGCGGGTCGGCTACCGCGGCTTCTGGAGCTGCGGCGCGTCCCCCGAATAGGTCAGTACTTCGACGGCACGTAGAGCTCGGGCGGCAGAGTCGCCCGCTCATAGTCGGAGTTGTAGACCCGCTCGGGCAGCTCGATCTCCTCTTGAGGCACTTCCTCGTAGGGAAAGAGCGTCAGGAGGTGATCGATGCAGTTCAGCCGGGCGCGCTTCTTGTCGTTGCCCGGCACGATGTACCATGGCGCCTCGGGGATGTTCGTCCGGGCGAACATCTCCTCCTTGGCCTTGGTGTAATCCTCCCAGCGGACGCGGCTCTGCAGGTCCATGGGCGAAAGCTTCCACTGCTTGAGCGGATCGTGGATGCGCATGAGAAAGCGCATCTGCTGCTCTTCGTCGGTGACCGAGAACCAGTATTTCACCAGCCGGATGCCGGAGCGCACCAGCATCCGCTCGAACTCTGGCACGTCGCGGAAGAAGTCCTCGACCTGGTCCTCGTCCGCGAAGCCCATCACCCGCTCGACCCCCGCCCGGTTGTACCAGGAGCGGTCGAAGAGCACGATCTCGCCCCCCGCCGGCAGATGCGGGACGTAGCGCTGAAAGTACCACTGCGTCTTCTCCCGGTCGGAGGGCGCAGGCAGCGCGACGGTCCGCACCACGCGCGGGTTCAGACGCTGGGTGATGCGCTTGATGACCCCGCCCTTCCCGGCACTGTCGCGGCCCTCGAAGATGATGACGGCCTTCTCGCCGGTGTGGACGATCCAGTCCTGCAGCTTGATGAGCTCCGCCTGAAGCCGCAGCAGGGAGTGGAAGTACTCGCCGCGCGGCAGCGTCTCGACATGGGCCTCGCGGTAGATCTCGCGGATCTTCATCGAGAGCTGGGCGTCCTCCAGCTCGATCTCGTAGTCCTCGTCCAGTGTGTCGGCGAGCTCCGCTTCCAGCCAGTCGCGCCCGCCCTCGTTCTCGTCGTCCATCGGTCTGATCCCCTGGTCCTCGGTGGCACTCAATCACGCCCATGTGACGGTTTCATTGCCCCGCACGCCCTGACCGTCTTGCGGGGGCGGCATCGAACAGGCATGATCCTGCTACAGGCAAGACGCCCGCGACACCCTCAAAAAATCTGGGGCGCGGTGCGATGAATCGGGCACACCAGGGCGGCGGAGTCCGGGGGCAGGACCATGCATCGGCTTATTCTCATTCTGGCAGTTCTCACCTTGAGCTCCTGCGGGGGCGGCGGCGCGCGACCGACGGGCGCGGTGGGTGAGGCCTGCCTCGCGGCGGGACGCTCGGCGGCCAACCCGCGGGTCTGCGGCTGCATCGACCAGGTCGCGGGCAACACGCTCACCCCGGCCGAGCAGCGCGCCGCGGCGAACTACTTCGAGGATCCCGAAGAGCTCCAGGCGATGAAGCTGGACGACCGTCCGGCGGCCGAGCGGATGTGGGATCGCTACGACAACTTCGTCCAGACCGCGCGGGCGATCTGCAGCTGAGGCTCGGCCCTCAGCGCAGGACGCCGCGCCGGGCCATGGCCCGGGCGTAGAACAGCAGCCCCGCCGTGATCACGACGATGGCGACCGCGAACCAGGCCTGAACCGCCCCCATCCCGGCGTCGACCTCGGCCCCGGCCAGTCCGTAGGTGTAGATCGAGTTCACGCCGATGCCGAGCAGCGACAGCGCGAAGGCGGTCCCCGCGAACCGCGAGCGCAAGAGCAGCAGCACCGAGCCGATCCAGGCGCCCCAGACCCCGAGCGCCCAACCGATCGAGGCCCAGACGGGCAGGCTCTCGAAGAAGCCGAGCTGGGCCTCCGTCAGCTGGCCGGTATAAGCCTCGACGCGGAATCGAAGCATAAGGTAGTCGATCGCGCCGCCGCTGTTCCAGAGCAGCGACACGCCGCCCACGACCCAGACATGCCAGGGTGTCTTCACGGTGTCCTCCCCGCTAGGCTCCCGGGCAGCAGTCTAGCGGAATTCGCGCCATGAACATCGTCATTCTCACCGGTGCCGGGATATCCGCCGAGAGCGGCCTAGGCACCTTCCGCGACAAGGGCGGGATCTGGTCCCGTTACCGGATCGAGGACGTGGCCACCCCCGAGGCCCATGCCCGCGACCCGGCCGGCGTCCACGCCTTCTACCGCATGCGACGGGAAGAGGCGGCCAAGGCCCGGCCCAACGCCGCCCACACGGCGCTCGCACGGCTCCAATCGGACCGGCGGCACCGGGTGACCCTGGTGACCCAGAACGTCGATGACCTGCACGAGGAGGCCGGAGCCCGGCCCCTGCACATGCACGGACGCCTCAAGGGCGCCCTCTGCGCCGCCTGCGGCCACCGCTGGCCCGCGCCGATGGAGATGGACGAGACCACCCCCTGCCCCGCCTGCGGCGAGCGGACTGCCCGCCCGGACGTCGTGTGGTTCGGCGAGATGCCGCACCACCTGGACGAGATCGATGCGGCGCTCTCGGAGGCCGAACTCTTCGCCGCCATCGGCACCTCGGGACAGGTCTACCCGGCCGCGGGCTTCGTCGAGATGGCCACGGCCTACGGCGCGCGCACCGTGGAGCTGACGCTCGAGCCCAGCGGCGCGCCCTTCGACGAACGCCGCCTGGGCCCGGCGACCGAAACCGTTCCGCACTGGGTCACAGAGCTGCTCGACTGAGCCGGTCCGTCAGTCGACCTCCCAGTCGTCGGAGTACCGCAGCTCGCCGATCGCCTGCCAACCGACGCGCACCCGCGCGATGCGGCTGTCGCCCCAGGTCCGGAAGACGATCGTGAACCCCTCCGGGGTCACCGCCTCGACGCCGACGTCGGCGCGGGCATTCGCCCCGGCGGCGATGTCCCACATGGTCAGCGCCACCTGCACCGAGGGCGGCGCGCGGTAGCTCTCCGAGAAGCGCACCTCGCGGCGCGCCTCGCGCGGACCTTCGCCGGACCACATCGGGCCGCCGTCGCGGAAATCCTCGAACATCGCCTCCTCGCCGGAATCGATGCCGATCAGGTGGTTGCGCAGTTTCTTCATGTCCCGTCCCCCGGGGGACCCTACCGGGACGGGGCGGCGGAGACTACGGCGTTTTCGGCACCGGACCGGCGCCCGGGCCGGTCAGCCGCGGCAGGAACGGGAGGATGCAGGCGAGCAGCACCGCGGCGAAGAGGAAGGGCGCCCCCGGCAACCAGAGGCCCTGCCCGTCCGCGTAGGTCTCGAAGACCGCCGTGACGGCCAGCGGCGCGAGCACCGCCGAAACCGCCGCCAGCGCGGCGATCACCCCCTGCACGAGGCCCTGCCTGTCCTCGCCCACGCGATTGGCGGCAAGCGCCGTCATCGTCGCCGGCGCCATGTCCGCCAGGCAGGCGAAGGGCAGGAAGACGAAGACCATCCAGACCTCCCGCGTGACGCCGAAGCCCACGAGCGCCGCCAGCCCCGAGAACAGCGCAAGCCGCAGCGTTCCGCTCTCGCCCAGCAGCCGGATGCAGGGCCGGATCACCAGCCCCTGGGTCACCGCCACGCCCAGGCCGTAGCCCGCGAGGCTCAGTCCGATGGCCGCCGGGGTCCAGCCGAAGAGCGCGGTGAGCCAGAAGGCCCAGATCGTCGGGTAGACCATGTTGGCGAACTCGAAGACGAAGAGCATGGCGAGCGGCAGGGCCAGCTCCGGCACCCGGAAGGCGCGGAGGATTGCGGCAAAGGGGTCCAGATCGGCGCGCCGGAAGGGACGGCGGTTCTGGGGCTTAAGGCTCTCCGGCAGGACGAAGATCCCGAAGAGCGCCGCCGCGCCCGACAGACCCGCCGCGATCCAGAAAGGGGCCGTGACGTGCCAGGTGGCGGCGAGCCCGCCCAGCACCGGCCCCAGGACGAAGCCCACCCCGAAGGCCGCGCCGATCAGGCCGAAGTTCGCCGCGCGGTCCTCCCGGGCCGAGATGTCGGCGATATAGGCCGTCGCGGTGACGTAGGTCGCCCCCGACATCCCCGCGAGCGCCCGGCCCAGGAGCAGGAGCCAGAAGGACCCGGCGAGCGCCATGATGACGTAGTCGAGGGCCAGCAGGGCAAGGGCCGCGACCAGCACCGGCTTGCGTCCCCGGGCGTCCGAGAGCCCGCCGACCGCCGGCGCGAACAGGAACTGGGTGCCTGCGTAGGCGGCCATCAGCAACCCGCCCCAGACCGAGCCTTCGGCCGTCGACCCAGCCCCCACGCGCATCATCAGCTCCGGCAGGATCGGGAAGACGATGCCGATGCCGATCGCGTCGATCAGCAGGGTGAGAAGGATGAAGACCATGGGCCGCGACATGCCAGTCCCATGCGCCCGGGCTTTCCCTGCGTCAAGCTGCGACGCAACGGCGCCGGCCGGCGGTCGAGGCATTCGTTAACCCGGCCGCGCTAGACCTCTCCGCGATCGATCCGCGGGACTCACACCCCCGCGCCATGTGGACATATCGCGGTCGGCCGGCCCCTCGGGGCGGGTCCTTTGCGCATCCGACCCTGGAGGGGGTGACGTCCCTCCACGGCCCATACCGTTCCTTCCCGACCGGAACGACAGCGAGATCGGCCCGAAGGGCCTCCATCCCGGCGCCTCCCAAGGCGACCCGGGCCAAATCCGTGCGCCCTGTTCTTCATCTAGCTCCAAATACCTCCGCCGGAGGCCCCGACGCCAACCCTCCCGCCAAACGGCCGAAACAGCGAGAGCGCCCGCCGGGCCTCCCACCGCCCGGGACCGCCGAAGGCGGGCACGGGCTCATCCAGCGCACCGAAGGCGCACCGCTGTCTCGGACCCCGAACGAGAAACGGCCCCCGAGGGGGCCGCTTTCGTCGCGATCCGGTGGATCGGATCAGAGGTTGGACTGCGAGGGCGAGAGCCCGATGTGGGTGCCCACTGCGACCATGTCCGAGAGGAGCTTGGCGGCGTCGTCCACCGGGCCCGGCTCGTTCTCGAAGGTCTCCTTGGCCTTCTCGTGGGCGCGGCGCGCCTCCTCGATCAGGCGGTCGTAGACCTCCTGGGTCATTTCCTCGCGCGGCAGGGCCTGTTCGGCCAGCACGGTGATGCCCGAGGCGCCGATTTCGGCGAAGCCCCCGGAGACCACGTATTCGTCGGTACCGCCCGAGTGGACGGCCCGGAGGAGGCCCGGCCGCAGGGTCGTCAGCGTCGGCGCATGATCAGGCATCGCCGTCATGTCGCCGTCCGACCCCGGGATCGAGACCTCCGAGACCTCGAGCCGCGCCAGGCGCCGCTCGGGGCTCACGAGGTCGAATGTGAATGCGTCAGCCATTTCAGCTCCTTACGCGGCCGAAGCCATGCGCTCGGCCTTGGCGACGGCCTCCTTGATGCCGCCAACCATGTAGAAGGCGGCCTCGGGCAGGTGGTCGTACTCGCCGGCCACGACCGCCTTGAAGGAGGAGATCGTCTCTTCCAGCGGCACCTGCACCCCGTCCACGCCGGTGAAGACCTTGGCGACGTCGAAGGGCTGGGAGAGGAAGCGCTGGATCTTCCGGGCGCGGGCCACGGTCAGCTTGTCCTCTTCCGAGAGCTCGTCCATCCCGAGAATGGCGATGATGTCCTGCAGCGACTTGTAGCGCTGAAGGATACCCTGCACGTCACGCGCCACCTGGTAGTGCTCCTCGCCGACGACCTGCGGATCGAGGATCCGCGAGGTGGAGTCGAGAGGGTCCACCGCCGGGTAGATGCCGAGCTCGGAGATCGAGCGCGACAGCACGGTGGTGGCGTCGAGGTGGGCGAAGGAGGTCGCCGGAGCCGGGTCTGTAAGGTCGTCCGCGGGCACGTAGATCGCCTGCACGGAGGTGATCGAGCCGGCCTTCGTGGAGGTGATCCGCTCCTGCAGGGCGCCCATGTCCGTGGCCAGCGTCGGCTGGTAGCCCACGGCGGAGGGGATACGGCCCAGGAGCGCCGAAACCTCGGAGCCCGCCTGGGTGAAGCGGAAGATGTTGTCGACGAAGAAGAGCACGTCGGTGCCCGACTGGTCGCGGAACTGCTCGGCGAGCGTCAGGCCGGTCAGCGCGACGCGGGCGCGGGCGCCCGGAGGCTCGTTCATCTGGCCGTAGACCAGCGCCACCTTGGATTCCTCGAGGTTGTCGGGGTTGATGACGCCGCCCTCGATCATCTCGTAGAAGAGGTCGTTGCCCTCGCGGGTCCGCTCGCCGACGCCGGCGAAGACCGAGTAGCCCGAGTGCACCTTGGCGATGTTGTTGATGAGCTCCTGGATGAGCACCGTCTTGCCCACGCCGGCGCCGCCGAAGAGGCCGATCTTGCCGCCCTTGGAGTAGGGGGCGAGCAGGTCGACGACCTTGATGCCGGTCACCAGGATCTCGGAGGCGGTGGACTGCTGGCTGAAGTCCGGCGCCTCGGCGTGGATCGGGCGGCGCTCCTGGGCTTCGACGGGGCCCTTCTCGTCGACGGGCTCGCCGACGACGTTGAGGATCCGGCCGAGCGTCGCGGTGCCGACGGGAACCGAGATCGGCTCGCCGCTGTCCTGCACGGTCTGGCCGCGGACGAGACCCTCGGTGGAGTCCATCGCGATGGTGCGGACGGTCGATTCACCCAGGTGCTGGGCGACCTCGAGCACGAGGGTCTTGCCGTGGTTGTCGGTGGTGAGCGCGTTCAGGATCGCGGGCAGATGCTCGTCGAACTGCACGTCGACGACCGCGCCGATCACCTGGGTCACCTTGCCGGTTGGGTTTGCCATGTTTCGTCTCCGGTTCCCTTAGAGCGCCTCGGCGCCCGAAATGATTTCGATCAGCTCGTTGGTGATGACCGCCTGACGGGTGCGGTTGTACTCGATCGTCAGCTTGTCGATCATCTCGCCGGCGTTGCGCGTCGCGTTGTCCATCGCGCTCATCCGGGCGCCCTGTTCAGAGGCGCCGTTCTCGAGCAGGGCCGAGAAGATCTGTGTCGCCACGCCGCGCGGCAGGAGATCGGCGAGGATCTCCTCTTCGGAGGGCTCGTAGTCGTAGAGCGTCTGGGTGCCCTGCTCCTCGCCCTCATCGGCCTCGAAATCGGCCGGGATGATCTGCTGCGCCGTCGGCTCCTGCGAGACGACGTTGTGGAAGATCGAGTAGAAGATCGTGCACACGTCGAACTCGCCGCCGTCGAAGCGGTCGAGCACGTCCTGGGCGATCTCCTGGGCATTCTCGTAGCCCACGCGCTTCACCTCGGTGAGATCGACGTTGCCGACGAAATACTCGGAGTGGGTGCGGCGCAGCACGTCGCGGCCCTTCTTGCCGACGGTGAGGATCTTCACCGTCTTGCCCTGGCCCAGCAGTTCGTCCGCCCGCGCCTTGGCGAGCTTGGCGATGTTGGAGTTGAAGCCGCCGCAGAGGCCCCGCTCCGCCGTCATCACCACCAGCAGGTGCGTGTCGTCCTTGCCGGTGCCCGACAGCAGCTTCGGCGCGGTGTCGCTGTCGCCCACGGACTTCGCGAGCTGCGCCATCACCGCGTTGAAACGCTCGGCATAGGGGCGCGCCATCTCGGCGGCCTCCTGGGCGCGGCGGAGCTTGGCCGCCGCGACCATCTGCATGGCCTTCGTGATCTTGCGCGTCGACTTGACGCTCTCGATCCGGTTTTTCAGGTCCTTGAGGTTGGCCATCTCAGGTCCTTACTCGAAGTCCTTGGAGAACTCGTCGATCGCGCCCTTGAGCTTGTCCGCGGCGTCGCCCTTGATCTTGGGATCCTCGGCGGTGATCCAGTCGAGGATGTCGCGGCGGTTGTTGCGCAGGTGGTTGAGCAACCCGCTCTCGAAGGCGCCGACCCGGTCGACCGGCAGCTTGTCGAGGTAGCCCTCGGTGCCGGCGTAGATGACGCAGACGATCTCGGCGTTGGTGAGCGGCGAGTACTGCGGCTGCTTCATCAGCTCGGTCAGGCGCGCGCCGCGGTTCAGCAGCTGCTGGGTCGAGGCGTCGAGGTCCGAGCCGAACTGGGCGAAGGCCGCCATCTCGCGGTACTGGGCGAGCTCGAGCTTCACCGGGCCCGCGACCGACTTCATCGAGTTGGTCTGGGCCGAGGAGCCGACGCGCGACACGGACAGACCGGTGTTCACGGCCGGGCGGATGCCCTGGTAGAACAGGTCGGTCTCGAGGAAGATCTGGCCGTCGGTGATCGAGATCACGTTGGTCGGAATGAAGGCCGAGACGTCGCCGCCCTGGGTTTCGATGATCGGCAGCGCGGTCAGCGAACCGGCGCCGTGATCCTCGTTGAGCTTCGCCGAACGCTCCAGCAGGCGGGAGTGCAGGTAGAAGACGTCGCCCGGGTAGGCTTCGCGGCCCGGCGGGCGGCGGAGCAGCAGGGACATCTGGCGGTAGGCCACGGCCTGCTTGGAGAGGTCGTCGTAGACGATGAGGGCGTGCTTGCCGTTGTCGCGGAAGTACTCGGCCATGGCGGTGGCCGCATAGGGCGCGAGGAACTGCATCGGCGCCGGGTCGGAGGCGGTCGCGGCGATGACGATCGAATACTCGATCGCGCCGGTCTCCTCGAGGCGCTTCACCAGCTGGGCCACGGTCGAGCGCTTCTGGCCGACGGCCACGTAGACGCAGTAGAGCTTCTGGCTCTCGTCGTCGCCTGCGGCGTCGTTGTAGCTCTTCTGGTTGAGGATCGTGTCCATCGCGACGGCGGTCTTGCCGGTCTGGCGGTCGCCGATGATGAGCTCACGCTGGCCGCGGCCGATCGGGATCATGGCGTCGATGGCCTTGAGGCCGGTCGCCATGGGCTCGTGCACGGACTTCCGCGGGATGATGCCCGGGGCCTTCACGTCCGCGACGCGGCGCTCGGTGGCCTTGATCTCGCCCTTGCCGTCCAGCGGCTGGCCGAGACCGTCAACGACGCGGCCCAGAAGACCCTCGCCCGCCGGCACGTCCACGATGGAGTTCGTGCGCTTGACGGTGTCGCCTTCCTTGATGTCCCGGTCGGAGCCGAAGATCACGACGCCGACGTTGTCGGTCTCGAGGTTCAGCGCCATCCCTTGGATGCCGCCGGGAAACTCGACCATCTCGCCGGCCTGGATGTTGTCGAGGCCGTAGACGCGGGCGATGCCGTCGCCGACGCTCAGAACGCGACCCACCTCGGCCACTTCGGCATCCTGGCCGAAGTTCTTGATCTGGTCCTTGAGGATCGCAGAGATTTCCGCTGCTTGGATCGCCATTACCGGGCCTCTTTCATGCTGTTCTGGAGATGGGCCAGTTTCGACTTGATCGAGGTGTCGATCATCCTGGAGCCCACTTTGATGACGAGACCGCCAATGAGGCTTTCATCGACGGTCTGGTTGATCTTGATCTTCGCGCCCACGCGCTCCGCCAGGGTCTTGGAGAGCTTTTCGGCCTGGGTCTTGGTCAGGGCCTTGGCCGAGATCACGTCGGCCTGCACCTCGCCACGCTCCTTGGAGAGCATGTCGCGCAGGTCGCGGATCATGTGCGGGACGACGAAGAGACGCCGCTTCTGGGCCATCAGTCCGAGGACGTTGCGGAGCGTCGCGCTCAGCTCCATCTTCTCGGCGACGGCGATGATCGCCTTCTCCTGCGCCTCGCGCGAGTAGATCGGCGAGCGGATCAGGTCACGCAGGTCGGCACTTTCGTTGAGCGCGGCCTCGAGCGTGTCCAGATCCCCGGAGAGCTGATCGAGGGCTCCCTCATCCTTGGAAAGCTCGAAGACGGCGGTGGCATAGCGGTGCGCGATGCCGGTCGAGATCGAAGCTGGTTCGGACACGTCCACCCTTCCGTATCTTGGCCCGGCCCGGCCCGGCAGCATGTGGGGCGGTTCAGGCGGTCTGAGCCGCCCGAAAGCCTTCGGGCCGCGAAATCATCGGCCATGTAGCAGAGGCTCATGGGTGGGGCAACCGCCAAGCCGCCGCCGCAAAGCCTGCGAAAACCCCGTTGCGCAAGGTTATCGCATCGGGGTTCCAAGGTGCGACTCTTTGCACCATCCGGCGGGCATCCGCCCGCCCCCGCGCCCTCCGATCGGCGGGCCTCCGCTGAGGGCGCTCAGTCTTCCAAATGCCGACAAATTCTCGCCGGGATCCGCTCCTAGCGTCCGGGTCCGACACCAGGAAAGACCGGCATGCCATTCGACTCGCTCATCTACGGACTCGTCGCCGCAGGCTTCTGCCTCGCCGCCCTGACAACGCTCCGGCGGATGTCGGGCCGCGCCCCGTCAGGCGGGCCGCGGGAGGTCCACGAGGAGACGGGTCCGCTGCCCGAGTTCTCGGTTCTCGAGACGGCGCCGCCTAGAGACGCGAGCGCCGCCGCCCCGGCCGAACCCGCTGAAACGGTGCTCGCCGAAGAGGTCGAGGAACGGGATCCGCAGGCGGCCGAGGCCTTCAACCTGACGCTCGACATCGATCCCGCCCGGACCGCCGAGGAGGCCGAGGTCGTCTCCCTCCTCGATCCGCGCGACGTGCTCAGCCTGGAGTTCGCCGACCACCCCTCGGGACGGCTGCACGTGGTCCACGGCAGCGCCCGGGCCCAGCTCGATACCGGCATCGCCAGCAGCGCCTGGATCGACGTCTATCTCTCCGACCGCGACCGGCTCACGGCGGAGGACGTCGGGCGCTCCGGCGAGATCCGCGCCGATCTCGCCACCCACATCCTTCGGATCGACCTCGGCAAGCGGCACGAGAAGCGCGACGGCACCGTCGAGGGCGCGATCAACGAGGAGCCGGAGATCTACTTCGACCGCGAGGTCGCCTCGGAGATCGACCACGCGGTCTGACGGCGCGAGGGCTCCGGCGCGGGCGTGCCGATCCCTTCGAGCACCTTGAGCGGACGTTTGACCGCTTCCGAGAGCCCAGGCCGCATGGGCGGCGCGACCTGCTTCGTCGCCTCCACCATCAGCACGCCGCCCGCCTTGAAGACGGGAATGTGCCGCCCCACGCCTTCCATCCAGGCCGCCGACTTGCGCCAGCCCTTCCGGACGCTGGGCGGCTGGTAGAGCGTCGAGACCGCCTGCTCGATCTGGAAGCGGTGGCCGCGCAGCTGGGTCTCCAGCTGGCCCAGCGAATAGGGCCGCCCGTATCCGAAGGGCGTCCGGTCCGAGCGCGACCAGAGTCCCGCCCGGTTGGGAACGATGGCGACCACCCGCCCCTCGGGGGCGAGCACGCGCCAGGTCTCCTCCAGCACCGCCGTGGGATGCTCCGAGGTCTCCAGCCCGTGAAGCAGCACGAGGCGGTCGACCGTCCCCGAGGGAATGGGCCAGAGCGTCTCCTGGCAGAGCACGCTGACGTTGGGCATCCCCGCGGGCCAGGGCATCACTCCCTGCGGCCCGGGCATCAGCGCCACGACCCGGCGGGAGTCCGACAGGAAGGGCCGCAGAAGCGGAACGGCGAATCCGAAGCCCACGACCGTGAGGCCGGTCCGCTTGCGCCACATTCGGCAGAGCTCGTCCCGGATCACCCGCTGGGCCGCGCGGCCGAGCGCGCTGCGGTAATAGAAGGCGCGGAGATCGACCACATCGAGATGCATTGCAGGCGGGGCCCCGTCACGTCACGCTGGGCGGGACCATAGCATCGCAGGAGCAGAGCGCCATGACCCTGGACCTCGTCACGATTCCCTGTCGCAGCGACAACTACGCCTTCCTCGTCCACGACGCCGGAACAGGGGCCACGGCGCTGATCGACGCCCCCGAGGCCGAGCCGATCCAGGCCGAGCTGCAGTCCCGCGGCTGGACCCTCTCGGAAATCCTTCTGACGCATCACCATACCGACCATGTCGAGGGGCTGGAGCCGCTGCGCCCCGGTGCGCGGGTGATCGGCGCGGGCGCCGACGCCCACCGCCTTCCCCCACTCGACATCGCGGTCGCCGAGGGCGACACCCTGACCGTCTGCGGCGAGCATGTCGCGGTCCTCGACGTCTCGGGCCACACCGTCGGACACATCGCCTTCCACTTCCCCTCCTCCGGGTACGCCTTCACCGCCGACAGCCTCATGGCGCTGGGATGCGGGCGTGTCTTCGAGGGCACGCCGGAGCAGATGTGGGGCAGCCTGCGAAAGCTCCGCGCGCTGCCGCCCGAAACCGTGATATGCTCGGGACACGAATACACGGCCAACAACGCCCGGTTCGCCCTCACTATTGAACCGGACAATCCGCAGCTTATCTCTCGTGCACGGGCCGTCGACGAGGCCCGCTCCCGGAACCAACCCACTGTTCCCTCGACCCTCAAGGAAGAGCTGGAAACGAACCCCTTCCTGCGCGCCGACGAGCCCGGACTGAAGTCCGCGATCGGCATGAGCGACGCGTCCGACGTCGAGGTCTTCGCCGAAGTCAGAGCCCGCAAGGATCGCTTCTGATTCAGGGCTGTCGCAATTTGCGGCAACCTCCACGCCCGCCCCCGCGTTCACATGTCCGGGCAGGCGATGTGAACGGCGGCGGACAAAAAAGTCCTTGAAGGATCGCAGTCGAAAGCGAACTTTAAGGTTACGAGGCCACGGTCGGATGGGGCGCCAATTGCCCTGCTCCGACCCCGAAGCGAAAGGAGCACGCACCGTGCCGTCTTTCTCGACCACCCTTGAGCAGTCCATTCACGCCGCGCTGGCGCTCGCCAACGCGCGCCGCCACGAACTGGCCACGCTGGAGCACCTGCTCCTCGCCCTGATCGACGAACCCGACGCCGCCAGGGTGATGAAGGCCTGTTCCGTTGACCTGGACGAGCTCCGCCGCGCGCTCGACGAATTCATCGACGAGGATCTCTCGACCCTGGTGACAGAGGTCGAAGGGTCCGAGGCCGTGCCGACGGCCGCCTTCCAGCGCGTGATCCAGCGCGCCGCCATCCATGTCCAGTCCTCCGGCCGCACCGAGGTGACCGGCGCCAACGTGCTCGTCGCGATCTTCGCCGAGCGCGAGAGCAATGCCGCCTACTTCCTGCAGGCGCAGGACATGACCCGTTACGATGCCGTTAACTTCATCGCCCACGGGGTCGCCAAGGACCCGGCGTTTGGCGAGAGCCGCCCCGTGCAAGGCTCCGCCACCGATGCGGAGGACGAGACGGTGGCAAGCTCCAGCGAGGGCGGCGACAAGGAAGAAAGCGCGCTCGGCAAGTACTGCGTCGACCTGAATGCCAAGGCGCGGCAGGGCGACGTCGATCCCCTCATCGGCCGCGAGCACGAGGTCGAGCGCTGCGTGCAGGTGCTCTGCCGCCGCCGCAAGAACAACCCGCTGCTCGTGGGCGACCCGGGCGTCGGCAAGACCGCCATCGCCGAGGGCCTCGCCCGCAAGATCGTGGGCGGCGAAGTGCCCGACGTGCTCTCCGGCGCGACGATCTTCTCGCTCGACATGGGCGCGCTACTCGCCGGCACCCGCTACCGCGGCGATTTCGAGGAGCGGCTGAAGGCCGTCGTCACCGAACTCGAGGAGCATCCCGACGCGGTTCTCTTCATCGACGAGATCCATACCGTGATCGGCGCCGGCGCGACCTCCGGCGGGGCCATGGACGCCTCGAACCTCCTGAAGCCCGCGCTTCAGGGCGGCAAGCTGCGCTGCATGGGCTCCACCACCTACAAGGAGTTCCGCCAGCACTTCGAGAAGGACCGCGCGCTCAGCCGGCGGTTCCAGAAGATCGATGTCACCGAACCCACGGTCGACGACAGCGTGAAGATCCTGCGCGGCCTGAAGCCCTATTTCGAGAAGCACCACTCGATCAAGTACACCAACGACGCGATCAAGTCGGCGGTGGAACTCTCCGCGCGCTACATCAACGACCGCAAGCTGCCCGACAAGGCCATCGACGTGATCGACGAGGCCGGCGCCGCGCAGCACCTGGTCGCGGAATCCAAGCGCCGGAAGACCATCGGTCCGAAGGAGATCGAGGCGGTCGTCGCCAAGATCGCGCGCATCCCGCCCAAGAACGTCTCGAAGGACGATGCGGAGGTGCTCAAGGATCTCGAGGGCTCGCTCAAGCGGGTGGTCTTCGGCCAGGATCCGGCGATCGACGCGCTCTCCTCGGCGATCAAGCTGGCCCGCGCGGGCCTGCGCGAGCCGGAGAAGCCGATCGGCAACTACCTCTTCGCCGGCCCCACCGGCGTCGGCAAGACCGAGGTCGCGAAGCAGCTGAGCCAGATCCTCGGCGTCGAGATGCTGCGCTTCGACATGTCGGAGTACATGGAGAAGCACGCGGTCTCGCGCCTGATCGGCGCGCCTCCGGGCTACGTCGGCTTCGACCAGGGCGGCCTGCTGACGGACGGCGTGGACCAGCACCCGCACTGCGTGCTCCTGCTCGACGAGATCGAGAAGGCGCACCCGGATGTCTACAACATCCTGCTGCAGGTGATGGACCACGGCAAGCTGACCGACCACAACGGCCGGACGGTGGATTTCCGCAACGTGGTCCTGATCATGACCTCGAACGCGGGCGCGCAGGAGCAGGCGAAAGAGGCCATCGGCTTCGGCCGCGACCGGCGCGAGGGCGAGGATACGGCCGCCATCGAGCGGACCTTCACGCCCGAGTTCCGCAACCGTCTCGACGCGGTCATCAGCTTCGCCCCTCTGCCGAAGGACACGATCCTGCAGGTGGTCGAGAAGTTCGTCCTCCAGCTCGAGGCCCAGCTCATGGACCGCGGCGTGTCCATCGAACTGACCAAGGATGCGGCCGCCTGGCTCGCCGACAAGGGCTACGACGACAAGATGGGCGCCCGTCCCCTGGGCCGCGTGATCCAGGAGTACATCAAGAAACCCCTCGCGGAGGAGCTGCTCTTCGGCAAGCTCGCCAAGGGCGGACTGGTCCGGGTGGCCGTCAAGGACGGCGAGATCGACCTGCAGGTGCAGGAGCCCGGCCAGCGGCAGCTCTCCTCGAAGAAGCCGCCGCTGCTCACCGCGGACTGAGGTCCGGCACCGGTCTGAACGACAAAAGCCCCCGCCATCGGCGGGGGCTTTTCTTTGTGCGGGTCGTGACCCTGCCCTAGCGCTCGGTCAGCTTCAGCTCGATCCGACGGTTCGCCTGGCGCGCCGCGGCGCTGTCGCCCTCGACCAGCGGCTGGTACTCGCCGAACCCGTTGGCGGCGAGCCGTTCGGGCGGGAAGCCCAGGAAATCCTCCATATAGCGCACGACGGCGAGCGCCCGGGCCTGGCTAAGTTCCCAGTTGTCCTCGTAGGCCGCGCCGGGGTTCAGCGGCACGTCGTCGGTATGCCCGTCGACGCGGATCACCCAGTCGATGTCCGGCGGGATCTGGTCGGCGATGTCGCGTAGCAGGTCCGCGATCCCCGCGATCTGCTGGCGGCCCGCCTGGCTGAGTTCGGCGCCCGCGGGCGGGAAGAGAACCTCGGAGGAGAAGACGAAGCGGTCGCCCTCGATCCGCACACCTTCGCGGTCCTCGAGCAGGGCCCGAAGTTCGCCGAAGAAGTCCGAGCGATAGCGCTCCAGGCTCTCCGCCTCCTGCGCCAGCCGCGCCGCCTCGGCCTCGGCCAGCCGCCGGGCCTCCGCCTCGGCCTCGCGCTGACGGCGTTCGGCCTGGGCGGCGCGGGCGAGCGCGGTGTTGAGCTGCTGCCCCAGTGCCTCGAACTGCACGTCGGCGGCGCGGTCCTCTTCCTCGGCCATGTTGAGCAGGGTCTGGAGCGAGCCAACCTGGTCGCGGAGCTGGGCCACCTGCTCGTTGAGCAGAGCGACCTGCCGCTGGGATTCGGCCGAGAGCGCCTCTTCCTCGGTCAAGGCGCGGTTGGCCTGCGCCAGCAGGCGCTCGCGGCGCTCGGCGTCGGTCAGCCGGCGCTCGGCGAGACCCTCGGCCTCTTCGGCGCGCGCCAGCGCATCGGAGAGGCGGGCGCGAAGATCGTCGCTCCGGGCCTCGGTCTGGGCGACGGCCTCCTCGGCCTGCGACTGCGCGAGGAGCGCCTCGGCCAGGCGGTCCTCCAGCGTGGCGCGGTCGGTGCGGCGGTCGGCTGCCTCGGTGCGGGCCGCCTCGAGCTCGGCCTGCAGCGCCTCGCGGGCCATGACGGCGGAGGCGAGCCGCTGCTCGACCTCGGCGATCTCCGTCTCGCTGTCGGCCAGCGCCTCTTCCAGCGCGGCGCGGGCGGCGTCCAGATCGGCCTCGGCGGTTTCCTGAGCAGTCAGCGCCGCGGCGAGCCGGGTGGAGAGGTCCTGGACCCGTGTCTCGGTCGTGGCCTGAAGCTCCGCCACCTCCTCCTGCGCCGCGTCGCGCTCCGCGGCGAGTTCGGTCGCGCGGGCCTCGCTCGCGGCGAGGGCGGCGGTGAGCTCGGCCTCGGCGGTCTGGCGGGCAAGCAGTGCGTCGGCGAGACGCTCCTGCATCTCGGCCTCGGTCGCCTCCGCTTCGGCCAGCGCCTCGTCGAGGGCGGTCCGGGCGGCCTCCAGCTGGTCCTCCGCCGTCGTGCCCTGCGCCAGCGCGGCGGCCAGCCGGACCGAGAGGGACTCGGCCTCGGAGCGGGCCGCCGCGAGTTCCTCCTGCATCGCTTCCTGCCCGGAGACGGCGGCGGCGAGACGGGCATCGAGATCCTCCACCTCCGCCTCGGCGCTCTCGGCGCGGCTCACGGCCTCCCGCTGGGCCAGCAGCGCAGTTGCGAGGCGGCTGTCGAGATCGTCCCTGCCGGACCGCATGGCGGCGAGGGACTCTTCGGCGGCGGCCAGCTCTTCCTCGGTCGAGTCCACGAGGTCGAGGGCCGCCAGCAGCCGCGCGTCAAGCCGGTCGCGGTCCTCGGCAACCGCAGACATGCGCTCGCGCAGTTGATCCTGCAGCACCATCGCCGCGGCCAGTTCTTCGTCGACCTCCGCCTTGGCGGACTCGGCGGCCGCGAGGAGCGTCAGGGTCTCCTCGGCCTCGCGGCGCTGTTCCTCCAGCGCCAGGGTCATCGCGGTGAGTTCTTCGTCGGCGTTCGCGAGCCGTTCGCGCAGGGCCTCCGCGGCGGCGGCTTCTGCCAGCCGCTCTTCCTCCAGTTCGGTCAGACGCTCGGCATCCTCGGCGCGAGCGGTGCGCAGCTCGGCCAGGGCCTCGTCGCTCTGGGACTGTTCGCGGCGCAGGTCCTCGACCAGCGCCTGAAGCGCCTCGCGGCGGGCAGCGGCGAGACGGGCCGCCTCGGTGCTCTCGTCGATCTCGTCGCGGGCCTGGGCCAGGGCGAGGTTCAGCTGCTCCTGTTCGGAGAGGAGCTCCTCCTGCCGGGCCTCGGCGGTCTCGGCCCGTTCTTCCAGCGCCGCGATCCGGTCCCGGGCGTCGGAACGGTCGGCGAGCAGCCCCGCCACCTCCGCCTCGAAGGCGGTGATCTGCTCGGCCTGCTCGTCCACCGTGGCCTGCGCCGTGTCGCGTTCGCGGCGAAGTCCGGCGACCTGGGCCTCGAAGCCGGTGATGCGGGAGCGCGCCTGCTCCAGCGCCTCGGCGCGGTCGGCGAGGTCGGACTCCAGCGCGGCGATCCGAGACTGCGCGGCGTCCCGCGCCTCTCCGGCGGCGTCGAGCGAGGTCGTGAGGCTGCCAACCCGTTGCGCGAGGCCGGCGGAGCGGTCGCGCTCGAGTCCCAGCGCGTTTGACAGCGAGGCGACCTGGTCGGTCAGTTCCGAGATCCGGTCGTCCTGGCCGGTGATGGTCTCGCGCAGGGTGAACTGCAGGACCATGAAGATCGTGATGACGAACATCAGGACCAGTAGAAGGCCGGTCATCGCGTCGACGAAGCCCGGCCAGATCGACGCCTGGAACCGTGCGCCCGATCTGCGGCTGAGCGCCATCGCCTACCCTTCCCGTTCCGTCGCGCGGCCTCTCATCGAGCGGCCCAGCGCCGCGAGGTCCGTGCGCAGGTCCTCGACAACCTCCTGACGGCCGGCGGCCATCTCCTCGAGGATGCGCAGGAGCTGCACGTCGATGCTCCTTAGCCGCATCCGGCTTTCCGCGTCGATCCCCTCGATGCCGCTGTCGGAGATCACTTTAATGAGACGCTCCTGCCCTTCGGCCACGCGTCCGAGCTGGTCGGAGAGGGTCGTGCCCGCCTCCATCTTCTGGGCCAGCGCCTCCATCGAGGCGGCGAGATCGCCCAGACGCTCGTCGACCGCCGCGCGGCCGATGTCGGTCTGGGTGAACATCATCTGCAGCGCTTCCATCTGCTCGGCGAGGTTGTCGATCACCTGGCCCATGACCCCGGCCTCGCCGCCGCCCTCCTCGCCAGAGATGCCGACGCGGGTGATGGTGGAGAGCCATTCCTCCAGCTCGCGGTAGAAGCGGTTCTGCCCGTGGCCGGCCAGCAGCTCCAGCAGGCCGAGGACCAGCGAACCGGCGAGGCCGAGCAGCGAGGAGGCGAAGGCCACGCCCATGCCGCCCAGCTGCGTCTGCAGCCCGTCCTGCAGCCGGTTGAAGATGTCCGCGCCGCTCTCGCCCTCTTCGGCGGAGAGCGAGCCGATGGTCTGCACGAGCCCGGGCACGGTCGTCGCGAGCCCGTAGAAGGTGCCCAGAAGACCGAGGAAGATCAGCAGGTTGACGATATAGCGCGAGATCTCGCGGTCCTCGTCGATCCGCTGCGCCACGGACTCCAGGATCGAGCGTGAAGAGGTCGCCGAGAGCTGCATCCGCGCGCCCCGTGATCGCAGGAGCGTCGCGAGCGGCGCCAGCAGGCCCGGCGGCGAGGTCAGGTCGTGTCCCGGACGTTCCGCCGCGAAGCCCTCGATCCAGCGCACCGACTGGATGATCTGCGCGACCTGCAGGAAGACGTAGCCCACGCCCACCACGAAGACGAGGCCGATGAAGCCGTTGAGGTAGGGGTTCGCGGCGAAGACCGGCCCCACCCGCGGAAGGGCGAACCAGACACCCACGGCGACGAGCGCCAGCACGATCAGCATGAGCGTGACCGGGCGACGGGGCTGTGAAAACTGCGGCTCTGCCTCGGGGGACCGTTTGGCCATGCGGGACGGGTCCTCGGGTAATCGAATTGCGGGCGAGCATAGTTGCCCGCCGGGGGAAACTAAATGCCGAATATGGGGGTCAGGCGCCCCCTGAGCCCGATATGTCGCGCACGCGCGCCACCAGCCAGTCCATGTCGGGATCATGAATGCCGAGTTCGGTCAGATGCGAGGCTGTATTGGTCAGGTACTCGTCGTTCGGCCCCCGCCCGCCGCGGGCCCGCGCGATGAGCCGCGCCTGCCGTTCGAGGTCGTATTGCACGTACTGCCGGTGCTCGGGATCGATGACGTAGGCCAGGGCCGGCACCTCGCGCCCGTCGGTGAGCGAGAGGGTCACGCCGGTCTCGTAGTAGGCCGAGGAAATCAGCTCGCGCTCGCGCAGGTAGGCCAGCACCTGCTCTTCCTCCTCGGCCCGGACCTTGAGCGCCAGCCCGGTGCAGGAGGCTCCCTCCTGCAGGTCGAGCGCGAGGACGAGGCCCGGCTCCTCCTCGGTGCCGCGGTGATGGACCGAGAGCATGCAGAACGAACGGTGATAGCCCTCGAGCCGGGCGAGCACCGACTCCTCCGGCGTGAAGCCGGGGTTCCAGAGAAGGGATCCGTAGCCGAAGACCCAGAGTGTCATGGTGCCTTACCCATCCGTGTAACGAGGCTCCTCCTATCAGCCTGCGCGCCGGAGCGACACCGCGTCCTTCCGCCTCTTTGCCGCCCGCCGCGTCGGGCCGTAGAAGGGGCGCGGGCCACGCAAGGAGCGCCGATGAAACGCCTGATCGCCATGATCCTCGTCTTCGCCGTGGCATGGTCCGCGCTCTGGCTCTGGACCTCCCGCGCGACCCTTCGGGAGGCGCGGGCGCTGGCCGGTGACCTGCGCGCCGCGGGCTGGGAGATCGACTACGCGGACCTCAACGTCCGCGGCTTCCCCTCCCGCCTCGACCTGACGGTCGACGAGCCGCGGGTGACCACGCCGCAAGGGGCCGAATGGCGCGCGCCCTTCGTCCAGCACCTCCAGCTCACCTACCAGCGCGACCGGGCGATCATCGCCTTCGCCGACAGCCAGACGCTCGTGCTCGACGGCACGGAAGTCCGGGTGAGCGACACCGGCCTGCGCGCGAGCCTATACGAGGGCCGCTTCACGGCAGAGGCCGAGGACATGGTCTTCGACTGGGAGGGCGGCCGGCTCACCGCCGGCCCCATCCTCGCGGCGCTGCGCCCGAACGGCGAGCCCGGCCGCTACGACCTCTTCCTCGAGGCGCAGAACGCCTCCGCCGACGAGACCCCGCTCGGCACCGTCACAATCGAGGCCGTCGCCCGCCTCGCGGCGCCGCTCGACCGGGACGAGCCGCCCCGCCTGGAAGGCGTCGAGGTGACGGCGCTGACGGTGCCCCGCAACCCCGAGGCGCTGGAAGAGACGCTGACCACGCTCTCGGCCGATACGGCCGAGGCGCTCGCTCAGCGGCAGTAGCTTCCTGACCGGTAGCTCGCCGTATCGAAGTGGAAGTGGTCGCGGTGCGCGGCGTTCGAGTCGGGGCCCAGAACGGTCCCGAAGATGCCGCAGGCCGACCGGTGCATCTGCCGCAGTTGCGCGCCGTCGTCCCGGGTCGACCAGCCGCGCAACACCGAGATCGACGAGCCGTCCGCGAGACGGATGCCGCCGATGTCGATGGCCCGGCCGAAGGAGTGCTCGCTGAGCCGCGCGGTCGAGACGCCGTTGCGGCCCCGGCAGATGTAATCGGCCATCACCCGCATCTCGACGGGCCCGCCGCCCTCGTTGCCCACGGCGGGCTTGAGCCCGCTCTCCACCCAGCTCTTGAGCGCGCGGGCGGTATTGCAGTCGAGCGTCGCGGGACTGGAGAGCGCGACGCCGGCCACCGAGCGCACGCGCACCGCGCCCTCGATGCCGCAGGCCCCGTTGCCCGGTACGCGACCGACGCGCTCGCCCTGGATCGCCGGATCGCCGCAGACCGCACCGCGCCGCCGCTGGTCTGCGAGCGCCGTGGCCCGCGCGAGGATGGCGGGCGGGCGCAACGTGGGCCGTTCCGTCCGGGCCGGGGCGAGGGCCGAGATCTCGACCTGGTACCACTCGGCGCGCGCAGCGCCTCCGGTGATCGTGACGGGATCGATCGGATCGCGCATCTCGGGGCGGAGTGACGACCCCGGAGCGATCTCGGACACGTTGTACCAGGGGGCCTGGGAGGTGGAGGTCGTGACCGTGGCGTGCGGCGGGGCATCGGCGGCCGACCGCGCCTCGGGCCGGATCGAGCGGTCCGGAGCCTCGGCCCCGGCGGTTCCCGCGAGAACGAGAAGGGCGAGCGCCAGCGCAGCCCTCACCGCTTCGGCCCCCGCCCGAAGTCCGGGGCGTCGGTGTCCTGGCCCGCCTCGACGATGCCGCGACGGATGGCGCGGGTCCGGGTGAAATAGTCCTGCAGGTGCGCCCCGTCGCCCAGCCGGATCGCCCGCTGTAGCGCGAAGAGCTCTTCGGTGAACCGGCCGAGAATCTCCAGGGTCGCCTCCTTGTTCGTCAGGAACACGTCCCGCCACATGACGGGGTCCGACGCCGCGATCCGGGTGAAGTCGCGGAAGCCTGCCGCGGAATACTTCACCACTTCCGAGTCGGTGACGCGCCTCAGGTCGTCCGCGACGCCCACCATCGTGTAGGCGATAAGGTGCGGCGTATGGGAGGTGACCGCAAGCACCA
This sequence comes from Histidinibacterium aquaticum, assembly GCF_008710275.1. Lineage (GTDB taxonomy): Bacteria > Pseudomonadota > Alphaproteobacteria > Rhodobacterales > Rhodobacteraceae > Oceanicola > Oceanicola aquaticus. The sequence goes on from NZ_VYQE01000003.1 coordinate 595,346, forward strand.
GGTCATGGTGATCGGCGTCCATCCGCTCGGTCAGGGCGCCAAGCTCGCGCCAGAACGCCTCGAGCCGCTCGACCGCCGCCTCGTCGCTGCCCTCCACAGGGACCAGCAGTGACCAGCGGTTATCGAAGAGCTCCGCGAAGCCCGACCGCGGTCCCGACTGCTCGGTCCCCGCCAGCGGGTGGGCCGGGACGAAATGCACGCCCTTGGGAACGAAGGGGCCTACCGCCTCGATCACCGCCTTCTTGACCGAGCCAACGTCCGAGACCGTCGCCCCCGGTTTCAGAACGGGGGCGATCTCCTCGGCGACGAGCCCCATGGCGCCCACCGGCACGCAGAGCACCACGAGGTCCGCCCCCTCCGCGGCCTCGGCCGCGCTCTCGCAGACCACGTCGCAGAGCCCGATCTCCCGCGCCGTCTGGCGGGTCTCCTCGGAGCGGGCGTAGCCGCGGATTTCACCCACGTTGCCGGCCCGCTTCATGGCCCAGGCCATGGACGAGGCGATGAGCCCGAGCCCGATGAGGGCGACCTTGTCGTAGGTGGGGCTCATGCCGTGCCCTCCCGCCAGTCGCGGATCGCGGCGATCACCCGGTCGCAGTCGGCGTCAGTGCCCACGGTGATCCGAAGGCACTGCGGCAGCCCGTAGCCCGCCACCTTGCGCACCAGGATTCCCGCGCCGCGCAGGTGCGCCTCGCAGGCTTCCGCCTCCGCGGCATCGGCGAAGCGGGGCAGGATGAAGTTGGTCTCCGAGGGGTCGGAGGGCAGCCCGAGCTGCGCCAGCGCCCCGGCGAGCCGCGCCCGGTTGCGGGCGTTCGCCGCCCGTTCCGCCGCCACCCAGTCGCGGTCGCGCACCGCCGCCTCGGCCGCCGCCAGCTGGACGCCCGAGAGGTTGAAGGGCGCGCGCACCCGGTTCAGCACGTCGATCACCTCGGGGGCGCCGTAGCCCCAGCCAATGCGCAGGCCGCCGAGGCCGTAGATCTTCGAGAAGGTCCGGGTCATGACCACGTTGGGCCGGCTTTCGGCGAGCGCCGCCCCGCCGTCGTAGCCCTCTGCATACTCGGCATAGGCCCCGTCCAGGATCAGCAGGCAGCTCTCCGGCAGCCCCTCGGCCAGCCGCGCCACCTCGGCGTCGGGCAGGCGCGTGGCGGTGGGGTTGCCGGGGTTCGTCAGGAAGACGATGCGCGTCCGCTCGGTCACGCCCGCGAGCAGCGCGTCCACGTCGACCACACGGTCGCGCTCGGGCACCGAGACCGGCGTCGCGCCGACGGAATGCGCGAGGATCGGATAGAGCGAGAAGCCGTGCTCGGTGTGCAGGATCTCGTCGCCGGGCCCGGCGTAGGATTGCACGAGAAAGACAAAGACCTCGTCGGAGCCCGCGCCGCAGATGATCCGCTCGGGGTCGAGGCCGTGCGCCTCGCCGATGGCCGCGCGGAGGTCGGCGTGATCGGTGGGCGGATAGCGATGGAGCCGGGCCGCGGCCTCGGTCACCGCCGCCATGGCGGAGGGCGGAGCGCCGCGGGGATTCTCGTTGGAGGAAAGCTTGAGAACGTCGGAGCGCCCGGGCAGCGTCGAGGCGCCGCCCTGGTAGAGCGCGATCTCCATGATCCCCGGCTGCGGCGCGATCCGTCCCATGATGCCACCCCTCTCGGTCCCGCCGCGCTCATACTAGCCGGGCCCCGGGTTGACCAGACGGCCCCCTCTCTTCTGGGGAGAAATATCCCGGGGGGCCGCGGCCCAGCCGCGGCGGGGGCAGCGCCCCCTCCCCGGCCGGAAATCCGGGCGCGCAAGAGGTTTGCTTGAACCTCTTGCCCGGCTCAGGAGGCCAGCACGTTACGGAAGAGCCAGGGGTCGCTCTCGTCGATGTCCTCGGGGAAGAGCTCCCAGCGGTCCTGCAGCGGTGTCCAGTCGGTGTAATGGGCCTCGACCGGGCCGAGGTAGGGACGCTGGATCTCGAGGCAGCGGGCGTGATCCATCTCGTCGGCCTCGACGATACCCGCCTCAGGGTTCTCGAGCGCCCAGACCATGCCCGCGATCACCGCCGAGCTCACCTGGAGGCCGGTGGCGTTCTGGTCGGGCGCCAGCGACTTGGTCTCCTCGTTCGACAGCCGAGAGCCGAACCAGAGCGCGTTCTTCTCGTGGCCGTAGAGCAGCACGCCCAGCTCGTCGATGCCCTCGACGATCTCGTCCACGTCGAGGATCTCGTGCTCGGTCTGCTGCCGGCCGGAGCCGAACATCTCGTGCAGGCTGAGCACCGCGTCGTCGCTGGGGTGGTAGGCGTAGTGGCAGGTCGGGCGGTACTCGGGATCGTCGCCCTGCCCCACGGTGAAATAGTCGGAGATCGAGATCGCCTCGTTGTGGGTCACGAGGAAGCCGAACTGCGGCCCCGGCGTCGGGCACCAGGTATGCACCCGGGTGATCGCGCCGGGCCGGTCGAGCCAGATCGACGCGCGGCAGCCGTCCTCGTGGCGGTGGCCGTTCTCGGGGAACCAGGTCTCGTGGGTGCCCCAGCCCAGCTCGGCGGGCTGGAACCCCTCTGCGATAAAGCCCTCGACCGACCAGGTGTTGACGAAGACGCCGCGCGGGCGCGGCTTCCGCCGGGCCTGGGTGTCGCGCTCGGCGATGTGGACCCCCTTGACGCCCAGATCGCGCATCAGCGCCGCCCAACCCGCGCGGTCGCCGGGCGCGTTCGCGTCGCGGCCGGTATCCGCGGCCAGCGTCAGCAGGGCCTCCTTCACGAACCAGCTCACCATGCCGGGGTTCGCGCCGCAGCAGGAGACGGCGGTCGTGCCGCCCGGGTTGGCCGCCTTCTCGTCGCGCACGGCCTGGCGCAGGGCGTAGTTCGTCCGCAGCGCGTTGTCGCGGTCCTCGAAGTAGAAGCCCGCCCAGGGCTCCACCACGGTGTCGATGTAGAGCGCGCCGAGATCGCGGCAGCAGCGGATGAGGTCGAGCGAGGCGACGTCGACCGAGAGGTTCACGCAGAACCCGCCCTCCTCGCCGAAAAGGCGGCCCAGAACCTCGCGATGATTGTCCGGGGTCAGCGCCAGGTTCTCGAAGGCGATGCCCTTGGGCGCGAGGTAGTCCCCGACCTTGGGGTCGGGGTCGATGACGACCATCCGGCTCTCGTCGTAGTCGAAGTGGCGCTGGATCAGCGGCAGGGTCCCCTTGCCGATGGATCCCATGCCGACGATGACGACGCGGCCGTCGATGCGGCCGTGGACAGGTTGATCGGGGGACATGGGCATTCTCCGCTGGCAGGCTTGGATCGGATCAGCGTTCGTTTGCATGACTGGCCCCCGCGCCGCAACCCGGGAACCGGGATGCCGCCCGGCCGGTTCGGGCGGCATGCAATCACTGCCTCTCGTCGCCGCGGGCCTCGCTCTCCTCGTCCTGACCAGCGTGGATTTCGCCCTGACCACCCTCGGGGCGACCGCCAGGCCGCGGCTCTCCGGCGCCGCCGCGCGAACGACCTTCGCGCTGCTGGACCTCGGCTCGCGCGTTCTGCCACGGGGACCCTTGGCGCGGCTGGCGGGGCCGGCCGTGATGCTCTCGGTCGCCGGCGCCTGGATCGCCGGCTTCATTTTCGGCTGGGCGCTGCTCTACGCGGGGCTGGGCCGGACGGTGACGGTCGAAGGAAATGCCACGCCGGGCTTCTGGGACATCTGGGCCCACGTCGGGCACCTGCTCTCGACCCTGGGCGGAGCGACAACCCAGCCCAACGGCACGCTGTGGAACGCCATGGATGTTCTGATCGGGGTGAACGGGATGGCGGCGCTGACACTGACCATGAGCTTCCTGCTCTCGACCACTCAGGCCGTGAATGCCTCGCGTGCCCTGGCGCGGCGCGTGCTGCTGGATGGCCGGCCGGAGGACCCCCTGGGCTACGAGGCCGAGATCGCCCAGATCGTGTCGCAAATCCAGGCCGCGCCCTTCGCGCTCTACTACTCGCACCCCGACCCGGCCACGCGCTTCCCCGCGGCGCTGGAGCAGCTGGCCGTCGCCGCCGAGGCGAGGGACGCGGCGACGGCCCGGCGCATGGCCGGGCTGGTGGCCGGTCTCCCGGGCCTTCCCACCGACGCGGAGACCGGCGACTTCAGCGGATGCGTGCGTCGGTGGCACGGGCGCTACACGCTCGGCCGCGATCCGATCACATCGCCTCTTTGACGCCCTTGCGGATCAGCCACCAGTTGACCGGGTAGGAGGTCAGGAACCCGCAGATCATCGCGATCTGCATCATGAACCAGAATTCCACCGAGGCTGTGTGCAACTCGGCGCCAAGGAGATGACCGAAGATCCAGAAATGGGCGACGGCCATGAAGCCGTACATGCCGACCTGCCAGGCGGTGAGCGACAGCACATCGGCCTTGACCGCCTCGATCACCCCCTTGCCGGGGGAGAGGCCGCGCATCGGCACAATGGTGAAGTACTGGAAGGCCACGCCGAAGGTGAAAGCGAAAATGTAGTCGAGGATCCAGACGGCGAAGATCTTGTTCTGGAAGATCGACTCGTAGCCAAGCCAGACCGCGATGACGGGAAACAGCACCGCCAGCCACTCGGCGCAGATGTCGCCCAGGGTGCAGCCGGCGCCGCAGTGCGAGGCGCCCTTGCCGACCTTGGTCGGAAAGCTGGTCTGCGCCGTGTGGGGCGGCGTCTCGCCCTTCTCCATCGCGGCGTGCGCCTTGGCGTGTTCGGCCAGCCGGCCGACCCGGTAGTAGGCCACCAGCGCCGCCACATGCGCGAAGAGCGCGACCAGCGGCCAGACCAGGTTCATGATCCACATGTGCTGCGGGTGGCGGCGCAGGTCGAAGATGACGATCGCGGCCGAGACGAAGCCGGCGAGCAGCGAGACGATGGCTAGCAGCTCCAGCCAGTAGGGAACCATGGAAAAACTCTCCGGTACGGTACGTTACATGTTCCGTTCCGAACGCGTCCGGCGGCGCCGAAGTTCAGACGCGGGCCTGGCTCCGCACAGCAAAAAGGCCGCGTCCCCCCAGGAACGCGGCCCTTTGCTTCGTCCGGAACTCTGCTGGATCAGTTCTGGGCGTAGAATTCGATGACGAGGTTCGGTTCCATCATGACCGGATACGGCACGTCGCCCAGGGTCGGGGTCCGCACGAAGGTCGCGGTCATCTTGTTGTGGTCGGCCTCGATGTAGTCCGGCACGTCGCGCTCGGGCAGCTGGGTGGCCTCGAGGATCGCGGCCATCTGCTTGGACTTTTCGCGGACCTCGATGACGTCGCCCTCCTTCACGCGGTAGGAGGGGATGTTCACGCGCTTGCCGTTCACCAGGACGTGGCCGTGGTTCACGAACTGGCGGGCGGCAAAGATGGTCGCCACGAACTTGGCGCGGTAGACGACCGCGTCGAGGCGGCGCTCGAGCAGGCCGATCAGAAGCTCACCGGTGTCGCCGCGGACCCGCTCGGCCTCGGCGTAGATGCGGCGGAACTGCTTCTCGGTGATGTCGCCGTAGTAGCCCTTGAGCTTCTGCTTGGCGCGGAGCTGCAGGCCGAAGTCGGACATCTTGCCCTTGCGGCGCTGGCCGTGCTGGCCGGGGCCGTACTCGCGGCGGTTGACCGGGGACTTCGGGCGGCCCCAGATGTTCTCGCCCATGCGGCGGTCGATCTTGTACTTGGCAGAGGTGCGTTTGGTCACCGTCTGATCTCCTTCCTGTGCGGGCCTCATCCGCGCGACGCGCGACTTCGGCCGATGAAGGGCGTTGTCCTTTGCCACGGGCCCGACGCCGCGCGTCGCGCGGAGGAGGGCCACGGGCCGACAGGCATCCCCTTGCGGGGGCCGCCAACACCAATGAGCGCGCGCCATACGCCGCGCCGGGGGGCCTGTCAATGGCCGCCTGCGTTGACATCGGGGCGCGGCCCGTCCGACGCCGGGTCACGTCCACAAGGAGGAACAGCCCGTGCGACGCGTCCGGCCCTGACCGTCCTCGCCGCGGGGCCCGCGCAGGCGCGGGACGAATCCCCTCACGCTGGTCCTATGACCCTCAGGCGGCGATGAGGATCGCCGCCTCGGGCGCGCTCAGCATCCGGCGCGCGAAGGGTCCGAAGGCGCTCAGGTCGTGCGCGAGCTCCGGGACGAGGTCCAGCAGCCGCTGCCGATCGGCGTCACCGAGCGCGCCGAGGCCGACCGAGGCCGGGTGGAAGCTCTCGCAGGGCACGCCGTTGGCGAAGACGATCTCGTGCCGGTCCAGGGCCAGGTGAATGTAGCGCACCTCGCGCAGTCCGCGGTCGGGCCGGATCCGCGCGTCGTCGACGAGATCGGCCGCGCGGACCAGCACCTCCGGCGCATTGAAGAGACTCTGCGCCCGCCTGCCCCGCAGAAGGACCCTGTGGTCGGGCGAGAGCAGCAGGCCCGTGTCGGGAACGGCGTCGCCGAGTGCGCCCGCGCGCATGCGGATCGGAGCGAGGTCCGGCAGGGCGTGGAGCCGCGCGCCGGTGATCCGGCGCTGTCCGGTCCAGAGAACCGGGCAGCAGCCGTTGTCCATCGTCTGCACCCGGTCCCCCTCCGACAGGCTCTCGACCGGACGCGCCCCCGTCGCGGTGCGGATCAGCGTGCCGGGGGTGAAGCAGAGGACCGAGCGCGCGGGGCCCGTGTGGTCCGGCTCTCGCGCGCCGAGGCTTGCCTCGGTGATCCAGAGGTCGGTCTCCCGCGGGGGGACCTGGCCCAGCGCCAGGCAGAGAGCGGGACGGCGCGGCCCCGCCTCGATGACGGCGATGGGCCATTCGTGCCATCCGTCCGTGACCGTGAAACCCTGTTCGAAGGCCGGCGTCGCGTCGTCATCCAGTGAAGCGGCCGGCGTTTGGACGGACCGTACGAGACGGCGCACGGCCCGCGCCGCGCGTCGCCGCATCTCCGGCATTCCCTCCGCGGGCCCCAGGGGCATCACGCCCTGCGGCCCGTCGACCCTCACCGCCTCGCCGTGCCAGCGCCAGGCGGCGCCGGGACGGATCGCCCGGCGGACCGGCGCGCTCTGGCCGTCCGTCGCGGTCTGGGTCCAGGAAATGACGAACGTGCCCGTGAAGCCGTTCTTCGTCACTGACCGAAACCTGCCTTTGCCTCGCGCCCCTCTCTTTGCCGGAGGGATCGCGCCGGTCAGGGTGACGCGGGGACGGCCCCTGATCAACCCGCACGCGGCCCTATCGGACGGCGGTGTTGCCTAGAAGCTGACGTTCAGCTTGAGCGAGCCGGTGACCTGGCCCTCCTCCTGACCCTCGAATTCCTCCGAGAGCCATGTGGCGCCGTAGAAGAAGGAGACGTCCGGCGCGACCTGCCAGTGAACCCCGCCGTGCAGGCGGGTGCTTTCGGGGAGGAGGTCGGCCGTACCATCTTCGGGCAGGTAGAGGCTGCTCTCGACACGGGCGATATCGCCGCCGAGAACGAGGGCCAGGCCGGTCTCCGGGCCTTCCACCGCGCGGATCAGGTGGCCCGTGACGTGATCCCGGGTGAGGAGGTTGCCCTCTCCCACGGGGCCCCAGAGGAGGTCGGCCCCGGTGCGGAGGATGGTTTCCGTCCCGGCCTGCGCCTCGACGAAGGGCCGGAAGGTGACCCCGCCACTGCGGATCGGCCAGGCCACCTCCGCCGTGCCGTGCGGGAGGGTGCGGTTCTCGATCTCGTTGCCCTCCTGCCGCACACGCGGCGCGTCGGTGCGCTCGTGCACCTCGGCCTGGAGCGCGGACCAGCCGGTCTGCGGCCCGAGGAAGACGAGATCGGCGCCAAGCGAGATCTCGGCCGCGCCCGCGGTGGCGTGGGTATGGGCCCCCGCCGCGAGCAGGCCGACGTAGAGCCGCGACCGCGAGCCCTCGCCGTTGAGCCGCGTGGGCGAGATGATCTCGGAGCGGAATCGGTATTCCATGACCCGCCCCGCCTCGGGAGGCCGCGTGCCGGTCCAGCCTGGGCCGCGGACCAGGGACCACTGGTAGCTGCCGGAGCGCCAGCGATCGTAGCCGTCGCCGATGAGGTCGTTGGTGAAGAGCCGGCCGAAGCCCAGCGTCTCTCTCGCCTGTGCCGGGGTTCCGACGGCGAGCAGAAGCAGCATGGCTGCAGCGATGGCGCGCATTCGATGGGTCTCCCTGTCTTCGCCCCCGTCTCTCTACCTTGCAGGGCGGAGAGCGGCAGCGGGCGGCGCGCGGCCGGGCCGGACCTATTGCGCGGGCGACACACCGGGGCGCTCGGCCTGCCGCTCGAGCGCCGGGTAGCGGAGGCCCAGGGTCAGGCCGCGCACCGCGAAGCTCAGCAGCAGCCCCGCCCAGAGGCCGTGGTTCCCGAAGGCCGCCATCAGCGGGTAGACGGCGACGAAGTAGAGGACCGCCGAGACGATCATCATGTTTCGCATATCCGCCGTCCGCGTCGCTCCGATGAAGATGCCGTCGAGCATCCAGGGCGCGAGCCCGACCAGCGGCGCCGCCACCATCCACGGCAGGTAGAGACGTGCCGCGGCGCGCACGCCCTCGTCCGTGGCCATGAGGTCGATGATCGCCGTCCCTGCCAGCGCGAAGAGGGCCGAGAGCAGGACACAGGTCCCCAGCCCCCAGAGGCTCGTGAGCCATGAGGCGCGGCGCAGCGTATCGCGCCGGTAGGCGCCGAGCGCCTGCCCCACCAGAGCCTCGGCCGCGAAGGCGAAGCCGTCGAGGGCGAAGGCGGTGATGTGCAGGAACTGCAGCAGCACCTGGTTCGCCGCGAGCGGCACGTCGCCGAAGTCCGAGCCGTAGAGGAGGAAGCTCACGAAGATCGCCTGCAGGAGGACCGAGCGGATCAGGATGTCGGTGTTCACCCGCACCATGTTCACCACCCGCTCCCGGTCGAAGACCCGCCCCCAGTCGCGCCAGGCGGGCACGCCGAAGGCGTCGCGGCAGAGCCAGAGGCCGAGGGCGAAGCCCGACCACTCGGCGATGACCGTGGCGATGGCCACGCCCTGCACGCCCCAGCCGAAGCCCAGCACGAAGATCAGGTCGAGGCCGATGTTGAGCGCGTTCATGGCGACCTGGATCGCCAGCACGCCCCGTGTGCGCTCGGCGGCGATGAGCCAGCCGGTGATGCCGTAGATCGAGATCAGCGCGGGGGCCGACCAGACGCGGATCTGCATGTAGTCGCGGGCCAGCGCCTCGACTTCCGCCGAGGCGGGAGAGATGGCGAAGGCGCCCAGGAAGAGCGGCCACTGCAGCAGGATGATGCCCAGTCCGCCGACGACGCCGACCATGAGGACACGGGTCAGCAGGGCCGCGACCTCGGCGCTGTTGCCCTGCCCCGCCGCTTGCGCCGCGAGACCGGTCGTGCCCATGCGCAGGAAACCGAAGATCCAGTAGATCGCCGTCAGGATCACCGCCCCGACGCCCACCGCCCCGATGGGCGCGGCCTCTCCGAGCTGTCCGACGACGCCGGTGTCCACTGCGCCGAGGATCGGCACGGTCGCGTTCGACACGACGATGGGCACCGCGATGGCCAGCACCCGGCGGTGCGTCAGCGCCTCCGGGACCGGCGGCGCGTCAGTCATCGGACCGTGGCATCAGGAAGTGCCCGGTGGCCTGCGCGAAGAGGCGGGAGCGGTTGTCCTGCCAGCCCTCGACGTGGACGCTGGCGTAGCGCCGGCCGGAGCGGTTGACCGTGGCGCGGGCATAGGCGTCGCGCGGCAGGCCGGAGCGGAGGTAGTCGACGGTGAAGTCGATGGTCTTCGGCCAGCGCGGCCTGGGCGCCTCTGCGCCCTCGCCCTCCATGTCCTGCCACATCAGGCCCCAGGCGAGCTCGACCAGGGAGGCGGTCTCGAGGAAGGCCGCGGTAACGCCGCCGTGGATCGCCGGAAGGACCGGGTTGCCGATGAGATGGTCGGAATAGCGAAGGACCGCCGTCAGCTCGTCGCCGCGCCGGTCGAAGTCGATCCCGAGAAACCGGATGTAGGGGACGTCCTCCAGCAGCGAGGCGAGCGCCGCGTCGCGCCGCTGCTTGACCACCTGGACGGGTTCGGGCCGCTTCATGAGACCCCCTGCACGGTGAAGGCGCCCGAGGCCGCGGCGATCAGCCGGTCGCCCTGCCGGGCCTCGGCCCGCACGAAGGCCACGGTCCGGGTGATGTGGTAGCACTCCGCCGCCGCCGTGAGCCCCTCGCCTGGCGCGGCGCCGCGCATATAGTCGATGCGCAGGTCGAGCGTGGCGGTGGAGGCCGGGCCGCGCTCGTGCGCCATGACCGCGGCGCCGGAGGCGGTGTCGATCAGGGTGGAGACCGCGCCGCCGTGGATCACTCCGGTCGCCGGGTCGCCGACGAGGCGCGCGTCCCAGGGCATCTCGATCACGGCGCGGCCCGCGCCGATCTCCGAGATCGCCATGCCCAGCGCCTGCGCGTGGGGAATCGCCTCGATGAACTGCCGCGCGATGGTCTCGGTCCGAGACGGCTCGCGGGGCGGGTCGGCCTGAGCCATACGCCCTCCTTCCGGCCGGTTTCTCGGCCTCTGCCGAAGGAGTGCGACGACGGCCGCGGATCCGCAAGCCGCCAATCGCGTTGTGCTTGACGCCTGCGGCACCTAGGTTCGGGGGCATCAGGAGCGGGAGCCCATGTCCGAGCCCAGACTGTCCTTCAAGGAGATGTGCGCGAAGTTCGACGTCACGCCGCGGACGTTGCGCTACTACGAATACATCGAACTGCTCTCGCCCGAGCGCGAGGGGCGCTCGCGGTTCTACGGCCCGCGCGAGATCGCGCGGATGACGCTCATCCTGCGGGGCCGGCGCTTCGGCTTTTCGCTGGAAGAGATTCGGCAGTGGCTGATGATCTACGACCACGAGGGCACCCAGCCGCAGATGCGCGCCTTCGTCGAGATGGCCGACCGCCAGCTGCTGACGCTGGACGAGCAGCGCACCCAGCTCGAGGAGACGATCCAGGAGCTGACCGAGCTCCGAGAGAGGACCTCCAAAGACCTGCAATAGCGCCTTTACGAGGTTGCTTTCTTTCACCTCGACCCGTGTCACATTTCGCGACGTTTCGTCAGCGAAGAAATGACGCCGCGTTCCATTTACGTCACCGTGACACTTCCTTGTAAGCTTCGATGGAAACTTGCACCTGCCCGTCCGTTGAGCCCGACACAGCGACGCGACGGAAGCGATAGGAATGACCGAACAGACAATGACGATCCGCCAGATGTGCGATGCCTTCGAGGTAACTCCGCGCACCCTGCGGTTCTACGAGGCGAAAGAGCTGCTGGCCCCGATCCGCGAGGGACAGAAGCGTCTCTTCACCCGGCGTGACCGGGCCCGGCTCAAGCTGATCATGCGCGGCAAGCGCTTCGGCTTCAGCCTGGAGGAGATCCGGCAGCTCCTCGACCTCTACGACATGGGCCGGACCAAGGAGCAGCTCGAACGCTCCGTGGAACTGGCCGAACACCACCTGGCCGAAATGCAGGCCCGGCGGGACGAGCTGAACGACGCGATCTCCGAACTGAGCGAACAGCTCCAGTGGGGTCGCGCGGAACTGAAAAAGAGCGGAGAGGCGGCCTGACTGCTGCCCTCCGAAATACCGAGAGGGGAGACAGATGCCGACCTACACGCCGCCCGCCCGTGACATGGAATTCGTGCTGCACGATCTGCTGAAGATCGAGGCCGCCGACATCCCGGGCTACGCCGATCTCGACCGCGAGACCACCCGCGCCATCATCGACGAGGCCGGCAAGATTTCCGCGGAGGTTCTGGCTCCTCTCAACAAGACCGGCGACGAAGAGGGTTGCCGGCTCGAGAACGGCGTCGTGCGCACGCCGAAGGGCTTCAAGGAAGCCTACGACCAGATGCGCGCCGGCGGCTGGATGGGCCTCGACACGGACGCCGAGTACGGCGGCCAGGGGATGCCATATCTCACCTATGCCATCACGGGCGAGATGTTCGTCTCGGCCAACATGGCGTTCAACATGTACCAGGGCCTGACCCACGGCGCGATCACCGCGCTGCAGGCCCACGGCTCGGAAGAGCAGAAGCAGACCTACCTGCCGAAGATGAACTCGGGCGAGTGGTCCGGCACCATGAACCTGACCGAACCGCACTGCGGCACCGACCTGGGCCTGATCAAGACCAAGGCCGAGCCGCAGGAGGACGGAACCTACCGGATCTCCGGCCAGAAGATCTGGATCTCGGCGGGCGAGCACGACCTGACGGACAACATCGTCCACCTCGTGCTGGCCAAGATCCCCGGCGGGCCCGAGGGCACCAAGGGCATCTCGCTCTTCATCGTGCCGAAGTTCATGGTGAACGAGGATGGCAGCCTCGGCGACCGCAACGCGGTCTCCTGCGGCGGGCTGGAGTCCAAGATGGGCATCCACGGCAACGCCACCTGCGTGATGAACTACGACGGCGCCACCGGCTTCCTCGTCGGCGAGAAGCACAAGGGCATGCGCGCCATGTTCACGATGATGAACGAGGCCCGTCTCGGCGTGGCGCTGCAGGGCTTCGCCCAGGGCGCCGTGGCCTACGAGAACGCCCTCGGCTTCGCCCGGGACCGGCTCCAGGGCCGCGACGTGACCGGGACCAAGAACCCCGACGGCCCGGCCGACCCGATCATCGTGCACCCCGACGTGCGCCGGAACCTCATGGACCAGAAGTCCTTCGTCGAGGGCGCGCGCGCCTTCGTCTACTGGGGCTCGATGCTCAACGACCGCGCGGTGCGCTGCGAGGACGACGAGGCCGAGGGCTTCATCTCGCTGCTGACGCCGATCCTGAAGGGCTTCCTGACGGACAAGGGCTTCGAGACGGCGGTGCTCGCGCAGCAGACGCTGGGCGGCTCCGGCTTCACCCGCGAATGGGGGCTGGAGCAGTTCGTGCGCGACGCCCGGATCACCATGATCTACGAGGGCACCAACGGCATCCAGTCGCTCGACCTCGTGGGCCGCAAGCTGGGCTCCGGCGGCGGCAAGCACGTCATGGCCTACTTCGAGATGATCAAGTCGTGGTGCAAGGAGAACGCGGGCGACCCCGAGTTCGACGCGGCCTTCATCGAGCCGCTCAAGACAGCCTCGAAGCAGCTGCAGCAGGCCGGCATGTACTTCATGCAGAACGGCGCGAAGAACCCGAACGCGGCACTCTCGGGCTCCTACGACTTCATGCACATGATGGGTCACGTGAGCCTGGGCTACATGTGGGCGCGGATGGCCAAGACGGCGGCCGAGGCGCTCCAGGCCGGCGCGGGCGACACCGAGTTCTACGAGTCGAAGATCGCCACCGGCCGCTACTACATGGCGCGGCAGCTGCCGATGGTGGGCACCCACCTCGCCCGCATCGAAAGCGGGGCGGAACCGGTCATGGCGCTCGACGCGGCGAACTTCTAAGGTCGAGGGGTCGCTCGTCCGCCCGACGGGCGACCTCGCACGCGTGCCGCAGACCGGAGGGGTGATGCCCAAGCGTTTCCGCCTGACCCGCCGCTTCAACGTCGCCATGACCGAGGACGGCTATCGCCGACTGCGCCGCTTCGCGCAGGAGTCGGGACTGGACGAGGGCGAAGCGCTGTCCTTCCTCTTCGAGCATTTCGACAGCGTCATCGACGACGACACCTTCGGCCACCGCCTGCGGCTCTTCAATTCGGAGCTGGAGTCGCGGAAGCGATGACCCCGGCGGGGCCCGAGAGTCGGGCCTTCGCCACGTGCGGCGCTTTCGGCACGGGACGTCACGGTTGATCGCCCGGGGCCGAGAGGCTCCTATCCGCCCGAGACCAGAGACCTTGAACACCCCCGAGGGAGAGCGCGCATGGTGATGAAGCTCCACTGCTTCGGCGAGAGCGGGAACGCCTACAAGTGCGCGCTGGCGCTGGAGCTCGCGGGCGAACCCTGGGAGCCGGTGCACGTCGATTTCTTCCGTGGCGCCACGCGCGCGCCCGCGTTCCGCGCGCTCAACGTCATGGGCGAGGTGCCGGTGCTGGAGGACGGCGAGACGGTGCTCACGCAGTCCGGCGCGATCCTCGACTACATCTCGACCGTCACCGGCAAGCTCGGCGGAAAGCTCGCGGCCGACCGCCGCGAGGTCCTGCGCTGGATTCTCTTCGACACGCAGAAGGTCTCGGGCATGGCCGGGCCGCTGCGCTTCCAGATGAACTTCCTGCCCGAGGAGAAGCGCGACCCGGCGGTCGCGGCCTTCCTCTCCGGCCGGCTCCATTCGGCGCTCAAGATCATGGAGACCCACCTCGCCGACCGCGAATGGCTGGTGGGCGACGGCGTGACGATCGCCGACTGCGCCTGCTGCGGCTACCTCTACTACGACGAGGATTTCACCTTCGACCGGGTCCAGTACCCCGCCATCGACGCCTGGCTCTCGCGCCTCTCCGCGCTGCCCGGCTGGAAACACCCCTATGAACTGATGACCCGGGCCTTCCCGGGCTGACGGAGGACCAATGACCGACGCCTATATCTACGACGCCATCCGCACCCCGCGGGGCAAGGGCCGGGCCGACGGATCGCTGCACGAGGTCACCTCGCTGCGCCTCTCGGCCGTCGTGCTGAACGAACTCAAGGCCCGCAACGGCCTCGAGGGAAGCGCGGTGGAGGACGTGATCTGGGGCAACGCGACCCAGGTCAAGGAACAGGGCGGCTGCCTCGCGCGGAGCGCGGTTCTAGCCTCCGACCTCGACGAGAGCATCCCGGGCCTTTCGATCAACCGCTTCTGCGCCTCCGGGCTCGAGGCCGTGAACCTCGCCGCCAACCAGGTGCGCGGCGGGGCGGGCGAGGCCTATATCTCGGGCGGCGTCGAGTGCATGAGCCGCGTCCCCATGGGCTCTGACGGGGCGGCGGTGGCAGTCGATCCGACGGTCGCGATGGAGCACTACTTCGTGCCGCAGGGCATCTCGGCCGACATCATCGCGACCCAGTACGGCATCAGCCGCGACGACGCCGACCTCTACGCGGTCGAGAGTCAGAAGCGCGCGGTGGCCGCCTGGGAAGACGGCCGCTTCGGCAAGTCCGTGGTCCCGGTGCGCGACGTGAACGGCCTGTCGATCCTTGAGAAGGACGAGGCGATCCGTCCGGGCACCGACATGCAGGCCCTCGGCGCGCTCAAGCCCTCGTTCAAGGAGCAGGGCGAGACCATGCCCGGCTTCGACAAGGTGGCGCTGATGAAGTACCCGCATCTCGAGCGGATCAACCACGTCCACCACGCCGGCAACTCCTCGGGCATCGTCGACGGCGCGGCGGGGGTCATCGTGGCCTCCAAGGAATGGGGCGAGGCCCGCGGCCTGAAGCCGCGCGCGCGGATCAAGGCCACCGCCAAGATCGGCACCGATCCCACGATCATGCTCACCGGCCCCGTGCCCGTGACCCAGAAGATCCTGCGCGAGAGCGGCATGGAGATCGGCGACATCGACCTCTTCGAGGTGAACGAGGCCTTCTCCTCGGTCGTCCTGCGCTTCATGCAGGCCTTCGACGTGGACCACGGCAAGCTCAACGTGAACGGCGGCGCCATCGCCATGGGCCACCCCCTGGGCGCCTCGGGCGCCATCATCCTCGGCACGCTGCTGGACGAGATGGAGCGCACGGACCGCGAGACCGGTCTGGCCACGCTCTGCGTCGCCTCCGGCATGGGTGCGGCCACGATCATCGAACGCGTGTGAGGGAGAGACGACAATGACCGATTTCCGCATGGAAAAGGACGGCGACGTCGCCGTCATCACCTGGGACGCCGAAGGGCGCTCCATGAACGTCATGACCCGCGCGGGCTTCGAGGAGCTGGACCGGCTCTTCGACGAGGCGCTGGGGGACGAGAGCGTCAAGGGCATCGTCATCACCTCCGCCAAGAAGGACTTCGCGGGCGGCATGGACCTCAACGTCCTCGCCAAGGTCCGCGAGGAAGCGGGCGACGCCCCTGCGCAGGCGCTCTTCGACTTCACCATGTCCGGCCACCACGCGCTGCGGAAGATCGAGCGCGCGGGCATGGACCCCAAGACCAACAAGGGCGGCAAGCCGGTCGCCTGCGCCATCCCGGGCACTTCGGCCGGGATCGGCACCGAGATCGCGCTCGCCTGCCACCGCCGGTTCATGGCCGACGGAAAGGCCAAGATCGGCCTGCCCGAGATCATGGTCGGGCTCTTCCCCGGCTCCGGCGGCACCACGCGCTACTCGCGCATGGTGGGCGCCATGCAGGCGGCGCCGGTGCTGCTCGAAGGCAAGATGATGGATCCCAAGGCGGCGAAGAACGCGCAGCTGGTGGACGAGGTCGTCGCCCCCGAGGCGCTGCTCGACGCGGCCAAGGCCTGGGTGCGCGAGGCCACCGACAAGGACATCGTGAAGCCCTGGGACGAGAAGGGCTGGAAGATGCCGGGCGGCGCGCCCTACCACCCCGCGGGCTTCATGACCTTCGTGGGCGCCTCCGCGATGGTCCACCACCAGACGCAGGGCGTCTACCCGGCGGCCAAGGCCCTGCTCTCGGCGATCTACGAGGGCGCGCAGGTGCCCTTCGACACGGCGCTGAAGATCGAGGCGCGCTGGTTCACCAAGGTCCTGATGGACCCGACGTCCTCGGCCATGATCCGGTCGCTCTTCCTCAACAAGCAGGCGCTGGAGAAGGGGGCGAACCGCCCCGAGGCTCCGGACCAGACCGTGAAGAAGGTCGGCGTGCTGGGCGCGGGCATGATGGGTGCGGGCATCGCGCTGGTCTCCGCGCAGGCCGGGATCGAGGTCGTGCTGCTCGACCAGTCGAAGGAGTCCGCCGAGAAGGGCAAGGCCTACACCGCGGACTTCACCGCCAAGGGCGTGAAGCGGGGCAAGACCACGCAAGAGAAGGCCGACGCCATGCTCGCGGCGATCACGCCGACCGATGACGTCGAGGACCTGAAGGGCTGCGACCTCATCGTCGAGGCGGTCTTCGAGGATCCGGGCGTGAAGGCCGAGATCACGGGGCGCGTCGAGGCCGTCGTGGGCGAGGACTGCATCTTCGCCACCAACACCTCGACCCTGCCGATCACCGATCTCGCCAAGGCCTCGAAGCGGCCCGAGCAGTACATCGGCATCCACTTCTTCTCGCCGGTCGAGAAGATGGCTCTGGTGGAGATCATCAAGGGCAAGGAGACCGGCGACCGGGCCGTGGCCAAGGCGCTCGACTACGTGCGCCAGATCCGCAAGACGCCGATCGTGGTGAACGACGCGCGGTTCTTCTACGCCAACCGCTGCATCATCCCCTACCTCAACGAGGGCGCGCGGCTGGTAACGGAGGGCGTGCAGCCCGCGCTGATCGAGAACGCCGCCAAGCTGCTGGGCTTCCCGCTGGGACCGCTGCAGCTGATCGACGAGACCTCGATCGACCTTGCGGTGAAGATCTCCAAGGCCACGAAGTCGGCGATGGGCGACGCCTACCCCGCCGACATGGCGCCGGTGGACGAGCTGATGTTCTCAATGGCCGACGAGGGCCGGCTGGGCCGCAAGGCCGGCGCGGGCTTCTACGCCTACGACGAGAAGGGCAAGCGCACCGGTCTCTGGTCCGGCCTCGCCGAGCGCCACGCGCCGGTCTCGGAGCAGCCGGACCTGCAGGAGGTGCAGCACCGCCTGATGTTCGCGCAGGTGCTCGAGGCCGTGCGCGCTCTGGAAGAGGGTGTGCTCATGGACATCCGCGAGGGCGACGTCGGCGCGATCCTCGGCTGGGGCTTCGCGCCCTGGTCCGGCGGTCCGTTCTCCTGGCTCGACATGATCGGCGCGCCCTACGCCGCCGAGCGCTGCGACCACCTCGCCTCGACCTACGGCGAGCGGTTCGAGTGCCCCGCCTTGCTGCGGGAGATGGCCGAGAAGGGTCAGAGCTTCTACGGCCGCTTCGGGCCCGAGGAGAGCGCGGCAGCCTGATCGAAGCCACGTCTCGACACATCACGCCCCTGCAGTCCGCTGCGGGGGCGTTTTCGTATTCGGGGATCAGTCGGTGAGCGGCTTCTCGAAGTAGACCCGGCGAAAGCCGTCCTCGATCCTGCGTCCGGTCTCGCGGTAGCCGAGCCGGGGGTAGAGCGTGAGGTTCGCGGTCATCGCCTCGTTGGTATAGAGCGTGACCGCGCGGCATCCGCGCGCGCGGGCCGTCTCCTCGCAGAAGGCGATGAGGTCGCGCCCGATCCCCTGCCCTGCCGCCTCGGGGCGGACGGCGACATTCTCCAGCAGCATGGCGTCGCCCTCGGGCCGAAAGACGATGAAGCCGCGCATATGGCCTTGCTCGTCACTCTCGACCCAGACCTGCCCGGCCGCGACGAGGGCCCGATAGTCGGCACCCATCGGCGCGGGCTCCCGGCCGATCCGCGTGACGTAGGGGGCGTAGGCACTTCGGGCACAGGCGCGGAGGCCGTCCGCGTCGGCGGCGGTAGCAATGCGTATCACGCAGGCTCAGCCCGGACGGGTGACGACGATGGGCTGCCGGTCCGTGGCGACGACCGTATGCTCGTACTGCACGACCGGTGCGCGGGGCTCGCTGTAGAGCGTCCAGCCATCCTCGCCCTCGGTGGCCCAGAGCCCGCCGTTGGAGAGGAAGGGCTCCACCGTGATGACCTGCCCCTTGCCGATGCGGCGGCGGTCTCCGCGCGTGGGCCATGTCGCGATCTCGCCGGGCTCCTCGTGAAGCGCCCGGCCCACCCCGTGGCTCGCGAGACTCCGGATCAGGGTGTAACCGCGCTCGGAGGCGAAGCGGCCGATGGCCTGCCCGATGCCCGCGAGCGGGCGGTCGCTGCCGACCTGCGCGATACCGATTTGCATGGCGCGCCTGCCGTCCCGGCAGAGACGCTCCATCGATTTGTTCACCGGCGGTACGCGAAAGGTCGCGCCCGTGTCGGCGAAGAAGCCGTCCTTCGAGGCGGAGACGTCGATGTTCACGAGGTCGCCCGCCGCGATGACGCGCGGCCCGGGGATGCCGTGGGCGATCTCCTCGTTCACGCTGATGCAGGTCGCGCCTGGAAAGCCGTAGGTGGACCGTGGCGCGGAGACCGCGCCCTCCTGCTCCAGCAGGGCGGCACCGATCCCGTCGAGTTCGGCCGTCGTCATGCCGGGCTCCATGGCCGCCGCCATTGTCTTCATCGTGTTGGCCACGATGCGGCCGATCTCCTTGAGACCGTCCAACTCGTCTTCGTGCGTGATCGTCACGTCGGCCCCCCGCGTCCGCTTCCGGTCCCTTCTAGCGGCCATCGCCCGCGATGTCCCACGCCGCAGACGGAAAGGGCGCGCCCGCCGAGGGACGCGCCCGGGTGACGCTCATGGGAGAATGGGCGTCGAGTGCCGTCAGGCGACGGCGAAGCTCGCCTGGGAGGTCTCGGTCGGGGTAAACCCCTCTTCCGCGATCAGCGCTTCGACCAGCGCGTCGGCCTCGCCCATGCTGAGAACCTGGTACCGGGCTTCGGCCATGGCGGCCTGCAGCATGCTGCCGCCCACCGGGACGTGGAAAAGCGCGCCGAGGTTGCCGAAGACGATCTCCTCGCGGCCGGACTCGAAATCCAGGGTCACGATCCGCACGCTGCGGGTCGGCTTCACCCGGCTGATCCCGCGGTACATCTCCAGCGCGGCGGCCGGCAGCAGGGCGAAGGGGTCGCCGAAGACGTCCTCGGCGATGTCGCTCTCGATCAGCACGGCCTGGCCGGGGAGGATCGTGATCTCCTCGCGGTTGCCGAGCGCGCCTTCGGGCACGCGGAGCGGCCAGAGGTCGACGTCGTTCTCGGCCCCTGCCCAGACGTCGAAGACATGCACCCCGCGCAGGCGCTGAAGGCCCCCGTCGAAGGTCAGGACCTCGTCACCGGATTTCAGGTTTTCGACGGCGGTCCAGCCGCGGCCGGTCGCGACCTTCGTGCCCGCGAGAATGCCGGCCGTGCCCGGCTCGAGACGGTACTCGGTCTCGGGCCCGGTGCGCTCGTTCTCTCTGCGGTCTGTCGTCTCGGCGATCCAGCGGTACATGGCAGTGTCTCCGGCGTGCTTCAGAAGCAGCGGGCATGATTCCCGAGACCGGTTTTGGAGCACTTCGCGGCAATATTGGGGCATCGTCGCGGATCTGAGGGAAATCGGTCGGATAGCGGACGACTGTCCTCAAATGGACGATCAGTACACGTCAAAGGTGTAATCGAAGCGCTCGATATCTCCAAAAGTTAGCCTCTCGACCCGCTCCGCGTCCGAATCACTGTAGCAGGATCGCCAGTCCTCCGGCCGGTCGCTCGCGTTGGCCCGACCGATGCCCGGATCGAAGCCGAGGTGGTCCCGGAGGGGCGCGAGGTCCTCCTCGAGGTGCTCGAGCCGGATGTAGAGGTCCGCGCGCTCGCGCCCCGCGCCGTCCGTCATGTAGCTCGAATAGGGGCTCGCCCGGAGCGATGCCTCGGTCTGCGGGTGGGCGAGGAAGGCGCTGAAGTCAGTCCGCCGGGCGAGGGCGACTGCGGGATGGTCGAAGCTCTGCGCCCGCAGCCAGTGATAGTAGCTCACCATCCGGGCCCAGGGATTGCGGACGAGGGTGAAGACGAAGAGCCCGTCGAGCTCGTCGCGGTCGTAGAGCCCCTCGGCCTCGGCCACCGTCGAGTGCTTCCAGAGCCGGCCGGCGGTGCGGACCCCCTTCAGCCGTCCCTTGCGGCGTCGGGCCTTGGGCGTGTCGCCGACGAGCAGGTCGTCCGCCATGGCCCGCTTTTCCAGAGCCAGCGCCATGGAGGTGCCGCCGGTCTTGGGGATGTGGACGAAGAGATAGCGCCGCCCGCGGGAGAGGATCATCGCGCGGTCAGAACCATTGCCCGGGCTCCATCAGCCCGAGGTCGAGCAGCTGCCGCGACTCCCAGGAAAAGGCCGCGGAGTTGCGCCAGTGAAAATCGGGGATGTCGAAGGTCGAGCCGGGATTGCGCTTCAGCGCCTTCGCCGTGCGGAAGGAACAGACCGCTGCCGTCGGGCTGTGATGCCAGGGACAGGCGTAGGTGTTCATCTCCTCGTCCGAGAGCCGGTGGTCGGGCAGCAGCGTCAGCCCCGGCTTTGCGCGGAAGAGGGAAATGCGGTCGATGCGGCGGCGGTTCTTCGGGATGTGCTCCTCGAACCGCCAGCGCAGACCGCCGAAGAAGTCCATCTGCCGGTCGAGCCAGGCGTCGTCGCGGCCGGTCCGGTTCAGCGCGTAGTAGCCCGCCACATCGAGATGCGCGTCCTGGATGGAGACGGCGGAGGGATGGGCCTGCAGGTCGCGGGCGTAGAGGTCGACGACATAGGTCAGCACGGACTCGCGCCGCTCTTCCGTCGCGAAGGCGGCGAGTTCGCCCACGGTGCGCGTCTCGCAGAAGGGATAGAAGAGGTACTCGGCATTGTAGCCGTAGTGCATCCAGGTGCCGGGTGCGGCGGCGATGCAGGCGTTGACCACCCCGGTCAGCGCGTCCTCGGCCAGGGTGTCATGGTCGACCCGGTGCAGACGCTCTGCCTCCTGCGCCGAGATCCCGGCGCCGAAGTCGAAGGCGGGCGGGGCGAAGGCGACGATCGTCCGGAAGCCACGCGCGAGGTGATGGCGGAGCGTGCTGTCGACCTCGACCTCGTCCTCGACGAGGACGAGCGCCACCGGCCCCTGCTTCAGCGCGCCCGAGCGCAAAAAGCTCCTCAGATCCTCGTGATGCCGCATCTGCCGCCCGCGTTCCCCGTCCGCGCGGGAGGCTGCCCCGCCCGCCCCCGCATTGCAAGCGCGCGGCCCCTTCGGTAGAGACGCGCGGTGATTGCGGAGGACCGGACATGGCCACGCCCAGAAAGCTCTACATCAAGACCTACGGCTGTCAGATGAACGTCTACGACAGCGAGCGCATGGCCGAGGCCATGAACGGCTACGAGCGGACGGAGGATCCGGCCGAGGCCGACATGATCCTGCTGAACACCTGCCATATCCGCGAGAAGGCCGCGGAGAAGGTCTATTCCGAGCTGGGCCGGCTGAAGCCGCTCAAGACGGCGAAGCCCGACCTCAAGATCGGCGTGGCCGGCTGCGTCGCCCAGGCCGAGGGCGAGGAGATCATGGCGCGCCAGCCGCTGGTCGATCTCGTGGTCGGACCGCAGAGCTATCACCGCCTGCCCCAGCTCGAGGCGAAGGTCGCGAAGGGGGAGAAGGCGCTCGACACCGACTTTCCGCTCAAGGACAAGTTCGAGGACCTCAAGCGCCGCCCGAAGGCGAAGCGCGGGCCTACGGCCTTCCTCACCGTGCAGGAGGGCTGCGACAAGTTCTGCTCTTTCTGCGTGGTTCCCTATACGCGGGGCGCCGAAGTGAGCCGCCCGGCCGACCGCATTCTTCAGGAGGCGCGCGACCTGGTAGAGGCCGGGGTGCGCGAGATCACCCTGCTCGGCCAGAACGTGAACGCCTACCACGGCCACGATGGCGGCCTCGCTGGTCTGATCCGCGCGCTCTCGGAAGTGGACGGGCTCGACCGCATCCGCTTCACCACGAGCCATCCGAACGACATGGACGACGCCCTGATCGCGGCGCACGGCGACTGCGAGAAGCTGATGCCCTACCTGCACCTTCCGGTGCAGGCCGGCTCGGACCGCGTGCTCAAGGCCATGAACCGCAAGCACACCGCCGAGAGCTACGTCCGGCTGATCGAGCGGTTGCGGGCCGCGAGGCCGGACCTCGCGCTTTCGGGCGACTTCATCGTGGGCTTTCCCGGCGAGACCGAGGAGGACTTCGAGGCGACGCTGCGGCTCGTGGAAGAGGTGCGCTACGCCTCGGCCTTCTCCTTCAAGTACTCCCCCCGCCCCGGCACGCCCGCGGCCGAACGCGCCGATGTCGACGAGGACGTGAAATCCGAGCGTCTGCAGCGGCTGCAGGCGCTGCTCTCGGCCCAGCAGTCCGCAGCGCAGGAGGCCATGGTCGGCAAGGAGGTCGGCGTTCTCTTCGAGAAGCCCGGCCGGATGCCGGGCCAGATGGTGGGCAAGTCGGATCACCTGATGGCGGTCCACGCCGAGGCGCCGCAGCACCTCGCCGGGCAGATCGCCCGGGTGAGAATCACCGGAGCCGCGCCGCACTCCCTCGCCGGCGAACTGGTCTGACCACCTGACGTCGCGGCGGGATCGCGTCAGAAATCTGTCCTTTTTGAGGCCGGCTTCTGGATAGAGGCTCCGAGTCCTTGGGGTTGTTTCCCTTAAGTATACAATATCAAGGGAAACTTCTTTCAATGTGACCGGATTTCGTTAAAGGTCCGAACCCGGAGGCTCTCCCGATCGTGATCGGGAAGCCGATGACGAAAACGGATACGGGGTCGGAGCATTGGTCACATTCTTTACGAAACTGGCTGCGCGCACGGCGGCGCTAACGGCGGCCGCGGCGCTCGGGCTGGCGGCCTGGGCCGGCACCGCGGCGGCGCAGGATCGCATCACCGTGACCGGGCAGATCGAATGGGGCGTCTATGTCGACATGGACGGCTGCATGCACTGGTGGGCCGACGGCGGGCTCGAGGGCTACATGGTCACCCGCTTCCATCCGGAGACCGGCCGGCCCTACTGCCTCGACCGCAACACCTGCATGGTCGAGAACACAGACACGCTCTTCGCCACCGACAGCCACACGCTGACCCACTCGGGCCGCGCCCGGCTGGAGCAGTTCTTCCGCACCGCCAACGCCTTCTCCTATGCCATCTACGGGCATACCGACGAGCGGGCGAGCATGGAGTACAACCAGGCGCTGTCCGAGCGGCGCGCCCGGTCGGTGGCCGAGGTCGCCCGCTCCGTCGGTGCGGTCGTCGAGCGCCAGATCGGCTTCGGCGAGACCCGCCCCGTGGCCCAGGGCCACAACGAGCATGCCTGGCGGCAGAACCGCCGGGTCGAAGTCGTCTGCTACCGTCTGCCGGAGTAATAGAATGCGCATTGCACTCATCACGTCGCTTCTGCTGACCGCGGTAGCCGGCTGTACCGCCCAACCCGCGGAGGGTCCGCGCCTCATCGCGGTCGCCACGGACAGCGCCATCGTCAACCGCGACACGCTCGAGGACGAGCCCTTCGGCATCGCGGTGCTTCCCGACGGCTGCCAGGCCTGGATCGGCGACAACGCCGCCGAAGGCTACGCCGCGAACCGCTTCGATCCGCAGTCCGGCCTCCCGGTCTGCTCCGACCGGCTGCCGCCCGGCGCCGTGATCGGCAACATCCAGCAGACGGGCTTCCCCGACATCCTGCCGTAAGGTCGGAGGGAAATCCGAGATCAGGCCGCGGCATCGTCCGCGGCCTTTTTCATGCCGGTCGCGTGACAATCCGCCGTCCTCGCTTGCGCCCCCCTTCGCGAGTTGCGAACATGCACCCGAGGCACGAGCTCTGGAGACCCGTTTGGCCACGACCGCCCTGCCACCGTCCGCCGCCTCGCCGCTTGTCGAGACGGTTCTCGAATTCCCCGACAACTTCCTGCTGATCGACCTGTGCGGCGAGTACGACCGTAATCTCGCGGCGATCGAGGAGCGTCTCTCGGTGCAGATCCTGCGCCGGGGCAACCAGCTCTCGATCCTGGGCGAGCCGGACTCGCGTGCCGCCGCCGCGGATGTCCTCAACGGCCTCTACCAGAGGCTGGAGGCCGGCAAGACGGTCGAGCCCGCCGACATCGAGCGCGAGATGCGCATGGGCCCGGCGGAGGAGACCGCCGCCGAGCAGATGGAGATGTTCCAGGGCGGCCCCATCGAGATCAAGACGCGCAAGAAGCTGATCGAGCCGCGCACCGACGCGCAGAAGGCCTACGTGAAGTCGCTCTACGAGAAAGAGCTGGCCTTCGGCATCGGCCCCGCGGGCACCGGCAAGACCTACCTCGCCGTCGCCGTGGGCGTGAACATGTTCATCCGCGGCGAGGTCGAGCGCATCATCCTCTGCCGTCCCGCCGTCGAAGCGGGCGAGCGGCTCGGCTTTCTGCCCGGCACACAGGAGGAGAAGGTCGACCCCTA
Source organism: Histidinibacterium aquaticum (assembly GCF_008710275.1). Taxonomy (GTDB): domain Bacteria; phylum Pseudomonadota; class Alphaproteobacteria; order Rhodobacterales; family Rhodobacteraceae; genus Oceanicola; species Oceanicola aquaticus. The sequence continues at coordinate 620,156 of NZ_VYQE01000003.1, forward strand.
CATGCAGCCGCTCTACGACGCGCTGAACGACTTTCTCCCCGGCAAGCAGCTCGCGAAGCTGAAGGAAGAGAAGGCCATCGAGATCGCGCCGCTCGCCTTCATGCGGGGCCGGACTCTGAGCCGCGCCTTCGTGGTGCTCGACGAGGCCCAGAACGCCACGACCATGCAGATGAAAATGTTCCTCACCCGCCTGGGCGAGGGCTCTCGCATGGTCGTCACCGGCGACCGCAGCCAGGTCGACCTGCCGCGCGGCGTGGTCTCGGGCCTGCACGACGCGGAGCGTCTGCTGTCCGGCATCGAAAAGATCGGCTTCAACTACTTCACCTCGAAGGACGTGGTCCGGCACCCGCTCGTCGCCGCGATCATCGAGGCCTACGAGGCGGATGCCTCCTGAACGCCATGCCGGTTGACGTCATCGCCGAGGACGACCGCTGGGCGGCCATCCCGCTGGAAGAGATCTCCGAGCGCGCCGCCAGTGCGACCCTGGAGCGCCTCGGCCTGGAGCCCTCGGCCTGGGAGGTCGCGCTGCTGGCCTGCGACGATGCCCGCATCGCCGATCTCAACGGCCAGTTCCGCGGCCGGGCCGCTCCGACCAACGTCCTCTCCTGGCCGAGCGAAGAGCGGGGCGCAGCCATTCCGGGCGAGACCCCGCACGCGCCTGACCTGACCGACCCCGAGCTCGGAGACATCGCCATGGCCTTCGAGACCTGCGAGCGGGAAGCCCGCGAGATGGGCAAGGACCTGCCCACGCATGTGACGCATCTTGTCGTTCATGGGATTTTGCATCTTTTGGGCTACGATCACGTCCGTGACGAAGATGCCGCTCTGATGGAGGGGCTCGAATCAGAGATACTTGGCAAACTGGGGTTGCCGGACCCATATGGGTGACGATGTTTAGGCAGGTCTCGGGATTGGCCCGGGCCCGCATGATGGTAGGAGACAATGGGAGATACGACCGAAGGGTCGCCTGGTGCGGCGCAGAGCGCGCAGCCCGACCCTGACAGCGGAGCCGACGACGCGCAGACGCGCGGCTTCTTCGCCCGCATTTTCGAAGCGCTTTCGCCCGGTGACGACGCGTTGGCGCCCTATTCCAACGGACATGGACTGAGCGCGGCCGCCGGCCCGATCCTCGGCATGGCGAACCTTCGCCGCATGAGGGTCGAGGACGTGTCGATCCCGCAGGCGGACATCCATGCCGTCTCGATCGAGGCCACGAAGGACGAACTCGTCGCCGCCTTCCGCAAGAGCGGCAAGACACGGCTTCCGGTCTTCGAGGGGACGATCGATACGCCCGTGGGCATCGTGAACCTCAAGGACTTCGCGTTGAAGTACGGCTTCAACGGCAACGGGCAGGAGATCGACCTCAAGGCGATGCTGCGCCCGCTCCTCTATGTCCCGCCCTCCATGCCGCTCGGCGTTCTCCTGCAGAAGATGCAGGCCGAACGGATCCACATGGCCCTGGTGATCGACGAGTACGGCGGCACCGACGGGCTGGTGACGATCGAGGACCTGCTCGAACAGGTCGTCGGCGACATCGAGGACGAGCACGACATCGACGAGGCCCGTCAGTGGACGCGCGAACGCGAGGGCGTCTACCTCGTCCGCGCCAAGACCCCGCTGGACGAGTTCGAGTCCGAGATCGGCCTGAGCCTCACCGACCACGAAGAGATCGACGAGGAAGAGATCGACACGATCGGCGGTCTCATCTTCATGCTCGCCGGACGGGTCCCCGCCCGGGGCGAGGTCGTGCTGCACCCCACAGGGGTGGAATTCGACGTGATCGACGCCGATCCGCGCCGGATCAAGCGGGTCCGTGTCCGCCTCCCCGAGGCACGGGACCACTGAGCGGCCAAGGCGTGCGGGACCGCCTCTGGACAGGATCGCCGTGGCGCAGGCGCGCCGCGGCGCTTGGCCTCGGGGCTGTCGCCGCACTGGGGCAGGCCCCCTTCGGCCTCTGGGCCGCGACCCTGGTCGCCCTTGCCTTCGCGCTCTGGATCGCGCCACGGGCCCCCTCTGGCCGCGCCGCCGCGGGCTTCGGCTGGTGGCTGGGCACGGGGTACTTCCTCGTCGCGCTGCACTGGATCGTCGAGCCATTCCTCGTCGACATCGGGCGGCATGGCTGGATGGCCCCTTTCGGCCTGCTCTTCATGGCCGGCGGCATGGCGCTATTCTGGGGCGCGGCAGGCCCGGCGGCCCGTCGCGGGCCCCTCGCCTTCGCCCTCGCGCTGGCCCTCGCCGAATACCTTCGCTCCGTGATCCTCACGGGCTTTCCCTGGGCGCTTCTCGGGCACATCTGGATCGACACCCCGGTGCGTCACCTCGCCGCCTTCGTCGGGCCCCACGGCCTCACGGCCGTCACCCTTGTCCTCGCCGCGATCCCGGCCGCCCTGCCCCACCGCTGGCCCTGGCGCGCGGGCGTCGGGCTCACCGGGGCGGCGGTGGTGCTCGGCGGATCGTCCCTCTGGCAGACCACGATGCCAGCGCCCGGGCCCGATCCCGAGGCCCCGATGGTCAGGATCGTCCAGCCCAACGCCCCCCAGGATGAGAAATGGCAGCCCGGTCGGGCGCAGTTCTTCTTCGAGCGCGCCCTGAGGCTGACCTCGGACGACGGTCCCGCCGACCTCGTGGTCTGGCCCGAGACCTCGGTTCCCTGGTCGCTCGGCTACGCTCAGGATGCGCTCGATCTCGTGACGGAGGCCGCGGGCGGTGCCCCGGCGGTGGTAGGGATCCAGAGGATCGAGGGCCCGCGCTATTACAATTCGCTCGTTGTGCTGGGCCCGAACGCCGAGGTCACCGAACTCTACGACAAGTCCCACCTGGTGCCCTTTGGAGAGTACATCCCCTTCGGCGAGGTCTTCGGCCGCTTCGGCATCCGCGGGCTCGCCAGCAACGAGGGCGGCGGCTATTCGGCGGGCCCCGGCGGACGCACGATCCAGCTGCCCGGCATCGGCGCTGCGCTGCCCCTCATCTGTTACGAGGGCATATTCGCCGAGGAGGTCGGCGCGGTGGAGCCTCGGCCCCGGCTTATGCTGCTCATCACCAATGACGCCTGGTTCGGACGCTTCTCGGGTCCCTACCAGCATCTCGCCCAGGCCCGGCTTCGCGCAGTCGAACAGGGGCTTCCGATGGTCCGCGCCGCCAACACCGGCGTTTCCGCGATGATCGACGCCCGGGGCCGCGTGTTGGAGAGCATTCCCCTCGGCGAGACCGGCGCGCGGGACGTGGCCCTGCCGCCCGCCCTGCCGCCCACGCTCTACGCGCGGACCGGGGACTGGTGGGTCGTTGGTGCCCTGCTGGCCGCACTCGCGCTGGCGCTTTCACGACGTTCGTCGATTGCGATTGACGCCACCCGGAAGTCGCCGTAGCCGAAGGGAATTATCGCTGTCACAACGGCTTCCTGGCGTGGCAGTCAGACCCAACGGAGCGCTCCCAAATGTCCCGACAGAACTACATCTTCACCTCGGAGTCCGTCTCCGAGGGCCACCCTGACAAGGTCTGCGACCGCATTTCCGACGCCGTGCTCGACGCCTTCCTCGCCGAGGAGGCGAATGCCCGCGTCGCCTGCGAGACCTTTGCCACGACCGACATGGTGGTGATCGGCGGCGAGGTCGGACTCGCCGACGCCGGGCGGCTGAAGCAGAAGATCGAGGACATCGAGCGCATCGCGCGCGACTGCATCCGCGACATCGGTTACGAGCAGGACAAGTTCCACTGGCAGACCTGCCAGGTCCAGAACGTCCTGCACGAGCAGTCCGCCCACATCTGGCAGGGCGTCGAGAAGGACGGCGCGGGCGACCAGGGCATCATGTTCGGCTACGCCACGAACGAGACGCCCGAGCTCATGCCGGCGCCGATCCTCTACTCACACGCCATCCTCAAGCGCCTCGCGGAGGTGCGGAAATCCGGCCAGGAGCCGACCCTCGGCCCCGACGCCAAGAGCCAGGTCTCCCTGCGCTACGAGAACGGCAAGCCGGTCGCGGTGCAGAGCATCGTTCTCTCGACCCAGCACACGGACGAGAGCCAGAGCTCGGACGACATCCGCGCCATCGTCGAGCCCTACATCCGCGAGATCCTCCCGCCCGAGTTCCTGACCGACGAGACCGAGTGGTGGGTGAACCCGACCGGCACCTTTGTCATCGGCGGCCCCGACGGGGACGCGGGTCTCACGGGCCGCAAGATCATCGTCGATACCTACGGTGGCGCTGCGCCCCATGGCGGCGGCGCCTTCTCGGGCAAGGACCCGACCAAGGTGGACCGCTCGGCGGCCTACGCCGCGCGCTACCTTGCCAAGAACGTCGTCGCCGCAGGCCTCGCCGAGCGCTGCACGCTGCAGCTCTCCTACGCCATCGGAGTGGCCAAGCCGCTCTCGATCTACGTCGACACGCATGGCACCGGCGACGCCGAAGCCGCGGCGATCGAGGCGGCGATCCCGAAGGTCATGGACCTGACCCCGCGCGGCATCCGCGAGCATCTGCAGCTCAACCGGCCGATCTACGAGCGCACGGCGGCCTACGGCCACTTCGGCCGCGCGCCGGAAGAGGACGGCGGCTTCTCCTGGGAGCGCACGGATCTCGCCGACGCGCTCGCCCGCGAGATCTGAGACCCGCGAACCAAGACGGGCGGCGGGGCGGCCCCGCCCCGCCCTGCAGACGCACCCTGTCCAGCCGGTCCGGATTGACGTATGATCCGCCGAAACGGCAGGCAGAGCAGTGGCCGACAGAGTAACCGCGTTAAAACAGTATGCCCGGTTGGAGAGTACCGGGCTCTGGCGTCCCGACCCGGACGCCCAACGGCGCGATGTCATCGTCTCCTTCGGGGAAGCCACGCTCGTCGTCTCCGACGGCTCCGGGCGCGCGCTGACCCACTGGTCGCTGCCCGCCATCGAGCGGCTCAATCCCAAGGATTTCCCCGCGCTCTACGCCCCGGACACCGAGGGGCTCGAGACGCTCGAGATCGCCGAGGAGGACATGATCGATGCCATCGAACGTGTCCGACGGGTGGTCGCGCGCTCTCGGCCCCGGCCGGGACGGCTCCGCGTCGTCGGCGTCGCGCTCTCCATCGCAGCGGTCCTCGCGCTCGGGGTATTCTGGCTCCCCGGTGCACTGATCGAGCAGACGTTGGCCGCCGTGCCTGCCGCGAAACGGTCGGAGATCGGCGCGACGGTCCTCGGCCACCTGCAGCGCCTGACCGGTCCCGCCTGCCGTTCTCCCGCAGGACAGCAGGCCCTTTCCGAGCTTCGGACGCGGGTGCTCGGGCCCGGAGCCGGCGGGCAGCTGATCGTGCTGCCCTCCGGCCAGGTCGGCTCGCTCTACCTGCCCGGCGGGATCATCGCCCTGGGCCGTCCGCTGGTCGAGGAGGTGGAGGATCCCACCGTCACGGCTGGCCATGTCCTGGCCACCGCGGCGCAGGTGCAGGTCCGCGATCCGCTCGAAGCCATCCTGCGCGAGGCCGGGCTGCGGGCGACCTTCCGGCTCTTCACCACCGGCGACCTGCCGCCGGAGACGCTCTCGACACACGCGGAGACGATCCTGGCCGCGCCGCCCCCTCCGCCCGACGCCGAGGTGCTTCTTCCGCTCTTCGAGGCGGCCGAGTTGCCGGTCCGGCCCTATGCCTATTCGCGGGACGAGACCGGGGAAAGCGTCCTGCCTCTCATCGAGGCCGACCCGATGGAGGGCCGCGACGTGCCGCTCGTCATGCGCGACAGCGACTGGGTGGCGCTTCAGAACATCTGCGGCGGCTGACGCGGGTCACCCTTTGGGGCGGTCCGCTCAGAACGGCCGGACGTACCCGCGGTAGGGATTGATCCGCCCGTCCTCCCAGACCCGCTGGTAGCCGGGAGGCGGCGCGGGAATGGACCGCGCGATCGCGACCGGATTGGCGACGGAGACAGGCTGCCCCGCCTCGGGGGCGGCGGTAAAGAAGACATTCCGGGTCGCAACACGCACCTCGCCCGGCGGGTTCGAGGCCGGGATGTCGCCAGCAACTGAGACGCCGGACCAGGGAGCGCAATCCACAGGCGCGCCGATCCGCGCGAGGTAGGAGATGGCCTCGGCACTGAGGCCGGGACATGTCGCGGCCGGAGCGGCGGGCTGCGGAACCGGGCTGCCGGCCTGCCCGGCGGTGACCGGAGCCGAGGGCGCCACCGGGGCCGTCGGCTGCGGCGCGGGCGCCTGCACGACGGTCGGCGCGGGCGCCCGGACCACCTGCGGCGCGGGGTCGGTGTCGCAGACCACGGGCTGACCGGTGGTCCGGTTCAGGAAGCTCTCTCCGGTCGTCTCGATCCGCGCGCAGATCGTCTGTCGCGACACCCGGATCGCTCCATCCGGGCCCGGCGCGGGCAGGCCGGCGAAGCGGCGGGGGGCCTCGGCCGGAACTGACACCGGCTGACCGTCGGGCGTCACCCGGTTGATCTGGGGCGAGGGCCGGCTCGGCGCGGCGCTCTGTGCAGCGGTCTCGACCACGCGCGGGGCGGCGGTCGGGGCCGGGGGCGTCTCGGCGACCTGCCGGACCGGCGTCTCCGCCGGGGCCGGTGCATCGGCCTCGGTCACGATGCGCGGTTCGGGTGCGGCGGGGGCCCGGGGGCCCGGCGTGTTCGTGGGCTGGAACCCGCAGAGCGGCTGCCGTTCGCGGTTCACCCGGGGGATCCAGTTGGTCGCCCCGCCAATGCCCGCGCGCACGAAGGCGCAGCCACGGCTGTCGATGTACTGCCCGCCCTCGTAGCCCGCTGGCGGAGCGGGTTGAGGCCCGCCCACGTCGGAGAGGCTCTGCGCCGAGGCCGAATTGGCCCCGGCCAAGCCCGCGAAACCGGCAACGGCGAGCGCCAGGAACACGCTGGATGTCTGCATCGAAGCCCCCAAGGCGTTTGCCCGGAGGATGCAGGACAGACTGTTTCTTGTAAAGTGACGCCGGGGCTTATTTCGTACCGAACATTCGGTCACCCGCATCCCCTAGCCCGGGGACAATATATCCACGGTCGTCGAGATAATTGTCCACAGCTGCTGTGACGATCGGGACGTCGGGGTGCGCCTCCTTCATCCGCTGCACGCCTTCGGGCGCCGCAAGCAGGCAGAGGAACCGGATGTTCGTCGCCCCGGCCTGCTTGATGAGGTCGATGGCCGCCGCCGACGAGTTGCCGGTCGCCAGCATCGGGTCGACGGCGATGACGAGACGATCCTCGAGGCCGGAGGGCAGCTTGCAGTAGTATTGCACCGGCTGGAGCGTCTCCTCGTCGCGGTAGAGGCCGACGAAGCCCACCCGGGCCGCCGGTATCAGGTCGAGCACGCCGTCCAGCAGGCCGTTGCCCGCCCGCAGGATCGAGACCAGCGCCATCTTCTTGCCCTCGATCGCCGGAGCGTCCATCGGCTCGAGCGGCGTCTCGATGTGCTTCGTGGTCATCGGCAGTTCGCGGGTGATCTCGTAGGCCAGCAGGTGGCTGATCTCGCGCAGGAGCCGGCGGAAGGAGTTGGTCGATGTGTCCTTCTCGCGCATGAGCGTGAGCTTGTGCTGCACCAGCGGGTGGTCGACGACGGTCAGATGCTCGGTCATGGGCGGTCCTTCAGCTTGGCGCGGATACGGTCCTTCGTCTCCGCGTCGCAGAAGGCGGCGTCAAGGGCCACATGGGTGAGTTCGGCGAAGTCCTCTTCGCCCCATCCGAAGGCGCGCTCCAGCCCCTCGAACTCGCGGGTCATCGTGGTGTGGAAGAACGGCGGGTCGTCGGTGGAGACGGTCACCTTCACGCCGCGCTCGCGCAGCCGCGCGATGGGGTGCTTCGGCCAGTCCCCGGTGGCCTTGAGCACCACGTTGGAGCCGGGGCAGACCTCCAGCACCACGCCGTCCTCGGCAAGCCGGTCGACGAGGGCGAGATCGCGGATCGCGTTGACGCCGTGACCGATCCGCTCGACTCCGAGATCGGTCAGAGTATCGGCAACCATGTCGGGCCCGCCCCATTCGCCCGCGTGGCAGGTCAGGTGCAGGCCGGCCTCCCGCGCGCAGTCGAACGCCCAGCGGTAGTCCTTGGGCCGACCCACCTGTTCGGCGCCGGCCATGCCGAAGCCGCGCAGGAACGTGCCCTGCGTCTCGGCGGCGCAGATCGCCGGGGCGCGCGACTTCTCCGGGCCGAAATGCCGGATGCAGGTCACGATGCCGCGCAGGGTGATGCCGAACTTGCGCTCGCCCTCCTCCGCCGCGCTCTCGATCGCCGCGAGATAGTCGCGCCAGGCGCCCACGTCCCCTCCGCCGCAGAAATCGGGGGAGAGGAAGGTCTCGGAATAGACCACCCCGTGCGAGGCGCTCTCCTCCAGCACGGCGAGGGTCAGGCGGTGGTAGTCCTCCGGCGTCTTCAGGACGGTGCAGGCGGCCTCGTAGACCTGAAGGAAATGCTCGAAGCCGCGGTAGGCGTAGCCTCCGTCCTCGGTGAAGACCGCGGAAAGGTCGGTGCCCTTCTCCTGCGCGAGGCCGCGGATGAAGGCGGGCGGTGCGGCGCCCTCGTGGTGCAGGTGCAGCTCTACCTTGGGAAAGTCGCGCCAGGTCATCGGAGGGTCCTTCGTGTCTATCGTGGGCGGGGACCGTCTAGCGCCGATCACCGCTCAGAGGAAGGAGGTCCCCGGCCCCTGCGACGGGACGTTCAGATGCGCGGCGACCGAAGCGGCGACGTCGGAGAAGGCGAGCAGCCCCAGCTCGCGCCGGCCGATCCCGTGGCACAGCACCGGCACCCGCTCGCGCGTGTGGTCGGTGCCGACCCAGGTCGGGTCGTTGCCGTGATCCGCCGTGACGATGAGCAGGTCGTCCTCCCGCAGCCCCTCGATCAGCCGGCCCAGCTCGGCGTCGAACCACTCCAGGTGGCCCTTGTAGCCCTCGGGGTCGCGGCGGTGGCCGTAGAGGCTGTCGAACTCGACGAAGTTGGCGAAGACCAGCGCACCGTCGGCGGCCTCGCCCGAAAGGTCGTGCAGGTGGCCCATGAGCGTCCGGTCGTCGCCCTTGCGGACCTCGTCGATGCCGCGCATCGAGAAGATGTCGCCGATCTTGCCGACCGCATGCACCGGCTGCCCTGCGCCCTGCACCCAGTCACAGAGCGTGGGTTCCGGCGGCGCGAGGGCGAAGTCCTTGCGGTTCTGGGTACGGCGGAAGTCTCCGGGCTCGCCCACGAAGGGCCGCGCGATGACCCGCCCCACGTTCATGCCGTGCAGCGTCGGCGCCAGGTCCTTGCAGAGCTTCAGCAGCCGCTCGAGACCGAAGTGCTCCTCGTGCGCGGCGATCTGGAAGACGCTGTCGGCGGAGGTGTAGCAGATCGGCCAGCCGGTCTCGATATGGCGCTCGCCCTCCTCCTCGATGATCGCGGTGCCGGGGGCGTGGCGGTTGCCGAGGATGTCGTCGGTGCCCGCGAGGCGGCAGACCTCGGCAACCAGGTCATCCGGGAAACAGGGATGCGTGTCGGGAAAGGTGTGCCACTCCCACGGCACCGGCACTCCGGCGAGCTCCCAGTGGCCCGAGGGCGTGTCCTTGCCGCGGCTGGTCTCCGTGGCCGCGCCCCAGGCGCCCCGCGGATTCGCGTCGAAGCCGCAGTCGTCGACGCCGGAGGCGAGGCGCAGGGCGGCACCGAGGCCCAGCCGCTCCATCACCGGCACCGAAAGGCCCACGGCCTCGGCGATGTGGCCCACGGTGTTCGCGCCGCTGTCGGGCGTCTTGCCGTTGAAGTAGTCGCCGGCATCCGGCGCGCCGCCGATGCCCACGCTGTCGATGACGATGAGAAAGGCGCGGCTCATGGGTCGATCCGTCCTCTGAGGAGGGGCGCGGTCTCGGGGGATGCGCCCAAGGTGATGGCCGAGAGGATGCGATGCGCGGCGCGCTCGGCCTCCTCCTCGGTCCGGGCATGGAGCGTGCAGAGCGGGTCGCCGCGGGCGACCTCGGTGCCCAGCGGCAGGACGTCGGAGAGGCCGACCGAGGGGTCGACGCGGTCGCTCTCGACCTGCCGACCGCCGCCGAGGCCCACGACTGCGAGACCCAGCGCCTCGCCGTCGATGGCGGCGACGTGGCCGGCCTCCGGGGCGGGAACCTCGCCGACCACGGGCGCCGCGGGCAGGTGCGTGCGCCAGTCGACCTCCATGTCGGGCGGTCCGCCGAGTTCGGCGACCATGCGGGCGAAATGGCTCATGGCGCGTCCCGAGGAAATCGCCTCGGCGATCTGCTCCTCCGCCTCGCCCTCGGCCTGTCCCGCGAGCGCCAGCAGGCGACCGCCCAGCGCGACGGTCAGGTCGTGAAGGCGCGGCGCGGCGAGCCGGTTGCCGGAGAGCACCTCCATCGAGACGGCGACCTCCAGCGCGTTGCCGAGCGAGGGCGCGAGCGGCTGGTCCATGTCCGTGACGAGCGCGGCGGTCGGACAGCCCGCGCCGTTGGCGGTGTCCACGAGGCTGCGGGCAAGAGCCGTCGCATCCTCTTCCGTCTTCATGAAGGCGCCGGAGCCTGTCTTCACGTCGAGGACTAGGCCCTCCAGCCCCGCGGCGAGCTTCTTGCTGAGGATCGAGGCCGTGATGAGGTCGATCGATTCCACCGTCGCGCTCACGTCGCGCACGGCGTAGAGGCGACGGTCGGCGGGCGCGATGCGGCCCGTGGCGCCGACGATGGCGCAGCCGGTGGCGCGGACCACGCGGGAGAGCTCCGCCTCCTCGATCTGGACGCGGACGCCGGGGATGGACTCCATCTTGTCGAGCGTGCCGCCCGTGTGGCCGAGCCCCCGGCCCGAGATCATGGGCACGTAGACCCCGCAGGCCGCCAGCGCCGGGGCGAGGACGAGGCTCACGCAGTCCCCCACCCCGCCGGTCGAATGCTTGTCGAGCACCGGCCCGGGCAGGTCCCAGTCCAGCACGTCGCCCGAATCGCGCATCGCCAGCGTCAGGGCGACGCGCGCCGGATCGGCGAGCCCGTTGAGGTAGACCGCCATGGCGAAGGCCCCGGCCTGGGCGTCGCTCACTTCTCCCGAGGCGAGCCCCCGCGCGAACCAGGCGAGATCGTCGCGCGACGGCGCCTCGCCCTCGCGGACGGCATGGATGACGGAACGGGCGTCGGTCACGTCCGGCTCATCTGCGCCGCGTCGAAGACACCCGGAAGCAGGGCACCGATGGTGGTCTCCTGCACGGTCCCATCGGTATTGGCGAGCGTGACCTTCACGTCCTCCGCGCCGAACTCCGCCAGCTTCTGGCGGCAGCCGCCGCAGGGAGAGACCGGCACCGGGCTGTCGGCGATCACCGCGATCTCGGCGATCTCCTTCTCACCGGCGGCGACCATCGCGGCGATGGCCCCGGCCTCGGCGCATGTGCCTTCCGGGTAGGCCACGTTCTCGACGTTGCAGCCGACGTAGACACCGCCGCCCGCCCCCCGGATCGCGGCGCCGACCTTGAAGCCGGAATAGGGCACGTGGGCGTTCTCCCGCACCGCGCGGGCGTCGTCGATCAGCGACATGGGCATCTCCTCGGGCAGTGACCCAATCGTGAATCGCGGGCCCGGGGATGGCAAGGGCCCACGGGGAACCCCGCGCGGCGTCATCGGGTTGACCGGGCGATACCTCAAGGAGGTCCCAAGGATGATACCCCCCACCGCGAAACCCGTTCTCGACGAACCCGAAGCCGAAACCGAAGAGGGCCCCGACGCGCCCATGACAGAGGATCAGGCGCGCGAGCTGCGCGCGCTCTGCGAGGAGCTGGGCGAGGAGTTCGACACCAGCCTCACCGAGCGCCAGGCCAACGCCCGCATCGACGCCCTGAAAGAGCGGAAGGAGCAGTCATGAGCACCAACATCCAGCCGGTCCGCGGCATCTTCGACGCGATCCAGCGAGACGAATTCGGGCCGAACGACGACATGACGCCGGAACAGGCCGCCCGCCTGCGCGAGCTCGCCGACAAGACCGGCGAGCCGATGGACGGCAACCTGACCAAGCTCCAGGCGCAGAAGCGCATCGCCGCGCTCGAGGAGCAGGTTAAGGAGTGATGCCGCGCCGCGGAGGGAACCCCCGACCCTCCGCGGCGTTTTTCATGAGAACATTAGGGGAACAAGTTCCATGACCGACCGACCGAAAGTTGAGACCCCCGGCAATGCCGACAAGCCCGTCGAGAGCTGGACCACCGGCGACGAGGCGATGACAGGGGCGCAGGCCTCCTACCTCAAAACGCTTTGCGAAGAGGCGGGAGAGACCTTCGACGACAGCCTGAGCAAGGCCGAGGCCTCGCGCCGGATCGACGCCCTGCAGGCGGAGACCGGGCGCGGCCAATAGCGCAAGCTTCATTTGCCAAGCCGCCCCGGCGGGAGTAAGCCCTCCGCCAATGGTTTAACGTTAAACCATTCTCGGAGGGACAGATGACAGACTCGCCCAAGGACGCCCTGCGGCAGGCCGCGCTCGACTACCACCAGTATCCCAAGCCGGGGAAGCTGGAGATCCGTGCGACCAAGCCGCTGGCGAACGGGCGCGACCTCGCCCGGGCCTATTCGCCCGGGGTGGCCGAGGCCTCCATCGAGATCAAGGCCGACCCGCAGACCGCGCGCGACTACACGGCGCGCGGCAACCTTGTCGCGGTCATCTCCAACGGCTCGGCGGTGCTGGGCCTGGGCAACATCGGCGCGCTGGCCTCCAAGCCGGTGATGGAAGGCAAGGCGGTCCTCTTCAAGAAATTCGCCTCCATCGACTGCTTCGACATCGAGATCGACGAGTCCGACCCCGAGAAGCTGGCCGAGATCATCTGCGCGCTGGAGCCCTCCTTCGGCGCGGTGAACCTCGAGGACATCAAGGCGCCCGACTGCTTCGTGGTCGAGCGGATCTGCCGCGAGCGGATGAACATCCCGGTCTTTCACGACGACCAGCACGGGACTGCCATCGTCGTCGGCGCCGCCGCCACCAACGCCCTGCGCGTGGCCGGCAAGAAGTTCGAGGACATCAAGGTCGTCTCCACCGGGGGCGGCGCGGCCGGCATCGCCTGCCTCGACATGCTGCAGAAGCTGGGGCTGAAGCGCGAGAACGTCTGGCTCTGCGATATCGAGGGCCTCGTCTACGAAGGGCGCGAGGCGGACATGAGCCCGCAGAAGGCCGCCTATGCCCAGGGCAAGACGCCCGCCACGCTCGACGAGGTGATCGAGGGCGCGGACCTCTTTCTCGGCCTGTCCGGCCCGGACGTGCTGACGCCCGAGATGGTCTCGCGGATGGCCGATCAGCCGATCATCTTCGCGCTGGCCAACCCGACGCCCGAGATCCTGCCCGATCTGGCGCGCGAGGTCGCGCCGGACGCCATCATCGCCACCGGGCGCAGCGACTTCCCGAACCAGGTCAACAACGTCCTCTGCTTCCCCTTCATCTTCCGCGGCGCGCTGGACGTGGGTGCGACGGAAATCAACGACGAGATGAAGATCGGCTGCATCGAGGGGATCGCCGCGCTCGCCCGCTCTACCACTTCGGCGGAGGCCGCCGCCGCCTATCGCGGAGAGCAGCTGACCTTCGGGCCGGACTACCTGATCCCCAAGCCCTTCGACCCGCGGCTCATGGGAATCGTCGCCTCCTCCGTCGCCAAGGCCGCCATGGAGTCCGGAGTCGCCACCCGGCCGATCGCCGACCTCGAGGCCTACAAGCGCCAGCTCGACGGCTCGGTCTTCAAGTCCGCGCTGCTCATGCGCCCGGTCTTCGACGCCGCCGCCACTGCGGCCCGCCGCATCGTCTTCGCCGAGGGGGAGGACGAGCGCGTGCTGCGCGCCGCGCAGGCGATCCTGGAGGAGACGCCGGAACAGCCGATCCTCATCGGCCGGCCCGAAGTGATCGAGAGCCGGGCCGAGCGCTTCGGCCTGACGATCCGGGCGGGCCGGGACTTCGAGATCGTGAACCCCGAGAACGACCCGCGTTACCGCGACTACTGGGGCACCTACCACGAGCTCATGGCCCGGCGCGGCGTCACCCCCGACATCGCCCGCGCGATCATGCGCACCAACACCACCGCCATCGGCGCGGTCATGGTCCACCGGGGCGAGGCCGACAGCCTGATCTGCGGCACCTTCGGGCAATACCTCTGGCACCTGAACTACGTCACGCAGGTCCTCGGCTCCGACACGCTGAAACCGGTGGGCGCGCTTTCCATGATGATCCTGGAGGACGGCCCCCTCTTCATCGCGGACACGCAGGTCCATCCCGAGCCCTCGCCCGAGCAAATCGCCGACTCTGCCATCGGTGCGGCGCGGCACGTCCGCCGCTTCGGACTCGAGCCCAACGTGGCGCTCTGCTCGCATTCCTCCTTCGGCAATCTCGACAACGAGACCGGGCGGCGGATGCGGGCCGCCCGCGACGTGCTCGACGCGCGCCGGACGGACTTCTGCTACGAGGGCGAGATGAACGTGGACGCCGCGCTCGACCCCGAGCTGAGGGCGCGCATCTTCCCCGAGAACCGGATGAAGGGCGCGGCCAACGTGCTGATCTTCGCCAATTCCGACGCGGCCTCGGGGATTCGCAACATCCTCAAGATGAAGGGCGGCGGGCTGGAAGTCGGCCCGATCCTCATGGGCATGGGCAACCGCGCCCATATCGTGACCCCCTCGATCACCGCGCGCGGGCTGCTCAACATGGGCGCCGTGGCGGGCACTCCCGTCGACCACTACAGCTGACGCCGCCCGGCAAGGACCGGGCGGCGCGCAGGGTCAGGACTCCTTGCCCGACCCGGACTTGGATTTCTTGGCGGGCTTCTTCTTGCTGTCGGCCATGACGATCGCTCTCCCTGGGGGCGGGGCGGGATGCCCCACCTGCCCAGAGCCTCTCCGAGTCGCGCCCGACCGTCGCCGCCGTTTTCGCCAAGGGCGTCGCATTCCGACCGCCGCTACCGCCATCATGTCGCACCGTCTTGCCGCAGGGGGACCGCTGCGTAAGACTTCGCCCCGGGAGCGAGGGAGGAGATCATGGGTTACAGCGACGTCTATGCTGCCTGGCAGGCCGATCCGGAGCGGTTCTGGCTGGAGCAGGCCGAGGCCATCGACTGGGACGAGGCGCCGTCGAAAGCGCTCTTCGACCGCGGCGATCACCTCTACGACTGGTTCGCCGACGGCAAGGTGAACACCTGCTGGAACGCCGTCGACCGCCACGTCGAGGCCGGGCGCGGCGAGCAGACGGCGATCATCTGGGACAGCCCCGTCACCCACACCAAGCGGTGGATCACCTTCTTCGAACTGCGCAATCGCGTCGCCACGCTGGCGGGGGCCCTGCGCGCGAAGGGCGTGCAGAAGGGCGACCGCGTCGTGATCTACATGCCGATGATCCCCGAGGCGCTGGAAGCGATGCTCGCCTGCGCCCGTCTCGGCGCGATCCACTCGGTCGTCTTCGGCGGCTTCGCGAGCCACGAGCTCGCCGTGCGCATCGACGACGCCAAGCCCAAGGCGATCATCGCCGCCTCCTGCGGGATCGAGCCGGGCCGCATCGTGCACTACAAGCCGCTGCTGGACGGCGCGCTGGATCAGGCCAGCCACAAGCCCGACTTCTGCGTGATCTTCCAGCGAGAGCAGGAGGTGGCCGAGCTGACCCCGGGCCGGGACGTCAACTGGCATGGCTTCCAGTTCGGGGTCGAGCCCGCCGAATGCGTCCCGGTCGAGGGCGACCACCCCGCCTACATCCTCTACACCTCCGGCACGACCGGCGCGCCGAAAGGCGTGGTCCGGCCCACCGCCGGGCATCTGGTCGCCCTGAACTGGACGATGAAGAACATCTACAACGTCGAGCCGGGAGAGGTCTTCTGGGCCGCCTCCGACGTGGGCTGGGTCGTGGGTCACAGCTACATCTGCTACGCGCCGCTGATCCACGGCAACACCACCGTCGTCTTCGAGGGCAAGCCGGTGGGCACGCCGGACGCGGGGACCTTCTGGCGGGTGATCGAGGAGCACGGCGTGCGCAGCTTCTTCACCGCGCCAACGGCCTTCCGTGCGGTGAAGCGGCAGGACCCCGCCGGCGAGATGGTCAAGGACTACGATCTCTCGGGCCTCCGGGCGATCTACCTTGCCGGCGAGCGGGCCGATCCCGACACCATCGAGTGGCTGCAGAAGACCACGGGCAAACCCGTCTACGACCACTGGTGGCAGACCGAGACCGGCTACACCATCGCGGGCAATCCCGTCGGCATCGAGCCCCTGCCGGTCAAGATCGGCTCTCCGACCGTCGCCATGCCGGGCTACGACATCCGGATCCTGGGCGAGGACGGACACGAGGTGCCGGACGGAGAGCTGGGCGCGATTGCCGTGAAGCTCCCGCTGCCCCCGGGCACCCTGCCGACCCTCTGGAACGCGCCCGAGCGGTTCCGGAAGTCCTACCTCGACCATTTCCCGGGCTACTACGAGACCGGCGACGCGGGCATGAAGGACGAGGACGGTTACCTCTGGATCATGGCGCGCACGGACGACGTCATCAACGTTGCGGGCCACAGGCTCTCGACAGGGGGAATGGAAGAGGTCCTCGCCGGTCATCCCGACGTGGCCGAATGCGCGGTGATCGGCGTGAAGGACGATCTCAAGGGCCAGCTGCCCATGGGCTTTCTCTGCCTCAACGCGGGTTGCGACAGGCCGCACGAGGAGATCGTCCGCGAATGCGTCGCCCGCGTCCGCGACCAGATCGGCCCGGTCGCGGCCTTCAAGCTGGCGGCCGTCGTGGACCGACTCCCCAAGACGCGATCCGGAAAGATCCTGCGGGCCACGATGGCCAAGGTCGCCGACGGAGACGAGGTCCGGACCCCCGCCACGATCGACGATCCGGCGATCCTCGATGAAATCCGGGACGCGATCCGCCCGCTCGGCTACGGCGGGACGCGGGTCAGCGCCTAGGGCGCCCGCGCCGACCGGCTCAGACGAACTGCTCGCGGATCAGCCGTTCCTCGAGCCCGTGGCCCGGGTCGAAGAGCAGCCGGTGCGTGATATCCGGCGCGCTGCGGATCTCCACGTGCGCCACCTTCCGCACGGACCCGGAATCGGCGTCCGCCATCACCGGGCGCTTCTCCGGCTCCAGAACGTCGAACCGCACGTTCGAGGTCTTCGGGATCAGCGCCCCCCGCCACCGGCGCGGACGGAAGGCGGCCACCGCGGTGATCGCCAGCACTTCGGCCCCTATGGGCAGGATCGGCCCGTGCGCGGAGTAGTTGTAGGCCGTGGACCCGGCCGGGGTCGCGACTAGCGCGCCGTCGCAGACCAGCTCCGCCATGCGCAGCCGCCCGTCCACCGTGATCTTGAGCTTCGCCGCCTGCGGCCCGGCCCGCAGCAGCGAGACCTCGTTGATCGCCAGCGCCTCGTGGGTCTCGCCTTCCACCGTCACGGCGGTCATCGACAGTGGGTTGATGAGCGCCTCCTCGGCCCCCTCCAGCCGCTCGAGCAGGCCCTCGGGACGAAACTCGTTCATCATGAAGCCGACCGTGCCCCGGTTCATTCCGTAGACCGGCGCGGCGATGTGCTGGGTGTCGTGCAGCGTCTGCAGCATGAAGCCGTCGCCGCCGAGGGCCACGATGACGTCGGCCTCCTCCACGCCCGCGTCGCCGTAGCGCTCGGCCAGCGCATCCCGGGCCTCCTGGGCGATCGGGGCGGAGCTCGCGACGAAGGCGAGGCGGGGCGAGGTCATCGGCGGCGGTCCCGAGCGGCGTTTCCGGCGCACCCTGCCCCGGCGCCTATCGGAAAGGCAAGCCGCCGATCGATGACGCCGCGGCCTTCGGGTGCGTCGTATTCCCCCTGTCGCCGCGGCACGCGCTTCGTTAGAAGCGGGCCAACCCATCCAGAGGGAGCTGCCCATGAACGCGCCGACCCGTGACCCCCGCTTCTTCGACGAGCCGCTGTCCAGCCGCGATCCCGAGATCTGGGGCGCCATCCAGAAGGAGCTGGGCCGCCAGCAGAACGAGATCGAGCTCATCGCCTCCGAGAACATCGTGAGCCAGGCCGTGCTCGAGGCCCAGGGCTCGGTGATGACCAACAAGTACGCCGAGGGCTACCCCGGCCGCCGCTACTACGGCGGCTGCCAGTACGTGGACATCGCCGAGAACCTCGCGATCGAACGCGCCTGCGAGCTCTTCGAATGCCAGTTCGCGAACGTCCAGCCGAACTCCGGCAGCCAGGCCAACCAGGGCGTCTTCACCGCCCTCCTTCAGCCCGGCGACACGATCCTCGGCATGAGCCTCGACGCGGGCGGCCACCTCACCCACGGCGCCAAGCCCAACCAGTCCGGCAAGTGGTTCAACGCGGTGCAGTACGGCGTCCGGCGCCAGGACAACCTGCCCGACTACGACCAGATTGCGGCGCTCGCGGAAGAGCACAAGCCGAAGATGATCATCGCCGGCGGCTCGGCCATCCCGCGCATCCTCGACTTCGCCAAGTTCCGCGAGATCGCCGACAGCGTGGGCGCCTACCTGCTGGTCGACATGGCGCACTTCGCCGGGCTCGTGGCGGCGGGGCTCTATCCCTCGCCCTTCCCGCATGCCCATGTCGCCACCACGACCACCCACAAGACCCTGCGCGGTCCGCGCGGCGGGATGATCCTCACGAACGACGAGGCGATTTCGAAGAAGGTCAACTCGGCCATCTTCCCCGGCATCCAGGGTGGCCCGCTGATGCACGTCATCGCCGCCAAGGCCGTGGCCTTCGGCGAGGCGCTGCAGCCCGGCTTCCGCACCTACCAGGAGCAGGTGGTCAGGAACGCGCAGGCCCTCGCGGACCAGCTCATGAAGGGCGGGCTCGACATCGTGACCGGCGGGACGGACAGCCACGTCATGCTCGTGGACCTGCGCCCCAAGAGCGTGACCGGCGCCGACACCGAGAAGGCGCTCGGCCGGGCGCATATCACCTGCAACAAGAACGGCATCCCCTTCGACCCGGAGAAGCCGACCGTGACCTCGGGCATCCGCCTGGGCTCCCCCGCCGCCACCACGCGCGGCTTCGGCGAGCCGGAGTTCCGCCAGATCGCCGACTGGATTGTGGAGGTCGTGGACGGCCTCGCGGCCAATGGCGCCGAGGGCAACGCGGCGGTCGAGGAGAAGGTGCGCGCAGAGGTCGAGGCGCTCTGCGGCCGCTTCCCGATCTACACCGCCCCGTGAAACTCCGCACGGACGTCTACGGCGAGGGGCAGCCGAGGAAGCTGCTCCTCGCCCACGGGCTCTTCGGCCAGGCGCGGAACTTCCGGACGCTGGCCAAGAGCCTTTCGGATACCTTCGAGGTCACCGTCCCCGACATGCGCAACCACGGCGGCTCGCCCTGGGCGGAGACGCATGGCTACGAGGAGATGGCCGAGGATCTCGCGCCGCTCGCGGGCGGCGCGGTGCTGGGGCACTCCATGGGCGGCAAGGCGGCGATGATGCTGGCTCTGACGCGGCCGGAGCGGGTCGAGCAGCTCATCGTGGCCGACATCGCGCCCGTCGATTACGGCGGCGAGACTCATCCCCAGCTCGAGGCGATGGCCCGGCTGGACCCCGACCAGCCCTCGCGCACCGCCGCGCGGGACGCGCTGGAGGTGGAGGAGCACCTGAAGGACTTCCTCGTCCAGTCGCTCGACCTCAAGGAGAAGCGTTGGACGATCAACCTCGACACGCTCCGGGCGGAGATGACCGGCATCTTCGGCTGGCCGGAGATCGAGGCGACCTACGAGGGGCCCACGCTCTTCCTGACGGGGGGCGAGTCCGACTACGTCCGGCCCGAGCACCGGGAGGCGATCAAGGCTCTCTTCCCGCATGCCCGCTTCGCCAAGATTCCGGGGGCCGGGCACTTTCTCCACGCGGAGAAGCCGGAGGCCTTCGAGGGCACGGTGCGGGCCTTCCTGGGCGCCTGAGCGGGCGGTGTCCAAATTTGGACACCCTGCCATCTGCTTGATATCGCTTCACAACCCCGAAAACGGCCGGGGCGTTAACCTTTGCCTTGGCAGCTCCCCCAGCCGGCCCCGCTCACACCTCGCGGTGGGTCGGGTCGGGGAGGACGCCGTCGACCTCGTCGACCCGGGTCTCGTCCCAGAACGGGTCCTGCCGCTTGATCCGGCGGGAGATCGGGTAGGCCGCGGGCCAGCTCAGCAGGAAGCCGATGGCGGCCGCGCCGCCCAGCGCCCACCAGCTGTACCACCCCAGCGAGAGCGCGAGGATCGCGAGCCCGCCGGTCAGCACGGCGCCGGTGAAGAAGGTGAGAATGATCGAGAGACGGTCCATGACAGTGCCTCCTTTTGCGGAGGAAACGCGGTGCCGGAGACCGGGTTCCGCGCCGGCAGCCGGTGTCAGCCCTCGTCGCGCGGAGGCTCCTGCCGCTCCTGCGGGCCGAAATGCGACTCCTTCTGCGTGAGCAGATGCCGCCGGATCCGCAGCGCGGCCGGGTAGACCACCGGCCCGCTCAGCAGGAACCCGAGCACGAGGCAGAGCAGGATGACCCAGGGGCTCTGCCAGCCCAGCGCCACGGCGACCATGGCCAGCCCCAGGGCCAGCACGGCCCCGGCGGCGAGGGTGAAGACGAGGGCGATCCGGTCCATGGGGCCTCCTGTGGGGCAACGCTTGGGGTGGACGTGGCGGCCCTCCCCCGCGTCCGTCGTAATATTGGCTCGAACAAATCGCCCGGCCACTATTAATCATCTCTCGTTAGAATGTCTCGCCGCTGAGGAAAGCCTCAACGCTAGAAATCTTCAGTCCACGCACGCCAAGCCGCGTCTTTACTCTGTGAGCCAAATCACGGATTCTCGTAATTTCTTCTTCTATGTCCTCGATGCGCCCGAGATTAAGTCGCATCGAAACGATGGTGCCTTCAATATCCGCCTTTCCGATTTGGGCCGGCTTTCCATTTTTGATCAAGGCGGCTGCGGAGCCGGATGCGATGCCGAACCAGCCGAACTGGCCAAACAGCCTATGGGCAAAAAATAGGCCGTATCCAGAATTGTCCCACTCTGACCGTTGGGCAACAGGTCTCTTTTTCTGCGCCCGCGCTTTGGACGAAACGCCAGGCATCAGAGCTATTTGGACCGCATCCCGATCAGATAGGCCGGAGTGAAGGCGGTCTTCCGAAAGTGATTTCGACACTCCCATCCCCCGATCCGAAATACATATTTCAACCACGTCACGAGTCGGCCAATATTGCGCACAAAGACCCGCGGCAGGAGCGCCGGAATGTTCAAATACATTCCGAAGAATTTCTCTAAAAGAGATTCTCAGGGCGCGAAGCAGTTCATCCGACTTCTCTTGAGAGACAATTCTTGCCATCTCGGCGCACTCTTCGTCCAGCGCGTCGCCAATGTTCTCGCCAACAGAAATCTTTTTCTCAAGATCGGCCCTCAAGATCTTATAAATCGGGAGATAGTTCTGCCCCCCATACGCTCCTTGGGGGTAAGGATTATCTACAAGCTGAAGGGCTTCTGAGAAACCAAGATTATTCGCGTACGTGTGGTTTTGAAGGCCAACGTAGCTTATTTTCTCCCTCGAACCACCGTGCCGCACACGCTTATTGCAGGTCTTTGCTAACGCAATCATGCTAGTCGGCGTGAACATCCTTAGATGTCCTGTATTCACTTGGAGGCGCTCAGATATTGGAAATTCCGCGAAGTTTTTGGAGAATTGGCAAAGATCCAAAAACTGGACGCTGGAAGGAAGAAGTACCGATCTGCTCTTCATATCGAAAGCCTTCACCAGAATACCGATACAAGCCAAAAACAGTATCTCGCCAGTGGCAGACAAGACCTAGGACACTTCGGCAAATCGCTTTCGCCCACGCGCGCCTTAAGACGGACGGCTTAGCCGTCCATCTTAAGCGCGGAAATGAACGCTTCCTGCGGAATCTCCACCTTCCCGAACTGGCGCATCTTCTTCTTGCCCGCCTTCTGCTTGTCGAGAAGCTTGCGCTTCCGGCTGGCGTCGCCGCCGTAGCACTTGGCGGTGACGTCCTTGCGCAGGGCCGAGAGGGTCTCGCGGGCGATGACCTTGCCGCCGATGGCCGCCTGGATCGGGATCTTGAACATGTGGCGCGGGATCAGGTCCTTGAGCTTCTCGCACATGGCCCGGCCGCGCTGTTCGGCGCGGTCGCGGTGGACCATCATCGAGAGCGCGTCCACCGGCTCGTCGTTTACCAGGACCTGCATCTTCACGAGGTTGTCCTCGCGGTAGCCGATCATCTGATAGTCGAAGCTCGCGTAACCCTTCGTTACCGATTTCAGCCTATCGTAGAAGTCGAAGACAACTTCGTTGAGGGGAAGATCGTAGACCACCATGGGCCGGTTGCCGGCGTAGGTCAGCTCGATCTGGATGCCGCGGCGGTCCTCGCAGAGCTTGAGCACCGCGCCGAGGAACTCGTCGGGCACAAGGATCGTCGCCTTGATCCGCGGCTCCTCCACGTGGCCGACGTAGGTCGGGTCGGGCATGTCGGCGGGGTTGTGCAGCTCCTTCATCTCGCCGTCCTTCATGTAGAGGTGATAGACGACGGAGGGGGCCGTGGTGATGAGCTCGATGTTGTACTCGCGCTCGATCCGGTCGCGGATCACCTCGAGGTGCAGCAAACCCAGGAAGCCGCAGCGGAAACCGAAGCCCAGCGCGGCGGAGGTCTCCATCTCGTAGGTGAAGGAGGCGTCGTTCAGGGCGAGCTTCTCGATGGCGTCGCGCAGGTCCTCGAACTCGGAGCTGTCGACCGGGAAGAGGCCGCAGAAGACGACCGGGATCGAGGGCTTGAAGCCGGGGAGCGGCTTGTCCGTGCCCTTCTTCTCGGTGGTGATCGTGTCGCCCACGCGGGTGTCGCGGACCTGCTTGATCGAGGCGGTGAGAAAGCCGATCTCGCCGGGGCCCAGCTCCTCCACGTCCTGCATGGCGGGGCGGTAGACGCCGACGCGGTCGACCTCGTAGGTGCCGCCGGTCTTCATCATGCGGATGCGCTGGCCCTTCTTGAGGGTGCCGTCGATGATCCGGACGATGACGACCACGCCGAGGTAGGGGTCGTACTTGGAGTCGACCAGCATCGCCTTGAGCGGCGCGTCGGCCGCCCCGCCCTGCGGCGGCGGCAGGCGCTGGACGATGGCCTCCAGAACGTCGGGGATGCCGACGCCGGTCTTGGCCGAGATCATGCAGGCGTCGTGGGCCTCGATGCCGATGACGTCCTCGATCTGCTCGATGATCCGCTCGGGCTCGGCGGCGGGCAGGTCGATCTTGTTGAGCACCGGCACGATTTCGTGGTCGGCCTCGATCGCGGTATAGACGTTGGCGAGCGTCTGCGCCTCGACCCCCTGCGTCGCGTCCACCACGAGGAGCGAGCCCTCGACCGCCTGCATCGAGCGGCTCACCTCGTAGGCGAAGTCCACGTGGCCGGGCGTGTCGATCAGGTTGAGAACGTAGGTGTGGCCGTCCTTGGCGGGGTAGTCGATGCGGACGGTGTTGGCCTTGATGGTGATGCCGCGCTCGCGCTCGATGTCCATCGCGTCGAGGATCTGGTCCTTCATGTCGCGCTCGGCCACCGTCCCGGTGAGCTGGATCAGCCGGTCGGCGAGCGTCGACTTGCCGTGGTCGATATGCGCCACGATGGAGAAGTTGCGGATGTAGGCGAGCTCGGTCATGCGGGGGTCCCTTCGGGGTTCGGCCTCACATATCGGAATTGGCGGCGGATTCCAGTAGGCGCGGGGCCGTGCCGCAGCGAGGCGCCCTCCCCGCCTAGCGCGCGCAGTCGGTGCAGCGGACCGCGCAGGGGTCGAGGTCGAGCCGCCGCCAGCCGATGAAGTCGCCGCAGTCCTCGCAGAAGCCGAACTCGCCCTCCTCGATCCGCTCCACCGCCGCGGCGATGGCGCGCAGCCGCCCGGAGCGCCGGGCCTCCTGCGCCTGGGCCATGGCCTGGTTCTGCAGCGCGTCCTGCCGCGAGAGACGGCCCACGGACTGCTGGTCGAGCTCGACCGGCCGCCGGCTCTCGCCGCTGGCGGCGGAGCTCTCGGCGATCTCCTCCCGCTCCGCCTCCAGCCGCGGGCGATAGCGCTCCGCTAGCTCCGTCTCCGAGGGGTCCTCTGCCATGCCCCGAGGCAAGCAGGACGGCCGGCCCTTGGCAAGAGCGTCTCACACGCAGGCCACACGGCCGCGCGAGAGCCCCGCCGCGCCCCGTTGCCGCCCGTAGCCGCCTCGCATAGGGTACGGCGGCAGGACCCGAGGGGAGCGGCTGGCATGAGCAAGGCACTGATCACCGGCGCGATTCTGGCGGCCTTCGCCGCCACCGCCCAGGCACAGACCGTCGAGACCAAGCAATACGACGATGGCGGGATCTACGAGGGCACTTTCCTCAACGGACGCCAGCACGGCCAGGGCACCTATCGGCTGCCGAACGGCTACGAATACACCGGCCAGTGGTTCGAAGGCGAGATCCGCGGCGAGGGCACGGCCCACTTCCCGAACGGCTCGGTCTACGAGGGCGAGTTCGCCGCCGGAAAGCCCGAGGGCGTGGGGACCATCAGCTTCCCCGACGGCCGCGTCTTCGAAGGCGAATGGGAAGACGGCAAGCTCATGGGCCAGGGCCTCGGGCGCTACGCCAACGGCGTGGTCTACGAGGGCGAATTCCGCAATGGCATGCCTCACGGCCGCGGCCGCATGGAGGGGCCCGACGGCTACGTCTACGAGGGCGAGTGGGTCAACGGCGTCAAGGAGGGCACCGGCACCATCACCTTCCCGGACGGCGGCGTCTACGAGGGAGAGCTGGTCGCCGGCCAGCGCGAGGGCCAGGGCACCTACACCCTGCCCAACGGCATCGTCTACGAAGGCGAGTGGCAGGACGGCCAGATCGAGGGCGAGGGTCGCCTGACCCAGCCCTCGGGCGACATCTACGAGGGCCAGCTCTCGGCCGGCAAGCGCCAGGGCCAGGGCACGGTCACCTACGCCAACGGCGACGTCTACCAGGGCGGTTTCGAGGACGACATGCGCCACGGCGAGGGGACCTTCACCGGCGCCGACGGCTACACCTACGTCGGCGACTGGGTCGAGGGCGAGATGGAGGGCGAGGGCCGCGTCACCTACCCTGACGGCTCGGTCTACCAGGGCCCCTTCCTCGACGACCTGCCCGACACCCGCTGCCCCGGGAGCGTCGAGGGCGAGGTCACCCAGGGCGAGGAGGCCGAGGCCCCCGAGCACTGCGGCACCGGCGAGATCACCTATGCCGACGGCTCGGGCTACGAGGGCGAGTGGGTCGCCGGCGTGATCGAGGGCGAGGGCGTCGCCACCTATGCCAACGGGCTGGTCTACGAGGGCGAGTTCCGCGACGCCGAGAACCACGGCGTCGGCACCATGACCTACGCCGACGGCTATACCTACGAGGGCGAATGGTCCGAGGGCCAGCGCGAGGGCCAGGGCGTCGCCACCTACGCCGACGGCACAGTCTACGAGGGCGGCTTCCAGGACGGCCAGCGTCACGGAGAGGGCCGGATCGAGATGCCCGACGGCTTCGTCTACGAGGGCGAGTGGCAGATGGGCGAGATCGAGGGCCAGGGCACCGCGACCTACGTCAGCGGCGACGTCTACGAGGGCCAGTTCGTCGGCGGTCGCCCCCAGGGCGAGGGCACACTGCGCTACGCCTCCGGAGAGGTCGCCTCGGGCACCTGGTCCGACGGCGAGCTGGTGGAGCCCTCCGCGAGTTCCGAGGCGGTCGAGGGCACGCCGGAGACCGAGATGCCCGACGACTCGCAGCCCGCCCCCGAGGGCGACGCCGCCGAGGAGTGAGGCGCACGTGATCTGGCCCGCCGCCGAGACGCGCCACCTCGCCCTGCGCCTCGCGCCGGGCGAGGACCTGCGCACCGCGCTCGAACACCGCATGGCCGAGAGCGGCGCGACCGCCGGCGTCGTGCTCGCCGCCGTCGGCAGCCTCACCCGCGCCAGCCTGCGTTTCGCCGGACGCGACGATGCGGCGGAGGTCGCCGGCCCGCTCGAGATCCTCTCGCTGTCGGGCACGCTCTCGCCCGACGGCCCGCATCTGCACCTCTCCGTCGCCGACGGAACAGGCGCCATGCGCGGCGGCCACCTGCTGCCGGGCTGCGAGATCCGCACCACCGCCGAGATCGTGCTGGGCCTCACCTCCGCCGTCCGCTTCGCCCGCCGTCTGGACCCGGCCACCGGATACCCCGAGCTTCAGGTCCTGGCGCCGTGAGCCCCGAGGACCTGGCCGACCGCCTGCAGTCCGGCGACAGGCGTGCCCTCGCCCGCGCCATCACCCTCGTCGAGAGCGCCCGCCCCGATCACCGCGCCCGGGCCCTGGCCCTGCTCGAGGCCCTGCCCAAGGAGAACGAGACCCTCCGCATCGGCCTCTCCGGCACGCCCGGCGTGGGCAAGTCCACCTTCATCGAGAGCTTCGGCCTGATGCTCACGGGCGCGGGCCATCGCGTCGCCGTCCTCGCGGTCGATCCCTCCTCCGCCCGGTCCGGGGGCTCGATCCTCGGCGACAAGACCCGGATGGAGCGGCTCTCGCGCGATCCCCACGCCTTCATCCGCCCCTCCCCGGCGCAGTCGGAACTCGGCGGCGTCGCCCGCCGCACGCGGGAGGCCGCCACCCTCTGCGCGGCGGCCGGCTACGACGTCGTGCTGATCGAGACCGTCGGCGTCGGCCAGTCCGAGGTGGCCGTCGCCCACATGACCGACCTCTTCTGCCTGCTCATCGCCCCGGCGGGCGGCGACGAACTGCAGGGCGTCAAGCGCGGCATCATGGAGATCGCCGACCTCGTGCTGGTCAACAAGGCCGACGGCGCGCTCGCCGCCCAGGCCGAACGCACCTGCGCGGACTACGCCGGCGCCCTGCGCCTCCTGCGCCGCAGGCCGCAGGACCCGGAGGGCGTGCCCAAGGCCCTCACCCTCTCCGCCACCGAGGGCACCGGCCTCGACCGCGCCTGGTCCGAGATGACGGCCCTCGCCGAGTGGCGCCGCGCCGAGGGCTGGCGCGACCGGCGCCGCGCCGACCAGGCCGTCCACTGGTTCGAGGACGAGGTGCGCCACGCCCTCCTCCGCCGCCTCTCGCAGGAGCCGGTCAAGGGTGCCATGACCGACCTCGCCGCCCGGGTCGCCTCCGGGGAAATCGCCCCCGCCACGGCCGCGCAGGAGCTTCTCGACCACTGGCTGGGCGGCGCACCGCCGGATCGCTGAGCCGGCCCTTCATCTAGCCCCAAATACCCTCGGGGGAGTCCGCGGCCCCGCCGCGGACGGGGGCAGCGCCCCCTCCGACGCAGGCCTCCGGGCGCGAGGCCCGGCGGGACGGCGGGCGGGGCGATGCCGCAGGCGAGCGCCGGGCCGCCGCCCCCTTGACCCCGCGCGCCGTTCCGCCTAAGAGCCGCGGACCAGATTCCGGCGCCGCCCCTCCGGCGGCGCTTCGCTATTGGCGGGCCCGTCCCCGCCCGAGAACCAGATGAGGACAAGGACCATGTCGCGCCGCTGCGAACTGACCGGAAAAGGGCCGATGTCTGGCATGAATGTCAGCCACGCCAACAACAAGACCAAGCGCCGTTTCCTGCCCAACCTGCAGGACGTGACGCTGATCTCCGATTCTCTGGGTCGCTCCTTCAAGTTCCGCGTTTCCAGCCACGCGCTGCGGACCGTGGATCACCGGGGCGGGCTCGATGCCTTCCTGGCGCGCGCCAAGGACGAGGATCTGTCGCCCGCCGCGCTCAAGGTGAAGAAGGAAGTGGCCAAGGCCGCCTCCGCCTGAGCCAGGCCCGCGACACGCCGACCCCAGGCCCGGACCGCGTCCGGGCCTTTCGTCGTTTGACGGGCGGTCTCCCGCCTGCGGCACCGGGTCCGCTTGCGCCTGAACGGGGTCGCGCACAAATGCGTCCCGAACCAACGGAGTCCGTTCCCATGCGCCTCGCCCCTGCCCTCCTCGCCTGCCTCGTTGCCCTGCCCGCCGCCGCGGAGATCGAGATCACCGATCCCGTCGCGCGGTCGTCCAGCCCGATGGCCGCCGCGGCCTACATGACGATCACCAACACGGGCGAGACCGGCGACCGGCTCCTCGGCGTGCGCACCGTTGCGGCCGAGCGCGCGGAATTCCACAGCACCGAGATGGTGGACGACGTGATGCGGATGCGGCCGATCGAGGGCGGCATCGACCTGCCTCCCGGCGCCTCCGTCACCTTCGAGCGCGGCGGCGACCACGTCATGCTCATGGGCCTGGCGGAGGGCTTCGGCGAGGACGGTGCGGTCCCGCTGACCCTCAGCTTCGAGACCGCCGGCGACCTCGAGGTCGAGGCCCTGCTGCAGGACTGACCGGATCGGGGCGGGTCCCGCGGCTTGCCCCTTTTCAACCACACCGATTCGCGCTAAAGGCGCGGCTTCTGCGGGCGGCCCGGCCGTCCGTCTTCGAAAAGCGGGCCCCGACCGGACGACGGGGTGCGGGAATTAGAAAGGAGGCCCTAACATGGCCAATGAAGTCCCCGATCTCGTTGCGGAAAAGCGCGAGCGCACCGGCAAGGGCGGCGCCCGCCAGGCACGCCGGAACAACAAGGTGCCCGGCATCGTCTACGGCGGCGAGAAGGACCCCCTTCCGATCCAGCTCGATTTCGACAGCCTGCTGACCCGCCTCAAGCGCGGCCGCTTCCTGTCGACCCTCTACAACCTCAAGGTCGAGGGTGAAGAGGACGTGCGGGTCATCTGCCGCAACGTGCAGCGCGACGTCGTGCGCGACCTGCCGGCCCACGTGGACTTCCTGCGCCTGCGCCGGGCCACCAAGATCAACCTCTTCATCCCGGTCGAGTTCATCAACCACGAAGAGGCTCCCGGCCTGAAGCGCGGCGGCGTGCTGAACGCGGTCCGCCCCGAGGTCGAGCTTATCGTGACTGCCGGCGATATTCCGGAGAAGGTCGTCGTCGACCTCAAGGGCATGGACATCGGCGACACCGCGACGATCTCCATGGTCGACCTGCCGCAGGGCAGCAAGCCGACCATCGACCGTGACTTCGTCATCGCCAACATCTCCGCTCCCTCCGGCCTGCGCGCCGAGGACTCCGAGCAGGAAGGCGACGAGGGCGACGGTCACGAGCCCGCGGCGGACGAGGTCCCCGCGACCGACGTCGTCCAGTCCGAAGAGGAATCGGCCCAGAGCTGATCCCCGCGCCGAACCGGCATCCGAGAGCGGGCTCCCCCGGGGGCCCGCTTTTTTCTTTGGGCGAGCGCGGCTCGCCGCGGGGACCCGCCCGGCCGGTTTTTCGTTTCGAACCCGACCGCAAGCGGCTAGGACTACGCCATGAGACTCTTCGTCGGACTGGGCAACCCGGGCGCCAAGTACGCGCGCAACCGCCACAACATCGGCTTCATGGCCGTGGACCGCATCGCGGAGGATCACGGCTTCGCCCCCTTCCGCCAGAAGTTCCAGGGCGAGATTTCCGAGGGCCGCCTTGGCTCCGAGAAGGTCGCGCTGCTCAAGCCCATGACCTTCATGAACCTCTCCGGCCAGTCGGTCGGCGAGGCCATGCGCTTCTTCAAGCTGGAGAGCACCGACATCACCGTGTTCCACGACGAGATCGACCTCGCGCCCGGCAAGGTCCGGGTGAAGGCCGGCGGCGGCCACGCGGGCCATAACGGGCTGCGCTCGATCCACCAGCACATCGGGCCGCACTACGACCGGGTCCGCCTCGGCGTCGGCCATCCCGGCCGCAAGGAGGCGGTGCCGGGCTACGTGCTGCACGACTTCGGCAAGGCCGACGATGAGTGGCTTGACGACGTGCTTCGCGGCGTCTCCGACGGCGCGCCCGACCTCGCGGAGGGCCACGGCGACCGGTTCCAGAACGCCGTCGCGCGGCGGACCGCGCCGGCCCGCGCCTCCACCGGCACGAAGAAGCCCGACCCGCCGCCGGAGGAGCCCTCGCGAATAGCCGCGGCACATGCCGAGCCCCCCAAGGCGGAAGAGCCCGAGGACGACACCCGCAGCCCCCTGCAGAAGCTCCGGGACCGCTTCCGGTGAGCGAGGACCGGTTCCGCTCCGCCCTCCGTCAGCAGGCCGCCTCCTGCGCGAACCTCGGCTCGCCCTTCATGGAGCGGCTCTGCCGCCTTTTCGCCGAGCGGCTGCAGCCGGGCACCGAGCTCACCGACCGGCTCTTCGACTGGCCGGGCGAGCTCGGGCCGATGGGCGACTCCGTGCCGCTGCGCCTGACCGGCGCCATGCACGCGCAGAAGCTATCTGGCACCCCCGGCCTCGCAGAGGTCTATCCGCCGCACGAGGTCGAGGACGACGTGCTCTGGCGTGCGGTGGACCGGGTCATGCGCTCGCATCACAAGGAACTCGGCCGGTTCATCGACCTGCCGCCGCAGACCAACGAGGTCCGTCGGTCGGCCTCGCTGATCGCCGCAGCGCATTGGCTCGGCGCGCGCTATCCCATGCCGCTGACCCTCAGCGAGCTGGGCGCGAGCGCGGGCCTCAACCTGATGTTCGACCGCTACGGGCTGGAGACCCCCGAGGGACCGCTCGGCGCCCCCGAACCGGTGCTCACGCTCGATCCGGACTGGACGGGTCCGGTGCCGGGCGGACCTTCCCCGCGGGCCGTGGGGCGCCGTGGCGTCGACCTCAGCCCGCTCGACCCGACGAAGGACCGGCTGCGACTCCTGGCCTATCTCTGGCCGGACCAGCCGCACCGGCTGACGCTGACGGAAAAGGCAATCTCGGTTGCCGAGGCCAAGGTCGACGCGGGCGATGCCGCGGACTGGCTCGAGGCGCGGCTCGCCGAGCCGCACGAGGGCCTGCACCTCGTCTACCACACCATCGCCTGGCAATACTTCCCGGAGGAGACCCAGCGCCGCCTGCGGGATGCGCTCGAGGCGGCCGGTTCCCGCGCCACGCCCGAGGCTCCCCTCGCCTGGTTCGGCATGGAGGCCGACGGCGAGGCGCGCGGCTCCGGCCTCACGCTGCGGCTCTGGCCCGGCGGCGAGACCCACCGCCTCGGCCGGTTCGACTTCCACGGACGCTGGATCGACTGGACCGCCGCGCCGCTTTGATGCGGAGCGCCGCGGCACTAGCATCTCTGGCAAGGAGAGTGCCCATGACACCAGATCCCTCGCTCAATGTCCTCGGCGAGACGCTCGCCCCCTGCTCCATCGACCCGCTGACGGGCTTCTTCCGCAACGGCGCCTGCGACACCTGCGCCGAGGACAGCGGCAGCCACACCGTCTGCGCCATCGTCACGGCGGAGTTCCTCGCCTTCTCCAAGTACGTCGGAAACGACCTCTCGACCCCGCGCCCGGAATTCGGCTTTGCAGGGCTCGAGCCCGGCGACCGCTGGTGCCTCTGCGCCTCGCGATTCCTGCAGGCCCACGAGGAGGGCTGCGCGCCGCGCGTGCACCTCGCCGCGACGCACCAGCGCGCGCTCGACGTCGTGCCCATGGATGTCCTGCGGGAGAACGCCCTCAACGAACTGGGCTGACGGAGGGCCCAACGAGAAAGGGCCGGCGCGCATGGCACCGGCCCCTGTCTCGGAACGGACGCGTGTCTTACATCGAGTCCATCGTTTCCACGCCGTTGTCCATCATCTCTTCGCCTTCCATCATGGTCGTTTCGTCCATGACGTCGTCGACCATCTCTTCGCCGGCCATCTCCTCGCCGACCATCGGCTCGGTCTGGGGCGCCATCTGGTCGACGGAGACCTCGGCCACGGTGATCGTGCCGTCGGCATCCACGTCGTAGGTATCGAGGACGCGGGCCGTGGCATTGGCACCCAGAACGGCCTGCAGCTCGGCGGTGGTCAGGGTGTTGTCAC
The DNA here is from genome assembly GCF_008710275.1 of Histidinibacterium aquaticum. Taxonomy (GTDB): domain Bacteria; phylum Pseudomonadota; class Alphaproteobacteria; order Rhodobacterales; family Rhodobacteraceae; genus Oceanicola; species Oceanicola aquaticus. The sequence goes on from NZ_VYQE01000003.1 coordinate 651,819, forward strand.
CGTCGGCGTCGATGTCGACGAAGTTGACGGTCTGGGCGGCGGCGGCGCCGGCGGTGAGCGCGGCGGCGGCGGTGAGGGCGTGAAAGAGTTTCATCGGAACCTCCAATCGGTTTCCCGGGCCGGATCGCTCCGACCCTTCCCCGCGCCAATGCATGCTGCCCGGCGCGGTTCCATGAGGGGTCAGGCGGATTTCCGCGGAGCCGGGGCCGAGGTGTCGCGCTCCATCAGGTGATCGATGAAGAGCGACAGGAGCTGCGATCGGTTCTGGACACCGGCCTTGCGGTAGATGGCGGCGGACTGCGCCTTGACCGTGCCCTCGGAGGTCTGGCGCAGCTCGGCGATCTCCGAGGTAGAGAGGCCCTTCACCGCGAAGAGCGCCACGTCGCGCTCAGCCGGCGTCAGCCCCCAGCTGTCGAACTGTTCCTCGACGACATCGAGGAAGGCCGACTGCGCGGCACGGAGCCGTGTCTCGGCCTTGGCGGTTCGGGCGAAGGCCGCGCGCAGCGCGAGCGTGCCGGTCAGGACGCCGAGGAGGAGCCCGAGCACGGCACCGATCTCGATGATCTCGTGCAGGCGCCAGCTGATCGGACCGCCGATGCCGAAGATCGTGGTCAGCAGCTTGAACGCGAAGAAGCCGGCGCTGACGGCCTGGACGACAAGGATGCCGGTTATCAGCAGCCGCGACGACACGCGGAGGTCAGCACGTCCGGGGACGCGAGCGGGACGACCGGCGCTCAGTCGTCATCGTCGTCATCGTCGTCATCATCGTCGTCCCGGTCGTCGTCATCGTCATCGCGGTCGTCGTCATCATCATCGTCGCGGTCCCCGCCGCGGCCCCGGCCACGTCCCCGGCGATCGTCATCATCATCGTCGTCGTCGTCCGAGGCCCCGGATCGCCGACCCGAGCGGTCGTCGGACCGATCATCATCGCGGCCGGACGAGGACGAGCCACGTCCCGAATTGCCGGAGCTCCCGCCATTGCCCGAGTTCGAGCTGGCCGCCGACCCGCGGCGATCGTCGTCGTCATCGTCGCTGCGGGGGTTCAGCACCCGCGGGCGGCTGTCGTCGCCGCGCCTGATGGTGGTGAGGTCCCGCAGGTTCTCGCCCGTCGTCGGGTTGAACACGAGCTCCCGGTCATAGCTGGGGCTCTGCGCGTGCAGAATGACGCGCCCGAGCAGGGTCCGGCTCGCCTCGATCGAGGTGAAGCCCTGGGCGCGAAGCT
>NZ_VYQE01000004.1 GCF_008710275.1 Histidinibacterium aquaticum
ATGTTCGGCAGGCTCAAAGACTGGCGGCGGGTGGCGACGCGCTATGATCGCTGCCCCAAGGTCTTCCTCTCCGCCATCGCCCTAGCAGCACTCGTCATCTACTGGTTATGAATCCTGAACCTAGAGGGCGACGTGAGTTGCGCTCCCCAATCGGTGTTGGGCTGTTCATCGCGTAACCTTCTTCGGCCTCCATCACGATCGAAGCGCCCCTTTGCCTGCAGCGGTTCCCCTTCGGCGCTTGGTGAGGTTTCGGTTCGCCAGGTGGTGCTTGGATGTTGCGCTCGAAAGAGCATCTGCAGCTCTTCTTGAAAGCCACAGGTAGCTTGGCGCTCGGCGCTCCGTGCCATCTCGCCAACGCCATGACCTGAACTTTCGGATCCGGGTGAAAATTCGTGTTCCACCGGCTGGGCTGGCCGGACACCGCCAGCCCAGCTTCGAATCCACGTGATCAACAACAATACCACCGCGACGCCTAGCAAAATTTGCTAACGCCCCCATATAAGAAAGACCGGTCTCATCGACCGACCACTCGCCAAAAATGGCAGTGGCGCGTGAGACAGGAAATCAAGGGAACATTATCATGTCCTTTAAGGACCTGACTTCAAGAGCCGCCGCTATCCTAAAGCCGAAAGGCGACGAAAAATCCACGGCTACGCCCAGCACGGAAAAGTCCGATAAAAGCAAGGCCAACCCGAAGACCTGACTTCACAAGCCATGACCGAAATGCGCGCTCTATCGCTTGAGCGCGTATTTCTTGGAGATTGTTGATGAGAGAGCTTTCGTTGCGTAATTTCGATCAGGTTTTCGGTGATAGTCTTAGGGTCAAACTAGAATCGGGCGTGGTCAACATGCTCGCTGTAGTTGAGACTAACAACCGGATTATTCCGACAGCATGATGCAAAAAGAGCAAAGTCATTCAGAAAGTGTCGAAATGGCCACCGTCCGGGCCGCCGCAGACAAGCCGAAGCTGCGCGCCTGCCTCCGCTGCTCCACAATGTTTCAGAGTGAAGGTTTCGGAGAACGAATTTGTCGTCGATGCAAGAACACTAAGGCTTGGCACAGTTCTGTTTCGGTGCCTCCCGGGGGACAGAAACGGCGTTAGCCGAACCTCAGTCATATAGCTAAGGTATGGAGCGAGAGGCTGCCAAATTATTATGTAAAGCACAGAACGACATATAGATATCGAAGCAAAGTATCTCTTGGCCCCCACCTCCTCACGCTGCTTCCGCGCACAACCGAGGATCAGACGGTGAGGTTTCATCGCCTCAATACGGACCCGCCCGCTCAAATATCATGGACCCAGGATGTCTTTGGAAATTCGGTCGCGACCGCTGAGTTTCAAGGCGCTACAGAGCACCTTGAGATTGTAAGCGAAGCGAGTGTCAATTTGACACGATCAGAATTTCCGATATTGTCCATATCTGCGGCGGCCATTGATTACCCGTTCCTCTACTCCAAAGATGAATGGATCGACTTGGGCGCGCTCACGCAACCGCAGTATCATGACCCGTTTGGCGTTCTCTCTCGATGGGTGGCTTCCTTCGTAGCAGATCATCCAACGGACACTCTGTCCCTACTCAAAGACCTCAACTTCGGGATCTTTGATTTATTCTCCTATCAGAGCCGAGATGCAGAGGGAACACAGTCGCCTACCGAAACGATCCAGCGGGGCTGGGGTTCTTGCAGAGATTTCTCGGTGCTACTTGCGGAAGCTGCACGTGTCCTCGGGCTTGGAGCTCGAATTGTGTCGGGTTACCTTTCGGAGCCAGCAGGTGCCCCAACGGGACAATTCGAACCCGGGTCTACTCATGCCTGGGTCGACATCTACCTGCCTGGTGCGGGTTGGGTCTCTTTCGATCCTGCAAACCGGAGCTTCGGCGGAAGCAATCTGATACCTGTCGCCATCGGACGGAATATTCATCAATTGGCTCCAGTCTCGGGGAGCTTCTCGGGACCGAGCGACGCACTTGCCAACCTATCCGTGCAGGTCTCCGTTTTGAAGTCCGATGGACCAATCCATGGTGCCTCTAGCGGAATGACCAGCTACTGACTGACCAGTGCTGGCGCTAGTCGGTAGCACAACGAGTTCTTCACACTTCAGCTTACCTCGGCGGCTAGTCAGCCTTGAGAGTGAGCTTCCATCCATTCCTGATGCTGCTCTTCGTCATGGGCGGCTGCGTGGAAGATCCGCGTCATGTCCAAGTCCGAAAGGGGGTTTGCGGCCGCTTTCCGATAGGCAATACCAGTATTTTCTTCATTCGTTTTCAGTGCCCTCATCAATTGCGGCAGGCTTTCTAGCTCGTTCATTTCCAAGCCGCTGAAGCTTTGAGTAGGCGCAGAACCGTGCTTCGGAACATTATTGATCCGCAGCCGAGCAGCCATTTCAGTCAGTTCTTGGACATGTCGAACATGATCTTGGCGAAAATCTGCAAGGGCAGACAACTCCTCTGCAGCGGACAGACGCTCAAGTGCGCTATCATAGATTGCGATGGCGACGCTCTCCAATTCCAATAGATTTCTGACAAGTCTCGCCTGACTCAGCTCTGTACCAATTGGCATCGGCATTCTGACACTCCGTTCGATATAGTGAAAATTACCGCTTCATTCCCTTCCCAAAAGCCGAAGTGCTAACGGCCAGTATGCCGGCGACCGAAAATTTCTTCACAAACAGCCGCTTGGGAGGTATTAGCCCGTGGGGGTGGGGGAAGAAGTGGGCTTGGCGAAGCTGATGAAGGAATCGCGCAGCTCCACTTCTCGAACACGTATATCAGATATTTTGTCCGCGCGTTCAGGTATTTTTTATGCGCGTGCCCTTGCAAAACCTCGTCGGACCTACGATCCGCTATCTTGCATTCGCAAGAACTTGAGCGGCGTCGGTTGCGCCTTTGGGAGTAGGATTTCATGCGCAACTTCATCGTAAAACACGCAGCTCAGCTTCGGGAAAACTACTGGTTCTGGCCGATGACGATGACGCTTCTGGCTGTTGTCCTGGGTTTCGCCTTGCCCCGGCTCGATGCCGCGATTGGGACGGCATGGATAAAAAGCGTACCGTTCCTCCGGGAGATCCAGGCGGACGGCGCTCGCGCCATCCTTACCACTCTTGCCAGTTCGAGCTTGGGTGTTGCTGGTGTCGCGTTCTCAATGACCATTGTCGCGGTCTCGTTCGCCAGTGCAAACTACGGGCCCCGCCTTATCGGAAATTTCATGTCCGACCGGGTCAACCAGCTGGTTCTGGGAATCCTGGTCTCGACCTCGGTTTACTGCATCACAGTCTTGAGCACCGTGTATGCGCCGGGCGAGACGTCAGTGGCATCACTGGAGGCGTTCGTGCCACAGGTGTCTGTCTCTATTGCACTGCTTCTGGTGCTGATCTCCATCGGAGCGCTGATCGGCTACATTCACCATATCCCGGAGTCGATCAACATCATGACGATTACCTCGGGGCTGGGTTCCCGACTGCACCAAGCGGTTCTGAGACTGATCGAGGGCGGGCCGGAGTTGGACCGCGAGACTGCTGAAGTAGGGGTCTTGGCGGAGAGGGAGAGTGGCGCAGAGCAGGTCACCCTCCTTGCCTCCCCCGCATCTGGTTACGTTCAGTACCTCGACCTCGAGAAGCTCAGGTCGACCGCGACCGAGCGCCGGTTCCAGATAACCGTACTACGGGCACCAGGCGATTTCGTGGCCTCGCAGGAAACCCTAATCTCGGTTAGCCACCAGGGTTCATTCAGTGGTCAGGATGAAGGCGACCTGCTTTCCTGCATCACGATAGGCCAGGGCCGCACCACCGACCAAGACGTCCTTTTCCTGTCAGATCAACTCGTTGAGGTGATGATCCGTGCCCTGTCGCCAGGAGTGAACGATCCACACACCGCCATGCAGTGCCTCGACTGGCTCAAGCCCGCACTTCTAGCCTTTGCAGCGGCAACGCCGATCCCACAGACAGCGGAACAGGACCGGCTGCGGTATCGACGGGTCTCCTTCGTCGTGATGCTCGACCGCACCTTTGACCGGATAAGGCAGCACGTTGCAGCTGACTGGATGGTGGTGCTTCATGCCTTGGAGTTGCTCACCGACCTTTCCAGCGCGGCATCCCATCCAGAGTCGAAGCTTGCGGTCGACCAACAGCTTGATTTGCTTGCTCAGGCCGCCGAAGAACTCCTTCCTGACAGTGGCGCACGCGAAGAAGTTCGGAGACTCAAGGACGCTTCCCGCGCCTAAATGGTTGAATTCGCCAGGGGGGGGCTACTGGCTCGATGCCTGGCGAACGGCAACCCCTGGCCCCGACGCGACCTGACCGTTTTCCAGGAATTGGATCCCGCGAGCCTCTAGGGCTTCGCGCAGTGCAGCTTGCGAACGCATGTTGATGCCCCCCTTCCCGCCTTCGAGGCGGGTTACGGTGGCAGGAGCAACCCCAGCCTCAGACGCCAACTCACGAACTCCCAATTTCACTGCTGCGCGGGCCATCCTCAGTTGCTCAGGCGTCATATTGGCTCCCTGTGATAAAAAGTTGGCACAGGGTATTGTTTAAGGTGTCACCCTGTCTTAGATTGCTATCACACCGTGATAACAAGTCAAGACAGGGAGCCCCTGACATGACCTCCGCAGCGACCTCCACCTTCGACCTCTCCGTCATCATGGCCGAGGCCTGGGCCCGGACCCGCGAGGCGCTGGCCCACAATCCGCGTCTGATCCTGCGCGCTCTCTTCCGCCGCTATCTGCGGGAGGCCTGGGTCAACGCCAAGACACGCATGGAAATCGCCCGTGAGAAGGCCGCTCTTGAGGCCCGCTCGGTCGAGAGCCTGTCCCGCGAAATCGAGAATATCGAGAACCGCAGCATCATCGGCATCGATGGCGCCAACCGCCTCGCCAAGCTTCGATGCGCTCTCGCCAGGGCCCGCGAGCGGGAAGACTTCGCCGTGAAGCGGGAGCTGATCGCCACGGGCACCGGCCGCTTCGTCGCCGTCACCTTCACCAAGAAGGACGGAGCCGAGCGCACCATGACCGTGCAGCCCGACGCGCTGCGGTCCCGCCTCAAGGGGGAAGACGCCTCGGACGCGGGCCGCAGGGCCTCTCAGACGCGCGCTGAGCGCCATCCCAACCTGATGCCGGCCTGGGACGCGCAGAAAGGTGCTTGCCGCTCCATCAACCTCGCCACCGTCTCACGCATCGCCGTGGACGGGCAGGTCCACACCTTTGCCTGACTACAGCAACCCGGAGACCCTCCAATGACAGTCACCATGACCGAGACCCCGATCCAGAAGCTCTTCGCGAAGTGGAAGCAGGAGCAGGCCCACGCAAAGGACCCGGCGATATCCGACGCGGACTGCGAGGCGGCCACTGCCCGGGCGGTGGCCATCGAGAAGGACATCCTGCGGACCCCGAGCATCACAGCCGCCGACCTCGCCGCCAAGCTCGTGGCCTACTCCGACTACGGCGCCTTCGCGGTCTCCGATCAGACCACGCCCGAACTCTGGGCCGAGGCCCGCCACCTGCTCGGTGAGACGAGCTGAACCCAAGCACCCAAACCAAGGAGACGACCATGAAGAAGAAAGACCTGACCGAAGTCCGCGCCCGCCTGGAGCAGTTCGCTGACTGGACGAATACCACGGCCCCCGAGACCATCCTCGACAAGGACGGCGCGCCCACGGACGAGCTTCTGGACTACAGCCGGAAGGAGGAGATGTCCCTCGACTGGCTCTTCGCCGGAGACGTGAAGCCGCTGGCGCTGGCGCACCGCGAGAAACACTGGGCGATGTCCCCTTGGGTCGTTCGGCAGCGTGTCGAGCTCATGGCCAGCATCGCCGGGATCGAGCCGGTGGCTATCGAGACAGAAGATGGCGAAGTCCTCGTGACCGACGAGCTGCTGGAGTTCTGCCGTGAGGCTGGCGCCGACTTCGAGTGGCTGACACTCGGCAAGCCGGAAAAACTCGTGGAGGCCATGCGGAGGAGTAAGCGTGACGACGAGCGCGCGCTAAGGGTGGCTCGGGGGCTTAGCCGGACCGAGCTGAACGCGCTCACGGCGACCCTTCGTATCGCCCTGTCCGACAACCTCGATATCGAGCAGGTGATGCAGACATACCGGCAGGCGGTGGAAGAGCAGAGAGCAGCGTGAGGCATCCCCAGCCACCGGCTCTGCTGCCGTCGAACAGAGCGGGGCCGGTGGACAGAAACACCCCAAGCACCTGCTGTCCCCATTACTCGCTCAAAGTGAACGAGATTTCGGGACCGATGAAACAAATTTCGAGAGTTTCCGGGCTCCCGAAAATACTTTCCAACTGACTGCCTTGCGTTTCCAGCTGTGGGCTTTTTCGTTCATGAACGCTTACCCTGACGGCTATGCTTTCAACCGCTCCTGGTCGGATCGCTTCCTCCCGGAGATCAGGCGCATTGTCGGCGCGCACCTGCTGGACGTGGCGGCCGATCCCTTCGACATGCACCACGCGACCGACCTCATGGTGCTCGATGGAAGGGACCTGAGGATCGCTGCCAGGGTCCGCAGACCGGGCTACGCTGACCGATATCCCTTCCAGTTCACGATCCGCTCACAGGTGCCCTCAGGCGCGGAGACGGAGCTGGCGAAGATAGTCAACGGCGCGGGGGACTGGCTCTTCTACGGGCACTCTGACGTGTTCGAGCAGCACATCGAGCGATGGTGGCTCATTGACCTCCGAGCCTTCCGAGCGGCCCTGATCCGGCAGTCTGCGAACGGACTGCGCATTGCCTCCGGGGACAAGTCGAACCCGGATGGGACAAGGTTCAAGTGGTTCGACATCCGGAGCTTCCCCCAAGAGCCGCCGCTCGTTGTGGCGCAAGGAAGCATCGATCAATAGACACGACTAAAAACCGCAGTCGCTGTTGTTGATGGTCTCATCGGGCATGGTCGTGTTGCAGGTTAGCGCGCCTACCAGCAAGCCCGGGTCAAGTAGGGCATCATCGAAGCGAGCGCCGCTCAGGTTTGCTCCCGAAAATGTCACTCCGTCCAGTGTTGCGTCGGAGAAGCTTGAGCCCTTCAGGTCTGCACCGTCAAAGATCACGTCGGTCAGCTTCGCCTGGTCGAACATTGAGACCACGAGACCAGCGTTTTCGAAACTCACACCCGCTAACGATGCGCTGCGGAAGTCGGCCCCGAACAGCGACCTGCTAGAGAAGTCCTGGCCGGTCAATTCGGAGTTCTGGCAATCCAGCGGGCGGGTGGAGAGGCATTCCGGCGCTGCGGCGGTCCCAACCTGGGCGACCAGCACGGCTCCGACGGCAAGAGAAGCAGCGCGCAACCCATGGATCGATAAGAGGCGTGTCGTCATGCTTGGCCCTCCATGGCTTCAATAGACATGGGGTCTTAGTCACTCAGTTTCTAGCAGAGCCCGCCAAGCTAGGACCCAACGGTGCTATTCCCCCGCCGTGGTCGACCGATCACCAAGCTTCGCGGTGGCACAATCGGTTGGACGGCCTGCAGGTCGACGCCGAAAACCCCCTTCAGAACAGCGTATTGCCAGGCTGAGTACCTTCGAGGCTTTCGGCGTTACTACAGTGACCCTTGGTACTTGCTCCGGCAGCGGATTCCGGAACCAGTGCGAGCCGAACTAACTCGGTGAGGCCGTTGCGCTCCACGTAGTCCAAAAGCGCCGCAATGCATCGCTGATCGAACTCCACTTCGCCGGATTCGCGACAGTGTTTCTAATCGGCAGGGTCCCTCATGACCTCATTCATCGCTGCAATTCGTTAGGGAGCCGTTAACCAAGCCGTTCGCATGGGAGATGGGCTCACGTACCCGCGCTGGCGGAGGGCGCGATGACTTCCGGCTGCGCTGTGACCTGTCCTCGATCATGGCCGCAGGGCGTTGGGCGTCTCCAGAGATGCCAGCTCGATACGGGAGGCGCATCCTCGCCAGCCAGTCGGCAGCGACTCAGGTATCCAATGCGTTCGAGGAGGGATGATCGAACGCAAGAAAGTGCCGTGTTTGCCACGGCCTAACATCCGGAGCTTCCCTCAGGAGCCGCCGCTGGTGGTGGCACGGGGATAGGCCTCCAGAACCTAGATAACTTGCTCCGGTGGCGCGACCTGTTGGATCGGATCGGGCTCGATGGGGCCTTGGGAAATGAGCCAATCGAGCGTGACACCCATTAGGACGATCCACCCAAGCGCGACAATGAGAAGCAGTGGGTCAACACGCATCGTATTGCCTGTGCTCCCAGTGCTCGCGGCAGGCTGTCGGGGTGACATGCAAGCGCTTCGGCAAAGCTCTATCTATCACGAACCCACATGCCGACTAGGGCCAGGTCTCGTGCTACACGCAAATGCGAAGAGTAGCTTCTCAGGAGACATGATGGCGTCTGCGAAGCGAGCGCCACAGACACTTTCCCAAAGAATGTTAGAGCGCACGTTGGTTGGCAGGCTAGTGCCTCGCGAGCGGCTGATGCATTTCTAGTCGAGCGACACTATCTTCCATCAGGCATGTGCTCTGAGGCGTGCTCAACCGGACGCAGGCTCGGCTCTCTCGCCGCTGCACCCTAGCTCCCCATACGAAAGGTCGCAGTCCATGCTCGTCCGTTTCGGCTTTGAACTGGTCATCGAGACCAATGCGGCTCTCCCTCTGATCCTCGCGCTGTCTCCCCATTCGTCCTACAGCGGCAACGTGATCGGCGCGGACCGGATCAGGTCGGAACCGCAAGTTCCGATGGAGGAATTCCTAGATCCGTTTGACAATCGTCGCGTCCGGCTTGTCGCACCGGTTGGTGGCCTTCGGCTCTGGTCCGATAATGTCATCCAGGATGACGGGCAGCCGGATGTGTTCAACTGGAATGCACGACAGCACGAAATCGAGCATTTGCCGCCCGACACGCTGCAATTCCTGACCCCGAGCCGATACTGCGAATCCGACGTGCTGATGCAGCAAGCTTGGGACCTATTCAGCAGCACGCCGCCGGGTTGGGCCCGGGTTCAGGAAATATGCAACTTCGTCCATAATCACCTGGTCTTTGGCTACCGGTTCGGTCGCCCAACGAAGACCGCCAACGATGCTATGCTGGAAGGTACCGGAGTCTGTCGCGACTTCGCGCACCTGGCTATCGCCCTATGTCGCGCGATGAACATCCCGGCGCGCTATGCCAGCGGCTACCTCGGCGATATCGGAGTTCCGCCGTCCGGACCAGGAGACTTCTGTGCGTGGTTCGAGGCCTACTTGGAAGACCGTTGGTACACGTTTGATGCACGTTACAACACGCCGCGAATAGGGCGGGTTCTTATGGTGCGGGGCCGCGACGCGGCCGACGGCGCGATGGTCACCTCGTTCGGTGACTACAGGCTCAACAGCCTTCGTGTTTGGACCGACGAGCTTCCTGAGCAGCTTTCGGAGCGAGATGCGTTGGACCTTCTCGGCAAACTTCCCGACGCTCCTGCACTGACGCTTGAAATGGCTGGTTCGTCCTAAGGTAAGACCAAGGCTCCTTCAGAAAGATTTGTGCCAAAGGCAGCGGGCTGTCGCTTGTAATATGACCTGCCAGGTACCAAATTATGGATATACCGATGGACATCCGTCACTGACCCGAAAGGCAGGGGATGAACCATCTTGCTGATACAATTCTAGGTAATTTCGAGAAAGCTCTACCGAGCCGCCCGCAGTTTCGCCCTGCCGTCGGATCGTTCTACTGATCGTGCTGGTGAGCCGGTTCGCGCACGTCGCTCGACCCCGCGCTCGGCGTCCATCCGCACCATCGGGTTCATGGAACAAGGCGCTTGGAGCTGCTCAATGTCCGCCAAGGACGTCACATTCGACACGGTTGCACGGAGCCGCTTGCTCCGAGGCGTTGATCGGCTTGCAAACACCGTGAAAGTAACGCTTGGGCCCAAGGGTCGCAACGTACTCATCGACCAGGGGCATGGTCCGCCTCGGATCACCAAGGACGGAGCAACGATTGCCCGTGATATTGTGTTCGAAGATCATGTTGAGAACCTGGGCGCTCAGATTGTCAAACTGGCCGCGATCAGGACTGCCGAAGAGGCTGGCGACGGAACGACAACCGCTACGGTGCTGGCGCAGGCCATTATCCACGCCGGAATGAAGGCCGTGGCGGCGGGCGTCGCTCCAATGGACCTCAAGCGGGGTCTCGACCGCGCCGCGACGCATGCCGCCGAGCATATCTTCGCGACCTCGCGACCCGTCGGTGGCAACAACGAGATAGAGAAAATCGGGACCATTTCGGCGAACGGCGAGGCCGAAATCGGCAGGCTGATTGCACACGCGATCGAACGGGTCGGAAAAGACGGTGTCATCGTCGTCGAAGAGAATGCTGGCCTGGCGACCGAAGTCGAGCTGGTCGAGGGGTTACGTTTCGATCGCGGCTTCCTTTCGGCGCACTTCGTAACCGACGCGAAGCGCCAATCTGTCGAGTTGGACGAGCCATTCGTGCTTCTTTGCGATATGAAGATCAGCACGCTCGTTCCCCTGCTGCCGCTCCTCGAAGCGGTTCTGGAGACTGGCCGATCCTTGCTCGTCATTGCCGAGGCTGTCGAAGGGGAGGCGCTCGCTGCGCTCGTGCTCAACAAGCTGGGTGGCAGTCTCGGAGTGGCGGCCGTTCGTTCTCCGGGCTTTGGCGGAAACAGGCGAGCGCTGCTTGAGGATATCGCGGCTCTAACCGGTGGTCGCGTCATTATCGGCGACGCTGGAATGAGCATCGATTCCGCTACCCTGGACATGTTGGGTTCGGCCCGTCGGATCACGGTAACCAGGGACACAACGACAATCATCGGCGGCGCCGGTGAGCAAGCTGCCATGGAAACGCGACTATCCCAGCTTAGAAACGAGATGGCCGCGAGCGAGAGCGACCAGGATCGCGATGCGCTTCGGTCGCGTCTTGCAAGTCTTGCGGGTGGTGTCGCGATCCTTCGTGTCGGTGGCAAGTCCGAGGCTGAAGTCCGTGAACGCATGGACCGCGTCGAGGACGCACTGAGCGCTACCCAGGCGGCAATATCGGAAGGTGTCGTCGCCGGTGGCGGAGCATCCCTCGTCCATGCGGCGCGGGAACTGATCGGGCTTGCCGGGCAAAACCCGGACCAGACGACAGGGATAGACATCATGCGACGGGCCCTCGAGGCGCCGCTCCGCCAGATTGCGAAGAATGCCGGCCTAGACGGGTCGGTCGTAGCAGGGAAGGTGCGTGAGAGTGCCGACACCTCGTTCGGATTTGATGTCCGGACCGAGCGATATGGAGACATGGTCGCGTTCGGGGTGATCGATCCTGCGAAGGTGGTGCGCTCAGCGATCCTGAACGCCGCATCGGTAGGTGGGATGCTCATCACAACGAATGCTGTGGTCGCGGACCGGTCCGACTCGCCTGTCCGTGACTACGCCGCCTGACAATTTTCCACGTGGCGGGATGGTCCCGCCACCATTTCCGTTGAGGGAAACACAGATGGCCAAAGGCCAGAAGCGCAGCAACCGAGAAGTCAAGAAGCCGAAACAGACTAAGGCCTCACCCACAGCGCCTTCGGGAAATGTCCGGGCTTTCCCACCGCAGAACCCGACCAACCCAAAGAAGAACTCTGGTCGATAGTAAATATTCGATTAGGCCTTGAAGACCCCCGACAAAGGTCGGCTCCGAGAACATTCACAGAATCACGAAAGGAACGAAACATGTTAGAGATGGATACGAAGAAGGCGACAAGTCAACGCCAGTGGGCGATCTATGCCATCATCGCAATCGCCGTTCTAGCCGCCGGTGGGTACTACCTCGGCTTGTACGGTAGCGAGTCAATGGTGGCTTCGCCTGTCGACTGACAAGAGGAGCCCCTAGCTCGCAACAGACGCGACACTGGGGCTTCTTCGACTACTAATGCTTGCGGCGCATGGACGTCAGCTATCGCTTTCAAAGACGAAGGAAATAGGACCAATGGGATACTCAACGCCAAAGGCGCAGTTCAACCTCCGGGAATTCCTATCGAAGCCGGCCAAGCCGGGAGCATATCGCTATGGCCGAAAGAAGTCGGCCTTCTCATTTCGGGACAGAGCCGGGTCCACGACAGAAAAATCCGGTTCCGCGATGAGCAAATCGCGTTAGCCGAGAAAGAGTCTCACTTGTCAAAATTCGTAGACAGACCCGGACGTTTTGGTCAAGCGAAGCGTTCTGACATTGCGTGTCAGTGAAAGCCGCGTCACCGCGAACACGATTGATTCTGTCTGCCGTGGAACAGGCGATGGCCTGGAGAGTTAGAGCCTTTGATGGATTCGAAGCATGGGGTTGGCGAATGCATGTGCATAGCCGTACGCCAAGCATCCTCATCATAGAGGACGAGCCCATACTCCAGCTGGCCTACCTAGACATGATCGAGAGCTGGAACTGGAAGTCGGCCGGGACTGCCGCAACCATGCCCGCCGCCCTCCTACTGGTGGAGACGTCGAGCTTTGACGCGGCCATTCTGGATGGCGAGCTACGGGGAGAGTCCTCTGAACCCGTCGCCGAGAGGCTTCTCGAATTGCATCTGCCGTTCGTGACCATCTCCGCTACCCCGCGCTCCCGCCTGTGCTCTTGCCAGTGCGCAGGATCATGCGTGCTTTCGAAGCCAGTCAGGGAAGATGCGCTCCGTCATGAGCTTGAGACTGCGCTCAAGGGTGATTGCTAAGGCTCTGCCGAGCGCAACGAACGCCAATTCTAGTAAGATTACGGCGAAGGGACGCCGACGCAAACGCGCTTTCGGAAGAGTCCAGGGTCTTACAAGTTGCCGTCGTCCGCTCGCGTCTGATGCTGACCCGAGCCCCGACGTTTCCTCCGCTTACCTCGCCGAGTGACCGCAGTCCTCCTCCTGCAAACGATCCTGTTCGCTCCAGAAGTGCTTCGAGGGCTGACTGAGCAGTTGGAGGCGCGGAACCCTCTCACTCAGCCCGGGTCTCCCGCGCGCCAAACACAAACGTTTGTCCCCCAGATGTCCCCCAAAAGCGAACAACCGTCGCAGCGCCCTGGCCACGGCAAGGTCAGAAAAAGAAAACGTTTCAATTGGTTACAGTGGTGAGCCGTGCAGGATTCGAACCTGCGACCCACTGATTAAAAGTCAGTTGCTCTACCAACTGAGCTAACGGCCCACGAGGCGCTCGTGTAGGAAAAGGCCCGCGAGCGGTCAACCCCGGAAATGCGCTCTCTGGATTCAGGTCGGACGCTCCTCTATATGCGCGCGCATGGCGCAAGCGACCTCCCCCTCCGGCCTGCCGTTCATGAAGATGCACGGGCTCGGCAATGACTTCGTCGTCCTCGACGCGCGGACCAGGTCCGTCGTGCTCGAGCCCCGACTCGTGGAGGCCATGGCCGACCGGCACCGGGGCGTGGGCTTCGACCAGCTCGCGGTGATCCGCGACACGAACGTCGCCGATCTCGCGCTGGAATTCCTCAACGCCGACGGCTCGCCCTCGGCGGCCTGCGGCAACGCCACGCGCTGCATCGCCGCGCGGGAGATGGAGGAGTCGGGCGCCGGGACGCTGAAGATCGCCACGGCGCGCGGGCTCCTGCACGCCGTCAAGCTCGACGGCCGCGTTTCGGTGAACATGGGCCACCCGCAGACGACCTGGGACGAGATCCCGCTGGCCGAGGACGTCGACACGCTCGATCTGCCCATTGAGGGGAGCCCGGTCGCGACGGGCATGGGAAATCCGCATTGCACCTTCTTCGTGCCGGACGCCGAGGCGGTGGACCTCGCCGCGTTCGGGCCCGAACACGAGCATCACCCCCTGTTTCCCGACCGCACCAACGTCCAGGTCGCCACGGTGACCGGACCGGACCGGATCCGGATGCGCGTCTGGGAGCGCGGCACCGGCATCACGCTGGCCTCCGGCTCGTCGTCCTGCGCCACGGCGGTCGCCGCCGCGCGGCGCGGGCTCACCTCGCGGGAGGTCACGATCGTGCTCGACGGCGGCGAGATGACGGTCCGCTGGGCCGATGACGGCGTCTGGATGACCGGCGACACCGCCCATGTCTTCGACGGGGTGTGGCGGCTGTGACCGCGCCCGTCTTCTCCACACTCGGCTGCCGCCTCAACGCCTACGAGACAGAGGCGATGAGCGACCTTGCCGCCCGCGCGGGCCTGACCGACGCCGTCGTGGTGAACACCTGCGCCGTCACCGCCGAGGCCGTCCGCAAGGCCAAGAAGGAGATCCGCCGGCTCTCGCGTGAGAACCCCGGCGCGCCGCTGATCGTCACCGGCTGCGCGGCGCAGACCGAACCCGAGACCTTTGCGGAGATGCCCGAGGTCACGCGGGTCATCGGCAACGCCGAGAAGATGCAGCCCGAGACCTGGGCCTCGATGACGCCCGACCTGATCGGCCAGACCGAGCGGGTACAGGTCGACGACATCATGTCGGTGCGCGAGACCGCGGGCCACCTGATCGACGGTTTCGGCACCCGCTCGCGCGCCTACGTCCAAGTGCAGAACGGCTGCGATCACCGCTGCACCTTCTGCATCATCCCCTACGGCCGGGGCAATTCGCGCTCGGTCCCCGCCGGGGTGGTCGTCGACCAGATCAAGCGGCTGGTCCAGGCGGGATACAACGAGGTCGTGCTGACCGGTGTCGACCTGACCAGCTGGGGCGCGGACCTGCCCGCGGAGCCGAGGCTCGGCGATCTCGTCCGGCGCATCCTCAAGCTCGTGCCCGACCTGCCGCGCCTGCGGATCTCCTCGATCGATTCCATCGAGGCGGACGAGGCCCTGATGGAGGCGATCGCGACCGAGCCGCGGCTGATGCCCCACCTGCACCTCAGCCTGCAGCACGGCGACGACCTGATCCTCAAGCGGATGAAGCGGCGCCACCTGCGCGACGACGCCATCCGCTTCTGCGAGGAAGCGCAGCGGCTGCGCCCCGACATGACCTTCGGCGCCGACATCATCGCGGGCTTCCCGACCGAAACCGAGGCGCATTTCGAGAACTCGCTGAAGCTCGTCGAGGAGTGCCGCCTGACCTGGCTGCACGTCTTCCCCTTCTCGCCCCGTCGGGGCACGCCCGCCGCCCGGATGCCGCAGGTCCACGGCACCGCGATCAAGGAGCGGGCCGCGCGGCTGCGCGCCGCCGGGGCGGCGCGGGTCGCCGACCACCTCGCGGGGCAGGTCGGCCGGCATCACCGCGTCCTGATGGAGAACGCCCGCATGGGCCGGACCGAGCAGTTCACCGAGGTCACCTTCTCGGCCGATCAGCCGGAGAGCCAGATCGTCCCCGCCATGATCACCGGCATCGACGGCGACCGCCTCGCGGCCTGACGCTTCCGCTCGCCCTCGGCATGCGGATGGGGCAGGATGCGCCCATGCAACTCCTCATGTCCCCCGCCTCGCCCTACGTCCGGAAAACCCGGGTCACGATCCGCGAGCTCGGCCTGACCGGCCAGATCGAAGAGATCGCCCTCTCCACCAATGCGCTCGACACCGATCCGCGCCTCGCCTCTGCGAATCCGGCGGGGAAGATCCCGGCCCTGACCCGGGACGACGGGCCGACCGTGCACGACAGCCGGGTCATCTGCCGTTATCTCGACCATCTCGCGAAGGGCAGCCTCTACCCGGACCGCCGAATCTGGGAGGTGCTGACGCTGGAGGCCACGGGCGACGCGCTCTGCGATGCCGCGGTCGCCATGACCTACGAGGCGAGGTTCAAGGGGACGGAGGGCAAGTCCGGTGAGTGGATCGAGGCGCAGTGGGCCAAGGCGGCCCGGATCCTCGCGTCGCTCGAGGCCCGCTGGATGAGCCACCTCTCGGGGCCCGTCGACGCGGGCCAGATCGCCGTGGCCTGCGGGCTCGGCTACCTGGACCTGCGGCACGCCGGCCGGGACTGGCGCGCCACGGTCCCGGAGCTCGCCGCCTGGCATGCCCGCTTTGCCGAGCGGCCGTCGATGGCGGACACCGTTCCTCCGGAGGCCTGAGCGAGGCGCGGACCTCCGGAAAAATCCATCATAATCAATTGCCTGGGCGGGCGTCCAAATTTGGACGCCGCTCAGAAGTTGTAGCTCACCCCGACGTTCAGCGCGTTGGTGACGATCCGCGACTCGAGTGTCCCGCCGGAGCTCAGCTCGGCCTCGTTCCAGCTCATGGTGCTCTTGAGCTCACCGAAGACGGCCCAGCTGTCGGAGAGCGGATAGCTCGCCCCGGCGATCAGCGTCACGGCGGGGCCGGTATACTGGTACTCGTAGGTGGAGCTGCCGTTCTTCTCGACCTCGACGTGCGGAACCGCGATCCCCGCGCCTGCGCCGACGTAGGGGGTCAGCGGCCCCAGCCGCTCCGGCCAGCGGTAGTAGACGTTGGCCGTGGCGATGTTCAGCCCGTCGGTGAACTCGAGCGTGTCGTAGCCCGCATCCTCCACGTCGTCGCCGCCGTAGACCTTCGAATGCGTGAAATCGAGGCCGTACCCCAACCGGTCCGACTGCCACCAGGTCGCGCGGAAACCGTAGTATGGCGGCGGGGAGAACGACCGCCCCTCCCAGCCAACGAGAAAGTCCTCGTCCGGGATCAGCGGGTCGTCGTCGACGTAGACCCGACTGTGCGGCGCGGACTGGGCGCCGAGGTAGAAACTGAGCTCCACCTCCGCCGCGGCCGGAACGGCAGATGCGGCGAGCAGGACGAGCGCGGACGGGACTTGGTGTCGCATGAGGTGCTCCCAGAGATTTACTCTGCTATATCGCGCCTCGGGACAGAGCTGAACAGGACGGGACGAGAATGCGACATCCTGCGCTGTATTGCCCGCTGGACGGGCGGAAACCCGCCCTGTAGAACCCGCCGCGATCGGCCTTGGACCCTCGGTTCACGGCCGCAAGGCCATTGGCCCGTCCGGGCCCGACAATATGGAGATGTTCGACGTGTCACATGCAGACGACACCCAGGGCACCCGCCGCGACTTCATCTACTACGCAACGGCCGGTGCCGGCGCCGTGGTGACGGGCGCCGCGGTCTGGCCGCTGGTCAACCAGATGAACCCCTCGGCCGACGTCCAGGCGCTCGCGTCGATCCGCGTCGACGTCAGCGAGCTCGCCCCGGGCGACCAGCTCACGGTCCTCTGGCAGGGCAAGCCCGTCTTCATCCGCTGGCGCACCGAGACCGAGATCGAGCAGGCGCGCGAAGTCGACGTCTCCTCGCTGCCCGACCCCGACGCCAACAACGCCAACCTCCAGGGCGCCCAGCCCGCGACCGACGAGAACCGCACGCTGGCCATGCCCGAAGGTACGGACATCCCCGCCGGTTCCTTCCTCGTCCAGATGGGGGTCTGCACCCACCTGGGCTGCGTCCCGCTCGGCGAATCGGGCGATTTCGGCGGCTGGTTCTGCCCCTGCCACGGCTCGCACTACGACACCGCGGGCCGCATCCGCTCGGGCCCGGCGCCGCGCAACCTGCCCATTCCCGTCGCCGAGTTCGTCGACGACGTCACGATCCAACTCGGTTAAGGAGACCCGACAATGGCCGGTATTCCGCACGACCATTACGAGCCCAAGACGGGCGGGGAGAAGTGGCTGCACCGCCGCCTTCCCATCGTGGGGCTCCTCTACGACACGCTTTTCATCCCGACGCCGCGTAACCTGAACTGGATGTGGATCTGGGGCATCGTCCTCGTCTTCACGCTGGTGCTGCAGATCGCGACCGGCGTCGTCCTGGTGATGCACTACACCCCGCACGTCGACATGGCCTTCGCCAGCGTCGAGCACATCATGCGCGATGTGAACGGCGGGCACATGATCCGATACTTCCACATGAACGGCGCCTCGCTGTTCTTCGTGGCGGTCTACCTGCACATCTTCCGCAGCCTCTACTACGGCAACTACAAGTCGCCGCGCGAGGTCACCTGGATCATCGGCATCCTGATGTTCGTGCTGATGATGGGCACCGCCTTCATGGGCTACGTTCTGCCCTGGGGCCAGATGTCGTTCCACGGCACCGCGGTCATCACCGGCCTCTTCGGGGCAATCCCGCTCGTTGGTGAATCCGTGCAGACCTGGCTGCTCGGCGCTTCGGCCGTGGGCCAGCCCGCGCTGAACCGCTTCTTCTCGCTGCACTACCTGCTGCCCTTCATCCTGCTGGGCCTGACCATCGTGCACGTCTGGGCCTTCCACACGACGGGCAACAACAACCCCTCCGGGGTCGAGGTGCGCCGGTCGTCCAAGGAAGAGGCTGAGAAGGACACCCTTCCATTCTGGCCCTACTTCGTCATCAAGGACCTCTTCGCGCTCGCCGTGGTGCTGGTCGTCTTCATGATGATCGTGGGCTTCATGCCGAACTACCTCGGCCACCCCGACAACTACATCGAGGCGAACCCGCTCGCGACACCCTCGCACATCGTGCCGGAATGGTACTTCCTGCCGTTCTACGCGATCCTGCGGGCCTTCACCGCGGACGTCTGGATCGTGATGTTCACGAACTGGATCACCTTCGGCATCGTCGACGCGAAGTTCTTCGGCGTCCTCGCGATGTTCGGCGCGATCGTGGTCATGGCGCTCGCGCCCTGGCTCGACACCTCGAGCGTCCGGTCGGGCCGCTACCGCCCGATGTTCAAGTGGTGGTTCGCGCTGCTCGTGGTCGACTTCATCGTGCTGATGTGGGTCGGCGCCCAGCCGGCCGAGGGGATCTATCCCTACATCGCCCTCATCGGGTCGGCCTACTGGTTCGGCTACTTCCTCGTCATCCTGCCGCTGCTCGGCGTGATCGAGAAGCCGATCGCCCAGCCGCGCACGATCGAGGACGACTTCAAAGCCCATTACGGTCCGTCGGACGAGGCCCCCGCGGCCAAGCCGACCCCGGCCGAGTGAGAAAGGACGCGACCGAGATGCTTCGCAAACTCACGATCACCGCGGCCTGCGCCCTGGCCCTCAGCTCGGGCGCGGCACTCGCCGCCGGTGGAGAGAGCCACGTCTACGACTACGACTTCCCCTTCGAGGGGCCGTTCGGCAGCTACGACACCAACCAGCTCCAGCGCGGGCTGCAGATCTACACCGAGATCTGCTCCGCCTGTCACGGACTGCGCTACGTGGCCTTCCGTAACCTCAGCGACGAGGGCGGACCCTCGCTCCCCGAGGAGCAGATGCGGGCCTATGCAGAGGGTTTCGAGGTCTGGGACCCGACGCTCTTCGACGGCGAGGGCGACTTCCGTCCGGCCACCCCGGCGGACAAGTTCCCGGCTTCCAGCCTCGCCAACGCCCCTGACCTCAGCCTGATGGCCAAGGCTCGCGCGGGCTTCCACGGCCCCTACGGTACCGGCATCAGCCAGCTGATCAACGGCATGGGCGGCGCGGAGTACATCGCCTCGCTGCTGGCGGGCTACGAGGAAGAGCCGGAATGCGCCCTCGAGGGCGACCCGATGGACGGATACTACAACACCGTCTTCGAGGCCGGCGGCTATCCCGAGACCTGCGTCGACGAGGAAGGTCACCGCACGGTGCCCGGCAGCTACATCGCCATGGCCCCGCCGCTCTACGGAGACGACGTGACATACGCCGACGGACACTCGACCGAGCTCGAGGAAGAAGCGCAGGACGTGGCCGCCTTCCTGATGTGGACGGCCGAGCCGAAGCTCGTCGCGCGCAAGCAGGCCGGTCTGACAGGTGTCATCTTCCTGACCGTGCTTTCCGTGTTGCTCTACCTGACGAACAAGCGCCTCTGGGCGCCGCACAAGAAGGCCGTGAAGAAGGGCTAACCGCTTTCCTTCATACCGGATCAAGCGCCCGCCACTCTCCAGTGGCGGGCGTTTTCGTTGTCGCTCCTTCCCGAACAGGCCCCGGGCCGTCACCTTCGCTCCGGACCGCACCCCGAGGGCCAATCGCAATTCAGGAGCGACCTGCACACCGAAAAGGATGTAGGCAGCGACCGGCCCATGGTTTTTCATCCATGGCTGGCACATCTCCGGCGAAGTTCGGGATCAGGAGAGCGACGCGGCGAAAAGGCGATGAGCTGTTCGCCTCCCTCGACACCTCTGCGCCAGACGGGCCGGAAGTCATCGACCTGGCGGCCTAGTCCCCGAGGTAGTCCCTGAGTGCGTCGGGAGGATCTGCGAAGAGCGTCGCGCGATCATGCGGACCGGTCACCTTCCCCTCGGCCACGAGCAGGACCTGCCCCGCCACGCGTTCCGCATCGGTCGGATCGTGGGTGACCATCAGCAACGTCCGCCCATCCGCCGCCAGCACCTCTTTCGCGAGAACCAGCATCTCGGCCTTGAGCCCGGGGCCCAGGGCCGAAAACGGCTCATCGAGCAGGACGAGAGGCTTGTCCTGCACCAGCACACGGGCGAGCGCCGCGCGGCTCTGCTGGCCGCCCGAGAGCCCGCCCGGCCGCCGGTTGCCGTGCCCCTCCAGCCCGACCCGAGCGAGTACGTTCGTCACACGCGCGTCCTGTTCGGGGTTCTTGGAGAGCTTCGGTGCAATGCCGAGGGCCACGTTCTGGGCAATGGTCAGATGCGGAAAGAGGTTCCCGTCCTGAAAGAGCTGGGCCACGGGGCGCTCGAAGGGCGCCAGGCCGCCGAGATCACGTCCGTTAACCTCGATCCGGCCGGACACAGGCTCAAGGAAGCCGCCGATGACGGCGAGAAGGGTCGACTTGCCGCCACCGGAGGGCCCGATGACGGCCGTCACGCCCTCGCCGACCTCGATATCGGCCTCGAGACGGAAGTCCCCCTGTTCGATCCTCAGATCGCTACACTTCAGCAACGCGTCCTCCACGGTCGAAGACCCAGAACAGGGCGAGACTGAGACTGACCAGAAGCAGCGCCGCCCCGGCCGCAGCCTCGGTCCGATAGGATCCCATCAGCCGGTACATCTCCAGCGGCAGCGTTGCCTCTCCCGGTCCGGCGAAGAGCGCGATGACCCCGAGATCCCCCATGGAGATCGCCGCGGCGAGACCCGCCGCGAACCCGAGGGGCCGCCGCAGCCTCGGCAACAGCACCACTCGCAGGCGGCGCCACCCGCTCAGTCCAAGCGCATCGGCCAGCCGTCCGTGAACCGCCTCCGCCTGCGCGACAGCCGGAGCGAGGACCCGAACGCCGAATGGCACCGCGAGCATCGCGTTGACGAGGGCCGTCACCGGCAGAGCCGCCGCACCCGGCGGCACGAAGGGGTACACGAGCACGAATAGCCCGGTCCCGACCACCAGCGGCGAGGCGGCGAGCGGCAGGACGCCGGCGAGCGTCGCCAGCGGACCTGGCCTCAGCGCGAGCGCGAGCGCGAAGGCCATGGCGAGTGCCGCCGAGATGAGCGCAACGGCCACGGAGCGCCCTGCGGCGGCCCAGACCGTCGGCGGCATGTCGGGCCAGCTACCGATGCCCCGCCAGGCTATGGCCAGCAGCGGCGCCATCAGGAATAGCGTCGCCGCCCCGATCCAGAGCGCGTCGAGCCAGCGCGATCCATCCCAGCGCATCACGACACGGTCGAGCCCGCCTCCCATGCCGTCGGGCACGGTCACGCCGAAGGCCAGCGCCGCCGCGGCGGCACAGAGCGCGAACTGGCAGAGTGCCAGCAGCGCCGTTCGTCCGAGATCGAAGTCGAAGCGCAGGGATTGGTAGATTGCGAGTTCCACAGTCGTGGCTCTCGGCCCGCCGCCGAGGATCAATGCCACGGCGAAGCTCGTCAGGCAGATCAGGAAGATCACCAGCAGGGCCCCCGGCACCACCGAGCGCAGCATGGGACGCTCGAGGAGCCGCCCCACCGGCGCGCCCAGAGCAGCGGCGAGACGGAAGCGCTCGGCGGGAATGGCAAGCCAACCCTGCAGCAGCATCCGCGTCGCAAGCGGCAGGTTGAAGAAGACATGGGCCAGAACGACGCCCCACGGCCCGTAGATGTCGAGCGGCGGCAGGCCCAGCGTGCCCAGCCCCTCGCTCACCACGCCGCGCCGCCCGAAGACGGTGAGCAGGCCCATCACGGCCACCACGACCGGCAGAATGAAGGGTGCCCCGAGCAGCGTCACCAGCAGCGAGCGCCCCCGGAACGCCCGGCGTGCCAGGGCCCGGGCCACGGGGATCGCCAGCCCGACCGACAGGACAGCCGAAAGGACCGCCTGCCAGACCGTGAAGCGGATCGCGGCCCAATCCGCGCGTGCCAGACCCGAGGCATACTCGGCCCGCCAGGCAACGGCGCCCAGCGTGCCGAGCGTCAGCAGAAGCATGAGCCCGGCGACGGCGCCGCCGGGCCTGCTCAGGCTCATTGAGAGAGAGCGTCGCGCCACGTGGCGATGGCCTCGTCCCGCATGTCGGCGGCCTCTTGCGGTGGCAGGAGAAGGCCCCCTTCAGGTTGCGTCAGGGTCTCGAACCCTTCCGGCAGACCCTCCTCGGGCGTGACCGAGGGATACATCCAGTTCGTCGTCGGGATCACCGACTGGAAACCGGAGGTCGTGACGAACTCCATGAAATCGCGCGCCAGCTCGGGCTGGTCCGTGCTCTCGACCACCGCGGCTACCTCGACCTGAAGGTAGTTGCCTTCGTCGAAGGCCCAGGAGGTCTTGGTCGGGTCGTCCTCGCCGATCAGGTGGTAGGCGGGCGACGTCGTGTAGGACAGCACCGCGTCGACCTCGCCCTCGGTGAAGAGGTCGTAGGCCTCGGACCACCCCGGGGTGACGGTGACGATGTTGTCCGCCAGCCCCTCCCAGATCTCGGCGGCCTCGTCGCCGTAGGCCTCCTGCACCCAGAGCACGAGTCCAAGGCCCGGCGTCGAGGAGCGCGGATCCTGGATGGCGATCGAGAGGTCGCTTTCCGCGAGTTCGCGGAAGTTGGCCGGTGCCTCGGTCTCCTCGCCGGCGACGAAGGCGAAATAGCTCCAGTCGAAGGGCAGAAAGACATCGTCGTTCCACTCGACGGGTAGGTCGAACTCCGCCTCGACGCCGTGTGGCGCGAAGAGGTCGGTCTCGCGCGCCGCGGCGACAAGGTTGGAATCGAGCCCGAGCACGATGTCGGCCTCGGTGCGTTCGCCCTCCAGGCGCAGGCGGGAGAGCAGCGCAGCCCCGTCACCGGCGGCCACGAATTCGACGTCGCACCCGTCGCACTGGGCCTCGAAGGCTTCTTCGATGGCGGGGCCCGGGCCCCAGTCGGGGACGAAGCTGTCGTAGGTGTAGATGGTCAGGGTCTGGGCGCCCGCCGCGCTGGCGGTGGCGAACAGCAGTCCTGCGATGGTGGCTGTGGTCTTCATGGGTCCTCCAATCGCCGGACGGAAAGAGGGCGAGGAGGAGCCTCGGTACCTTCCCTCCGCCGGTTCTAGCCGGTTCAGGTTCAACGGGTTCACGCCAGTGCGCATCTCAGCCCGTTTCCGGGCACCCCGAGGTACCGCGAGATCTAGTCTGCCGCGCCGGGAGCTTCAAGCCGCATTGGGAGGCGGGGCGGGCGACCCGAGCTCGACCGGGTTTGCCAACGGGGCGGTCTTGGGCTAGCGCTGCGTACCGACGAGGCGGGAGTGACCCAACGACATGAGCCTGAATTCCTACGGCCACCTGTTCCGCGTGACGACCTGGGGCGAGAGCCACGGCCCGGCCCTCGGCTGCACGGTCGACGGCTGCCCGCCCAACGTGCCGCTCGAGGCTCCTGCCATCCAGCACTGGCTCGACCGCCGGCGCCCCGGACAGAACAAGATGACCACCCAGCGCAAGGAGCCGGACGAGGTCGAGATTCTCTCCGGCGTGTTCGAGGGGCGGACCACCGGCACCCCGATCCAGCTGATGATCCGCAACACCGACCAGCGGTCGAAGGACTACGGCGAGATCGCCGAGACCTTCCGCCCCGGCCACGCCGACATCACCTACTGGCAGAAGTACGGCATCCGCGACTACCGCGGCGGCGGCCGCTCCTCGGCGCGCGAAACCGCGGCCCGCGTCGCCGCCGGCGGCGTCGCCCGCGCGGCGTTGGCCGAGCTCGCGCCCGGGATCGATGTCCGGGGCTACATGGTCCAGATGGGCGAGAAGCACATCGACCGCAATCGCTTCGATTGGGAGTCGATCGATACCAACCCCTTCTGGTGCCCCGACCCAGGTGCCGTGCCGGAGTGGACCGACTACCTCGACTGGCTGCGCAAGGATGACCACAACTCCGTGGGCGCGATGATCGAGGTGGTGGCGCGCGGCGTACCCGCGGGCCTCGGTGCCCCGGTCTACGGCAAGCTCGATACCGACCTCGCCGCCGCCTGCATGTCGATCAACGCGGTGAAGGGTGTCGAGATCGGTGAAGGCATGGCGGCGGCCGGTCTCACGGGCCGCGACAACGCCGACGAGATCGTCATGGGCGAAAGCGGCCCGGAATACACGTCGAACCACGCGGGCGGGATCCTGGGCGGCATTTCCACCGGGCAGGAGATCGTCGTGCGCTTTGCGGTGAAGCCCACCAGCTCGATCCTTTCGCCGCGCCGGTCCATCCGGAAAGACGGCAGCGCGACCGAAGTGGTCACCAAGGGCCGCCACGACCCCTGTGTTGGCATTCGCGCCGTCCCGGTGGGTGAGGCGATGGTCGCCGCGGTGATCCTTGACCACCTCCTGCTCGACCGGGGGCAGACGGGAGGCGTGCGGGGACAGATCGGCTGACGCTGACAGCCTGCTGACAGGAAGCTGTCAGCAGGCCTGTGGCATGATGGGGCAGTCCCAACCGGAGAGCCCTCATGTCAACGATCTTCTACCACAGCCCCGCCTCCCGCTCCGAGACCGTCGCCGCCGCCATTGCCGAGATGGACGTGGGCAACAGGATCGAGACCCGGATCGTCACGATCCCGCGCCAGGACGGCTCGGGCGGCAGGGACCCGGACAACCCGCACCCCGAAGGCAAGGTGCCTGTGCTGGTGCACGACGGGCGGATGATCTGGGAGCGTCCGGCCATCCTGACCTTCCTGTCCGAGCTCTTCCCCGAGGCTCCCGCCGTCTGCCCACCGGGTCATCCCGAGCGGGGGCCCTTCCTGTCGTGGCTCGCCTACTATGGCGACGTCGTGGAGCCGGTTGTGATCTGCCAGGCCGCGGGCATCTCGCACGACTGGCTCTATGCCGCGATCCGGGGGCCCGAGGAGGTCTTCCAGAGGCTTGCCGGAACGCTCGAAGACGGCCGACCCTATCTTCTGGAGTGCGGCTTCACGACCGCCGACCTGCTGATGGCCTCACCGTTCCTCTACTTCCCCGACCTAGTTCCCGACATGCCCGCCGTTCGGGATTGGGTGGCCCGGGTCGGCGCGCGGGATCAGCGCAACGCGGCCGAGGTCGGCGCCTCCGCCTGACCCTTCTGCTTCGAGAGCTGGACGGCCAGGATGCCTCCGGCGATGACAGCCACGCCGACCAGGTCGGCGGGGCCGATCCGTTCGCCGAGCAGGATCGCCGCGATGCTCACGCCGAAGAACGGCGTGAGGAAGTGGTAGACCGCAGCGCGGACGGCGCCGATGCGGTTGACCAGCCAGACCCAGGTCACCGTCGCCAGCACGCCCGGAACGATCGTGGTGTAGACGAAGGCCGCGACCAGCTGCCAGCTCCAGTCGATGACCAGGGCCTCACTGACCACGGCGGGCCCCGCGAGCGCGGCGGCGCCCACGAGCATCTGCAGGCCCACGATCATCAGGAAGTCGCCGCCGGAGGAGGCGCCCTTGACGGAGAGCGTCGCCACGGTCAGCGACAGCACGCCAAGGATGCAGAGCGCCACGCCCGCAAGGTCGGCCCCGCCCGAGACCCGGCTGCCCATGATGAGCGCCACACCCGCGATCCCGGCCACGAGTCCCAGGACGCCCTGCAGCGGCAGCCGCGCGCCCTGCGCCCAGCTCACGCCCGCGACCAGCAGCGGCATGGCGGAGGCGATGATCGCGGCGAGGGAGGCCTCGACCGTCCGCATCGCCATGAAGTTCGCACCGAGGTAGATGGCGTTCTGGCAGACGCCGAAGATGACGACGGCGCTCCATTGCCGGCGGGTGAGCCGCCAGCTCTGGCCCAGCGCCTTGGCGATGAGGACCCCGGCGAGACCGGAAATCAGGAAGCGCAGGCAAAGGGAGGTGAGCGGCGGGGCATAGGTCACGATCACCCGCGCCGAGGTGAAGGCCGAGGCCCACATGATACCGAAGGCCACTCCGGCCGCCACCGCCCGTAGATCCAAAGGCCTGCCCCTCGTCCGCTCGCTGCTCTTGTGCGGACGTTGGATCATGCCCGGCCGAAAAGGAAAAGGGCCGCCGGTTGGCGACCCTTGTCCGAATTCATCTGTAGAGGGATCAGCCGTTCACGCTGTCCTTCAGGGCCTTCGCGATGGTCATCTTGACCACCTTGTCGGCGTCCTTCTTGATCTGCTCGCCGGTGGCCGGGTTGCGGACCATGCGCTCGGGGCGCTCACGGCAGTAGATCTTGCCGACGCCGGGCAGGGTCACGGCACCGCCGCTCGAGACCTCCTTGGTGATCACGGTGGTCACCGCGTCGAGAGCGGCGCCAGCGGTCTTCTTGTCGCTTCCCATTTCGTCGGCCAGGGCGGCGACGAGCTGGGTCTTGGTCATGGGCTTGTTGGCCATGTGATTGTCTCCTTCACTGCCCGACATTCTGGGGCTCGGTTCCGGCATTAAACGGCATCTTGTGATGCCACACAACGAAATGTGCACCTAAATCGCGCTGAAATCGCAGATTTTCAGTGGAAAACCGCCGAAATGCCGCACTCAGGGACGATGTGGGCGACCCATAT
Source organism: Histidinibacterium aquaticum (assembly GCF_008710275.1). Lineage (GTDB taxonomy): Bacteria > Pseudomonadota > Alphaproteobacteria > Rhodobacterales > Rhodobacteraceae > Oceanicola > Oceanicola aquaticus. Next base: position 26,594 of record NZ_VYQE01000004.1, read on the forward strand.
CTTGGATTTGACCTCGGATCAGAGGAAAGCTGTCTCCTCGAAAGAGCGCAACTTCCGGCTGTGGATCCGCGCGAGAGGCATCTCGCGGAGGTACTCCATGGCCCGGATCCCGATCATCAGGTGCCGCGAGACCTGCGTCTTGTAGAAGTCGGACGCCATTCCGGGCAGCTTCAGCTCACCGTGCAGCGGCTTGTCCGAGACGCAGAGAAGCGTGCCGTAGGGGACCCGGAAGCGGAAGCCGTTGGCCGCGATCGTCGCGCTTTCCATGTCGAGCGCGACGGCCCGGCTCTGGCTCAGCCGCTGTACGGGGCCGGTCTGGTCGCGAAGCTCCCAGTTGCGGTTGTCGAGGCTCGCCACGGTGCCGGTCCGCATGATGCGCTTGAGTTCGTAACCCTCCAGCTCGGTCACCTGCGCAACAGCGCTCTCGAGCGCGACCTGGATCTCGGCCAGCGGCGGGATCGGCACCCAGATCGGCAGGTCGTCGTCCAGCACCTTGTCCTCGCGCAGGTAGGCATGGGCCAGCACGAAGTCGCCCAGCCGCTGCGAGTTCCGCAGGCCGGCGCAATGTCCGACCATGAGCCAGGCATGGGGCCGCAGCACCGCGATATGGTCCGTGGCGGTCTTCGCGTTCGAGGGGCCGACGCCGATATTGACGAGGGTGATCCCCTGCCCGTTCTTCCGCTTCAGGTGGTAGGCGGGCATCTGGGGCATCTTCGCCGGGATCGGGATCTCGGCCTTCGGATCCGTGATCTCGAGGTCGCCGGTCGTCACGAAGGAGGTGTAGCCGAGCTCTGGATCGGAAAGCGCGGCCCGGGCGAAGGCCTCGAACTCGTCGACGTAGAACTGGTAGTTGGTGAACAGGACGTGGTTCTGGAAATGCGAGGCGCTGGTCGCCGTGTAATGCGCCAGACGCGCCAGCGAATAGTCGACCCGTTGCGCCGTGAAGGGCGCGAGAGGGGCGGCGCCGTCCTCGTAGAGAAAGCCCAGCCCGTTCACGATGTCGTCGTTGGTCGAGGCGAGGTCCGGGACGTCGAAGAAGTCCCGCAGAACGAAGCTTGCCGCGCCCTCCTGCGGCACGGTGATGCCGGCGTTGGCCACGGCGAAGTGCACCGGGATCGGCGTGGTCGAGGGCCCGATCACCACGGCAGTCCCGTGGTTCTCCAGCAGCAGCCCGATCTGCTGGATCAGGTAGCGCTCGAAGAGATCGGGCCGTGTGATCGTCGCCGCGTATGTGCCGGGCTGCGAGACGTGGCCGAAGCTCAGACGGCTGTCGACGGCGGAATAGCTCGTCGTCGTCAGCCGCACCTCGGGATAGTAGGCGCGGAACCGGCTTTCGGGCGCCCCCTGCGCGATTGCCTCTGCGAACCGCTCGCACAGGTAGCCGGTCGCCTCGTCGTAGAGTTCCTTGAGCCGGGCGACCGCCGCCTCCGCATCGGTGAAGGGCTCGGGCGCCGACACCTTGGGCGACTGGATGCGGTGATGGGCGTCGCTGGGCATGAAGACGGTCATTGGGGCTCCGGTTCTCGGGGTGCCTCAGGACACACCAGTTTGACGACAGGGGCAAGACGGGCACCGGAACCGCCGCCCTGTTCCGGCGGTTCAGCCCCCGCCATGACGCAGCCCGACGACCTCGTCTACTACCCCGATGACCGACCGGGGATTCGCCGCCGCCGCGCGGGCCGCGGCTTCGCCTACTATGCGCCCGACGGGACCCGGATCGACGATCGCAGAGAGCGCCGCCGGATCAAGGCGCTCGCGGTGCCGCCGGCCTACGAGGACGTCTGGATCTGCCCCCAGCCCAACGGGCATCTGCAGGCGACCGGTCGGGATACCCGAAAACGAAAGCAGTACCGCTACCACCCGGACTGGCGCGCTTGGCGTGACGCGACGAAATTCGATGGTCTCGCCGAGTTCGGCCGGGCCTTGCCCACGCTGCGCCGCCGGATCCGCGCCGATCTGGCAGGCGAGGCCGGCGAACGCGACACAGCGATCGCGGCGGTCCTTGCTCTGATCGACCGGCTCTCGCTTCGTGTCGGTCATGCCGATACTGCGCGAGAGAACGGCACCTATGGCGCAACGACCCTGCGAAACAGCCACGTCACGCTCGAGGAAGGCAGCATTCGGCTGCGCTACCCTGGCAAAGGTGGCGGCATTGTCGACAAGCGCCTGAAGGACGCTCGTCTGATGAAGCTCCTCGGTCGGTTGCACGATCTGCCCGGGGCCAGCTTCGTCTCCTGGGTCGGCCCCGACGGCGCGTCGCACGAGGTGAGTTCGCACGCGGTGAACGCCCGCATCTCGGAGATCACGGGCGAGAGCGGTTTCACGGCAAAGACTTTCCGCACATGGGCCGGGTCGGAAGCCGCGCTCTCCGTCGCTCTTCAGCCGCAGCCGACGACGATCCGCGCGATGACGGAAGCCGCCGCCGCGAGGCTCCACAACACCCCGGCGATCTCTCGGTCGAGCTACGTTCACCCGCGGGTCATCGCCCTGTCCGAGGCCACCGATGCCGAGCGGCTTGCGTTGATGGAGGATCTGCCGGCCCGGGCGGAATTGCGCCAGGCGGAACGCGCCTTGCTCCGGTTGCTCGATCAGTAGGAGGAGACTGCAATGTCCGACACGACTCTAGACCGTTTCCTTTCGGCCCAGGCCGAGGACTACGACACCGCACGCACGGAGATCCTGGCCGGACGAAAGCAGACCCACTGGGTCTGGTATATCTATCCGCAGCTGCGGGGCCTGGGTTCGTCGGATCGCGCGCATCTCTACGGGATCGCCGACCTCGACGAAGCGAGGCGCTACCTCGCGCATCCGATCCTCGGGAACCGCTTGGTGGAGATGGCCGAAACGCTCATGATGCATGCGGGCAAGGAACCCGAAGACATACTGGGCAATATCGATGCCCTGAAGGTCCGGAGCTGCATGACGCTTTTCGAGAAGGTCCCGGACGCGCCGCCGGTATTCACGCAGGTGCTCGACACCTTCTACAACGGCGAGCGCTGCCCGAAGACCCTGCAGATGCTGTGAGCAACAGGCGGCGCCCCTTGCCAATCCGCCTGCGCGACCCCATCACCGCTGCATGACCGGAACGCTTCTGTCCCTCGGCCACGGCTATTCCGCCCGGGCCCTTGCCCGGCTCCTGCTGCCCCAGGGGTGGGAGATCATCGGAACGACACGGACGCCCGAAAAGGCCGCTGACCTGGCAGAGACCGGGATTTCCCCGGTGGTCTGGCCCGGGGCTGATCTGTCGCCCCATATCGACCGCGCCACGCATATCCTCGCCTCCGCCGCGCCCGGCGAGGACGGGGACCCGATCCTGAACGAGATCGGCGACCAACTGGCGGCGGCCAGCCCCGAATGGGTCGGCTATCTCTCCACCACCGGCGTCTACGGCGATCACGAGGGTGACTGGGTCGACGAGACCACGCCGCTCGCGCCGTCCACCAAGCGGGGGCAGCACAGGGTCGAGGCGGAAGCTCAATGGTGCGCCACCGGCCTGCCGCTCCACATCTTCCGTCTCGCCGGGATCTACGGCCCGGGTCGCGGTCCCTTCTCCAAGGTCCGCAAGGGCACGGCGCGGCGGATCGTGAAGCGCGGGCAGGTCTTCAGCCGGATTCATGTCGACGACATCGCGCAGGTCCTCGCCGCCTCTATCGCCCGTCCCGATCCCGGCGCGGTCTACAATGTCTGCGACGACGATCCCGCCCCGCCGCAGGACGTCATCGCCCATGCCGCCGAACTGCTCGGAAAGCCTCTCCCGCCCGAGGAGGATTTCGAGACCGCCGAGATGAGCCCGATGGCCAGAAGCTTCTACGCCGAGAGCAAGAAGGTCTCGAACCGCCGCATCAAGGAGGAACTCGGCGTGCGCCTTCTCTACCCCGACTACCGCGCGGGACTCGCGGCCCTGCTTGAAGACGAGGGCTGATCCGCCATATCTGCCGCGAAGCGACAGGGACAAATCATGACCTTCAGAGAGAAGCTCGCCGGTCTCCTCGACTCCGCGCGCGTGCGCAACTTCATCATCGGGGTGATCCTCTTCAACGCGGTCATTCTCGGGATGGAGACGATCGACTCCATCATGGCGACGGCGGGTCCGCTGATCGTCTTGCTCGACCGGATCTGCCTGGCGATCTTCACGATCGAGATCGCAGCGAAGCTCTACGCATGGGGTCCGCGTTTCTTCCGGTCGGGCTGGAACATTTTCGATTTCATCATCGTCGGGATCTCGCTCGTTCCGGCAAGCCAGGGGCTCTCCGTGCTGCGGGCGCTCCGCATCCTGCGGGTCCTGCGGGTGATGTCCGCCGCCCCGCGCCTGCGGCGCGTGGTCGAGGGCTTCATCACTGCCCTGCCCGGGATGGGCTCGGTCTTCCTACTGATGGGACTGATTTTCTACATCGGCTCGGTCATGTCGACGAAGCTCTTCGGCGAGACCTTCCCCGACTGGTTCGGCTCGCTCGGGCGGTCGGCCTACTCGCTCTTCCAGATCATGACGCTGGAAAGCTGGTCGATGGGCATCGTGCGGCCTGTCATGGAGGTCTACCCCCACGCCTGGCTCTTCTTCGTGCCCTTCATCATGGTCACGACCTTCGCCGTGGTGAACCTGCTGGTCGGCCTCATCGTGAACTCGATGCAGGACGCCCACCACGAAGAGGACGCCGCCGCGACCTCCGACTATCGGGACGAGGTCTTGGCGCGTCTCGAGGCGATCGAGAAGCGTCTTCCGGACAAGAAGTAGCCGTCGCTACCTGTCGGCCGGCGGGGTCCACATGACGTCGGTCAGCCGCGGCGCGTGAGTCGCCAGCATGACGAGCCGGTCGAAGCCCAGCGCGATCCCGGAGGTCGGCGGCATCTCTGCCAGGGCGTCGAGCAGGTCCTCGTCGAGCGGATAGCGGCTCCCGTAGATCTCCTCCCTCCGGTCCATGTCGGCCTCGAAGCGGGCGCGCTGCTCGGCCGGGTCGGTCAGCTCGCCGAAGCCGTTGGCCAGTTCGACGCCGCAGGCGAAGAGCTCGAACCGTTCCGCGGTGCGCGGATCGGCAACGGAGCGCCGCGCGAGCGCGGCCTCGGGCGACGGGTAGGCGTCGAGGATCACCGGGCCGGGCCCGAGAGCCGGCTCTATCCGCTCGGTCAGGGCGCGGGAAAACAGGTCCGACCAGGTGTCGTCCGCCGCATGACGGATGCCGGCGCGGTCCAGCTCGGCAGCGAGCGCGGCGGTGTCCGGTCCGTTCGGCGTGAGTGTCGAGAGGAGGTCCATGCCCTGCGCGGCGAAGGATTCGGCCAGGGTCACCCGGCGGGGCGAGGCCAGCGGATCGCAGGAGATGTCACCGTGGCGAAAGCTCTCCACGCCCGCGGCCCGCGCCGCGATGGAGAGGATCGCCGTGCAGTCGTCCATGAGTTGCTCGTAGGGCGCTCCGGCGCGGTACCACTCGAGCATGGTGAACTCGGCCGTGTGCCGGGACCCGCCCTCGCGATTGCGCCAGACATGGGCGAAGGCGAAGATCTTCTCCTCGCCGCCCGCCAGCAGCTTCTTCATCGCGAACTCTGGGCTCGTGTGCAGGTATCGGCTCCGGCGGGCCAGGTCGGTGCCGATGACCTCAGTCTCGAAAGCGTGCAGGTGCGTCTCGTTGCCCGGGGAGGTGACCAGGCAGGCCGGGTCGACCTCGGTGAAGCCCTCTTGAGCGAACCAGGCGCGCAGGGCCGACTGGATGCGGTTGCGCGCCAGCAGGAGCGGCCGGCGGTCGGCGTGGCTGCGCCACCATGACATCTCTGGCCCTCACGGCTGCGATACGATAGAGCCGCGCGTAATCTCGCACGCCCTATTTCACAAGGAGGGTTCTCTTGGCCAAGGTCATCGCCTCGCAGCTCCGCAAGGGCAATGTCGTGGATATCAACGAGCAGCTCTACGTCATTCTGTCTGCCCAGAACGTCAGCCCCGGCAAGGGCACCCCGGTCACCCAGGTCGACATGCGCCGCATTTCGGACGGCACCAAGGTCAGCGACCGGTGGAAGACGACGGACAGCGTCGAGCGCGCGCACGTCGAGGAAAAGCAGTTCGACTTCCTCTACGACGATGCCGAGGGATTCCACTTCATGGACCCCGAGACGTTTGAGCAGGTCGCGGTGGACCCGGATGTTGTTGGCGACAGCAAGGTCTGGCTGCGCGACGGGATGCGCTGCTACCTCTCGATCCACAACGAGATCGCGATCGCCATGCAGCTGCCGCAGAAGGTCACGGTCGAGATCGTGGATACCGAGCCCGTGGTGAAGGGGCAGACCGCCTCCTCGTCCTACAAGCCCGCCGAGGCGGACAACGGCGTTCGGGTCATGGTGCCCCCGCACATCACTACGGGTACTCGCGTCGTGGTGAACACCGAGGATGCGACCTACGTCGAGCGCGCGAAGGACTGAGTTTCCGGAACGGAGGCCGGGCTGGAGCCCGGCCGACGAGGGCGCCTTGCGGGGCGCCCTTTTTTCGTCTGGAGCGTAGACCGGGCTTCAGCCCGGCCCGTCCCCAACTCATGCCGCCTTGCGCGACCGGTTCCGGTTCGGTCGCCGACGGCGCTGGCCACCGGTCTTGGCCTCGGTCCGGGGGGCCTTGCCGCGGCCCCGGGGCGCCGGGCGGGACGAGGGCCAGCGGGTGCCGCCCTCGGTGGGCAGGTCGATACCGAGACGCTTCTCGATATCCTCCAGCGATCCCATCTCGTCCGGCGCGCAGAAGGCCGTGGCCTTTCCTTCGGCGCCGGCGCGGGCGGTCCGGCCGATACGGTGGACGTAGGTATCCGCCACCTCGGGCAGGTCGAGGTTGTAGACGTGGGCCACGCCGGGGATGTCGATGCCGCGCGCGGCGACATCGGTCGCCACGAGAACGGTGACCGACCCGGATCGGAAGGCGTTGAGCGCGCGGTCGCGCTGGCCCTGGCTCTTGTTGCCGTGGATCGACGCGGCGTCGAAGCCGCCCTTCACCAGCCATTTCATCAGTCGTTCCGCCCCGTGCTTGGTGCGGGAGAAGACGAGGGCCCGATCGCCGATGTGACCGGACAGAAGCTCCGCGAGGAGCGCCGGCTTGTCGACCTTCTCGACGAAATGCACGCCCTGGGCGATGCGGTCGGCCGGGAGACCCGGGGCGCTGACCTGCACGCGTGCGGGGCTGTTCAGGTAGGAGGCAGCGAGGCTCTCCATCTCGCGCGGCAGGGTCGCCGAGAACAGCATCGTGTGCCGGTCGTCGGGCAGCATCGGCACAAGCTTCCGCAGGACATGGATGAAGCCCATGTCGAGCATCTGGTCGGCCTCGTCGAGCACGAGATAGCGGGTCTCCGACAGGCTCACGGCGCGGCGCTCGATGAGGTCCATCAGGCGGCCGGGCGTCGCGATCAGCAGATCGGCGCCGCGCTTCATGCGCTCCGACTGGCGGTTGAGGGAGTTGCCGCCGACCACCAGCGCGACCTTCAGGTGCGAACCCTTGGTGAGCGACTCGAGCGCCTCGGCGATCTGGCGGGCGAGTTCGCGCGTCGGCGCGAGGATGAGGGCCGTGGCGCGGCCCGGCGCGGGCGCCTTGCCCTGCGAGGTGAGCGCCTGCACCAGCGGCAGACCGAAGGCGAGCGTCTTGCCGGTGCCGGTCTGGGCGAGGCCCAGCACGTCGCGGCCCTGCAGGGCCTTCGGGATCGCCTCGGCCTGGATCGGCGTGGGATCGGTGAGGCCCATCTCGGTCAGGCGGGCGGTCAGCTTGGGCGCGAGGCCCAGGTCGTCGAAATTCATGTATGTCTTTCCGGCGGGCCGTTGCCCGCCCTTGCCCGCCATCAACGGCGGGGATCGGGGTGCGTGGCCGAACGTAGCCCGCAGGGTCATTCCCGCTCTGGCCGTCCGCCCTGCTCCCGCGCGTGATGTCGGATGCAACTGACGGGCGCCATGTGGCCGTGCTGGCCTCTGCTCACGCGGCAGGGCGGCTCCGTCTTGGTGGCAGTTGGGGCATGACGCCCCCGAAGTCAAGCTATTGCGACCCCAGCCTCTTTCATTCCGTCAAGTGCGGCCTGCAACGAGCCGTCGAGATCGATGCCGCGGCAGAGGTCCTGCCGGACTGTCGTCTCAAAGCCGAGCTTCGCCGCGTCGAGGGCCGAGAAATTCACGCAGAAGTCCGTGGCGAGCCCCACGCAGACGAGCTTGGAGATGCCGCGGGTGCGCAGGTAGCCCTCGAGCCCGGTAGGCGTCTCGTGGTCGTTCTCGAAGAAGGCCGAGTAGCTGTCGATCTCACGCCGGAAGCCCTTGCGGACGATCAGGTCAGCGCGATCGGTGTTCAGGTCGTCGTGAAACTCCGCCCCTCGGCTGCCCTGGATGCAGTGATCGGGCCAGAGCACCTGCGGACCGTAGGGAAAATCGAGAACCTCGAGTGGCTGGCGGCCCTCGTGCTGGCTGGCGAAACTCGCGTGGCCTGCCGGGTGCCAGTCCTGCGTGAGCACCACGGAGTGGAAGTCCTCCATCAGTGCGTTGATGCCCGGAACGATCTCGTCGCCGCCTTCGACGGCCAGCGCGCCGCCAGGACAGAAGTCGTACTGAACGTCGATGACGAGAAGAGCGGTGTCTTTCGCGGGCATGGCATCCTCCTGTCGCTTGTCGCCCTAGCTAGGGCACCGGGGCGGCCGGGTGAAGGCCTAGCGGATTCCCTTGCCGACCACCTGCCGCTGGGCGGTGGTCTGAAGGCCGAGCTGACGCTCGCGCAGGACGATGGCGATACCGGCGGCAATGATGAGTGCCGCGCCCCCCAGCATCGGCCAGGTCGGCACCTCGCCGAACCAGAAAAAGCCGATGACCACGGACCAGAGCATCGAGACATAGGTGAAGGGAGCGACCACGCCCGCGTCGGCCACGCGGTACGAGGAGGTCAGCAGGATCTGACCGCATCCGCCCACGAGCCCCGCCCCGATCATCCAGACCCACTCCAGCCCCTGCGGCCAGACCCATCCGAAGGGCAGCGTGAAGAGCGAGAGCACCGCCGAGGTGCAGGAGAAATAGAAGACGATGGCGGCCGTGGACTCGCGGCCCGACATCGACTTGACGAAGACCTGCGCGAGGGCCGCCATGCAGGCCGAGGCAAGCGTCAGAGCCGCGCCCAGCGCCTCGGTCGTGCCGAAGCCGCCGGAAAAGCGCGGGACGGTGATGATGACGACACCGACCAGGCCCACGAAGACCGCCGAGATCCGCACCAGCCTCAGCCGCTCGCCCAGCATGAGCGCCGCGAGGATCACCATGACGACCGGCGTCACGAACCGGATCGCCGTGACCTCGGGCAGCGGCAGGTACTTCAGGCCCGCGAAGCCCAGCCCCATCGCCATCGTCCCGACGATGCCACGCAGCGCATGGGCCCTGATGTTGTTGGTTCGCACGCCTCCCTTGAGGCTGCCCGTCGACCAGAGCCAGGCGAAGACGATCGGGACCGCGAAGGCCGAGCGGAAGAACATCGCCTCGCCGGCGGGGACCCGCTCCGCCGCCTTGATGAAGGCCGACATGACGGTGAAGACCGTTACCGCACTGGACATGAAGAGAATGCCCTTGAGCGGGCTCTGCTCGGTCGACATGGGAGCGGCTTACGCCTCCGCGCCGAGGGCTTCCAGTGCTTCCGAGAAGTCGGGACCCACGTGGACCGGAATCCCCTTGGATCGCAGCGTCCGGATATGGACCATGTCCGCGGCATCGGCGCCCCGGCCCGGTGCCCTGAGGATCACCCGCTTGACTCGTCCCGGATGACGTCGCGCGGCCGCGGCGTAGATCTCGGCGTCGTGCTGGCCGGTGTCCCCCACCAGCACGAAGGGCAGGCTCGGGTTGGCGGAGAGGATGGTGTCGATCGACCGCGCCTTGTGCTCGCCGTGGTTGGCGGTGATGAACTTGTCCTCCGCCACGCCCAGGTCGCGCAGGAAGAAGGGCCCGAGAACCAGCCCGTGCCGCTCGAACAGGCGGTACAGAAAATCGTGGAGGTTCCAGGGCGAGGAACTGACGTAGAAGACAGGGTCGCGCCCCTCCCGGCTGAGGAGATCCATCAGCCGCACCGCATCATCGAAAATCCTGCGCGTGTGCACGTTCCCGGTCAGCGAGGTCCAGAGCATCCGGGACGCCCGCCAGGCCCCGGTCTCCAGCATGGTGTCATCGATATCGGAGATGATGCCCCGCTTCGCGTTGTCGCCGGGAAGGTAGGCCGAGAGCCGCCGCTCTTCGCTCTGGTCGCCCTCCCAGGGCACGGGCTCCGCGCCGGGGCTCTGGACATGGCCGATTTCGCGCACCGGGATCTCGATCCAGCCTTCTTCTCCGGGCTTCCGGGGAACGCGAAGGACGAAGTACCCCTCCTCGTCGCTGTGCGCCTCGACGCCGCGGGCGGCGAGTACCACGTCCGAGACCTCGTTCGTGAGAAACAGCCGGACCATCTGGCGAAAGTTCGTGAGCCGCCCCTGCTCCGGCCGGGGCGCACCACGCCGCAGCGCCGTCAGCACACGTCCGCGCAACACGATCGTGTCCGAGGTCGCGTAGCCGACGTAAGGGTCGATCACCGGTGGGTCGCCGGGTCGCCCATTGTTCCTGAGCCGGTCCACGCCGCGCTCAATCCGGGTTGCCACCCGGGCGAGGCGTGCCCTCCATGTCATGATGCGGGAGACAACCGTTTGATCGTGCCGTCCGGCGCATCGATCAGGGTCAGGACCGAGCCGTCGGGAGCTTCCACGACATCGCGCACCCGACCAATGCCTTCCGCGATCCGCTCCTCGCCGGTGACGCGGGCCGCATCGATGTCGACCTCGAGACGCACCACCGCGGAGGCGACGAGGCCGCCGATGAGAAGATCGCCCTGCCATTCCGGAAACAGGTCGCCCTCGTACCAGATCATGCCGCCCGGCGCGATGACCGGGTCCCAGTAGTAGACGGGTTGCTCCATCCCCTCCTGCACGGCATCGCCCGAGCCCACCTCGCTGCCGCTGTAGTTGATACCGTAGGAAATAACCGGCCAGCCGTAGTTGAGCCCGGCTTCCGGCCGGTTCAGCTCGTCACCGCCCGCCGGCCCGTGTTCGATCGTCCAGAGGTTGCCGCTCTCGGGGTGCACGGCCGCGCCCTGAATGTTGCGGTGGCCATAGGACCAGATCGCGTCGAGCGCGTCCTCGTCGACGAAGGGATTGTCGTCCGGCGGCGTGCCGTCCTCGGCCGTGAGCCGGACGACCTTGCCGTAGGTCGTATCAAGGTCCTGCGCGAGCTGGCGGTCGGCGCGCGAGAAATGCTCGCCCGTGGTGATCCAGACTGTCTCTTCGTCCGCACCGAAGACGATACGGCTGCCATAGTGCATCGGGTTGCCCGACGGGGGCTGCTGCACGAAGATGTCGGTGACCCCCTGCAGCGTCGTTCCGTCCTCGGAGAGGCTTCCCTTAGCGGCGGCCGTCATGGTCCCACCCTCCACGCGCTTGGCGTAGGTCAGGTAGACCTCCCGGCTCTCGGCGAAGTCGGGAGCCACCGCGACGTCGAGCAGCCCGCCCTGCGAGCGGTTGTCGACATCCGGCACGCCCGCGATCGGGTCCGAGAGAGTTCCGTCCTCGCCGACGGTCCGCAGCCGGCCGGGGCGCTCCGTCACGAGATAACCGCCGTCGGGCAGGCGCGCGATCCCCCATGGGTGGACGAGTCCGTCGGCGAAGGTGGTAACCTCGACCTCCGGCCCGTCCAGGGCGGGCGCCCGGGTCTGTGCCTCGAAGGCGGGCTGGAAGTCGGCATTGGCGGCGCCCTGTTCGACCGGCCCGTCCTGCGCGCAGGCCATGGCGGGGAAGGTCAGGGCGAGGGCGGTTGTCAGTCTGCGCATGGCGAAGGTCCGATCCTTTCAGGGTCCTCGGTGCAACCCTCTCCGGTCAAGGCCGGTTCCGCAGCCTTGCCGCAGCCCAGGCCGCGGCCTCCGCCACCGTCGCGTCCTCCGACCCCATGAGACCTTCTGCGGAGGGTAGAAGCGACGGATCACCGGAATTGCCAATGGCGTACAGGACGTTGCGCAGAAAGCGGTTCACCCCGATCCGCTTGATCGGCGATCCCGAAAAGCGACGGCGGAAGGACGCGTCGTCGAGCTCGGCGAGTTCCGCCAACGGCGGCGGCCCCTCGGTGCGGAGATACCGCATGTCGCTCGCCTCCTGTGCGAACTTGTTCCACGGGCAGATCGCGAGGCAATCGTCGCAGCCGTAGATGCGGTTGCCCATCTTGCCACGCAGCTCCTCCGGGACCGGCCCGTCGTGCTCGATCGTGAGGTAGGAAATGCATCGGCGCGCATCGAGCTGGAAGGGCGCCGGAAAGGCCTCCGTGGGACAGATGTCGAGGCAGCGGGTGCAGCTCCCGCAGTGTTCCGTCTCGCGCGCGTCCGGCTCCAGCTCGACCGTCGTGAAGATGGCGCCCAGGAAGATCCAGTTTCCCAGGTCCCGGCCGAGCAGGTTGGTATGCTTGCCCTGCCAGCCAAGGCCCGCCGCTTCCGCGAGGGGCTTTTCCATCACCGGGGCCGTATCCACGAAGACCTTGATCTCGTGCTCGGGCTCCTGCTCGAGCAGCCAGCGCCCGACCCGCTTCAACCGCTTCTTCACCACGTCGTGGTAGTCGCGCCCCTGGGCGTAGACGCTGATCGCCCCGCGGTCGGCCTCGTCTAGCACCTCGAGAGGATCATGCTCCGGGGTATAGGCCTCCGCCAGCATCACCACGGACCGCGCCTCTGGCCAGAGCGTCGCAGGATCGCCGCGCCAGTGCTTGCGCGCCTCCATCCAGGCCATCTGTCCGTGTCGTCCCTCCTCGAGAAACCGGTCGAGCCGCCCCGCCGCATCCGGAATGGCGTCCGGCCGACAGACGCCCATCTTGGTAAAGCCCGCATCCAGGGCGGCCTGCCTCAGCCTCTCCTTCAGCGACTCCATCTTCATCTAGCTCCAAATACCCTCGGGGGGCTGCCGCGCAGCGGCGGCGGGGGCAGCGCCCCCTCCCCGGCCGGTCTCAGAAGTCGAGGTCGGCGTAGTGCGCAGGCGGCGGAAAGCCGGGCACCTGGTCGGCGAGGATCGAGCGGAAGGCCGGGCGCGACTTGATCTTGGCGTACCAGTCCTTGACCGTCTCGGACCGGTTCCAGTCCACGTCCGAGACGTAGTCCAGGCAGCTCAGATGCGCGGCAGCGGCGAAATCGGCGAGCGTCATCTCGTTCCCCGCCAGCCAGCGGCGCTGATCCAGCAACCAGTGCATATAGTCGAGGTGTTCCTTAATGGCGCGCGCGCCCGCCTTGACGTTCGCGCTGTCCGGATAGCCGGTGCCCATCACCTTGCGGAAAACGCGCTCGCCCATCAGGCGGCTGGTGACTTCGGAATAGAACTTGTCGTCGAACCAGGCGACGAGCCGGCGCGCCTCGTACCGGCTTTCGGGGCTCTTCGGAAGAAGCGGCGGGTCGGGGTGCAGCTCTTCGAGGTACTCGCAGATCGCCCCGCTTTCCGCGAGCATCCGGTTGCCCATCTTGAGCACCGGCACCTTGCCGGCCGGGTTTCGGCGGAGGAAGTCGGGGTCCTTTTCCCAGTACCGCTCCTCGACCAGCTCTACCTCGATCCGCTTCTCAGCCAGCGTGAGCCGGACCTTCCGGGAAAATGGGGAGAGCGGGTAGTGGTAGAGCCTGTTCATCGGCGGACGCCAATCGCAAATTGCCTGACGCTTCTCTTGCCGCGAAACGTACGTAGCTTCAACAGCGGCTCAGCCTGCAGTCATCTCGAAGCAGGCCGCACGACCATCGCGGGCGATAGTCGCGGCACCGTCGACGATCTGTCCGGCCCGGTCGCGGAGCTCGCTGCTCGGCTCGGAGGCGGAGCGGACCTTCGGCGCGGGCAGAAGCGAGGCGAGCAGGCCAGCCTGCGTCGGCGACAGCTCGGAAGCGGGAATCCCGAAGTAATGCTGGGACGCCGCCTCGACGCCGAAGATCCCTTCGTCGAACTCGGCGATGTTGAGATACACCTCGAGAATCCGACGCTTAGGCCAGACCGCCTCCATGACGGGAGTCAGTCCCGCTTCGAGCGCCTTCCTGACATACGAGCGACCGTGCCAGAGAAAGAGGTTCTTCACGACCTGCTGCGAGATCGTCGAGCCGCCCCTCTTGCCGCCGTCTTCCATCGCGGCCCGGATCGCGGTGACGTCGAGGCCCCAGTGACGGCAGAAATCGGCGTCCTCGGCCGCGACGGCGGCGCGCGCCATGACCGGCGCGATGTCCTCCATATCGACCCACTCGCGGGTCACGGGACGGTCGAGACGGTGCGTCTCCTGTATCATGTAGGGTGTCGTCGGCGGATCCACGACCGCGAACAGCGACACGATGAGAAAGGTCAGCACACACGCCCCCAATATAAGCCTGAGCGTCCAACGCCGAACCCGGGCGAGGGGTCCCGGCCCCCTGTCAGCCGGCTTGGAAGACTTTGAACTTTGTGACTTTTTTGCGCGCTTTGCCATTCTGCTCGCACTGCCCGCCGAGGCTTTAGCGTGAGTGTCACGCGATCTCGCCCGGCCTCGATTTCGATGCTGACCATTCCGTCCTGCCGCCTCCGGTTGCGGAGCTGTGAACGGATCTTATTCTTGCCGCCGAATCTGGCCGGATTTGGAAACAACCGGGGCCATCCGGCGACGGATGGCCCCCAATTCGAAACGACGTGCTCAGAGTTCCGACACGTCGAAGTTCCTGTCGATGCCAGCGGTCGCCCTGCCCCAATCGCTGCCGCCGGCCCGGGCCTTGTGGGCCTCGAACGAATCCCTGTCGGCGAACCGCTCGTCGACGCTCCATGTCAGCGGGTCGACCTGCTCGACCTCGAACTTGAGGCAGCCGGGCTCCTGCTTCGTCAGGCGCATGTGCTCGGGCAGATGCGCGCGGACGACCTCGGCTTCGCTCTCGTCCGCGCAGTAGAGGTGACCGGTGACCGCGATCATTCCGCGGGCACCTTGGCCGTCTCGATTCCGAGCGGATGGGCGAGCTTGTCGAGCATCTCCTTCGGGCAGATCTGCACGAAGTTGCCGAGTTCCTCCTCCCAGTGCTGCAGGATGTCCTTGGCCTTGCGGGAGCCGGTTTCCTCGGCATGTCGCTCCACCAGGCCGCGGACCTCTGCCTCCCAGTGATCGGTCGACACCGGGCAGGTAACGAGCGTTTCCATGTTGAGCAGCTTTTCGGCCGCCCCCTCCGGGTCGTAGAGGTAGGCCATGCCGCCGGTCATGCCCGCGCCGAAGTTGGCGCCGATCGGCCCCAGAATCACGGCGACGCCGCCGGTCATGTACTCGCAGCCATTGGTGCCGCAGCCTTCGATCACGACATGCGCACCCGAGTTGCGGACACAGAACCGCTCTCCGGCACGACCGGCAGCGAAGAGGTAGCCGCCCGTGGCGCCGTAGAGGACGGTATTGCCGATGATCGTGTTTTCGGAGGCGACCAGAGGAGAGGCCATCGGTGGCCGCACAACGACGGTGCCCCCCGAGAGGCCCTTGCCGACGTAGTCATTGGCATCGCCCGACACTTCCAGCTTCAGGCCGGGGGCGAGGAAAGCTCCCAGCGACTGGCCGGCCGAGCCGTTCAGCTTCACCGTCAGGTGGTCCGGCTGCAGGTCGTTACGCATACCGAACCGGCGGACGACGTGGCTCGACGTGCGCGTGCCGATGGTCCGGAGCGTGTTCTGTACCGCGTATTGCAGCTGCATCTTCTCGCCATCCTCGAGGAAGCGCGCGGCGTCCTTGATGATCTCGGAGTCGAGCGTGTCGAGCACGTCGTTCCGCGGCTTGGTGCGGTCGTAAGTGATGTGCTCCGCGCCATCGACGGTGATGAGCAGCGGGTTCAAGTCCAGGTCGTCCAGGTGCGCCGCACCGCGCGAGACCTGCGTCAGCAGGTCGGCCCGGCCGATCACCTCGTCGAGGCTGCGCGCGCCGATGGAGGCGAGGATCTCGCGAACCTCGGAGGCGTAGAACGTGATGAGGTTCACCACCTTGTCGGCGTTGCCGGTGAACTTGGCCCTGAGGCGGTCGTCCTGGGTGCAGACGCCCACCGGGCAGGTGTTCGACTGGCACTGGCGGACCATGATGCAGCCCATCGCAATGAGCGCCGCGGTGCCGATGCCATATTCCTCGGCCCCCATCATCGCCGCCATGACGATGTCGCGTCCGGTCCGCAGGCCGCCGTCGGTGCGCAGGGTCACCCGGTCGCGCAGATTGTTCATCGCCAGCACCTGGTGCGCCTCGGTGAGGCCCATCTCCCAGGGCAGGCCGGCGTACTTGATCGAGGTCGCGGGGCTCGCGCCGGTGCCGCCGTTGTGGCCCGAGATCAGGATCACGTCGGCCTTGGCCTTCGCGACACCCGCCGCGATGGTGCCGACGCCCGAGGAGGCCACCAGCTTGACCGTGACCTTGGCGCGCGGGTTGATCTGCTTGAGATCGTAGATGAGCTGCGCGAGGTCCTCGATCGAGTAGATGTCGTGGTGCGGCGGCGGCGAGATCAGCGTGACGCCCTTGGTCGAGTGCCGAAGCCGCGCGATCAGGTCCGTGACCTTCATGCCGGGCAGCTGGCCACCCTCGCCGGGCTTGGCACCCTGGGCGACCTTGATCTCGAGCTCCTCGCACTGGTTCAGGTATTCCGCCGTCACGCCGAAGCGGCCCGAGGCTACCTGCTTGATCTTCGCCGAAGGGTTGTCGCCGTTGGGTTCGGGCACGAAGTGCGCCGGGTCCTCGCCACCCTCGCCGCTGTCGGACTTGGCGCCGATGCGGTTCATCGCGACGTTGAGCGTCTTGTGCGCTTCCGGGCTGAGCGCCCCGAGCGACATGCCCGGCGTGACGAAGCGCTTGCGGATCGAGGTGATGCTTTCGACCTCCTCGATAGGCACCGGCTCACCCATCGGCTTGATCGCCAGCAGGTCGCGCAGGTGGATCGGCTTCGCCTTGGTCATCATCTGGGAGTATTGCTTCCAGATTTCGAAGGAGGCCCGGTCGCAGGCGGACTGCATCATGTGCATGCTCGTCGCCTGCCAGGCGTGGCTCTCGCCCGACTTGCGCGACTTGTAGAAGCCGCCGATGGGGAGCACGTCGCGCCCGCCACGGAAGCCAAGCTGGTGGACCTCCTCGGCCTTCTTCTGGATGCCGGAGACGCCGATGCCGGAGATCCGGCTGTGCATCCCGGGGAAATACTCCGCCACCATCGCGCGGGAGAGACCCACGGCCTCGAAGTTCAGGCCGCCCCGGTAGGACGAGACGACCGAGATCCCCATCTTCGACATGATCTTGAGAATGCCGAGGTCGATGGCCTTGCGGTAGCGCGCCACCGCTTCGGTCAGGGAGCAGTCCAGAAGGCCTCGGTCGATCCGGTCGGCGAGGCTGTCCTCGGCGAGATAGGCGTTCACGACCGTCGCGCCGCAGGCGATCAGCACCGCGAAGTAGTGCGGGTCGATGCACTCGGCCGAGCGCACGTTGAGCGAGGTGAAGGTCCGGAGCCCCTTGCGCGTCAGCCAGCTGTGAACGGCCGACGTCGCGAGGATCATCGGCATCGCCACCATGTCCTCGTTCGCGTGCTGGTCCGTCAGAATGATGTGCCCTGCGCCCGAGCGCACGGCGTCCTCGGCTTCGGCCCGGATCCGGTCCAGCCCGTCGCGGAGGGCGTTCTTGCCCCCGCCGAGCGGGAAGGTGCAATCGATCTCGGTGCAGGGCGAGTTGAAGGCGACCTTCAGCGACTCCCACTGCGCGTTGCCCACGAAGGGACTGTCGAGCACGAGGATCTCGGTCTGCGAGCTATCCTCGTCTAGGACGTTCTTCAGGTTGCCGAAGCGCGTCTTGAGCGACATCACCCGGTACTCGCGCAGGGAGTCGATCGGCGGGTTCGTCACCTGGCTGAAGTTCTGCCGAAAATAGTGGCTGAGCGGTCGGTAGCGCTCGGAGAGCACCGCGGGCGGCGTGTCGTCGCCCATGGAGGCGATGGCCTCTTTCCCGTCCTCGGCCATGGGGGCGAGGATCTGCTCCAGCTCCTCCACGGTATAGCCCGCCGCGATCTGCCGGCGGCGCAGGTCGGCTCCGGTGAAGATCGGCTTCTCGGTTGCCGCGGCCAGCAGATCGTCGAGTTCGTTGATCTTGCCGACCCAGTCACCGAAGGGCTGGGCGGAGGCGAGACGGTCCTTGATCTCGGTGTCGTGGAAGAGCTTGTGCTCCTCCATGTCGACGGCAATCATCTGGCCCGGGCCGAGCGCGCCCTTCTCCTTCACCGTCTTCTCGTCGATGGGCACCATGCCCGCCTCGGAGCCGGCGATCAGCAGGTTGTCCCCGGTAACGACGTAACGCATCGGCCGCAGTCCGTTCCGGTCGAGGCCGCCGCAGACCCAGCGACCATCGGTCATGGCAAGCGCAGCGGGCCCGTCCCAGGGCTCCATCACCGCGTTGCAATAGGCGTACATGTCGCGCCAGGCTTGTGGCAGCTCCTCGGCCTGCTTGGACCAGCTCTCGGGCACCAGCAGTGTCTTCGCCATCGGCGCGCTGCGGCCCGAGCGCACGAGTACCTCGAAGACGGCGTCGAGCGCGGCGGAGTCCGAGGAGCCCTGCGCCACGATGGGTTTGATGTCACCCGCCATGTCTCCGAACGTGGCCGAAGCCATCCGGATCTCGTGGCTCTTCATCCAGTTCAGGTTGCCCTTCAGCGTGTTGATCTCGCCGTTATGCGCGAGCATCCGGAAGGGCTGCGCCAGCCACCACTGCGGGAAGGTGTTGGTGGAATAGCGCTGGTGGTAGATCGCGAAAGCGCTCTCGAAGCGTTCGTCCAGCAGGTCGCGGTAGAACTCGGCCACGTCCTGCGCGAGCATCATGCCCTTGTAGATGATCGACCGGCAGGAGAGCGAGCAGAGGTAGAGCTGCGGCACCTGAGCGGCGGCCGCGGCCTTCTCGATGCGGCGTCGGATCACGTAGAGCTCGCGCTCGAAGGTTTCCTCGTCCACGCCCTTCGAGTTCGAGATCAGGATCTGCTCGATCTCGGGACGGGTCGCGTTGGCCTTGTCGCCCAGCACGCCGATGTTCACCGGGACGTGCCGCCAGCCGTAGATGTAGTAGCCCATCCGCAGGACCTCGGTCTCGACGATGGTCCGGCAGGTCTCTTGCGCGCCGAAATCGGTACGCGGCAGGAAGACCTGGCCCACGGCCATGAGCTGATCCATCCGCGGCTCGTGGCCGGTGCGGCGGATCTGGTCGTAGAAGAACTGCACCGGGATCTGGACGTGGATGCCGGCCCCGTCACCGGTCCGTCCGTCGGCGTCGACCGCGCCGCGGTGCCAGACGGCCTTCAACGCCTGGATGCCGTTCTCGACCACCTGGCGAGAGCTCTTGCCGTCGATAGAGACGACGAGGCCAACCCCGCAGGAGGCATGTTCGTCCTCGGCCCGGAACATCGAGTTCTCGGCCATCCACTTGCGCTTCGCTTCCTCGGCGCGGGCCCAATCGGCATCGTACTTGGTCATGGTCAGGCTCCTTGCGTCGTCACCCGTAGAGGGCACGTGTCTGGGCTTCGGTCAGGCGGTCGTGCTCTCCTTCGAGCGACCAGCTGTCCGGTTTCAGGTCCGCGAAGATCTCGCGCTTGAGTTCGAATCCGTTGCCGTCGTCAAAGAGGCCGACGGGGATCTCGTAGTCGCCCACGCCGTCGCGCCCCTTGTCGTATCTATACCACAGCGCCGACCCGCAGGTGGTGCAGAAGGACCGGCTCGCCCACTCGGACGAGCGGAAGGTCCCGACATTTTCCTCGCCCTCGATCCGGAGCGACGCCTCGGGCACCGTGACGCCGAAGAGCGCCGAGCCCGCCCAGCGCTGGCACTGGCTGCAGTGGCAGACACCGAAGCCGCCGGTCTCCCTCGCACTGAAACGCACCGCGCCGCAGAGGCACTTGCCGGTTCGCGCCATGGCTCAGCCCTCCCGGTTGAGGTTGGGGTGGGTGGCGTCGTAGGCCGCTTGCGGTATCTGCTCGACCTCCGGCCCAAAGGTGAGGCCCGGGATGGCGCGGTCGGAGTAGACGCAGGTGGTCACCCGCGACCCGCCCGCGGCGTCGAAAAGACCTGGCGAGAGTTCGAGGTAGCCCGTGTCCGGGCCATCCACGTACCGGAACCAGACCGCGCTGCCGCAGGTATCGCACCAGGCCCGCTCGGCCAGGCGAGACGACCTGTGCGTCTTGATCGGACCCTCGGAGGTCACGGCCTTGGCCGGAACCTCGACGCCCATCTGGACGCCGCCGCCCCAGCGGGAACAGAGGTCGCAGAAACAGGCCGAGATGCCGCCCAAGTCGGCCTCGGCCCGTATCCGGACGTCTCCGCAGAGGCAGCGGCCCTCGATCACTCGGTCACCTCGAGGCTGATGTCCTGCACGCCGCAGTCGTAGATCGGCTCGCTGGCGAAGAAGCCTTCCTCGCCGGGCTCGATGATCTGCACCGGGCGGTTGTCCCGCTCGGGCCCCATCGTACCGTCCTCGTTCACCTGGGCGGAGGTGCCCGGCAGGAAGAGGCGCTCGTCCTCCATGACGTAGTTCGTGCCCTCCTGGCGGGTCCAGTCGGCGCCCTCTTCCTTGACCTCGGTGGTGTAGGTCATGGCGAGCAGCTCGTGGCCGTCGATCTCCACCGTCTCTCCGGTCAGCACGTCGGCGCCGCGATAACGGGTCTCTTCCGAGCCCTCTTCGTCCAGCGTCTCGGTGATCGTGACAAAGTCGTAGGTGTCGATGCCGCTTTCCAGCAGCTCGGTCAGGGAGGCGGGATCCTCGGGGTCTTCCTCGAGAACGGACCGCGTGCCGGTGACAAGGCCGAGGCTCTCAACCCACTCGGTCTCGGAGTTGATGCGGCTGGCGAAGACGGGGCCCTGCTCGACGAAATCGACGCGCCACTGGTGGCCTTCGGGGTCGCCCTCGCAGGTGTAGTGGTTCGACATCATGCAGCCGCGCTGCTGCACGGTCAGGAACCCGGTGCAGCCCTCGGGCGGCGTCCAGGTCTGCGCGGCGAGCGGGGAGGCCAGCATGGCAAGGGGAAGGGCGAGGCGGATCATTTGGCGATCTCCAGTTTCGACATCATGGCCCCGCAGTCGTACTTCGGATTGGAAGACAGGAAACCGGGCTCTCCCGGAAATATGAACTCAACGGGAGATTCGTCACTCTCCCACTCGTCGTCCGGCGTCGTGATTGTGCTCGTCCCCGAGAGAAACATGCGGAAGTCGGTGGAAATCCACTCGTTACCCGAAGCGCGCCACTCTTCTTCACCGCCGGGGCCGTAGACCACGATGGAGTATTCGGTCTGCTGCAGTGTCACGCCGTCGATGGTCTCGGTCACACCGGTCAGGCCGTCACGGCCCACGTAGCGCGTCTCGCCGATCTCGGGCGAGATCGTGCGGAAATCGTAGGTGTCCTCGCCCGTCTCCAGAAGCTCCGTGAAGGAGGCCGGGTCGCGCGGGGCCTCCTCCAGCCGCTCGCTGTGGCCGCTCGTCATGAAGTGGCTCTCGATCCACTGGGTCTCGGCGTCGATGGCTCCGACGAACTCCAGCCCGTCCTCGCCAAGCACCGCCCGGCGCTGCAGTCCCTCGGGGTCGCCTTCGCAGACGAAGTGGTGCCCGACCGTGCAGGACCGCGACTGCACCGTCAGGAAGGCGTCGCATCCCTGCGGCAATGAAAAGCTCTGCGCCCCGGCGGGTGCCGCAAGCAGGCAAAGGAGAGCGGCGTATCTCATCGGAGTGCCTCCAGCGACGACATCACGACGTCGCAGCCGTAGCGCGGTTCGAGCGCGAGAAACCCCTCCTCGCCCGGGTAGACGAATTCCACCGGCGAGGCGTCCGTCGCCTCCTCCGGCTTGCCCGGGGGCCAGCTCTCGCCCAGGAGGAATAGGCGGTGCCGCTCGGACACGTACTGCCGCCCCTCGAGCCCGTCGATCACCTCGCCCTCCGGGTCGTAGACGGTGAAGCCGAAAGCCGTGGTTCCCAGCGGCTCGCCGTCGATGACGGTCTCGCCCGTCAACCGGTCGAAGCCCACGTATCGGCGCGGCACCTCGCCCTCCTGCGGGACCACGGTGAAGTCGTAGGTGTCGTAGGACGAGGCGAAGAGCTCCGTCAGGCTTTCCGGATCGGGGGCCGGCGTCTGCATGACCCGGCTCCGCGGCGGGGCGAAGTAGTAGGTCGTCAGCCATTGGAACTCGGCGTCGACCTGCTTCACCTGGATCGGACCGTTCTCACCCAGAAGCGCGACCCACTGCATTCCGGCGGGATCGGCCTCGCATGTCCAGACGTGGGTCACGAGGCACTGCTTCTGTTGCACGGTCAGGGTCCCCGTGCAGCCCTCGGGCGGCACGAAGGTCTGGCTCGCCACGGGCGCCGCGGCGAGCATGCAGAGAACCGTCGTCCAGCGCATCCCCGATCCCATCCGAACGGTCCGTGTCACTCGGCGGCGACCGAGGCCGGCTGGTCGAGCTGGGCGAGGATCGCGTCCGCGGTATCGCGTCCGTCGCGGATTGCCCAGACCACCAGCGAGGCGCCCCGCACGATGTCACCCGCGGCATAGACGCCCGGCAGCGAGGTCGCGCCCGTGCCGAACTCGGCCTTGATGGTACCCCAACGGGTCACTTCCAGCCCCTCGACACCCCAGAGCGTCGGCAGCTCCTCGGGCTCGAAACCCAACGCCTTGATCACGAGGTCGGCGTCCTCGACATAGTCGGCGCCCTCGATGATTTCGGGGCTCTGGCGGCCGGTGGCATCTGGCTGGCCGAGGCGCATCTTGTGGACCATGACGCCGGCGACCGAACCCTCGCCCGGACCCTCGGCCACGACCCCGCCTACGGCGCCCTCGTGCCCGCCGCCGGCAGTGAAGCCCTTGGGGGCGGAGAGCCAGACGAACTCGACGCCCTCCTCCTCGGCATTGGCGACCTCGCGCTGCGAGCCGGGCATGTTCGACCGGTCGCGGCGGTAGAGACACTTCACGCTCTCGGCGCCCTGGCGCACGGCGGTCCGGACGCAGTCCATCGCCGTATCGCCGCCGCCGATGACGACCACGCGCTTGCCCTTCGCGTTGAGTTCGCCGCTGTCGTATTCCTCGACCGTGTCGCCGAAATTCGCCACGCGGTTCGAGGCGGTGAGATAGTCGATCGCCCGCACGATCCCCTTGGAGCCAGAGCCCGGCCCTTGCAGGTCGCGGGACTTGTAGACGCCGGTGGCGATCAGCACGGCGTCGTGCTTGGCGCGGATCTCGTCGAACCCGATGTCGACCCCGACATCGCAATTCAGCCGGAAGGTGACCCCGCCCTCCTCGAGCTGGGTCATGCGCTTCATCACGACCTCCTTCTCGAGCTTGAAGCCGGGGATGCCGTAGGTCATCAGCCCGCCGCCGCGGTCGTAGCGATCGTAGACGGTGACCTGCAGGCCCTCGCGACGCAGGCGGTCTGCAGCGGCTAGGCCGCCGGGGCCCGCGCCGATAATGCCGACGCTTTCGCTCCGCTCATGGGCGGGAGAAATGGGCTTCACCCAGCCCTCCTCCCACGCGGTGTCGGTGATGTATTTCTCGACGGCGCCGATGGTGACGGTGCCATGGCCGGACTGCTCGATGACGCAGTTGCCCTCGCATAGCCGGTCCTGCGGGCAGATCCGCCCGCAAATCTCGGGGAAAGTGTTGGTTTCCTGACTGACCTCGTAGGCCTCCTGCAGGCGGCCCTCGGCGGTCAGGCGCAGCCAGTCCGGGATGTTGTTGTGCAGCGGGCAATGCGTCTGACAGTACGGCACGCCGCACTGCGAACACCGGCCGGCCTGCTCGCCCGCCTTCTCGCGCGCGAACTCGCCATAAATCTCGCGAAAATCGGCCCGACGCAGATCGGGGGGACGCTTGTCCGGCATGTTCCGCCCGACGGTGACGAACTTCAGCATGTTCTGGGAAGCCACGACTGCGGATCCTTTCGCCTCGGAGAGTCTGGAGCGTCCGCATACACAGGTTCAGCGGGAAAGAAAAGTCACTGTTACTGACCTATATGGGCACATTTTGCCGCGAATGCCAGCCCGCGCCCTCAAGTCAGCGCTGAATTTAGGTCCGCATCGTTACCTACATGCAGTCTTTCGTATGGCCCTGAACGAGTTAAGTTGGCGGTCGCGATTCGCAGGATCTCCATGCCGATTTTTCACCTTTTCCTCGTGGCCGTCATCCAGGGCGTCACAGAGTTCCTTCCTGTCTCGTCCTCCGGTCACCTGATCCTTCTGCCGCTGCTGACCGGCATGGCGGACCAGGGGCTGGCGATCGACGTCGCGGTGCACGTCGGCACGCTCTTCGCAGTGATCCTCTACTTCTGGACCGACGTCTTCCTCGCCGTCCGAGGACTCGGCCGCCTCCTGCGCGGCAAGGTCGATACGCAGGGGGCCTTCCTTGCTCTCTGCCTCATCGTCGCGACGATCCCCGTCGTCATCGCCGGGCTGCTGCTTTCGGTCTTCAACCTGACCGAGGTCCTCCGATCCGTCGCGGTGATCGGCTGGACCATGCTGATCTTCGGCCTGGTCCTCTACTGGGCGGACCAGACCGGGGCCGAAGATCGGACGGCGGATCGCTGGAGCCTCAAGCATGCCCTCATCATGGGTCTCTGGCAGGTCCTGGCGCTGATCCCCGGCACCTCCCGCTCCGGCATCACGATCACCGGCGCCCGGCGGCTCGGCTACGACCGCGAGTCGGGCGCCAAGCTCGCCATGCTGATGTCGATCCCGACCATTGCCGCCTCTGGCATCCTACTGGGCGCAGAGGTCTGGGCCGCGGGCGACATCGCCATGGCGCAGGCTGGGGCCGTGGCCGCCCTGCTCGCCTTCGTCTCAGCGCTGCTCGCCCTGAGCCTGATGATGCGGCTGCTGAAGTCGGTGAGCTTCACGCCCTACGTCGTCTACAGATGCATCCTTGGCGTCGTGCTGCTCTGGATCGCCTACAGCTGACTGATCAACGCGCGCGAAGCCGCGTCGCGATGACAGTGCCGTCCGCCCCGAGGGTACCGCGCATCTCGTAGGTCTGCCCGACCGTGAGCGCGTCCTCGATCCGCGCGTCCGCCGCGACCTCGAACCGGCCTCCGTCGATTTCCTGCCGCGCGGTCAGCGTCCCCTCGATCCGGACTTCCGCACCGCCGGGCGGACTGGCCGGGCTGCCTTCTTGGTCCCGCGCGCCT
Organism: Histidinibacterium aquaticum; assembly: GCF_008710275.1. Lineage (GTDB taxonomy): Bacteria > Pseudomonadota > Alphaproteobacteria > Rhodobacterales > Rhodobacteraceae > Oceanicola > Oceanicola aquaticus. The sequence goes on from NZ_VYQE01000004.1 coordinate 51,729, forward strand.
CCCTCGATCCAGTCGCCCAGCAAGGCGATCTCCTCGTCACTCAGGAAGGGTGGCCCGTCGAGAGGCATGCGCGGATCCTCCAGTCCGGCGACGTGCCGCCAGAGCAGGCTGAGCTGCGGTTGCCCGGGCACGACCACGGCCCGCTCACCACCGGCAATGACGCGCGTATGGTCCGCGAGGACGAGCCCCTCCGGCGGGGCGCCGAGGATTGACTGGTCCGAATGGCACTTCACGCAGCGTTGCGAGAGGATCGGGGCGATCTCGCCGAACCAGACCTCGCCGGTCGGTGAGGTCGGAACGTCCTCCGGATTGGCCTCCACCGGCCCACCCTCGGGCAAACCGGCCGCGATCCAGCCCTCGATCAGGGCGATCTGGTCGGGTTCGAGCCAAGGAGGCCCATCGAACGGCATCCGCGGTTCGGTATCGCCGCGCACACGGCGCGCCAGCGGACTGGCCTCCGGCTCGCCCGGAAACAGGACCGGCCCATTGTCCCCGCCGGCGACGGCGGAGTCGAAGCTGTCCAGCCGCAGGCCGAGAGGTGCGAATTCTCCGGAGTGGCAGACCGTGCACCGCTCCTCGAAGATCGGCGCGACATCCGCCCATGTCTGGGCCGCCGCAGGTGCGCCCGCGGCCAGTCCCAGGGCGATCAGAGGCTCAGGAAAACCCCGCACGGCCCGACCCGCCCTTGAGGTTCTGGGCCGAATCCTTGATCGCGTCGTACTGCCCCGACGGACGGAACCGCCACAGGTAGTCCGGCAGCACCGCCTCCATAGAGGCCGGCTGAATCCCCAGGTCCTTGAGCCCCTTCGCGCCCTCGGCCACGACATTGTCGCGCCGCAGCTGAGCCACCTGGTCCGCCGAGATCGGGCCCCGGAACAACCCGAAGGTCAGGAACCGCAGCACGCCGAAGCCGGCAGCGGCGATCCGCGCCATCCAGAACGGCATCGGGAAGATCGCCCGGCGCCGGTGGATGACCTTGAGCATGTACTGCATCAGCTCGCGGAAGGTATTCACGTCAGGACCGCCGAGCTCATAGATCCCCGGCTCCGCCTTGCCGCGCACCGCCAGCTCGGCGGCGTGGGCGACGTCATCGACGTAGACCGGCTGGAACCTGGTCTGCGCTCCGACGACCGGCAGAATTGGGCTCCGAGCCGCCATCTGCCCGAAGCGGTTGAAAAAGCCATCGCCCGGGCCGAAGACGATGGAGGGCCGCAGGATGACGGCATCGGGCCGATGCTCGAGCACCGCCGACTCGCCGGCGGCCTTGGTCCGGGCATATTCGCTGGCGCTCTCCGCATCGGCGCCGATGGCGGAGACATGCACGATGCGCTCCACACCCATCTCCTTGGAGATGCGCGCGATCCGCTCGGGCCCCTTGGCCTGGACCGCGTCGAACGTGTTCTTGCCAACCTCGTCGAGGACACCCACGCAGTTGACCACCGCGTCGGCGCCCCGCGTGACGGCCGCGACCGAGTCGTCGTCCCGGATATTGCAGAAGACCGGCTCGACCTGCCCGACCACGCCATAGGGCCGGACGAAGCCGGCCTCGTGCGGGTTGCGGCAGGCCACCCGGATCCGCCAGCCCTGCCCGGCGAGCCGGCGCGCGATGTGCCGCCCGACCAGACCGGAACCGCCAAAGATTGTGACGAGCTTGGACATGGGGCCCTCCGGGTGTCGTGTCCGGGCCGGGTCTACCGCCCGCCCCCGCACCGCACAAGGCCGCTTTTGGCCGCGCCCGTTCTGAGCCATTGACAGCACCCCGCACGCGGCATAGACGAGCCTCCGCACACCGGCCCAGGTGGCGGAATTGGTAGACGCGCTGGTTTCAGGTACCAGTGACTTCGGTCGTGGAGGTTCGAGTCCTCTCCTGGGCACCAACACCCCAAACGTCGGATAGAATCGGTCCCGTCAGGGCAGTGCGCGATGCACTCGCGTCGGACATGCGCCAGACCGTCTGCATTCCCCCGTTGTCCGCCATCAATGCGCGACGGGCTGCATGCTTCAAGCTGCGACTCCGGAAACAGGAGGCATCGCATGCGCAGCGCACGACACTCGGGCGGAGGGCGTCCGGCCACTCCGATGGCTCTGGGCTACGGGCTGGACCCATGGCAACTCGTCGGGATTGTCGCGAAGGCCCAGGCCTGCGGGGTGAGACAGGCCTTCAGGATGACCGAGGCCTACATCCAGTTCCTGAACAAGCGACTGGAGCAGGACCGGGCCCTCGTGGGCGAATTGGCCTCAGGCGACGACACGCTCTCCGTTCTGGCTGCCTTCTACCGCACGGCGAGCAGCGACTACGCCGAGGAAGCCCGGCATCTGACAGAAATCTGCGCCGAGGCGGCGAGCGAGACTGCCGGCGAACTCCAGGAAGAGATGCACAGGACCATCGCGATGACGGCAAACGGTGCCCGACACCCTGCGGGCACGGGCAAAACGGAGGCGGTGTGATGCGGGTTGAAACGATACTGACATGCTTCGACGGCTCCTCCGCAGGCGAGGAGCAGCTCCGGTCGGCAATCCACGCGGCCCACTGGTTCGATGCCGAGCTGAGCGTGGCCTCGGTGGCCTATTTGCCGGACACCGGTCCGGAGGCCGCTCGGGTCTCCGATCCGGAGACATCCAGACGCGTTGCCGTGAGAGAGGCCATGGATCGCGCCAGGATGGTGTTCGGCCGGCTCGAGGCGGAACGGGTCCGGGGCACCGCCTTCCCCTTCGTCACGACGCGGAAGGCAATGACCGGGCAATTCGACTGTCTCTCGCATTTCGCCGACGTGACTGTCCGGCCCGGATCCTTCGGCCCTTCCGAAGACGGCTCGCCGCGCTTCGGAGACGCCTGCTTCATCGATCCGGCTGTCCTTCAGGGACGGCGCCGGGGACCGGACGCCGGGTCTCGCCGGCACTAGCGAACCGGCCAGGCAACGCCGGCACCCGCCCCACGCTTCCGAACCGTTTCAGCCGGTCAGGCCCACGCGGTCACCGGCGTTTGCCGTGTCACGCAAACAGACGATCCGGACTTCGCGGGTCGTGCCGTCGGTCGGAAACTCGACGGTCCGACCAGGCCCGCCGACCGCCTCCGAAGCCTCGGCATGGCGCCGCCCGACCTGCCGAACCTCGACGCTGATCGCGCCGCCCGGTCCCCGGACGGTCGCTCGGTAGCCCTCCCAGGCCTCGGGCAGGCACGGCGCGATATGCAACTGGCCGTCCCGCAGCTCCAGCCCGAGGATGCCCTCCACGGCGAGACGCCAGGACCAGGCCGCGGCGCCGGTGTACCAGGTCCATCCCGCCCTGCCCTCGAACGGTGGCGCGCCACCGACGTCCGCGGGCATGACATAGGGCTCACCGCGATAGAGCTGCATGTCCCGCTCGGTCGCGCTTCGCCGGATCGGGTTGATCAGGTCGAAGACCCTGTAGGCCTCCTCGCCCTGGCCCAGCCGCGCGAAGGCCAGCCCGAGCCATGTCGCCGCGTGGGTATACTGGCCCCCGTTTTCCCGAATCCCGGGGGGATAGGCCCGGATGTAGCCGGGATCGCGGGGCGTCTTGTCGAAGGCAGGGGCGAGAAGCCGCACGAGCCGGTGCTCCGGGTCGATCAGGTGGCTCGCGGCCGAGCGGACCGCGGCCTCCGCCCGGGGCGCGTCCGGAGCGCCTGATAGGACGGCCCAGGATTGCGCGATGCTGTCGATGCGGCACTCGGTGTTCACGGAAGAGCCCCAGGGCTCTCCCTCGTCGTCGAAGGCGCGCCGGTACCAGGCCCCGTCCCACCCCGCCCGCTCGGCGGCCTGCTGGAGGTCCGTCGCAGATGCCCGCCAGGCCGCGGCCTCCTCGGTGCGCCCGACGCGGTCGGCGAGATCCGCGTAGGCCTTCCCGCAATGGGCGGCGAACCACGCGAGCCAGACACTTTCGCCACGCCCGTAGCGGCCGACACGGTCCATGCCGTCGTTCCAGTCGCCGCTGCCGATGAGTGGCAGGCCATGAGAGCCGGTTGCCGAGGCGCGGCGCAGGGCCAGGCGGCAATGCTCCAACAGCGAGGTCGACGCACCGGTCCGGAACGCGGCGTAGCGGTCCTCTTCATCACCGGCCAGTTCGGGTGCGGAGAGGCAGGGGAGCTCCTCGTCGAGAATGCTCTCGTCGCCCGTCGCGCGCACGTAGGCATGGGTGGCGTAGACCAGCCAGAGCATGTCGTCGGAGCAGCGCGTGCGGACCCCCCGGTTCTCGGGCGGATGCCACCAATGCAGGACGTCTCCCTCTTCGAACTGGTGTCTGGCACACTCGATGATGTGGTCGCGCACCCGCGCGGGCTCGGAGTGCAGGAACGCCATCAGGTCCTGGAGCTGATCGCGAAAGCCGATCCCGCCGCTCGCCTGCTGGAAGCCAGCCCGGGCCTGGATGCGGGAAGCGTAGGACTGGTAGGGCAGCCACCGGTTCACGAGGAGATTCATGGTCTCGTCCGGCGTTTCCACCTCGACCGCCCCAAGGCGGCGGGCCCAGCCAGCCGCGACGGTGGCCTTGGTCGTGACGTAGGCCTCCGGCGAGGTGAAACGCTCGACGAGCGACTCGAGCTCCGGCAGTCCGCGCGCCGCGCCAAGGACAAAGACCACCTCCTCGGTCCCATGCGGCTCGATCTCCAGGTGAACCTGGTAGACCGCACAGGGATCGTCGACCGCATCTGTCCGCCCCCACGGCCCCCATCGCCTCAGACCTTCCGGTCGCTGCAATCCGCCCGGGCCCAGAAAGGCCGAACGGTCCGAGGTGATCGCATGGGGCGGACGGCTCGCTGCCAGGAACGCGACCTGGTCGGCGAAAGCGGGCGCCCAGCCACTCCGGGCAGTGAGCGCGCGCGCGGAGGCGTGATAGCCGCACCTGACCTGCCGCGCCGCAGACCGGACGGCCCCGAGCTGCCACTCCGCGTAGTACGTGGCCGTTATCCGGCGATGGCGATCCGTAGCGTTGGTCAGCTTCAGGCGGACCAGTTTGACCGGCGCCTCCTCGGGCACGGTGACGGAAAGTTCCTGGACGAGCTCCTGTGACGCGCGCATCCATTGGGTTTCCCCGGCCCGGTGCGTGATCTGGCAGGAAGAGGCATCGCCCGCCGGAGCCTGCGTCACGGTCCAGACCCGGGCGCTCTCCTCGTCGCGGAGGAACAGCGCTTCGCCCTGGAGGTCCGTCACCGGGTCGTTCGACCATGGGGTCAGGCGAAATTCTCCGCTGTTCGTGCTCCAGGTGAAACCGAGCCCCGCTTCCGAGACGATCGTTCCGAAGCTGTCGTTCGCGATGACGTTGCACCAGGGAACAGGCGTTCGCTGACCGTCCTCGAGGTGGATGAGGTAGTCTCCGCTGTCCGCGAGAAAGCCACCGATCCCGTTGTCGCAGACCAGGTTCGACGGTCGCTGGAGCGCCTCGATGGCCTCCGACGCCCGACCCGGGTCGCCCGGCTGAAAGACCGGCGGCTTGATGGTTTCGTCGTCCAACGGCGGCAGGGCGGCCGACAGGCTCGTCACCGCACCGTCGAGGGACAGGTGCGCCAGCATCTCGACCGCACGAACCTGTTCGGGCGAGATCCGGTCGATGCTGTGCAGATGAACCCCGCCGTTGCCGCCGAGACCCTCGTCCAGCCCGGCGTCCCGCAGGGCCTCCCGCAACTTCTCACCGATCGGTGCCTCGTAGCTGGAGGCGGTGGTGCCAAGGACCAGGAGATCGAAGCGCAGTCCGTTTCGCCGGACCCATCGCTGCGATCGGACGAGCGACGGCAGTAGGCCGAAGTTCTCCGCCTCCGTCACCCGGACCAGAACGATCGGCAGATCGCCCGAGATCCCGAGCCCCCAGAGGTCCGGCTGACCCGGCAGGGCGTCTTCTCCCCGCGCCGCGTCCCGCAGCGGCGGGCGCAGGAGATAGCCGGCCAGTGCCTGCGCCTCGGCCATTTGGCCCTGAGACATGCCGTATCTTGCGGCCTCCACGGCGGCGGACCGCTCCGCGTCCTGGAAGGCCCAGTCGAGCGCGGCCGCAGTGGAATAACGGTCCGCGGTGGAAAGAGCCTCCTCGCGCGAGGCTGCGGCGATGGTGAGGAAGGCGAAGCTCGCTCTCGCGCCGGGGTCCAGGCGCACCCGGGCCCTGAGCGCCGCCACCGGATCGAGGGTCCAGCCGGTCGTCCCGCTCATCGCGGCCGTTGCGATTCGCGACGACGTGCCGTGGCGGCCCAGGAGCTGGCGCCGGTCCGTCTCCATTCCGGCGAAGGTGACCGACGGGCTCTCCCGCAACAGGCGGTGAAGCATCACTGGGGGCGTGTCCTCGGGTCGCCGGGGGCGCCTGACGAACAGGATGCCCTCGGCATCTGGCAGTCCCTCGCTCTGGATGAAGAGCTTGCTGAAGGCGGGATGCCGGTCATGGGCAGCCTGCGGAGCGAGGACGGGCTCTGCATAGCTCGTGACTTCGATATCCCGGACGGTGTCGCCGTGGTTCACCAGGGTGACGCGGCGGATCTCGATGTCGTCGGCGGCGGCCACGCCGACCTCCTGCGTGGCGGAGATACCTTCCCGCTGAACGTGATAGGAGGCCCTCTCGGGATGGAACGTCACATCGACCCAGCGGTCCTCGGTCCTCCGGAAGTCCCATGATCGATCGTCGCCAACATCGCGCAGGACGATGCGCGAACTGCCCTCGTCCGACAGGAGGTCGGCCGCGTGTCGGGTCAGGGACTGACCGTTCCACCAGGTGCTTCCGGTCCCGGCGGCAGAGAGCCAGACCGCCAAGCGCCCGTTGCCGATGGTGTGGAACTGCGGCTTCTCGCCCTCATCCGCCAGCCATCCATGCAGGGGCGTCACCGGGCGCTTGTCATGTTCGCCGAGCACAGATCCGGCGTCCGGCAGCGGCTCGGGCACGAATTCCCACGGGATCCTCTCGTGCAGCAGGAGGTCGATCGCCGCGATCCGCGCGTCACGGTTGAAGCGCCGGACCAGGATGTCCTCTCCGAGCGCGTTCTCGACGGCGGAAAGGAGCATCCCCTGGTGATGCGCCATGAAAGTCTTCACCAGGGTTTGGCCGCCCGCCTCGATGACGCGCGAGGGCGTAAAATCGACGGCGTCGTAGAAGCCGAACTGCCCGCGAATGCCGAGACGCTCGAGCCTTCGCAGGTTGCGGACGGCGGAGGTCGGGCTCACGGCAAGCGCGAGGGCGCTCGCGTATGGCGCGACGACGTAGTCTTCGGCCAGACCGTGACGCAGGCCCAGACCGGCCACGCCGAAGGCGCGGTACTGGTAGTTCTTGGCCGTGTCCCTAGACGCGAAGGCGGACTCGGAGACACCCCAGGGCAGACCCAGCCTCTCGCCGTAGGTACGCTGGATCTCCACCGCGGCGCGCTCGCTCTGGCCAAGGAGCTGCCCCGGCGCGCTGCGGATCAGCAGGGCCGGCATGAGGAACTCGAACATCGATCCGTTCCACGACAGGATCGTGAGCGGACCGGAAGAGCGAGAGATGGGCCGGCCGAGGTGAAACCAATGCTCGGCTGGCACATCGCCCTTGGCGATCGCGAAGTAGCTCGCCAGCCGCGCTTCCGACGCGAGCAGGTCGTACCGGTGCTCGTCCATCCGGTCGACGCTGAGATTGTAGCCGATGAAGAAGGTCCGCGTCTCGCTGTCGTAGAGAGACCGGAAGTCCATGCCCATTGCGAAGGCCTCGGACCGGCTGGCAAGGGCGAGGACCTGTGAACGCAGTTCCGATAGCGCGCGCCTGCTTTTCTCGACCGCCTGCCCGGCCGCGGGCCCTTCTTCCGTGGTCCAGCTGCGGGACAGTGCCTCCGAATAACCCTCGGCGCTTCGGCAGGACGGCATCTCCGGCAGGGTCGGCGCATTGGTCCTCGCCGTGTCCGTCCCACCCCGGACGAGCGGCAGCCACGGGTAGAAGGCATCGAGATCGCGCAGGAAACTGGCCGCGTGATGTCGGCTCCGCTCGAACCAGAAGTGGAGCTCGGCCGGATCTGCTTGCTGCGCGGTCTCCAGCGCGGTGACCATGCTCTCGGCGAGCTGGGGCAGATCGCGCTCCAGCAGCCCGGTCAGCGCATCGCGCCATCGGACCGGGTCTTCGCGGACAGCCTCGGCGCAGGTCCTTATTTTCTCGATCACCTCCAGGATCGGCTTGCGCTCTTCCTGCGGAAGTCCGCCTGCGGCGTCGGAGAGAAGACCGAGCGGATCGATGAGACCGTCCCAGAGGCACCCCGAGAGCGCCGGCCCTTCGGCCGCCTCGAGAAGGCCCTCCCGCAGGGTCAGAAGCGCCACGGCGAGATTGCCGCTGTCCACGGTGGACAGGTATCTCGGCTCGAGCGAGACGAGCGTCCTAGTGTCGAACCAGTTCACCGGATGACCTTTGTGGCGCTCGATCCGGTCGAGCGCATCGAGCGCGTACTCGGTCCGCTGCGCGAGGTCGCGGAGGCTGATGAAGCCGAGGTCGAAAGCCGCCAGGGAGGACAACAACTGCATCCCGATATTCGTCGGGGAGGACCGGTGCGCCGTTGTCGCCTCGGGGTCCGTCTGGTGGTTGTCGGGGGCGAGCCAGTTGTCTTCGGGTCCGGCGAAGGTCTCGAAGTAGGCCCAGGTCCGTCGCCCGATCCCGCGGAGCCAGGTTCGATCAGCCTCCGTCAGTTCCTTCCGCGACGGGGGCCAGGGCTGGCAGATGCGGAAAGCGACCTCCGGGGAGGCGAACCAGAGCAGCAACAACGGGGCGGCGCCCGGCAAAGCGGTGGGGGCCCATGCGACGAGGACGGCGAGTAGTCCGACCGAGACCAGCGGAGCCCCCGCCATGTCTCTCCAGTACCGCGCCCGCCTGCCCGAACCCTCCGTCGCGGCCTGCGCGGCCGTCGTCCATTCGAGCAGGCCACGGCGCGAGACACCCAGCCGCCAGAGCGCGTGGCCGATCGCGCTGAGGCTGACGACGGTCTCATTCGCCATGAAGACGATCTCGAGGATCCAGCGGCCGGCGTGATCGCGCAGCCGTCTCCAGCGATCCTGGACCGTGCCGCGCCGGCGCCCGCGCGATATGCCGGAGACGACGTGGGTGACGAGGTAGCTACCCGGGGCGGCCACCGTCAGAAAGGTCCAGAGCGGCGCCAGACCCGGCATCGCGAGCCACCCGCAGAGCGCAAGCAGGACGAGCGAGGGCGCGATCAGGCTCCGGCGAAGGTTGTCGACGATCTTCCAGCGATCCAGCGCACGGAAGCGCTTGCGCAGGCGACGTCCTCCGCGGCCGGGCGGGGTGCGGCCGAGCCAGGGCAGGAGCTGCCAGTCGCCCCGGATCCAGCGATGCATGCGCTTGGCGAAGTCCGGGTAGCGCGCCGGAAAAGCCTCGTAGAACACGACGTCGGAGGCGAGCGCCGCTCGCCCGTGGAGCCCCTCGAACAGGTCGTGGCTCAGGAGGGCGTTCTCCGGCACGCGACCATCGAGACTGCGCCGGAAGGCGTCGGGGTCGTAGGCTCCCTTGCCGGCGTAGATGCCTTCTCCGAAGAGGTCCTGATACACGTCGGAGACGGCGCGGCTGTAGATGTCGATCGCCGTGTCGCCGGTATAGAGCCGCGTGAAGGGGGAGGCAGCGCCGGCATCGGGCGAAATCTCCACCCTCGGCTGTATCACGGTGTAGCCCGCGACCACGCGGCCGCTTTGCCCGTCGAACTCGGCCCGGTTCAGCGGGTGCGCCAATGCCCCGAGCAGCTTGTGGACCGACCCCGGGGGCGCGACGGTGTCGGTGTCGAGCGTGACGACGAACCGCGCCTTCCTCAGTCGCTCGATATCGCCTTCCATGACCGGGAAGGCGGCCTCTGCTTCACCATCGAGAAGTTCGTTGAACTGCTCGATCTTGCCGCGCTTTCTTTCCCAGGCCATCCACCGGCGCTCGCCCCGGCACCAGCTGCGCCGCCGGTGAAGCAGAACGAAGGGACGGTGCTCGGCATAGCGTCGGTTCAGCCCGCGGATGCCCTCGATCAACGCGCTCTCGACAGCCGCGTCGCCTTCGGCCACCTCGGTCGGGGCATCGGCGGGGTCGCTCAGCAGAGCGTAGCTGAGCCGCCTGTCGGTATTGGTCAGCATGTGCCGTTCGAGCTGCGACAGGACCGCCTTGGCGTCGGCGGCTGTTCTCAGGATGGCCGGGACGATGACGGCCGCCTCCACGCCCTCCGGCAGCCCCTTCGAGAAATCCATCTTCGGCAGGATCCTCGGCGGCACGATCTGCGTGACCAGCCAGTTGACGACGGTGACAGCGATGATCGACGCGGGCATCAGGAGCAGTAGTCCCACGAGGACGAGAACGAGGCCGCCCACCCCGTTGAGCGCCAGGACGCCAAGGGGCAGCAGAAGCGACAGGACCGCGAGGAAAACGAGCGCTGTGGCGTAGCAGGGCCCGGGTCTGCGGAGCACGAACCGCCGAAGGGCCGCATCGCGGTGGCTTCGATACCCGATCAGCCGCTCGAAATCGCGCCGGCCATCGTCCACGAGCCACCAACCCACATGCCGACGGCGCATCCCCGCATCTTGGACCCCGCACAATCGGATGGCCTCGACGGCGATCTCGAGTTCCGGGCGCCCCGACCCCTCGGCGAGATCCTCGACGGCACCGCGATATCGGTCCCGGGTCTCGAAATCCATTCCGGCATAGAGGCCACAGGGCGCCCCTCGCAGCACCGCCTCTACCCGGCTGGTCTCTTCGACGAAGTCCGGCCAGTCGATCCGCTCCAACGCTGAGAGCGCGACGATCGAGCGAGAGATCGCCTCGGTCGGATCGCGGTTGGGGTGGTGCCGGCGCCCCCTGTCCTCGATCGGATCGAACGGCGGAACGAGGGTGGGGACAATGTGGGAGAACGCCGAGACGATCTGCTCGAGCGTCACCAGCCGCAGCATGGTCGGAAACGCCCAGAGTTCCGCCAGCGAGAAGCCCTCCTCGCCCTGGAAATCCTCTACGAAGGCCTTGGCACTCTCGACATCCACCTGCGCATGCGTGGAGTCGAGGTAGTCGGCAGCTGCCACGAAGACCCGGGGCGCTCCCCGGGCCTCCGGCAGCGCCGACCTGGCGAGCCGCCGATAGAAGGCGGGCGACATGTCCTCGCGCACCTGACGCACCGCGCGACGGACATGGTACTCATTGTCGAGCAGCCATTCCGCCGCCTTCGAGGCTTCCGGCGGAGGCATCCGGCACTGCGCCCGGGCATCGTCCAGCCAGGCGGGGAGCCGGCCCAGGTGTTTCAGCGCGGGAAGCTCATTCGGGGCGCCGGGCGAAACCGTCGCGCGGCGTCCGGCCGGTCGGTCGCCGCTGCCTTTGGCCTCGGACGACGGATCGGCCGTCTCGGTCACCGGCCTTGCCACGAGGCCGCTGGTGGCCTCGGCACGCTTTCTGCAGGCTGATGGTTCCTGGTCTCCGGCTGCCGGATCAGCAGCACCGGGGCCAGGGCGCGCGACAGGAGGTACTCCGCCGTGCTGCCGATCGGAAGATCCGGATCATTCCCGGACCCGCGAGCCGACAGCACAACGAGCTCGCCGCGCTCCTCGCAGATGGCTTTGACGAGCATGCGGCGAGGTTCCGTTCCGGTCAGCCGCCGGAAACGGTGGCCACTCCTATGGGCCGGCATCAGGCGCGCCAGTTGCCCGATCCGGTCCTCGGCCGAATGCTCGGCGTTCTCCGACTGCTTGGGCGAGAACGACCCCCGGGTCGGGAAGGCACTTTCGTCACGGGGGGCATCGGTCTCAGGCAGGGCGTGAAGAACGAGGAGCTCGGCTGAACGGCCCCGCGCGATGGCGCTGGCGTATCGCAGCGCGACTTCGGACGAGGGTGAACCGTCCATCGGCACGATGATGCGCCGGGGCCGGCTCGGCTCGCCCGCGAGCTCGTCGGGGACGACGAGGACCGACCCGCCGAAGGCCTCGACCAGCAGACGGGCGGTGCCACCTAGGCCCCAGCGGTGAGGCGTGCCGTGAATGCCCGCGCCGATCACGAGCAGGTCCGCACCGACCCGGCGTGCCTCCTCCTCGACGCGCTCCAGGGCGGATCCGCAGGTGACGATGGGCTGCACCTCCGACATGCCCTCGGCCTCGTCGGAAAGCCGGAGAAGGTCCGCCACCTCCTCGCGCCGCCGCAGCTCCCAGTCCACAGGGTCGGCGATCTCGGCCCTCGGGTCGTGTGACGGGATCACCCGCAGGGCGGACAAACGTGCTTCGGAAAGCTCCGCCAGTATCTTGGCCTCGCGCAGCACGGTGGCGGCGAGCGGCGAGCGGTCGAGGCAGGCCAGAACATGCCCGAACAGCTGGTTCGGTCGTGCCGCAGGGGTCTGAATCATGGTGGCGGCGGGCTCGGTCTCTGAAGCAGGTCCCGGCAAGGCGATCTCCCCTCGTTGCGGTTGCGTCGGCCTCCGGCCTGGGCGTCACCCTAGCGACCCTGGCCGGCACCTCATTGACGGTGCGCAATGCGTCGCGCCGGATGCCCTATCGCCGCCGCGCCGATCCAGCCGCCCAGCGGACGCACGGCAGAGGGGCGTTGACCGCCGTCAACGACAGCGCAGTCCCGCGCCGGAAGGATGAGGCGGTCATGTCACCGAGGAGATCACGGCGGTGGATTACAAGAAGCTCCTGTTCCGGTCCGACGCTCGCGAGGCCCTGCTCAGGGGCACCCGGGCCCTCGCCGATGCTCTCCGGATCACTCTTGGCCCCAGGTCGAAATCGGTGCTGATCCAGAAGAGCTTCGGAGCTCCCCTCGTCTGCGACGACGGTGTGACGATCGCCAAGGAGTTCAGGCTGCAGGACCGGGAAGAAGACATGGGCGCCCAGCTGCTGCGGCAGGCGGCGGAGCGCACCGGCGAGGCGGTCGGCGACGGAACAACGACCTCGACCATCCTTGCCAACGCGCTGTTCTCAGACGGGGTGCGCAACGTGGCGGCCGGTGCTTCCGGCATCGACCTGAAGCGCGGTTTCGAGGACGGCCTCGCCGCCGCCGTCGCCGCCCTGCGGGAGATCTCCCGTCCAATCGATTCCCGGACCGACAAGCGCCAGGTCGCCTCGATCTCGGCACACGGCGACGAGTCCATAGGCGAACTGGTCGCGGAAGCGATGGAGGATGTCGGAGACGAGGGCAGCATCGTCATCGAGGACTCCCGGACGACGGAAACCGTCCTGGAGATCGTCGAGGGCATGCAGTTCGACCGCGGATACATCTCCCCCTATTTCGTGACGGATTCCGAAACGCTGACCGCGCGGCTCGAGTCTCCCCTCGTCCTGCTGCACGAGAAGAAGCTCACGAGCCTCAAGTCTCTCGTCCCGCTTCTGGAAGCGATCATGCAGGCGGACCAGTCCCTGCTGATCGTCGCCGAGGACCTCTCCGACGAGGTGATCGCCACCCTCGTGGTCAACAGGCTGCGCGGCACGCTCAGGGTGGTCGCGGTCAAGGCGCCGGGCTTCGGCGACCGGCGACGCGCCATGCTCGAGGACATCGCGACGCTGACAGGATGCCATCTCGTTTCCTCGGATCTCGGCGTGGACCTGGAAAAACTGACCATCGGCGACCTCGGAGCCGCGACCTCGGTTCGCGTCGACCGCGAGTCCACCGTGATCGTCGGCGGTGCCGGTGAGCCCGAGGCGATCAAAGGCCGCATCGCGCAGATCCGTCACCAGATCGAGGAGTCGAGCTCCGACTACGACCGGGAGAAGCTCCGCGAGCGCGCCGCGAAGCTTTCGGGCGGGGTCGCCGTCATCCGCGTGGGTGCTGCGACGGAGGCCGAGCTGAGAGCCCGGAAGGACGCGCTCGACGACGCGATCCATGCCACCAAGGCCGCGGTGGAGGAGGGTGTCGTCCCCGGCGGTGGTCTCGCCCTTGTCCGGGCGGCAGCGGCCGTGGAAGCCGCCGCGAAGGACAAGGACGGAGACCGGCGAACCGGGATCCTCTGCCTGGCACGCGCCCTCGGAGAGCCGGCCCGGCAGATCGCCGAGAACTCCGCGATGGACGGCGGCGTCGTGCTCTCGGAGATGAAGAAGGGAACCGGGGCCTGGGGCTTCGACGCGGCGCAAGCCAGGTACGTCGATCTCATGGAGGCCGGAATCATGGACCCGACGAAAGTCGTCCGCATCGCGCTCGAGAACGCGGTGTCGGTCGCCGGGACGCTTCTCCTGACCGAGGCCACCATGGCCATCGTCCACGAAGACGACGACCATGCTGCCAGAGAAGCCGATGCCTTTGCGTGACGCTGGGCCGAACAGCGCCGACCCTGTGACAGTCTCGAACAGGCCACACCGGGAGGGGACGATGAGCCAGGCCGATACCATCGCCTTCCTCCGGTCGGGCCGGGCCTTCGAAGACGATGGCCCGGTCGAGATCATCGAGACGCACGGCGCATACGTCTTCCTCTCCGGCGACACCGCGCTGAAGCTGAAGCGGGCCGTGACATACGACTACATGGACCTGAGCACGGTCGAGCTCCGCCGAAAGATGCTCGAGCGCGAGCTCGAACTGAACAGCCCGGCGGCTCCCGGGATCTACCGTGACGTGTTGCCCGTCATCAGGGCGCCGGACGGGCTGAGCCTCGGCGGCGAAGGCGAGATTGCCGACTGGGTTCTCCGGATGTGGCGGTTCCCGGCCGAAAACGAGATGGACGGGATCGCGCGGCGCGGGGAGCTGGACGATACGCTCGCAAGCGCGACGGGCGAAGCGATCGCCGCCTACCATCGCAACGCCCCCCTCCGAGATACGTCCGGGCATCGCTTGGTCAGTGACATCCTCTCCGAGCTGATCCGCGTCTTTGCAGAGTTCCAAGGGACGCCGGGCACCGAGCGCGTCGCCGACTGGATCGAGGCTGCCGGGCGACAACTCGACGCCGTCGGCTCTCTCCTCGACGCCCGTGGTCGCGACGGCCATGTGCGCCGTGTCCACGGCGACCTGCATCTGCGGAACCTCGTCGTACTCGACGGACGGCCACTCCTCTACGACGCCCTCGAATTCGATGAGACGCTGGGCACCTGCGACGTCCTCTATGACGTGGCCTTCCTCGTCATGGACCTCTGCCATCGCGGTCTTCCCCGTCAGGCCTGCCGGGTCCTCGACGCCTGGCTGCGCGAGGCGCGGGGGAGCGAGGATTCCGGTCTCCGGGCTCTCCCTCTCTTCCTCTCGGTCAGGGCCGCGATCCGCGCGATGGTATCGCTGCAGACCGACGCCGCCCGCGCTGGTCCCGGGCGGTCTTCCAGCGAAGTCGCCTCGTACCTGGACCTGGCGCTCTCCGCGCTGAGACCTCCGCCGCCGCAACTGATCGCGGTCGGCGGATACTCCGGGAGCGGCAAGAGCGTCCTCGCACGGGCTATCGCCCCGGAGTTCCGCCCCCTGCCCGGCGCTGTCCTCCTGAGCTCGGACCTCGAGCGCAAGGCCGGCCTTCCTCACCAGGCCCGACTGGACCAGAAAGAATACGACGCCGCGCCAAGAACCGCCGTCTACCACCGGATGTTCGACCGCGCCGCGGTGCTCCTGGCGGCGGGTCACTCCGTCATCCTCGACGCGACATTTCTGGATCCCGAGCTCAGATGCCAGGCGAGGGCGATCGCACACCGCCTGCATCTGCCGTTCCGCACCTTCTGGCTCGATGCACCGCCTCAGATTCTCAAGCGTCGCCTGGAGTCCCGGGTCGGCGACGCATCGGATGCGAACGTCGCGGTGCTGGAACGGCAGCTGGCGGCGGGGCACGGAACCCTGAGCTGGACGAGGCTCGATGCCTCAGGGAATCGCGAAAGCGTTCTGGCCGCAGCCCAGCGCGGCCTCTCCCGCAGACCGAGAGACCTAGAAACGGACTGCCGGACCTAGCGGGTTGTCTGCCGTCAATGCGGAGCTCCGGTTCGCGACTAGCGTCTCGTGGGGTCCGCGAGTGGGAAGTCCCGATGCCGATCAAGTCCATCCTGACCTTCTACGACGGGTCGGCCGCGTCCGAGACCCAGCTCGGCGCGGCGATCACGCTCGCCAAGCGGTTCGACGCCCATATCGACGTCGCAGTGATTGCCTATGTCCAGTCCGACTTGGCCCTCGGCTCGGGCGGGGGCCCGATGGGGCGGACACCGGTCCGCCAGGCCGAGGACGAGGCCAAGACGCTCTCCGCCCCGATCCGGGAGCGGCTGGCGGCGGAAAAGCTCCTTGGCAGGACCCTTCCGTTGGTGACGAGACCGGAAGACCTCGGCCGGACCTTCGGCGATCGCGCGAGGTACACGGACCTTGTCGTCCTCGCGAAGCCGATCGGCAACGACTACTACAACAGCACCCCTCAGTCCCTGGAGGGCGCCCTCTTCCGCGGAGATGGCGCGGTCCTGGTCTGCCCCGAGGGGCCCGTACCGGAGCCCCACCGTGTCCTGATCGCCTGGGACGGCAGCCCGCCTGCCCTGCACGCCGTGCGACGGGCCCTCACCTTCCTGACGGGCGCGCGGATGGCAGAGATCGTCATGGTGAACCCGGCCGACGACGTCGCCAGCTCGGCAGACGACCTGTCCGTTCTCCTTACCCATCACGGCATGTCCGCCCGGGTTTCCCGCATCGCCGCAGGTTCCGGCAGCGACGCCCGAATACTGGCCCAGGCCCAGAGCGACACTGGGGCCGACTGGATCATCGCCGGCGCTTACGGCCACTCGAGGTTCCGTGAGCTTCTGCTTGGGGGCGTCACCAGGGAGTTGCCGACACTCACCAAGGTGCCTCTCTTCATGGTGCACTGACATCGCGGTGGGGACGTCCGAGACGGCGAATGGTCAATCGCCGCGCATTTCGGCTCGGTTCTGCGAATGGGGTCCCTCGACGCCCCGGATCCGATCGAGCAGTGCCTTGCCCGGCAGGGACCGAAGCCCTCTCCCCGCTCGTGATTTTCGGCGCACCGACACGACCCGCTCGGTCTCGACACGGAAATAGCGCGAAATCTCTTCATCGCTCAGGCCGAGGTCGCTCAGCACCCCGACGCTCCTTTCCGGACACGGACCCAGAGGATCGTGCGCCTCCAGTCCGCCCGCCTTACCGGGGCATCTCCCGCCGGCGACGTAGGTCCATGGTGTGCTCTCCGGCGCCAGGACATGCTCCTGCCGCGCTCCGTGGTCGATCCGCCTGTCTCTCATGTCAGCTGCGTCCCTATCGCGTCGACAGACACTTCGCCGTTTCCGCGGCGCGCCTCATTGACCACCGTCAAGATGAGCAGCGATCGGCCCATCGTCCGACCCATTGACGGCAGTCAATGCCGCGCCGCCGCGGGGGGTCCAAACGGCACGCGCCGACGCACCATCCCGATGCGTCGCGCATAGCTGGAGAACTCACATGAGACAGTTCACTCTTGCATTTGGCGGCCTGATGCTGACCGCGATGGCCGTCTTCGCCCAGATGGCGGACGTCGATACCGACGGTGACGGATACGCGAGTTTCGACGAGCTCGTGGCCGTCTATGCCGACGTGACCGAAGAGCAATTCGCCGAGCTCGATACCGATGGCGACGGCACCCTCAGCGAGGAAGAGATGACCGCCGCGATGGACTCCGGCGCGCTCTCGATGTCCGAGTAACCCGGACCGGTCCGGCCCTGTCGCGCCTCGCGCGGGACGGGGCCGGATCGGCGGCGAGGTGGGCCCTCCGCCCGGGCAGTGTCAATTGACGGTGGTCAATGCCGTCCGGCCCGATCCCCACAACATGAGGCCATTGGCAGCAATGGACTGCTCATGGAAATCTGGAGGTACCGAACATGGAAAGGATGCATTGGCAGGATGCCGTAACGCTTCTGGCCGGGATCGTGCTGATCGCGGCGCTCTTCGTGATGAACGTCACGATGCCCGAGGGCGCGAGTTCGACGATCGTGACCTGGAATTTCGTCCTTATCGGGTTCGCGACGGTCGCGACCGCGGTCGGCGCGCTCTACGCGTTTCAGGCATGGGAGGAATGGGTGGCGGCGATCCTCGGTGTCTGGATGATCGTGTCGCCCTGGGCGCTCGGCTTCGCATCAGCACCCTCGCTCATGTGGCTCGCGGTGATCTGCGGGGCGGTGATCGTCGCGATGGCGGTCTTCGTCCTCCTGCAGTCCGACGAAGCCGTGTGACACCCGGGACCGGCGGGCCGGAAACTTCGGCCCGCCGGTCCCGTATTCCGAATTTGCTGGACAGGGCAAAGGCTGTCGGGGCGTGCTTCTGCGACGCGGGTGTCCCCGTGCGTGCGAAGGTGCCACCGACAGCCCCGACCGACAGGTGTCGTCGCCGTTCCGGCTGCGGATCTGCGATGCGTCTCTCGACGCTGCCCTGCGACACTCAACCGGGTCGGCTCTTCCTGCCGATGACCCAAGACTGACCGATTCCCGACAGGACCTCATTGACGCCAATCAACCGGGCTTCACCGATCGACAGTGGCTCACCACCAGAGATCACGGAGGGGCGCGCGCATGGAATTGCTCACCTGTTCGATCTCACCTATCGAGGCTTTCCTGCGCAGCAGGTCGAAGACCGCGGCCACCGCCCTCTCGGGATCATCCAGAGGCTGCCGACGGAACCGTGACGAGACCCGCTCGAGAAAGGCCGTCTTGCTCCGGGGACGGACCGGTGTGCGGGACGGGTCCCAACCGGTGTAGTAGATGCCACGCAAGACCATCGGCAGTTGAGCGGCGAGGTCTGCCGCTTCATTTACGCCCAGGTAGTCGCGAACGGCGTGCAGCGTCTCCGTCAGCAGGAGATAGGCGCGGTCCTTCTCGGACCATTCGAGGTCCTCGCAGAGCAGGTTGATCCATTCCGCCACGACCTGCGGCCCCTCGTCCACGGCTGTATGACCGATGTGTCCCATCTCGCCTCTCCTCCTTGCCCATACAGCCTGCGGGCGCTCCCGGCCGGAGCGCATTGACCGCCGTCAGCAGGCTGCTTGACCACCGTCAATGCGACCCCGCTCCCGAGGCTTAAAGTAACGGTCATACCGGTTCGGAGGAGGGCAAGATGAAGGTCAGTGAAGCGATGCACACGCCTGCCGAATGGGTGGAGGCGGATACGCCGGTGAGCGAGATCGCGGCCCGCATGGCGAAGGACGACATCGGCGCCGTCCCGATCGGCAAGGACGACAAGCTGATCGGCATGATCACCGACCGCGACCTGGCCCTTCGCGTGGTGGCAAAGGGTCTCGACGTCGAGAGAACGACGGCCGCGGACGTGATGTCCAAGGGCATCGTCTACTGCCAGACCGAGGAAACGGTCGAGGATGCCATCCACCTGATGGATCAGAAGAAGATCCGCCGCCTGCCCGTCCTCGACGAGAACAAGCGCCTCGTGGGGATCCTCTCGCTCGGCGATGTCGCCCACTCGGCCGGGCTCCAACTGACCGGCGAACTGGCCCGCGCCGTCGCCGATCACCACAGGTAGCCGACACCGATGAAGGCTCCCAGGACATGGTACGTCGTGATGAACACCAGCCGCGCGCGGGTTCTGCGCGACCTGCCCGGACCGCGTGAGCCCGCCCCGATCGAGATATCGCTGCAGGGACCGCGCCGGCGGCTGCGCGAGGTCATGGAGGACCGCGCCACCAGGAGCTATTCGTCGGCCGGTGGCGGCCGGCGCGCGGCCGTGGAGCCGGGATCGGATCCCATCGCCGAGGACGCCCGGAATTTCGTGCGGGAAGTCGTCGAGTATCTGGACAAGCAGCGGCTGGCCAAGGCCTTCGACCGGCTCGTCGTCATCGCCTCGTCGGACGCCATCGGCATCTGGCGCGCCGAACTGCCCGAGGCCCTCGCGGCGTGCGTTCAGCATGAATTCGTCAAGAACCTCGTCCGTTTCTCGGCGAGGGAACTCGTCGCGGCGATCCGAGGGCTCACCTCCGCCTGACGTGCTCGCCGCCCCGCGGGAAGCTCCGTCAGCCAAAGCCTGACGGAGGCTCCACATACTCGAAGACCGGCACGCTCACGTGATCGACCGCCGCGCGACCCGAGAAGCCGCGCCCACGCATCCGGTCCAGGCCGAAAGCTGTGCGATCCTCCACGAATTCCTCACCGCAGCTGGGACAGACCAGAGCCGGAATACCGCGGATCACCGCCAGCCCGGACTCCCGCCAGAAGGCGGTTTCGATCGTCTTCTCCTCGAGACCGCCGCTCCCGCAGGACCTGCAGGTTCGTGCGGTTTCGGTCGGCATGAGGTCTTCGTCGGCGACCTCGTTGATCAGGTTCACGCGCATGACTGGCCACGCTTTCGTTGCAGGATCACGGTATGGTCGAGGCGGGCGGCGACCGTTGGCCCGGCTCCGGGAGAGACCCATGTCCGGTGCCGCCTCGGGGTCCCGTCTACCTCTGGATCGACATCAGGTATTCGGCGATCGAGAGCGTGCGACCGCGGATCAGGGGTTCGACGGCACCGTCGAAGTCCATGTCGCCCCTCAGCTCCTCGCGAAAGAGGGCACCGTAGACGGGCATCGGCTCCTGGTGCGCTCTCAGCCCGCTGCGACCGTCGATGACATGGATCACGTCGAGCATCGGAAACTCACCGTCGTTCGCCTCGCTGAGCGTCGTGAGGTCGGGGACGGGAATCGTGAGCAGGTCCGCGAGCTCGCCGTCCCCTCTCGCCATTTCGCCGTGACAGACCGAGCAGTTCTGCTGGTAGAAGTGTTCGCCCCAACTGACGTCTTCCTGTGCCGCGGCGGAGTTCGCCAGAACCATCGGGATCGCTAGAAAAGACCATCTCATCTCAATTCCTCCTCTTCCTGTCCCGATGATGGTCGCCCGGACCGCCCGGTCATTGACCGCTGTCAACGGACCGACCCCACGCAGGAGGGTGCGTCGTTGACCATGGTCAATGCCGCCCTGACGCGACTCGCCGAATGTCTGATCATCCGCGCATTGCTGTCCCTGCAGTGTCCCGCCTGTCCCCAGGAGCCGCGGAAATGGCCGTTGGCTGCGCAAGTGACCGCGCAGCCAACGGCACGTCTTCATGGAGGAAACCCTGATGTCGAAGAAAACCTCGAATGTGCCGGTCACCCGCGAAACCGGAGCCTCCCGTTCACCTCTCGGATCCTGGTCCGGGTTCAGCAATCTACGGGACGAGATGGAACGCCTGTTCGACGCCTTCGAGCCCGGGCTCTGGTTCGACCGGACGCCCGCCGTCCGCGAACGCGCCGGACGCGAGTGGCCCCTCAGCCCCGCGATCGACCTTACGGAAAACGGCGAGGGCTACGCCGTGACCGCCGAGTTGCCGGGTCTCGATCCCGAGGCGATCAAGATCAAGGTCAGCAACGGCATGATGACGATCAGCGGCGAAAAGACCGAGGAAAAGCGCGAGGAAGACGAGAGCCATCATCTCAGCGAGAGGCGCTGGGGCAGCTTCCAGCGGTCGATCCGGATTCCGGAGGACGTTGATCGCGACAAGATCGACGCCGCCTTCTCGAAGGGCGTTCTGACGATCCACTTGCCCAAGTCGAAAGAGGCGAAGAGCTCCGAGAAGACCATTGCGATCAAGGCGGCCTAGTCCTTCCGGGGCGCCGTACTACCGCGATCGGGCGGATGCCGCGGATCACCTGATCCGGCAGCTTTCGTCCGATATCGATTCCACGTGGCTGGTGCTGGCCCTGCCGCGCGGGGGCGTACCCATCGCGGCTGCCATCGCGCGGCATCTCGGGACGGACTTCGACCTGCTCATCGTGCGCAAGGTGGGGCTGCCGGGCCACCCCGAGCTTGCCGTGGCGGCCGTGACCGGGGCGGAACCGGAAGACATGGCCGTCAACGAGCTGGTTGCGCGCTACGGCGGCCTCTCGAGAGACAGGCTGCGGGAGCTCGCTGCCGGTCCGGTCCGCGAGGTCGAGGAGCGTCGGCGCAGATGGAAGAGCGCCGCAGCCAGCCGCGAGATCACTGGCCGCAGGGTTCTTCTCGTCGATGACGGCGCCGCGACCGGAACGACCCTCGATGCGGCCCTTTCCGCCTTGCGGCAACAGGGCGCTGGCGAGATTGCCGTCGCCCTGCCGGTCGCCCTGCGGGGCGCTCTCGACCATCCGAGCCTCGAAGGTGTGCGGGTGATCTGCCCCCACAGCGACGCCGACCTGCCTGCGGTCGGCTGCGCCTACGATGGCTTCGCCCAGACGACCGACGAAGAGGTTGGAGTACTGCTCGCGGCCTCCCGCGCTTCGACGCCGGAATAGAGAGGCCGCTTGAACCGCCACGACCGGAGCTTCCACGACAATCGGTGGACAGCTAGTCTGGGGTACCATCGTGCGGTTTCGAGATGTCCGAGATTACCGTTCTTGTCGTTGATGATGAACCTGCGGTCCGGGAGACCCTGCGTTCGGGCCTGATCATGGAGGGATGGACCGTCCTGGAGGCGTGGGACCGCGAGACACTTTTCGAGCAGCTTCGCGACCATGAAGTCGACGTCGTGACACTGGACCTGAATCTCGGCGAGGAGGACGGCCTGGGCATCGCGGTCGATCTGCGGAACGAGCGCAATATCCCCGTTCTCATGATCTCCGGACGCAATCAGCCCTTCGACCGGGTTCAGGGCCTCGAGTCCGGCGCAGACGACTACATCGTGAAGCCCTTCCTGATCCGCGAGGTCGTGCTCCGCATCCGCCGCACGCTGGAGCGTTATCGCGGTCCCGTCCAATCACCGGCCAAGCTCCAATTCGATCATAGCGAGCTGGACCTGGAGCACAGGGTTGCCCGGCACCTCGACGGAACCCCACTGGAGCTCACGGGCATGGAACTCAAGCTGCTCGAGCTGTTCCTCCTACACCCGGGACGAGTCCTGACCAGGGACGAGATATCGAACGCGCTCTACGACCGGGACTGGTCTCCCTACGACCGTTCGATCGACGGCCACGTCGCGCGGCTCCGCCGAAAAATCGAGGTCCCGGGCGACGAGCCGATGCTGATCCGCTCGGTCCGCGGCGTGGGCTACGTCTTCAGCGGGGACGTCACCCGGTATTCCGGCTAAGCTCGAGCGCCTCCTTCACGGCATTCGCGAGGGTCGTCAGCGAGTAGGGCTTCTTCAGGAGTTGCGGCGCCGGGCCATCACCGGCGAGCGACTGGATCTGGCCGGATATGTGGCCCGAGGTCATGACGATGGCGACGCCCGGGTAGGATCGCTGGACCTCGTCGGCGACGTCGTAGCCGGACACCTCTCCGGGCATCACCACGTCGGAAAACACCAGGTCGACCGGCTCGCCGTCCGCCAGAAGGCTCAGCGCCTTTTCCCCGTTCGACGCCTCGATCACCGCGTAGCCGAGCGCCTCGAGCCTCCGCGTGGTCGCATCCCGCAAGAGCGTGTCGTCCTCGACCACGAGGACCAGCTCACCGTCCCCGATCGGAACGTTCTCCGTCTCGGAAGGCTGGTCCTCCGCACAGGGCTCGGCCGGCAGGTAAAGCGAGACTTCCGTCCCTTTTTCCAGGGCCGAACGGATCGACAGAAAGCCGCTGGCGCGGCCGATCGAGGCAGAGACGCTGGTCAATCCCAGGCCGGTCCCGAACCCACGCTTCTTCTTCGTGAAGAACGGCTCCCTCGCCTTCTGCAGGTCTGCCGGCGACATCCCGATGCCGGTGTCGGCCACGGAAATCCGCAGGAAGCGACCCGGCCTGCCCTCGGGGAACTCCTGGGCAGCCGCCGCGTCGAGGTCCACGACCTCGGTACTGATCGTGATCTTGCCCCCCTCGGGCTCGGCGTCCCGCGCATTGATCACGAGGTTCAGGATCGCGGCGTCCAGCTCCGCCGGATCGATGCTGACGCAGGTCCCGTCACCGCCCGGAGAAAAGTGCAGCGACACTTGCTCGCTCAACAGGTGTTCGAGCATCGACCAGGTCTTGAGGATGTGATTGTCGACCTGCACGAGCTCGGGCCGGACAGTGGTTTCCGACGACAGGGCAAGGAGCTTCCGGTTGAAGTTCCCGCCCATCTCTGCGGCGATCCGGGCGCGCTCCAGGAGCTCCGAGACCTGGCCGTCGGTGACGCTCAGTTCGGCAAGCTCGATGTTGGCGAGGATGACGGAAAGCAGGTTGTTGAAGTCATGCGCGATGACACCCGCGATGCGCCCGGCCGTCTGCAGCCGCTGGGCGCGCGTTCTGCGGGCGTTCGTCTCGAAGATTTCCGTGTCATCGATCAGGATGCCGGTGAAGTGGCTTGGCTGCGCGGACCCGTCGGCCTCGGGGAAGCTGAACCTGCCGCGGAGCTGAAGACGCCTGGTCGTGCACTGGATCTCGGGGGTCAGTTCCGCCTGGAATTGACCGTCCCCGCCGGGGTCCATCGCGGCGCGGGAGGCCCTTCGGAAGCCATCCGGATCCGCGGCACCGAGGACCTCGGCCCAGGCCGGAAAGTCGCCGGGCAGATCGCCGCTCCCCACGCCGGACAGCGACCGAAAGGTCTCGTCGATAGTGGTCTTGCCGGAGTCGAAATCCCGTTGAACGACGCCGATGCCGAGGGCGTCCACGGTCAACCGGTGCACCGTCTCGGCCAAGGCAGACTTCCGCTCTGCCCGCTTTCGCTCGGTGATGTCCAACGTCGACACGGCGAGACCGGCCAGCGCGCCATCCGGGCCGGAGAGCGGGCCGATATGCCACTCGTTCCAGGTCGACAGGCCGTCGGCAAGACCTCCGCGCGTCTCAACCGTGACCTCCGCAGGGTTCTCGAGGACGCGTCGCATCGCATCGACCACCTCGGTCGGCAGGCCGGCGACATGGGCACCTTCCCCCTCGCCAGGACAAGGCAGTGTCCTTTCCTCCCAGAGCCGGGACTGCGCGACGCAGGCAAGGTCGCTGTCGAAATAGGCCAGGGCGACCGGCGCGGCGGCGATCATGGCTTTCGCAGCCCCGTCGGTGTTTCCGCCCAGGACTGATGCGGGGTCTTTCGATACTGGGACCAAACCCGTTCCTCCCCTTTGACCTACCGACAACGACCCATCACCGGCCATACGCACAATTCTACACAGTTTTCCTTTTGCCGTCGCGTCGCCCGATGGGTGAGGATGTCTATGGTGGCTTGCCTGCAGAACAAATGGGGAATGCGACGCAGGCGGCTCCACCGTTTGGGGGCAATCATGATCCACACTATTCATTCAGCGAAGTTCGCTGCCGACAACTGCGCGACATGCGAAGGACACACCCAAGGCCTCTGCGGCCTACTCGATGAGTTATTGACGCCACGCGTCCGTAGCGAGGCAAAGAGAGTTCATTACGAACCGGGAGACGAGCTGGCCCTCCAGGGCGAGCCCTCCGAACGGATCGGCATTCTGTCATCCGGTCTCGTGAAGATCGTGATGATCACCGAGGACGGAGAGCACCACCTGCTTCAGCTGCTCAGGCCCGGCCAGATCGTCGGAGACCCTTCCCGGTCCGAGAACGCATTTTCCTGGGAGGCGGCGACCCGGGCCGAGGTCTGCTGGATCAACCGCGAGACCTTTGCCGCCATCGCGCGCGAACATCCGCAATTGTGCAAGGCATGCCTCACCGTTCTTGGCGACCAACTGGAGGAGCACAGGCTCTGGGTCGCCGCGATGCGGGGCCGCAACGCGATACAACGGATCGCCTTCTGGCTGGTGCAGCAGGTCCCGGATTGCCAGGACGGGCGTCCGGCGGTCCTGCGCATCACGCTGCCGCGTCGCGACCTGGCCTCGCTCCTCGACATGACCGGCGAAACGCTCTGCAGGGGCCTCCGCCACCTCTCGGACCGCGGCGCGATCCATCTCCATACCTCCGACCGGGTGGAGATCCGCGATCTTGTCAGGCTGCGTCTCTTCGCCCGGTGCGAGGCCGATCGGGTGTGCGAAGTGCTGTCATCGCAGGACCTCTCCCGGATCCCGCGCAGGCGCTTCGCCGTGTCACAGACCCTGGAGGCCCTCGAGCCGAGGCCAGCGGAACTTCCGAGGTCGATGACGGCAGTCAATGCAGGACGGGCGCGTTCGTGACCTCCTGACTGTGGGCATGGCCCAGACAGTCATGGAGACGACGATGACAGACCCGAGATCCAAGCCGAAACCGGCCAAGTCCGGCGGCAAGCGGGCGCCCAAGGCCGAAAAGACGGCAAAGTCCGAAACGGAAAAAGACGCAAAGCCGAAATGAAGACCGGCGCCGCTCACGAATGAGCGGCGTCGCCTCCCGTTTCGACCGAATTCAACAACTCCACGGAGCCGACAATGACCGCCCGCACATTTGCCCTCGTCGTTTTCGATAAACTCGAAGCGAAATGGCTGATCGAGAAGACCTGCGAACTTGCCTTGGCTTTCGATGCTCATCTCATCGCGCTTCATCCCTATTCGCCCGTCATCTTCTACGAGGGAACCGGATATACACCTGCTGTCTTCACGACCCTCCAGAAATGGGAAGAAGAGGAATCCCGTGAAATCAAGTCGGTATTCGACGAGGAGACCCGCAGGAACGACATCCGGGCCGAGTTTCGCGCCCAGGAGACGCTGCACGGCAACGAGCCGTTTCTGCTGTCCGGAGCCAGGGGGGCCGATCTTGTCATCATGGGCAGCAACACCACGGGCAAGCGGTCCTCGGATGACGAGAGCCTCGCCGAACGCGTGATCCGGCAGGTCGGCAGGCCCGTTCTGATCCTCTCTCCCGACATGGACCTCGGCGGACCGTTCAGCCGGATCGCGGTCGGGTGGAGCGAGACCCGCGAGGCCACCCGCGCGGCTCACGACGCGCTCGACTTCGCGAAACCCGGTGCGGACGTGAACCTGATCGGGCTGGTCGCACGGGCGAGTGACGAGATGCCCGGGTTCGACAGCCGTCACGACTTCGCCGCCGCGCTGGACCGCCGCGGCTTCCGCGCAACCACCACCGACCGGTCCGCCCCGGCCGGTAGCCGGGGCGCGGAGCTGATCCAGGCCGCGAACGAGCTGAATTCCGACCTGCTCGTCGCCGGCGCCTTCGGACACTCGCGCTTCTACGATTTCATGATCGGCGCCGTGACGAGCCATCTCCTCAAGAGCCCCGGCGTCCCGGTTCTTCTTTCGCGGTAACGACAGCGTGGTGGGTCGCTGGGCCCGGCCCGAATGCCGATGCGGCTTCAGACAAAAAAGGCGCTCCGACCCCGGTGGGGAGGAGCGCTTCAGTTGGGAGAAACAGGTAACGGGGAGTCGAGCCGGACGACCTTGTTGATCGGCGCTCAGTGAGGCCGGCGCAGGATCATTCCGAGCACCAGCCCGAAGCCCACCACGCCGAGCAATCCGCCGGCCCAGGCGCCGGGATGCTGCTTTACGCTCTGCTCGGCGTCCTTCTCCAGGGCCGCCAAGCGCCGCTCGATATCGTGCAGGACCTCCCGCCCCGAGCGAACGACCTTCGTCGACTCGGTCTCGATCTGGTGTCCCAGGTCGACGAGGCGCTTCTTCCCGAACTTCCTGAGTTCCCGGCCCAGCTCCTGCACCGCCCCGCGCAGCTCGTCGATTTCCTTCGTTGGCGTGCCGCGCGTGGCATCTTCCGCGGATTTAACGAGATCTTCTGGCATCTGTTCTACTCCTTGCAGATCGGATGGCCGCGGACGGAGACGGGTCTCCGTCCGACCAGGCCGCTAGGCGCCGATAGAGATGTGATCGACCACCATGGAGACGCCCGGAGCCGCCCAGGCCGCGCGTTCCGCCGCCTCGCGCTCGGCCCAGGTCCGAACCTTGCCGTCGAGCGTCACTTTCCGGTCGTCGACCTTGATCTGGATCCTCTTCGCCTCGAGTTCGGCGTCACGCCGCAGGGCGCCCTCGATCCGCTGGCGGACGTCGGAGGGGCTGATCGACGGGGCGATCTCGATGAGGTTGGCGACGCTCTTGACGCCCATGAGGTCCTGAACCGCTTTCTCTGCGGCCTGGCGTTCGAAGTGCCAGCGGACCTTGCCGCTCAGCGTCAGCAACCCGTTCTCGACCTGGACCTGGATGGTGTCTTTCGGCACGGCGTTGTTCCACTTGAGCGAATTGACGGCGCGCTTGGCGATCTCGTCGTCCGCCGTCATGTGAGCGCCCGCCGGTCGAACCTCGATGTTCTCGGCGATGGCGCGGACGCCCTTCACGCGCTTCACGATGCTCTCGGCCTTTCGCTTCTGCGAGTAGGTCGGAACGTGTCCGGTCAGCGTCACGGTGCCGTTCTCGACCGCTACGCCGATATCCGCGGCGTCGATGCTCGGCTCGAATTCCAGCTCGTCCACGATATCCTGTCTGAGCTCTGTGTCCTTCATGTTCGTGTCCTCCCGGAGACGGTTGATTCCCTTTCGGTGCGCTGAATCTGGTCTCGCGGGCGGTAGAGTTCATTGACGGCAGACAACGGTGTCCGCGCGGGTCGGGTCAGGACGCGGTGCCCCGCGCATGGCCCGACAGGCTGGCGGGTCGGTCGGGGACAGCCTCCTCCACGGAGCCCCGCGGCGCGATCCGCAAGGCACGCAGCGCGTTCAGGATCACGGCGACGTCGATGACCTCCTGCAGGAGCGCGCCCTGCACCGGCGTGAGATACCCCCAGGCGGCCGCGATCATGCCGAGAACCGAGAGCCCGATCCCGGCGACCACGCTCTCGACCGCGATCCGGCGCGCGCCCCGCGCGATCTCGATCCCCGGCCCGAGCCGGTCGATCCGGTCGACCAGCAGGACCACGTCGGCGGCCTCGGCCGAGGCGGCGGAACCCCGCGCGCCCATGGCGACCCCCACGTCGGCCGCCGCCAGGGCGGGCGCGTCGTTCACCCCGTCGCCGACCATCATCACCGGGCCATGCTTGTGCTCGGTCAGGACGAGAAGCACCTTCTGGTCCGGCGTGAGACCGGCCCGCAACCCGTCGAGGCCGAGCCCCTCGGTGACCCGCTCCGCCACCTCGGCACGGTCGCCGGTGGCGAGCAGGATGCGCGAGATGCCCTCACGCCGCAGCCGATCGAGCATGACGCCCGCGCCATCGCGAAGCGGATCGGACATGACCAGATGCCCGGCCATCCGCCCGTCGACCGCAACGCCGACCAGGACCGATCCTGCGACCAGGGCGGGGTGCGCCCCCTGCGGCGCACTGACCCGGGCCGCGACGAAGCCGTCTCCACCGACGACGACTTCGCGTCCCTCCACCCGGCCCAGGACCCCCTCGCCGGGGATCTCCGTCACCTCCGACGGCACCGGCAGAGTGAGGCCGCGCTCCGTGGCGGCGGCGACGATGGCCTGGGCAACCGGATGCTTCGACGCCTGGTCGAGCGCGGCGGCAAGGCGCAGGAGCTCGTCCTCCGCGACGCCGTCCCGGCTGTCGATGCCAACGATCTCGGGGCGTCCCTCGGTCAGCGTGCCGGTCTTGTCGAGGATCAGCGTCCTGATCCGGGCCATCGACTCGAGCGGCCCGGCCCCCTTGATCAGAACCCCGAAATGCGCGGCCCGCGACAGTCCGGCCACCAGCGCCACCGGCACGGCCAGGATCAGCGGGCAGGGCGTGGCCACGACCAGCACGGCGACCGCCCGGATCGGGTCTCCGGTGAAGGCCCAGGCCGCGAAGGCAATGGCGACCGTCACGGCCAGAAAGCCCAGGGACCAGCGGTCGGCGAGGCGCGACATCGGCGCCTTGGAGGCCTGCGCCTCTTCCACCAAGCGGACGATCCCGGCATAGGTGCTGTCCTTGGCCTCGCGCGTCGCGGTCAGGTCGAAGGCTTCGCCCGCGTTGGTCGAGCCGCTCATGGCCTCCGCCCCCCGGCTCAGACGCACCGGCAGCGACTCTCCGGTCAGCGCCGAGGTGTCGACGAAGGCGGCCTCGGAGGCCACCGTCCCATCCACAGGCACCACGTCTCCCTGCCGGATCAGCAGCCGGTCTCCGGGCGAGATCGCGTCGAGCGGCACCTCCTCCAGCCCGCCATTGCGATGCCGTGTCGCTGTCCGAGGAACCCGCGACAGTAGGTCGTGCATCTCGCGCCGGGCACGGCCCTCGGCGAAGGCCTCGAGGAACGTCCCGCCGGAATACATCACGGCGACGATCGCCGCCGCCAGCGTCTCACCGAAGACCAGTGCCGCCGTCATGGAGAGCGCGGCGACGATATCCAGCCCAACCTCGCCGCGCCCGATGCTGCGCAGGATCTCCACGACCAGCGCAGCGAGCGCGGGGGCGACACCGGCGAACCAGACGATATCGGCCAACCCGGGCCGGTCGTTGAAAAGCAGGAGGAGGCCCGCGACGAGGCCGGTGGCGGCCAGTCCCAGGACGACCGTCTTCATCCGATCTGCGATGGTGGTCCTGTCCACGACGCTCACCTCTCCCCTGGGCGGGGCGAGTCACTTGCCAGCCTTAGGGATGTCCGGCCCTGCGCCCCATCTTCCGCCATGCATCATCGCACGAACCTGCGACCAGGCAACGGCTCTCCTGTTGATGACCGCCGTCAATGCGATCTCCGGGAGCCCGACGTAATCAGCCAGCGGCGCGCTTTCCGAACCGCGCGGCATTTCTGAACCCATTCAATTCGAGGACATTCTCATGCGCACGCTTTCCATTCTTGCACTCGGCCTGTGCCTCAGCGCCGGTACGGCTCGGGCCGAAAGCTATTTCGTCTGCCTGGAGCCCTTCGAGACCGGCAGCGCGGTTTCGCTCGGCACGGTCGTGTCCGAAGGAGACGGGGTCATCGAGCTCTACGACTTCCACGCCGGCGAGATGGGCGAGATGCTCGCCGAAGTTCCCGTCCACGCCGGCGCGAACCGGGTCCGCGCCCATTCCATGCAAGAGATCAACGATGATCTCTTCGCCCGGCTCGTGGTCGACGGCGAGGTCGTGGCCACGCACATCTACCGGGCCTGCGACGATTGACGTCCGGCCCGCGTCCGGGCCCGATCCCGGGCGCGGGCTGGAAACCCCACCCTGTCGGACAACTATCAGAGGACCTGGATATGGCGAGCGATCGGATCAGGATTGAACAGCACAGCGGAGTCGGCCTCGTCTGGTTCGCCGCCTGGCTCTTCACCATCGGCTACCTGGACCTGTCCTTCTGGCGGGGCGCGCTCGCGATCCTCATCTGGCCCTACGACATCGGGACCGCCCTTGCGGCCGCGACCCCCGTCGGCGGCGGTTCCTGAAGAAGGCTCCGGGTCGACCGGCGGTCGACCCGGTAATGCGCTTTGGCCGGGGCCCCAAGCCCTCAGAAGTCCAGGTTCTCGACCGACAGCGCGTTGTTCTGGATGAACTCGCGGCGCGGTTCGACCACGTCGCCCATGAGCTTGGTGAACAGATCGTCGGCCTCGGCCACGTCGTCGATCTTCACCTGCAGGAAGGTCCGCGCGTCGGGGTCGAGCGTCGTTTCCCAGAGCTGGCTGGGGTTCATCTCGCCCAGGCCCTTGTAGCGCTGGAGCGTGAGCCCGCGTTCGCCCTCCTCGAGGATCGCTTTCAGCAGGCCGAGGGGACCGTAGATGAACTGGTCGCGGTCCTTGCGCATCAGGCGCGCGGGCTGGCTGTAGACGTCCTGCAAGGCCTGGGTGAAGCTGCCGGTCCGGCGGGCCTCGCCCGAGCGCAGCATCGCGCCGTCCAGGGTGCGGACCTCCTCGACCCCGCGCAGGATCCGCGCGAGGCGGATGCCCTTGTCCTGGGTGATCCGGCCCTGCCAGCCGCGCTCGTATTCCTTGGCGATCAGGTCGAGCCGCTGCGCGACCCGGTCGGCCACGCCCTGCAGGTCGCTCTCGACCGCGCCGGGTATGAAAGCGCCGGCGACCGCCGCCTGCTCCAGGATGTGGCGCGGGTAGTGCGTCGGGAAGCTGTCGAGCACCCGCCGAAGGCTGCGCGCGTCGTCGACCACCCGGACGAGGTCCTGCCCCGTGATCTCCTCTCCCGAGCCCAGCCGCAGCACGGCGCCGTCGACGCCCTGCTGGATCAGGTAGTCGTCCATCTCCGCCTGGTCCTTCAGATAGACCTCGGACTGGCCGCGCTTGACTTTGAAGAGCGGCGGCTGCGCGATGTAGAGATAGCCTCCCTCGATCAGCTCCGGCATCTGCCGGAAGAAGAAGGTCAGCAGCAGCGTCCGGATGTGCGCCCCGTCCACGTCGGCGTCCGTCATGATGACGATCTTGTGGTAGCGCAGCTTGGAGATGTCGAACTCGTCCCGGCCGATCCCGGTGCCGAGCGCCATCACGAGGTTGCCGATCTCCTGGCTGCCGAGCATCCGGTCGAACCGGGCCCGCTCCACGTTCAGGATCTTGCCCTTCAGCGGCAGAATCGCCTGGGTGCCCCTGTCACGTCCGGTCTGCGCCGACCCGCCGGCGGAGTCGCCCTCCACCAGGAAAAGCTCCGTCTTCGAGGCGTCCTTCTCCGAACAGTCCTTCAGCTTGCCGGCGAGGTAGTTCACGTCCATCGCCGTCTTGCGGCGCGTCAGCTCGCGCGCCTTGCGCGCGGCCTCACGGGCCAGGGCGGCCTCCACGATCTTGCCGACGACCATCTTGGCCTCGTTGGGGTTCTCTTCCAGCCACTCGGACAGCTTCTCGCCCATCAGGTTCTCGACCGCCGGCCGGACCTCCGAGGAGACCAGCTTGTCCTTGGTCTGCGAGGAGAACTTCGGATCCGGGACCTTGACCGAGAGCACGCAGGTCAGTCCCTCGCGCATGTCGTCGCCGGTGAAGTTCACCTTCTCCCGCTTCGCGATCCCGCTGTCCGTGGCGTATTTCGAGATCGTCCGCGTCAGCGCCGCGCGGAAGCCCGCCATGTGCGTGCCGCCGTCCCGCTGCGGGATGTTGTTGGTGAAGGGCAGCACCATCTCGTTGTAACTGTCGTTCCACCACATCGCGACCTCGACGGTGATCCCGTCCCGCTCGCCTTCGACGTGGATCGGCTCGGGCAGCATCGAGGACTTGGACCGGTCGAGGTACTTCACGAACTCCTTCACGCCGCCCTCGTAGAAGAGCTCCGAGCGGAGCGGCTCCGCCGGACGCTCGTCTTCCAGGATGATGCGCACGCCGGAGTTCAGGAAGGCCAGCTCGCGCAGGCGCTTCTCCAGCGTGTGAAAGTCGTAGTCGAGGTTCGAGAAGGTCTCGGTCGAGGCGAGGAACCGCACCTCGGTCCCGCTCTCGCCCTCGGCGTCGCCGGTGACCGTCAGGTGCTCCACCGTCTCGCCATGGCTGAACTTCGCGTAGTGCGCCTTGCCGTTCCGCCAGACCCGCAGCTCCAGCCAGACCGACAGCGCGTTGACCACCGAGACGCCGACGCCGTGCAGGCCGCCGGAGACCTTGTAGGAGTTCTGGTCGAACTTCCCGCCCGCGTGCAGCTGGGTCATAATGACCTCGGCCGCCGAGACGCCCTCGCCCTGGTGGATGTCCACCGGGATGCCGCGACCGTTGTCGCGCACCGAGACCGAGTTGTCGGCGTGGATTTTCACGTGAACGTAGTCCGCGTGGCCGGCCAGCGCCTCGTCGATGCCGTTGTCGACCACCTCGTAGACCATGTGGTGCAGGCCCGAGCCGTCGTCCGTATCGCCGATGTACATGCCCGGACGCTTGCGGACCGCCTCCAAGCCCTTGAGAACCTTGATGGAATCGGCGCCGTACTCGGCCGGGTCGCGCGCGGGGTCTGCCATGCGGATTTTCCTTGTCGTTTCAGCGCAGTATATATGGATTTTCGCCCTGCTTGTCACGGGGCGCACACAATATTTGGTGGTCAGGTGATCGGGATCACGACCCCCACGCCGACCAGCAGACCGCCCGAGATCCGGTTGGTCCGCCGCAGCGCGGCGGGAGAGGTGAGCAGGCGCCTCACCCGCCCGATCATCAGCGCCAGGGTCAGGTTGCCGAGCAGCGGCACCAGCGCCGAAAGCGCGGCGATCGCCACCATGTCGGGCCAGCGCAGGGCGGTGAGGTCGAAGAACCCCGGAAGCACGCCCATGTAGAACAGGATCGCCTTCGGGTTGCCGAGGATCACCGCGAGACCGGCGATGAAGCCCGCCCACATGCCCGGCCGCGTGAGCCGGCTGTCCTTGGCGATGCCCTTGTCCGCGTTGCGCCAGATCAGGATGCCCATCACGATGAAGGTGATGCAGGCCACCCACTTCAGCGCCAGCATGAACCCGGCGAAGACCGAGACGATCCAGGTCACGCCGAGGATCGCGAGGAAGGGCCAGAGAACGTCCCCCACCACGACGCCCAGCGCGAGCGGCCAGGCGGCGTGAAAGCCGCCCGAGAGCGCGCGCGCCGTCAGCGCGACCCAGACGGGCCCGGGCGTCATGAAGAGAACGAAGAGCGCACCCGCGTAGAGCGCGAGCTGCGAGAACGTGACGGTCATGGCACCGCCATACGCCCGCCCAGCGGCGAAGGGAAGCCGCGTCAGCCGGCCTCCGGCAGGGTGAGCGAGCCGTCGGCCGAGAGCGGCCAGTAAGGGTTCATGGCGACCTCCCAGACATGGCCGTCCGGATCGGCCCAGTACCCGGAGTAGCCGCCCCAGAAGACCTTTTCCGGCGCTTTGAGCGCCGTGCCCCCCGCCGAGAGCGCCGCCTCGTAGGCCGCGTCGACTTCCGCCTCGGTGGCGAAGTTCTGGGCGAGGGTCACGGCCCCGGTTCCAAGTTCCGCACCGGGTCGTCCCTGGTCCTCCGCCAGAGCGTCGAGCCCGAAGAGGCCCAGCACCATGCCGTGCAACTGGTAGAAACTGATCCCCTCCTGCTCGCTCGCGGGCCGCCAGCCGAGATCGCCGTAGAACCGGCGCGCCCGGCCGAGGTCGCGAGTGCCGAGGGTGATGAGCGTGACGCGCTGCGGGATCATGGAGGGTCTCCGATCAGGGCCGGAAAAGGCGCTTCGAAGCGCCTTTCCAAGCGATTTCGAAATCGCTTGGCGCCGCCGAGGGCGGCGCTCCAGCGATCTTATCCGCGACGCCCGCACGCGGATAGTCGGTTCCGCGGCGGCTCCGCGATCTAGAACCGCGTCAGGACGGCCTCGCTCATCTCCGGGCGACCTCGCTCACGCCGCCACTCTCGGTCACCTCGATCCGCTGGGCGCGCGCCCCGAGCTCTTCGAAGAGCTCGGGCCCGGTCCCGGTCATCCAGGCCTGGGTGCCGAGAGCCGCGATCTCGTCGTAGAGCGCCGCGCGGCGGCCCGCGTCGAGATGAGCCGAGACCTCGTCCAGCAACAGCAACGGCGGCGCGCCGATCCGATCCGCAAGGGCCCGGGCATTGGCGAGGATCAGCGAGACAAGCAGGGCCTTCTGCTCACCCGTGGAGCAGTCCTTCGCGGGTACGTCCTTGGCGGCATAGATCGCGGAGAGGTCGGTCCGATGCGGCCCCGTCAGCGTCCGGCCGGCGGCCATGTCGCGGCCCCGGCCCTCGGCGAAGCCCTCCTTCAGATCGGCCTCGGTTCCGGGCAAGGGCCCCTCGCTCTGCTCAAGCGCGAGCGTGGCCGTCGGGAAGGCGGTCTCGGCGCCCTCCTGGGCTTCGCTCAGGGCCCGCAGCGTGTCGAGCCTGGCGGCATGGATGCGCGCCCCGGCCGCCGCCATCCGTGCCTCCAGCACGCCGTACCAGTGCGGGTCGCGGATCTCGTGCTTCAGCAGACGGTTCCTTTCGCGCATCGCCTTCTCGTAGTCGAGCGTGACCTGTGCGTGGTCCGGATCGAAACTCAGCACCGCCCGGTCGAGGAAGCGACGCCGCCCCTCCGCACCTTCGATCCAGAGCCGATCCATGGAGGGAATGAGCCAGAGGACCCGCACGATCCGCCCCAGGGCGATCTGGGGGGCGGTCTTGCCGTCGATCCGCACGGCGCGTGCGGCGCCGCCCTCGGACCAGGTCTCGATCTCGTGCGGTCGTTCCGCGGCGATCTCCGCCGTCACCTTCCACCCCAGCGCCTCTGGCCGCCGGGTCATTTCCTCGGCACTCGCCCGGCGCAGCCCGCGGCCGGGAGAGAGGATCGATACCGCTTCCAGGAGGTTCGTCTTGCCGGCGCCGTTCGGCCCGAAGATGGCCACCGGCCGCGGATCGACCTCCAGCGCGGCACGCTTGTGACTGCGGAAGTGCGAGAGCGCGAGCGAGGTGACGGCGAGTCGGGACATAATGGTTAGCGCCGCGAGGCTACTTCTGGGTTTCCCTTTCGCGTCAATGCCTTGACCAGGTGTCCAAACTTTGACGCCCCGCGGGTCACACCCGCATCGGCATCACGACATAGACCGCCGAGGTATCGTCCCCCTCGCGCATCAGCGTCGGGTCCCCGGAGGAATTGAAGAGGAAGATCGCGTTCTCGCGGTCCACCTGGCTCGCGATCTCGAGCAGGTACTTTGCGTTGAACCCGATCTCCAGCTTCTCGTCCGCGTAGGCCACCGCGAGCTCCTCCTCGGCCGCGCCCGCATCCGGGGCGTTGACCGAGAGGACCAGCCGATCCTCGTCGAGGCTCATCTTCACGGCCCGACTCCGCTCGGACGACACCGTCGCGACCCGGTCCACCGCCTTGGCGAAGTCCGAGGCGTCGACCTCCAGCCGCCGCGTGTTGCCGCTCGGGATGACCCGGCTGTAGTCCGGGAAGGTCCCGTCGATGACCTTCGAGGTCAGGGTGATGTCCGGCGTCGCGAAGCGGACCTTGGTCTCGCTGACCGAAACGGCGATCTCCGCCTCGTCGTCGTCCAGGAGCTTGCGCAGCTCGCCGACCGTCTTGCGCGGCACGATCACGCCCGGCATCTCCTCGGCGCCCGCCGGGAGTTCCGCGTCGATCCGCGCGAGCCGGTGTCCGTCCGTGGCCACGCAGCGCAGCATCCGCCCGCCGTCGCCGTCGGCGACGTGCATGTAGACGCCGTTCAGGTAGTAGCGCGTCTCCTCGGTCGAGATCGCGAACTTCGACTTGTCGAAGAGCCGCCGCAGGACAGGGGCCTTGGCGGTGAAGTTGGTCGCGTACTCCGAAGAGGCCATGACCGGGAAATCCTCGCGCGGCAGCGTGGCCAGCTGGAAGTTCGAGCGACCCGCCGTGATCGTCAGGCGGCCGGACTGTCCGTCCTCGGAAAGGGTGACCAGCGCCCCGTCCGGCAGCTTGCGGACGATCTCGTTCAGCGTCACCGCGGCGACCGTCGTCGCACCGGCCCGTTCCACCTGCGCCGGCGCGCGGTCGACGACCTCGATGTCGAGGTCGGTGGCGCGGAACTGCACCCCGTCACCCTCGGCCTCGATCAGGACGTTGGCCAGGATCGGGATCGTGTTCCGCCGCTCGACGACCGATTGCGCCTGGGCGACGGCCTTGAGCAGAACCGCCCGTTCGATGGAGAATTTCATGTCCCTCGCTCCGTCCTGTCAGGCCCTTTTTTCCGGACGGTCAAGCTACATGCTTCCCTTCCCGGAACAAGCCGTTTCCAGACACTCAGCCCGAGTGTTGCACCACGGTCAAGCGGCGCCGATCACTCCTCCAGCGCGCGGCGCAGGAGCTCGAGATCGTCGGCGATGCTGCTGTCGGTCTGCCGCAACTCCTCGATCTTGCGAACGCCGTGCATGATCGTGGTGTGGTCGCGGCCACCGAAGCGCTTGCCGATCTCGGGCAGGGAACGGTTGGTCAGGTTCTTGGACAGCCACATCGCGACCTGGCGCGGGCGCGCGAAGCTGCGGACCCGGCGCGGACCGATCAGGTCGGACAGCCGGATGTGGTAGTGCTCGGAGACCTTCCTCTGGATCTCCTCGACCGTGATCTTGCGGTCCGAGGCCCGCAGGATGTCGGCGAGGCAGTCCTGCGTCAGCTCGTGGTCGATGGGCCGCCCGACGAGCGAGGCGAAGGCGAAGAGCCGCGTCAGCGCGCCCTCGAGCACGCGGACGTTGGTCGAGATGCGGTGAGCCAGGAACTCGAGCACGCCGTCGGCGACGACGAGATCGGGATACTGGGCGCTGTGCTGGGCGACCTTGGACTGCAGGATCCCAAGCCTCAGCTCGTAGTCCGTGGGGTGCAGGTCGACGACCAGGCCCGAGCCGAGGCGCGACAGGATCCGGTTCTCCATGTCCTTGATCTCGGAGGGGGCACGGTCGGCAGAGATGACGATCTGCTTTCCGGCGTCGACGAGGGCGTTGAAGGTGTGGAAGAACTCTTCCTGCGTGCTGTCCTTGCCGGCAAAGAACTGGACATCATCGACCATCAGCACGTCGACCGAGCGGAAGAGGTGCTTGAAGTCGATCATCTTGCGCTCGCGCAGGGCCGTCACGAAGCGGTACATGAACTGGTCGGCCGAGAGGTAGAGCACGTCGAGTTGGGGCTGGCTGGCGCGCAGCTCGTGCGCGATGGCGTGCATCAGGTGGGTCTTGCCGAGCCCGACGCCGCCATAAAGGAAAAGCGGGTTGAAGGAGACGGCCCCGCCCTCCGCGACACGGCGCGAGGCCGCATGGGCCAGCGCATTCGGCTTGCCGACCACGAAGGTGTCGAAGGTGAAACGCGAGTCGAGGGTCGCGCTCTCGGTCAGGCTGTTGGAGGGGGTCGCGGGCTTCGCAGGCTCGTTCGCCGGCGCGGGACGGGTCCGCGTTTCCTCGGCGCTGACGACGAAAGTCAGCCTCTCCACGTGATGGCCGTCACGGCCCAGGTGATAGAGGATCTGGTCGGCGTAGTTCTGCGACACGTAGTTGCCGAAGAACGTGCTGGGGACCTCGAAGGTTACCACCCCGCCGTTCACGGATCTTACCTCGAGCGGCTCGATCCAGTTCGAGAAATTGTTTTCTCCCACCACGCCCCGAAGAACATTCTTTACTCGACCCCATTCCGCTTGTGTCATCCCGGCCCCAGTCCGTTTCTTGTCCCGTCGTTCCGCCCGGCCGGGCCCACACCCAGCCGGTCGCTCGCGTGCACATCATACGGACCTGGCGGCCCCAGCCGGCTCCGCCCGGCAGAGGGCGGGCGACTGACCAACAGGCATAGACCAGCCACCCCTGCGGCACGGGCCGCAAGGCAGACCGGGACCCGGTAATCCGGGCCGGGTTCGCGTGGCCGGACCTTGGGCAGCAATGCCCAGCCGCGCGACCGGAAAACCACGTTGGCAGAGGCGGCCTAGGCCGCTTGGATCTTCCGGCATTCAAGAGGATGAGATCGAGACGATAGCCACAACCAGAAGGCGAATTGCCTCAACACTTAAACGGTTATCTCGAAAGCTCCCCCTGTCCCCCAGGTTCGTTCTGATGAATCGCTAAGGCAAGCTACCAAGGGGGTTCGTACGCTTTCAACTTAACAACGCGCTTGACTCATCGAAGGCCTCGGACAGCCGGGAGGAGAATCCGAAAGGTCTTTGAATCCGCGACGGAACTGTCATGAACCTGTTGCCAAAAAAACAAAGCGCGCCGGAAACGGCGCGCTTTGGGCTTGGTCGGACTGGCGACTCGTTGCTCAGGACAGAGCCTTCACACGCGAGGAGAGTCGCGAGATCTTCCGGGAAGCGGTGTTCTTGTGGAAGACGCCTTTGCTGACGCCGCGCATCAGCTCGGGCTGGGCGGCGCGCAGTGCGTTCTGGGCGGCGTCCTTGTCACCGGAGGCGATGGCCTCTTCGACGCGGCGCAGGTAGGTGCGGATGCGCGAACGGCGGGCCTTGTTGACGTCGGTGCGGCGCGCGATCTGGCGGGCGCGCTTCTTTGCTTGGGGCGAATTGGCCATGCTGTGTGTCTCTCTCGTCGGTCTTCTATGTTTCGTCGCACATGAAGCCCGACGGCCCCTCGGGGCCCGGCCGATTCTTGCCTGAAGCGGGCATCACGCGCATGTAGCGGCGGCCTATAACGACATTCGCAGCAAAAGGGAACCGCCTACTTGTCGCGGAACTGGGCCTCTCGCTTCTCGCGGAAGGCGGCCATGCCTTCGGCCTGATCGTCCGTCGCGAAGAGCGAATAAAAGAGCGAGCGCTCGTAGCGGATGCCCTCGGCGAGGGAGACCTCCTCGGCCCGGTTCACGGCATCCTTCACCGCCGTGGTGGCGAGGAGAGACTTCTCGGCGATCTTGTCCGCGGCGCTCTGCGCCTCTTCCTTGAGCTTCTTGGCCGGCACGACGCGGCTCACAAGGCCCGCGCGCTCGGCTTCCTCGGCGTCCATGAAGCGGCCCGTGAGGTGCATGTCCATGGATTTGCCCCGGCCCACCAGGCGCGTTAGGCGCTGTGTGCCTCCGAGCCCCGCGAGGATCCCGAGGTTGATTTCAGGCTGGCCGAACTTGGCGGTGTCGGCGGCGATGACGAAGTCGCACATCATGGCCAGCTCGCAACCCCCGCCCAGCGCGTAGCCCGCCACGGCGGCGACGATGGGCTTGCGGATCCGGCCGAACCGCTCCCCGTCGGTCGCGAAAAAACGCTGCGTATACATGTCGACGAAGCTTTTTTCGGCCATTTCCGAGACGTCGGCCCCGGCGGCGAAGGCCTTGTCGGACCCCGTGATGACGATGCAGCGGACCTTGTCGCTGCGGTCGGCCTCTTCCAGCGCCTTCACCAGCTCGTTCAGGAGCTTGGCGTTGATAGCGTTCATCTGGTCGGGGCGGTTCAGGGTGATGGTGCAGACGTCGTCGGCTGTCTCGACTATGATCGTCTCGTAGGCCATGACGCGAAATTCCTTCTGCCTCGGGCACAAGGAGGGAGCCTTAGCAATTACGGCCTCGGGTTCAAGCTATCTTTGGCAGAGCGGGCAGTAGAAGGTCGAACGCCCGGACTGCACGATCCGGCGGACGTGGCACGTACAGCCGTCGGTCGGGCACGGCCTGCCCTCGCGGTCGTAGACGCGGAAGGTGTGCTGGAAATAGCCGAGCTCGCCGTCCGCCTGGCGGTAGTCGCGCAGTGAGGAGCCGCCGGACTCGATCGCCTCGGTCAGCACCTGCCGGACCACGGGGACGAGCCCCGCGATCCGCGCCGGCCCGATCCTGCCGGCCTTGCGGCGAGGATTGATATGGGCGCGGTGAAGCGCCTCGCAGACGTAGATGTTGCCCAGCCCTGCCACCACCTTCTGGTCGAGCAACGCCGCCTTGATCGGGGTCATCCGGTTCTTGAGCCTCGCAACGAGGTAGTCCTCGTTGAAGGCGTTCCCGAGCGGTTCGGGCCCCAGGCTGCGGATGAGCCAGTGGTTCTCGATTTCCGGAGTGGGCGCGAGGTCCATGGCGCCGAACCGGCGGGGATCGTTGAAGGTGATCCGCGCACCGCTTTCCATGTCGAGTACGACGTGGTCGTGCTTTTGCGCGGCCGGGTGATCGTGGTGGAACTGACCCAGCGGATCGCCCGAGACGGTCATGCGACCCGACATCCCAAGGTGGACGATTAGCGTCTCGCCTCCCTCCAGATCGGCGAGGATGTACTTCGACCTGCGCCCCAGGCGCAGCACACGGCGACCGGTCAGCCGTTCGGCCAACCGCTCGGGGAACGGCCAGCGCAGATCCGGCCGACGGACCTCGGCCCGGGTGATGACCGCGTCCTCCATGGACGGCGACAGCCCGCGTCGGACTGTCTCGACCTCTGGCAATTCCGGCATCGCGCGCTTTCTTCCCCGTTGAGGCACCTATAGAAAGGCGCCGCAACTCCAGATCGCAAGGCCCCGATGACTGACCAGACCGACAAGACCACGCATTTCGGCTACGAGACGGTGCGGGAAGAGGACAAGGCGGGCCGGGTGCGGGGCGTCTTCACCTCGGTCGCCAGCCGCTACGACGTGATGAACGACCTGATGAGCGGCGGCGTGCACCGGCTCTGGAAGGACGCCATGATGGACTGGCTCGCGCCCCGGCGGGGTCAGCGCCTTCTGGACGTCGCCGGAGGAACCGGAGACATCGCGTTCCGGTTTCTCAAGCGGGCTGGCTCCGGCCATGCGACCGTGCTCGACCTGACGGAGTCGATGCTGGAGGCCGGCCGGAAGCGGGCCGAAGCCGAGCGCCTGTCGGAGAGTCTCAAATGGGTCGTGGGCGACGCGATGGCGCTGCCCTTCGATGACTCGAGCTTCGACACCTACACCATCTCCTTCGGCATCCGGAACGTGACCCGGCCGGAGGTCGCCCTCTCGGAGGCCTACCGGGTTCTGAAGCCGGGCGGGCGGCTCATGGTGCTCGAGTTCTCGCGCGTGCCGAACGCCGGCCTTCGCGCGCTCTACGACGCCTATTCCTTCAACGTGATCCCGCGGCTGGGGCAGGTCGTGGCCCGGGACCGGGACAGCTACCAGTATCTCGTCGAATCCATTCGCCGCTTTCCGGACCAGGAGACATTCCTGGGCATGGTGCGCGACGCGGGGTTCGGCAACGCCGCCTACCGCAACCTGACCATGGGTGTCGCCTGCCTGCATTCCGGCTGGAAGCTCTAGGTGCGGGGACCGCACAACATCTTCCGCCTGATCGCGACGGGCGCGACGCTGGAGCGCACCGGCGCAATGCGCGTGATCCTCGATGCCTTCGAGGCGCCCCGACTCCTGAGGATCGTTCTGCGCGGGCTCACTTGGCCGGTCCAGTGGCTCGGCGATCGTGGCGACCTGACGATGCCGCCCGCAACGCGCGCGCTGACGGCCCTTGGTCCGGCCTACATCAAGTTCGGGCAGGTTCTCTCGACCCGGCCCGATGTGGTTGGCGCCGAACTCGCGACTCAGCTCCGGGTCCTGCAGGACAAGCTGCCGCCCTTCTCGTTGCGGGAGGCCAGGGCGACAATCGAGTCGGAGCTTGGCCTGAAGGCCGACGACGCCTTCGAACATATCTCGGAACCGGTGGCTGCCGCCTCGATCGCCCAGGTGCACAAGGCGCGCCTCCGCGAAACCGGGGAGGACGTGGCCATCAAGGTTCTGCGTCCCGGCATCGAGCGGGCCTTCCGCCGGGACATCGATGCCTTTTACTTCGCGGCGCGCATAATCGAGGTCCTCTCTCCCTCCTCCCGCAGGCTGCGCCCGATGGAGGTCGTCGCGCATTTCGAGCACACCGTCATGGGCGAGCTCGACCTGAGGCTCGAGAGTTCCGCGGCCTCGGAGTTCGCGTCGAATACCGCAAAGGACGAGGGCTTTCGGCTGCCTCAGATCCGTTGGCCGCTCTCCTCGCGCCGCGTGATGACACAGACTTGGGCCGAGGGGATTTCCTTTGGCGATGTCGAGGCGATCGAGGCCGCGGGCCACGATCGCCGCCGGCTCGCGGCACGCGTGCTGGAGCTCTTCCTGCTCCATGCCCTGCGCGACGGCATGTTTCACGCCGACATGCACCAGGGGAACCTCAAGGTCGCGCCGAACGGCGACATCATCGCCTACGACTTCGGCATCATGGG
The DNA here is from genome assembly GCF_008710275.1 of Histidinibacterium aquaticum. Classification (GTDB taxonomy): domain Bacteria; phylum Pseudomonadota; class Alphaproteobacteria; order Rhodobacterales; family Rhodobacteraceae; genus Oceanicola; species Oceanicola aquaticus. The sequence continues at coordinate 94,748 of NZ_VYQE01000004.1, forward strand.
ACACATCGACGAGTACACGCGCCGGGTCTACGCGCAGATTCTCTACGGTTTCATCAGGCGCGATTACCGGCTGGTGGCAGAGGTTCATTTCGAGGCGGGCTACGTCCCGGCAGATCGGGATATCGAGGAGTTTTCTCGTGCGCTCCGAGCAATCGGCGAACCGATCTTCGGCATGGATGCATCGCGGATATCCATGGGGCGCCTGCTCGCCTACCTCTTCGAGGTAACGGAACGCTTCGGGATGGAGACCCGCACGGAACTCATTCTTTTGCAGCGTACCATGGTCGTGGTGGAGGGCGTGGCCCGCTCGCTCGATCCTCACATGAACATCTGGCAGGCAGCCCGGCCGGTGGTCGAGGACTACATCCGCAAGAGTCTCGGCCCGACGGCCCTCGCGCGCGACCTCGGTCGAACTGCCCAGGTCCTTTCGCGCTTCGGGCCCAAGCTGCCCGAACTCGCGCAACGCGCGCTCATTGCGCAGTCCGAGCCGGACCCCCCGCCCCCCAAAAAGAACCGGGTGCCCGTGTTTCTCTCGGGCATGGTCCTGGGTGCAGTCTTGCTCGGTCTCGGCCTTTTTGCCGGGCAGGCGCTCTAGCGAATGGTCATTGTCTCCCTGTCAGCCCTCCCGGAGGGCAGTGACGCTCGTTGCGGGAACCGTCTCACCGCCGGGCAGCACGATGACGGCCGCACCCTCCTCGATCCGGACTTCGCGCACCGGGACATAGGCCGGAGCGGGTGACGCTCCCAGGGACGTGCCGCCCGAGAAACTCTCGACCTCGAAGGTCACAGGCTGGCGGGCCGCGCCGGATCCTGCGAACGGTGTCCAGGCAACTTCACCACCGGGTGGTTGTATCCGGTGGCGCTCGAGAACCGTACCGTCGCCGGCTTTGACGATGAGTTCCGCGCCGTCGGCGACGGCCGCCGTCTCGGCGACGATGGTCATCGGTTCTTCAGGCGGAAGGACCGCCGCGGTGACCCTCGCTCGCTGACCGACCCAATCGGCGACCTGGTTGAGGCCGGAAACCCCGAACTGGTCGGTCAAGCCGCGCAGCAGGTCGTTGGTCATAACTTGCTGCTCGACGCCGGAGAAGGTCGCGAGCTGTACCGCGTACTCCGCGGAATCGACCGGGTTCAGGGGATCCTGGTTCTCCATCTGCACGGTCAGCATTCTCAGAAAGGTCTCGAAGTCCGAACTGATGGCTGGAGATGAGTCGCCATCGGAAGGAGGGACTTTCGCCCCGCTGCTTGCGAGGGCCTCCCGGACCGCGTCATTGGGATTGGTCGGCTGGGTTGTTTCCATCAGGATCTCCCTAGAGGCGGATATCGAGCGAAGCGTTGGGTCGAACGGTCTCGTGGGCGGCGGGCTCGTCCGTGTCGGCTCCCTCCGGCGCATCGTCGAACACGGACTCTCCGACCTCTCGGGAGTCGTCCTGCGTTCGATCCTGACCAGTTCCTAAGAAATCGTAGGACACCTGGTCGTACCCGATGTCGCGCAGCTCCCCGGACAGCGCGTCGAGATTGCGGCGGATCAGGTCTGCCGTCTCAGGTCTTTCCGCCGCTATCGCCACGGAGACACCCGCGTCCGATGTCACCAGCGAAAGCGACACCCGGCCAAGCTCCCGCGGTTCGAGGTAGATATCCGTTCGACCCTGTCCCGTCGTGGACAGGGCCGCCGCGAGCTGTCTTGCCATGGCACCTCCATCCGTCCCCGGCGAAGGTGACCCGGGTTGGGCCGCAGCCTGCGAGACCCCTGCCGTTCTAGCGTTATCTGGAAGCAGACCAGCGGGACCGAGCCTGCCCAAGTCGAGATCCGGGCCCCGTTCCTCGAAGGGCCCGGAAGTCTCGCCGATCGGCCGGCCGTTTGCGGCGTGCTCAAGGTTGGTCGGGCCGCCTAGCGGGATACTTGCCGAAGCCTCCTGAATGCCCGCCGGCCTCGGCGCTGCGGACCCGGCGCCGTCAACCACCCCGCTCTCCCGCCTGACTGCCTCAGGTCCAACGCCATACCCGCGGCGGTGCGCCTCTCGATGATCAAGGAGCCGCTCGTGATGGGGCACCCGCCCCATCGCAGACCCCAAAGGGGGCAACGGCCCCTCTTCGTGGTTCGAGCGCCCCGATTGACCACCGATATCGGGGACCTATGTGTTTGCCGCACGCGTCCGTTCATCAGCCGCCTCCACGCGCCTTGTCGGAATGTCTCGCAACGCCGTATCGGCCCGCGCCATGTCAGGTTTGAGGGGCGTCTCTGGCCCTAGGGCGCGACCGTGGGGCAGTCCCGGTGTGTGGCGGACTGCGTCCCCGGCCACACCGGAGCGGGCCGGTCCTCCATTGAATTTGCCGGCATTAAGGGGTTCGGAAAAAAGTCCGTCTGCTCGCCCAGCGCCCGAAAGACCAGACTGGCTCGGCCGCGCGGTCGACAAGACAGCGCTTCCACTCGGCGCGCCCGGCCGCGGATGCATGAAAGCGTTACTTCCGGCGCGCGACCCCACCGTCTCTGGGTCGATCGGCCGAAGCGGCCCCATACTTTGCTGCAAGGGAGACTGAGACGACGGCTCTCCGCTACGGCCGAGTGGATCGATAGCTCCCTCGGCAGTCTGCACGCTCCTTGTCTCCGATGACTTCAACCGGCTCAGCGGCAGATCGGGCATCGCAAGGCCACTGGACTCAACCGTGCCGACCTCTGCGTCAAAGACCTCGACAAAGCCATCGCCGAGCGCTGGAGAACCATCACCACGTCTTGATCGCGGTAACGAGGAATCGCCGGTGCCGGTATTGTCCACGAAAGGAGTCATCGAGCTCGAATCTCCGTCCAACGTAGCGGCATGAATGGCAGAATTAGCTTACCAATTCTTTACTGGTCGGTGCGACGCTAGGGGCCACAACAGGAGAACCTTGATGGACCCAATATCAGAAGTTCCAGTCTTCCAGGCCCTCCGCACGCGGCCCGTTGAGGCGGCAGCAAGAAATTTGGAGGCCGCCTTTCTCTCTGAAGTCCTGAAATCAGCAGGATTGGGGGAAAGTCGTGGCTCTTTCGGCGGGGGCGTCGGGGAAGCGCAGGTCGCCTCGTATCTCACCAGACAGTATGGACAGAGTATTGCCGAAGCCGGGGGAGTCGGCCTTGCAGAATCGCTCTATGACTCAATCCTGGCAAATTCCGATGACTCACGAAGCTAGAGCGCTTTTCGAACTCCTTCATCGGGAGCGAAAACTGCTCCTCGGAGGAGATTTCAGAGCGATATCTTCAATTTTAGACGAGAAAAGAGAACTGGCAGAAGCGGCATCCGACAACACACCTGCGCCCGACGTTCTCAGGCGGCTGAACGAACTGTTAACAACGAATCAAGCGCTGCTGCAGGCTGCTCTTGCCGGCACAAGAGATGCAACGCGCCGCATTGCGGCACTCGAACAAGCCGCTAAGCATCTGACGACATACGCCCAAGACGGCAAGAAAGAGCGACTTGCGACAGAGTTGGGCTCCTTCGCCCGAAGAGCTTAGAGTCTTAGGATACGAACTTGCCGACCTGTCGCGATCTTAGCGGTTCGTTGACCTGACGAGTGTAGGTTGGGCTTTGCATCGAACTGATGCGAATAGGTCGGAGAGAAGCTCCAGACAAAAGAGTCAGAATGGCTAGCAAACTGCCGCTTTCAAATCAGCGGCATTGACTCGAAATTGGGCGCAAAGCGTCCGGAATTGGAGCAGGACCAAAATGTCCAGCATACTTACGAACAACGGCGCCATGGTGGCGCTCCAGACCCTCAAGTCGATCAATCGCGACCTGACCGACACCCAGAACATGATCTCGACCGGTAAGAAGGTCGCCTCGGCGAAGGACAACGCGACGGTCTGTATGACCTTGGCGTTGGACGAGTAGGCGCGCTGGGTCTGGATGAGTTCGGTCAGTTCCCCAGCGACATCGGTGGCGGACTCTTCGAGGGCGAAGCTCAGAAGGTCGCCCGTCGGGCCATCGCCCGCGTTCCACAGGAAGTATCTGCCGGAGGTCGGGGTGGCCCGGTAGGTCTGCTGGTCGAGCGCCTCTAGCCCGTTGACGTAGCTGACGTCGACGAGCGGCACCTGGTAGATCACCTTGCTGACGCCCGTGTCGAAGGACGCCCTGACGAAACCGTTCGCGTCGATCTCGATCGAGGTCATGTTGCCGACCGAGTTGCCGTTCTTGTCAATCGAGACAGGGGCGAAGGAATCGGAGAGTTGGGTGAGGCCGCCGGGCTCCCCCAGGGTGCCGATGCCGATTTCAAGCGGTCCCCCGGCCACGTCGACCGTGACCCTCCCGGTAGCGTTGTCGTGCGGGGCACCCTGAACGGCGGTGACACTCGCAAGCGTCCCGCCCGACCCGCGCGTATCGTCGAACGTCAGGACGTATTCACCCACCTTCGCCCCCGCCGAGGCGCTGTCGAAGACCTCCATCGTCCACTCGTTGGAAGACCCTGCCGCCGGTACGTTCGGGGTGAAGGATACGTTGACGTCCTGCGAGGTCCCGAGATTGTCGAAATAGGCGACGGTGATTTCTTCGGGCACACCGCTCGAGGTGTATTCGGTCGACGTGGCGGGGAGGTTGATGCCGAGATCGATGTAGGTCGTCGCCTCGCCGGCGGCCTGGTCGGCGTTGATCTGGATCGGTTCCAGACCGTCAGCCGTATCGCGAGGAATGGCCGGAATGTCGCCGTCGACCGTCGCGGGCCATCCCATGAGCACGAGGCCGGACTGGCTGCGCAGGTACCCCTCGCTGTCGGGACGGAACGAGCCTGTCGTCGTCAGCAGGAACTCCGAGGCCGTATTCCCCAGGCCCAGCGCGGCCTCTGTCGTCACCGGCATCATGCCGCGGCCGCGCACGGCGAGGTCGGTAACGTTGTTCGTCGAGACGATGGAGCCGCGCTGGTCGATGATCCGTTGGGTCGTGACCCGGACACCGCCGGCGGAATAGGTGCCCTTGGAGCTGTTGATGACCATCGAATGGAAGTCGGTCGTCGCGCGTTTGTAGCCGTAGGTGGAGCTGTTGGCGATGTTGTCCGAGATCGTCGCCAGCCGGCTCGCGTTCGCGGCGAGACCCGCGACACCCGCGTTCAGCGAAGAGGAGATCGTCATGCAAGAGCCTTTCTGCGTCGCGCTGTAGCTGCCACCTCCGCTTCTAACCGCCCCGGGTTTAAGGTCAGGCTAACGGCTGCCGGGTTTCCGATGGTCGCCCCCTGCCCTACCGATCGGACCGCAGCAGGATGATCTCGATCCGGTTGTTGCGGATCGAGAGCGCGTCGCGCACCGCCCGGTCGCGGTCGGCATGGCCGGTGACCCGGGCAAAGCGCTCCGGCGCGAGTTCGGTCTTCTCCATCAGCCCGCGCAGGACGGCGGCACGGTCCGTCGAAAGCCGCCAGACCGGGTTGTCCGCGAGAACGACGGGCCGGGAGCGAACATGCCCCTCGACTGCCACGTCGTTCGACGTCAGCGCGAATGTGCGGCCGATGATCCGGGCCAGTTCCCGGGTGATCGGACGAGGGAGGGTCGTCCCCGGCTCGAAAAGCTGGGCCCCCGGCAGGTCGAAGAGCTCTATGATCAGCCCCTCGTCGGTCACCCGGGTGACGACGTGGCGCATCTGGTCCTCGGTCAGAAGGCTCTCCCCGCCCCGGCCGAGGAGCTGGTCCTCGATGTCCCGCAGCGCCTCGATCGACGCCTGTTCGTCCCGGTCCGCCTCAGCGCCGTCCTCGAAGGAAAGGGACGTCTCCATCCCCCGGCTCTGCACCGTGGCGGCTTCACCGCTCTCCGCGAGGGTCTCCTCGACGAAGATGTTGTCGCCGCCGAACGATCCGTCGCCGCCGCCGGAGACCTTGTTGATCGGAATGGTCGGCGAGAAGTAGTCCGCAATCCCCTTGCGCTGCTGCTCGGTCGTGGCGTTGAGCAGCCACATGAGCATGAAGAAGGCCATCATTGCCGTGACGAAATCCGCGTAGGCGACTTTCCAGGCCCCGCCGTGGTGGCCGTCGCCGCCGACGACCTTCTTTCGCTTGATGATGATCGGTGCCGTGTTGCTGCCCGCTGCCATGGAAGCCCCCGCTTGCTTGAGTACGTGCGGGGCTATCGCTGCGCGCTGGGGCCGGCCGGGGGCGGAAATCGGGCGGGAGAGCCGCAATCGCGGCTATCAGAGTTAACGGGACTGCCGCTTTAGATAGATTTCGTCCGGTCCGCAGAAATCGGCGAGGCTGTAGCCGTTATCCCGCATGATCTCGGCTACGCGCGGCAGGCCACGGGTGTTCTCGATCGACCAGGCGGTCACGTCGTGCTTGTCGAAGGGAAAGCTCTCAAGCACCGGCAGCTCGCCACCCTCGATGTCGAGCGAGACGTAGTCCGGGTCGGGCACACCACCCTCGGTCAGAATGTCGGAGAGGGTCCGGGTTTCGACGGTGACGGTTTCTTCCTTGTGACGGGAATCCTTGCGGACCTCTGCCAGGATGTCGGGGTCGTAGCTCGCGGCGAGGCCTGACATCTGGCGGAAACCTTCGCGCACCTCGATGAACTCCGCCTCGCCGGCCTCGGCGGAAACGGCGCAGCCGACGCAGGCACAGCTCCGCGCCACCCTTGCCCGCTCAAGCTGAGCGGCGACCGGTTCGACCAGCAGGCCGGTCCATCCACGATGACGTTCGAAGAAGAGCGTGTTGGACCCGGTCACCCCGTCGTAGCCGCCGATGTCTGCGAAGGTGCCGCCTGTCTTGCCGGCGAGCAGGCTGTCCACGATGCGGTCCTGCCCCGCCTGGCTCGAATAGGGGTCGCCGGGCATGAGCATCCGGGTCACCTCGTGGAACTGCCGGTTCAGCGGGGCACGCCGACGACTGCGCTCGGTGCGCAGGGTCCGGGCGATCTCGGTCCGCGCTTGGACGAGCTCCAGCTTGGCCGCCTCGATCCGTTTCTCGGGCGTCATCGGGCGTCCGGTCCGTAATCGGCATAGGACTTCTCTTCCACCAGGGCGGAGCCCAGCAGCAGGTTGATCGCCTTCTTCACCTCGGCTCTCCTGTCGTTGGTCAGATAGACCGCTCGGGCCAGGCGGACGAATTCCGCACCAAAGTCCCCGGCGCGCTCACAGTCCCGGATTCCATCCTCGATGTCCCAGAGTTCCTCGTTGATCGCAAGCAAGCGGTCGCGCAAGGCCGACAGCTCCTTACTCTCCGGAAGAACTTTCGCCGCGGCGGCCAGCGCAGCCTCTTCGTGCCGGACATTGGCGAGCTTGTCGGTGTCGCTGATCCGCTCGCTCTTGATGCGGAGGATCGTCAACTTGTCGATCAGTTCGCCCGGCGAGACCGGAATGCGGATCTCCTCCATTCAGCCGTTGCCCCCGGCGAGGAGGTCCTCGAGTTCCGCGCGGACCCGGGCGAACGGACCAGACCAGTCCATCGGCTCGCTCTGACGGAAGAGCCTCATGCCGGGATACCACGGTGTCGTCTCTCCGCTGTGCGTGTAGATCCAGAAGCTGTCCCAGTGCAGGACCACCCATGTCGGCAGCCCGAGCGAGCCGGCGATATGGGCCGTCGCGGTGTCGGATGTCACGACGAGGTCCATCTCGCACATCGTCGCCGCGCAGTCGGCGAAATCGCGATCGGTCGAGCCCGTGTCGATGATGAAGGCGTCGCTTCCATCGGCCCGAAAAGCGTCGAGGCCAGGCCCCTTGTAAAGCGAGAAGAGCTGGACTCCGGGAATGTCCGTGAGCGGCAGGAACTCCCGGTGGGAGAACGACCGGAAGGCATTGCCCTTGTAGGTGACGGACCCGCTCCAGACGACACCGACCTTGAACGTCTCCGCGTGCGGCCGGACCAGGCGCTCGGCCCGCGCGCGAGCGTCGCCGGGGATCGCCAGGAATGCCGGGCGAGGAATATCCTCCGGCGTCCGAAGTCCCAGGCGCGGCAGGTCCATGGCGTAGAGAAAGACGTCCACCGGCGCCCCGCGCTCGAGGCTGGCGACCACGGCATCGGCCCCGTCCAGACCGCTGAAAAGCCGAAGCAGCGGTCGCTCGGCGAGCACGATGACCTGCGCGCAGCGCTCCCTCAACCAGGGCAGGAAGCGCATCATGACGACGGCGTCCCCGAAGCCCTGCTCGGGCATCACGAGGACGGTCTTGCCGGTCAGGTCCTCGCCCTGCCACTCGGGAAAGGGCACCTCGCGCCTCGTGAGCTCGCCGGTCTGCCAGCGCGCGGAATAGAGCTCGAAGCCGCGGTCGTAGGCGCCGGCCGACAGATATGCCAGCGCGAGCTGAAGCGTGATCTCGGAGTCCTCCGGATGCGCCGCCCGCGCCTCCTCCAGCCACGCGATGGCGCGGTCATAGGCCCCGCTCCCGCGAAGCGCCCGCCCGATGAGCGCCTTCTGCTGGGTATCGCCGGGAGTCTCCTCGAGCAGCTGCTCCCGCAGGCCGATCGCATCCGTGTACCGTCCGATATCGGTGAGCGCGTTGGCGTAGTTGTTCAGGACGCCCGTGCCCTCGGGATCCAATGCATGGGCGCGCGCATGGGCGCGAACCGCCTGTTCAGGTCGCTTTTCCGAACGATGGAGCACGCCGAGATTAGACCAGATCGCCGCGTCGCCGGGCTGGTCCGCGAGGTAGCGGGCATAGAGGGCGCGCGCCCGGTCCAACTCCCCGGCGCGATGTGCCGCGGCGGCCGTCCGGCGGAGCTCCCGCACTGTCATCAGGGGCGCCCTCTCGCCCTCCATCACGTAGCGCCCCGCCGCGCGATTGGCTTGACCAGGGTCTCGGGGCGACGCCGCTCCGCCTCCTCGAAGAGCGAGAACGTCTGGTTCACGTAGTTCACGGCCCCGGAGATGAGGTCCATGTACTCCAGCAGTTCCGGCGTCCGCTCGACCTCCTGGCAGGTGACGCTGCGCTCGGGCGACGCTGTCTCGAAGCCCGCGTAGAACCACGGGTCGCCACGGTCGATCCGCAGCGGCTTCTCCGTGTCATGCCACTCGAAGGCCCACATCAGCGGACGGGGCCAGACGTTGATCGGGAAGCGCCCGCCGAAGAGCGTACCGGGCCACGGCTGCTTGAGGTAATGAAGAAACGGCGGGACCTGCGAAATGTGGACCGGCTCGTCCGAGATGAAGACGTAGGGCGTCGGGATCTGGATCGTCGGCACGCCGGCGTAGCGCCACTCCTGCTCGGGCGTCATGATGACCTTCTCGCGCAGCTTGTTGCCCCGGATCCCGGACATGGCACCGTTCAGGTTGCGAACCCCGGGCTTGCCCTCCTTGTCCCGGACGAACTGCAGATTGAGGTCGAAGGGGCAGCGAACGAGGAAGTACCGGCTCTCCATGTTGACGACCGCCGGGCAGCGGCTGGCGCTCTTGGCATGTGTCCGGTTGCGTTCGGCACCCCTCACCCGCTCCGGAGCAGAGTAGATCACGCCACCCTTGGTCTGATTCAGGAACCATCCCACCTGAACCGGACCAGACCGCTTCTCCGTTCCGGCGGTGTTCTCGAAACTGACTGATAGCTGCATCGACCCTCGCAACCCCCGGCCGGGACTGAAGCCCAGGTTTACGTACAAGTCAAAACCTTAGGGTCTCTTACGGTCCCGTCGCAGCTGTAGGGCCCGCCGTTTTTCGAGGGTCGCAGCCCCCCGGCCACAGGGGTAACCCCGGCAAGGCGGTGACCCCTCACACGGTGAGGTTCGTCCCGTTCGCGGCATTCGACTCGACCGCCCGGTCCATGACCCGCTGGAGCGCGGCCCCCCGGGAGAAGTCCGGCCGGACAGGTGCGCCGCTCCGGACGGCAGCCACGAACCTCTCGAAGTTGGTCGGCACCGCCGGACATGGCACGTCGCGCCAGGTGCCACTGGTCAGGTCGCCACCGAGACAGGCCCGGAGGCGGCTCTTGCCGTGGGTGTAGTGCAACTCCAGCCCGCCCTTGGTGCCGAAGAGCCGCAGGGAGAGGTCATTCAGATGACCCGTGGCGAAACGGCTCGCATGGACCACGCCGATCGCACCGTTCGCGAGCCTCACGTGCATCGCCATGCTATCGTTGGCGTCGAGAACGTATTCGCCGATCCGTCCGCCGGGCGCCTTGTCGAAGGTCTGGAGGCGGCACGAGACGCTCTCGAAAGCGAGCCGGTCAGTAGCATAGGTGGCGAAATCGAGGATGTGGACACCGACGTCGCCCAGCACGCCAAGCGAGCCGTGCGCCGTCGAGAGGCGCCAGAGCCACTGCTCTTCCTCGTCCCATTTGCCCCAGGCATCCTGCGTCAACCAGCTCTGCAGGTAGGCCGCCTCGAAATGGCGCACTTCGCCGATCTCTCCGGCGGCGACCATGGCATGCGCCTGGATGAGCGCGGGGACATTTCGGTAGGTCAGGTTGACCATGTTCACGACGCCCGCCTCCGTCGCGGCCCGGGCCATCTCCTCTGCGTCCGCGGCGTTGACCGCGAGGGGCTTCTCGCAGAGCACGTGTTTGCCCGCCGCGAGGATGGCGAGTGTCGTCGGATGGTGGACCGGGTCGGGCGTGACGTTCGTGACGGCATCGAACTCGCCCCAGTCCAGCGCCTCCTTCAGCGAGTGGAACCCGCGCTCGATCCTGTGCCGCGCGTTGAACTCGGAGAGGCGACCGGGATTGGTGTCCACGCCGGCAGCCAGCGTCACGCCGGGAATGGCCGCGAAAGCCTCGGCGTGCGTATTGGCCATTCCCCCGGTGCCGAGGATCAGGAGTCGCGTCACCGGAAACCTGCCTCGCCGTCCTTGTGAAGCCGCGGTCCTCGGGCCTCGAAGGGCTCCGGCGCCTCCGAGGCCGGCACGTTCGGCGCGGCGTCGGACTCCGCCGCGGTCGTAACCCGACGCCCGGCGGCGTAGCGGGCGGCATTGCGCAGGACCTGGCGAACGTTGGCGTCATGGTAGCTGGGATAGGTCTCGTGACCCGGCCGGAAGTAGACAACGCGGCCGCCGCGCCGCCAGGTGGCGCCAGAGCGGAACACCTCTCCTCCTTCGAACCAGGAGACGAAGACCGTCTCCTCGGGCTCGGGAATCCCGAAGGGCTCGCCATACATCTCCTCTGGCTCGAGTTCGAAGAAAGGCGGCAGCCCCTCGGCCAGCGGGTGGGAGGGCGCGACCGTCCAGATCCGCTCCTTCTCACCGGCCTCGCGCCAGCTCAGATTGCAGGGCGTTCCCATCAGCCCCTTGAACGGCTTGGAAAAATGCGCCGAATGCAGCGCGACGAACCCCATGCCGGACCAGACATGGCGCATCACGCGCTCGGTGGTTTCATCGGTGACGTCGCCATGATGCGCGTGACCCCACCAGAACAGGACATCGGTCCCGGCGAGCCGCTCTTCGCTCAGGCCCTGCTCCGGCTCCTGAAGGGTCGCCGTCGATACCTCGACGCCCTCGGATTCCGCCAGGGCCGAGGCGACGGCGCCGTGTATCCCGTCGGGATACTGCTTGGCGACGGTCTCGTTCGTGCGTTCGTGGACGTTCTCGTTCCACACCAGCGCGCGGATCGGCATGAGCGCTCTCCCGTTCGTGACGCGACAGCGCTAGCACGCGGACCCGAAGCCCGCCAAGCGGCCGCAGCTTATTCCGTCGTACTGGAGGTCGCCGAGGCCTCGCTGATGGCCGCGAGGGCAGAAGTCGCTATGACGATGAGCGTCCGGCTCGCCGCCGTGAGCCCCGGGGCGCTTCCGACCGCCTGGGTCGAGAGGCTGGGCAGCGCCAGGCAGGCCTCGAGTTCGGCATTCTCGGGGAGCGCGCAGTCCGGCGCGACCTGCGCCATGGCGGGTCCGGCGGAAAGAGCAATGAGAGCGGCGGCGGTGCGGATCATCGGAGGTCTCCTCGGGCTTTCAAACAGGGCTGTCCGGAATGGTCGGGCAATGTGGTTAAGAAATGCCTATCGGGCGGGGCGTCGGGTCAGACGCGTCGAGAGGGCCCCTGTCCGTGGCCCGATCCACTGGCGGGATTGCAGGATGTCTCCATCCCGACCGAGCCAGTAGAGGTTCTCGATGACATTCACCCCGTCACAGCGCTCGACCATGAGGTGGGCGGGCACGGTCCCGCCGCCTATGCGCACCTCCCTCGGGCCCATCGGACGGACCGCACAGGTCAGAGCCAGCTCCTCGTTCTCGTTGGTGCCTGTGAGATACCAGTGCCGTCGCAGGGTTTCTCCGCCCGTCGTCTGCCTCAGCGCGGCATGCAGCCCTTCGACCTCCACCGCCATCAGCGCATCGGGCGTCCCACGCGAAGCAATGATCAGACCCCGGTCGAGGACGAGCCCCACTCCGCCGGGCCCCAAGTAGCTCTGCCGCCCGTCGCGCATGGCCTCTTGCCGGAAGAGCGCGAAGCCGCCCGTCCGGACCGCCCCGACCTGGATCGCTGGCGCACCTGCGAGGGCCGCGTAGCGCTCTTCCGTCGCGGGTGGCTCCGACACTCCGCAAGCGGCGAGCAGCAGTCCGGTCAGCACCCATCTCATCGGTAGGCCCTCCCCCACCCCTCGGTGAGTGCCCGTCCCCGGACGGGCCGCGTGATCTCGTAGAGCCGGTTGCCAAGGTTCAGCCGCGCGCCGCCGTCTCGAAGCACGGGCCGGATCGTCTGGCGGATGCGGCTCCGAGTCGGGACGCCGGTGATCCAACTGACCGGGATCTCCAGCCGGATTCCCTTGTCGAAAGAGCCTTCGCCGAAGTCCTCCGGCGCCACGTCGGTCAGCGTCAGGAAGGCGCCGACGCTGAAGCCGTTGCCGAAGTCACGGTCGAGCGACAGCGTGGCGCCCCAGTCCCCCGCGAGGTATCGCCCCGCGTCGAGCTGCGCGCGATAGCCAAGCCCGAGGTCGTAGTAGGCAGAGGCGTGGCCGGTCCACACGTCGTAGTCCCGGAAGCCGGTCCCCAGATCGAAACCGCGCTGGCGGGCATAGTTGACCTCTGCGCCCAGCGCGAGCGGGCCCTCGACCGGATACCATAGGAGCTCCGCCGAGAGCCCCCCGAACATCCGCTCCAGGTATCCGGCGGAGACACGGCCGAAGAGGTCGGGCCCAGGCCGGTAAAGGTAGTCCGCCGTCAGCCTCGTCAGTTCCAGCCCCGCCGACCGGTCGTATCGCGCGGAATCCGAGCGGACGTGGGGGAGCCGTGAATCGGATACCCGGTCGGACTCGTCCAGGGACCCGGCCAGCGGCTGTCGGAGGCGCCCGGCGACGCTGAGGCCGGACCCTAGCCGGTGCGCGGCGTCGAGCTGGAGCCCGACATCGGCGCGCAGCGGCGCGTCCGGGTCGAATGTCGACAGGGCAGCGTAGGGGCCGAGCCCGTATGTGAATCGCGGCTCCGCGTCGAACTCGCGCCACGCGTCGTCGAGCGCTACGTGTTCGCGCAATCGCGCCCCGCCCTCCGGCGAGAACTCCATCTCAGCGAACGCCTGTCTGTCCATCGATACCGCGCTCATGGGCATGCCAGACTCCGTGAAGACGATCCGGAGACGCTCGACACCCTCCGGCAGCGTATTGCCGAGCGCCCGGGCCGTGCGTCCGACCGCCTGCGCGGTCACCGGCCATCGCCGGTTCTCGATCCGGACCTCCGCCAGCGCGCCGTCGATCTCGATGGCCTCGAGCCCGATGCCCTGCGCCTCCAGTCCTTGCATCAGTGTCGCTGGGCCGCCGGCAGGCGACGGGAGAAGCGGCGGCGGCGCGGGCTCTGCCCCGCCGGGACGGGGCGGGCGGGCCGGATGCAGACCGTAGCTCAGCCTCAGCCCGAGGTCCGTGCTCTGCACAGCGTAGGCTCCGAGGGCGATCCCGTTGTCCCACCTGTAGCTCGCCCCGAGGTTCACCGGAGAGCGGACATCGACGAGCCCGCGGTCCGTTTCGAGCCGGTAGAGGTCCGGGGAGTACTCCGCGACGATCCTCCAGCGCTCGGAGGGCTCCCATGCGAGACCGCCGAAAGCAGAGGCGTTGCCCCGGAACCAGCTCCCGGCATCGAGCCGCCCGGTCTGCTCGATCCCGCCTGCCCGGGCGTCCGGCCGCGTCGCGAGCCGGTCCGACAGCAGACCGAGCGGCGCGCCGAGGGGATCGCGCTCGGCGAGACGTCCCCAGCCCAGACCGGCCGTGAGTTCAAAGGACCCGAATGTCTTCGTCGCGACCAGATACTCGCTGCTGTAGATGCCCGTCCCGCCGAAGTCCCGCAGACCAAGGGCGACAGCCGGGCCGGGGCCCCGCTCCGACGCCAGTTGGAACTGAAGGTCGAAGCTGCGGTCGAAGCGGTCCTGCGCGCCGTCGAAGTCGTAGCCACGGATGCGGGCGTAGCGGAAGCTGCCGGTCAGGCGCGGGGTGACCTGGAAGGCCAGCGTGTTTCGCAGCGTGCCGCCGAAACCGCCCGCCGTGAGCGCCAGGCTGCCGTCCTCCATCGCCCGCGCCGTCGGCATGTCCACCAGCCCCGGCAATCCGTAGAGCGAGAGCCCCTGCGTCTCGGCCGTTGTGGCGCCAAGGATCAGCGCCGCTGCCGTCCCGATCAGTCTGCGACGCACGCGTCCCTCCGCAATGGTCCACGCTGCCGGCCTACGCCGGGACGGCCGGAAGCCAAAGCCACGGGGTCCGATGCCGAACGGGAATCCGCTCCCGGACAGGAGGCCGGCACGCATAAGCCTTGGGCAGGGAGGTGACGAAAGGGGACAAGTCGTGCCGGGACAGGGGAATTTTCTGGTATAGGTCGGCGAACCTTGCAAACCCTCGACCGACCCGACTTCAATGACCGACAAGGGCGCCCATGGCCATCACCGCGAGCATCCGTCACCTGACCCACTACCGCTACGACCGGCCGGTGACCCTTTCTCCCCAGATCATCCGTCTGCGACCGGCGCCGCACAGTCGCACCCGGGTGATCTCGCATTCGCTCAAGGTCACGCCCGCGGATCACTTCGTGAACCACCAGCAGGACCCTTACGGCAACTGGCTCTCGCGCTTCGTCGTTCCCGAGCCCGTGCGGGAACTGAAGATCGAGGTCGACCTCGTCGCGGACATGACCGTCTACAATCCGTTCGACTTCTTCGTCGACGAGACGGCGGAGAGCTTTCCCTTCACCTACCCTGAGGAACTGGCCGAGGATCTTTCGATCTACCGCGTGCCCGAGCCCGCGGGCCCTCGGTTCACCGAGTTCGTCGCGGCGATCCCGACGGAGGCCGAGCGGACGGTGGATTGGCTGGTCCAGCTCAACGCCCGCATCCAGCAGGAGGTGGACTACATCGTCCGGCTTGAGCCCGGCGTGCAGACCCCGGAGGAGACGCTCGAACGCGGCAAGGGCTCGTGTCGCGACAGCTCGTGGCTGCTGGTTCAGGCGCTGCGCCACATGGGCCTCGCCGCCCGCTTCGTCTCCGGCTACCTGATCCAGCTGAAGCCCGACCTCGAGGCGCTGGACGGCCCCTCGGGCACCGATCACGACTTCACCGACCTGCACGCCTGGACCGAAGTCTTCCTTCCCGGCGCGGGCTGGATCGGGCTCGATCCGACGAGCGGGCTGCTGACCGGCGAGAGCCACATCCCGCTCGCCGCCACGCCGCACTACCGAAACGCCGCGCCCATCGTGGGCGGCTTCTCCGCTGCCGGCACGCCCGAGGTCTCCTTCGACTTCGACATGCAGGTGATGCGGACAGCCGAGCACCCGCGGATCACCAAGCCCTTCTCCGAGGAATCCTGGCAGGCCCTCGACGCTCTCGGCCAGAAGATCGACGCCGACATGCAGGCCTCCGACATGCGGCTGACCATGGGGGGCGAGCCCACCTTCGTCTCCATCGACGACTTCGAGAGCGCCGAGTGGAATACCGCCGCCGTCGGACCGCAGAAGCGCGGCCTGGCCGACATGCTCATCCGCCGCCTGCGCGACCGCTTCGCGCCCGGCGGCTTCCTGCACTACGGGCAGGGCAAGTGGTATCCGGGAGAGACCCTGCCGCGCTGGACCTTCGCCCTCTACTGGCGGCGCGATGGCCAGCCGGTCTGGAAGAACCCCGACCTGATCGCGGAGGAAGCAACCGAAACCGGCGCGACTCCTGACGACGCCTCGCGCTTCCTGTCCGGCTTTGCCGAGCGTCTGGGCGTTTCGCAGGACCACGTCCTGCCGACCTACGAGGATCCGACCGAGTGGATCATCAAGGAGGCCGAGCTCCCGGTGAACGTCACGCCCGAGGATCCGAAGCTCAAGGACCCGGAGGCCCGCGCCCGGATCGCCAAGGTATTCAACCGGGGCCTGACCGAACCCGCGGGCTACGCCCTGCCGGTCCAGCGCTGGCAGTCGCGGGCCGCGGGCCGCAAGTGGCGGTCGGAGTACTGGAAGACCCGGCGCGGGCACCTGTACCTCGTCCCGGGGGACAGCCCGGTGGGCTTCCGGCTGCCGCTCGGCTCCCTGCCCTACATTCCGCCGTCGTCCTACCCCTACACCTACCCCGCCGACCCGACCGTCGAGCGCGGCGCCCTGCCCGATCTCCACGCTGAGGTCGCCGAGCGCCGCCGCCGGGTCCTGGAAGAACTCCAGCGCATCGCGGAGGAGGAGGCCGAGACCCTGCCCGAGACCAGCCCCGAGCATGTGCAGCCGGTCTCGGAGGCCCGCGACGCCGGTCCGCGCCAGAAGATCATGGAGCAGGGTGTCGATCCCGCCGGCGGCCATGTCCGTACGGCCATTGCGATCGAGCCCCGCGACGGGCGGCTCTGCCTCTTCATGCCGCCGGTAGAGGAGCTGGAGGACTACCTCGACCTTCTCGCCACAGCGGAGGACACTGCCGCCGAGCTTGGCCTGCCTATCCACGTCGAGGGCTATTCCCCGCCGCACGATCCCCGGATGAACGTCATCAAGGTCGCGCCCGACCCCGGCGTGATCGAGGTGAATGTGCACCCCGCCGCAAGCTGGGAAGAGTGCAAGGCCATTACCGAGGGCGTCTACGAGGAAGCCCGCAAGAGCCGCCTCGGCGCGGACAAGTTCATGATCGACGGCCGGCACACCGGCACCGGCGGCGGCAATCACGTCGTGGTCGGCGGCGAGACCCCGAACGACTCGCCATTCCTGCGTCGGCCCGACCTGCTGCGGTCGCTGGTGCTCTACATGCAGCGGCACCCTTCGCTCAGCTACCTCTTCTCTGGTCTCTTCATCGGGCCGACCTCGCAGGCCCCCCGGATCGACGAAGCCCGTCACGACAGCCTCTACGAGCTCGAGATCGCCATGAGCCAGGTTCCCGATCCCGACGAGGGCGAGGCGCCGCCGCCTTGGCTCGTCGACCGGCTCTTCCGGAACATCCTGATCGACGTCACCGGCAATACCCACCGGGCCGAGATCTGCATCGACAAGCTCTTCTCTCCCGACGGCCCGACAGGCCGCCTCGGGCTCGTGGAGTTCCGCGGCTTCGAGATGCCGCCCGACCCGCGCATGTCGCTCGCCCAGCAGGTCCTGATCCGGGCCCTGCTCGCGCGGCTCTGGAAAAGCCCGGTCAAGGGCGCGCCCACCCGCTGGGGCACCGTGCTGCACGACCGGATGATGCTGCCGCATTTCGTCTGGGCCGATTTCCTCGACGTGCTGCGCGACCTCTCGGACCACGGCTACGACCTGCGGCCGGAGTGGTACACGGCCCAGGCCGAGTTCCGCTTTCCCTTCTGCGGCGAGATCGAACACGAAGGCGTCCACCTGGAGCTGCGGCAGGCGCTGGAGCCCTGGCACGTCCTCGGCGAGCGCGGCGCCATTGGCGGCACAGTGCGCTATACCGACAGCTCGGTCGAACGGATGCAGGTGCGGCTCACCAGCCAGACCCCCGGTCGCTACGCCGTCACCTGCAACCAGCGGCGGGTCCCGCTCACGGCGACAGAGACGAGCGGAGAGTCGATCGGGGGCGTCCGGTTCAAGGCCTGGCAGCCCGCGGAGGCGCTGCACCCCGCCCTGCCCGTCAACGCGCCGCTCACCTTCGACATCTATGACACCTGGAGCCGCCGGGCGCTCGGCGGTTGCACCTACCACGTCGCCCATCCCGGCGGCCGCAACTACGACACCTTCCCCGTCAACGGGAACGAGGCCGAGGCGCGCAGACTTGCCCGGTTCGAAAAAATGGGACACACCGCCGGCCGCTACGATCCGCCGCCGGAGACGCCCCACCCGGAGTTTCCGATGACCCTCGACCTCAGGAGGCCGCCCGGCATTTGACATGGCCGACAGCCGCACGATCCCGCCGCCGCTGGGCGACGCCCTGCTCTCGGGCTATCGCCCGCGCGCCGGCGTGGCCGACGAGCTCTTGCGGCCTGACGGGAGCCTGCGCCCGGTCTGGCAACCGCTGATCGACGTCCTCTCGCGGCAGACGCCCGAGGGTCTCGCCCAGCGCTTCGCCCGCGGCGACCAGTACCTCCACGACGCGGGGGTCTACTACCGCCAGTACACCACGGACGGCTCGACCGAGCGGGACTGGCCCCTAAGCCATGTCCCGGTGATGATCGGCGCCGACGAATGGCAACGGCTCTCGGCGGGCATCGCCCAGCGCGCCGAACTGCTCGAACGGGTCATGGCCGACCTCTACGGGTCCGGTAATCTCGTCCGCGAGGGCCTGCTGCCCGCGCAGGTCGTGGCGCAAAGCCCGGAATGGCTCCGCCCGCTGGTCGGCATCCAGCCCCGGTCGGGGCATTTCCTGTATTTCCTCGCCTTCGAGATAGGCCGCTCGCCCGACGGGTCTTGGTTCGTCCTCGGCGACCGGACACAGGCGCCCTCCGGCGCGGGCTTCGCGCTGGAAAACCGGATAGCGACGCTCAGGATCTTCTCGGACCACTACCCGCAGGCCAACGTCGAGCGGCTCGCGGGCTTCTTCCGGCAATTCCGCGATGCGCTGAACGGCCTGCGGGACGAGGGATCGGGTCGCGTCGCGATCCTCACGCCGGGGCAGGAGACCGATACCTTCTTCGAGCATGCCTACATCGCGCGCTACCTCGGGTTCACCCTGTTGGAGGGGGAGGACCTGCGGATCGCCTCCGACCGGCTCGCCGTCCGCACGGTCCGTGGCCCGGAGCCGCTCAGCGTGATCTGGCGACGCCTGGACAGCCGCTACGCCGACCCTCTCGAACTCGACGAGAACTCGGCCCTCGGGACGCCGGGGATGGTCGCGGCCCTGCGTGCGGGTGCTGCGACCATGGTCAACTGCCTCGGGTCGGGCGTACTGGAGACACGCGCGCTTCTGGCCTTTCTGCCGGGGCTCTGCGAGCGGCTGATGGGCGAGCCTCTGAAGCTACCCAACATCGCCACATGGTGGTGCGGTGCGCCTGCCGAGCGCGATTACGTCCGGCAGAACCTCGACCGGATGCTCGTGGGCCCTGCCTTCTCCACCCGCCTCCCGTTCGAAAGCGACCGGGCGGACCTAGACCCGGACGTCTCCATCGAAGAACTGCTGGATCGGGAGGGAGAGCGTCTTGTGGGTCAGGAGGCGGTCACGCTGTCGACGACGCCGGCCTTCGTCGATGGGCAACTCAGGCCGCGCCCGATGACGGTCCGCGTTTTCGCGGCGCGCACGCCGCAGGGGTGGACCGTCATGCCCGGCGGATACGCCCGGATCGGCCGCACGGGCGATGCCGCCGCACTCGCCATGCAGCAAGGAGGATCGGTGGCCGATGTCTGGATCGCCTCCGACGCGCCACCGGAGTCCGTGAGCCTGACCGAGCCGGCGACAGGTCCCTTCGTCCGGCGGATGCCCGGGCTCCTGCCCTCCCGCGCGGCCGACAACCTCTTCTGGCTCGGTCGCTACGTCGAGCGGGCCGAGGGGCTCATCCGCCTGCTGAGGGCCTACCACATGCGGCTCTCGGGGGGCGGCACCGCCACGCAGCCGCTGCTCGACTACTTGAAGACGTATCTCGGCACCTATGCCGAGCCGGACGACCCTGTCCCCGAGGCGCTACTCGACCTGTTGGGCGCTGCCCGGAGCTGCGCGCTCCGCGTCCGCGACCGGTTCTCGCCCGATGGCTGGCTCGCGCTGGACGAGCTGGAGGAGGCGGCGCGGGAGATGGCCGGGACCCGGCGGGCTGGAGACGACGCCGCCCGCGCCATGGGCGATCTCCTGCGGCGGCTCGCGGGGTTCTCCGGCCTCGTGAACGAGAACATGTTCCGCTTCACCGGCTGGCGTTTCCTGACGATCGGCCGCTCCCTGGAGCGGGCACATGCGGGGGCCGAGCTTCTCCGGGTCTTCGCCGACGACGACGCTCCGTCGGGCGCCTTCGACGTGGCGGTGGAGGTCGCGGACAGCGTGATGACCCACCGCCGCCGCTACTCGGTGGAGACCAACCGGGCGACGGTAATCGACCTGCTCGCGCTCGACGACAAGAACCCGCGCGCAGTGGTCTACCAGGTGGCGCTCATGCGCGGCGAGGTGGCCGAACTGCCCGCCGCGACGGTGGCCGGACGGATGTCGGAACTCTCGAGCGCGCTCTTGCGGCTGCATACCGAGCTGCAGGTCGTCGCCCCGGAGGACCTGGACTCGGGGACGCTCGCCGGGATCCGGGACGAGATCGCCGCGCTCTCGGACCGGCTCTCGGCGCAGTACCTGGCCTAGGCGATGCTCTACGATATCCGTCTCTCGATCAGCTACGACTACGACCAGCCCGCCGCGGCGGGGCGGCACCTCTTGCGGATCCTGCCGCGTGGCCTGCCGGACCAGCAGGTGATCTCGGGCCGGATCGAGACCGATCCGCCCGCCTCGTTCCGCCGCGACGGGACGGACTTCTTCGGCAACCCGACGACCGAGATCGCCATCGACCGGCCGGTCGACGAGATGACCGTCTCGTTCACTGGACGTGTGCAGCGGGAGGTTACGGATTCGGTCTTCGACCTGGCGCCGCGGCTCGAGGATCTACCGGGTGAGATCGCGGGGTTCGCCGCGCTCGGGCCGGAGGCGCCGCATCATTTCCTGGGGCGGTCCGACCGGGTCCATCCATCCGCCGAGATCACCACTTTCGCGCGGGACGCGACGCGCGGGGCCCGGTCCGTCCTGGGCGCGCTCACGGCGCTGACCCATGCCCTGCACGCCGAGATGGCCTTCGACGCGGAAGCGACGGAGGTGAGCACGCCGACGCTCGAGGCGTTCAACGCCCGGCGGGGGGTCTGCCAGGACTTCAGCCATGTCATGATCGCCGCTCTGAGGGGACTGGGGATCCCGGCGGGATATGTCTCGGGCTTTCTTCGGACGCTGCCGCCCGAGGGGCGGGCGCGGCTGGAGGGGGCCGATGCCATGCACGCCTGGGTGCGGGCCTGGTGCGGGACCGAGATGGGGTGGGTGCAGGTGGACCCGACAAACGACATGGTGGCCGGCAACGATCACGTCGTGGTCGCCTTCGGACGGGACTACGCGGATGTCGCGCCGATCCGGGGGGCGCTCCGCTCTTCAGGGAGCCACTCGACCCGGCACGAGGTGGACGTGGTGCCGGTGAACATGGAGCGTCCAAGTTTGGACAGTGTTTCAACTTATTGAAATAACTACACTAATATGGTTAACGGAATTTCCGTTAACCATTTTGGCCCCACGCTCCTAGCTCTGAAGGGCGCGCACGAGAACCGGCAGGCTTTGGTCGAGGCGATAGTCGATCGAGGAATGGTTGTCGTCGAATTCCTCGTAGACGTGGGCGACACCGGCCGCCTTCAGTAGCCGCGTGAGACGCCGGGCGCCGTAGAGCAGGTTGAACTGATCGACGCGGCCGCATTCGATCCAGAGCGCCTTCATCTCCTTCAGCGCCGGGACATGGGCGGGCGCGGCGACGACCGGGTCGTGCTCCAGCCAGGCCTCCCACCGCTCCGGGATCACCTCGCAGGTCTCCATGTCCACCGGCAGGCGGATGCCGCAGAAGGACCCCGGATCCGGATCGTAGGTGGCGGCCATCGCAAGCGTCATGAGGACGTGAATACCGCCGCCGGCGAACTTCGGGCCGGCTTCGAAGCCTGTGAGCCAGTCCTCGACCGAGCCGGCCTTCGCCAGCGCCCGCAAGGCCTGCGGCATGTCAGGCAGGTAACAGAGCTCGAAGGCCATGTCGCCGGAGTGGCACGCCGCGGCGGACCAGACATCGGGGTGGCGCATGGCGTGCATGAGGGCGCCGTAACCGCCCGAGGACTTTCCGAAGACCCCGCGCCGCCCCTCGCCGCCGCATCCGAAGGTCGCCTCGACCGCGCGCAGCATGGGCCCGGTGAGCCAGCCGGCCCAGGGCCCCATGGCGGCGGAATCGATGTACTGGTTGCCGCCCAACCGAGTGAAGCAATCGGGCATCGCCACGACCACGGGCGGAAGGGCGCCTTCATGTATCAGGCGGTCCAGACGCTCCGGCAGGTTCTCCCCGAAGTTCTTCCAGTTCGCATGGGCCGCGCCCGAGCCCGTGAACCCGGCGAGGTCGACCAGCAGCGGCAGCCCCTCGCCCGGGTGACCGGGTGGCAGGTAGACGTGGACGTCGCGCGCGACGGGGTCGCCCAGCATGTTGCGGGCGAGCATGTCGCTCTCGACGCGGAGCGTCCGGACCTCGCCGGCGGGAATGTCGTGGCGGCGGCGCATGGGACGTCTCCGGTTCAGGGCTCGTATCTGACGATGGGCTGCGTGACGACGACCACGTCGCCCGCGACGGCAAGCGAGAGCGCGCCGAAGGGCTGCCACCCCGCATCGATATAGTCGTTCACCTGTTTGGAAAGCCGGTCATGCTGCCCGTCAGTATTGTTGCTGGCATAGAAGGTGCGCAGCACCTTGTATTCCGCGATGCGGCTCATGGGCGTCTCCCTCATCCGGCCCGAGGCTAGCCCGAGCGTCGCCTCCGCGAAAGTGGACGCTGAGAATTCTAGGAAAACCGCCGGGACCCGCCGGAGGACTGCGGCCTAGCGCCGCGAACGTCTTGGAACCGCGCGATCAGAGCCGATCTAGGACCTGAGCAAAAGGAGCAAGGACTCATGGTTGGGCTGAAACCGATGATCGGCCGTCGCACACTGGGTGGTTTCGCGCTGGGGCTGACTGCGGTCATCCTCTCCGCTCCGGGGGCGAGCGCGCACGTCAACTGGTTCGTCGATCCCGACGCCACTCCGCTTCCGACCTACGGCATCGGCGACCCCGTCTTTCTTGGCTGGCTGGTGCTTGCGGGGCTTCTCGTGACGGCCTCGGTCTGGCTCGACGACAAGCTGCCGAGCCCGCCGATCGCGGGGACCCGCACCCGGCACGACTTCATGGAGCTGCTCCGGGTCTTCACCGGCATGAGCTTTCTCCTGACCGCGTACGAGGGCGCGCTTCTCGCACCGCACCAGTCTGCCGTCGGGCCGGTGGGCACGGCGATGCTCTTCATGCAGGCCGGGATCGGGATCATGCTGATCGCCAACCGGTGGATCGCCTATGCCGCGGCCTTGATGCTGGTCCTTCAGCTCGGTGTCGCGATGAAGTTCGGGCTCTTCGCAGCGCTGGAATACGCCATCTACATCGGGATCGCCCTCTTCCTGCTGTTCAACAGCCTGGAGGGCGAACTTCAGCGGAGGTTGAAGCCCTATTCCGTCGATGTCCTGCGGATCTGCACCGGCGTTTCCCTGGTGGCGCTGGCAATCGGGGAAAAGCTCGCGCCCTCGTCCCTCGGTCAGACCTTCGTCGCGCAGTACCAGTGGAATTTCATGCAGGGGCTGGGGGTCGAGGCCTTCGACGACCGGCTTTTCGTGCTGTCGGCCGGCATGGTGGAAGCGGTGATCGGCATTGTCCTGATCCTTGGGACGACCACCCGCCTGGCCATCCTCGCGCTGTCGGTCACGATGGCGATCTCGAACGTGGTCTTCATCCTTCAAGGCAACAGCGAAGCCGCACTCGTCGAGTTCATCGGCCACATGCCGATCATCGGCGTCGCGCTCGTCCTTCTGCTGCTGGGTTACGGCCGTCGGATCAAGGTCACCCATGCCTTCCGGTCAGCGGGGACCGCCGCCTCCGGTGCCTGAGACCTGCCCTCCCTAAGGTAACTTTTTCGAGAACTCCCGGAAAAGGCGAGTGCGGAGAAGGTTTTTCATCTTAGGCTAGGGCTGCCTCAGAGAGCGACCGGGCGTCCGTTCCCCGGTCGAGCGCGCGTAGACCTCTCCGACTTGTCCCAAGTCCTCGCGCCTTCTCATCCCCAGTAGGCGGAGGCCCGGGTGCCACTCCCGTGCCCGGGCCTCGATCTACGGTCGTGATCCGTCCGGACAGAATGAGAGACCCCATGGGTGATCCATGGGGCCTGTCAGTCGTCACACATTTTTTGCCAGTAGCGGGAAGTGAACCCCCCGGAGCCCGGATCGGTTCCCGCGGACGCCGCTCCGGGTGGCATTCGGCGCCGCCACCGCAGCGGGTTCAGCCGTAGGGAGACTGGTTGGTCGGCTTGAGGCTGATGTTCTGCTCTGATGCCTTGTCGTAGATCGACTCTTCCGACCGTCCGAGCTTGAGACCGATGACGCGGGTTGGCGTGTTCTCGCTGGCCAGGTGCTTCAGCTCGTTGATGTCCTCGGCGGACCAGGGTTTGCCGTCGTTTTCCGGTGTCTTGCTCATGGCGTCGCATCCCATCTTGGAGTCTGCCGGATAACGGAGCGCCTATGACGCCGGTTCCCCTGGCCCCGGGGTGCGAAGCCGCTCGCGTCCGGGCCCGGAGAGGGTAATGTCGGTCTCGAAGACATGGCTCCTGGCCGAAACGAGGGGATCCCGCATGCAAGCGATACTGGAGTACGCGAGCTACATGCCGCATGGCTACTGCCTGTTCTGGCAGCCCTGGCTGGTGATCCTCTTCGTCGGGTCGGATTTCCTGATCTTCGCCTCCTACTCGGCGATCCCCATCGCGCTCTGGTCCTTTCTCAGGCAGCGGCAGGACATCAGGTATCGCGGCCTGGTCGCGCTGTTCTCGGCCTTCATCCTGCTCTGCGGGATCACCCACCTGGTCTCGATGTTGACGCTCTGGGTGCCGATGTATCCGCTGCACGGTGTGACGAAGCTGATCACCGGCATCGTCTCGGCCGCGACGGCCGTCATGCTGTTCCGCCTGATCCCCGAGCTCGTCCGGATCCCCGCGCCGTCGGAGCTGGAGCGTGTGAACGCCGAGCTTCGAAAGGAGGTCGAGGCCCACGAGAAGACGTTCGCCCTGCTGCGCGAGGCCCAGCGGGACCTGGAGGAGAAGGTGGAAGCCCGGACGGCGGAGCTCGAGGAGCTCAACGGTCGGATGGCCGTCGCCGCGCGGGAAGCGGTGCACCGGTCGAAGAACCTTCTGTCGGTCGTCACCTCCATCGCGCGCCAGACGGCCCGCGGGGCCGTGTCCAAGGACGACTTCGTGCAGAGCTTCATCGGTCGGATCGATGCCCTCGCCTCGGCGACCTCTTCGGTCATCCGGGGGGACGGGGCGCGGTCGGCGGATATCGGGGACATCGTCCGGTCGCAGCTGGAGCCGGCGCTGCTGACATACGGCGACCGGATCGCAGTGGAGGGGCCGCCGGTCGCGGTCGGTCAGCAGGGCGCGCAACAACTTGGGCTTCTGCTCCATGAGCTCGCCACGAACGCGCAGAAGTTCGGTGCGCTGGCGGGCGAAGAGGGGTCCATCGACGTGCGATGGGACCTGCGGGAATGGGCCACAGGGGATCCCGCCCTGAACTTCACCTGGAGAGAGGCCGGGCCCGGGGGGAGCGAAGCCAGCCTGCCCGATCAGGATGCCGGAGGGTTCGGCAGCAAGCTCTTGACCACCGTCGTGCCCGGAATGCTCAGCGGCTCGGCCACGCGGAGGCTCGAGCAGGGGTATCTCGTCTACGAACTGACCGTTCCGCTCTCCGCGATCGAGCCGGATACCGAGGCAAAGGAGGCAGGCGTGGCCGAAGCCTCTCGCCTGACGGAGCGCGAGTACGGCGTGCCGACCGCGGCGCGGGTCCCGCTTTGAGCGACGAGCCCCGGGGCAAGCCTTTCGGAGTCTTCGCTCTCCAAGGCTCTGCTCGCCGAGGAGAAAGGCAAAAGATCAGGGGAGTGTGGTGCCGGTGATAGGACTCGAACCTACGACCCCATCATTACGAATGACGTGCTCTACCAGCTGAGCTACACCGGCCACGGCGCGCCTCTTAGCACCGGCCCCGGGGAGGCGAAAGGCTATTTTTGCGCTTCTTCCGAGGGCCCCTGGGTCTCTTCGGCACCGGGCGCCGGCGTCTCGTCGACGACCTCGGCCTCCACGGGCGCCTCGTCGTCGGTCTCGGCCTTCTTGTCCAGCGCGCCCACGATCAGGGGCAGCATCTCGGTCCCGCGCGGCATCGCGACCTCGGACTCCGGTGGGCGGGTCCAGGTGAGGGTGTCGAAGCTGTGGCAGTTCGGGCAGACAGGCGCCCAGTCGCGCGTGATGTTGTGGCAGTTGTCGCAGATCCACTGCGGGCCGCGCGGCGCGTTGAGCGCCCGGGTCAGCCAGCCGCGCACGACCGAGTCGTCCTTTCCCTCGCCGCGTTCGATCGCGGCCATCAGGGTGAGCACGCGAGCCGTGGGATCGGTCTCCACCAGGTCGCCCAGGGCCCGGCGCGCCTCGGGGAAATGCTCCGCGGCGACGTTAAGCTCGGCCATGAGCATGCGGCTCTCGGCGTGCCCCGAGTTCGCACCGGTGAGCTCGCGGAATCGCTTGAGGCGCGCGTCCGGCTTTTCGTCCGGCCGGATCTCGGCAAAGGCCGCGGCGAGATCGGGATGCGGCTTGGTCGCCCAGGCCTTCTTGAGGACGCGGGCGGCGGAGCGCGGCGAGTTGCGCGCAATGTGGGCGCGGGCAGCCATGATCGCGGCGGGGATCAGCTCGGGCGACAGGCGGTTCGCCTCGATCGCGCCGTCGCGGGCCTTGTCCTCCTTGCCGTCGGCCATCTGGTCGCGCGCCTCGGAGAGCGCCAGCACGGCGTCGCGGCGCTTGTGCACGTCGCGCGGCATGGTGCCGTTGCGGAGCTTGGAGGCGAGCGTCGTGCGGGCGCCGGACCAGTCCTCCTCGTCGGCCTGGAGCCGCAGGAGCGTGTCCGAGACCTCGGTGTTCTTAGGCCGGAGGGTGAAGGCCTTTTCGGCAAGCTTGAGCGCGGTCTCGGTGTCGCCTTCGGCCAGCTTCTGCTTCATCAGCCCACGCACGCCGACGAAGCGGGTGCGCTCGTCCGACAGCAGCGCCTTGTAGGTCTGTTCGGCCTTGCGCTTGTCGCCGGCCATCTCGGCGGCTTGCGCGGCGAGGAGATTGGTCAGCTCGGGGCGCTCCAGATAGCGGTTCGCCCGGTCGGCCTTGATCATCGCGAGCTGGCCGTCACCCGAGGCGAGCGCCATCATGCCGTCGGCCAGGGCGTCGTAACCCCGGCGTTCCCGGTTCCGGGAGAAGTAGCGGGAGATCGCCGTCTCGTCGCCGTTGAGAAACTTGAAGGTCGCGACCAGCAGGCCGATCAGCTTGAACGCCAGCCAGATGAGGGCCACCAGCACGATCGCCGCGATGACGAGCTGAAGCGCGCTCAGCGAGATCTCGTAGCCGCCGGCGGTCATCGTCGCGCTCGCCGGCACCTCGAGCAGAAGGATAGCGCCCCAAGTCAGCGCCATCACGGCGGCGACGAAGGCCAGGATTTTGATCAGGGACCAGAGCATCATGGGGTGTCGCCTCAGTTCGACGTAACGTCTTGGGTGAGCGTCTCGACCGCGTCACGGGCCGCGATCCGGGTCTCGGCCGCCGAGATCCAGTCGGTTAGCGGCTCCTGCGCGTCGTCGGGCAGGTCCTGCAGCTCGGCAAGGGCATCGGCCAGGCGGCCCTGTTCGACGGCGGCACCGGCGCGGGACAGCACGGCGTCGGCGCTGTCGCCTTCGCGCGGCTCGACCGAGCGGACATTGAGCTGGCGGGTGAAGAAGGCTCCCATGCCGCCGCCTTCCTCGTCCGCTCTGGCCTGCGCGAGCGCACTGCGGGCCGCATCGGGGAAACGGTCGCGCAGGGCGGCCAGGCTGGGCACGCCCTCTTCGGCGTTCGCGGCCAGCGCCTCGGGCGTCTCGACCGCGCCGGTCGCCTGCAGCGCCGTCAGGGCCTCGGTAAAGGGTGCGCCGTTTTCGATGGCAGCGCGAATGTCTGAGAGTGCGGCGGCCGCGGCGGCACGGGCGGCGGCGGCTTCGGTGTCTTCCTCGATGGCCTCCGCCTCGGAGCGGATTTCTTCGAGCCGGGTCGAGACCTCCTCGGTCAGACCGGCAAACCGCTCCTCGATCTCGGCGGCGCGGGCGTTCAGCCCCTCGACCGCCTGCGCCGTCTCTTCACGAAGGGCGGCGATCTCGCGCTCGTAGGCGGCGACGGCCTCTTCCGACAGGCTTCCGTCGGCTTCAGGGCGCTGTTCCACGTTCGTCAGCCGGTCATCGAGCTGATCGAGGCGGTCGCCGAAGGAGGCCAGCGTATCACCCAGCTCGGTCTGCAGGGCGTCGATGCGGGCCGAAGTGTCGGCGCTGGCGCTGGTCGCGGCCTCGAGCTCCTGCTGGAGCGGGGTGAGGTCGGGGCCCTCTGCGAGCGCCTCGGTCTGCGCTTCGATCTCGGACAGACGCTGGTCCAGGCCGGTAATGGTTTCGTCCCGCGCTCCCAGTTCCGAGGCGAGGTCGAGCGTGCCGTTCTGCTGGCCGAGATACCAGGAGGCGCCGAAGCCGAGCGCGGCAGCCACGACGCCGCCGAGGAACAGGGGCACGAAGCCGCTGCTGCGCCGCGCGCGGGCTTCCGGCACCGGGCCGGTACTCTGATCGGGGATCGGAACGGGATCGGCGGGCGGCTCGGGGCGGCTCGGCGTCTCGGGCTCTGCTGCGCCCGGCGCTTCCGGCGCTTCCTCGGAGACCGGGACGTCGCGCCCGGACCGAGGGAGGGGCGTCATGTCGGCATACTCCGGCGGGACGCTCTCAGCGCCCTGGTCGGTCGATGTCCTCTTGTCGTCCTGCGCCACGTCCGCGCCCCCTCTGCCTTCACGGGACCGCTCGGGCCCGATCCGCAACGTAGCCCGCCGGGCAGGTGGCCTCAAGCCGACGCGTGGGATCCGCGACCGCGCTCAAGGACTTCGCGGGTCAGGGCGAGCATATCCGATGCCGAGGGATGCGGTGCGACGCGGCATTGGGCGGGATGCAGAGAGACCACCGCTTCCGCGACGGCGGGAGACATCGCGACGACGAGGAGCGGCGCGGCGAAGGGCCCCTCCGCGGCGAGCAATTCGGCGGTCCGGGGGGAGAAGAGCGGGACGACCACGGGCTCTGCCCCGGCGAGAAGGCGCCGCGCCTCTTCCGAGAGAGGGAGGGGGGTCTGTTCGTAGACGATACGCTCCTCGGTCGGCAGACCCGCCTCCGTCAGCCGCCGGGCGAGATCGCCGCGCGCGTGGCGGCCGCGGAGGTGCAGCAGCGGTGTAGGCGGTTGCAGCGACAGGATTTCATAGTAGAGCGCTTCGGCGTCACCTGCGGCCGCACGGGCATCGAGACCGGCCAGCCGGGCGGCCTCGGCCGTGGCCTCCCCCACGCAGAGCGCGGGCGTGCCTTGCGGAACGTTGAGCCGGGCGGCGGCTTCGGCCCCGCGCAGGGAGGTCAGGACCAGCGTGCGGGCCGACGGCAGGTCGGGGGACAGCGGTTCGATCCGGAGCAGCGGCGAGATGACCACCGGGCCTGCGTCGCCAAGCTGCCGCGCAAATCGCTCGGACTGGTCTTCGGGGCGGGTGAGCAGCAGCGCGGGCATGGGACGGGCCATTGTGAGGCGTGGGGGCCAGTGTTACTTGAGGCCCGATCAGGAGCAACCGCCCCCCATGAGTTCCGCCCCCCTCGTCCTCGGTATCGAATCGAGCTGCGACGACACCGCCGCGGCGGTGCTGCGCGACCGCGAGATCCTCTCGAACGTGGTCATGGGACAGGCCGAGCTGCATGCGGCCTACGGAGGCGTCGTGCCCGAGATCGCCGCCCGTGCCCATGCCGAGAAGGTCGACCTCTGCGTCGAGCAGGCGCTGGAGGGCGCCGGTGTGTCGCTGGGCGAGATCGACGCGATTGCGGTGACGGCCGGGCCGGGGCTGATCGGCGGGGTGCTCGCGGGTGTGATGTGCGGCAAGGGTCTTTCCGCCGCGACCGGCATTCCGCTGGTGGGCGTGAATCATCTCGCGGGCCATGCCCTGACACCGCGGCTGACCGAGGGGCTCGAGTTTCCCTACCTCATGCTGCTCGTATCGGGTGGGCACTGCCAGTTTCTTCGGGTCGACGGACCCGAGAGCTTCACCCGCATGGGCGGGACCATCGACGATGCCCCGGGCGAGGCCTTCGACAAGACGGCCCGCCTGCTGGGGCTTCCGCAACCGGGTGGGCCTCACGTCGAGCGCGCGGCGGAGCGCGGCAACGCAGGCCGCTTTCCCCTGCCCCGTCCCCTTCTGGATCGGCCCGGCTGCGACATGAGCTTTTCCGGGCTCAAGACGGCGCTGCTGAGGGCGCGGGATGGCATGGTCGCCGCGAAGGGCGGACTGACCGAGACCGACCGCGCCGACCTCTGCGCCGCGTTCCAGTCAGCGGTCACGGCGATCCTCGCGGAGAAGTCCCGGCGGGCGCTGGAGGCGGCGCCGGACGTCACGGGCTTCGCTGTGGCGGGCGGCGTGGCGGCGAACGGGGCGGTCCGCGCCGCGCTGACCGGTATCGCCGAGGCGCGGAACGTGGCCTTCGTGGCGCCGCCGCTCGCGCTCTGCACCGACAACGCCGCGATGATCGCCTACGCCGGGGCGGAGCGGCTGAAGGCCGGGAAGACCGATGACCTGGATCTCCCCGCGCGTCCGCGCTGGCCACTCGACACGCGATCCCCGGCGCTGCTGGGGTCGGGCAGAAAGGGAGCGAAGGCATGATCGCAGTTGCAGGAGCCGGGGCTTTCGGGACGGCGCTCGCCGTGGCGCTCTCGGCCAACGGGGCGGTGACGCTCTGGGCCCGCAGCCCCGACACCGCCGCCGAGATGGCGAAGACGCGGGAGAACAAGGAACGGCTTCCGGGGATCGAACTGCCCGAAAGCGTGACCGTGACCTCCGACCCGGAAGAGCTGCTGAAGGCGGACACGATCCTGCTGTCGATGCCCGCGCAGACCGTCCGCGCTTTCGTCGAGAGCCACCGCGACAGGCTCGACGGCACGACGCTGGTCGCCTGCTGCAAGGGCATCGACCTGGAGACGCTGACCGGGGCGGCGGGCACGGTGGCGGAGTCCCTGCCCGGCGCGGTGCCCGCAGTGCTGACCGGGCCGAGCTTCGCCGCCGATATCGCGCGGGGGCTGCCCACGGCACTGACGCTGGCCTGCGCCCGCCCGGAAGAGGCGATCCGGCTGCAGGAGAGCCTGTCGACGCCGTGCCTCCGGCTCTACCGGACAAGCGACGTGGTGGGCGCGGAGCTGGGCGGTGCGCTGAAGAACGTGATCGCCATCGCCTGCGGCGCCTGCATCGGCAAGGGCTACGGGGTGAGCGCGCGGGCCGCGCTCATGACCCGGGGGTTCGCCGAGATGCAGAGGCTGGCCGCACACCGCGGGGCCGATCCCGTGACACTCATGGGGCTCTCGGGTTTCGGCGACCTGACCCTTACCTGCACCTCTGACATGTCGCGGAACTACCGCTTCGGGCTCGCCTGGGGCGCGGGGGAGGACTTCGACACCTCCGCGACGGTGGAAGGCGTGAAGACGGCGCAGGCCGTGGCGCGACTGTCTCGCGAGCAGGGGATCGACATGCCGATCACCCGTCTCGTCGCCGATGTGGTGGACGGGGAGATCGACATTTCCGACGCCCTGGGCCAGCTTCTGTCCCGGCCGCTGAAGGAGGAGTGATGCGCTACTGGCTCTTCAAGTCCGAGCCCTCGACCTGGGGATGGGACGACCAGGTCGCCAAGGGCGACGCGGGCGAGGAATGGGACGGGGTCCGCAACTACCAGGCGCGCAACATGATGCGCGAGATGGCCGTCGGCGACCGGGGCTTCTTCTACCACTCGCAGAAGGAGAAAGCCGTCGTCGGCATCGTCGAGGTCATCGCCGAGGCTCATCCGGATTCGACCACCGACGACGCGCGGTGGGAATGCGTCGACATCAAGGCCGTCCGTCCCTTCGAGACGCCGGTGTCGCTCGACACGATCAAGGCAGAGCCGGCGCTCTCCGAGATGGTCCTGGTGAAGAACACGCGGCTGTCCGTGCAGCCGGTGACCGCGGAAGAATGGCGCCGCATCTGCGAAATGGGGCAGACGAATCCCGACTGAGGGCGCATGCTCCGCGATGTCACAGGACATACGGAGGTCGACATGGGTTTCGTGAGCGTCATCGCGGCGGCGGCCGCGGCATTCGTCTTCGGTGCGGTGTGGTACGGCTTTCTTTCGAAGCCCTGGATGGAGGCGGCGAGCGTTCCGTCCGACGAGAAGGGCCGCCCCGCGAACTCCAGCAGCCCGGTGCCCTACGTCACCTCTGCCGTCTGCATCCTCGTCGTCACGATCATGATGCGGCACACCTTCGCGACCTCCGGGATCGAAACGCTGGGCGCCGGGTTCGTAGGCGGCCTGGGCATCGGCGCCTTCTTCATCACGCCCTGGATCGTCCTGAACAACGGATACGCCATGCGGCCGCCCGTGCTGTCGGCCATCGACGGCGGCTACGCCACCATCGGGTGCGGGCTGGCGGGGCTGGTGCTGGTTCTCTTCTGACGGGTCAGAGATAGACCCCTTCGCGGCCGAAGTGCTTGGTCAGCATGTAGTAGACCACTGCACGGTACTTGTTGGTCTCGGACCTGCCGTAGGTCTCGATGACCTCTTCGATCGCATCCATCAGCTCGGGGCTGTCGCGCAAACCAAGTTTCCTGATGAGGAAGTTGGAGCGTATCGTCTCCAACTCGTGCGGCTGGCCCGCCGCCACGGTCGCAGCGTCCGCATCGTAAATCGCCGGGCCGCAGCCGATGGTGACCTTTGTGAGCAGGTCCATGTCGGGCTCCATGCCGCACTTCAGGCGCAGGTCGTCCGCGTAGATCGCGATCAGGTTGTCTCTTTTGCTCATGTCTCCGGTCTCCCCCTCGGCGGCGCATGCTGGCCGCGCGGCAAGGGTAGTGTCGGACGACGTGTCGGGTCAAAAGAAACGGCCGCGCAGCGGGGCTGCGCGGCCGATAGAGGTGGTCGGGCTGGACCTTAGGAGTCCGAACCTTCCTCGCTCTCCATCATGTCGCCGAGAACGACGTCATCCTCGAGGCCTTCGACACCGGTCTCGTCGAACTCGGGACGCTCACGGAGGGCGTCGCGCGTGGCGTCGAGGCCGAGGCTGTCGCCTTCTTCACGCAGCTGGAATTCCTCGATCGGGATCGCCACTGTGTACTCGGCGAGGCCGAGGAAGCCGCCGATGCCGATCACGCCGGCAAGACCGCCGTCCTGTTCGACCACGTAGTCGATCTCGCCGATACGCTCGTCTTCGGGCGAGAAGACGACGAGGCCGATGAACTCGCCGACCGTCATTTCGGCGATGGACGTGGGCTG
This sequence comes from Histidinibacterium aquaticum, assembly GCF_008710275.1. Lineage (GTDB taxonomy): Bacteria > Pseudomonadota > Alphaproteobacteria > Rhodobacterales > Rhodobacteraceae > Oceanicola > Oceanicola aquaticus. Next base: position 128,124 of record NZ_VYQE01000004.1, read on the forward strand.
ACCCTCTTCGGCCATGCCGGTGTCGCCTTCGGTCATGTCGGTGGACATGCCGTCGCCTTCGCCGGTGGCGGCGTCTTCGGACATATCGCCTTCGGCGGCCATTTCGCCTTCGCCTTCAGCGGACATGTTGGACTCGCCGTCGGCGGCCATATCGCCTTCACCTTCGGCGGCCATGTCGGACTCGCCCTCGGCAGCCATGTCGCCCTCGGCGTCTTCGCCTTCGGCCGTTTCGGAGCTCTCTGCGTCGGACGACACTTCAGCGTCCTCGGCCATCTCCATTTCGCCTTCGACCTCACCTTCGCTTTCGGCGCCGGACTCGGCCTGGGCTTCGGTGTCGGTCGACATCTCGGTGGTGGCTTCGGTGTCGCCTTCGGTGGTGTCGTCCTGAGCCAGGGCGGGGCCCGCGAACAGGGCGGCAACGGCGGTACCGAGCATAAGGTTCTTGAGGGTCATGATAGTCTCTCCTGAGAATGACTTATTGGCAAAGCGACGCGCAGCCCCCCTCGGTCGTTCCCCCGTCGGCCACTATCGGCAGTGTCATGCAATAAAGCCCTCTCGGGCTCGGCCGGTTCCCGCCAAGCCGCCACGTCGGATGCTTTTTCACATGACGATCAACGACAAAGGGGCAGGAACGACGTCCCTGCCCCTTGCTCAATGCTTTGTAGCGGCCCGATCAGTAGCGGTAATGCTCCGGCTTGAACGGCCCCTCGGGCGCGACGCCGATGTATTTCGCCTGGTCAGGCGACAACTCGGTCAGCTTGACGCCGATCCGGCCCAGGTGAAGGCGCGCGACCTTCTCGTCGAGGTGCTTGGGCAGGATGTAGACCTGGTTCTCGTACTGGTCGCCCTTCGTGTAAAGTTCGATCTGGGCGAGCACCTGGTTGGTGAACGACGCCGACATGACGAAGGACGGGTGCCCGGTCGCGTTGCCGAGGTTCAAAAGCCGGCCTTCGGACAGGAGGATGATGCGGTTGCCCGAAGGCATCTCGATCATGTCGACCTGTTCCTTGATGTTGGTCCACTTGTGGTTCTTCAGGCTGGCGACCTGGATCTCGTTGTCGAAGTGGCCGATGTTGCCAACGATCGCCATGTCCTTCATCGCGCGCATGTGCTCGATGCGGATGACGTCCTTGTTGCCGGTCGTCGTGATGAAGATGTCGGCGCTGTCGATCACGTCCTCGAGCAGCACGACCTCGAAGCCGTCCATCGCGGCCTGAAGCGCGCAGATCGGGTCGACCTCGGTTACCTTGACCCGGGCACCTGCGCCGCGCAGCGAGGCGGCGGAGCCCTTGCCCACGTCGCCGTAACCGCAGACCACGGCGACCTTGCCGGCCATCATGGTGTCGGTGGCGCGGCGGATGCCGTCGACGAGGCTCTCGCGGCAGCCGTACTTGTTGTCGAACTTCGACTTGGTCACGCTGTCGTTGACGTTGATCGCGGGGAAGGGCAGCCGGCCCTCCTTGACCAGCTCGTAGAGCCTGTGAACGCCGGTGGTGGTCTCTTCCGACACGCCCTGGATCATGTCGCGCTGCTTGACGAACCAGCCGGGGCTCTCGGTCATGCGCTTCTTGATCTGGGCGAAGAGCGCCTCTTCCTCCTCGGAGGTCGGGGCGACGATCAGGTCCTCCTCGCCCTCCTCGACGCGCGCGCCGAGCAGGATGTAGAGCGTCGCGTCGCCGCCGTCGTCGAGGATCATGTTCGCGCCGCCCTCGGGGAACTGGAAGATGCGGTCGGCATAGTCCCAGTATTCCGGCAGCGTCTCGCCCTTGATGGCGAAGACCGGCGTGCCGCCCTCGGCGATCGCCGCCGCGGCGTGGTCCTGCGTCGAGAAGATGTTGCAGGAGGCCCAGCGCACGTCGGCGCCGAGCGCGACCAGCGTCTCGATCAGGACGGCGGTCTGGATCGTCATGTGAAGCGAGCCGGCGATCCGCGCGCCCGCGAGCGGCTTGCTCTCGCCGTATTCCTCGCGCAGCGCCATGAGACCCGGCATCTCGGTCTCGGCGATGTCGAGTTCCTTGCGACCGTAGCCCGCAAGGCCGATGTCCCGCACGATGTAGTCCTTCGCCATTCCCGGCACTCCTGACGCTGTCTCTCGGATTGCAGGCGCATTAGCAGGAGGCACGTTAATGAACAACAAGCGGCTGTGTCGCGGCGGGTGCGACGTCGGGGTTGCCCTCCCCGACCCCTCCGCCCTAACTCGGGCCGGACCGACCGGAGGGACACATGCCGCCTCGCGCCTGGCAACGAATGCTATCGGGACGCAGGCTCGACCTGCTGGATCCCACGCCAGTGGACATCGAGATCGAGGACATCGCGCACGGCCTCGCCTTCGTTGCTCGCTGGAATGGGCAGACGGCGGGCGACTACGCCTACTCGGTGGCCGAGCACTCGCTGCTCGTGGAGGAGATCTTCCGGCTCCAGCACCCCTCCGCCCCGGTGAAGTGGCAGCTGGCCGCTCTGCTGCACGATGCGCCGGAGTACGTCATCGGCGACATGATCTCGCCGGTGAAGGCAGCGGTCGGCCCGTCCTACGGCGAACTCGACACGCGGCTGCTGGCGGCGATCCACATCCGGTTCGGGCTGCCCGCGCAGGTGCCGCAGACGGTCAAGAAACAGATTAAGAAGGCTGACAAGGTCTCGGCCTGGCTCGAAGCCGTGCGGATCGCCGGGTTCTCCGAGGCTGAGGCGACGCGGTTCTTCGGCCGGCCGCCCCCGGCGCTGATAGAGACTTGCGATATCCGCCTGCGACCCCCGGTCGACGTGCGCCGGGACTACACCGCGCGTCACGCGGAACTGCTGGCGGCGCTCTAGTCCTTCGGCGGTGGGGCGACGCTGCCGCGCTCGACCACCTCGATGGGCAGGACGGTCCGGGGATCCGTCTCCTCTTCGGGGCTTTCGATCATGCGGATCAGCAACTCCGCGCTGCGCTTGCCGACGCCCGCCTTGTCGACGCGGACGGTGGTCAGGCCGGGCGGGATGAGCCTCAGGACCTCGCTGTCGTTGAAGCCGGTGACCGAGACGTCGCCCGGGCAGGACAGCCCCATCTGGTTGATCGCTTCGATGGCGCCCAGGGCGAGGCGGTCGTTCGCGGCGAGGATCGCGGTCGGACGCTCGACAAGGGACAGAAGCGCCTCGGTGCAGCGACGGCCTTCGGACTCGATGAGGCGGTCTGAGCGGATGATATGGTATTCGGGGATCTTGAGGCCGAATTCCTTCACCGCCTCTCGGAAGGCGGCGTGCCGCTCCACGCCGGTCGAGAGCTGCTGCGGACCGGCGATATGGGCGATGCGGGTGTGTCCGGCATTCGTCAGTAGCCGGACCATGGCGCGAATGCCCTCGGCATCGTCGCTGACGACCGCCGGGATTCCTTCGGCGTCCAGCGCCCGGTTCACCGTGACGACGGGCACCTTCTGCCGGCGCAGCTCCTCGAAGAAGGGATCCTCGCGCTCGACGGCGGCGTGGATGATCCCGTCGACGCCGCGCTCCAGCAGAACGCCGACCTGGCTGCGCTCGCGGTCGCGGCGGCTGTCGGTGTTCACGATGATGGAGACATAGCCCAGCGGCTCCAGCACGCTCTCGACGCCGCGCACGATGGGCGGGAAGAGCGGGTTGGTGATGTCGGGGATGACCAGACCCACGGTCTTGGTCCGCTTGGTCCGCAGGCCCGAGGCCAGGCGGTTGGGGCGATAGCCCATCCGCTCGGCCGCCATGCTGACCTTCTGGACGACCTCGTCGGTCAGGGCCGATCGGGCCCGCGGGTCCAGCGCCCGCGAGACCGTGGAGACGTGAAAGCCCGTCTCCCTGGCAATATCCTTCAGCGTAACGCCCCGCACCGCTTACCCTCTTTCCTGTCCGGCTCCGACGCAAACTATCGTTTGTGCCGGCCCGGCACAAACGTTTGCGTTAACACACCAGGAAATATGGGCGCCGCGCATCAGATCATCATGCGCCTCGGGTCTTCGATCAGACGCTTGAGGTGCGCTGCGAAGCGCGCGGCGTCCGCGCCGTTGAGCGCCCTGTGGTCGTAGGATAGGTCTATCGGCAGCATCGGGACCGGCTCCGGCGTGCCCTCGGTCCAGCGCGTCGCGGTGTAGGTCCGCGTCAGGCCGAGGATGGCGAGCTCCGGCGGGTTGACGATCGGCGTGAAGGCGGTGCCGCCGATGCCGCCGAGGCTGGAGATCGACATCGAGGCGCCGCCCATCTCGTCCGGGCCGATCTTCCGGGCCTGCGCGCGGGCGGCGAGGTCGGCGATCTCGGAGGCAAGCTGCCAGAGCCCCTTGCGGTCAGCATCGCGGATCACCGGCACCATGAGACCGTACGGCGTGTCCACCGCGATCCCGATATGCACGAAGTCCTTGCGATAGAGCGTGGCGCCGTCCGGAGAGAGCGAGGCGTTGAAGTTCGGGAAGGCCCGCAGCGTCTTGGCCAGTGCCTTCACGTGGAAGGCGAGCGCCGTGAGCTTCACGCCCCGCGCCTTCGCCTCGTCCCGCCAGGAGGACCGCAGCGCCTCGATGGCCGTGACCTCGGCCTCCTCGTGGTGGGTGACCTGCGGGATCAGCGTATTGGCCGCAGAGAGATTACGGGCAGCTGTCCGGGAGAAGCGGCTGACCGCCTCTTCGGTCACCGGTCCGTAGGCCGAGTGATCCACGTCCCAATAGCTGGTGTCGCCTGCGGGGGCGGCCTGAGCCTGCCCGCCGCCCTTGCTGTCGAGGTCGTCCATGGTGATCGTCTCCCGCCCCAGCTCCTTGGCGAGGGCGTCGATGTCGATTCCCCGGTCGCCCGCGCGCTTGCGGACGGAGGGGCTGGCGATGGTGTCGCTCATCGTGGTGGCTCCTTACCAGGCGGCGGAGATGTACTGGGTTTCCATGAACTCGAGCATGCCCTCGTGGCCGCCTTCGCGCCCGAGGCCCGACTGCTTGGTGCCGCCGAAGGGTGCTGCGGGGTCAGAGACGAGGCCGCGGTTCAGACCCACCATGCCGTAGTCGAGCCGCTCGCAGACCTGCAGGCCGCGCTTCATATTCTCGGTAAAGACATAGGCGACGAGGCCGTACTCGGTGTCGTTGGCCCGCCGGATCACTTCGTCCTGGTCCTTGAACGTCTGGATCGCGGCGACGGGACCAAAGATCTCGTCGGCGACGCATTCGGCGTCCTCCGGCACGTTGGAGATGACGGTGGCAGGATAGAAGAAGCCCTTGCCCTCCGGCACCTTGCCGCCGCACTGGATCTTGGCGCCGCGCTTTACGGCGTCCTCGACGAAGGCGGCGACCTTGTCGCGCGTGTCGGCGTTGACCAGCGGGCCGACGTCAACCGAGGGATCGGTGCCGTCGCCCATCTTGAGCGCGCTCATGCGCTCGGTCAGGCGCTTGGTGAACTCCTCCGCCACCGACTCGTGCACGTAGATCCGGTTCGCCGCGGTGCAGGCCTCCCCGAGGTTGCGCATCTTGGCGAGCATCGTGCCCTCGATGGCGGTGTCCATGTCGGCGTCGTCGAAGACGATGCAGGGGGCGTTGCCACCGAGTTCCATCGCCGGCTTCAGCACCTGGTCGGCGGCGGACTTCAGCAGCGTCCGGCCGACGCCGGTGGAGCCGGTGAAGCTCACGACGCGCACGCGCGGATCGTGCAGCATGTGGTCCACGAGCTTGCCGGTCCGGCGCGACGGCAGGACGTTGACGAGGCCCTTGGGAACACCCGCCTCCTCGAGTAGCGGCATCAGGGCGAGCATGGTCAGGGGGGTCTCGGAGGCGGGCTTGATGATCACGCCACAACCGGCGGCGAGGGCCGGGGCGATCTTCCGGGTGCCCATCGCCGCCGGGTAGTTCCACGGCGTCACGAGGACGGCGAGGCCAGCGGGCTTGTGCTGGACCATGATCCGCGCACCCGAGGCAGGCGCATGCGTGAGGAGGCCGTCGGCCCGCACGGCTTCCTCCGCGAACCAGCGGAAGAACTCGGCGGCATAAGTCGCCTCGCCCATGGCGTCGGTGTGGCCCTTGCCGTTCTCCAGCGTGATGAGCCGGGCGAAGTCCGGGAGACGCGCCGTCATCAGCTCCCAGGCCTTGCGCAGGATCTCGGAGCGCTCGCGCGGCTTGCGCGCGGCCCAGTCGGCCATCGCTTTCTCGGCAGCGTCAAGCGCGGCGTCGGCGTCGGCGATATCGGCGGAGGCGACGGAGGCAAGCACCTCCTCGGTCGCGGGGTTCAGGACGTCGAAACGCTGGTCACCCGTCGCCGGGCGCCAGCCGCCGTCGATCCAGAGATCGGAGGGCAGCGCGTCGAAGTTCAGGCTCTGGTCGGTCATGGTCAGTCCTCTTCGTCAGAGCAAGTGCCGGAGCGGCTCGTCGAGCCGGCCGGCAAAGGCAGTCAGCAGATCGACCGCCTCGGAGGCGGTCAGTTGAGAGGCGGCACACTCTAGAGTCACGGAAAGCGTCCCGCCCTTGCCGGCGAGGGTCAGCACGGGCTGGGCCTCCGGTCCGAGAGAGACGGCCGTGAGCGGGCTGCCGCGGAGGTCGCGAACCAGGAGATCCGGCGACGTCTCCGCCTCGGCCTCCTCGGTCGCCCCGAGAGCTCCGCCGGCAGGGACGGTGAAGACCCGCGTCGCACCATGCGCTTCGACCGCGACGGCGCCCGAGGCACCGGGCAGACCGGCGGCCGCGAGACCGGCAAGCAGGGCACCGGGATCGGATAGACCCGCCTCACCGGCCCAGGCGACGAAGTCCTCGAGCGCCGAGGGGTCGATCTCGGCCACCAAGTGACGCGCGGGGGCGGCACCGCCGGCAGCGGCCTCGGTCGCGGCGTCCGCCGGCAGAGAGCGCAGGGTCTCGAGGTCGGAGACGTGGTAGGGCTGGGGATAGCCCGCCTTGACCAGCCTCGAGAGGTCGAGCCCCTCTTCCATCGCCAGACGCCGCACCTTCGGCGAGGCGAGGATCTTCCCGCCCGGATCCGCCTGCGGGGCAGGCGATTTCGGCGGGGCCTTGGCTTGCTGCGGTGCGGGCGCCTTCTTCTCCGGTTCGGCCTTGGCCTCCGGCTCCGGCGCCTTGGCGGGCGCGGGGGCAGCCGCAGCCGCGCTGCGGCGCACGGGGTTCTCGGGCTTCTCGGCCGAGACGATCGCGATGGTCTGGCCGGTCGGCACGTCTTCGCCCGGCTCGGCGAGCAGGGCTGCGATGTAGCCGGAGACCCCGGCGGGCACCTCGACGACGCTCTTGTCGGTCTCCACCTCGAAGAGCACGTCCTCCTCACCCACCTCGTCACCGAGATCCTTGTGCCAGGCAACGAGCTGACCTGCGTCCTGAGCCATGCCGAGGGTCGGCATGATCACGTCCTTGCCCTCGGGCAGGTCGCCGCCATCGCCACCCGCATCGGCGGCGGGCTCTGCGGCAGGGGCGGCGGCCGGAGCTTCTCCCGAGCCCTCCGGGCTGTCGGAGATCTTCGCGATCACCTGTCCCACGGGCACGTCGGTCCCCTCGGCGGCGGTGACGTCGGTCAGGTACCCGGCGCCCTGGGCCTCGACTTCCATGGTGGCCTTGTCGGTCTCGACCTCGAAAAGGACATCGCCCTCCGCGACCTCGTCGCCGGGCGACTTGTGCCAGGCGACCAGGTGACCACTGTCCTGCGCCATGCCGAGGGCCGGCATGATGACATCAAGCGGCATGAATGAGCTCCCCGGAGACCAGCTTGCGCGCGGCCTCGACCACGCGCTCGGGCGTCGGAACGGTCAGATCCTCCAGCGCGGGCGAGAACGGCACCGGCACGTCCATCGCGCCCATCCGCAGGACCGGCGCATCGAGATGATAGAACGCCTTCTCGTTCAGGCGGCTCGCGATCTCGCCGGTGATGCCGTAGCTCTGATGACCCTCGTCGATGACGATGGCGCGGGAGGTCTTCTTGACGCTCTCGATCAGGGTCTTCTCGTCCAGAGGCACGATCGTGCGCGGATCGATGACCTCCGCCGAGATGCCTTCGCCCGCCAGGATCTCTGCGGCCTTCTCGGCGACCTGGACCATGGACGAGGTGCCGATCAGGGTGATGTCGGAGCCTTCCCGCTTCACGTTCGCCTCGCCGAAGGGGATCAGGTACTCCTCTTCCGGGACCGGGGCCTTGTCCTGGTACATGAGCTTGTCTTCGAAGATCACGACAGGGTTGTCGTCCCGGATCGCCGTCTTCATCAGGCCCTTTGCCTCGTAGGCCGACGACGGCATCGCCACCTTTAGGCCGGGGATGTGGGCCACGAGCGCATGCAGCGACTGGCTGTGCTGCGCCGCCGAACGGCGGGTGGCCCCGAGGTTCGTCCGAAGCACCATCGGCACGTTCAGCTTGCCGCCGGACATGTAATAGGCCTTCGCCGCCTGGTTGCAGAGCTGGTCCATCACCAGGAACAGGAAGTCCCCGAACATCAAGTCGACCACCGGCCGCGCGCCGGTGAGGGCCGCGCCGACGCCGATCCCGACGAAGCCGGGCTCCGAAATCGGGGTGTCGAGCACCCGATCGGTGCCGAACTCCTCGACGAGGCCGGAGAGGACCTTGAAGGGTGTGCCCGCCTCGGCGACGTCCTCGCCCAGGATGAAGACGGTCTCGTCCCGCCGCATTTCTTCGGCGAGCGCCTCGTTCACCGCCTTCGAGAGTGTGATCTCGCGCATTGTCTTACCGTCCCGTTGTTCACGCCAGAGCGTGTTCGATTCCCTTGTACACGTGCATGTCGACCTCCTCGCCGGGCGGGTACGGCGCATCGAGCGCGTACTTCACCGCGGCCTCGGCGTCGGCGGCGACCTCGTCGTTGATCGCGACGAGCTCGTCGGCGCTCGCGATGCCCTCCGACTCCAGCCACTTGCCGAAGTTCGTGATCGGATCGCGGACCTTCTTCCACTCCGCTTCCTCGTCCTTGGAGCGGTAGTAGTCGCGGTTGATGTCGCCGACGTGGTGCCCGTGGTAGCGGTAGGTCTTGAGCTCGATGAAGAACGGCCCCTCGCCCTTGCGCGCCCTCTCGACGAGCTTGGCGGACAGCTCGTTGACGGCGAGCACGTCCTGCCCGTCGACCTCGAAGCTCTCGATGCCGAAGGCCTTGGCCCGGTCGAGGATCGAGCCCGCGGCGATCTCGTCGGTCCTGGTGTACTCGGAGTAGCCGTTGTTCTCGCAGGCGTAGATGACCGGCAGCTTCCACAGCGCGGCCATGTTCATGACCTCGTACCAGAGGCCCTGTGCCGTCGCGCCGTCACCGAAGAAGCAGACCGACACGTCCTTGGAGCCCTGGAGCTTGGCCCGCAGCGCGGAGCCCGTGGCGATGCCCATGGAGCCGCCGACGATGGCGTTGGCGCCGAGGTTGCCGTGGCTCTGGTCGGCGATGTGCATCGAGCCGCCCTTGCCGCGGCAGTAGCCCTCGGCCTTGCCCAGCAGCTCGCAGAACATCTCCTTGAACTCGGCGCCCTTGGCCACGCAGTGCCCGTGGCCGCGGTGCGTCGACGTGATCCGGTCGTCGTCGTTCAGGGCCTCGCAGATGCCCACCGCCACGGCCTCCTGGCCGGAATACATGTGGGTCAGACCCGGCATCTTCGCCGAGAGATAGAGCTGGTTGGCCTGGTCCTCGAAGGCGCGGATCCGCACCATCTGCCGGTACATCCGGAGATAGTCCTCGGAGTTCGTCTTCGTCTTGGTCGTCTTCGTTGTCTTGCTCTGCGCCATCGTCATTCTCCAAAAGGCGTCGGGGACGGACGCCGCCGCCCGTCCCCCATCCGGACCGCCGGGCCCCGCTCAGTAGCGGTTGGCGATCGGCAGATCCTCGGCTGGGAAGAGCGAGATCACCTCACAGCCGGTGTCGGTCACGACGACCTCTTCCTCGATCCGGGCCGCGGAGTAGCCGTCGGCCGCGGGGCAGTAGGTCTCGAGCGCGAAGACCATGCCGGTCTGGATCTCCATCGGATTGTCGAGGGAGACCGCGCGGCTGATGATCGGACGCTCGTGCAGGGCGAGGCCGAGGCCGTGGCCGAACTGCAGGCCGAAGGCCGAGAGCTCGTCGGGGAAGCCGAGGTCCGTCGCCTTCGGCCAGAGCTTCGCCACCTGGTCGGTGGTGACGCCCGGCTTGATCGCCTGGATCGAGGCATCGAGCCACTCGCGGCACTTCACGTAGGCGTCGTTCTGCGCCGGGGTGGCGCGGCCGACGTTGAAGGTCCGGTAGTAGCAGGTGCGGTAGCCCTGGTAGCTCTGCAGGATGTCGAAGAAGGCCTGGTCGCCGGGGCGGAAGTAACGGTCAGTGAAGTTGTGCGGGTGCGGGTTGCAGCGCTCGCCCGCGATCGCGTTGATCGCCTCGACGTCGTCCGAGCCCATCTCGTAGAGCATCTTGTTGGACAGAGCGACGATGTCGTTCTCGCGCACGCCCGGCTTAAGCTCTTCCCAGATCATGTGGTAGACGCCGTCCACCATCGAGGCAGCCTGCGTCAGGAGCTGGATCTCGTCCCAGTTCTTGATCTCGCGGGCGCCGAGCATGATCTGCTGGCCGTCGACGACGTTCAGGCCGGCTTCCTGCAGGGCATGGAACATGGCCGTCTCGGCGTAGTCGACGCCGACGGGCATGCCCTTCATCCCGGCGTCCTCGATCAGGCCGGCGATTTCCTCGGCGTACTTCTTCATCAGGCCGAAGGACGGCGGGATCGTGCCCCGCATCCCGGTCACGCCGGCGCGGCAGTGGTCCTCGAGCAGCCAGTCGGCGTACTTCTTGTGGTGCACGGCGGCCGAGCCAAAGTCCCAGACGTAGGGCGCGTCGTCACCGGTGAGCAGTGCGAAGCGGCAGAGCTTGTCACGCTCCCACTCGCCGATCTTGGTGCCGGAGACGTAGCGGATGTTGTTCACGTCGAAGAGCAGCAGCGTGCCGCAATCCGAGTTCTTGAGCGCTTCGCGGGTGCGGCTGAGGCGGTAGCGGCGCAGGCGGTCGTGATCGACGCGGCGCTCGAAATCGACCGAGGTGTGGCCGAGCGCGGGCAGCTTGCCCTCCCAGCGCCAGTTGGGTTCGAGGTCCGCCGGCTTGAGGATGTTCGGGGTCAGAGCGAGGTTCATGGGAGGTCTCCGAGTTTGATAGGCACGAAAAGTCTACCGCGCGAGTGCGTCGGCAAGCCAATCCGCCACCTGGGTGCGATACTTGTAGGGTCTGTTGTTGGCGACGTGGGTGCCGTCCTCGATCATGTTGAGGACGACGGGCCCGCTGACCGCGTCGGCCAGTCGTTGCGCGTGGTCGGGCGGCAGCACGCGGTCCAGCGCGCCGCCGACGATGTAGGTCGGGCATCTGATCCGCGGCGCGGCCTCTTCGAGCGTCATGTGGGCGGCGACCTCGCGCGCGGCATCCTCGCCGGAGGCGAAAGCGCGGGCGGTGAAGGCCGCGCGGGTCAGCGGCGGCGCACGGTCGAAAGCCTCGGCGAAATCGAAGGGTCCGGTGAGCGAGACGCAGGCCTTGAGGCGATCCTCGTAGGCGGCGGCCCGGGGGGCATAGTAGCCGCCGAGGCTCACGCCCCAGATGGCGACGCGGTCGGAATCGAGATCGTTCCGCGTCTCGATCATGTCGAGCACGGCGGAAACAGGCTCTTCGTAGGCGGGATGGATGGGCATGTCGTACTCGCCCTCGCCCTGCCCCGGCCCGTCGAAGGCGAGCGTGGCGAGGCCGCGGTCGAGGAAGACCTGCTCGTTGCTCGGCATCTCCTCCTTCGCGGAGTCGAGGCCCATGGCCATGACGACCACCGGCGGACGTTCCACGCCGCGCGGCTTGCGCAGGTTGCCGTAGAGGGTGTGCCCGTTCCAGGGGATCTCCACCCGCTCGCCCGGCGGATCGACGAACGGCAGGGCGCGGTTGCGGCAATCGACGGCGCGCTCGTGGGCGGCGCGCATCTGCGCGCGATCGTGGACGAAAAGGAACTTGCCGAAGTGGTAACAGACGGCGGCGGTCGACAGGTGCTCGGCCCCGCTTCTCTCGTAGCCGCCGGCAAAGGCCGCTTGAGCGAGCCCTTCGTGCACCTCCGCGCGCGACGCCCAGGCAGCGCACCACTCGTCCCAATGGCGGATCGAGCCGGTCACGTCCTGGAAGTCGGCGAGCGGCACGCCGTTGGTGACGAACCGATGCGACCAGTGCGCCGCCGCCGAAGCGACGCGCGGATCGATCTCGCTGTGCTGCTCTGTTGCCGTCATCAGTCTCTATCCTTGGGGCGCCGGGCCGGAGGAACCGGCCCGGCGTGTGGTCTTACATACTGTCCTTGTAGGCCTGGACTTCTTCCTCGACCTCGGCGCGATCGAAGTCGTTGGCCGTTTCGAGGTAGTGGTCGTTGAGGATCTCGTCGGTGGAGACCTCGCTCTCGATCATCCCGACTTCTGACATCTCGTCGATCACGCCCTGCCAGACGTCGTGGCGAACGTCGCCGAAGACCTCGCCGTCAGGACGGTGAAGGTCCTGCGCGGCCTCCAGGAAGATCGTGCCCAGGTCTTCGTTCACCCAGTTCTCGGGGTCGGCTTCCATGACCATCGCCCGGGTCGCCTCGAGGTCGTGGAGGCCAGCGTAGGCGGACTTCGCCCAGGCGTTGAAGAAGCCCTGCACCAGCTCTTCGTTCTCGCCGCCGATCGCATCGGCGCGCATGGCGAAGTTGTTGGCGGGCTGGTTACCCATCTCCGGCGGCAGGACGTCCTTGATCTGGATGTCCTGGCTGCGGATCGCGACGAAGTCGGAGATCGCGCCGACGATGGCCGAGACCTGCTCGGTCTGCAGCGAGTTCGCGAGGAGCGGCGCGCTCTCGCCGAGCACGGCGATGGTCACGTCGTCTTCCGACACGCCGGCGTGGCCGAGCGCGGAGAGAAGCAGGCCCCGGTCGGACTCGCCGACGATGCCGATCGTGGTGCCGGCCAGGTCGGCAAGGCTCTCGGCCGGGTTGCTCTCGAGGACGAAGATGCCTTCGACGGCGCCGTGCATGACCTCGTAGACCACGTCGAAGTCGAAGCCGCGCTCTTCGGCGAGGATCACTTCGGACGGATCGAGGGCCGCGATGTCGACCTGGCCGTTCTCGAGGAACGCGGTCGCCGGCAAGTCACCGCCGTTGACGAGGTTCACCGCGATACCTTCCTCCTCGAAGTATCCCAGCGCCTCGCCCACGATAAGCGGGAACCAGGCCGTGTGGCGCGGCAGCGGCGTGAGCACGTCGACCTCCTGGAGGTCCTGTGCCCATGCCGGGGCCGAGCCGAGGGCCGTGGCGGCCGTCACGATGGCTGCGAGTGTCTTTTTCATATCGTCGTCTCCTCCCTTGAGACTCTTTTCGGATGCATTGGTCGGCCCGCCGTCAGACGGCAGGCCCTTTACCGAGCAGGTCGGCATTCTTCGCGCGCATCCTGCGCGAGATCCGGTTCACGAGGTCCTCGTGCTGCCAGAAGACGATCCGACGGTCGGCGAAGGTCGCCGTGCCGTAGAGGATCAGGCCCATCACGGTGAGCATGATGAGGCAGGCGAAAGCCTGCGGCAGCAGGAGCTGGAAGCTGAAGCGCTGGATCAGCACGCCCAGGCCTTCGGAGGCCGAGACGAATTCGCCCACGATGGCACCGATGAGGGCCAGCGAGATGCCCGTCTTGAAGCCGGCCATGATCACCGGCATCGCGCCGGGCAGTTGCAGGTGGCGGAAGATCTTCCACTTGCTGGCGCGCATCGAGTGGAACATCTCGAGGCTCTCGGAATCCACCTGCATCAGGCCGGTCAGCGAGTTGATGAAGATCGGGAAGAAGCAGATGATCGCGGCGATCGCCATCTTCGGCTCCATGCCGAAGCCGAGCCACGCGACGATGATCGGCGCGATGGCGATACGGGGCGTCACCTGCAGGGCGACCATGTAGGGCTGCACCAGGCGGCGGAAGGTCTCGGACAGGGCCGAAAGCACCGCGATGGTCACGCCGAAGCCCGCGCCGATAGCGAAGCCGACGACCACCTCGGTCAGGGTGACGGCGAAGTGCGACCAGATCAGGCCGCGGACGATGGCGAGATCCCACCAGGCCGCGACGACGTCGAAGGGCGAGGGCAGGATCAGGGCGGAGACCCATTCGAAACGGACCGACATCTCCCAGATCGTCATGAAGATGACGAAGACCAGCAGATGCTGCGCCCAGTACGGGATGCCGGAGGTCGTGGTCCTGCCGGCGCTGTTCTCGAGGGGGATTTCTGTCGCGCTCATGTGGCCGCTCCCAGAACGTCGCGGATCTCGAAGACCCGCCGGTTGAATTCATCGGACTTGGTGATCTCCATCTCGCGGGGACGCGCGAGCGGGACGTCGACGATCTCTTCCAGACGGCCGGGGCGCGGCGTCATCACGAAGACCTTGTCCGCAAGGAAGACGGCTTCCTGGATGTTGTGCGTCACGAAGAGGATGGTGGCCTTCACCTCGCGCTGGATGCGCAGGAGCTCGACGTTGAGGCGTTCGCGGGTGAATTCGTCCAGCGCGCCAAAGGGCTCGTCGAGCAGGAGGATTTCCGCTCCGGTGTTGAGCAGCCGCGCCAGCGCGACCCGCTGCTGCATGCCGCCGGAAAGCTGGTTCGGGAAGGAATACTCGAAGCCCTCCAGGCCGACGAGGTGGAGCAGCTCGATCGCCTTCTCGCGATCCTTGCGCGTAGCTCCGCCCGCGAGGGTCTTGGGGAGCAGGACGTTGTCCATGACCGACTTCCACGCGAGAAGGGTCGGCTTCTGGAACATCATGCCGATCTCGGGGCGCGGCTTGGTCATGGGGCTGCCCATGACGTTCAGCTTACCCCCGGAGGCGGGCAGGAGACCCGCGACGAGACGCAGCAGCGTGGACTTGCCGCAGCCCGACGGGCCGATCAGCGAGATGAAGTCGCCCTGCTGCACCGTGAAATTGATGTCCTCGAGCGCGACGACGGATCCGCCGAAGGTCTTGCCGATATGCTCGGCGGAGATGATCTCCTGCCGGGCCGCTCCGGCGGTGCCGGGACTTTCCTTGAGTTGCGATACTGCGTTCATTCCGTTCCCTATCCTGTTGTCGGCGTCCGGGCCTCGTCGGGCGGGCCGGTTCGCCCTGTTTTCGTAGTGACCGTTTTCAACCGCGCTGAACGATGACTGCGCCCGCAACGACGAGGGCGAGCCCGGCGAGGCGCATGGACGAGAGTTCCCGCACTTCCAGGCGAAAGGCGCCCACGTGGTCCGCGAGGGCGGCCCCGGTGAGCTGGCCCGCGATGATGCAGACGAAGAAGAGCAGGGCGCCGATGACCGGCGCGATGACGATACCCCCGGCCACGAAGATCATGCCGGCCACGCCGCCGAAGTAGACCCACCACGGTGCGGCGCCGAGCGTCGCCACGGTGATGCGACCCGCACCCATGAAAGGCAGCAAGGCGAGCGAGCATAGAAAGGCCACGAAGATCGAGACCGTGGCCGCGCCGTAGGCGCTGCCGACCGACTGCGCCAGAATGGCGTTCAGCGCGGGTTGCACCGAGATCAGCATGCCTACCGCGAAGGCTGCCAGCATGAAGCCGAGGGCGTGCATTCTCAGACGCCTTCCTTCTCTTCGCGCAGCTTGGCGAGATGCGGGTATTTTTCCGTCAGGAGAGACCCGTGGTAGTAGGTCTTCTTGAATTCCGGGCGGTGCCGGATGTTGTCGAGCCAGGTCGCGATCTGCGGGCGGTCGGCCCAGAGATGGCCGAGGTTGATGTCGTCCATCCGTACGATGACCGGCATGATCGAAAGGTCCGCGAGGCTCAAGCGGTCGCCCATGACCCAGGGTCCGCCGGATTCGGTGATCCAGCCGTCCATGCGCTCGATACCGCGCTTGAGGCGACCCATCGCCTCTTCCATGTCCTTCTCGGGGAAGCCGGTCCGGCCCATCCTCATCAGGAATTCGCGGCGCAGCGGCTTGCTGTCGCAAAGAGCCTGGAACTCCTCCTCGGTCATCGCCTGAAAGTGCGGCAGGAACGCGAGGTTGTAGGAGGGTACCCGGATCGCCGGGGTCGGCACCTCGTCGATGAAGCGCATCATCGCGCGCATCTTGGCGGCCCCGACGGCATCGGCCGGACGCATCGGCGAGATTTCGGGCCGGGTGTCCTCGAGGTACTCAAGGATCACGGCGCTATCGATCACGGGCACACCGTTCTCGACGATCGCCGGGACGACCCCGTTGGGGTTGATCGCGAGGTACTCCGGCTTGAGCTGGTCGCCCGAGAAGAGGTCGAGCTTGCTTTCCTCGAACTCCAGCCCCTTGGCGTGCAGCGCGAAGCGCACCCTCTGGCTGCAGGTCGATTGCGGCGCGTTGTAGAGATGAATATCAGCCATTCGGATCAGTCCCAATTCAGGATGCGCGGCAGCTTGCGGTGACGTGCGAGCGTCCCGACGAGGCCGAGCGGGAAGAAGATGAGCGCGATCGCCATGATGACGCCGGTGGCCAGGATGTTGACCGTGGAGGCGCCGAGCGTGGCGACGAAGAACTCGTTGAAGGCGATGATGAGGATCGCGCCGACCGCCGGGCCCGCAACGGTGCCCTTGCCGCCCAGGATGCACATCAGCACCATGTTCACGGAGATCAGGATCACCAGGAAGATGTTGGGGCGGATGTAGGTCAGGTACTCGCCCCAGACCGCGCCGGCCATGCCGACGAAGAAGGCCGACAGAGCGAAGGCCAGCACCTTGTAGAACCGCGTGTCGATCCCGGCGCTCTCTGCCTTGATCTCGTCGACCGAGATCGCGCGCAGGCCCATGCCGAACTTCGAGTGCTTGATCTTGTAGGAGGCCCAAAGCGCGAACGCGGCCATGGCGAGGAAGGCGTAGTAGTAGGGCAGCTTCGCCCATTCCACCGGCAGCCCGTTCGCCGGAAGGGCAACCCCGGCGGCCCCGCCGATGAAGTGCCAGTTCTCGAAGGCGATGCGGAAGATCATCACCAGCGCCAGCGAGGAGATGATGAAGGACGGACCGCGCACCCTCAGCGTGATGAGGCCGATGACGTAACCGAGCGCCGCGCAGACAAGCCCGGCAAAGGGCGCGAGGATGATCGTCGAGATGCCGAGCCGTGCGAAGAGCATGCCGGCGACGTAGCCGCCGACCGCGAAGAACACGTTGTGACCGAGGGAGATGTATCCGGCGAACCCGCCGAGAATGTTCCAGCCCGAGGCCATGACCACGTAGCACATGGTGTAGAGTGTGAGGTGGATGACGTAGTTGTAGTTCGTCCCGGTCAGCTGGAGCAGGGGCAGCAGGATCAGTAGCGCGAGCAGCGCGATCGGGAACCACGTGGCCCGAGTCTTGTCCTGCGCCTGCATGAGGGTCTCGTTGTAGGCGCGCCGCTGGGCAATGATGTCCTGGGAATTGTCTGTCGTGACCATCAGGCTAGCTCCGGTTTTTCGCCGAACAGGCCCTGCGGGCGAACCAGCAGCACCACGAAGAGCGCGATGTAGAAGGTGAGCGTCGACCAGGTCGCGCCGAAGTAGTAGCCGACGAAGGCCGCTATGACGGAGAGCAGGAACGACGCGACGACCGTCCCGAGGATCGACCCCATGCCGCCGAGCACCACCAGGGACATCAGGACCGCGATCCATTCCCAGTGCTTGGAGGGGTAGAAGGAGAAGACGAAGGAGACGAGCGTCCCGGCCGCTCCCGCAAGGCCGACGCCGATGGCGAAGCTCGCGAGACCCACGAAGTTGACGTTGACCCCGAGAAGCTCCGCCGCCTCGCGGTTCTGCGTCGTGGCGCGGATCGCGTAGCCGAAGCGCGAGAACTTGAGGAACAGCGCCAGCCCCCCGATCAGGACCAGGGACACGATCCCAGCGTAGAGCTGGCCCTTGGGAATGAAGACCGAGCCGATGAAGAAGGCGTCGGTCGCGTACTCGGGCGAGGTCACGCGCTGGGTGTTGGTGAAGGCCGTCGCGAGACCGCCCTCGAGGATCATGGCGACCGCGAAGGTCAGCAGCACCGTCATCTCGGAGTACTTCGCCGAGCGCGCCTCGCGCTCGAAGAAGAGCTTGTACAGGATCACGCCGGTCGCCGCGAGAATGACGGCCGCCACCGGAAGCATGATGAGGGGGTCGATGCCGTAGAGGCGGAAGCCCCAGTAGGCCACGTAGGCGCCGCCCATGATGAGCGAGGGATGCGCGAGGTTCACGATCCGCATGACGCCGAAGACGAGGCTAAGGCCCGAGCCCATGAGGGCATAGACTCCGCCGAGCGCGAGGCCCAGCACGACGATCTGGATAATCTCAGCCATTACGCCGCCTTCTTTCCGCCGAGGTAGAGTTCCTGGATCCGCGGATCCGCGAGCACCTCGTCCGCCGGCCCTTCGAAGAGGGTCCGGCCGAGGTCGAGCACCACGCCCCAGTCGGCGTTCTTGAGGCCCATGAGGGCGTTCTGCTCGACGATGAGAACGGTGATCCCGGTCTCTGCCATGACGTGCATGATGTCGAAGACCTCCTGCACGATCTTGGGCGCGAGCCCGAGGGAGGGCTCGTCGAGCATCACGATGTCGGGCCGGATGATCATGGTCCGCGCCATGGACAGGGTCTGTTGCTGCCCGCCGGACATGGTGCCGGCATGCTGGTCGCGGCGCTCCTTGAGGATCGGGAAGCGCTCCTCGATCTCGTCGATGCGCTCCTCAAGGTCGGACTTGTCCTCGAGGGAGAAGCCGCCCATGCGGAGGTTCTCGCGCACGGTCATCTTCGGGAAGAGCGCGCGTTCCTGCGGCACGAAGCAGATGCCCTTCTTGAGCACCTGATCAGGGCGCAGGCCCTTCAGGTCCTCTCCCCGCAGTTTCACGTCGCCCTGGCGGACCTTCAGCATGCCGCAGATGGCCTTGAGCAGGGTCGATTTGCCGGCGCCGTTCGGGCCGATGATGCAGTGGACCTTGCCGGGCTGCACCTTCAGCGAGGCACCGTTCAGGATCGCGGGGCCGTCGCCGTACCCGGCGACCACGTCGCGGACTTCGAGAAGCTCGTTCATGCCGCCTCCTCGTCGAGAACGCCGCCGAGATAGGCATCGAGCACGGCCGGATCGGAGCGGACCTCGTCCGGCGTTCCGTCGGCGATCACCCGGCCCTGGGCCATGACGACCACGCGGTCACAGAGACGCATGATGAGCTCCATGTTGTGCTCCACGATGAGCACCGTCATGCCCTGCGCGTTCAGTTTCTTGATGTGATCGACGATCTCTTCCATCAGCGTGGGGTTCACGCCGCCGGCGGGCTCGTCGAGCAGGATGATCTTCGGGTCGCTCATCAGCAGGGCGGCGAGGTCCATCAGCTTCTTCTGGCCGTAGCTGAGGTTGGAGCCGTCCTCGTGGGCGATGCGGGTGATCCCGAGGAATTCGAGAATGCCCATGGCTTTCTCGATCTCCTCGGGGCTCATGGCCGGGCGGAACAGGTCGCGCCAGCCACGGACCTGCGATTGGCAGATCACGTTTTCCAGCACGGTCATGTCCGCCAGGTTGCGCGAGATCTGGAAGGTTCGGGAAAGCCCCTTGTGGGTGATCTTGTGCGGCCTCAGGCCGTCGATCCGCTCCCCGTCCAGCCAGACCTCGCCTTTGGTGGGCGCCATCGTACGGCTGATGCAGTTGAAGGCCGTGGTCTTGCCGGCCCCGTTGGGACCGATCAGGGCGGTGATCTTGCCCCTCTCGGCCGTGAACGAGCATCCGTCGACGGCGTGAATGCCGCCGAAGTATTTGCAGAGATTTTTGACCTCTAGCATCGGGTGTCCCCTCCGTACGATGACATCAGCATTCAGGCGCGGCTCAGAAGCCGTCCTTGGGATGCTGAAGTTCGGAGACGCCCTCGAACTGGTCCGTCGGGTAGACGAACTGCAGTTCTCCGCCGTTCCACTGAGCGATCAGGAAGGGCTTGTCGACCGGAAGGCCGCGCTCGTCCCACTGGAACGTGCCGAGCACGGTCCGGACCGGGTCGTCGGCCGTGCGGCCGTAGAGCCATTCACCCATCGCCGCGTTGTCGGTCGAGCCCGCACCGCGGATCGACTGCTCGATGCCCTGGCACACCGCGAAGGGGATCGCGCTGTCCTCGTCGGGGGCGTTTCCGTAGGCTTCCTCGAATGCCGCCACGAAGTCGGAGTTGTTGAACTCCTCGCCCGCCAGCGTGCCTTCGAAGGGCGCCGCCGGGTGCCACGAAGTATGCATCGTGATCGTCTCGGAGGCGTCGCCCGTGCCCTCGTAGAACTCGGTCTGCGTGCCCTGGCTGTAGTAGACCATCATGGGCTCTGCGCGCACGGTCTGCAGCGCGCGCGTGAGCTGAACGGCCTCTTCCGCGGAGGCGGTCAGGGCGATGATCAGGTCAGCCTCGGAGCGCTTGATCGAGTTGGCGAGGTTGAGCCAGTCGTTGAAGCCCTCTTCCGGCCACTTCTCGGAGTAGACCACCTCGATACCGGCGTCGGCGAGGTAGCCGGGGGACAGGTCTTCCACGACCGACCCGTCGGCGGGGTCGACGACCTCGGTGCCCAGGAAGCCCGCCTCGACGGCGTTCGCGAAGAAGTCGTCAGCGGCGACCACGGCGGCGGTCTGCGGGCGCTGGTCCTCGGGGATCAGCTCCTGGATCATGTCGGTGAGGGTCTCACCGAAGTACTCCGCCGCGTCGGGCTGGAAGTAGAACAGGTTTTCGTGGCCCTGCGTGTAGATCCGCAGCGCGCCGCCCGAGGGGACGGGGTGCACGAAGTTGTTCTTCGCCAGAAGGCTGGCGACCGGGAATGTGAGACGCGACGAGAAGGTGCCGAAGACGGCGTCCACCTGGTCGACGTTGATGAAACGCTCGTACTGGTTGATGGCGGTGGCCGGGTCGGAACGGTTGTCCGACGTGATCAGCTCGACCTGTTCGCCGAGAAGGCCGCCGCGCTCGTTGATGAGGTCGACGCAGAGCTCGTAACCCCGGCGATGCTTTTCACCGGCAATCGAGAAGGCGCCCGTGAGCGGCAGCGATGCACCGATCTTGATCTCGGCGGCCGCTCCCGTGGCCAGCACGGCGACAGCGGCCGTACCTGCAAGCAGTTGGCTTAGTTTCATGTCTCACTCCCTAGGTTGAACCGGCGCGCTCCCCGCGCCGGACTACGCACCCCTCGCGCCGCATCCTCCATTGCGACGCGAAAGGCGCTCGCGGCTCGCGCCGCTACTCGGCAGCCTCCTGGACTTCCAGTCCGGTCGGATACGGAGTCTCTTCGCTCACCAGGTCGAGCCCGGAGTGCTGCGCCACGGTCTCGAGGATCGCGGCGAAATCCTTGGCGAGGTAACCCTCGGGGTCGTCCTTCAGCTGGGCCATCCCGAAGTGTGCCTGCAGCTGCTCGCGGGTCGTCGCCGTGACCGGCATCGTGACGTCCAGCTTGCGACCCGCGGCAAGGCCGAGGTCGAGGTCCTTGCGGAGCAGCTCGGGCGTGAAGGTCGTGGTCCAGTCGAGGTTCACCAGCGCGTTTGTCTTGTAGCGCGTGAAGATCGAGCCCATGACCGAGTTGTTGATGAAGTCCAGGAACGCTTTGCGCGGCACGCCGGCCTTCTCGGCCAGGACGGTGATCTCCGCGAGGTTCTGCGTCACGACGCCGAGGAAGACGTTGTGCGCGATCTTGCAAAAGCGCGCGAGTTCGCCCTCGCCCACGTAGGCCACGCCGTTGGCGGCGACCGTCTGGATAACGTCCTCGACTTCCTTGAAGACGTCCTCGGGGCCGGAGACGACGGCGCTCAGCTTGCCCGACTTGACGCACTTGCCGTTGCCGCTGACCGGCGAGCAGAGAAACTTGGAGCCGCGGCCGTTCACCTTCTCACGCAGGTCGGCCGACTGCTCGGTCGAGATCGAGGACCAGTCCAGCATGATCCGCGGCGAGGCGTCGCCCGACATCACGCCGTTCTCGCCGAAATAGACCTGCTCCACGTCGGCCCCCGTGGAGACCATCGTGCAGAGCACATCGACGTCCGCCAGGTCACGCGGGCTGTCCACCAAGGTCGCGCCGGCCTCGGCCAGCGGCTCCGCCTTGGAGCGGGTCCGGTTCCAGATGCGAACGTCGTAACCGGCCTTGACCAGCCGTTCGGCCATCGGGAAGCCCATGCGTCCCATGCCGACCCATCCGATAGTGTGACGTGCCATTGCTTCTCCTCTCTCGAAATTCTGCTATTCCCGCGGTCCGGGGGCCCTGAGGCTCCTGCCGCCTATTGTCCCTGCCGCGAGGAGGACGATCGCTGTCCGGAAAGACGGGGCGGGTTCACGAGACCCCGGCACTTCGTCAAGCTTCTGGACATTCGGCGATCCTCCCTCCGCCCGGCCCCGCATTCTCTCGCAAACGGTTGCATGAAGGCTACGAAGGCCGACCCAAGCGGTCAAGGACAAACGGCAAACGTTTGCGAATTGTCCATATCGGACAGTTGAACATCCACCATGGACCTAACAAAACAAGGGCGTTAGCCCTTTGATCGGCGGTCATAGCGCAGTACGAAACGTAGCCTCAGAAACGGTCATAGACGGGTCACACGCATTGACATGCCCGCGCTTTCGCAATCGATTGCGCGAACACGTCAGGGCAACAGGCGCTGATTCGAAAAAGGGGCGATTCGGCGATGTTGGCCAATCTGGATATTCAGGCACTGCTCGCGGTGATCGTCGCCCTTGGCCTCGGCGGCTTCGTCAAGGGAGCGACGGGCTCTGGCGCGCCGCTGGTCGCCGTGCCGGTCATGGCCGCCTTCTACGACGTGAAGATGGCCATCGTGGTCATGGTCGTCCCCAATCTCGTGAACAACGCGCTCCAGGCTTGGAGCTACCGCGAGCACATCCACCCGCCCAAGCTCGCGCTGTTCATGGCGCTGGGATCCATCCCCGGCATCTTTCTCGGCACGCGCCTTCTCTCGGCGCTGGAGCCGGAGACTCTGTCTCTCGCGCTCGGCGTCCTGCTCGTGTGCTACCTTCTCCTGAGGATCTTCAATCCGCAGGCCGAACTCGGCCGCCGGGTTGCGCTCTTCCTCAGCTTCCCGGCCGGGTTCGGTGCAGGTCTGCTGCACGGGACCGCCGGGATATCCGGTCCTGCGGCGGTCCTCTTCCTCAGCACGATGAACCTCGCCCGGCCCGCCTTCGTCGGCACGATCTCGGCCTTCTTCGTGACGGGTGCGGTCGCCCATATCCCGGCGCTCTGGCAGCAGGACCTGCTGACGTGGAACGGCCTGATGATCTCCACGCTGGCGCTGATCCCTGTCAGCCTCTGCCTGCAGCTCGGCAACCGGGCCGCCCGGCGTCTGCCGAAGGAGACTTTCAACCGGTGGGTCCTCGTCCTGATCGCCGTGCTGGCGGCGCGGCTGCTCTGGCGCGGCCTGGCCTAGGCGCTGACCGCCGCGATGACGGACTCGCGCGTCAACGGCAGGGACAGTACCGGCACTCCGATCATCCGCTGAACGGCGTTCCCGAGCGCCGCGGCGACCGGGCCTTGCACAGCTTCCGCGCAGCCGAGCGGCGGCTCCTCGGGTCTGTCGATCATCTCCACCCTGACCTCGGGGATCTCCGAGAACCGCAGGATCGGGTAGTCGCCCCAGCCCGCGGTTCCGATAGCAGGGCCGTCCAGCGTCAGAGCCTCCTTGAGAGTCCAGCTCAGGGATTGAATCGCCCCGCCCTCGAGCTGGTTGAGTGCACCGTCAGGATTGACGACCTCGCCCATGTCGCAGGCGATCCGGACCCGGGTCGCACGCAACTCGTCGCCAAGTTCGGCCTCCACCAACACCGCCGCCCAGGCCGCCGTGTTCTTGTACCGGGCGAAGGCGATGCCCCAGTTCCGTTCCTCGGTTTCCTCTCCGATGATGTCGCTCGACATGGCCCGCAGTCGTTCGAGAACCTCGCGGGACCGCTTGTCCTCCAGGTTTGCGAGCCTCACCTCGAAGGGATCGAGCCCGCGCTCGATGATCGCGGCCTCCAGGGCGGTCTCGATGCCATAGACGTTGAGGTACGCGCCCAGCGCGCGGAGCGAGGAGGTCCTCCAGGGCAGCCCCGTGACCAGCTTGCGTTCCGTCAAGTGTGCGCCTGTCCCGTAGAGCGGAACACCGTTGCGGGCGGCCCCCCCGCCCCGCGCGGCGGGAAGATCGCCGGGCACGGGAAAGGGAAAGGGCTTGTCCAGCAAGTGACCGGACCGAAGGCAGGGCGCGCCGTTGGTGCTGGGTCGCGTCGCATGGGGCGGGCTAGTGACGTTGACGTGCATCCCATCGAGCCGCCCTGTCTCGTCCATCCAGATACGAACCCGGGTCATCATCGCCGCCCCGACCGGGGCTGCCCGGAACTCCGAGGCGCGGTTCCAGCTCAGCCGAACGGGACGCCCGGGGCAAGCGCGGGCGAGAAGCGCCGCTTCGAGAGCCGCATCGTCGGCGCCGTTGTGACCATAGCAGCCGGCTCCGTTCGCGTGGATGACGCGCACCCGCTCCTCGGGCTCTCCGAAGACTTCTGCAATGGCCTTGCGCAAGGGATAGACGCCCTGGGTATGCGACCAGACCGTCAGCCCCTCCTCGGTCCATTGCGCGAGTGCCGTCGAGGGCCCCATTGCGCCATGGCTGAGAAAGGGGCGGCGAACGGTGAAGTCGGCGGTGGCCTCTGCTTCGGGCAGCATGCCTGCCGAGTCGATCTCCTCGACCTCGGCATCGCTGGCCTCGAGTTCGTGGAACGGGTCCGAGGGACCATCGGGCGTGGCCCAGCTCAAGCGCGCCTCGAACCAGCGCGCGGCTGCGGCGGCCTGGGCCTCCGTCTCGGCAACGATCCCGAGAAAGCCCCCGTCTCGCACGACGGTCACGACGCCGGGTCGAGAGGCCAGAGTGTCGAGGTCGGTATCGTCAGCGAGGCGCGAGTCGAGTGTCGGCGGATGAAAGACCCGACCGAAGAGCAGACCTTCCGGCGCCATGTCGTGGACGAAAGGCGCGCCCACCATGCGGTCGCGCAGGTCGATCCTGTCGAGCGCATTCAGATGCCGGGCGCCAGCCGGCTTCGGCCCGGCGTGATCACTCACCGGAACGCCGAGGTCGATCTCCCCCGCGAGCCCCGCAAGCGTCAGGTCCGTTGCTGTCTCACCATCGATAATTCGACCCTGTTTCACCGCAAGTAGGCTCAAACCGGCGTTCAGGCGACGCGCGGCTTCTCCCAGGACCAGGGCCCTCAGCGCCGAGGTGGCCGACCGGATCGCGGCGCCGCCCTGGCTGATCGAGAGGCTGCCGGCGGTGAACCCTTCGTCCGGGCTCGCGCCCGTATCCGGTCCGGTGATCTCGAGGCTATCGGGCGGCACGTCGAGCTCCTCCGCCGCCATCTGCTTCAACGCGGTCAGCGCACCCTGGCCGAGCTCGGCGCGGCCGGTGCAGACCCGCAGGCGACCTCCACCGATCGGAGTGAGCCAGTCCGATATGAGCGGGGCACTCTGGAGCCCGGGGGGCAGTTTCGCAGCCATCACGCTCTCCCCATTTGCTCGGCGGCGTCCAGGACCGCATTCAGCATTCTCTGGTGGGCACCACACCGGCACAGGCTCGGATCCAGCGCTGCGGCGATCCCCTCACGGCTCACTGGCGCGTCGGAGTCGAGGTACGCCCGCGCGCGCATCAGGATGCCCGGCAGGCAGTAGCCGCACTGCCCCGCCTGATGCTCCAGGAAGGCTGTCAGCAGGGGATGGTCGCCCTCTGGACCAGCAAGGCTCTCGGCCGTGGTCACCGTTTTGCCCTCGATATCTTCCGCCGGGAGGGTGCACGAAAAGACCGGTTCGCCGTCGACGAGAACCGTGCAGGCCCCGCAGCTCTCCTCACCGCATCCCAGCCGGGCAGAGCGCAGGCCGAGCTGCTCCCTCAGCACCAGGAGCAGGCTCGTCCCCTCCTCCGCGCTGAACCGTCGTTGTTCGCCGTTGATCGTACAGGTCGTCTCGCCGTCCATGGTCGGTCCTCCCGCGCAAACGATTGCACCAGTTCGACCAAGGCTCAAGCCCGTCCGGACAAAACAGTCCGGCCGGATTGACTTGGAGGCCGGGTGACGCGATGCGACATGGGCCAAGACCGAAGAGGTTCGCCGTGAAAGTCTTCATCACCGGCACAGCCGGGTTCATCGGATTCCACCTCGCCAGGCTGCTGCTCGACGAGGGGATCGAGGTCCACGGCTTCGACGGGATGACGGACTACTACGACGTCACCCTCAAGCAGCGGCGTCACCAGATGCTGCTGCAAAGCCCAGGCTTCTCCACGACCGAAGCGCTTCTGGAGGATCAGGCGGCGCTGGACGCGGCGGTCGACGGCTTCGGGCCGGACATCATCGTCCACCTCGCCGCGCAGGCGGGGGTGCGCTACTCGCTCGAGAACCCGCGGGCCTACATCGAGGCCAACGTCGTCGGGACCTTCAACGTGATGGAGGCCGCGCGGCGGTGGGAGGTGCGGCATCTGCTGATGGCGTCCACATCTTCGGTTTACGGGGCGAACGAAGCGATGCCCTTCGCCGAGATGGACAAGGCGGATACGCAGCTCACGATCTATGCCGCCACGAAGAAGGCGAACGAGAGCATGGGGCATTCCTATGCCCATCTCCATGACCTGCCGACCACGATGTTCCGGTTCTTTACCGTCTACGGACCGTGGGGACGGCCGGACCTGGCGTACTTCAAGTTCACCGACGCGATCCTCGAGGGGCGGCCGATCGACATCTACAACCACGGCGACATGTACCGGGACTTCACCTACGTGGACGATCTGGTCCGCGGGATCCGGCTGCTGATCGACGCGGTGCCGGTGCGGCCCGCGTCGGCGGAGGAGGTTGCGGAGGGGGACAGCCTCTCGCCGGTGGCGCCGTTCCGGGTGGTGAACATCGGTAACAGCCAGAAGGTGCGGCTGCTGGATTTCGTCGACGCGATCGAGGCGGAGCTCGGGATCGAGGCGAAGCGGAACTACATGGAGATGCAGCCCGGGGACGTGCCGGCGACCTGGGCGGACGCGAGCCTCCTGCAGAGCCTCACCGGGTACCGGCCGGAAACTGATATCCGGGAGGGAATCGCCAGGTTTGTGGCCTGGTACCGCGACTATTACGGACGCTGAAGCGGCCGGGGATCAAGGGTGTCCAAGTTTGGACACCCTCATATCCGTCTGGAATCATTATATTTTCATGGTTAACGGCGGTTTCTTTAACCTTTAGCGCTGAGCCGTCTCCCAGTCGGGATGCACCCAGGGCTGCACGTTCTCCCGCGGGAGCGGGGTGCGGCCGAGGATGTGGTCCGACATCTTCTCGCCCACCATGATCGAGGGGCCGTTGAGGTTGCCGTTGGTGATCTGCGGAAAGATCGAGCTGTCGATGACGCGCAGCCCCTCGGCGCCGATCACCCGGCCCTCGCCGTCGACCACCGCCTCGGGGTCGTCGGGACGGCCCATGCGGCAGGTGCCGCAGGGGTGATAGGCGCTCTCGGCATGGTCGCGCACGAAGGCGTCGATCTCGTCGTCGCTCACCACGTCGGAGCCGGGCTGGATCTCGCGGCTGACATAGGGCCGGAAAGCCTCGGTCGCGAAGAGCTCGCGCGTGTGGCGCACGGCGGCGCGGAACTCGGCCCAGTCGTCGGGGTGGCTCATGTAGTTGAAGCGGATCACCGGCGTATCGCCCGGATCGGCAGACCGCAGTCGGACCGTCCCGCGCGACTTAGACCGCATCGGCCCGACATGCGCCTGGAAGCCGTGCCCCTTGAGCGCCGCCTTGCCATCGTAGCGAACGGCGAGCGGCAGGAAGTGGAACTGGATGTCGGGATAGCGAATCCCGGCGGCGGAGCGGATGAAGCCAGCGCTCTCGAACTGGTTGGTCGCCCCCGGTCCACCGCCCGTAAGCAGCCAGCGGGCGCCGACGTAGGCTTTGCCCAGCAGACTCCAGTAGCGGTAGAGCGTGACCGGCTGGCTCGAGGCCATCTGGATGTAGACCTCCAGGTGGTCCTGCAGGTTTGCCCCGACCCCGGGGCGATCTGCGCGCACCTCGATGCCGTGACGCTTGAGTTCCTCCGCGGGGCCGATGCCGGAGAGCATCAGCAGCTTCGGCGAATTGATCGACGATGCGGCGAGGATGACCTCTTTTCCCGCGCGAATCGTCTCTGTCCTGCCTCGACGGGTCACCTCGATGCCGGTGGCACGACCCTCCTCGAAGACGACGCGTCGGGCGAGACCCCGGACAAGCCGGCAATTCGGGCGCTTGAGCGCGGGCCGCAGGTAGGCGTTGGCGGCGGACCAGCGGCGACCGCGGTGGATGGTCGCCTCCATCGGGCCGAAACCTTCCTGCTTCTCGCCATTGTAGTCGTCGGTGACCTCGTAGCCCGCCTCGCGGCCCGCCTCGACGAAGGCCGAGACGAGGGGGTTGTCGCGCTGGCCGCGGCTGACGTGGAGCGGCCCGTCACTGCCGCGCCAGGAGGGATCGCCGCCGTGACCGGCCGGGTTCCAGTGCTCCATCCGCTTGTAGTAGGGCAGCACGTCGGCATAGCCCCAGCCGGTCGCGCCCATCTCTTCCCAGGCGTCGAAGTCGCCTGCATGACCACGCACGTAGACCATGCCGTTGATCGAGGACGACCCACCGATGACCTTGCCGCGCGGGACAGCCATCTTGCGGTTGTTCATATGCGGCTCGGGCTCGCTCCAGTAGCCCCAGTCGTAGCGCTTCATGTTCATCGGGTAGCTGAGCGCGCCCGGCATCTGGATGAAAGGCCCGGCGTCAGACCCGCCGTATTCCACCACGATGACCGAGGCCCCCGCCTCCGACAGGCGATAGGCCGCCGCGCAGCCGGCGGAGCCGGCTCCGACGATGACGTAATCCGCTTGCATGTTTTCGTCCTCCGGACGCCCCTCAGTAGGGCGCTTCGACGGGTCCGGCGCCGACGTAGACGCTCTTGACCTGTGTCCAGTGCGCGATCGCCTCGCGCGAGTTTTCCCGGCCGACGCCCGAGAGCTTGACGCCCCCGAAGGGCATCTCGACCGGCGTGAGATTGTAGGTGTTGATCCAGGTGGTCCCAGCCTGCAGCCGCCCGACGACCCGGTGCGCCCGGGCGAGATCGCGGGTGAAGACCCCGGCGGAGAGACCGTAGGGGGTCGCATTGGCCCGGCGTACCGCCTCGTCTTCCTCGTCGAAGGCGAGGACGGAGAGCACGGGGCCGAAGATCTCTTCGCGGGCGATGGTCATGTCGTCGGTGACATCGGCGAAGACGGTCGGGTCGACGAACCAGCCGTCACGGTTCGACCGTGTCCCGCCGGTGACCAGCCGCGCGCCCTCTGCCTTGCCCTTCTCGATGTAGTCGAGAACGATCTGCATCTGCCGCTCGCTGGCCATGGGGCCATAGTTCACGGCCTCGTCCATCGGATCGCCCATGACGACGCCGCGCAGGCGCTCGGTCATGCGGTCGAGGAAGGGCTCGACCAGCGGGCGCTCGATGAAGACCCGGGTGCCGTTCGAGCAGATCTGTCCCGAGGAATAGAAGTTGCCCAGGATCGCGCCGGAGACCGCGGCGTCGAGGTCCGCGTCGCCGAAGACGAGCATGGGCGACTTGCCCCCGAGCTCCATCGTGACGTGGCGCATGCCCTCGGCGGCGGTGGAATAGACCCGCTTTCCGGTCGGGACGGAGCCGGTGAGAGAGACCTTGGCGACGCGATCGTCGGTGATGAGCGCCTCGCCCACTTGGCCATGGCCCTGCACAACGTTGAAGACGCCGGGAGGGGCACCGGCCTCGGTCAGGATCTCGGCCAGCTTGAGCGCAGAAAGCGGCGTGACCTCTGAGGGCTTGAAGACCATCGTGTTGCCGCAGGCGAGCGCCGGGGCGGCCTTCCAGCTGGCGATCTGGATCGGGTAGTTCCAGGCGCCGATGCCGACGCAGACACCCAGCGGCTCGCGCCGGGTATAGAAGAAGTCATCGCCCAGCTGAACATGCTCACCACCGATGGTGGAGGCGATGCCGCCGAAGAACTCCAGCGCCTCCGCACCGCTCTCGGCGTCGGCGACGAGTGTCTCCTGCAAGGGCTTGCCGGTGTCGAGGGTCTCGAGCTCGGACAGCTCGCGGTTGCGCTCGCGGATGATCTCGGCGGCGCGGCGCAGGATGCGGCCGCGCTCGGTGCCGGTCATGGCGGCCCACTCGGGCTGGGCGCGCTCGGCGGCGGCGAGGGCGCGGTCGACGATCGAGGGCGTGGCGTCGTGCAGGGCTGCGATGGTCTCTCCCGTGGCGGGATAGAGACTGTTCAGCTCCGCGCCGTCCTTGTCCTCGACATAGGCGCCGTCGACGTAGTGGCTAGCTTGGGGTTGGGCTCTCATGGTCATTCTCCCCTCGGAAAGCGCTGGCTCTCTTCCAGCACGTTGAGGTCCATGTGGTTGCGCATGTACCGCTCGGACGCCTTCTGCAGGGGCTGGAAGTCCCAGGGGTAGTAGGCGCCGTTGCGGAGCGACTCGTAGACGACCCAGCGGCGGGCCTGGCTCTCGCGCACGTCTAGGTCGTACTGGCCGAGGTCCCAGGTCTCTTCCGCGATGCGCCGGAACTCGGAGGTCGTCTCGCGGTGCTCTGGCTCTGCGGCCAGGTTGGTCAGCTCGTGGGGGTCGGCCTCGAGGTCGAAGAGCTGCTCGGGGTCGAGGGCGCAGCGGGTGTACTTCCACTTGCCCTGACGCAGGCAGACGAGCGGGGCGTAGGAGCCCTCGGCGGCGTACTCGATGAGCACGGGTTCCTCGCGCGGCTCGCCCTTGGCGGTGGGGATCAGCGACTGGCCGTCGGTCCAGGGCTTCACGTCGTCCATCGAGACGCCGGTCAGCTCGCAGAGAGTTGGCGAGACGTCGATGGTGGAGACGGGCGTGTCGATCCGCTGAGGCTCGAGATCCGGGGCGGAGATCATAAGCGGCACGCGGGAGGAGCCTTCGTAGAAGCTCATCTTGAACCAGAGGCCGCGTTCTCCAAGCATGTCGCCGTGGTCGGAGAGGAAGAGGATGATCGCCTCCTGCCGGGTCGATTCGAGGGCGTCGAGGATCTCGCCGATCTTGTCGTCGATATAGGAAATGTTGGCGAAATAGGCTCTGCGCGAGCGGCGGATGTCCTCGTCGGTGATGTCGAAGCTGCGCCAGTCGTTGGCATCGAAGATCCGCTTGGAGTGCGGGTCGTGGTTCTCGTAGCCCATGGCCGGGACCTCGGGCAGGAGGTGTTCGCAATCCTCGTAGAGGTCCCAGTACTTGCGCCGTGCGACATAGGGGTCGTGCGGGTGGGTGAAGCTGACGGTCAGCGCCCAGGGCCGCTCGTCCCGGCCGCGCGACAGGTCGTAGATCTTGCGGGTGGCGTGGTAGGCGACCTCGTCGTCGTACTCCATCTGGTTGGTGATCTCGGCCACGCCGGCTCCGGTGACGGAGCCGAGGTTGTGGTACCACCAGTCGATCCGCTCGCCCGGCTTGCGGTAGTCCGGGGTCCAGCCGAAGTCGGCGGGGTAGACGTCGGTCGTCAGCCGCTCCTCGAAGCCGTGGAGCTGATCCGGCCCGACGAAGTGCATCTTCCCCGACAGACAGGTCTGGTAGCCCGCGCGCCGCAGGAAATGGGCGTAGGTCGGCACGTCCGAGCGGAACTCGGCGGCGTTGTCGTAGACCCCGGTACTGGAGGGCAGCGCGCCCGACATGAAGGCCGCCCGGCCCGGCGCGCAGAGCGGCGAGCCAGTGTAGGCATTGCGGAAGCGCACCGATTTCTCCGCCAGCCGCTTGAGGTTCGGCGCGTGAAGCCAGTCCGCAGGCCCGTCGGGAAAGAGCGTGCCGTTGAGCTGGTCGACCATGAGAATCAGGATGTTTGGCGCGGTCATTCGGACTCCAGGAGCAGATCGAGGGTGGCGATGGTGCGGTCGGCCGCCTCCTCTCCGCCGAGATCGTCGGCGGCGAGGGCGGCGCGGATGTAGATGCCGTCGATGAGGGCCGCGAGCGTGTCGGCGATCATCGGGGCGCGGGGTCCGGCGAGCGGACGCAGCTCGTGCAGGAGGTTCGAGCGGAGCCGCTTCTGGTAGAGCGTCAGGAGCCTGCGCACATCGGCTGAAACCTGGGCCTGCACGTAGAAGTTCATCCAGGCGGCGATGACATCACGCCGGAAGTTCGCAGGCTCGAAACTGGCCCGGACGATGGCCTTGAGCCGGTCGCGAGGTGTCCGGGCTCCGGCCAGCTGGTTTCGGACCGATGCGCCGTAGAGCTTGAGGATGTGACGCATCGCGGCGAGGAAGATCTGGCTCTTCCCGCCAAAATAGTGATGGGCGAGCGCGCTGGACACACCGGCCCTGCGCGCGATCTGTGCGACGGTCACGTCGAGCGCGCCGGACTGGCCGACCTCCTCGATGGTGGCCTCGATCAGCGCGGCACGCCGGACCGGTTCCATGCCGGTGCGTGGCATCCTATCCTCCACGGGCGTTGCATTACTTGACTAGGTGATGTTTAATTGACTCGTCAATCAAGAAAACCAACCGGGAGTTTTCACGACCATGCGAAATCTCAAGACCACCGCGGCTGCCCTTGCGGCTACGACGATGCTCGCCGGCGCCGCCCATGCGCAGGCCCAGTGCGAGGAAATCTCGTTTTCCGACGTCGGCTGGACGGACATCACGACCACGACGACGACCGCAGCCGAAGTGCTGCGCGCGCTGGGCTACGACGTGAACGTCCGCGTTCTCTCCGTGCCGGTGACCTTCGCCTCGCTCGGCTCGGGTGACGTCGACGTCTTCCTCGGCAACTGGATGCCGACCCAGGAGGCCGCGATCTCGCCCTACATCGAGGATGGCACGATCGAGACCATCAACGAGAACCTGACCGGCACGATCTACAACCTCGCTGTGCCGACCTATGCCTACGAGGCCGGCCTGCAGTCCTACGAGGACATCGCCGAATTCAGCGAAGAGCTGGACAACACGATCTACGGCATCGAGCCGGGCAACGAGGGCAACACCTATCTCATCGGCCTGACCGAAGAGAACGAGTACGGCCTCGGCGAGTTCGAGGTCCGCGAAAGCTCCGAGCAGGGCATGCTCTCCGAAGTCCGCCGCGCCGTCGATCGGGAAGAGCCGATCGTCTTCCTCGGCTGGGCGCCGCACCCGATGAACGCCAACTTCGACCTCGAGTACCTCGAGGGCGGGGAGGACTTCTTCGGCGGCGAGGGCTCGGTCTACACCGTGACCCGCGAAGGCTTCGTGGAAGACTGCCCGAACGCCGGCACCCTGCTGGAGCAGATGGACTTCACGCTCGACATGGAGAACACCATCATGGGCCTGATCCTCGACGAGGGCATGGACCCGGAAGCTGCCGTGCAGCAGTGGATCTCCAACAACCCCGACATCCTCGACGGCTGGCTCGAGGGCGTCACCACGGTCGAGGGCGAGGAAGCCCTTCCCGCCGTGCAGGAGCACTTCGGTCTCTAAATACCAAGCGATGCGCCGGGGCCCGCCCCGGCGCATCCCGTGACCGCGCCGCATCGGGCCGGCCCCGATGCGGCGACTTCTGTGGC
The DNA here is from genome assembly GCF_008710275.1 of Histidinibacterium aquaticum. Lineage (GTDB taxonomy): Bacteria > Pseudomonadota > Alphaproteobacteria > Rhodobacterales > Rhodobacteraceae > Oceanicola > Oceanicola aquaticus. The sequence goes on from NZ_VYQE01000004.1 coordinate 161,520, forward strand.
CGGGCCTCCGTCATGATTGTAGGACTGGGGCAACGGCCCGAACGACAAGACGGCCGGACATCCATCAGAGGGGACAGCTCATGGAGTGGCTGACAAACAACAAGATCCCGGTCGGCGATGCCGCCGCGGCCGGTTTCGACTGGCTGCAACGGGTCGGACAGGGGTTCTTCGACGCCATCGCCGAGGGCGGCGAGGCGATGATCGACGCCATTCTGTGGCTTCTCCAGGAACCGCCCGAACTGCTGGTCATAGCCTTCTTCGTCGCGATCACCTGGGCGTTGCAGCGCTCCTGGAAGGTCTGCCTCTTCATCGCGCTCGGCTTTCTCTTCGTTCTCAACCAGGACTACTGGGAAGAGACGACCGAGAGCCTGACGCTCGTGTTGTCGGCCTGCGTGGTCTGTATGGCGGTGGGCGTTCCCATCGGCATCGCGGCAGCACACCGGCCCAAGCTCTACGCCGCGATCCGGCCGATCCTCGACCTGATGCAGACTTTGCCGACCTTCGTCTACCTGATCCCCGCCATCGTCTTTTTCGGCATCGGCATGGTCCCCGGCCTCTTCGCCACGGTGATCTTCGTGCTGCCCGCGCCGATCCGCCTGACGCATCTCGGCGTCTCATCGACACCGAAGTCGTTGATGGAGGCCGCGCAGGCCTTCGGCGCCACGCCGCGGCAGGCGCTCTGGAAGGTCGAGCTTCCCTATGCCTTTCCGCAGATCATGGCCGGTCTGAACCAGACGATCATGCTGTCGCTCTCGATGGTCGTCGTCGCCGCGCTTGTCGGCGCTGACGGGCTGGGCGTCCCGGTCGTTCGGGCGCTGAACCAGGTCAACACCGCGCTCGGCTTCGAGAGCGGGATCGTCATCGTGGTCGTGGCCATCATGCTCGACCGTATGCTGAGGGTGGAACGCTGATGACCGCACTCGTTTTCGACAAGGTGTCCATCGTCTTCGGCGGCAAGCCGGAGGTCGCACTGCCGCTCATGGACGCGGGCCAGAGCCGGAGTGAAATCCAGGCCGAGACCGAGCAGGTGCTCGGCGTGCACGACTGCTCCATCGAGGTGGGCGAGGGCGAGATCCTCGTGCTCATGGGGCTCTCGGGTTCGGGCAAATCGACCCTCCTCCGGGCCGTGAACGGGCTGAATCCCGTGGTCCGCGGCGAGGTGAAGGTGAAGGACGGCGACCAGCTGACCTCCGTCACCAAGGCAGACGCCAAGACGCTGCGGCGGCTGCGGCTCAACAAGATCGCCATGGTCTTCCAGCAGTTCGGCCTTCTGCCCTGGCGGTCGGTCCGTGAGAACGTCGGCCTCGGGCTCGAGCTCGGCGGCATGGACAAGGCGAAGCGCAACGAGGTGGTCGAGAAGCAGCTGGAGATGGTGGGCCTGTCCGACTGGGCCGACCGGAAGGTCGCGGAGCTCTCCGGCGGTATGCAGCAGCGCGTGGGTCTTGCCCGCGCCTTCGCCACCGACGCGCCGATCCTGCTGATGGACGAGCCCTTCTCCGCGCTCGACCCGCTGATCCGGAACAGGCTGCAGGATGAGCTGATCGAGCTGCAACAGAGACTGAAGAAGACGATCGTCTTCGTGTCCCACGACCTCGACGAGGCTTTCAAGCTGGGTGACCGGATCGCGATCATGGAAGGCGGCCGGATCGTGCAGCAGGGGACCCCGCAGGAGATCTTCTCGCACCCGGAGAACGAGTACGTCGCGGACTTCGTGGAGAACATGAACCCGTTGGGCGTGCTCTGCGCGCGGGACGTGATGGAGCCTGTTCAGGGCACACCCCGCGTGACCGTACCAGCCGGCGCCGACATCCGGTCGGTGATGGACGAGGTCCGCCAGCTCGAGGCGCCGGTGGGGGTCGAGGAAGACGGCAAGATCATCGGCCAGATCACCTCGGACACGGTCCTGACCAAGCTGCTCGATCCACGCGCCGAATAGGCATCGCGACCCCGTCGGAAAACGATTGCATAGACGCGCTGCGGTGATCCCGTTATAGCTTCCCCGTACCCGCCGCCCAGAGCGGCGCAATAGAGGTAGAGGGGAGACACCATGGCCGGGACACCGGAATTCATCGCGATCGAAGAGCACTTCATGGAGCCGTCGCTGGCCCAGTACCTGGGCAAGGCGGCCTCTCCGCCTGCCGCGGTCTCCGAGAAGCTCTACGACTTCTTCGAGCGGCGAATTCCCGAGATGGACGCGGCCGGGGTCACGAAACAGGTGCTCTCGCACCAGTCCCCCGGCAGTCAGCGGCTGGCCGATGACGTGGCCGAAGAAGCCTGTCGCAACGTGAACGACGCGCTGGCCGATGTCATCGCCCAGGCGCCCGACCGGTTCGACGGCTTTGCCATGCTGCCCACGAACCTGCCCGAGGCCGCGGCCGACGAACTCACCCGCGCGGTGGAGGAGAAGGGCCTGAAGGGGGCCATGGTCCATGGCCTGAACCACGGCGAATTTCTCGATGCCGAGCGCTACCGTCCGATCTTCGCCCGGGCCGAGGCGCTGGACGTGCCGATCTACATCCACCCCAGCCTGCCCGACAAGACGGTGACCGAGCGCTACTACGCGCCTTTCGACCAGACCCATCACGCGATGACGCGTGCCGGGTGGGGTTTCGGCGTAGAGGCGGGCACGCAGGCGGTCCGGCTGATCCTGAGCGGGATCTTCGATGAGCACCCGAACCTCAAGATCGTCCTGGGCCACCTCGGCGAGGCGATCCCCTACCTGCTGGTCCGGATGGACGAGGCCTTTTCCCGCGACGGCAACCGGCCGGTGAACTTCGCCGAGGTCTTCCGCCGGAACTTCTGGGTGACGACGAGCGGCTTCTTCTCCGACAGCGCCCTGCGCTGCTGCCTCGACGAGCTGGGCCCGGACCGCATCCTCTTCGCGGTGGACTATCCCTACGTCGGCTCCAAACCCGGTGTGGACTGGCTCAAGGCCTACCCGATGGACGAGGCGGAGAAGGCCAAGATCGCCTCGGGCAACGCCAAGGACCTGCTGAAGCTCTGAGGCCCTAGGTCAGGCGCTGGTCCCGGCCTCGTCCGCCTCTTCGTAGGGGGAATAGCCGTCGACCCAGCGCCGGACCGCGGCGCGCGCCCCCTCGTCATCGCCCTCTGCGATGGCGGTGCGCAGCGCCTTGAGGGCAGTCGCCACCTCGATCTCGCTGAGGTGCCCCTCGAGCGCGCGCAGGATCTTGGGATGATGCGTGCCGAGGAGCTGCGACCCGATCAGCAGTTCCTCGTGCAGCTTTTCGCCGGGACGGAGGCCGGTGATCTGGATCTCGATGTCGCCATCGGGATTGTCGGCATCCCGAACCGAGTAGCCGGCAGCCTCGATCATGTCATGGGCAAGCTGCATGATCCGGATGGGCCGGCCCATGTCGAGCACGAAGACATCGCCCCCCTCGGTGAAGCTGCCCGCGGTCAGGACCAGACGCACCGCTTCGCCGATGGTCATGAAGTATCGCGTCACGTCGCGGTGCGTAACGGTGACCGGACCACCGCGGCTGATCTGCTCTTCGAAGAGCGGGATGACGGAGCCGGAGGAGCCCAGAACGTTGCCGAACCGGACCATGGAGAACCGGGTCCGGGCGGAGCGCGTGGCGAGATCCTGCACCATCAGTTCGGCCAGCCGCTTGGCTGCGCCCATGATGTTCGTCGGACGCACCGCCTTGTCGGTGGAAATCAGGACGAAGTGGCTGACGCCCTGGGCCTCGGCCGCTTCGGCGAGGATGCGGGTCCCGAGAACGTTGTTCGACAGGCCGGCGAGCGGATTGCTCTCGACCATCGGGACGTGCTTGTAGGCGGCGGCGTGCAGGACGATCTCGACCTCGTGCTCGCGCATCACGCGGGTGACGCAGGCCTGGTCCGTGACCGAGCCGAGAACCGCCACGACCTCGACACGTCGGCGGCCCTGAAGCTCCGACAGCTCGCGCTCGATCTGGTAGAGGGCGAGCTCGGACAGTTCGAAGAGAACAAGACGGGTCGGCCGGCAGGACAGGACCTGGCGGCAAAGCTCGGACCCGATCGAGCCCCCGGCGCCGGTCACCATCACGGACTTGCCGCGATAGAGCTCGGTCACCCCCTCCATGTCCTGTTCCAGACCCTTGCGGCCGAGGAAGCTTACCGGATCGAGGGACTGCATCCTGTCCTGGATCTCTCCGTCGTCGCCGGTGAGCGCCGAGAACGAGGGGATCGTCCGGACTTCGCAGGGGAGGTTCTGCAGCCGGCGGGCGAGTTGCGCGAGCTTCGGGCGTGAGAGCGACGGCATCGCGATGACGACCCGGTGGATGTTCAGCTCTTCGACCAGTTCCTCCAGACGGACAGGCGAATGGACCGGAAGCCCGGCGACCATGAGCTTCTGCAGGGTCGAGTTGTCGTCGACGAACCCGGCCGGCTCCAGCGCGGCGTCCGTCCTGAGCGCGTTCGCCAGCTGCACGCCCGTCTGCCCGGCGCCGTAGATCAGGACGCGCCGCCGCTTGCCGCCGTGGCGGTAGATGCCGAGGAGAATGTCGCGCGCGACGAGGCGGGTCACGACCGAGAGCATGGCGAGGCTCATGGTGAAGATGACCATGGTTGTCGCCGACAGCACCTCGGAGAAGAACATCGGCTGGATAAGGAAACCGGCGATACCGGTCAGCAGCGCGAAGGCGCCGGTCCGCATGACCGCCTGCTGCTCGTAGGCCTTGAGCTGGATGCGGTGCAGGTCGAGGAGAAGAGAGAAGACAGCGCCGCAGACGACCAACAGGGCCGCGAAGGCCACGATCTGCCCCGGTCCCGCCGCGAGCGCCTCGTCCTCCAGCTGGCCGTAGTCGACCAGCAGACCGAAGAGCAGGGCGAGCGGGATCTGCACGAGATCCACGAGCATGAGGAGCACGCGCTTGCTGGTCCGGTCCAGGGACGTGACGAAACGGTAAAGGATCGCGCTCGCGCTCATGTACTTTCCGGTTTTGCCGTCACGAGGTGATACCGGTCATCCCGGTCTCTTTCCAGAAGGCTGCCGCAACTTGGACAGGAAGCGTGGCAAACCCGCCGATGGCGGGAATGCACGGCAATCCTTAAGGAACGGTGGGACCGTGGTGCCGGACCGCTAGAGCGGGGCCTTCACGAAGCTCGGCATCGGCTGGTTCGCGTCGCGGCCCAGGAAGGCGGCCGCGGTGTCGAGGCTCTCGCGGATCGTCACGTCCATGTCGAGGTAGCGATAGGTGCCGAGGCGGCCGACGAAGGTGACGCCCTCCTCGCGCTCTGCCCGGGCGACGTAGTCCGCCAGCAGGGCTTTCTCCTCCACCAGCCGGATCGGGTAGTAGGGAATATCCTCGGGTCCGCAGGCGCGGGAATACTCGCGGTAGAGCACGGAGCCCTCGTGGCTTTCCCACGGGCTGAAGTGCTTGTGCTCGGTGATCCGCGTGTAGGGCACGTCGCGGTCGCCGTAGTTCATCACCGCGCAGCCCTGCCAGTCGCCGGTGGCGGTGAAGCGTTCGAAGTCGAGCGTCCGGTAGCCGAGGCGGCCCAACTCGTAGCCGAAGAACCCGTCGAGCGGACCGGACCAGAAGACGTGGCCGTACCGTCCCGCCATCTCGGGGGTGAAGGGCGTCTCCAGGTGAAGGTCGATGCCGGGGTGGTCGAGGATGTCGGCGATCATCGCGGTGTAGCCACGCTCGGGCATGCCCTGGAAGCGGTGGAAGAAGTAGTTGTCGTCGTAGTTGAATCGCACCGGCAGGCGCTTGAGGATGCTGGCGGGGAGTTCGGTGGGCGAGCAGCCCCACTGCTTCTCGGTATAGCCCTTGAAAAAGGCCTCGTAGAGATCGGGACCGACGAACCGCAGGGCCTGTTCCTCGAAGGTCTGGGGATCGGTGATCGAGGTATCGGCCTGGGACTCGATGAAGGCGCGCGCCTCGTCCGGGCGCATGGTCTTGCCGTAGAACTGGTTGATCGTGTGCAGGTTGATCGGCAGCGAGAAGACCTGTCCCTGCGCCGTGGTCTTCACCCGGTTCTTGTAGGGTTGGAAGGTCTCGAACCGGTTGACGTAGCCCCAGACCTCAGCGTGGTCGGTATGGAAGATGTGCGGACCGTAGACGTGGACGTTCACGCCCGTCTCCTCGTCGCGCACCATGTGGCAATTGCCGCCGAGATGGCTCCGCGAGTCGATGACGGTGCAGTGATGGCCCGCCTCGGCGAGCGCCCGACCGATGACGGCGCCGGAGAGACCGGCGCCCACCAGAAGTATGTCCATTCCGGTCCCCCTGTAGGCTCGGGGGCTCTGTCCCACGCCGCGGATCAGAAATCCAGATCGTCCATCGTCACGCGCGCGGTCTCGATGCCCTCCAGCATCACGCTCCCGGTGCCCCAGTCCAGCAGCGTGCCCTCGGCATGGTCCTTGATCGTCATGTCCTCCCGCGCGACGTCCTCGAAGACGAGCCGGTCGTGCCCGGGCTGGAGGCCCTCGATCACGTCCGCGCCGCTGAACGGCCGAAAGACGAAGGTATCGGGGCCGGCGCCGCCGCGAAGACGGTCGTCGCCGCTGCCGCCGTCGATGTAGTCCCTCCCGTCGCCGCCGAAGAAGGTGTCCGCGCCCTCCGCGCCGGTGAAATACCCGCCGCCGGGCGAGGAGCGCAGGCGGTCGTCGCCGTCCTCGCCGTGGACCCGGTCCGCGTCGGGCAGGACGCTGCCAGGCCCGAAGATATCGGAGCCCGCTCCGAGATAGACGACATCCTCGCCCGATCCCGCGTAGACGATATCGTCACCCGCTCCGCCGTAGATGACATCGTCGCCCCCAGCGCCCCAGATCCAGTCTCGATCCGCCTCGCCGAGAAGGACGTCGTCACCGCCGCCGCCGTAGAGCCTGTCGCTGCCGTCGTCGCCGACGATCCGGTCGTGGCCGGTTCCGCCGTAGAAGCCATCATCGCCGGGCCCGCCGTAGAGCTTGTCGTTGTGGCGGCCGCCATCGAGGATGTCGTTGCCGCCGTCACCGAAGATCAGGTCCCCCCCGTCGTCACCGTTGAGGCGGTCGGACCCGGCCCCGCCGTAGATCCGCTCGGCCCCGCTGCCGCCGCGGGCCTGGTCATCTCCCCCCTCGCCGTAGATCGTGTCGTTACCGTGTTCCCCGTAGAGAAGGTCGTCGTCGGCACCGCCGAGCATGTGGTCGGCCCCGCGGCCGCCGCGCAAATCGTCCGCGCCGTCCTCACCGCGCAGGCGGTCGTTGCCGCCACCGCCCGACAGGCGGTCGGCGCCCGTCCCCCCGAGAAGGAGGTCGTCTCCCCCCTCGCCCGCAATCACGTCGTCCTCTCCCCCGCCGTAGAGGCTGTCGCCGTGGTCTCCGCCCGCAAGTCGGTCGGACCCTGCCTCGCCATGGAGCCAGTCGATGCCGTGGCCGCCGCTCAGGTCGTCGTCCCAGGTTCCTCCGTAGAGACGGTCGGACCCCTCGTCGCCCCAAAGCGTGTCGGCCCCGGACTCGCCCCAGAGCAGGTCGTCGTCCCCACCGCCCGAGAGCCGGTCGCCATCCAGACCGCCGAGGAGGCGATCCCGCCCGGTGCCGCCCGCAAGGCTGTCGTCGCCGGACCGGCCATAGAGCCGGTCCCGCCCGGCGTCGCCCTCCAGCCGATCGGAGCCGTCGCCCCCGGAGAGACTGTCGTTTCCGGAACCTCCCCTGAGGAGATCCGTGCCCGCGCCGCCGTCCATCTCGTCTGCGTCGTCTCCGCCCTGAAGGAGGTCGTCGCCGCTTCCGCCAAAGAGACTATCCCGGCCCGAACCGCCGAAGAGCGTGTCATTCCCTCCACCGCCGCTCAGCATATCCCCGCCCCATCCGCCCTGCAGACTGTCGGACCCCTCGGTTCCGATGACGTCGCGTGCCGGTGCGGGCAGGCTGCGGTGCGGCTGGTCGCGCAGGACCGCGCCCCGCACCTGCGAGGCAGTGAGCGGGTCGCCGTTGTGAGAGCTGACGATCAGCCGTTCCCCGTACCAGGTGACCACGGCGCCGGAGGCGGTGGGGTCGACCTCGAGCGACTTCGGGTCGTAGAAAAGCGGGACGCCGGACAGATCGAGCCGGTCCCGCGCCGGGTCGAAGCCGCGTATCCAGTCGGTCGCGCCCCGGTCATCGACCATGACGAAGACGTCGGACCCCGATCCGCCTTCCAGAGTATCGCTCCCTGCGCTGTCGACGAGGATGTCGTTCCCGCCGAACCCCTTGAGATGGTCCTTGCCCGCACCGCCCACGAGGATGTCGCCCCGGCTGCCGCCCTCCAACGTGCCGCCACCGCTGCCGACCTTGCGCTGCACACCGATCGCACCGGGCTGCCATTCGAGCCGGTTCACACCGCCTTCGCTGCTCGCGGCGGCATAGATCTGCAGATCGCCCCCGGACTTGCCGAGGGTCAGCGCGGTGATGCCGCCGCCGAGCCTCTGGCTCGCGCTGTCGGCGATGGAGTCGAGATGGTGCAGCCGCCCGCCCGGGAGGACCGCGAAGAGGCTGAGCCCGCTGTCGCCGCCACTGACCGCGAGGTAGCTGCGCCCGCCGATCTCGATGGCATCCAGGCTCTGTGCACGCATGAAACGGGTCTCGAGCGTATCCGTGACATGGTCGCGCGGGATCAGCTCTCCGTCCGAGGTGATTTCCATCACGGTGAGCGCCCCTGCCGTGCGCGAGGAGGAAAGAACGGCGTAGCTGCGGCCCAGGACCTCGGTGACCGCGACTCCCGTGGGCTCGAGGATGGCGATGCCGTCCCGCGCGTCGATGCCGCCGGTCACTGCGAGCCGGCCGCCCTGCTCCATCACCGCGGTCAGACCGTCGTGCCGCCCGCTCGCGGCGAGGTAGACCGTGCGACCGCCAACCTCTGCGGTGGCAAGCGACGAGATCTGGTCCAGCCGTCCGTCGGACCCGCCGATCCGGAGGGCGTCGGAGGCAGTGCTGTAGACCGATCTGAATACCGTGAGACCGGATCCGCCCAGCGCGGTCGTGAGCATGTGGCCATCGGCCGTCAGCACGCTTCCCGCCGGCCTCGCCGGAGCCTCGACACTCGCGTCGAGGGCACCGCGGCTGCCGATGGTCCCGTCGGACCGGATGCTCCAGGTGCGGTAGTCGCCCCAGCTGGTCGCACCGACGAGGACCCGTGGCTTACCGATAGGCTCGAGCGACATGAGCTCGGGCGCGATGCCAAGGTCATAGGAGTCGGCGTAGCGCTCCGCATCGACCTGGGTGAGACCGCCCTTCGAGTCGATTCGGTAGCTCACCAGCCCACCGAACCGCCCGGAACTGGCGAGAAGGAGCGGCGTACCTCCGATCTCGGTGAGGAGCAGGTCCTCGATGTTGTAGTCGAAGTGGCTCTTTCCGGTCGTCAGAAAGCCCCGCCCGATGATCTCCGCCATGTCCGCCCCCGTGTGAACCGGGGATGCCCTTGAGGGTGGTGCGGGGCGGGGATCCGGCGGCGATTGGGGCAGGCCGGGGACAAATCTCTAAAACCCAGTGGACCGGGGTCAGGGCCGTCTCAGCGGGCCCAGTCCATGACCTGCCGGTGCGTGGCGTCGAGCCGGCCCCGCAGGCCGTGGGACACCCCCCGCGTCATCAGGCGCAGGAAGCGCATCCGCTGGCCGCGGTAGCGTCGGGTGGAGAGTGCCCACTTCGCGAGGATCACCGGCAGCACCAGCGGAAAGGCGCGGCCCGAGGCGGCGCGATAGAACATCAGGCTGTTGCGGTGGGCGTAGTAGATCTTCCAGGCCGGCGAAAAGACACGGGCCTTGTCGTCGGCATAGGTCCCACAGTCATGCTCCCACCGCAGTTCGGGATCAAAGGCCGTCGTACCGCCCGCGGCGCTGAGACCGAGCGTGTAGAGCACGTCGTCGCCGTAGATGAAGAGTCTGGCGTCGGGATATCCCGCCAGCTGGACCGCGCGGCGGGAGAAGAAGAAGCCGACGAAGGAGCCGCCGTCGATCGGCAGGGGCTCCTCCGCCCGGTAGTGTGCCGGGTCGATGTGAAAGCCGTCACGGCCGCGGAGCATAGTCTTCCAGAAGGAGTCGCCGTGCCAGAAGGGGTTCACCCAGGGACGGTTCATCTCGCAGAAACGTCCCTCGGGGTAGGTCTCGGCCGGATACCAGACCGCCGCCGCCCAGGCGTCGTAGCCGGTCCGGTCCCGGGCGTGGAACCGGGTGAGCGTGCCGGGCTCGGGGCGCGCGTCGTCGTCCATCACCACGATCCATTCGGGGTCGTACGTCTCCGTCGCGTGGCGCATGCCCGCCTCGAAGCCGCCGGCTCCCCCGAGGTTCTCGGGCAGGGTCAGGATCTCGACGCGCGGGTCGGCGAGCCCCGAGAGCCAGTCGGCGGTGCCGTCGGTCGAGGCGTTGTCGACGACTATGAGGTGCGACAGGTGCTCCGCAGGGCTCTCCAAGAGCCGGTCCACCGTCACCTTCAGCTTGTCCAGCCGGTTGTAGGTCACAACCACCGCGGCGACCCGGCCCTGGTTCTGCGTCATCGATGCGCTCGCCTTCCGCTCTCGTCTGGCGGTGAAGGCCACAATACCGGTGTGCTGTCAAACCGCCGTGCCCACGGGCTGCCCGTCCGAGAGACGCCGCCACCCGGTGCCGTCGCTCCAGGCGGGGCCCTCGCCGGTGACGTGGATGAAGGCACCCTCTCCGACAAGCGCCGCGTTCGGCAGGGCAGCGGCGGCATGCACGGCGGGCCGCAACGCCCCGGACTCCGGATCGATCGTGATGGCGGTGGTCCAGGACGCGCCGTCTGCGGAGACCTTGACGGAAAGCGTGTCGTCGCCCGCGAGGCCAATCTCGGCCCGTCCCGACCAGGCCGACTGGAAAAGCAGAGAGGCGGTCTCGGCTTCAGACGCCTTGTTGACCTTGATCCGGTGGCCCGCACCTTCGTGGCTGAAGAGACTCGCGGGCGCTGCGACGGAGAGCCGGTTCGTCGCATCGGCGGTGGCGTTAACGCCAAGATGGGCGAGGTTCTGCGTCCGGCCGTCCGGGAGGACCCACCCGGTGCCCGACCAGATGCGCAGCTCGGAGGTGGCCAGGTCCCAGGCTCGCCACCCGGGGCGAGGGGTTCGGAAGACCCAGCCGGTGCCGGTCCAGGCGGCGAGATCGCCATCGTGTCCCGCCCAGTCGCCGGTGGCGCCGTCACCGAGGGTATGCACCTCGCCCGGCTCGGGATCCGAGGGTGGCGTTGTACTGCCGATGGCCTCGACCGTGAGCTGGACGAGTGTGTCGAGCGTCTCGAAAGCGTCGTTGACGGTGACATGCTTCTGCGCCTGCGAGGGCAGCAGGAACGGAAGGTCGAGGCGGGCGGATCTGTCGGACATGCGGACTCCACGGATAAAGAGGCCCGGAGCATGTCCCTGTGTGGTTAATGCCGTCCTGCACGACCGTGCGCCGCGAGTTCCGCGGCGCAACAGTCTCCGATCAGTTGGCGAGCGCGTCCACCGTCCGGCCAAGCCCCAGCGCCGCCCCGGCGACACCGATGATCGCGTTGGCGGTCGTCAGCGGGCTCTCGGTCACGTAGACCAGATCGCCGGACTGCAGATGGAATTCGCCGGCCGAGAACAGGCCGTCCGCAGAGGTGAGGTCGATGGTGAAGATCGTCCTCTCGTGCTGCGGACCGGTACGATCCGCGCGCACGGCGGAGGCGGGATACTTCCGCAGGATCAGGATGCCCTGCGCGTCGGCCCGGTTGCTGTCGACGCCGCCGATGATCGAGAGCGCCTGTATCGCGGTCACGTCTTCCTGCGGGAAGTAGTGGATCGATTCTGTTCGCGCCGCGCCGAGGGACAGGAAATAGTCCTCTCCCTGTTCGACGAAGACCTTGTCCCCGCCGCGCAGCGTCGTGTCGAGGCCGGGGCTCTCCAGCAGCCGGTCGACCGAGGTGCCATAGAGCTGGCCACCGCGCTGCAGCCGGATCTGCGGGTTGCGGAGGTTGTCGGGCACGCCGCCGCCAAGTGAGAGCAGGCCCATGATCGTGAAGTCGCGGTCGGGCAGAGGATAGGTGCCGGGGCTGCGGACGCCGGAGACGAGGTTGACCGTGTTCTGATTGCCCTCCTGCATCTCGAGCTGGACCTGAGCGGAGGGCGTGACGACGAGATACTGCTCCTCGATCCGGGAGCGGGCCGTCTCGGGGGCCATCCCCTCGACCCGGACCGAGCCGATGTAGGGCAGGAAGATCCGGCCGGATGAGGAGACGCGCATCTCGGGCAGCGTGACGAAGCGCTGTCCAGGCGCGGTCAGCAGGCCGTTGTCCTCGGTCGACCAGATGGTGACCGCCAGGGTGTCGCCCGGTGCGATGATGCGGTTGTTGGGCTGATCGACCCGCTCGATCCAGGACAGGTTCCGGCCGTCGGTCACCGGCCAGGAATCGAAGAGCGGCAGGTTTTCACGGGTCACGGGCTCGACGGCGAAGTTCGCCACGCCGTTTTCCTCGGTCTGGGCGGCCAGGACTTCGCGCTGCAGGCCCGCGCCGCGCGGAAGCGCGTCACAGGCAGACAGGACAACCGCGACCGCCATCAGCAGCACGATCCGCAGATGCATGGACAACTCCCCGGCCTCTTCCTTGGTTACAGGCTTATCCCGGTCGCGCCCGATAAGAAACCACGACGTGGAAATTCTGGCAGATATTGTGTCACAGCCTCCACCGGGATCAACGGTCTCCTCCGGCCGGCACGGATCCGAGCCGGAGATCGCCGGCCCCGTAACGATCCGGGACAACTCGCCCGTGAGCGGCGACGAATCGCGGAACCGGCCTGTCTTGCGGGGTTCTGATGCTCGCGGCACCGTGCTAGGAGAGCGGCGTCAGAAGGCAGGGAGTTGGCCATGAAGATCGCGGTTCTGGGCGGGGACGGCTTCGTCGGTTGGCCGACCACCCTGCATCTGTCCGACGCCGGACACGAGGTTCACATCATCGACAACCTGTCGCGTCGGTGGATCGACACCGAGCTCGGTGTGCAGTCGCTGACGCCCATGGATTCGATCCAGGAACGGTGCCGCATCTGGCACGAGCTCACGGGAAAGCGGATCCACTTCCACCTGCTCGATCTCGCGAAGGAGCACGAGCGCCTCAAGAGCTGGCTGGCCGAGCATCGCCCGGACGCGGTGATCCACTTCGCCGAGCAGCGCGCCGCACCCTATTCGATGAAGACCGACCGCCACAAGACCTACACGGTCGACAACAACATCAGCGCCACGCACAACCTGCTGGCCGCGCTGGTGGAAACCGGCATCGACGCGCACCTCGTCCACCTGGGCACGATGGGGGTCTACGGATATTCGAGCGTCGGCGCGCCGATTCCCGAGGGCTATCTCGACATCGAGATCGACACGCCGGAGGGCAAGAAAGAGCAGGAGATCCTCTACCCGACGCGTCCGGGCTCGGTCTATCACATGACCAAGAGCCTCGATCAGATCATGTTCCAGTTCTACGCCCAGAACGACGGGCTCCGGATCACCGACCTGCACCAGGGCATCGTCTGGGGCACGCATACCGAGCAGACCCGCAGGCACGAACAGCTCATCAACCGCTTCGACTACGACGGCGACTACGGCACGGTGCTCAACCGCTTCCTGATCCAGGCCGCGATCGACTACCCGCTGACGGTGCACGGCACCGGCGGACAGACCCGGGCCTTCATCCACATCCAGGACTCGGTGCGCTGCATCGAGCTGGCGCTGGGTGACGCGCCGAAGCGGGGCGACCGAGTGCGGATCTTCAACCAGATGACCGAGACTCACCGCGTCCGGGACCTCGCCGAGCTCATCGGACGGCTGACCGGCTCCCGCGTGGCCTATGTTCCGAACCCGCGCAAGGAGGCGGCGGAGAACGACCTCGTCGTCAGGAACGAGCAGTTCCTCGCGCTTGGGCTGGAGCCCACCACGCTTGAGGAGGGCCTGCTCGAGGAGGTCGTCGAAGTCGCGAAACGCTACGCCCACCGCATCGACCGCAGCCGCGTTCCCGCCCTGTCGGCCTGGACCCGGGACATCGCCCAGACGCTGGACCGAGATCCCGAGGGCAAGTCCATCCGGTCGATTTCCTGACAGCCAGAAGACACAGAACCGATGAGTTGCCCATGATCGTTCCCGTCCTTCTCTGCGGCGGCTCCGGAACGCGGCTCTGGCCGCTGTCTCGCAAGAGCTACCCCAAGCAGTTCGCCGACCTGACCGGCGATGAGAGCCTGTTCCAGGCCTCCGCCCGGCGCTACTCCGGCGCCGACTTCGCGGCGCCGCTGGTGGTTACCTCGGACAGCTTCCGGTTCATCGTGCTGGAACAGCTCGACGACATCGGGATGCGCCCCGCCGACGTGCTGATCGAGCCCGAAGGCCGCAATACCGCCGCCGCCGCGGTGGTCGCGGCCCTGCACGTCGCGCAGCAGGATCCCGAGGCCCTGATCCTGATCGGGCCTTCTGACCACGCGATGGAGGCGCCCGGGAGCTTCCGCGAGGCGATCGTGCGGGGGAGCGCCGCCGCGCGGGAGGGGCGGATCGTGACCTTCGGCATCCGGCCCGACCGGCCGGAGACGGGTTACGGCTGGCTCGAGGCGGGCGAGACGACCCACGAGGGCGTGCAGGCTCTGACCCGCTTCATCGAGAAGCCCGATGCGGCGCGGGCGGCGGAGCTGCTCTCCGATCCGGACAATCTCTGGAACGCCGGCATCTTCCTCGCCAGCGCCGGAACGCTGGTCGAGGCATTCAAGACCCATGCGCCCACGATCCACGACAGCGTGCAGGCCGCGCTGCAGGCCGCGCGCAAGGACCTCAACTTCACCCGCATTGACGAGGCTCTCTGGGCCGAGGTGCCCGAGGATTCGATCGACTACGCGGTGATGGAGAAGGCCCGGAACGTCTCGGTCGTCCCCTACGACGGCCACTGGAGCGACCTTGGCTCATGGGAGGCGGTCTGGAAGGAGACCGAGAAGGACGCGCTCGGCAACGGGCTCTCGGACAACGCCACCGCGCTCAACTGCAAGGGCACGCTCCTGCGGTCGGAGGATCCGGGCATCGAGATCGTCGGCATCGGGCTGGAGAACGTGGTCGCCGTGGCAATGAAGGACGCGGTCATGGTCGCCGACATGTCCGACAGCCAGAACGTGAAGCAGGCGGTGACGCTGCTCAAGGAAAAAGGCGCGAGCCAGGCGGTGCAGCTGCCGCGCGACTACCGGCCCTGGGGCTGGTACGAGACGCTGATCCTCTCCTCGCGCTTCCAGGTGAAGCGGATCCACGTCCACCCCGGCGCCGCGCTCTCGCTGCAGAGCCATGTGCACCGGTCCGAACACTGGATCGTGGTCTCCGGCACCGCACGGGTGACCGTCGACGAGAAGGTCACGCTCGTGACCGAAAACGAGTCCGTCTACATCCCGCTCGGCGCCCGCCACCGGATGGAAAACCCCGGCAAGGTGCCCATGGTCCTGATCGAGGTCCAGACCGGCGCCTACCTCGGTGAAGACGACATCATCCGCTACGAAGACGTCTACGCGAGAGGCTGAAGTCATGCCGCCCAAGTTCGGCACGAGCGGCCTGCGCGGCCTCGTTACGGAACTGACGGACGAACTGGTCGCCGACTACGCCCGGGCCTTTGCCACGGCCTGCGACACGGGGAACCGGGTCTGGGTCGGATGGGACCTGCGTCCGTCATCCCCGCGGATCGCCGAGGCGGTGATCTCCGCTTTGAACGCGGAGGGGCTGCCCGTGGTGCGCGCGGGGATGCTGCCGACGCCCGCGCTGGCCCTTGCCGCGATGTCGGACGGGAGCGGCGCGGTGATGGTGACCGGGAGCCACATCCCGGCCGACCGCAACGGTCTGAAATTCTACGTGCCCGAGGGCGAGATCGCCAAGTCCGACGAGGAGCGGATCCTGGGCGCGCTCGGTCGCCGGCCCGGTTCTGCAGATGCCCCGGTGAGTGACGATGGCTCCGCCACCGAGGCCTATGTGCGGAGGTACGAGGCCGCGTTCGGCTCGGCCGCGCTCACTGGTCTCCGGATCGGCGTCTACGAGCACAGCTCTGCCGCGCGGGACATCCTCACGATGACCCTGCGCCAGCTCGGGGCCGAGACCGTACCGCTCGCACGGTCGGACAGCTTCGTCCCGGTGGATACAGAGGCCGTCGACGCCGACACCCGGGCGATGCTCCAGGGATGGTGCCTGGATCACGGGCTCGACGCCCTGGTCTCCACCGACGGTGACGCGGATCGTCCGATGGTCACGGACGAAACCGGTCGGATCGTCCCGGGCGACGTGCTTGGCCCGCTGACCGCCGGGTTTCTCGGCGCGCAGGCGATCTGTACGCCGGTCTCCTCCAATACCTGCGTCGAGGCGATGGGATTCGGCGCGGTGCACCGGACTAAGATCGGCTCGCCGCATGTCATCGCGGAGATGGAGCGGGTTGCGGCGGAAGGGGCCGGCACCGAGGTCGTCGGCTACGAGGCCAACGGCGGCTTCCTGCTCGGGTTCTGTGCCAAGGGCCCGGCCGGACCACTGGCCCCGCTCATGACGCGCGACAGCCTGTTGCCGATCCTTGCACCGCTCGCTCGCGCGAAGGCCGAGGGCCGGAGCCTATCGGAGCTCGTCGCCACCTTGCCACGACGCTTCACCGCCGCGGATCGCATCACCGGTATCGAATCCGAGGACTCCCAGGCGTTCCTCCGGGACATGACGACGAACGCCGCGACACGCGCGGCCTTCTTCGAGGGCATGCCGCCAGAGTCGGGCACGGACACCACCGACGGGCTGAGGGTGAGCTTCGAGGGCGGGGACATCGTGCACCTGCGGCCCTCCGGCAACGCGCCGGAGTTTCGATGCTACGCGGAGTCCTCGGATCCCGAGACGGCCGAGCGGCTCGTCGGCACCTACCTCGCGGCGCTGAAAAACCGCCTCTCCTAGAACGAAAAATCCCGCCGCGGTGGTCGCGGCGGGATCAACTATCGTCCTCTGCGTCGGGCTCTGCGCGACATCGGTCGCCGGAGCCGGGAGTGCCTGGGTCAGTCACGCGATAGGGCGTGGCTCAGACCCAACCTGCACGGCGCAGCGACCACAGGCGGCGGCGCGTTTCCGTTTCGCCGGCCTTGCGCTCGGAGATCGGGGCGCGCTTCGGCAGGGCCTCGCGGGAGGCGTCGGTCCGGGTCGCGACGTTGAAGCTGTCGGACAGGATATTGAACATTGGTCTGCTCCTTTCTCGGGGCACGGGGTGGGTGGCCTGGGGCCAGATCAGCGAAGCACGGACCGAACGTCCGCCGATGACGGATTTGGGACCGGGAGCCTTAGTCTGCCGAACATCGAGAAACCTCCGGTTCGTGCTTCGATGCCCCGGAATTAAGAGCCTTGCGCTTCGTACGCCAGTCAGGAAGACTTTCATGGTGTTAGCTGAGTTAACAACTTGAACTGGCGGGACCTGCCCTCGCTCTCGGCGCTGCGCGCGTTCGAGGCCGCGGCGCGGCTCGGCAGTTTCTCCGCCGCCGCGCGCGAGCTGAACGTGACCCACGCCGCGGTCGCGCAGCACGTCCGCGCGCTGGAAGATCACTTCGCCACGCCGCTCATGTCGCGAACCGGCAATGCGATGACAGTGACGCCCGAGGGCCAGCCGCTGGCGCGGGCGCTCACCGACGGGTTCGGGATGATCGCGACGGCCTCTCAGGACCTGATGGACCGAGGCTCGACCCGCGCCATCCGGGTGGCTCTGACGCCCTCCTTCGCGACGAACTGGCTGATGCCCCGTCTCGCGCGGTTCTGGTCCGCCCATCCCGAGGTACAGCTTGAGCTCATCCCGGGGGCGAGGATGGTCGACCTGCGGAGCGAGGCGGTCGATCTCGCGATCCGCTACGGGCGCGGGCCATGGCCCGGTGTCGACCAGGAGCCGCTGGTCCGGGCGGCGCATACCGTCCTCGGCGCACCGTCACGCTTCGGCAAGCGCGCGATCGGCAATCTCCGGGAGCTCGCGGGCGAGACCTTCCTGATCGACGGTCTGCGGAGCGAGGAGACGCTCTGGACCCGCGCCAACGGGCTCGATCTCGACAACGAGAAGGTGCTCACCTTCGAGACCGCGCAGATGGTGCTCGAGGCCGCGAAGGCGGGGATCGGCATCGCGATCCTGCCCATGCCCATCGTCGCGAGCGACGTGGCCGAGGGGCGGCTGACGGCCCTGATGACCGAGAGCGAGCGGGAAAGCAGCATCGCGTACCACATCATCACGA
Organism: Histidinibacterium aquaticum; assembly: GCF_008710275.1. GTDB lineage: Bacteria > Pseudomonadota > Alphaproteobacteria > Rhodobacterales > Rhodobacteraceae > Oceanicola > Oceanicola aquaticus. The sequence continues at coordinate 179,675 of NZ_VYQE01000004.1, forward strand.
GGCCCGGCACGGTGATGCCGGCGCGGGACACCTTCGTGCGGTGGCTGCGCTCGGAGGCCGCGGCGGGCTAGCGGGGTGACCGCTTGGCCAGGATGCGCTGCAGGGTACGGCGGTGCATGTTCAGGCGCCGGGCGGTCTCCGAGACGTTACGGTCGCAGAGCTCGTAGACGCGCTGGATATGCTCCCACCGGACGCGGTCGGCCGACATCGGGTTCTCGGGCGGCGGAGGCATCTCGTCGGAGCGGGCGAGGAGCGCATTGGTCACGTCCGTCGCGTCGGCGGGTTTCGAGAGGTAGTCGGTGGCGCCCATCTTCACCGCGGCGACAGCTGTCGCGATGGCGCCGTAGCCCGTCAGCACCACGATCCGGCTCTCGGGCCGCCGCTCGCGCAGAAGCTCGACGACGTCGAGTCCGTTGCCGTCCTCTAGACGCAGGTCGATGACGGCGTAGGCTGGCGGGCGAGCCGTGGCGATGGCCTTGCCGCCGGCGACCGAATCCGCCGTCTCGACCGAGAAGCCGCGCTTCTCCATCGCCTTCGCGAGCCGCCTCAGGAACGGCTCGTCGTCATCGACAAGAAGCAGCGACCTGTCGTCGCCCAAATCGCTTTCGTTGACCTCCACCGGTCATGTCCTCCGTCTCTGGTTAATTGACGTAGGTAGGTTCAGGAGGCCGGGCGGTCAATTCAGGGTCTCGACCACGCACTGAGTGGACTCGGCGACGGCCTCGGGTGTCGCGTCCCTGCGGAAGAAGGTGACGAAGCCCTCCTCCGGCATCACGAGGTAGGTGAAGGCCGTGTGGTCTACGAGGTAGTAGTCGTCCTCGGCCTCCTGCGCCTGGTAGTAGACGCGATAGGCATCGGCGGCTTCCTTGACCTGCTCGGGCGAGCCGGTGAGACCGATCATGTCCTCGTGAAAGTTCTCGGTGTATCGGTCCACGACCTCGACCGTGTCCCGTGCCGGGTCGACGGTGACGAAGGCCGCCTTCGCGTCGATGCCCTGCTCCTGAAGAAGATCGAGCGCCTGCGCGTTGCGGGCGCTGTCCAGCGGGCAGACGTCGGGGCAGAACGTGTAGCCGAAATAGAGCAACGTCGGTTCGGTCACGACGTCCTCGTCCGTCACCGTCTCGCCTGTCTCGCTGACGAGGGTGAAGGGCCCGCCGAGATCGCCTCCGGCGACCTGGCCCTGCACGCAGTCGGCCAGCTCGCCGCCCTGCATCACCGTCCAGGCCCAGGTTCCGCCCACGATGGCGATGACGCCCGCCGCCGCACCCGCGGCAATCACACCGGTCTTCATCGTCGCGCTCCATTGATCGCTGTCGGACCGGGACATACGCTCCATCCACCGCGCTGCAACCGGAGTCTTCGTCGCACATGGACCTCGCCGAGTTCGAGATGTTCCAGGACCAGGAGCGGTCCAACTGGGTCCGGCTGCGGACGCTCGTGGTCCTGCGCTGGATCGCCATCGCGGGGCAGACAACCGCGCTCGTCGTCGCGGTGTATTCTTTCGGCCTGCGGCTGGAGACCGGGCTCGCGGCGATGACGATCGGCGCGTCGGTTATCGCGAATCTCTTCTCGACCTTCCTCTTCCCCGAGAACCGCCGCCTCACCGAGCGGCAGGCCATGTTGATGATGATCTTCGACATCCTCCAGCTCGGTCTGCTGCTCTACCTGACGGGCGGGCTGCACAATCCCTTCGCCCTGCTGATGCTCGCCCCGGTCACGATCTCGGCGACGGTCCTTCACCTGCGCTCCACGTTGGCCCTCGGCCTCGTGGCAGTGATCATCATCACGCTGCTCACGAAGTTCTACCTGCCCATCCGGAGACCGTCGGGAGAGATCCTGGAATTGCCGGACCTCTTCGGCTTCGGCTTCTGGCTGGCGCTGGTGATCGGCGTCGTCTTCCTGGCCGTCTACGCCCGCCAGGTGACGAACGAGATGCACACCATGGGCGAGGCGCTGCTGGCGACCCAACTCGCTCTCGCCCGGGAGCAGAAGCTCACCGACCTGGGCGGTGTCGTCGCCGCCGCCGCGCACGAGCTCGGCACGCCGCTCGCCACGATCAAGCTCGTCTCGTCCGAACTGATGGAAGAGCTGGAGGGGGACCAGGCCGAGGATGCGGCACTGATCCGGCAGCAGGCGGATCGCTGCCGGGATATTCTGCGCTCGATGGGACGCGCCGGAAAGGACGACCTGCACCTGAAACGTGCGCCCTTCGAGACCGTCGTGAGCGAAGCCGCCGAGCCGCATTCGAACCGCGGAAAGATGATCGAGATCCTCGCCGAGCCCGATGCCCCCGACGAGGCGCAGCCGCTCATCTGGCGGCGTCCCGAGGTCATCCACGGCTTGCGCAACCTGATTCAGAATGCGGTCGATTTCGCCGATAGCGACGTCCAGGTCGCGCTGAGCTGGTCGGCGGACGAGATGCGCGTCCGCATTTCGGACGATGGTGCGGGATTTCCGCCCCAGCTGATCGGCCGGATCGGCGACCCCTTCGTCAGCCGACGGCGCGACCGGGACGACCGCGCGCAACGACCCGGTTACGAGGGCATGGGTCTCGGCCTCTTCATCGCCAAGACCCTGCTGGAACGCACCGGCGCGCGACTGTCCTTCGCCAACGGCGGCAGGGCGCCGCGCGGAGGTGCCATCGTGCGGGTGGTCTGGCCACGGGCGGCGCTGGAGCCCTCCACCTCCCCTGGAGCGCTGGGCGAGAACCGGCCCTTCGTCGCCTGAGGTATCGGACGCCAATTTAACTGGTCATTAACTAGCCTGAGCGACCCTCCCCGCAGAAACGCATTGGGGGATCGCCATGACATCGACGCTCGCAGCAGCCCTCGTGCCGGTCGCGATCAGCCTCCTGGCGGTCGTGACGGTCCTTCTCGCCCGGCGGACCCCGACTACACCGCGCCAGCTTCTGCGCGAGGCGGAAGGGACAATGACCTTCCTGCTCGACGGCGACCGGCTGGAGGACGCGACGCCGACGGCCCGCCGGCTGCTGGAGGACGGTGCGACACCGCCCGACCGCGAAGACCTCGTGAGGATGCTCACCCCGGCTTTCCCGAGGCTGCGCGCCGTGCTCGACGACATCGAAAGTGACGGGGCGACCAGGCTCGTGGCCGAGGATCGCACGAGTTCGCTCGAGGTCGAGTACTGGGATGGGTTCGTGCGCCTCACCCTGCACCAGGACGACGGCACGGTGACGGGCCCGAGCACCGGCGCGGCGCGCGACGCGGAACTCGACACGCTCCGCGCCATCGCGGAGGATGCGCCCCAGCTCATCTGGTCCGAAGACGAGAGCGGCGCGATCACCTGGGCGAACGGCGCCTACCTCGAACTCGACCGCCATCACTCCCACGGGGCGGAGCGTTGGCCTCCCGGCCGGATCTTCGGAGCGCTGGACACACCCGATCCCGGGACCGGACGTCTCCACCGCCGGTTGGCAGGACCCGCGACGGAGGGTGAGCGTGCCGATTGGTACGACGTCACAACCGTGCGGCGCCCTGCCGGCACCGTCCATTTCGCGGTCGATGCCGATGCTGTCGTGAAGGCTGAAGAGGCACAGAGAGGATTCGTTCAGACCCTGTCGAAGACCTTTGCCGACCTTGCCACAGGCCTTGCCATCTTCGACCGTGACCGCCGGCTGGTCATGTTCAACCCGGCCCTCATGGAGCTCACGGCGCTCCCGGTCGACTTTCTCGCGACCCAGCCGCGGATTCACGCCTTCCTCGACCGTCTGCGAGAGCAGCGGATGCTCCCCGAACCGCGCGACTACCGCAGCTGGCGCGAGGAGATCGTCGCGCTGGAGTCGGAGGCGGCCAATGGCCGCTACTGCGAGACCTGGGCGCTGCCTGACGGACAAATCTACAGGGTCACCGGTCGGCCCCACCCGGATGGCGCCATCGCCTTCCTGATCGAGGACATCACCGCCGAAATGTCTCTGACGCGGCGTTTCCGAACCCAGATCGATACGTCGACCGCCATTCTCGACAGCCTCGACGAGGCGATCGCGGTCTTCAGCCCCTCGGGTGTCCTGACTCTCGCCAACCGGGCCTACGACAGCTTCTGGCCCCACCGGGAAGAGGCGGATGCGGGCGCCGGGGTCCCGATCGGCGACCTGCGCCTGAGAGACGAGCTCGAACGCTGGAAGATCGCCTGTGTCCCGACCGACGTGTGGCGCGATATCCGGAACGGCGCGATGGTGGCGGAGGACCGCCGCCCCTGGACCGCCGCATTGCGCCGGGACGACGGCCGTCAGGTGACCGTGCGGGTCCAGCCGCTCCCTGCCGGCGCCACGATGGTCGGGTTTTCCTCTCCGGCAGCCGCGGCCGGTCCGCAACCCGTCCCCCATGCGACCGGGCCCGTGGCCCTCTCCGGGTGAGCCCTCCCGCCACGGGAAGGAGGGCGCCCCGGGCTTTGCGCTTGCGGCGCGCGGCGCAGCGCATAGTCTGCGGCCATGCCCATCCTGGCCGGACCGATCCTGCTGCCCACGCCCGAGGCGACGGACGCGCTGGCCGCGCGGCTGGCACCCCGTCTCGGCCCGGGTGACGTGCTGCTGCTTGAGGGGTCGATCGGCGCAGGCAAGACGCATTTCGCCCGCGCTCTGATCCGGGCTCGCTTGGGCCGCGAGGAAGATGTGCCCTCCCCCACCTTCACCCTGGTGCAGACCTACGAAACTGAGGGACCGGAGATCTGGCATGCCGATCTCTATCGGCTGACCGGTCCGGGCGAGGCGATTGAGCTGGGCTTGGAGGACGCCTTCTCGACGGCAATCTGCCTTGTCGAATGGCCCGACCGCCTCGCCGATATCAGACCCGACTCCGCGCTGACTCTGAGTTTCGAGGCGGACGCCGAGGCGCATCGACTGACGCTCGACGGCCCGGAGGACTGGTCCGACCGGTTGAAGGGCCTCGCATGACGGATCGCGAGATGCAGATCGCTGCCTTCCTCGACCGGGCGGGCCTCGCGGACTGGCGGCGCGAGGTCATCGCGGCCGATGCCTCGCGCCGAAGCTACCTCCGCCTACGGAATGGCGACCGCAGCCGCATCCTCATGGATGCGCCGCCGGACACAGGCGAAGACGTGCGGCCTTTCATCGCCATCGGTGCGCACCTGCGGGGGATCGGCCTCTCGGCACCGGACGTCATTGAGCCCGACGTTCCACAAGGGCTGCTCCTGCTGGAGGACCTCGGGCCGACCCTGGCCGCCCGTCACCTCGATGCGCACCCCGGCGACGAGGCGGAGATCTACGGCCTCACGGCTGACTTGCTCGCAGAGATGCAGGCCCACGCCCCGCCCCCTGGCCTCGAAGCTCTCACGCCGGAACGGGCGACCGCGGCGCTCGCCCCGCTCTTCGAGTGGGGCGCCGCGGTTTCGGATGCCCAGCGCGCGAGGCTCGAAGAGACCATGGCCGAGGCGATCCGAGACCATACCAGGCCACCGGAAGTGCTCTCCCTCCGCGACCTGCACGCGGAGAACCTCGTCTGGCGTCCGCAGCTCTCCGGTCACGACCGCCTCGGTCTTCTGGACTTCCAGGACGCCATGCTCGCGCCCCCGGCCTATGACCTAGCGTCCCTGCTCGACGACGTGCGCCGCGACGTTTCACCGGAAACGGACCGGCACGTCATGGCCCACTTTTCCGCAGCGACAGAGACGGATCCCAGTCGCCTCGCTGCAGAGCGCGCGGTCCTCTCGGTCCAGCGTAACCTGCGCATCCTGGGTATCTTCGCCCGCCTCGTCCGGCGGGACGGCAAGACGCGCTATGCCGCCTTCCTCCCTCGCCTGCGCCGCCTGCTTGACCAGAGGCTCGAGCATCCCGCCTGTGCCGGCCTTCGGCCGCTTGTCCTGCCGCTGATCGCGGAGGCTCCGGAATGGGCCTAACTCCCCGCGCCGCTCTCTTCTTCGCCGCCGGTCTCGGAACACGAATGCGACCGCTGACGGACGACCGCCCGAAGCCGTTGATCGAAGTCGGCGGGACGACCCTGCTGGACCACGCCCTGACCCTCGGCGCGGCCGTAACGAGAAAGGTGGTGAACACCCACTACCGGCCAGAGATGGTGGAGCGGCACCTCGCGGGCCGCGACATCGCCATCTCGGACGAGCGCGACCTGCTTCTCGAAACGGGCGGTGGGCTGCGCAAGGCCAAGCCGCTCCTCGGCGACGGGCCGGTCTTCACCATGAACACCGATGCCGTCTGGTCGGGGCCCAACCCCTTCGACCTGCTGCGCGAGGCTTGGGACGGCGGCCGGATGGAGGCTCTCCTGCTCTGCGTCCCGCGGGACATGGCGCTCGGTCACGGCGGCAAGGGCGACTTCGTCTTCGACGGGGACAACCGGATCACCTACGGTCCCGGCCCGATCTACACCGGTGCACAGATCATTCGGCCCGAGGTGGTGGACGAGATCGAGGAGGAGGTCTTCTCGATCCGACTCGCCTGGGACCGGTTAATCGCCCGGGGGACGGCCTACGGCCTGCTTTATCCCGGGCGCTGGTGCGACGTGGGCCGACCGGAGAGCATAGAACTGGCGGAGACGCTTCTGTGATCTTCGCTGCCACCGACCGTCCCCGTGTCTATGCCCTGCCGCCCGGAGTGGACTTCGGGGCGGAACTCGTGCGCGGACTCGAGCTGCGCGCGGCCGGGCTCGTGCCGGAGGACTTCGCGCGGATCGAGCTCTTCGTGAACACCCAACGCATGCGCCGCCACCTGCGCGACGTCTGGGATGCCGGCCCGGCAAAGCTGCTCCCGCTACTGAGGCTCGTGACCGACATCGCCTCGGACCCCGTTCCCGGCGCTCCGCCGCCCGTCGACCCGATGGCCCGGCGCTTCGAGGTGCTGCGGCTGGTCTCTGCCTTGCTCGATGCCGAGCCGGAGATTGCCCCGCGCGCTGCGCTCTACGACCTCGCCGAGAGTCTCTCCGGACTCATGGACGAAATGGAGGTCGAGGGTGTCTCGCCCGAAACGGTGGCCACGCTGGACGGAACCGAGTTGTCGGAACACTGGCAGACCGCCCTGCGCTTCCTGCGGATCATCGAAGGCGTGATGGAGGCCGGCCCGCCCGGCCCCGGCGGCCGTCAGCGCGCCCGGGCCGAGGCACTCGCCGAGCTCTGGGCCGAAAGCTCGCCCGCGCATCCCCTGATCGTCGCGGGCTCCACCGCCTCGCGCGGCGCGACCTCGGTCTTCATGCAGGCGGTCTCGCGCCTGCCACAGGGTGCGCTGGTCCTGCCGGGCTTCGATTTCGACCTCCCGCAGAGGGTCTGGGACGGGATGGACCGGGCCCTTCATGCCGAGGATCACCCCCAATTCCGCTTCCGCCAGCTTCTTCGTCAGCTCGGTCTCTCGAAGAGCGACGTTGAACCCTGGACGGACGCTGAACCGGCACATCCGGGGCGGAACAGGCTCGTCTCTCTTAGCCTCCGGCCCGCGCCGGTCACCGATGCCTGGCAAGTCGAGGGCCCAGAGCTTGGCGATCTCACCGAGGCGACCCGGGGCCTGACGCTGGTGGAAGCGCCCTCCCCCCGCGACGAGGCGGAAACCATCGCGCTCGGCCTGCGCGCGGCGGTCGAGGACGGGCGGCGCGCGGCGCTCGTCACCCCCGACCGGATGCTGACCCGCCAGGTCGCCGCCGCGCTCGACCGTTGGGACATCCGGCCCGACGACAGCGCGGGTCAGCCGCTCGCTCTTTCCCCGCCGGGACGCTTCCTGAGGCAAGTGCTCGATCTCATGACGGAGCGGCTGACCGCGGCGGACCTGCTCGCGCTGCTGAAGCACCCGCTCTGCCACGGTGGCGCCGACCGGAACCTGCACCTTCTCCACACCCGGGAGCTGGAACTGCACCTCCGCCGTCACGGCCCGGCCTACCCCGACGGCGAGTCCCTCCGCGGCTGGGGCCACCGCGAGAAGGCGAAGGCCGGTCAGGCGGAGTGGGCCGAGTGGCTGGCCGCCCGACTCGATTCGCGCCCCGCCGAGGCGGACCGGACGGTTCCCGAGCACCTCGCAGCGCACCTGGCCCTGGCGGAGGCACTGTCGGCAGGACCTGCCGAGACCCATCCCCTCTGGGACGAGGCTGCCGGGCGCAAGGCGCTCGAACTGACGCAGGCGCTCGCGCGGCACGGCGGCGCAGCCGGGCCGATGCCACCGAGGGACTATGCGACGCTCTTCACCGGAGCGCTTTCGGGCGAAGAAGTCAGGGACCGCGACGCGGGCGATCCGCGCGTTCTGATCTGGGGCACGCTGGAGGCGCGCGTCACGGGCGCCGACCTCGTGATCCTCGGCGGGCTGAACGACGGCACATGGCCCGAAGCACCGCCGCCCGATCCCTGGCTGAACCGCAAGATGCGCGCCGAGGCCGGGCTGACCCTGCCGGAGCGGCGCATCGGCCTCTCCGCGCACGACTACCAGCAGGCGGTCGCAGGCCGCGAGGTCTGGATCACTCGAGCGAAGCGCTCGGACGAGGCCGAGACGGTGCCCTCGCGCTGGCTGAACCGTCTGACGAACCTGCTCGGCGGGCTCGAAGAGACGGGCGGGCCCGGGGCGTTGGAAGAGATGCGCAACCGGGGCGACATGTGGATCGCGCAGGCACAGGCTCTATCGGCTCCGACTGAAGAGGTAACGCCCGCGCGTCGCCCCTCGCCCCGTCCGCCGGTCGAGGCCCGCCCCAAGGTCATCTCGGTCACCGAGGTGCAGCGGCTGATCCGCGATCCCTATTCCGTCTACGCCCGCCGCGTGCTCGGGCTGAACCGGCTCGATCCGCTGGTGCCCGAGCCAGATGCGCCTCTGCGGGGCATCATCCTGCACGGAGCGCTCGAACGCTTCGTCCGCGAGGGCCCCGCGCCTGAAGACCCGGGCGCCTTCGAGGCGCTGATGCAGGCCACGGAAGAGGCGCTGGCTGAAGCCTGCCCCTGGCCCGCGCATCGCAGGCTCTGGGCGGCGCGGATGGCCCGGGTCGCGGAAAGCTTCCTGACGGGCGAGGCGGACCGGCGCGAGAGGGCCACGCCTGAGTTCTTCGAAGAGGACGCCAAGCTGCCCATCCCCGAGCTCGACCTCATCGTCACCGGCAAGGCCGACCGGATCGACCGGCTGCCCGACGGGCGGGTCGCGCTCTACGACTACAAGACAGGCGCACCACCGAGCGAGAAACAGCAACTCGCGTTCGACAAGCAGCTGCTGCTCGAAGCCGCGATGACGCGGCGCGGCGCCTTCGCCTCTCTCGGCCCGGCCGAGACCGCGCTCGCGGAGTTCATCGGGCTTGGATCGAGCCCCAAGGTCGTGCCCGCCCCTCTGGAGAAACTCTCTCCCGAGCAGGTCTGGGAGGAGTTCCTGGCCCTGATGCAGGCCTGGCGGGCGCGCGAACGGGGCTATTCCGCCAGCCCGCTGCCCTACCGCGAAGACGACGTGGGCGACTACGATCACCTGGCCCGACGCGGCGAATGGGACCTCGCCGACGATTACGCCCCGGAGGACCTGGAATGAGCCCGCGCGACGAGGCCAGCCAGCGGCAGGTCGATGCGGCCGATCCCGACCGCTCCACCTGGCTTTCGGCCAACGCCGGGTCCGGCAAGACCCGCGTGCTGACCGACCGCGTGGCGCGTCTGCTGTTGCGAGGGGTCGATCCGCAGAACATCCTCTGCCTCACCTTCACCAAGGCCGCGGCCTCGGAGATGCAGAACCGCCTGTTCCGCCGCCTCGGCGCCTGGGCCATGATGCCGGCGGGCGATCTTCGGCAAGAGCTGGAGTCGCTGGGCGCGGAGCAGCCCGAGGACCTCGCCGAGGCCCGGCGGCTCTTTGCAAGGGCGATCGAGACGCCCGGCGGACTCAAGATCCAGACGATCCACGCCTTCTGCGCAGGGGTCCTGCGCCGGTTTCCCCTCGAGGCCGGCGTATCGCCCCGCTTCACCGAGATGGAGGACCGCGCCGCCGATCTCCTGCGGGCGGAGGTTCTGGACGACCTGTCAGAGCGCATGCCCGGGCTCGTGGACCGCTTCGCCCGAGTCTTCACCGGGGCCGACATCTCGGTCTTTCTCAGGGAGGTCACGGGTCGCAAGACTGCCTTCCTCGCGCCGCCGGACGCCGTGCGCATTGCCGAGGCGACCGGGGCCCGGCCGGGGGAGAGCATCGACGATCTCCTCGCCGAGCTGCCCGCTGACCTGGCCGATCTGCTGGATCATCTCTGCGTCGCCTGCGCTGCCGGCTCCTCCTCCGATCAAAAGGCCTCCGCGACGCTCCGCACCATTCTGGGCCGGAACAGGGTCGATCTGGAGGCCTGCGACGCGCTCTGCGGCCTGATGCTCTTCGGCAAGGGCGCCAAGACGCCCTTCGGCTCCAAAGCGGGGAAGTTCCCCACCGCCGCGACGCGCAAGGCCCACCCCGACCTCGCCGATGCCGTCGACGCGCTGATGGACCTCCTCGCGGACCTTCGCCCGCGCCTGCTCGCGCGGGAAGCGGCGGATCGCACCCTGCTCGCCCACGAATTCGGCCATGCCTTCGTCACCGCCTACGAGGCCCGCAAGCTCTCGCGCGGGATGCTCGACTTCGACGACCTCATCGACCGCACGCGCGGGCTCCTCTCCAACGCGGCGCTGGCGCAATGGGTGCTGTTCCGTCTGGACGGCGGCATCGACCACATCCTCGTGGACGAGGCGCAGGACACCTCTCCGGGCCAGTGGGAGGTGATCGAGCGGCTGACCGACGAGATGACCGCAGGCGCGGGCGTTCGCTCGGACACCGAGCGGACGCTCTTCGTCGTCGGCGACCGCAAACAGTCGATCTATTCCTTCCAGGGGGCCGACGCCGATGCCTTCGAGGCCAAGCGCCAGCTCTTCGCCGAGAAGGTCTCCCGCACCGGTGACCGCCTGCAGGAGTTGCCGCTGGAGTTCTCCTTCCGCTCCGCCGAACCGATCCTGAGCCTCGTCGACCGGGTCTTCACCGGCGAACTGGCGGAGGGGCTGGAGCGCGAGGTCTCGCACCGCGCCTTCAAGACCGCCCTCCCCGGCCGTATCGACCTCTGGGCGCCCATCGAGAAGGAGGAGGATCCGGCGCCGGACCAGCCCTGGTACGTCCCGGTCGACCGGGTGAGCCCGCGGCACCACGACGTCCGGCTCGCGGAGCGGATCGCGAAGGAGATTCAGGCCCTGATCCGGCCGGAAACGACCGATACCATCCCAGACGAGACGCCGAACGACCTGGTCCGACGGCGGGTGCGTCCCGGTGACATCCTGATCCTCGTGCAGCGCCGGTCCCGTCTCTTCGGCGAGATCATCCGCGCCTGCAAGGCGCTCGATCTGCCCATCGCCGGCCGCGACCGCCTGAAGGTCGGCGCAGAGCTCGCGGTTAAGGACCTGGCCGCGCTCCTGCGGTTCCTGGCCTTGCCGGAGGACAGCCTGTCCCTCGCCTCGGTCCTCAGATCGCCGCTCTTCGGCTGGAGCGAACAGGAGCTCTTCACCCTCGCGCACGGCCGCCGGGGGTATCTCTGGGAGGAGCTTCGGGAGTCGGTCGCGCACCCGGAAACGCGCGCCGTCCTCGACGACCTGCTCAACCAGGCCGACTACCTGCGGCCCTACGACCTTCTCTCGCGGATCCTGGTACGCCACGACGGCCGGCGGCGGCTCATCGCCCGGCTGGGACCGGAGGCGGAAGACGGGATCGACGCGCTGCTGTCGCAGGCTCTCGGCTACGAGCGGTCGGAGGTCCCGAGCCTCACCGGCTTCCTCGGCTGGATGGAGACCGAGGAGGTCGAGGTCAAACGCCAGATGGACGCGCAGGGCGACCGGATCAGGGTCATGACGGTTCACGGCGCAAAGGGTCTCGAAGCGCCGCTCGTGATCCTGCCGGACACGGCGGAGCGCAAGACACAGGTTCGCGGTTCGCTCTGGCCGGTCGACGGCACGCTCGCCTGGGCCTCCACCGTGGATCGCCTACCGGAACCGTTGGTCGAAGCGCGTCAGAGACTGATCGATGCCGAAGAGCGCGAGCGGCGACGGCTGCTCTATGTCGCCATGACCCGGGCAGAGAAGTGGCTGATCGTCTGCGCCTCGGGTGACGTCGGCGACCTGCCGACGGACAGCTGGTACCGCGCCGTCGAGGCCGGGATGCAGGACCGTGGCGCGCTGCCGCTGGTGACGGACCTCGGCGAGGGCCTGCGCCTGCAGTCGCCCGAGTGGGACGCCCTGCCGATCCATGAGACACCGCGCCCGGAGGGCCGGGAGGTCTCGCCACCGGATTTCGGCGCGCCGGCTCCGGCGGTACGGTCCACGACCCGTTCGCCCTCCGATCTGGGCGGCGCAAAGATCCTGCCCGGCGATCCGGCGGGCGGCGACGAGGAGACGGCAAAGGCCAGGGGCACGGCCATCCACCGCCTGCTGGAGCATCTGCCCGCGCACGCGGAGGAGGATTGGCCCGCCCTCGCAGAGACTCTCCTGCCGGAGGCGCCGGACCTGCTGGATGACGCGGCGAAGGTGCTCCGCGACCCCGCGCTCGCCCCGATCTTCGCTCCGGGCACGCTGGCCGAAGTCCCGATCACGGCCGAGATCGAGGGCGCCGGTCGAATCCACGGCGCCATCGACCGGCTCGTCGTGGGTGACGAGATCCTCGCCGTGGACTTCAAGACGAACCGCGCGGTCCCCGAGACGCCCGACCAGGTCCCCGAGGGGCTGCTCCGCCAGATGGGGGCCTATGCCGCCGCGCTCGCCCGCATTTACCCCGACAAGCCGATCCGGACCGCGATCCTCTGGACCGCCGCGCCGAGGCTCATGGAGCTGCCTCCCCCTATCGTCATGGCGGCCCTGCTGCGCGCTCCCGCACCTTGACCCTCAGGACCACCCTCCTTACGTTCCGCCCTCGACATATTGCGGCCAAGGAGGCTCCTGATGGCAACTGTTGCAGTGACCGACGACACGTTCGACAGCGAAGTCCGCAACTCGGACATTCCGGTCGTCGTGGATTTCTGGGCGGAGTGGTGCGGTCCGTGCAAGCAGATCGGCCCGGCCCTTGAAGAGATCGCCGCCGAGATGGACGGCAAGGTGAAGATCGCCAAGGTCAACGTGGACGAGAACCCGAACTCCCCGGCGCAGATGGGCGTTCGCGGCATTCCCGCGCTCTTCATCTTCAAGAACGGCGAAGTCGTCTCGAACCGGGCCGGCGCCGCGCCGAAGGCCGCGCTGCAGGGCTGGATCGACGAATCCATCTGATCCGCTCCGCCACGAGATTTGGGGCGCCTCCGGGCGCCCTTTTTCGTTTTCAGGAACCCGCCTTGTCCGCCGGCGGCCCGGGGGCCATATGGGGCGGACCGAATAGACAGGAGGCGACATGGCCAACGAGTTTCCCGGCTGGCACGGCACGACCATCATCGGCGTTCGCAAGGACGGAAAGGTCGTAATCGCCGGTGACGGCCAGGTCAGCCTCGGCGACACGGTGATCAAGGGCACGGCGCGCAAGGTCCGCCGCATCTCGCCCGGCGGCAATCCCGTCATCGCGGGCTTCGCCGGGTCGACGGCCGACGCCTTCGCCCTGCTGGAACGCCTGGAAAAGAAGCTCGAAGCGACGCCCGGACAGCTCCAGCGCGCGGCGGTAGAGCTGGCGAAGGACTGGCGCACCGACAAGTACCTGCAGAAGCTCGAGGCCTTCCTCATCGTCTCGGACGGAAAGGAGCTCTACGTCATCACCGGCGCGGGCGACGTGCTCGAGCCCGAGCATGACGTCACCGCCATCGGCTCGGGCGGGAACTACGCTCTCGCCGCGGCGCGGGCGCTGATGGACACGGACCACTCCGCAGAGGAGATCGCCCGCCGGTCGATGGCGATCGCGGCCGATATCTGTGTCTATACCAACGGAAACCTGACGGTAGAGACGCTGGAAGGCTAGGAGCCGATCCAGTCCTCCAGCGCCTGGACGACCTCCTTGCCGATGCCCTTCGGCTCGACCTCGAGCAGCGGACAGGGCTTCTTGAGCCGAGCCTCCATGTCCGAGGCCGTGAACCCGTTGGCGGAGTCGAGACCTTCCAGTTCTTCCCAGGTGACCGGCGTCGCGACCGGCGCGCCCTTCCGGGCGCGCAATGAATAGGGCGCAATCGCCGTCGCCCCCCGCTCGTTGCGCAGCCAGTCAATGAAGATGCGGTTCTTTCGCTTCTTCTTCGACATCGTCGAGGTGTAGCGGTCCGGCTCCTTCTCGGCGAGTGCACTCGCCATCGTCTGGGAGAAGGTCTTCACCGTGTTCCAACCGGAAATCCGGCGCAGCGGCACGATGACGTGCACTCCCTTGCCGCCGGTGACCATGGCCCCGCTCTCCAGTCCGATCTGCGAGAGCAGCTCGCGAAGGTCGGCGGCGGCCTTTTTCACGTCGCCGAAGTCGAGCCCTTCGTCCGGGTCGAGGTCGAAGACCATCCGGTCGGGCCGTTCCAGCTTGTCGCGCCGCGCCCCCCAGATGTGGAACTCGAGCGTGCCCATCTGCACCGCCGACACCAGCGCCTCGGGCGTGGAGGCGTACATGTAGTCCTCCGTGCTTCCGTCCTTCTCCTCGATCGGGACGGTGCCGATGGCCTTGGGAAAGCCCTTGCCGGCATGTTTCTGGAAAAACCCCTCCTTCTCGATCCCCGAGGGAAAGCGAAGGAGCGACAGCGGCCGGTCGGCCGCATGCTCCAGCATCCGTTCGGCCACCCGCTCCACGTGCCGCGCGGCATCGCCCTTTGTCAGCCCCGCCTCGGGATAGACCACCCGGTCGGCACTGGAAATCCGGACGCCAGAAACCTTGGTCTCGCTGTCGAAATCCGTCTCTGCTTCGGCCTTGGCGCTCACCTCGTGGGCCTCCTTGTCTTCGCGCAGGCCGTGGTAGACGCCGTGGCGCACCCGGCCCTCGCCTGTGAATTCCGCGTAGGCGATCTCAGCCACAAGCTTGGGCGTTATCCATTTCGCCCCGCGCACCTCGGACTTCGGCGCGTCGACGGGGGCGGTCTTCCGTGCAAGCGGCTCCATCGCCTCCGAGAGCTCTGCAAAGTCGTCCTCGTCGAAACCGGTGCCCACGCGCCCACGATAGATCAGCCCCTCGTCCTCGTGACTCCCAAGCAGAAGCGAGGAAAAGGCGCGACCCTTCTTGTCCGAGGGCTGCCAGCCGACGATGACGAACTCGGCGCGGCGCACGCACTTGCTCTTGATCCAGGCTTTCGACCGGCTGCCCCGGTAGGGCGCATCGACCCGCTTCGACACGACCCCCTCGCCGCCGGCCTTGCACATCGCCTCGAGCACGTCGGCGCCGCTGCCGCTGATGAAGGGCGAGAGCCGGATCGGGCCGCGCGGCGGCTGGCCCTTCAGCGCAGTCTCCAGTGCCTCGCGCCGTTCGGACAGCGGCCGGTCGGCGAGATCCGTGCCGTCGAGCGCGAGGCAATCGAAAGCGTAGAAGGTCAGCGCTCCTCCCTCGCCCAGCGCGCGCTGCAGGGTGGAAAAGTCTCCTCCGCCCTCACCGGCGACGACTTCGCCGTCGATCAGCGCGGATTCCACGTCTAGCGCCGCAGCCGGTTCGCAGAGGGATCCGAACCGGTCGGACCAGTCCTTGCCGTTGCGGGTATAGAGCCTGACTCCGCCCTTACCGACCGCCATGAGACAACGATAGCCGTCGAACTTAGGCTCGTGCCACCACTGCTCGCCCTCGGGCGGTGCGTCCTTCAGAGTCGCGAGCTGAACCTTCCGGAACCGCGGCACCGGCTTGCCGTGCTCGCGCGGCTTCGCGACCGGCTTTTCGCTCGCGATGGCCTTCATCGTGCGGCCGGTGGTGACGGAGGTCGTGTTACGCTTGAGAAAGGCATCGCCCTTTCCCGCGAACTCGTCCTTGCCCTTGATGAGCAGCCAGTTGTCGCCGCGGTTCTTCATGTGGACCAGCGCCCACTCACCCTTCATCCGGGTCCCGTGCAGGCGGAAGTGAAGCTTGCCCTCCGCGATCCCCTCCGCCGGGTCGTGGAGCGGCTCCCACCAACCGGTGTCCCAGAGCATCACGGTGCCGCCGCCGTATTCCTTCTCGGGGATCGTTCCCTCGAAACCGCCGTAGGCCAGCGGGTGATCCTCGGTCCGGACCGCGAGCCGCTTCTCGGACGGATCGAGCGACGGGCCCTTGGTGACGGCCCAGGACCACAGCGCGCCCTCCCATTCGAGACGGAAATCGTAGTGGAGTCGCGAGGCGTCATGCTTCTGGACGACGAAGGACAAATGGTCCCCTCCCGCGTCCACGATCTCGGCCTGCGGCTCCGAGGTGACGTCGAAGTCGCGCTTCTTGGCGTATGGCTCGAGTCGGCTCATGACGCCTTCTTCTTGCGGCTGCTACCGGAGGAGGGGGACTTGCTGCCCGAGGATTTGCTGCCGGACGACTTGCTCGACGAAGACTTCGACCCGGTCGACTTGGTGCCGCCGGAGGACCGGCCTCCGCTCGTGGACTTGGAGCCACCCTTGTCCTCGCCGAGGCTCTTGCGCAGCGCGTCCATCAGATCGACGACGTTCTCGCCCCGGGGCTCGCTCTCCTTGTCCGACCGGTCGGCGCGCGGTGTCTTCTTGTCCTTCATCTTTCTGTCGATGAGATCGCGCAGCGCCTCGGCGTAGTGATCGGTGAAGTTCGAGGCGTCGAAGGGGGCCGACTTGCGGTCGATCAGCTCGGTCGCCACCGAGAGAAGTTCCTCGTCCGCCGGTTCGTCCGCGATGTCGGAGAACAACGGGTCGGCCGATCGGATGTCTTCCTGGTAATGCAGGGTCTCAAGCAGCAACCCGTCGCCGCAGGGCCGGATGGCGCAGAGGTACTCCTTGCCGCGCATGGTGAGCTGGCCCAGGCCGGTCTTGCCGGCCTTCCGCAGCGCATCCCGGACCACCCGGTACGCGTCCTGCGCGAGGTCGTCGGTTGGCACGACGTAGTACGGCTTGTCGAACCAGATCGGCGGGATCTCGTCAGACCCCACGAACTGAACGAGCTCCAGTGTCTTCTTGGTTTCCAGCTTGATCGCGTCGATTTCCTCGGGTTCGAGCAGGATGTAGTCGTCACCGCTCTCGTAGCCCTTGAGGATGTCGTCGCTCTCGACAGGACCGACGCCGGGCACGGTCTTTTCGTATTTGACCGGCTTCCCGGAGGGGCCGTGGATCTGGCGGAACGAGACGCGGGTGCCGGAGGTCTTGGCCGAGTGTATCTCGACCGGGATCGAGACGAGGGAGAGACGGAGCTGACCCTTCCAGACTGCGCGGGATGCCATGACGGACCTCTTATCGTTGAGTCAGTCAAACGCCGGAGTCGCCCGCCGGTTTCGATTCAGCGCTTCAGCCAGCCGCCCTCGCCCCGGACATAGCTTGCGCCCTCGGCCGGGCGGAACCGCCCTCCCTTCGAGCCGTAGGCGCAGATATCGACACTGTTCCGGCCAAGGTCGAGCAGGTTGAAGGTATTGGGTTCACCCCGCAGGCGGCTCGAAAGACCCGTGCCCGCCTGTACGAAAAGCAGGCCCGGCGCGGCGCGAAAGGGCGCGACGACGGTGTTGTGCAGGTGGCCCGACAGGACGATCTGGGCCCCGCAGTTCTGCATCTGCTTCAGCGCATCTCTTGCGCCGCGCATCAGCCGCTTCTCGACATGCGGCCCATGCTGCAGGGGATGATGGAGGACCACGACGCGGGACCGCTTTCCCGCGCCCTCGAAGACCCGGCAGACCCGATCGACCCGGCGGCGCGAGATACGGCCCCGCTGCCAGGAGAACCGGTTGACCGTGTTCACCCCGGCCACCGTCATGGTGTCGTCGGAGTAGGTCGGCTCCAGATCCTCGTCGATCGCGGCCTTGTAGCGTGACCAGGGCCGGAGGGCCCGCACGAAGATATTGTCGAGCGGCGTGTCGTGGTTGCCGGGTACCGAAAGCGTCGGCTGGCTGATCTTGCCGAGGAACCTGCGGGCCCGCTCGAACTGGCCGAGCCGAGCCCGTTGCGTGAAATCCCCTGAGATGACGACCAGCGTCGGATCGAGCTCGTTCACCGCCTCCAGCAGCGGCCGCTCCAGTTCCGGACGGTCCCGGCCGAAGTGCAGGTCGCTGAGGTGGAGGATTCGGCTCATGCGGTGTCCATCCGGTGGGGCGGCATCACGACCTTCAGCTTCTCCCGCGACATCCGGAAGCGGAAGGGACTCGTCTCGCGCCGCTTCTCACCGTCGAAGGCAAGCAACACCGGCCCCTTCTTGTGAACCTCCACATCGAGCGTGGGGATGCGGAAGAGGTCGTAATCCCGCCCCTCCTCGACACTGCGCAAGGCCAGCCGCGCGGTAAGCCTGAAAAGGTCCCAGCGGGTCTGTCCGCGGGCGACGAGCACCGCGAAGTTGTCTTCCGAGATCGCCTCGACCCCGTGCAGGCCGAATGTCTGGAGCTGGAAAGCCGAGCGACCGACGAAGACCAGCGCAGTGCGCCGCGTCTCGCGTCCCTCGCCCAGATCGAAGGTCACTTTCATCGGCCGGCGAAAGCGCAGGAAGGTCCGGAGCACCGACCAGTGCGCCACCAGCCGATGCCGTCCCCAGCGATCGTAGATCGACTCCCGCTCGCGCAGGATCGTCGGATAGATCCCGAGGCTCGCGTTGTTCAGGAAGACTTGCCCGTTGACGGTGCCGACCGAGATCTCGTGCCCGTAGCCGTCGCGCACCTGGCGGGCGGCTTCCTCCACGTCCTCGGAAAAGCCCAACCCCCGCGCGAAGTAGTTGAAGGTCCCAAGCGGAAGGACCGCCATATTCGCCCCGGTGCCGATAAGCGACGATGCAAGGGCCATGGCCGTCCCGTCACCGCCCGCGGCGACGTAGGTCTGGCCGGGCTCGGGGTCCGGCACCGCATCTCCGGGCGACCACTGGACGACCTCGGCATCCAGGATCTCCGCCGCACGATGGACGGCGCCGGAGTCGGCCTTGTTGCCCCCCGAAAGGCGGTTGGTGAGAAGCTTGATCCTTGCCATGTCCCTACCGGATGTACTTGTCCCAGCTGCCGTAACTCGACTTCCCGACATCGCCTCGCGGGAGGCAGAGCAGGATCAGCGCGACGCCGGTCGCTGCCTCGATGAGCATCAGCCAGAGCCCAGCGCCGGTCATGAAGGGCGCAAAGATCAGGACCAGGCCAAGCAGCCCGTTCAAGTACCGTGCGAGCCGAAGCACCGAGGCGAGCGCCGTGACCGACACCGTGAGAACAAGCGCCCCCACGATATGGTTCACCGGCGAGAGACCGTTCTCCCACGTCAGAAGCAGCGGGGAGAGCATGAGCGCCACGCCGATGATCATGGAGACGCCCATCGTCCACGGCAGAGACATGCCCCCGGTCACCATCTCCCGGAAGATCGGGCCCGGCCCGCGCTCGAAGTCGTCGGTCACATGCTCGTCGGGGCCTTCGTCCGTGTCCCCGGTGAAGAAGACGCGCAGCCAGGGCTGGCCCGCCTTGTGCCGCCGGACGAGGAACTGGCCCGTCGCCACGAGCTCGTCGACCGAGTAGGGGATCTGGATCAGCATCGCCGCCGCCGCGATGAGGCAGAGCGTGCAGTAGGTCCCGATCAGGATCGGCTGGATCACGATGAAGAAGATCGAGATCGCACCCAGCGGAACGATCATCACACCGAAGGCGACCGTCAGCCAGGGCATCGTCCGCCAGCGCCGGTTGGAGCCGATGGCCCCCACGATGATTTCCAGCGCGTAGGTCAGGGCCCCGACCCCGGCGTCCGGAACAGGCCAGGCCTCGGAGACAGAGGAGGTCACGATATCCTCGCTGCCGTTCTTGTTCGGCACCGTCCCATCGAAGAGCGGGTCCCAGACACCGGGAATGGTCTCGAGCTGGTAGGCTCCGAGATACCGCGAAATGATGAGCCCGACGACGGCGAGCGCGATCACCGGGATCCGCTGGAACCAGTCCGAGGGCGTGTAACTCCATCCCTTGGGCGTCACCGGCCCCGTCATCAGCGCGGCGGGAGAGACGCCCGGCACCGTCGAGACGCCGAGCGCGAGACCCGTGACCAGCATCCCGACGAGTGTCCCGTTGAGATACGCCGCCCCGTTGTCCGTCCAGAAGATCAGCGGCGCGAACATCAGCCAGAGACCGATGACCGCGGCGCCGTACCGTGCCGCGCCGAAGCGCCAGGACATCGACAGGACGGCGCAGGCGAGCAGCAACGTTCCGGCAACCAGGTCGCTCGCGATCATCCAGGGATCGTCCAGCCCGATGATCGGCGGCGAGGTGATGATCCAGATGGCGAGGCCGACGTTCACCCAATGCGCCCAGAGGCCGGAACGGTGGCGCTTGCGGATCTCCTGCTCGTAGTCGGACCGCAGCGTCTCGGCATTGATTCCGCGCTCCTTCGCGGAGCGCATCCAGACGGGCGGGCGGATGCCGTTGGCCCGGTACCACTTGTTCGGATCGGCCTTCAGGTTGTCGACGATGGTCTCGAGCTTGTCCTCGATCCGGTTCTTCGGCTCCCAGTCGAGCAACTCGCGCGCCTTCGCGGTGTCGAGCGCGTAGTGATCCGAGGCCATGTCGATCATGAAGGGCCGGATGAAAGGCTTGTCGCCCTCGTCGAAGGCATCCGGCACCAGCGGCTCGCTCTTGGTCTCGACCCATGCCCCGAAGCGGGCGATGGACTGTGGCACCGTGATCGTGCGCCAGTGGGATTGCCCGTGGATCAGGTCCGCGATCCGCTCCTGCAGGGCCTGGTAGGAGACTGAATTCGTCTCGCCCAGCAGGATCGTGCAGTCCTCCCCGAGTTCTGCGCGGCGGTCGACGACGCGGCGCACGGCGTCCTTCATGTCGTCGGCATGGATGAAGGCCTGCCCGGTGCCCAGATCGCCGGAGTAGAAATGCGCCTTCATGTCCCGGTCGTAGATCCGCGCGATCTGATGGCTGAGAGTCGGCACGGCGGTCATGTCGTCATAGAGACCGGCCAGCCGCAGGCGGACGGTCGGGATCGCCTTGCGCTCTTCGGTGATGACCTCTTCGGTCTCGGCCTTGGATTCCGGGTAGGCCCAGCCGGGATCGACCGGCGTGTCCTCGTCGATCGTCTGGCCGACCTGCTGCGGCTCGTGGACGAGCATCGTGCTGGTGTAGACGAACTGCTCGACGTCGAAGCGCTCGATACTGCGCAACAGGCGCCGGGTCCCCTCGACGTTGACCGCGTCGTAGGCGTCCGACTTCTGGCCGGTGAAATCGAAATAGGCGGCGAGATGGATGACCGAGGCGAGCTTGGTGCCGAAGCGGTCCTCGATCTCGCGCATGGCGAGCTCCATCGCCGCGTCGTCGGTGAGGTCGCCCTCGATAACGGGCGTCGTCGCGCCGGGGTCGACGTCCCGTTCCAGGCCGACGACCTGGTAGTCAGGCGACAGGACTTCGACCAGCGCCTGCCCGACGGAGCCGCCGATACCGGTGATGAGAATGACGGGTTTAGAAGGGTCTGGGCTGCTCATGACCCGGCATAACGCGGGGAATGCCTGTCGGGATGCACGCGCCCGCGATGTTTTTTCACGCAGGCGTCAGGCCTCGGCGCGTCTGCGCACTGGCCAGACTTCGAGGATGCCGGCAATGACGACCAGCGCGCCGCCCAGGAGTTCCAGCGGGTGCAGGGTCTCCCCCGCGAGAATGGCCGCCGAAGCCGCGCCGACCAGTACCTCCGACATCAGCAGGATCCCGACCCGGGCCGGGTCCAGCCGTACCGTGGCCCAGAGAAGCGCGGCGATGGACAGCGCCCACCAGATCCCGCCCGCCCCGGCGACGAGCCCGACCGTCCGAGCCGCGCCTCCGATCTGGTCAGGGGAAGGCAGCGGCTCCAGCGCCGGAGCGAGGAGGCCGGCGGCGATGGTCGCGCCGAGGGCGAAGACGAATGCGGCAGGGACCGGAGGTAACTCGGGACGGGTCCGGATACCGGTCGAGGCGATGGCCCAGAGAAAACCGGCGACCAGGGCCATCCATTCGCCCGCGCTGCGCGGAACCGGGACAGAGCCGGTGGCAGCCAGCATCACGATCAGGCCAAGCAACCCGAGACCGATCGCGACGACCCGCAGGCGCGGTGTCGCCCATCCCATCACGAAGCGGCCGATCAGCGTGCTCCAGACCGGCGTCAGAAAGAACAGCAGGATGATGATCGCGACGCGGCCGTAGACCAGCCCGACCGAGTAGAGCGCGAAGGCCGCCCCGCCCAGCGCCACGAAGGCCGCCGCCCCCGGATTGCGCCGGATCGCGCCGAGGTAGACGAGGGCGAAGGGCGCGAGCAGGACCACAGCCGCTGCCGTGATCGCCGCCGTGCCCCAGGCCCCGGCGAGGCCCATCGCCTCCGCCTGCCGGACCGGCAGCCAGTAGAACCCCCAGAGGGTTCCGGTCCCGAAGACGATGGCAGTGGCGAGGCGGCTTTCGGTCGTCATGGGAGGGGACCTAGCGATCCGCCACGGGGAGGGGAAGCGTCCCGCCGGAGCGCCCCGGCTTGGATTTCCCGCGCGAATGCGTATCTCTCCCCTCAGACCCCGGGCTGGCGAAACGCCGTTCACCATGAAAGCCCAACACATTCAGACACTTGACCCGGTGTCCAAATTTGGACGCCCGGCACGGGAGCCTCATGTCAGACCTCACCCCCCGCGAAATCGTCTCGGAACTCGACCGGTTCATCATCGGTCAGGCCGAAGCCAAGCGCGCCGTCGCCGTCGCGCTCCGAAACCGTTGGCGCCGCAAGCAGCTCGGTCCCGAACTGCGTGACGAGGTCTACCCGAAGAACATCCTGATGATCGGCCCCACCGGCGTCGGCAAGACCGAGATCTCTCGCCGTCTCGCCAAGCTCGCCCGCGCGCCCTTCATCAAGGTCGAGGCGACGAAGTTCACCGAGGTCGGCTACGTCGGCCGCGACGTCGAGCAGATCATCCGCGATCTCGTGGACACCGCCATCGCACAGACCCGCGAATACATGCGGCAAGACGTGAAACAGTCCGCCCACGAGGCCGCCGAGGAACGCGTGATCTCCGCCGTCGCCGGAGAGGGCGCCCGTGAAGGCACCCGCGAGATGTTCCGCAAGAAGCTGAAGAACGGCGAGCTCGACGACACGATGATCGAGCTCGAAGTCGCCGACAACTCGAACCCGCTCGGCGGGATGGAGATCCCCGGCCAGCCGGGCCAGATGCCCGGCGGCATGAACCTGGGCGACATCTTCGGCAAGGCCTTCTCCGGCCGGACCGTCAAGAAGCGCATGACCGTGGCCGAGAGCTACGAGGTCCTCATCGCCGACGAGGCCGACAAGCTGCTGGACGACGAGACGGTGACCAAGGCCGCGCTCGAGAGCGTCGAGCAGAACGGCATCGTCTTCCTCGACGAGATCGACAAGGTCGCCCACGGCAGCGACCAGACCCGCGGCGGCGGAGAGGTGAGCCGCGAAGGCGTCCAGCGCGACCTGCTCCCGCTGATCGAGGGGACGACCGTCTCGACGAAGCACGGGCCGATCAAGACCGACCACATCCTCTTCATCGCCTCCGGCGCCTTCCACATCGCCAAGCCTTCGGACCTGCTGCCCGAGCTGCAGGGACGCCTGCCGATCCGCGTGAACCTGCGGGCGCTCTCCGAGGGCGACTTCGTCCGTATTCTAACCGAGACCGACAACGCCCTGACACGGCAGTACACCGGACTGATGGCGACGGAAGAGGTGACGGTCGAGTTCACCGAGGACGGCATCGCGGCCCTCGCCCGCATCGCGGCGGAGGTGAACGAGAGCGTGGAGAACATCGGCGCCCGCCGCCTCTACACGGTCATGGAACGGGTCTTCGAAGACCTGTCGTTCCACGCCCCTGATCGGGCTGGCGAGAAAGTCACGGTGAACGCGGACTTCGTCGAGGAGCACTTGGGCGAGCTGACGCGCTCCACCGACCTGAGTCGCTACGTGCTCTGAGCGGAACCCCGGCCCTGCGCCGGGGCTTCCCTTTCCTCGCGAACCGGCAGAGGAAAGGCGCATGCGACTCCTCGATTTCCTGCGGGAGAACGCCGCCTTCCTTCTGGCCGGCTTTCTCCTCACTTTCACGTCGTCCTACGGCCAGACCTTCTTCATCTCGATCTTCGCGGGCGAGATGCGGGGGGAATTCGGGCTGAGCCACGGGCAATGGGGGCTGATCTACACGATCGGCACGACGGTCTCGGCGGCGGTGATGATCTGGTCGGGGATGCTGACGGACGTCTTCCGGGTCCGGCAGCTCGCGCTCATCGTGATGCCATCGCTGGCCTTGGCCTGCCTCGCGATGGCGGCTGTCCCCTCGGCGGTGGTCCTTGTCTTCGTCATCTTCGCGCTCCGCCTCTCGGGCCAGGGGATGATGAGCCATCTCGCCGTGACATCGATGGCGCGTTGGTTCTCGGCCAGGCGGGGCACGGCACTCTCGATCTCGTCGATGGGCGTCTCGCTCGGCCAGGCGGTGCTGCCGATGCTCTTCGTGGCGCTGATGGCGACGATAAGCTGGCGCAGCCTCTGGGTTCTGGGCGCCGTTCTGGTCGCACTGACCATCCCGGTGATTTTCATGCTCCTGCGGCTCGAGCGAACGCCGCAATCGCTCGCCAAGGATGACCAGTTCGCCGGGATGAACGACCGGCACTGGACCCGCGGCGAGGTCCTTCGACATCCGCTCTTCTGGCTGATGGTCCCCGCCCTGCTTGGCCCGCCCGCCTGGGGGACCGCGCTGTTTTTCCAGCAGGTACACATGGCCGAGGTGAAGCCCTGGACCCTCGGCGAATGGGTCTCTCTCCTGCCCTTCTTCACCGTGATGATGATCGCCTCCAACCTCGGAAGCGGGCAGGCCATCGACCGGTGGGGCGTGGCCCCGGTGGTCGCGTTCTACATGACCCCTTTCGCGCTGGGATTTCTCATCATCGGCTTCGCGCCCGGCATCTGGGTGGCGGCGGTCGGCCTGTTGATCGTCGGGATCGGGAACGGGATGCAGGCAACGGTTCCGGGCGCCTTCTGGGCGGAATTCTTCGGGACGCGGCATCTCGGCGCGATCAAGGCGGCCTCGACCGCGATCATGGTTTTGGGTTCTGCCATCGGCCCGGGCGTGAGCGGCTACCTGATCGACTGGGGTATCGACTTCCCGCAGCAGATGATCGGGATCTTCGTCTATTTCGTCCTGGCCGGACTGCTCGCGAGCTTCGGTGTCCTCCGGGCCCGGACCGCTCTACCGGCTCCGGCGTAGGACGACGTAGTAGGCCCCGCCACCTCCGTGGGAGAGATGCGCGGGCACCACGTCGAGCACCAGCGGCCCGAGAGGTGGCATCCGCAGCCACTGCGGCACCTGGTGACGGAGGACCCCGAGCTTCTGCGGGATCGGACCGGGCTCCTCGCGATGCTTACCCTTTCCGGTGATCACCAGGAGGATGCGTTTGCCTCGGGCATGCGCGGTCAGAACGAAGTCCATCAATTCGGGATGCGCCTGCGCGAGCGTCATGCCGTGGAGATCCAGACGCCCTTCCGGGGACAGCTTGCCGCGCTTGAGCTTGGTGTGCTTCTTGCGGTCCATCCGCACAGTCTTTTGGGAGAGCTGCTCGGAGAGGCCCGCCATCAGGTCGTGATCGCGGGAATGATCCACGCGTCCGCCGATCTCGAAGGGCGACAGGGTCGTGTTGCGGGCGCGCTCGTCCGTCCGCGGCCGCGTCAGAGCCTCTTTCGGGGGATCGGGCGCGGGGTCGCGGCGCCTCTTGTGGAGCGGATCCGTCGAACGAGCGACGCTGTCCCAGAGGTTGCGTTCCTCCGGGCTCAGGTGTCTGCGCTTGCGGGTCACTCCAGCGTCTCTGGCAGCATCGCGTAGGCCCGCTGGATCGGCAGCAGGACGATCATCCGGCCGGGGTCGCGGATCGCGCCGGCGACACGGCCCGCCTCAGCTCCGGTGCCGTAGAAGATATCGGCGCGCTGGGCGCCCTTGATCGCCGCCCCCGTATCTTGCGCGACCATGAGGCGGCGCATCGGATTGCGGCCGTCCTTCTCGATCCACACCGGGGCGCCGAGCGGGACATGGGCCGGGTCGACCGCGACAGACCGGCCGGCGGTGATCGGGCGATTCATCGCCCCCAGTGGACCGAGGTGGGCCGGCACCTGGCTGACTTCGCGGAAGAAGACGTAGGACTCGTTTGTCCAGAGAAGCTCCTGACCGTCCTCGGGATTGTCCTGTACCCAGCTCCGGATGACATCGGCGGAGACCTCGTGCGGCTCGTAGATCCCGCGATCGACCAGCTCGGCGCCGACCGAGTTGTAGGGCCGCTTGTTCGCGC
Source organism: Histidinibacterium aquaticum (assembly GCF_008710275.1). Classification (GTDB taxonomy): domain Bacteria; phylum Pseudomonadota; class Alphaproteobacteria; order Rhodobacterales; family Rhodobacteraceae; genus Oceanicola; species Oceanicola aquaticus. The sequence continues at coordinate 205,888 of NZ_VYQE01000004.1, forward strand.
CGCCGTACCCCACGCGGATCACGTCTCCGTCCGGGAGGCGAATGCGGCCCGAGCCTTGGATCTGAAGGAAGAACAGGTCGACGGGATCGTCGACCCAGGCTATCTCGAGGCCTTGCCCTTCGAGAACCTTCTGCTCCTCGATTTCACGGCGTGAGTGCCAGGGATCCTCGCCGAGCTCCGCGGGAACGCTGTAGAGCGGATACCTAAACCGATCGTCGGGCGCGCGGGCGCCGGTCAATTCGGGTTCATAGTACCCGGTAAAGAGCCCCTCCTCCCCGTCGGTGATCATCACGGGCTTGAAGAAGAGCTCGAAAAAGGCGCGAGGGTCCTCGGCGTCCGCCGCCAATGCGCAGAGCGTGTCCCAATCAGGGCTGTCGAAATCGCGGCAGGTCTCGATGAACACTTCGATCGCGGCGGCGTGGTCGTCCTCCGCCCAGCCATCCAGGTCGGAGAACTCCATGAGGGCATGGGAGACCGGTTCGGCCACGGCGGCGCTCACGCCCAGCGACAGACCGATGACGAGACCACGGAGTCCTGTCATTCCCCGGTGGCGACGAGCACCCAGTTGGGATCGTCGGCCCCCATCGCACGGGCGAAGGTCCAGACGTCGCGTTGACGCTTGATCTCGGAGGGGCTGCCCTCGATCACCTCGCCGGCGCTGTCGCGGACCACCCAGGTCAGTTCGCCGACGAACTTCACGGTGAGCTCGGCCTCGCGGGAGGTGTCGTCGAACTCGGCCTCCTTCAGCGCGATCTCGGACAGGCCGACGAAAGTCGCCTCGACCGTCAGGCCCTGCTCCTTTCGCTTCTCGATGACGCTGGCGAAGGCCTCGTACACATCGTCGGAAAGGAAGGGTTTCACCTCGGAGAGGTCGCCGTTCTCGAAGGCCATGAGAATCCACTCGTAGGCACCACGGGCGCCGCCGAGGAAATCCGACACGCCGAACGAGGGCTCGGCCCGCTTCATCGCGGCGAGGGCGCGGGCGCTGTCGCTGTCTTCAGGAACATGGTCAGTGATGTCGCGGTCCGGTCCGCCCTCGATCACCTCGAGGTCGGGTCTCCGGCGGTCGGCGCCGCGGTTGCTGTCGCTGACCTGAGGTTTCTCGAATCCCTCCCGCGTTCCGAGAACGCTGCGCAGGCGCAGGATCAGGAACACTGCGATCCCCGCCAGGACGAGGAGCTGGATTATGGGAGAATTCATATGGATCGGCCTTTCGCACTACAGGCATAGCGAGGTCGGAGTTCCGTTCCTATGTAAGGTTGGCGGCGGAGGCTGTCCACCGAGCCAACCGTCGCGGCCGCGAAACAAGATGACGAATAGGTGAAATGCATGGGCCTCCTGGCACTCTTCATCGCCGTACCGCTGATCGAGATCGCCCTCTTCATCCAGGTGGGCGGCTGGATCGGGCTCTGGCCCACGCTCGGCATCGTCGTGGTGACCGCGGTTGTCGGGACCTGGCTCGTCCGGAGCGAGGGCGCAGCGGAGATCCGCCGCCTGCGCCGGTCGCTGAACGAGCTCGACGATCCGACGGAGCCGCTGGCCCATGGGGCGATGATCCTGTTCTCGGGCGCGCTCCTGCTTACGCCCGGTTTCTTCACCGATGCGGTCGGCTTCGCCCTTCTGGTCCCGGCCTTCCGGCGCTTCGCGTTCCGGGAACTGAAGAAGCGGATCAAGGTCACGTCCTTCACCTATGGCGAGACTTCGGGCGGGGCGGGCTTCGGTCCCGGGCCGCAACAGCCGCGAAGCCCGCAGGACCGGGTGATCGAGACCGAGTACGAGGATGTCACTCCGCCCAAGCGGCCGACCCACGGCCCCTCCGGATGGACCCGTCACTAGGGCGCTCTTTGTTGTGACCGGTCGGCGGGGCTGGTAGGACAACGCCAAACCGACAGTTCCGGAGCGATAGTGATGTCCGACGATACGACGAATGCCGGCGCGACGCCGGCCGAAGGCCAGACCGGCGAGGGTCAGCAGCAGCAACCGCAGGTGAAGCAGCGGATCCTCGGCCAGTTCATCCGCGACCTCTCGTTCGAGAACGTGATGGTCCAGAAGGGCGTTACCGGCGACGTCCAGCCCGAGATCAAGGTGCAGGTGAACCTCGACGCGAAGAAGCGTCAGGCCGAGAACCAGTACGAGGTCATCACCAAGCTGACGGTCACCTCCAAGGCAAAGGACGGGGATGCGACCCTGTTCCTCCTCGAGCTGGAGTATTCCGGCGTCTTCCAGATCGAGGGTGTGCCGGAGAACCAGCTGCACCCCTACCTGCTGATCGAGTGCCCGCGTCAGACCTTCCCCTTCGTGCGGCGCATTGTCAGCGACGTCACCCGCGACGGAGGCTTCCCGCCCCTGAACCTCGAGCAGATCGACTTCCTGCAGCTCTACCGCCAGGAAATCGCCCGTCGTGCCCAGGCACAGCAGGCGAGCGGCGGCAACAATGCGAACGGCTCGGCCGAAGCCTGAGCCTCAGCCGTATTTCGACCAAAGCGCGCCGTCGCCCATCGCCTCGACGAAGGCAGAATGGGCGGCGGCTTCTTCTTTGGTGAGGCGCGACGGAAGCGGTTCCGGTCGCGGACGCGGGCGCCAGGTGCCGATCTCGGCCTCCGCTCCCGGCGCTCCGACGCCGACCGAGAGGGCGAAGTCCGGCTGACGGCCGCCGATGAGCTCCAGATAGACCTCGGCCAGGATTTCACTGTCGAGCAGCGCGCCGTGCAGGACACGCGACGAGTTGTCTATCGCGAACCTGCGACAAAGCGCGTCGAGCGAGGCCGGGCTCCCCGGGAACTTGCGCTTCGCGATGGCGAGCGTGTCGATGGCGCGGTCGTCCGGCAGGCCCGGCAATCCGCACCAGCGCAGCTCGGCGTTGAGGAATTTCATGTCGAATGCGGCGTTGTGGATCACCAGCTTCGCGTCGCCCACGAAATCGAGGAACGCCTGTCCTATGGCGGCGAAGACCGGTTTGTCCCGCAGGAAGTCGTCGCCGAGGCCGTGCACCTCGAACGCACCCTGCGGCATCGACCGCTCGGGATTGATGTACTGGTGATAGGTCCGGCCGGTCGGGACGTGTCCCTTCAGCTCGACAGCGCCGATCTCGACGATCCGGTCGCCATCATCCGGCTCGAAGCCCGTCGTCTCGGTGTCGAGGACGATTTCACGCATGGGCGATCCGCTCCCTGAGGTCCGAGATGAGGTTTCGCACGTCCTCGCGTGCAGCCTCAAGAGTCAGCGTCTCGATGACGTGGTCCGCGCGCTTGCGTTTCTCGGCGTCGGGCATCTGCCGATTGAGGAACGACACGAAATGCGCGTCCGTCATGTCGGGGCGGGAAAGGACCCGTTCCTTCTGGACGTCGAGCGGAGCGGTCACCACGAGCACGCTGTCGAACCAGCCCTCGCTGCCGGTCTCGAAGAGAAGCGGGACGTCGAAGACCACGATGTCCGCGTCGGTCCCGTCGAGAAACGCCTGTCGGTCAGCGGCGACGAGCGGATGCACGATGGCTTCGACCTTCTTGAGGACCGAGGGATCCTCGGCGATCAGCCTCTTGAGCGCCGGCCGGGAGACTGCGCCGTCGACGATGGCCCCAGGGAAGACCTGCCCGACCGGCCCCGCCGCCGGTCCGCCCTGGGCGTAGAGCCGGTGAACCGCCGCGTCGGCATCCCACAGCGGGAGGCCCTCGTCGCGGAACATCCGCGCCGTTGTCGATTTCCCCATCCCGATCGATCCGGTCAGGCCCAAGGCCCAGGGACGCGACATCATGGCAGCACCGCCGCGCGGGTCGCCTCGTCGACCTCCGGTCGCTGCCCGAACCAGCGTTCGAAGGCCGGAACGCCCTGGTGAAGGAGCATGCCGAGACCGTCGACCGTGACGCAGCCCACCTCTTCCGCGCATTGAAGCAAGGTCGTCCGAAGCGGAGCGTAGACGAGATCGGTCACGACGCTGTCCTTCTGAAGCCCGTCCAGCGGCACACGGAACTCCGACGCGCCCTCCATCCCGAGGGATGTCGTGTTCACAACCAGAGCAGCCTCACCGAGACATTCCGAGGCGCGGACCCAGTCGATGACGGTGACCCGCGCACCGAACTCGTCGCGCAGCGCCTCTGCCTTGGGACGTGTCCGATTGGCCAGGAGGATCTCGGGGACCTGGGCATCGGACAGTGCGGAGATCACCGCCCGCGCCGCGCCGCCCGCGCCGAAGACGAGGGCCGGCCCGCTCTTCGGATCCCAGCTCGGCGCATTCTGACGGAGGTTGGACATGAAGCCGTAGCCGTCCGTGTTGTCGGCGAGGATGCGACCGTCTTCCAGGAAGGTGAGCGTATTGACGGCCCCGATCAGGGTGGCCCGATCACTGACCTGATCCGCGAGTGAGAGTGCATTGACCTTGTGTGGGATCGTGACGTTCGCGCCGACGAAACCGGCCTTTGGAAGTGCGCGAACGACCTCCTCCAGGTTCGCCTCGGCCACATCGAGGGGAACATAGTCCCCCGGGATCCCGTAGCGGCGCAGCCAGTGCTTGTGCAGGCGCGGGCTTTTCGAATGGGCGATGGGATGGCCGATGACGCCGGCCAGGGGGATCGTCCTTTTTGTCATGCGGGCACTGTTCCGCGAAGGACCAGGTAAGACAAGAGGTCGAGCAACGGCAGGCCGAGGACCGTGAAGTAGTCGCCATGGATCTGGGTGAAGAGCCGGACGCCTTCTTCCTCAAGCTTGTAGGCACCCACAGAGTGGCGGATGCTCTCCCAATTCCGGGCCACGTAGTCTTGAAGGTAGTCGTCCGAGAGCTGCCGCATTGTCAGGTGGACCTGGCCGACGTGGCGCCAGACGGGCCGTCCCTCCTCCACGATGACTGCCGCGGAGAGAAGAGTGTGCCGGTCGCCCGAAAGCGCGCGAAGCTGGGCGAGCGCCTCGTCGGGGGTGGCCGGTTTCGCGAGACAGGTCCCGCGATGCTCCAGAATCTGGTCGCAACCGATAACGAGAGCCTCGGGATGCTTCGCGGCGACCCGGCTCGCTTTTATCTCGGCCAGGGTGTCGGCGATGTCCCGCGGCGGAGCCTCCTCCGCTTCGAGACCGGCGCGGATCGCCGATTCGTCGATCCTCGCGGGGTCGACGGTGAAGGAGAGCCCTGCGTTGCGCAGAAGTGTTGCGCGAATGTCAGAGCCCGAGGCGAGAATGATCTCCTGAGCCATGTGGGTAACCTGTGAATGTCGTCGGGACGGACTGAGGAGTATCCGCGGTTGAGGGCCGCGCCCGGGCCCGGTTGAGGACAACGGCGCGACGTTCAGCGGACGCTGCCACAAGTCATCCACGGGGGCAAAGGACAGATCAAGGGTGTGGATCAAACCGGGCGCTATAACAGGTCAAGCCAAAAGTCGTGGCTCTGTGACCGAGAGGATGGTCAGTAAACAACTGAACTATTTTATAAAAACTCATAGATACCTGCTTTAGCAGCGAGGAATGTCTCGGCTTGGCCTGTGGGCAAAGCGGGGGAGAATCTGGGAGTGCGGATCTGTCCCCTGTCCCCTACTACTAAATCCTTCTTTTCTATTTTCCTTGATAGGAAGGAGGTGACTGGCTCTCGGAGTGCTGGACGCCTCGGAATTGACAGCGCGACCGGAAGCGCCTAGATCGAAATCAATGCCCGTCCGGGCGTGAGACTTTCCCACGATAGATTTGAGACGACCTTCCTCGCATGGGCGTGGTGCGGTCGCGAAAGATGCCGATGTCCCAGCACCGACTGAACCTTGCCGACCTGAAGGCCAAGAGCCCCAAGGATCTCCTCGCCATGGCCGAGGAACTCGAAGTCGAGAATGCCTCTACGATGAGGAAGGGCGACATGATGTTCGCCATCCTTAAGGAACGGGCCGACGAGGACTGGGCGATCGGTGGCGACGGTGTCCTCGAGGTTCTCCAGGACGGGTTCGGCTTCCTGCGTTCGCCGGAAGCGAACTACCTGCCAGGGCCGGACGACATCTACGTCAGCCCCGACATGATCCGGCAGTACTCCCTGCGGACCGGCGACACCGTCGAGGGTGTGATCCAGGAGCCCTCCGACAACGAACGTTATTTCGCGCTGATCTCGGTCGAGAAGATCAACTTCCAAGAGCCGGAGAAGGCGCGCCACAAGGTGGCCTTCGACAACCTGACACCGCTCTACCCCGACGAGCGTCTGACCATGGAGATCGAGACCGAGCAGGCGACGAAGGACCGGTCTGCGCGGATCATCGATCTCGTGTCACCGATCGGCAAGGGGCAGCGGTCCCTGATCGTCGCGCCGCCGCGGACCGGTAAGACCGTGCTGCTGCAGAACATCGCGCACTCGATCGAGAAGAACCATCCCGAGTGCTACCTGATCGTCCTTCTGATCGACGAACGGCCGGAAGAGGTTACCGACATGCAGCGCTCTGTGAAGGGCGAAGTCGTGAGCTCGACCTTCGACGAGCCGGCTTCGCGTCACGTTGCCGTCAGCGAAATGGTGATCGAGAAGGCCAAGCGCCTCGTCGAGCACAAGCGAGACGTCGTCATTCTTCTGGACTCCATCACGCGTCTCGGCCGGGCTTTCAACACCACGGTGCCCTCGTCGGGCAAGGTGCTGACGGGCGGTGTCGATGCCAACGCGCTGCAGCGTCCGAAGCGGTTCTTCGGTGCGGCGCGGAACATCGAGGAAGGCGGCTCGCTGACGATCATCGCGACGGCGCTGATCGATACTGGCAGCCGGATGGACGAGGTCATCTTCGAAGAATTCAAGGGTACCGGCAACTCCGAGATCGTTCTGGACCGGAAGGTCGCGGACAAGCGCGTCTTCCCGGCCATCGACATTCTGAAGTCCGGGACCAGGAAAGAGGACCTCCTCGTCGACAAGGCGGACCTGCAGAAGATGTACGTCCTTCGCCGAATCCTCAATCCGATGGGGACGACCGACGCGATCGAGTTCCTCCTGTCCAAGCTGAAGCAGACGAAGACGAACTCCGAGTTCTTCGACTCCATGAACACCTGACCTGGGACCGCTGCGGCGGTGCGAAGGGACGATGGATACGATCTTTGCCCTTGCGAGTGCCCGGGGGCGGGCGGGTGTTGCCGTGGTTCGGATCTCCGGACCGGCGGCGATTTCGGCTGCCGAGACGCTTGCAGGCCCCCTGCCCTGCCCGGGCCGTAGCCTTCGGCGGCTCCGGAGAGGCGATGACGTTCTCGATGAAGCACTTGTTCTGACCTTTGAACATGGCGCCAGCTTTACCGGGGAGCCGGTGGCGGAGCTGCATCTTCACGGTAGCCAGGCAGTGATCGCCAGTGTTCTCAGAGCCCTCGGAGAGGTTTCCGGTCTCAGGGCGGCTACGGCGGGCGAGTTCACGCAACGGGCATTCGACAATGGACGTCTGGACTTGGCCCAGGTCGAAGGGCTGGCTGACCTGATCGAGGCCGAAACCGAAAGCCAACGACGCCAAGCAGTTCTCGCCCTTCGCGGGGCTTTGGGCGAACGTGCGGAAATCTGGCGAGGGCAGCTGATCCGGGCGGCTGCGCTCATCGAAGCGACGATAGACTTTGCCGACGAAGAGGTTCCCGAAGACGTTGGTCCGGAGGTGGAGGCGTGCCTCTCATCGGTCGAGGGCGAACTTCGCAAGGAGATCGCAGGATCGGTGGTCGCGGAACGAATTCGGGATGGGTTCGAGGTCGCGATCATGGGCGCTCCCAACGCCGGAAAGTCCACCTTGCTCAATTCCTTGGCAGGTCGTGAGGCTGCGATCACCTCCGATATTGCCGGCACCACACGCGACGTGATCGAAGTTCAGATGGAGCTGGCTGGCTTGCCGGTCACGCTACTGGATACCGCGGGGCTTCGAGAAACCGAGGATCCCGTTGAGAAGATCGGTGTCGACCGCGCACGGGCTAGGGCGAGGGATGCCGACCTTCGGATCTTCCTCGTGGCTCCGGGGGAAAAAGAGCCGGAGGGCACCGAGGCGGAGATCATCGTTCATACGAAAGCCGATATCGAGAAACGGGGCGAGTTCTCGATTTCCGCGGTCTCCGGGGATGGGCTCGATGAGCTCGTTGCGGAAGTGGCGCGACGGCTGGAGCCGCTCAGCCTCGGGTCGGGAGTGGCGATGCGGGAGCGGCACCGCCTGGGGATGCAGCGAGCGGTCGAGGCGATCGAAGAGATTCGTGAACGGATCGATGAACTTCCAATTGCTCCGGACCTCCTGGCTGAAAGAGTCCGCGAAGCATTGCGGGCGGTTGACGAACTCGTTGGACGGGTTGACGTGGAGCACTTGCTTGACGAGATCTTCTCCAGCTTTTGCATCGGCAAATGAGGATGTTTCACGTGAAACACGATTTTGATGTTGTCGTCATCGGTGGCGGGCACGCCGGTGCCGAAGCGGCCCACGCCTCTGCTCGCATGGGTGCCGACACAGCCCTCGTGACGCTGACGAAGGAGTCGTTGGGCGTGATGTCCTGCAACCCCGCCATCGGCGGGCTTGGCAAAGGGCACCTCGTTCGGGAAATAGATGCGATGGACGGCGTGATGGGACGCGTGGCGGACGCCGCCGGCATCCAGTTTCGCCTTCTCAACAGGAAAAAAGGACCGGCGGTCCAAGGACCGCGGGCACAAGCCGACCGGGCGCTGTACCGGGCGGCCATGCAACGTGAAACTGCCACCCAGCCGGGGCTTTCTATCGTTGAAGGTGAGGCCGTCGACTTCATGATGTCCGGTGATGAGGTCATCGGTGTCGTTCTTGCAGACGGCTCCGAAATGCGCGCCCGCGCGGTCATCCTGACGACGGGGACGTTCCTGCGAGGTGTAATCCATATCGGTGACGTCTCTCGGCCGGGGGGCCGGATGGGCGAGTCGCCGTCGGTCAAGATGGCCGAGAGGATCGAGGGGCTCGGTCTTCCTTTGGGCCGGCTCAAGACGGGTACGCCTCCCCGGCTCGATGGGAGGACCATCAACTGGGATGCCCTCGAGGTGCAGCCCGGAGACGACGAGCCCGTCATGTTTTCCTTCTTGTCGAAGGCACCCAGGGCGCGCCAGGTCGCTTGCGGGATCACACATACAACGACCGAAACGCACGAGATCATCCGCGCGAACCTCGACAGATCGGCGATGTACGGCGGGCACATCCAAGGCGTCGGCCCCCGGTACTGCCCATCCATCGAGGACAAGGTTGTCCGATTCGCAGACAAATCCTCACACCAGATCTTCCTTGAGCCCGAAGGGCTTGAGGACGACACGGTCTACCCGAACGGAATTTCGACCTCCCTCCCCGCGGATATCCAGGAAGCCTACGTTCGCACGATACCGGGCCTTGAGAACGCGGAGATCCGGCAGCCGGGCTACGCGATCGAGTACGATTACGTCGATCCCCGCGCCCTACGGGCCACGCTTGAGCTGCGGGCAGCTCCAGGTCTCTTCCTCGCAGGTCAGATCAACGGGACCACGGGTTACGAAGAAGCGGCCGCGCAGGGGCTCGTCGCGGGCCTCAACGCTGCGGCGCGAGCGAAGGGCTCCGACGCTGTCATGTTTTCGCGGACTGACTCCTATATCGGCGTCATGATCGATGATCTGACGACTCGAGGGGTCACCGAGCCCTACCGGATGTTCACCTCGCGGGCAGAGTTCCGCCTCTCTCTCCGTGCGGACAACGCCGACCAGCGGCTGACGGCATGGGGGCGGGAGATCGGTTGCGTCGGCGATGCTCGGTGGACGGTATTCGATGGGAAGCGCTCTGCGCTCGAATCGGGCAAGAGGAAGCTGCGGCACCTTTCGTTCCCGGCAGCGAAAATCGCGGATACGGGGGCCAAGCTGAATCGTAACGGTCCGGCGAAGAACGGCGAGGAAGCGCTCGCGTTGATCGACCTGGACTTTGAGGACCTCGTCAATCTTGAGCCGGAGCTCGGGGAAATTACCCCCGACATCCAGGTCCAGCTGAAGAGGGACGCGCTTTACGCTCAGTATATCGAGCGTCAAGCTCAGGACGTCGCGGCGCTTCGCCGGGATGAAGGCCGAGCTATTCCGGAAAATATGGACTTCCATTCCATCAACGGCCTCTCCAACGAACTGGCGGGGAAGCTCTCGAAGGTTCGTCCATCGACGATTGGCCAGGCTTCACGGGTTGATGGCATCACGCCGGCGGCGCTCCTTCTCGTCCTCTCCCGGATCAGGCGGCAGGAAGTCGCCAAGGCCTCGTGAGCACTGAGCTCCTGCCGGGGCTCAATGTTTCACGTGAAACAGAGGAACGGCTGTCCGCGCTCCGCGACCTCGTGATCAAGTGGTCAAAGGCGATAAATCTCGTCGCACCACAGACAATCGACGATATCTGGAACCGTCACATCCTCGATTCGGCGCAACTCGCCCTGCACGCTCCCCTCCTCAATCCCGACTGGGTCGACCTCGGAAGCGGAGGCGGCTTCCCCGGCCTGGTGATCGCTATCCTTCGGCGGGAGCTGGAGGTCGCGGGGATGACGCTCGTGGAGTCCGACCGGCGAAAGTCGACTTTCCTGCGCACCGCAATCCGTGAGCTGGACCTTCAAGCTCGGGTGGAAGCCGAACGCATCGAAGATCTTCCCCCCGCGAACGCGTCGGTTCTCTCCGCTCGCGCGCTGGCCCCTCTCCCGAAGCTCCTGGAGATGGCGTCCCGCCACCTCGCGGCTAACGGAAGGGCGATGTTTCTTAAGGGCGCAACACGCCAGGACGAAATTTCTACCGCTCGGCGCGACTGGCACTTTGAGCTGACCGAAAGACGCAGTATGACACAGCCAGAGGCAGCAGTACTTATCGTCGAAAGGATCGCCCGTGTCTGACCCTACCAGACCGCGTGGCCCGCGGATCTTCGCCATTGCGAACCAGAAAGGTGGCGTCGGCAAGACGACTACGGCGATAAATCTTGGCGCTGCACTGGCGCGGGCGGGAAAAAAAGTCCTCCTCGTGGATATCGACCCGCAGGGGAACGCCTCGACCGGGCTGGGCGTCGAGCCGGACAAGCGGATGGTCTCCAGCTATGACATCCTGATGGACGAAGCGGCGCCCTCCTCCGCCGCTCGGCAAACGGATGTGCAGAACCTCTGGCTGATCCCGGCGACGACGGACCTCAGTTCGGCCGATATCGAACTGATTTCGAATGAGAAGCGCAGCTACCTCCTGCACGACGCGCTTCGCCAGCCAGCGATGGATAAGCTTGGCCTGGACTACGTCCTGATCGATTGTCCGCCCTCGCTGAACCTTTTGACCGTTAACGCGCTCGTTGCCGCCCACTCGGTCATCGTGCCCCTGCAGAGCGAATTCTTCGCGCTCGAAGGCCTTTCGCAGCTGATGCTGACGATTCGCGATGTCCGTGAACGCGCGAATCCCGGCCTTCGAATAGAAGGGGTCGCGCTGACCATGCACGACAAGCGCAACAACCTGGCACAACAGGTTGAAGAGGACGCGCGGGAAAACCTTGGCGAGCTTGTCTTCGAGACGGTCATCCCGAGGAACGTCCGCCTGTCCGAAGCCCCGTCCTTCGCGATGCCGGTCCTCGATTACGATCCAAGCAGCCGCGGGGCACAGGCGTACAAAGCCCTCGCTGCAGAACTTATAGCCCGCGACACCTAGGAGGACTGGCATGGCCGAAACTCGCCCGAAGAACCGCGGCCTGGGTCGCGGGTTGTCCGCGCTCATGGCGGATGTCGACACCGGCCCTCAGGCCTCCGCCGATGCGCCGCGCACGGCCGATCGCCTCCTGCCGCTTGAGCGGGTGCATCCGAACCCGGAGCAGCCTCGGCGGAGCTTCAATCCGGATGCCCTGAGCGAGCTTGCCGCGTCGATCAAGGAGAAGGGCATCATCCAGCCCCTCATCGTGCGCCCCTCCCCCCGGACCGAGGGCGACTTCGAGATCGTCGCGGGCGAACGCCGTTGGCGTGCTGCGCAGCAGGTGCAGTTGCACGAAGTTCCGGTCATCGTCCGGGAATTCGACGATACGGAAGTCCTCGAGGTCGCGATCATCGAGAACATCCAGCGCGCCGATCTCAACCCGGTCGATGAGGCCTCCGGCTACCGGCAGCTCATGGACCGGTTCGGTCACACCCAGGACCAACTCGCGACCGCGCTCGGCAAGAGCAGAAGCCATATCGCGAACCAGCTGCGCCTGCTGACCCTTCCGGATGCGGTCCGCGAATTGATGATCGAGGGCAAGCTCAGCTCCGGTCACGCGCGGACGCTTGTGGGGCGCGAGGATTCCGAAGCCCTGGCGGCCCGAATCGTCAAGGAAGGCCTGTCGGTCCGTGCGGCCGAAAAACTGACCAAGGCGCCGAAGTCCACGGGGCCCACCGGTTCTTCCTCCCGCAAGGAGAAGGACGCCGACACCCGTCAAATCGAGGCCGAATTGGCGGCTGCTCTCAAGATGAAGGTCGAGATCGACCACAAGGAGGGAACCGAGGGCGGGACCGTCACCATCCGGTACGCGAATTTCGGTCAGCTCGACGATCTTCTGCGCACGCTGTCCGGCTTCTAGGCGAGCAGGCGGCGCAGCACGGCGTTGAGGAGGGGTCGTCCGGCAGTCGAGACGCGGAGGCGGCCCCCTTCGATCTCGAGCCACCCTTCTTCGACCAAGGCCTTGGTCCCGGACACCGAAAAACTTAAATCTTCCAAACGCTTAACGGAGACTCCCTCCGAAACCCGCAGCCCCATGAGCAGCAGTTCGTCCAGTTGCGTCTCCCGGCTCAGACGGTCGCGCTCAACCTCGCCATTTCCAAGCCGTTCGACCTTGTCGATCCACGCCCCGGGCAGTCGTTCGGCCTCGGTCGCCACGCGTCCGCCGCTGAGGGTCAGACGCCCGTGCGCGCCGGGACCGACGCCAACGTAGTCCCCTCCCCTCCAGTAGATGAGGTTATGGTTACTTTCGGCGCCCGGCCGCGCGTGGTTCGAAATCTCGTAGGCCGGGAAACCGGCCTCGCCGCAGAGCGTCTGGGTCACATCCCAGAGATCGGCCGCGATATCCTCGGTCGGCAGGCCGCGTAGACCACCCTTCCGGTACCGGTCGCCGAAGGCAGTGCCGTCCTCGATTGTCAATTGGTAGAGCGAGAGGTGATCGACGGCCATGGACAGGGCCTCCGTCAACTCAACCTCCCAGTCGGCGGCGCTCTGGTCCTGGCGCGCGTAAATCAGATCGAAGCTCACTCGGTCAAAGACGGCCCGCGCGATGTCGAACGCGGCCCGGGCCTCTTGCGCCGAGTGCAATCGGCCGAGCCGCTTCAGATCGGTATCGTTGAGGGCCTGGACCCCGAGGGAGACGCGGTTCACGCCGGCGTCCCGGTAGCCTTGGAACCGTCCTGCTTCCACGGAGGTCGGGTTCGCCTCCAGTGTAATCTCGATGTCGTTGGCGAAGGGCCAGGCTTCCCTGGCCGAACGGATCACCTGGTCAACGGTCTCGGGCGCCATCAGCGACGGCGTTCCGCCCCCGAAGAAGATCGAACGAAGGACCCGGGGGCCCGTCTCCTCCGCGCTTCGCGCGATCTCGGAGGCGAGGGCCCGGCTCCATCGTTGCTGGTCGACGTGAGACACGACATGGGAATTGAAGTCGCAGTACGGACACTTGGCCTGGCAGAACGGCCAATGGACGTAGAGGCCAAAGCCCCCCTCTTGCCAGGTCTCAGCCAAAGCAGCCTGCAATCAATGCCTCGAAGGCACGGGCACGGTGGCTCATCCGGTTCTTCTCCCAGCGATTCATCTCGCCAAAGGTCATCTCGTGCCCGTCCGGCTGGAAGATCGGATCGTAGCCGTGTCCCTGCTCGCCCCGCATCGGCCAGACAATGCGTCCGGGCATCATGCCCTCGAAGACCTCGTCGTGCCCGTCCGGCCATGCGAGCACGAGGGTGCAGCGGAACTGCGCGCGCCGCGGTTCCGGGGCGCCCCGCTCCTCGAGCTCTCGCCATGCCCGCTCCATCGCCATGACGAAATCGCGTCCGTTCGGCGTCTCGGCCCAGTCGGCCGTTCGAACGCCGGGATCGCCCTCGAGCGCATCGATGGTCAATCCGCTGTCGTCCGCGAGCGCCGGTTGCCCGGTCGCCTTCGCGGCGGCATGTGCCTTGATCCGGGCGTTGCCCGCGAAGGTTTCTTCCGTCTCCTCGGGCTCCGGAAGACCATGATCGGCGTTGGAACTGATAGAGATACCATAGGGCTCCAGCAGCGCGGCGATCTCCTCGAGCTTGCCGCGGTTGTGCGTCGCGACGACCAGTCGATCTCCCTCGAAACGCCTCATCAGGCTACGGCCGCTTTCTGCGCTGCAGCGAGTTCGGAGGTCCCCTGTTCCGCCAACGCGATAAGCTGCTCCATCTCGGCCTTCGAGAAGGTCGCTCCCTCCGCCGACATCTGCACCTCGATCAGCCGTGCGCCGGTCATCACGAAATTGCCGTCGACGCCCGCCTCGCTATCCTCGGGGTAGTCCAGGTCGAGCACCGGTTGCCCGGCATAGACACCGCAGCTCACGGCCGAGACCGGCTCGCTCAGTGGGTCGGAGATCACGTCCCCGGCCTTCATCAGCTTGTTGACGGCGAGCCGCAGGGCGACCCAGCCGCCGGTGATCGAGGCGCAACGCGTGCCGCCGTCGGCCTGCAGGACGTCGCAATCGACGGTGATCTGCCGCTCACCCAGCGCCACGCGATCGACTCCGGCCCGGAGCGACCGTCCGATCAGTCGCTGGATCTCGACGGTCCGACCCCCCTGCTTGCCCGAGGCCGCTTCGCGCCGCATCCGGCTGCCGGTGGACCGGGGCAGCATGCCATACTCGGCTGTGACCCAGCCGAGCCCCGACCCTTTCAGGAACGGCGGCGGCCGATCCTCGACGCTGGCGGTGCACAGGACGTGCGTGTCGCCGACGCGGATCAGGCAGGATCCCTCGGCATGTTTCGTGGCGCCTGTCTCGATCGAAACCGTGCGCATCTGGTCCAGGGACCGCCCCGATGGCCGCATGATCCACTCCTTGCATATGGTCGCGACACCCCTAAATCCCGCCCATCGCATTTCCAACCCCGATTGACGCGCCTGCACCGAAGGCTTTAATTGCGACGCTTTCGCGCGAGGATGAATGCCCTTGACCGAGAAGAGCGCTCTGATCGAGGAGCTCAACGACCGCTCCCGCGAGGTTTTCCGGCGGGTGGTCGAAGGCTATCTCGAAACCGGCGCACCCGTGGGATCGCGGACCCTGACCCGCTCCATGACGGAGCGGGTCTCGGCAGCCACGATCCGCAACGTCATGCAGGACCTCGAGTACCTCGGCCTGCTCGGCTCGCCGCATGTCAGCGCAGGCCGTGTGCCGACCGAGATGGGCCTCCGTCTCTTCGTCGACGGGCTGCTGGAGATCGGCGACCTGCAGGGAGAGGACCGCGCCCGGATCGACGAGACGCTCGGCTCCAATACCTCCGACGTCGGCAGTCTGCTCGATACCGTGGGGCAGGCGCTCTCGGGAGTGACACGAGGGGCGAGCCTGGTTCTCGCGCCCAAGCACGAGGCGCCGGTCAAGCATATCGAGTTCGTCTCGCTCGCTCCTGAGCGGGCCCTAGTCGTCTTGGTCTTCGCGGATGGCCACGTCGAGAATCGGGTCTTCACGCCCCCACCCGGACAGACTCCCTCCTCCATGCGCGAGGCGGCAAATTTCGTGAACGCACTGGCCGAGGGGCGGACACTCTCCGAACTCTCTACAGTCATGAAACACGAGATCGCCACCCGCCGGCAGGAGATCGACACCCTCGCAGCGGAACTCGTCGAGCAGGGCATGGTCCACTGGCAGGACAAGGGCGAATCGACAGAGCGCCTCATCGTGCGGGGCCGCGGCAACCTCCTGTCCGAGGACGGTGCCGCCGAGGACCTGGAGAAGATCCGGGAGCTCTTCGACGATCTGGAGCGCAAGCGCGACATCGCCGACTTCCTCGAACTCGCCGAGGGCGGCGACGGAGTCCGAATTTTCATCGGCTCCGAGAACAAGCTTTTCTCGCTGACGGGTTCCTCTCTGGTGGTGAGTCCTTATATGAACGCCGACCGTAAGATTGTCGGCGCCGTCGGCGTCATCGGACCGACTCGGCTGAATTACGGCCGGATCGTTCCCATCGTGGATTATACAGCACAACTGGTCGGCCGACTGATCTCCGACCGGGGTTGAAGGAAAGAGAGTATGGCCAAGCCGAAGAGCGAGCAGGAATTCATGGACGAGGTCGCGGCCGAACTCCGGGGTGACGCGGAGCCCAGCGACGTCCAGCCGGACGAATACGACGCGGCCGAGGACGAGGCCATCGAGCCCGAGACGCAGCCGCAGTCCGGGAGCGACGAGCTCGAGGCCCTACGGGCGGAGCGCGACGAGATGAAGGACCGCTTCGTTCGCGCCCTCGCCGAGGCCGAGAACGTCCGCAAACGGGCCGATCGCGACCGCCGCGAGGCCGAGCACTACGGCGGCTCCAAGCTCGCGCGCGACATGCTTCCCGTCTACGACAACCTGGAGCGCGCGCTGCAGACCGCGAACGAGGAAAGCCGCGAGGTCTCGAAGGCCCTGCTCGAAGGCGTCGAGCTCACGATGAAAGAGCTCGTAAACGTCTTCAAGAAGCACGGTATCGAGCCTGTTCAGCCCGAAGTGGGCGACAAGTTCGACCCGCAGTACCACCAGGCGATGTTCGAGGCGCCGGTCCCCAACACGACCGCGGGCGAGATCATCCAGGTCGCCGCAACCGGCTTCATGCTGCACGACCGCCTGCTGCGCCCGGCCCAGGTCGGCGTGAGCTCCACGCCGGCCTCCTGAGCCGGCAGCGATTCGTCAGTCGCGAACCAGCGACTTCAGCTCGTAGATGAGTTCGAGAGCCTGCCGGGGGGTGAGTTCGTCCGGCAGGATCTCAGAAAGTCGTGCCTCGACCTCCGGGGTGTGGGCCGGTTTTCGCTCAGGCGGGGGTGGCATCGCGGCAAAGAGCGGCAGGTCGTCGATCACTGCCGCCCGGCTTCCGCCGCCCTCGCGCTCCGATTTCTCCAGCGTCTCCAGGACGACGCGGGCGCGCTCCACGACCGAAGCCGGAAGGCCCGCGAGTCGGGCGACCTGGACGCCGTACGACCGGTCCGCCGTCCCTTTCCGCACTTCGTGCAGGAAGACGACCTCGCCCTCCCACTCCTTGACCGCAACCGTCGCGTTCTCGACGCCGTCGAGCTTGCCCGCGAGGGCGGACATCTCGTGGTAGTGCGTGGCGAAGAGGGCGCGGCAGCCGTTCACCTCGTGCAGGTGCTCCAGCGTCGCCCAGGCGATGGACAGACCGTCATAGGTCGCCGTGCCGCGCCCGATTTCGTCCAGGATGACGAGCGCCCTGTCGTCCGCCTGGTTCAGGATCGCGGCGGTTTCGACCATTTCGACCATGAAGGTCGACCGCCCCCGCGCGAGGTCGTCCGACGCGCCCACGCGCGAGAAGAGCTGGCTGACGATGCCGATATGCGCCTCGTCGGCGGGGACATAGGCGCCCATCTGCGCCAGAACCGCCATCAGGGCGTTCTGCCGCAGGTAGGTCGATTTACCCGCCATGTTCGGACCGGTCAGGAGGTGAATCCGCGCCTCGCTGAGATCGCAGTCGTTCGCGACGAAGGGCGTACCCTCGGCGCGCAGCGCATCCTCCACGACCGGATGGCGGCCACCCGAGACAGCGAAGGCCTGGCTGTCATCGACCTTGGGGCGGCACCAGGCCCGCTCGCGCGCGACATCGGCCAGCGCGAAGGCCAGGTCGACCTCCGCCAGCCCGCGCGCCAGCGCCATGAGCCGGGGCGCCTCGGCGAGGATGGCCTCGCGCAGGATGCCGAAAATCCTCCGCTCGATTTCGAGCGCCCGCGCCCCTGCGTTGAGGATCCGCGTCTCGAGGTCCGACAACTCCACGGTCGTGAACCGCACCTGGTTCGCCGTCGTCTGCCGGTGGATGAAGCGGTCGCCCAGTGCGCGCATGGTCTCCGCGTGGGTCGCAGTGACCTCGATGAAGTAGCCCAGCACGTTGTTGTGCTTGATCTTGAGGCTCTGGACGCCGGTCTCCCGGATGAAGTCTGACTGCATGCCCGCGATCACCGAACGCCCCTCGTCCCGTAGCCGGCGCGCCTCGTCGAGCTCGTCGTCGTAGCCCGGCGCGGCAAAGCCGCCGTCCCGCGCCAGCAAGGGCGGCTCGGCCACGAGCGCCGAGTCGAGCAGGTCGAGCAGTTCCTCGTGACCCTGCATGTCACCGATAGCGGAGGCGAGCAGGTCCGGCAGGCTCTTGTCCTCCAGGCGTGCGGCAATGTCCGCCCCCTGCCCTATCGCCGCGCGCACGGCGGCCAGGTCGCGCGGCCCGCCCCGGTCGAGTCCGAGGCGCGAGAGCGCCCGGTCGACGTCGGGCACCGCCTTCAGGGCGCGCCGCAGCTCCTCCGCTAGCGGGACATCCTCCAGCGCGAAGGCGACCGCCGCCTGCCGGGCCTGAATCGTATCGATCTGGCACGACGGCGCGGCGATGCGCCGTTCGAGCAGCCGGGCGCCGCCAGCCGTGACCGTCCGGTCCACCGACCCGAGCAGAGAGCCCGCGCGCCCGCCGGCCATGGCCTGCGTCAACTCAAGCGACTTCCGCGTCGCGGCGTCGATCTGCATCGAGGCGCGTTCCGCCTCGCGGACGGGGGCGCGGAGAAGCGGGAGCTTCCCGCGCTGCGTGATCTCCAGGTATTCGACGAGGCCCGCCAGCGCCGCGATCTCGGCCCGCTCGAAGGTCCCGAACCCGTCAAGCGAACCGACCCGGAAGAGCTCGGCGAGCCGCCGTTCCCCGCTGGTTGAATCGAAAGCTGAGCCGCCGAGCGGCGTAACCGAGGCGCCGAGGTCCTCGATAACCTCCGCAAGGTCCCGCTCCAGCGCCTCTGACAGCAGAACCTCGCGCGCGCCGAGCCGCGCGATCTCGGGGCCGAGCCGCATGCGCGAACAGGGCATCACCGAGAGCGCCCCGGTCGAGATGTCGACCCAGGCCAGCGCGCAATCGTCCCGCACCTGCGCATAGGCCGCGAGAAAGTTGTGCCGCCGGGCATCGAGCAGCGAATCCTCGGTCAAGGTGCCGGGCGTGACCAGCCGGACGACGTCGCGCTTCACGACCGACTTCGATCCGCGCTTCTTGGCCTCCGCCGGATCCTCCATCTGCTCGGCAATTGCGACGCGGAAGCCTTTTCGGATGAGCGTGAGCAGGTAGCCCTCGGCCGCGTGCACAGGCACGCCGCACATCGCGATGTCCTCTCCGAGGTGCTTGCCGCGTTTCGTCAGCGCGATGTCGAGGGCTTCGGCCGCCGCGACGGCGTCCTCGAAGAACATCTCGTAGAAGTCGCCCATCCGGTAGAACAGCAGCGCGTCCGGATGCTGCGCCTTGATCTCCAGATACTGCGCCATCATCGGCGTGACGGCCTGCGCGTTTACGTTCATGGGTCCCCCAAGGCCTCGGGCGGGGAGACTACGAAAGGCCCCAGCGCGGCGAAAGCCGAAAAGACGGGCGTTGCCGCTCATCGGCGGGCCGGGTATCCCGGCTTGGCAGCACTGGGAGGAGCCGCAGGATGAGCAAGGGCCGGATCACGCGCGAGGACGCGCTGGCGTTTCACATGGAACCCGCGCCGGGCAAGTGGGAGGTGAACTCGACCGTCCCGATGACGACGCAGCGGGACCTGTCCCTCGCCTATTCCCCCGGCGTCGCCGTCCCCTGCGAGGAAATCGCCGAACGGCCCGAAACCGCCTACGATTACACGAACAAGGGCAACCTCGTCGCCGTGATCTCCAACGGCTCTGCGGTCCTTGGCCTCGGCAACATCGGCGCGCTCGCCTCCAAGCCGGTGATGGAAGGCAAGTCGGTCCTCTTCAAACGCTTCGCCGACGTGAACTCGGTCGATATCGAGCTGGACACCGGCGACCCGGATGCCTTCTGCGACGCGGTGAAGCTGATGGGTCCGAGCTTCGGCGGTGTGAACCTCGAAGACATCAAGGCGCCCGAGTGCTTCATCATCGAGCAGCGCCTCAAGGAAGAGATGGATATCCCGGTCTTCCACGACGACCAGCACGGCACCGCCGTGATCTGCGCCGCCGGGCTAATGAACGCGCTGCACCTCTCCGGAAAGAAGATCGAGGACGTGAAGATCGTCCTGAACGGGGCCGGCGCCGCCGGCATCGCCTGCATCGAGCTGCTCAAGTCCATGGGCGCGCGGCACGAGAACTGCATCTGTTGCGACACCAAGGGCGTGATCTACCAGGGCCGCACCGAAGGCATGAACCAGTGGAAGTCGGCCCACGCCGTGAAGACCGATCTGCGCACCCTCGAAGAGGCCATGGAGGGCGCCGACGTCTTCCTCGGCGTCTCCGTGAAGGGCGCCGTGACGCAGGCCATGGTCGAGAGCATGGCCGACAACCCGGTGATCTTCGCGATGGCGAACCCCGATCCTGAGATTACGCCGGAGGATGCCCACGCCGTGCGGGTCGACGCCATCGTGGCGACCGGCCGCTCGGACTACCCCAACCAGGTGAACAATGTCCTGGGCTTCCCCTACCTCTTCCGCGGCGCGCTCGATATCCATGCGCGCGCGATCAACGACGAGATGAAGATCGCCTGCGCCGAGGCACTGGCCGAGATCGCTCGGGAAGAGGTCCCCGACGAGGTCGCCATCGCTTATGGCCGGAAGCTGTCCTTCGGTCGCGACTACATCATCCCGACACCATTCGACCCGCGGCTGATCCACCGGATTCCGCCTGCCGTCGCCAAGGCGGGCATGGAGACCGGCGCTGCCCGGCGGCCTATCGTCGACATGGAGGCCTACGAGCTGGCCCTGAAGGGTCGGATGGACCCCACCGCCTCGATCCTGAGGGGACTCAACGCCCGGGCCCGCGCCGCACAGGCGACCGTCGTCTTCGCCGAGGGCGACGATCCCCGCGTCCTGCGCGCCGCCGTCAGCTACCAGCGGAACGGCTTCGGCCGGGCGCTGGTCGTCGGCCGCGACGACGACGTGAAGGAAAAGCTGGAGGCGGAGGGTCTCGGTGACGCCGTGCGGGAGCTTCGCGTGGTGAATGCCGCGAAGACCGAGCACCTCGAGACCTACAAGGCCTTTCTCTACCAGCGCCTGCAACGGAAAGGTGTCGATCAGCAGGACGTGCATCGGATGGCCGCGCGCGACCGGCATGTCTTCGCGGCCCTGATGCTGGCCCACGGGCACGCCGATGGCATGGTGACCGGGGCCACCCGAAAGTCGGCGCATGTCCTGGAGCTGATCAACAACGTCTTCGACGCCGCGCCGCATGACGGGGCCGTCGGCGTGACCGCCCTCCTCTCCCGCGGCCGGATCGTGCTGATCGCCGACACTCTCGTCCACGAGTGGCCGGACGAGAACGACCTCGCCGATATCGCGGAGCGCGGAGCCGAGGTCGCCCGGGCGCTGGGCCTCGTGCCCCGCGTGGCCTTCGTCAGCTTCTCCACCTTCGGTTACCCCGTCTCCGAGCGGGCCGAGAAGATGCACCGCGCGCCCCGCGTGCTCGACTCCCGGGGCGTGGACTTCGAGTACGAGGGCGAGATGGCCGTCGACGTGGCCCTCAATCCGAAGGCGGCTGAGAAGTATCCCTTCTCGCGTCTCACCGGACCCGCCAACGTCCTCGTTGTCCCTGCACGCCACTCTGCCTCGATCTCGGTGAAACTGATGCAGGAGATGGGCGGAGCCACCGTGATCGGGCCCATCCTCTCCGGAGTCCACAAGCCGATCCAGATCTGCTCCACGGTCTCGACAGTGAACGACATCCTGAACATGGCCGTCATCGCCGCCTGCAAGATCGACTGACCACCGGGTCCGAGGAGAGCGTTCCATGGCCGTCTGGAATCTCGGGAGCATCAACGAGGACATCGTCTACTCCGTCCCCCACATCCCGGCGGCCGGAGAGACCTTGGCCGCCACCCAAATGCGGCACTATCTCGGCGGAAAAGGCGCGAACATGTCCGTTGCGCTGGCGCGGGCCGGGGCCGAGGTGCGCCACATCGGCGCCATCGGCCAGTCCTCCGACTGGATCGTCGATCGGCTTTCGGGAGCCGGGGTGGACACACGACATATCGCCCGCCTGCCCTTCGCGACGGGTCACGCGATCATCGTCGTCGACGACGCGGGAGAGAACGCCATCACGCTCTTTCCCGGGGCGAACGCGGAAATCCCCGTTGAGACCGTGCAAGGAGCGCTTTCCGAGGCGAAGACAGGCGACTGGTTCCTGGCCCAGAACGAGACGGTGCTGCAGGAAGAAAGCGCGACGCTGGCCAAGGATCTCGGGTTGCGTGTCGCCTACGCAGCGGCCCCGTTCTCCGCCGGGGCGGCCCGGGCGATGGTGCCGATGACCGATCTTCTGGTGCTCAACGCGGTCGAGGCCGCGCAGCTGGAGGAGGCGAGCGGGCAGGGCATCGCAGATCTCCCCGTTGCGGACGTCATCGTGACGCGCGGTGCCGAGGGCTGCGACTGGGTCACCGCAGAGGGCACACGCCACTTCGAGGCGCTGAAGGTCGAGCCGGTGGACACCACCGGCGCGGGCGACACTTTCACCGGATATCTCCTCGCCGGGCTGGACCGCGGCGCATCCATGGAAGAGGCGATTGAACTCGCGCAGCGAGCCGCGGCACTCATGGTCACGCGGCATGGCACCTCCGACGTGATCCCCGATATTGCCGAGGTTCAGGCCTTCAGGCCCTGAAGCGTCTCCCCTATCCAGCGGGCCACCTCCCGAGGCGCCTCCTCATGGATCAGGTGGCCGTACCCGGGCCATTCCTCGACGCGCGCGTCGGCAAGCCGCGCCGCCGCGCCAGCGGCGACTCGCGGCGGGACCGCGCCGTCCTTTGCACCGGTGAGGAAGCGCACGGGCACCGAGATCTGCGGCAAGCGTTCCAGCAGACCATCGAGCGACCACTGCGCCATCATCGAGAGCGTCGCATCGACGTGCCCCCGGTCCGTGGCCAACCTGTAGTAGAGCTCCAGCCCCTCCGGATCGAGCCGGGAGCCCGTCCCGTCGATCAAGCGGCGAACCGTGGAGCGTGTCGCCGTCGCGGTGAAGATCGACGCGCTGAACGGATTGAGGGAGAGGATCTTGGCGAGCGAAGGGAAGAGCCAGCCCGCCACCCCTTCGAAGTTCTGCAGCGCGGGGTTTAACCCGAGTACGGGGCCGATGTCCCGGTGCAGGCTCATCTGCAAGGCGATAGCGGCCCCGGCGGAATGGCCGATCACGGCAGAGGGCCGCCATCCTTGCTTGTCGACCAGTGACAGCAGGTCCTCGGCCATCGGCGCGAGGCCACAACGCTGGCGCGCGCCCACCGCCGTGAAGCCCTGTCCGGGGAGGTCCATCGCGACGACGTGGTGCGCCTTCGCGAGCCTCGGGAAAAGGTCGCGCCAGCTCTGTGTCGCGCCGCCGGCGCCGTGGATCAGCAGAAGCGTTTCGCCCTCGCCCGCCTCCTGCACGTGCCAGCGATGGGGGCGGGAGAGAACATGCCTAGAATACTGCCTCAGGGGCCAGCCATCGGCATCTTCGGGCCAGCGCATCGATCAGTCACGAAGGGCGGCGCTGACCGCATTCGAGACACGTTCGGCATTCGCTCGGGGAAGCGGCAGGTAGGGCGCCCCCATCGCCTGGGCTAGCGATTTCAGGCTCTGTTCCGGCCGAACACCGCAATCGAGGACAAGGGCCTCGATACCGTTCAGCATTGCAAGCCGACCCATCTCGATGGCGTCGGTCGAGGCCTGACGTCGGTTCGCTGTTCCGTCGAGTGCCACGTTCGCGCGGCCGTCGGTGAGGATGCAGACCGTCGGAGCCAATCCCCGTCGCTTGGCCGCAAGAGCCTCCTCGATCGCCGCGCGCAGGCCGGCGGCAAGCGGGGTGCCGCCACCACCGGGCAGGTCCGCGAGGTGACGCTTGGTCCGGACGAGCGAGCGTGTGGGGGCGAGAAGCGTCTCCGCGTCGCTGCCCCGGAAGGCCACGAGACTGACGTGATCCCGCCGCGCGTAGGCTTGCGAGAGCAGGATCTCGATGGCGCCCTTCGCTTCACCGAGGCGGGCGAGCGCGGCGGAGCCTGACGCGTCGACGGCGAAGATGATGAGCCGGTCGGACCGGTCCTCGTACCGGCGAAGACGGATATCGGGGGGCCGGATTTGCAGGCCGGTGCGATCGGGCGCGGATAGCCGTCGCAACGGCTGCCAAGGGGCAGCCGCCCTGAGAGTCGCGACCAGATCGACGCGGGCGCCTGACCCGAGCTGTCCGGGGCGCGAGGGCAGGGGCCTCCCGCGCCGGTTGCCCTTGCGCACCGCGCCCGACCCGGACCCGGTGGCGCCGCGCATCGCCTTGATCCTTGCCCGGTCGAGCAGATCGGGCGTCACGAGCGCCCGTGTCGCCTCGATGAGCAGTTCCTGCGGAATCTCCTGCCCATTCCGCCCGTCGCTCGCGTCGGTCTCCTCGCGTGACTCCTGTTCTTCCGGTTCGGCCTCCTGCTGGTCCTGCGTCTCCGGAAGCCTCGTCGCGCGATGCGCGAACGTGAGTGCCACCGCGATCTCGACCTGCTCCGTCCCGAGCGGAACGTCCTGCAGGGCCGCCACCGCCCGCGCCGCCCTGATGGCGAAGAGGGGCCCGCGAAGGCTCTCGATCCCGAACATCTCGCCGAGCTCCGCCATCTGGCGATGAAGATCGACCGTCACGGGGGTGGCAGAGAGCCTTGCCCGTGCCGCAGTCAGGTCCGGGTCTTCGAGGTCAGGGAGGTCGGAGGGGGAGACGCCATCGAGGTCCACATGAAACGCTGCCCGATCGCACAGCGCGGCTGCGCAGCTCTCCTCATCGATGCCCTCGTCGAGCGCGACGAGGATGTGGCCGGCTCCGCCGTCGAGCGCCGTCGCGAGACGAGCCGCAAGTGCTGGCGGCGCGCGTTCGGCCATTCCGAGAACGAGTGTCGATGGCGACGAGAGCAGCCCGTCGCGCTGTGTGACGCGACCGGTGCCGAGGGTCGCCTCCACATCCAGTCCGCCGAACAGCGTCTCGTCGGTGGTTTGCGGATGCAGTCGGCGGTGGGGCAGGGGAAGCCGGTAGAGACGGTCGAGGACCGCTTGTCTTACGGGCCCCTGCCGCGCCCGCAGCACCAGCCCGCCAAGCCCGGGATCGATGGCGAGCAGGTCGATCGCCAGGGCAGCGCGCCGGACGGGGCAGGCGAGATCAGGCAAGGACCTCCTCCACGGTGCGGCTCACCCGGGCACCGCTCCCCGCCTCGTCCAGCGGGTCGCGGCGCAGACGGTGGCGGAGCGCCATGGCGGCCACGTCGCGCACATGCTTCCGCGTCAGCGCCGTATCGTCGCGCCAGGCGGCATAGGCGCGTGCGGCCCGCAGCAAGGTGAGTTCGCCGCGCAGACCGTCGGCGCCGAGCGCCAGGCAAAGTGTCGCCACATCGGACAGCGTCTCCGCCGGCGTCTCGAGTTCGGCCAACTGCACCCGACCCTTCAGGATGCGGTCGCGGATCGCGGCATCCTCGGCCTGCCAGCGCAGCATGAAGGCGGTATGATCGCGGTCGTAGGCATCGCGCCGTTTCAGCACCTCGACCCGGGTCTCGACGTCGCCGGGAGAGGCGACTTCGACTGAAAGACCGAACCGGTCCAGCAACTGCGGCCGCAGCTCTCCCTCCTCGGGATTGCCCGAGCCGACGAGCACGAAGCGGGCAGGGTGTCGGACCGAGAGACCCTCGCGTTCCACGACGTTCTCGCCGGATGCGGCCACGTCGAGCAGCAGGTCGACGATGTGATCCTCGAGCAGGTTCACCTCGTCGATGTAGAGGTATCCGCGATTGGCTCGCGCCAGCAGACCCGGCTGAAAGGCCTTCTCCCCGCGGGTCAGCGCGCGCTCGATATCCAGCGCGCCGGTCACCCGGTCCTCTGTCACGCCAAGCGGCAGGTCCACGACGGGTGTCTGGGCCTCGACGACCTCGGCGGTCTCGAGTCCGGCCCAGTCCGGCACCTCCTCGGCCCGCGCCGAATTGACCGGGCAGCCTTTCACCTGGCGGATCGGCGGCAGCAGCGCGGCGAGTGCCCGGACGGCCGTCGACTTGCCCGTCCCCCGGTCCCCGAAGACGAGAACGCCCCCCAGGGCGGGATCGATGGCAGTCAGGATCAGGGCCAGTTTCATCTCGTCCTGTCCGACGATGGCGGAGAAGGGGAACGGCGTCTTCATGCGGCTTCCTTGGTCCTGTCGAGGGGAGATTGTCCGCCCCAGGTCCCGGCATCGCCGAGAACCCGGAACCGGGCGTAGAGCTCTTCGCGAAACCAGCCTTCGGCACGAACCGCCCGGATGGCTTCGGCATGATGTCCACGGCGGGCAAATCGCGCCATGGAGTCGGCATCGGGCCAGATGGAGAAGGTCACCTGCTGGAGCCACGGCACTTCGCCCACGCCGATCTTGAAGAGAACGTCGGAGTTTGCCCCGATGGCCCGGCTGATCGCCGGAGCGCGGCTCCAGAACTTCGGGGCGATACCGGGCCTGATCTTGGCCCGGGTGAGCACGGCGAGCGGACCGGATCCCGGCCGTTCGCGGGCCTCGAAGGGCGACTCCCCCGACCACTGTCCGCGTGTCGATAGCGGGGCAAGGAACGTCGTCCAGCTCTCGGACGCGCGGCGGGCAAAGCGGCGGAAGACCGGAGCGCTCGCTGTCTGGCGCCGCGCGGTCCCTTCGTCGGGCCATGTCGCCAGGATGCCCCAGACCGCGGTGTTCGGCTTGGGCGTAAAACCCTCGCCGGTCCCCGAGCCCACCAGCTTCCAGAAGCCGAGTCCGGGTGTGCGGCGCAGCTCTCCCCGGGCCAGGCCCATCTGGGCGAAGGCCCAGGCACGGTCCCGACGGCGGTCGAACCGGAACAGGCTGAGAGTGGCGCAATCGCCCATGCAGAACTCCAGAGAGTGTCAATCTAGCCTGACATATGTCACCCAACCTGCAAAGGCCGTATTGTCAGGTTGGCAAACGAGTCCTAGTGTCAGGCTATGTTGACAGCTTCCGGCGACAATCGAGCGGTGGTGATCGGCGCCGGGCTGGGCGGGCTGGCCTCGGCGATGCGGCTCGGTGCCAAGGGCTACGCGGTGACGGTCGTCGACCGGCTGGATCGCGCGGGCGGTCGGGGCTCCTCCATCACGATGGAAGGACACCGCTTCGACCTCGGCCCGACCATCGTGACCATGCCGGAGCTCTTCTCCGATCTCTGGGCCGCCTGCGGCCGTGACTTCCGGTCGGACGTCGATCTCAGACCGCTCGATACGTTCTACGAGATCCGGTGGCCCGATGGCTCGTCCTTCAAGGCCTGCGCCGACACCGACCGGATGGTAGAGGAAGTCCGCCGCCTGTCTCCTGGCGACGTCAACGGGTACCTGCGGTTCCTCAAGGGATCGGAGGCCCGCTATCGCATCGGGTTCGAGCGGCTTGGCCGGATGCCGATGCACAAGCTGTCCCAGACGATCCGCGTCCTGCCGGATTTCGCGCGACTGAGAGCGGACCGCTCGATCCTGTCCCTCGCCAAGTCGCTGGTGAAGGACGATCGCCTGCGCATGGCGCTGAGCTTTCACCCGCTCTTCATCGGGGGCGACCCCTCGAACGTCACCTCGATGTACGCCCTTGTCGGCCACCTAGAGAAGACCTTCGGCGTCCACTATGCCATCGGCGGCGTCCAGGCGATCGCCGACGCCATGGCGACCGTCGTTCGCGACCAGGGCGGCACGATCCGCCTCGGCGCGGAAGCCGACGAGATCCTGCTGGATCAAGGTCGCGCACGGGGCGTCCGGATGAAGACCGGAGAGACCCTCTCGGCGCCGCTGATCGTCAGCAACGCCGACGCGGGGCACACCTACGCGCACCTCCTGCGCAAGTCGCCGCGCACACGCTGGACGGACCGCCGGCTGAACCGCGCCAGCTGGTCCATGGGGCTCTTCGTCTGGTACTTCGGAACACGCGGCACCCGGCAGATGTGGAGGGACGTCGGTCACCACACGATCATCAACGGACCGCGCTATGCCGAGCTGTTGAAGGACATCTTCGGGCGGGGACACCTCGCCCCTGATATGAGCCTCTACCTCCATCGGCCCTCCGTCACCGATCCGGGCGTCGCGCCGGAGGGAGACGACACCTTCTACGCTCTCTCGCCCGTCCCGCATCTCGGCTGGGAGGATCCGGTCGACTGGTCCGAGCGTCGGGAGTCCTATCGCCAGGCCGTGGCCCAGGTCCTCGAGGCCCACATTCCCGGGTTCCAGGCCCACCTCGGGCCGAGCCATATCCTGACGCCGGAGGATTTCCGGACGCGTTATCTCTCGCCAAACGGGAGCGGCTTTTCCATCGAGCCCCGGATCCTTCAATCCGCCTGGTTCCGCCCCCACAACGTCAGCGAGGAGGCGAAGGGGCTCTACCTCGCCGGGGCCGGAACGCATCCCGGGGCGGGGCTACCCGGGGTCATCGCCTCGGCGGAGGTGCTCGACAGCCTCGTTCCACCCGCCCCCGCCGCCGATGTCAGACTGGCCGCCGAATGATCGATCCCGATGACCTCGCCTACTGCCGCGACGCGATCCGCACCGGGTCCTATTCCTTTCACGCGGCCTCGCGCCTTCTGCCCGCCCGCGTCCGGGACCCGGCGCTTGCGCTTTATGCCTTCTGTCGGCTTGCGGACGATGCCGTCGACGAGGGAGACCACAAGGCGCGCGCCGTCCTGACTCTCCGCGACCGGCTCAAGCTTGCCTACGCGGGCTGTCCCCGGAACACGCCGACCGACCGCGCCTTCGCCGCCATCGTGGAGGAGTTCGAGATGCCCCGCGCTCTGCCGGAGGCGCTCCTCGAAGGGCTCGCCTGGGACGCGCGCGGCGACCGATACGCGACGCTGAGCGAGGTTACCTCATATTCCGCACGGGTGGCCTCGGCTGTCGGCGCGATGATGTGCGTGCTGATGCGCGTCAGGGATCGCGATGCGCTCGCGCGGGCCTGCGACCTCGGTGTCGCGATGCAACTGACCAACATCGCCCGCGATGTCGGCGAGGATGCCCGCGCCGGACGGCTCTACCTGCCGATGGACTGGTTCGCGGAAGCGGGCGTCGACCCTGACGCCTTCCTCCGGGATCCGCTCCCGACGGACCCAGTCCGCCGCATGGTGGCCCGGCTGCTGGCCGAGGCCCGGCGGCTCTACCTGCGGGCCGAGTCCGGGATCGCCGCCCTGCCGGTCGATGCGCGTACCGGGATCTGGGCCGCGCGTCTGATCTACGCGGCCATCGGGCGCGAGATCCGCCGGAACGGACACGACTCCGTCTCGATGCGGGCGAGGACCGGCTCGCTCCAGAAGATCGCGCTGATGGGGGAGGCGGTCGTCTTATCCGCGACGACTTCAATGATGCCCAGGCATGCCGTGCTGCACGCCCCGCCTCTGCCGGAAACGGCGTACCTCGTCGATGCCGCCGCCCGAACCGGACCTGCGCCGCAGCGCACGGTGGAATTGCTCGACCTGATGGCGGACCTCGCCCGCCGCGATCGGGCTGGCCGGGGGCGGATCGGGGCCTAGGTCGGACGCCATGGACGTACTTCTGTTTCTCATTTTTCTCGCGGCCTGTTTCGGCGCGGCGGCCACCGGCGCCCTGTTTCCGACGGGCCCCTGGTACGAGCGTCTGAACAAGCCGTCCTGGGTCCCGCCCAACTGGGCCTTCCCCGTCGTCTGGACGACGCTCTATTTCCTCATCGCCTTCGCCGGTGCGCGCGTCGCCATACTTGACGACAATGCCTTCGCGATGGCGTTCTGGGCCGCGCAGATTGCGTTCAACGCGCTCTGGACGCCCGTCTTTTTCGGGCTGCGAATGCTGAAGGGGTCGCTTCCGATCATGGCGGCGCTCTGGCTGTCGGTACTCGGTGCGATGATCACCCACTGGCAGCTCGACTGGATTGCCGGCCTTGTTCTCCTGCCCTACCTGATCTGGGTCAGTATCGCCGCTGCGCTCAACGTGCAGATGTGGCGGCTCAATCCTGACCAGGAGCCGCTCAGACCCGCGGAACTCTGACCGCGAGCATCGGCTTCAGCAGCGGCGACCGGAAGCGACGGAGGTCGAGCGCCTCGTGAACACCGGTCGTCTCCTCGCCCCAGAGCCGAGTCGTGACGGCGGACCGCGAATAGAACGGCGCATCGAGCATGTTCAGGCTCTGCTTGGGCACGAACCCCTCGTCGGCCCGTGTCTCTCGACGGACGGACCAGAGCGAGCGGCGGAACCTCGTCCGGGGCGGGGCCTCGACGGCTTCCGCCGATCCGTCCGCACCGAAGCGGAAGGCCGACGAGAGGTGAGTCCGGTCGAGCCGCTCGGCGTCGTAGACGCAGGTCGCGCCCGATCGCGTGGGAAACCGGCCCCAGGTCCAGAAGCCGAAATCCGCCTCCAGCGCCCGCGTTCCGAAGTTCGCATCGAAATAGCCGTGACCGGTCCAGCGACAGCCCGGTCCGAGATCCACGTCGATCTCCGACACCGGTGCGAAGGGCCGCCACACATGCGCGCCGTCCGGCGTCAGAGGCAGCTCGACCGAGGTCACGGCCGACGGCCGCAGCGTGATCCGTCCGCGCAGGCGGCCTACGTTCGGCAGACCGCCCCACTCGTTCACGTCGATGACCAGTGCATCGCCGGTCCAGGTCATCGCGGAAGGCCCGATCTCCAGCCGCTCGGGCGAGGTGGCCAAGTCCCTGCGCCTCCGCTCGGTCATGGCGAAGCGCCCGCCCCGCCCGTAGGTGGCGACGTTCAGGCAGACGTGGTTCGCCGGGTCGCGGCGCCCGGACCAGGCGTACCAGGGGGAGAAGACCGACCCGATGAACCCGATGACCGAGACGCCGCGCCGTCCGTCGTCGGAGAGACCGTCGACATACCACCACGCGTAGCCGTCCGGCGGGACGTCGAGGTGGAAGCGAGGTCCGTCAAGATCGCCTCTGCCGCGTGCCGCCCGGAGAGCGCTGCCATCGGAACGCCCGCCCCCGGGTGCGCTCCGCCCCCGCAGAGGTAGAGACCTGGAAGCGCGCTCCGGGCCCTCGGCCGCTTCAGCCCCGCCGTCAGACCCCGAGGGCTCCGCCCGTAGAGGGATCCGAGGCTCGCTGGAAAGAGTGCGCCGAACTCCCGCGGCACCGTCAGCGCGTCCGGCCTGGGGAAGGGGTCCGGAACCACGCCGAAAGCCGCCAACCTGTCGAAGACTCGTCTCTGACATAGCTCTTTTTCCTTCTCGATGGCTTCTTCGCCGCCGCTCATCGGAGGGGCGTTCCGTATGATCTCGATCCGTTCGACGCCGCGTGCCGGCCCGGCGGCGCGGTCCTGGGCGCAGAGGTAGAGCGTGGCATCCTCCGGCACCGTGCCGCGGTCGAGCGCGGCGAACTCCGCGGAGGGATCATGCCCGAAAAAGACGTTGTGATAGGCGAGCTCCGGTCCGTTCATCTCGGCGGCGAAGGCATAGACCTGGGCCGACAGGGAGCGGGGTTCGAGACTGGCGTCGGAAACACTCTCGACCGGGGCGGGCCCGAGATCGCCGCATCGCAAAGCCCGTGGATCGCCGTTGAAGAGAACGGCGTCGGCGGTGAGCTGGCCGGCGGCAGTCTCCACGGCGACCGCCCGACCGGATTGCTGGACGACACGGATGACCGGTTCACCGTACCGGAACGTGGCGCCCTTGCTTTCCGCAAGTGTCGCGATGGCCTGCGCCAGCCTCTGCATTCCTCCGTCAACGGCCCAGACACCCCGCGCCTCCGCCTCCCAGATGAGCGAAAGAAGCGCGGGCGTTCGGGCCGGTGTCCCACCGACGTATGTCGCATAGCGAGCAAAAAGCTGAGCGAGCCTGGGCTCCCGCACTCCGGCCTCAAGAGCGCTCGCGAGGCTCCGGTGCGGCGCCATGTCGGCGAGCAGGCGCGGTTGCCGGAGAACGCGAAGCGCGAGCGCCTGTTGGGACGGCGCCCCGGACTGGAGCATCGGGCCATCGAAAGCCGCGAACAGACGGCGCGCACGGGCCGAATAGCCCGCGAAGTCGTGCCTTGCCTGGGATCCGAACGCCTCTCCAATCGCATCGAGGCTCCGGGCCTCGTCGGCGTAAAGATCGAGGACCATGCCATCGTCCCAGAAATGCCGCGCCAAGATATCGAGCCGCGTGAGGGTGACGTGATCCTCCAGCGCCTCGCCAATCTCTTGGAAAAGCGCGTCGAACACGGGCTTGAGCGTCAGCACCGTCGGACCGGCATCGACCGGCCCGGCAACGGAGGGCAGGGTCCGTATCTTACCCCCGGGCGCGTCGCTGGCCTCGAAGACCGTGACCGACAGGCCCCGCGCGGCCAGCCGCAACGCGGCGGACAGGCCTCCGATCCCGGCGCCTATCACGATGACCGACTCTGTGCTTGGCGGCATTGGCCCTCCTGATCTCAATGTTGACACCTGGAAGCGATATGTCCAGTCTAGTTGACACATCAGGTGTTTGCCAAAATTGACAAACACGCGCCGCAAGGAGGCCGACATGGGGTTGTCCGACCGGATCGAAACGGCGATCTCCCGCGCGCTTGCCGAGGCCGGCGGCGGCCCGCGCCGATTGACCTCCGCCCTCGACTACGCCGTCACGCCCGGTGGCGCGCGCATTCGGCCCACGATCCTGCTGTCGGTCGCCCGCGCCTGCGGCGATGACCGCCCCGAGGTCTCCAACGCCGCCGCTGCCGCGCTCGAGTTCATTCATTGCGCTAGCCTCGTCCACGACGACCTTCCGGCCTTCGACGATGCCGACTACCGGCGCGGGAAGCCCTCGGTCCATGTCGCCTTTTCCGAGCCATTGGCGGTCCTGACCGGCGACAGCCTCATCGTGCTCGCCTTCGAGACGCTGGCCCGCGCGGCCTCCGATACCCCCGATCGCGCCTGTGCCCTGACGCTGACCTTGGCACGCCAGACCGGAACGCCCGGCGGGATCTGCGCCGGACAGGCCTGGGAGAGCGAACCGCGGATCGATCTCTCGGCCTATCACCGTGCCAAGACCGGCGCGCTCTTCGTCGCCGCGACCCGGATGGGCGCGATCGCAGCCGGTCAGGAGCCCGACCCCTGGGACGAACTCGGCGCGCGGATCGGCGAGGCCTTTCAGGTCGCGGACGATCTGCGGGACGCGGTCTGCTCGTCGGACGAGTTGGGCAAGCCCGCCGGTCAGGACGATCTCCATGCGCGCCCGAGCGCCGTGGCCGAGTTCGGCGTGACCGGCGCCGTCCGGCACCTGGATGACATTCTCGCAGGGGCCATCGCCTCGATCCCGTCCTGTCCGGGTGAGGCCGAGCTCGCCGGGATGGTCCGAGCCTACGCCGACCGGATCGTGCCGCAGGCCGCCCGGCGGACCGTCCCCGGTGAGTGACCCGGCGCAGGCGAGCCCCTTCTCCTCCGCCCGCCCGAAGGGAATGGGCTGGGTCCAACGCCTCGCCGGATCACGACGCTTTCAGTCTCTATCCATGCGGATTCCCGGACTCCGCCGGATCGCCCGCCGTGAAGGAGAGGCGATCTTCGACCTCGTCGCGGGGTTCTGTCATTCGCAGGTCCTCATGGCGCTGGTCGACCTCGGACTTCTGCAACGGCTCGGCGAGGGACCGGCCGAGGCTGCTCAGCTTTCGCGAGTCTCCGGCGTGCCGGCCGAGCGCTTGGAGGTCCTCCTCCGGTCCGCCATCTCGCTGGGCTTGTTCCACCGGCGGGGCGGCACCCTGCACCTGACGGCGCGCGGTGCCGCTTTGGCCGCCGTCCCGGGGCTGACGGAAATGATCTCGCATCATCGACTGCTCTACCGCGACCTCGAGGACCCTGCCGCCTTCTTTCGCGGCGAGACCGAGCCAGAGCTGGCCGGCTTCTGGCCCTACGTCTTCGGCGCCGGCGCGGCGGAGGATCCGGCGCAGGCCGCCGCCTATTCCCGCCTGATGACGGAGAGCCAGGCGCTCGTGGCGGAGGATACCCTCGCGCTCTGTGATTTCGGTTCAGCCAGGAGGCTGATGGATGTCGGCGGGGGGGCCGGGGCGTTCCTCTCCGAAGTGGCGACGAGATACCCAGATCTTCCGCTGACTCTCTTCGACCTCCCTGCGGTCGCACCCGCTGCCGAGTCGCGCCTGGGGACGCGCGTCCGGATTTGCTCTGGATCGTTCAGGAACGATTCGCTTCCCTCGGGGGCGGACGTCGTGACCCTGATCCGCGTGCTCTACGACCATTCGGACGAGACCGTCCGGGCGCTCCTCGGTCGGGTTCATGCCGCGCTGCCCGATGGAGGCCGGCTCGTGGTCAGCGAGCCGATGGCCGGTTCCCGGGCAGGCGATGCCTATTTTTCCCTCTATTGCATGGCGATGCGGACCGGCCGGGTCCGGTCGCCCTCCGAAATCCGCTCGCTAATGGCCGAGGCCGGGTTTGCCCCGGTTCGGCCCCGAAGCCGTCGGCCCTTCGTCACCACCGTCGTGGAGGGTGTCAGGAATAGTTGACACTCATGTGTCGCCATCAATTGACATATGAGACTGTCAGCATAGACTGACATCAAGAATCCGGCACAGGTTTACACCCGCCGGAAGGAGGGACAGGCGATGCGCAGTCGCGCCGTCATACTGGATGCCCCGGAAGAGCTCTCGGTCGGAGAGCTCGACCTCTCGGACCCCGGCGTCGAAGATATCGTCGTCGAGATCGCGCATTCCGGCATTTCCACCGGGACCGAGAAGCTCTTCTGGTCGGGCCGGATGCCTCCGTTTCCCGGCATGGGTTACCCCCTCGTCCCTGGCTACGAAGCCGCCGGAGAGGTCGTCGAGGCCGGACCGGAGAGCCGCCACCGCGTCGGCGATCATGTCTTCGTTCCCGGGTCGAACTGTTACCGCGGCGCGCATGGTCTGTTTGGCGGCGCTGCCTCTACGCTGGTCACCAAGGGCGCCCGAGCCATCCGTATCGACCGCGCGCTGGGCGCGGAGGGGGCGCTGCTCGCCCTCGCGGCCACCGCGCGCCACGCCATGGCCGGTCCGGGACGTGAGGTGCCGGAGCTCATCGTCGGGCACGGCGTACTCGGCCGTCTGCTTGCCCGCCTGACCATCGCCGCCGGCGCGCCCGCGCCCACGGTATGGGAGATCGATCCCGGCCGGATGGGCGGTGCCGAAGGCTACACAGTGATGCGCCCCGAAAAGGACGACCGCCGCGACTACCGCACCATCTACGATGCCTCGGGCCGGGGCGACCTGCTGAACGACTGGATCGCCCGCCTCGCAAAGGGCGGCGAAGTGGTCCTCGCCGGGTTCTACTCCGAGCCGCTCGGCTTCGCCTTCCCGCCCGCCTTCATGAAGGAAGCCCGCCTGCGTATCGCCGCGGAGTGGACGGCCGACGACCTCGTCGCGACCCGGGCCCTGGTGGAAAGCGGCGCTCTCTCGCTCTCGGGCCTCATCACCCATCGCCGACAGGCAGATCATGCCGCGGAGGCCTATCCGACGGCCTTCACCGACCCGGCCTGCCTGAAAATGATCCTCGACTGGAAGGACGCCGAATGAAGGACGAAGTCCCGAACCTGAAGGACTACGACCGGAGGCTGAAGGACGAGGCGGCCGAGCCGTCTCTCGAAGTTCCGCAGGATGCGCCGACCTCCAAGACCCAGATCATCGCGATCTACGGCAAGGGCGGCATCGGCAAGAGCTTCACGCTCGCCAACCTCAGCCACATGATGGCCGAACAGGGCAAACGAGTGCTCCTGATCGGCTGCGATCCGAAATCCGACACCACCTCGCTGCTCTTCGGCGGCAAGGCCTGCCCGACGATCATCGAAACCTCGACCAAGAAGAAGCTCGCGGGCGAGGAGGTGAAGATCTCCGACGTGTGCTTCAAGCGCGGCGGCGTCTTCGCCATGGAGCTCGGCGGCCCGGAAGTGGGACGCGGCTGCGGCGGACGCGGCATCATCCACGGCTTCGAACTGCTCGAGAAGCTCGGCTTCCACGACTGGGACTTCGACTACGTCCTGCTCGACTTCCTGGGCGACGTGGTCTGCGGCGGCTTCGGCCTCCCGATCGCGCGCGACATGGCGCAAAAGGTCATCCTCGTCGCATCGAACGACCTGCAGAGCCTCTACGTCGCAAACAACGTCTGCTCGGCGGTGGAATACTTCCGCAAGCTGGGCGGCAACGTCGGCGTCGCGGGTCTCGTCGTGAACAAGGACGATCACTCTGGCGAGGCCCAGGCCTTCGCCGAGGCGGTCGATATCCCGATCCTCGCCTCCATTCCCGCCGACGACGACCTGCGCAAGAAGAGCGCGAACTACCAGATCGTCGGCACAGCCGCCTCTCCTTGGGGCGCGCTCTTCGCCGAACTCGGCGAGAACGTCGCCGAGGCCCCGCCGTTGCGGCCCTCCGCGCTCAGCCAGGACGACCTGCTCGGTCTCTTCGACGGAGAGGATACCGGCGCAGGCGTCACGCTGGAGCCCGCGACCGATGCCGACATGCGCGGCAAGAACGCCGCCCCGCGCGAGTCCCTCGAGGTGATCTATGACGATGCGTGAGGGCTACGAGGTCGGCTATGACGACAGCGGCACCGTCGAGGTGATCCGGGCGGAGGGCGAGGTCGCGCGCCGCGCGGACGAGCCGCAGCCGCAGGATGGCCTCGGATGCCATTCCGGATCGGAGATGAAGACCGCCGCCGAGATGGCCGCGCCCGACCTGATGGAGCGCTTCCGCGCCGACTACCCCCAGGGCCCCCACGACAAGCCGCAGTCCATGTGTCCCGCCTTCGGGTCGCTTCGCGTCGGCCTCCGGATGAAGCGGGTCGCCACGATTCTTTCGGGGTCGGCCTGCTGCGTCTACGGCCTGACCTTCGTCAGTCACTTCTACGGTGCGCGCCGCTCCGTCGGCTACGTGCCCTTCAGCTCCGAAACGCTCGTCACCGGCAAGCTCTTCGAGGACATCCGCGACGCGGTCCACGAACTGGCCGACCCCGAGCGGCTCGACGCCATCGTCGTCACCAACCTCTGCGTTCCGACTGCCTCCGGCGTGCCCCTGCGGCTCCTGCCGGACGAGATCGACGGCGTCCGGGTCATCGGAATCGACGTTCCGGGCTTCGGTATCCCGACCCATGCCGAGGCCAAGGACGTCCTGGCCGGCGCCATGCTCAAATACGCCCGCGAAGAGGCCGAGGCCGGACCGGTTCCGCGTCCCGTCGCCGGCACCTCCGACCGCCCGACCGTCACGCTGCTGGGCGAGATGTTCCCTGCCGACCCAGTCATCATCGGTCAGCTTCTCGACCCGCTCGGTCTCGCCGCCGGGCCCACGGTGCCCTGCCGCGAATGGCGCGAGCTCTACGGAGCGCTCGATTGCGGTGCCGTCGCGGCGATCCACCCGTTCTACACCGCGGCGATCCGCGAATTCCGCACCGCCGGCCGTCCCGTCATCGGCTCCGCGCCCGTCGGCCACGATGGCACTGCCGCCTGGCTCGCCTCGGTCGGCGAGGCCTTCGGTCTCCCGGCCGACCGTGTCGCCGCAGCCCAGAACGGGATCCTCCCCGCCATCCGCGGCGCTCTCGCGAGCGCCCCAGTGCAGGGCCGGATCACGCTCTCGGGCTACGAGGGCAGCGAGCTCCTCGTCGCCCGCCTGCTCGTCGAGAGCGGGGCCGAAATCCCCTACGTCGGAACCGCCTGCCCGAAGACGGAGTGGTCGAGGGCCGATGCCGAGTGGCTCGCCGCGCACGGCTGTACCGTCCACTACCGCGCCTCGCTCGAGGATGATCTCGCCGCGATGGAGGAATTCGGACCCGACCTCGCCATCGGCACGACGCCCGTGGTGCAGGAGGCCAAGCAGCGCGGTATCCCCGCGCTCTACTTCACCAACCTCATCTCCGCGCGGCCCCTCATGGGCCCCGCCGGGGCGGGCAGCCTCGCCCAGGTCGTGAACGCCGCCATGGCGGGAAAATCCCGCATGGACGGGATGCGCGCCTTCTTCGAGGGCGTCGGTGCCGGTGACACCTCGGGCGTTTGGGAGGGCAGTCCCAACCTGCGCCCCGATTTCCGGGCCCAGCACCAGAAGAAGCTCGACAAGCAGGCCCGCGCCGCCAGGGCGGAGCAGATGATATGATCGGCGATCATCGAGATCATCGCCGGGGCATTCCCGGTCTCCTGGCCGCCACGCGGCGTCGACGCCGCTTCGAAGCGGCGTCCCCAAGGGCCTTCGAAGGCCCTTCCCCGCGAGGTGGCCCATGCTGATCCAGGATCACGACCGGGCCGGCGGGTACTGGGGCGCCGTCTATGCCTTCACCGCCGTGAAGGGTCTGCAGGTTGTCATCGACGGCCCCGTCGGCTGCGAGAACCTGCCCGTCACATCGGTGTTGCACTACACCGACGGCCTGCCGCCGCATGAGCTGCCGATCGTCGTGACCGGCCTCGGCGAAGAGGAGCTCGGCCGCGACGGCACCGAGGGCGCCATGAAGCGCGCCTGGGAAACGCTCGACCCGGCGCTTCCGGCGGTCGTCGTCACAGGCTCCATCGCGGAGATGATCGGCGGCGGCGTCACGCCGCAGGGCACCAACATCCAGCGCTTCTTGCCGCGCACCATCGACGAAGACCAATGGGAGAGCGCCGACCGCGCCATGACCTGGCTCTTCACCGAGTTCGGCATGACCAAGGGCCGGATGCCGCCCGAGAAGAAGCGCGAGGATGGGGCTGCCCCACGGGTGAATATCCTCGGACCGATGTACGGCACCTTCAACTGTCCCAGCGATCTCGCCGAGATCCGGCGGCTGGTCGAGGGGATCGGCGCCGAGGTGAACATGGTGATGCCGCTCGGCGCCCATCTCGCCGAGATGCGCGGGCTGGTGAACGCCGACGTCAACATCTGCATGTACCGGGAGTTCGGCCGCGGCCTGGCCGAGGTGCTGGGGAAACCCTACCTGCAGGCGCCATTCGGTCTCGACAGCACCACGAAGTTCCTTCGCAAGCTCGGAGAGCTCACCGGTCTCGACCCCGAGCCAGTCATCGAGCGTGAGAAGCACTCGACCCTGAAGCCGATCTGGGATCTCTGGCGCTCGGTCACCCAGGATTTCTACGCCACCGCCAGCTTTGCCGTCGTGGCGAACGAGACCTACGCCCGCGGCATCCGACACTACCTCGAGAGCGACCTGGGCTTTCCCTGCGCTTTCGCCGTCGCGCGGACGGCAGGGGCCAAGACCGACAACCAGGCGGTGCGCGCCATGCTGGCCGAGCACCGGCCGCTGCTGGTCATGGGCTCGATCAACGAGAAGATGTACCTCGCCGAGCAGAAGGCCGGGCACGGACCGCAGCCCGCCTTCATCCCGGCGAGCTTCCCCGGCGCGGCGATCCGCCGGCACACCGGCACGCCGTTCATGGGCTACGCGGGCGCGACCTACCTGCTGCAGGAGCTCTGCAACGGGCTCTTCGATGCGCTCTTCCACATCCTGCCTCTCGGCACAGAGATGGACGCGGGCGGCGCCACGCCAACGCCGCTCCGCCGAGAAGTGCCCTGGGATGCCGACGCCCAGGCGCGGCTCGACGAGATCGTCGCGCGCCACCCGATCCTCACCCGCATCTCCGCCGCCAAGAGCCTGCGCGACGCTGCCGAGAAGGCCGCGCTCGAGGCCGGGGCGGAGCGGGTCGTTCTCGAAACCGTCGAAGCTCTTCAACCGGCTCAGGGAGGCCAGGAGACATGACCGACTTCACCACCGACGCGCCCATCGTCGCCCGGCCCCGGGCGAGCGCCGAGAAGCGCGAGTATTACGCCTATTTCGCGGTGATCTTCCTCGCCACCCTGCCGCTCGCGCTCCTGACCTGGGCGCTGACCGCGGCCCGGCAGATGCGCCTGCCGGAGAAGGGCCCCGTCGCACGCGCCTGGAGCCAGGCGCGGATTATCACCCCTCACATCTTCACGGCGTGAGGGACGTCACAGCGGGGCCTCCGGGCCCCCGTCACTGCCCCCCGGTCACCGGGACGGCGGAACCAGGGTAGGGGATGAGCCCCTGCCGAACCCCGGCCGCGGGGGATGCGCGGCGTCAGTTTGCGGAGAAGTCCCAATGGCTGACAATACGGACCTGTCCTTTACGGGTCTTACTGACGAGCAGGCGCAGGAGCTGCACTCGGTGTATATGAGCGGGTTCACGATCTTCACGATCGTGGCCGTCATCGCTCATATCCTGACGTACATCAAACTGCCCTGGTTCGCCTGGTAAGGAGGGCCAGAGATGTCGCAGTTCTACAAGATCTGGATGATCTGGGATCCCCGCCGCGTTTTCGTGGCTCAGGGTGTCTTCCTGTTCCTGCTGGCGGTGATGATTCACCTCGTCCTGCTCAGCAATCCCGAGACGAACTGGTTCAACCTCGCCTTCGGCGAAGAAGGATCCGTGGCCGCTGCCGAATAGGCGCGGACGTCTGGCGATCGGTCCGCGGGCGGCACAGCCCGGCCGCGGACAACCCAAGAAGCGCCGGCGCGGGCTGACCCCCGTGCCTTGATAGGAGTTTGAAGATGGCTCAGCTCACCTTCGAAAGAAAGTACCGCGTCCGGGGCGGGACGCTGGTCGGCGGCGATCTGTTCGACTTCTGGGTGGGCCCCTTCTACGTGGGCTTCTTCGGAGTCACGACGCTCTTCTTCGCCGCCCTCGGCACGGCCCTGATCTTCTACGGGACGGCCCTGGACGGCATCTGGAATCCCTGGCTGATCTCGATCGATCCGCCGCCGCTGGAGTACGGCCTCGGGGCGGCTCCGCTGGCCGAGGGAGGCATCTGGCAGATCGTCACGATCTGCGCGACCGCGGCCTTCACCTCGTGGATGCTGCGGGAGGTGGAAATCTGCCGCAAGCTGGGGATCGGCTACCACGTCCCCGTGGCATTCGGCGTCGCGATCCTGGCCTACGTCACGCTGGTGATCATCCGACCGGTCCTGCTCGGGGCCTGGGGGCACGGCTTTCCCTACGGGATATTCAGTCACCTCGATTGGGTGAACAACGTCGGCTACACCTACGGGAACTTCCACTACAATCCCGCGCACATGGTCGCGATCACGTTCTTCTTCACGACCTGCTTCGCCCTCGCGCTGCACGGCTCGCTGGTGCTCTCTGCGGTCAATCCGCAGAAGGGCGAACCCGTGAAGACGCCTGATCACGAGGACACCTACTTTCGCGACCTGATCGGCTATTCCATCGGCCCGCTCGGCATCCATCGCCTGGGCCTGTTCCTGGCGCTGAACGCCGGCCTGTGGAGCGCGATCTGCATCGTCATCTCCGGCACCGTCTGGTTCGGGCTCTGGGTCGACTGGTGGTACTGGTATGTGGACCTGCCCTGGTGGGTGAATATCGAGGGAGGCGTCAATGGCTAATCGTCGCATCAGCTTCACGCCCGAGTATCAGAACATCTTCACTCAGGTTCAGGTCGCCGGCCCCCCGGAAATGGGCGTCGACAACGAGCTGGACCTGCGCGAAGGGCGCTACGGGCGCCCGGGGATCAGCCGGCTCTTCGGCCTCTTCGGCAACGCCCAGCTCGGGCCGATCTACCTGGGGCCGTGGGGGGTGATATCGCTCGCCACGGGGTCCATGTGGTTCTTCCTCGTGGGCCTCGCCTACTGGGATCAGGCCGGCTACAACCCGGCGGTCTTCCTGCGCGACCTCTTCTGGTTCTCGCTCGATCCGCCGCCGCCGGAGTACGGCCTCGGAATCCCTCCGCTCGG
Source organism: Histidinibacterium aquaticum (assembly GCF_008710275.1). Taxonomy (GTDB): domain Bacteria; phylum Pseudomonadota; class Alphaproteobacteria; order Rhodobacterales; family Rhodobacteraceae; genus Oceanicola; species Oceanicola aquaticus. Next base: position 247,519 of record NZ_VYQE01000004.1, read on the forward strand.
CGAGGGTCTGGGGTGGTTCGTCGCCTCGTTCTTCCTGCTGATCGCGGTCATCACCTGGTGGGTCAGGACCTACCAGCGGGCGGCCGACCTGAAGATGGGCAAGCATGTGGCATGGGCCTTCGCCTCGGCCATCTGGCTGTTCCTCGTGCTCGGCCTGTTCCGGCCGATCCTGATGGGCAGCTGGTCCGAGGCGGTGCCCTACGGCATCTTCAGCCACCTCGACTGGACGAACCTCTTCTCCATCACCTACGGCAACCTCTTCTACAATCCGTTCCACGCCCTCTCGATCGCGTTCCTCTACGGCTCGGCGCTGCTCTTCGCCATGCACGGGGCGACGATCCTGGCGGTCAGCCGCTTCGGCGGCGAGCGCGAGATCGAGCAGATCGTGGACCGGGGAACCGCCGCCGAGCGCGCCGCGCTCTTCTGGAGGTGGACCATGGGGTTCAACGCCACGATGGAGGGCATCCACCGCTGGGCCTGGTGGTTCGCCGTGCTGACCACGCTCACCGGCGGGATCGGCATCCTGCTGACCGGCACGGTGGTCGAGAACTGGTACGTCTGGGCCCAGGTCCACGGCTACGCGCCGCAGTAAGAGGAGAGAAGACATGCGTCTCGACGACAACAACTACCTCGGTCTCGATCGCCGCTCCCAGCTCGCGGCCAGCGTGGCGATGCTCCAGCTCAAGGGTGCGGGCTATGCCGCGATCGTGGTCTTCGGCATCTGGATCGGCATCGCCGTTCTCGCCTGGATCGGCACGCTGCTGCCGCCGGACAGCCGGCAGACACCCGATCCGGTCATCCGTGACCGGGTCGAACTGACCCTGCCGGCCGAGACCCTGCGGGTCTGACACGAGATCGGGCGGGGCCGCCGGCCCCGTCCGTTTGCCACCCGGGCCGGGGCTCCCCGCGCCGGTCCGGTCAGGGGTCGCAACCCGGCCCCGGTTCCCATCCTGTTGGCGACAGGAGCTGGCGCCGCAAGGGGATCCCTCCTTGCGGCGCTTTCCATCCGAGGGAGGCGACGATGGAAACCAGACCCCAGACCCCCACGCTCGACCGTGTGCGCGGCCCCGGCGACCTGAGGCAGATGTCCGACGGCACGCTCGCCCGGCTCGCCGCCGAGCTGCGCGACGAGGTGATCTCCGCCGTCTCGCACACGGGCGGGCATCTCGGGTCGTCGCTCGGCGTGGTCGAGCTGACCGTCGCCCTGCACGCCGTCTTCGACACGCCGCATGACAAGCTGATCTGGGACGTGAGCCACCAGTGCTACCCGCACAAGATCCTCACCGGCCGACGCGACCGCATCCGCACCCTCCGGCAAGAGGGCGGGCTGTCGGGCTTCACCAAGCGCGCCGAGAGCGCGTACGACCCCTTCGGCGCTGCGCATTCCTCCACCTCGATCTCCGCCGCGCTGGGCTTCACCGTGGGGCGGGACATGGGGCAGGACACCGGCGACGCCATCGCGGTGATCGGCGACGGCGCGATGAGCGCCGGCATGGCCTACGAGGCGATGAACAACGCCGGCCACGAGGGCCGCCGCCTCTTCGTCATCCTCAACGACAACGAGATGTCCATCGCGCCGCCGACCGGCGCCATGTCGAGCTACCTCTCCGGTCTCTATTCCGGCCCGATGGGCCTCGCCCGGCACATGGCCGAGGGCTTCGAGGCGGCCCTTCCCGGCCCGATCCGCGATCACGCCCGCCGAGCACGCCAGCTCGTCACCGGATTGCCGGACGGGCAGGGCACGCTCTTCGAGGAGCTGGGCTTCACCTACATCGGTCCGATCGACGGCCACGACATGTCGCAGCTCCTGCCGGTCTTGCGCGCGGCCAGGGCGCGCGCGACCGGGCCGGTGCTGATCCACTGCTGCACGGTCAAGGGCAAGGGCTACGCCCCCGCCGAACACTCTGCCGACCGCGGACACGGCGTCTCGAAGTTCGAAGTGTCGACCGGAACGCAGGCCGCGAAGGCGGCCTCGGCCCCGAGCTACACCAAGGTCTTCGGCCAGACCCTGACCCGCCTCGCCGAGCGCGATCCCCGGATCGTCGCGGTCACCGCCGCCATGCCCTCCGGCACCGGCGTCTCCCAGATGGCCGAGCGCTTGCCCTCCCGCGTCTTCGACGTGGGCATCGCCGAGCAGCACGCTGTCACCTTCTGTGGCGGCCTTGCCGCCAGCGGGCTCCGACCCTTCGCGGCGATCTACTCCACCTTCCTCCAGCGCGGCTACGACCAGGTCGTCCATGACATCGCGCTGCAGAACCTGCCCGTCCGCTTCGCCATCGACCGGGCCGGACTCGTAGGGGCCGATGGTCCGACCCATGCCGGCGCCTTCGACGTGGGCTTTCTCTCCGCGCTTCCCAACATGACCGTGATGGCCGCCGCCGACGAGGCCGAACTCGCGCGCATGACCGCCACCGCGGCGGCCTGGGACGAAGGCCCCATCGCCTTCCGTTACCCGCGCGGAGCCGGAGAGGGCGTGCCGGTGCCCGAGCAGCCCGAGTCTCTCGAGATCGGCCGCGGTCGGATCCTGCAGGAGGGAGAGCACGTCGCGCTTCTCTCCTTCGGCGCTCACCTTGGGGAGTGCTGCCGCGCCGCGGCGCTCCTCGAAGAGCGCGGCCTCACCGTCACCATCGCCGACGCCCGCTTCGCCAAGCCGCTCGACACCGCCCTGATCCGACGCCTCGCCCGGGACCACCGCGCGCTGGTGACGGTGGAGCAGGGGGCCCAAGGCGGCTTCGGCGCGATGGTCCTGCATCACATGGCCAACACCGGCCTGCTCGACGGTGCCTGCCGGGTCCGCACCATGACCCTGCCCGACCGCTACATCGACCAGGCGAGCCCCGCCGCCATGTACGCCGATGCGGGGCTCACCGCGACCGACATCGCCGCGACGGCGCTGGAGGCCGCCGGGATGCAGCTCACCACTGCGCCCTGAAGCGGCATGGCAGAGGCCGGCAACCCGGCCCCTGCCTGCGTCGTCTTACTCCGCCGGTGAGGCTTCGGTGGGCCGGAACTCCCCCTGGTCCGCTGTCGCGAGGCTGACCGCGTAGATGGCGAGCCAGGACAGCGCGAAGCCGGGGATCATCTCGTAGAGACCGGTGGCGGCCCCGAGGCCGGTGAAGATCCAGAGCCCGACGGTCGCGGCGCCCACCACGAGCCCCGCCACGGCGCCCGCACCGTTCATGCGCGGCCAGGTCAGGGAAAGGATCATCAACGGCCCGAACGCCGCTCCGAACCCGGCCCAGGCATTGGCCACGAGGCCCAGGACCTGGCTCTCGGGATCGCCCGCGATCAGCGCCGCGACGATCCCCACCGCGACCACGGCGATACGCCCGACGGTCACGAGCGTGGTCTCGGAGGCGTTCTTGTTGAGCACGAGCTTGTAGAAATCCTCGGCCAGCGAGGACGACGAGACCAGAAGCTGGCTCGACACCGTCGACATGATCGCGGCCAGAAGCGCCGCCAGGAGGAAGCCGGTGATCAGCCCGGGAAAGAGGTTCTCGGCGAGGTAGATGAAGATCGTCTCGCTGTCCTCGATCGAGACGCCGTTCCGCTCGACGTAGGCGCGGCCGAAGATGCCGACGCCGATGGCGCCGATGAGCGCGATGCCCATCCAGGCCATGCCGATGTTGCGCGCGGTCGAGACCGCCGCGACGCTCTTCACGGCCATGAAGCGGACGATGATGTGTGGCTGGCCGAAATAGCCGAGGCCCCAGGCCAGCAGCGAGATGAACCCGATGAAGGTCATGTCCGCGGTCCAGAGCCCGAGGGTGAACCCCTCGACACCGGATAGCGTCTCCCTCGCCTGCGCGAACCCGCCGCCTTCACCGGCGTAGAGCACGATCGCGGGCATGATGATCAGCGCCAGCATCATGATGAGGCCCTGGCAGAAATCGGTGAGCGAGACGGCCAGAAAGCCGCCGACCACCGTGTAGGCCAGGACGACGCCGAGGGTCAGCCAGACCCCGAGCTGGTAGCTGCCGTCGAAGGCGGTCTCGAACAGCTTGCCCCCGGCGACGAGGCCAGAGGCGGTGTAGACGGCGAAGAAGACCACGATGATCACCGCGGAGATCATGCGCAGCGTTCCGCCCTGCGACGGAAAGCGGTTGGCGAGAAAGGCCGGGATCGTCAGCGAGTTGTCGTAGCGCTCGGTCTGTTCTCTCAGCCGGGGGGCGACGACGATCCAGTTGACCAGCGCCCCGATGAACAGACCGATGCCGATCCAGGCCTCGACGAGGCCCGCGGCGTAGAGGGCCCCGGGCAGGCCGAGCAGCAGCCAGCCCGACATGTCGGAGGCCCCGGCGGACAGTGCGGCGACGGCCGGGGGGAGATTGCGTCCGCCGAGGATGTATTCCTCGGAACTCGATGTGGAATTCCTGTAGGCGTAGACGCCGATCCCGAGCATCAGGATGAAGTAGGCCGCCAGGCTGATGAAGACTCCTAAAGACACGATGCCCTCCGATCTTTTTCCGGTTTAGACGACAGGGCTGACTTGGCCTGACAGGTCGAGCATGACGGATCATGACAGCCGATCAAGGTTTCTCTGCACCACGGCCTATCGACCGAGCTCCGGCCATGGACCGAGCGTCCTTCTAAGCCTCACGCAGCAGGCGCGGACCTTCGAAACAGAGCCGGAGACCCGCCGCGCGCGCCATGTCCCAGGCCAGCGCGAGATTGCTCCCGATGACGGGGCACCCAAGCTCGCGCTCGAGCGGCTCTATCACGTCGAGGGTGCGCAGGTTCGTGCAGGACAGGAAGATGCCGTCCACAGTCCCGCGACGCGCGATCTCGCGGGCAGCCGCCGCGATGGACACCGGATCGATCCGGGCGACGTTCGCCTCGACTTCCTCGCCGAAGCTCATCGCCTCGGGCACGGCCACGCCCTGCTCCTCGAAGGTCGCTCTCAAGGCAGCCGCGATATCGGTCCCGTAGGGAGAGACGAGCCCAACACGGCGCACGTCCAGGTGGCCAAAGGCGGCGAGCGCGGAGTCGAGAGGATTGCAGACCGCCCGCGCCCCGCAGCCCTGCCGCACGAGCTCCGCCGCCCGCGCCGCGCCGATCAGCGTGGTACCGGAGGTGCAGCCGTAACCCACGACGTCGTACTCGGCGCCGCGAGGAAAGAGCGCGGCCGCCGCCGGCAGGTCCAGCGCCATCTGGGCGATGCTCTCGGGCGTGAGATCGGCACCCGACGGGATCCGGCTCACCTGCAGAGCGGTCTCCGGCGGCAGCAGTCGTCGGAAGTCGCCCTCGATCGTCTCGTCGGCCTGCAACACGATCAGCCCGAGCCGCGGGCGGTCGGCCGGGGTCAGGCGATAGGGCAGGCGGCTCATGGAGCGATCACCGGCAGCTCGCGCGCCGCGCGGGTCGAGAGGAGCTCCGGCCCGTCGTCCCGCAGCACGACGTTCTCTTCCTGGACGAGGATCGTCCCGTCGCCGACCTCGACGCCCGGTTCGATGGCGAGAACCATGCCCGCCCGCAGCTCTGTCTCGTCGCGCGGCGTGAAGGAGGGCCATTCCGTCAGAGCGACCCCCAGCCCGTGCCCGAGCCGACCGCCCGCCGGAACACCGCCCGCGTCGGTCATCGCCTCCGACAGGACCCGGTGGGCGTCCTTCGCCGTCATCCCCGGTCGCAGCTGGCCCAGCGCGGCCTCAGTCGCCGCGTCGAGCACGGCATAGGCTCTTTTCATCGCGTCCGACGGCCGGCCGATCGCGAAGTTCCGGTCGAAGTCGCAGAAGTAGCCGTTCCTCACGGCGCCGGTATCGAGCATCACGATATCTCCCCGCCGGAGCGGCTGCCCCGACGCGGGCGCTATGACCGTCCCGTAGCCCTCGGGCCCGGCCCCGCCCGCAACGTAGCTCACCCAGTCCGCACCCTCCTCGAGCAGCGCGATCTGGAAACGCCGGAAAAGCGTCTCGAGCGTTGCGGCTCCGGCGACCAGCTCCGGCATACGGTCGAAGGCGGCGTCGGCGATGCCGCAGGTGGCACGGATCGCCTCGATCTCCGGCTCCGACTTGATCTCGCGGACTCGGTGCAGGGTCTCCGTCGCGTCCACGACGTGGCGCTGTCCGAGGCTTTGCCGGACACTCTGCCAGTCCGCGAGCGGCATCCGGAGGTTCGTCTCGGCGCCCATCGGCACCCCCAGCCGGCCGCCCTCCGGCACAAGGCTTGTCAGGCACTCCGTCAGAAGAGAGACACCGTCGTCGCCCGGGACGGGAGCGGGCCAGGCCCTGATCTCGCCCACGGCGCAGTGCGACATCAGCTCGACCCCGATCTCTGGAATGATCGCCAGGGGCTCGCCGGACTTCGGCAGGACGAGGAACCACGGCCGTGCAGGACTTTCCCAGAACCGGGTCAGGAACCCGGTGACGTAGAAAATGTCCTGTGGAGAGGTGAGAAACAGGGCGTCCTGGCCCCGGGTCGCCATCCCGTGCTGCAAGGCCTTCCACCGCCGCTCGAACTCGGCGCGAGGGAAGACGGCCGGGTCAGTCACCCTCGGGCCCTTCGCTCACGATCGCGAGCACCCGCGCCTCCGGCCCGCATCCCCGCAACCCGGCCAGGAGAGCGGCCACGCCCGCCGCACCGGAAGGCGTTGTCGGCAGCCCCGCCTCGGCGAGGGCCGAAACGGCCTTCTGCGCCTCCTTCTCGGTGATCGTCACGAAGAGATCCGCGTCCTGCGCCAGCCCACCGAGCGCGATGAGCGAGGGCGTCTTGCAGTCGAGCCGGCCCATGGCGGAGGCCTGGCCCTCCGTCGTCACCAGCTCGCCAGCCCGGATGCTCTCGATCAGGGCGGGCGCCCTGTCGGGCTCGACGACCACGATCACCGGGTCGTCGCCCCAGGCCATACGGAAATGCCGGGCCACTGCGGCAGCCAATCCACCGACCCCCGCCTGGAGAAGGATATGCGTCGGAGGGTCGTCCAGTTGTTCGACGGCCTCCTGCGCCAGTTGCAGGTAGCCCTCCATCACGCCGGTCGGAGGAAGCAGGTAACCCTCCCAGGAGCTGTCCGAGAGCAGCGACCAGCCCTCGGCCTGCGCCCGGTCCTGCGCCGCCGCCATGCTCTCCGCGTAGCTCGCCCCTTCCCGGACCACCTCGGCCCCCTTGGCCCGCAGGCGCTGGGCGAAAGCCTCGGGCACCGTCTCGCTCAGGTAGATCACAGCCCTCGCGCCGAAGACGCCCGCTCCGGCCGCGACGGAAAGCCCGTGGTTCCCCGCGCTCGCCGCGACATAGGTGCGTCCGGTGAGCGTGTCGGGGCCGATCTCTGCGCCGTTGGCCACCTCGGCCGCCTCGCGGGCGATGACGAAGGCCGCGCCGAGCGCCTTGAAGCTGCCGAGCCCCATGCGCCCGCTCTCGTCCTTCAGGTGCAGCCGGGACACGCCGCAGGCCGTGGCGAGGTCCGGGACCTCCCGCATCGGTGTCTCTTCATGCTTCGGACAGAGGTCCAGCAGCCGCGCCACCGCGTCGGACCGCGCAATGGGCCGCTCGGCGATCGGCAGGCCCGTGCCGCGATGCGGATTGTCGAGATATTCCATGACCGTCCGTCCCCATCGCCTCATGTCAGTCTGACGCTAGGGCAGCCCGGCGATCAACCCCGTGAAACGCGAAAGGCCGCGCGCTCTCGCCCGCGGCCCTCCAATCCCTGGTCCCGTCAGATCAGAACGGGCTGTCGGGGTAGTAGTAGTCCTCGGCGTTCTCCTCGGTCACCAGGACGGAGCCGATGGTGAACTGGCCGGAGACCGGCGCGGAGGAGACCATGCCCACGGCCGTCAGCTCGATCGCCGTGGCGATCATCGCCGGCGGGTAGGTGACGTTGGCCGGGATCATCTCGTCGCCTTCCATGGTGCGCTGGATCATCTCCTTCATGCCGGCGCCGCCGAGCACGAACTGAATGTCCTCGCGGCCCGCGGCCTCAATGGCGGCGAGCACGCCGACGGCCATGTCGTCGTCGGAGGCCCAGACGGCGTCGATCTGCGGGTACTTCGACAGGAAGTCCTGCATCACGGTGAAGCTGTCGTCACGGTTCCAGTTGCCGTGCTCCATCTCGAGAACCTCGATGCCCGAGCCCTCGATGGCCTGCTCGAAGCCGGCCACGCGCTCGTTGTCGATGGTCGTCGGGATCCCGCGCAGGGCGACGATCTGTGCGCCCTCGTCCAGGTTCTCGGCCATGTATTCGCCCGACACCTGGCCGAAGCCGGTGTTGTCGCCGGCGACGTAGAGATCCTCGATCCCCTCCTGGCTCAGGCCACGGTCCACGACCGTCACCCAGACGCCCTGGTTGGCGACGTTGGCGACCGGCCCGGTGAGCGGCTCGGATTCGAAGGGCAGCACCACCAGCGCGGAGATCCCGCGGGTCGCCACCATGTCCTCGATGTCGCTGACCTGCTCGGACGGATCGCCGGCGGTCGCGAGCACGAAGTCGAGCTCGGGATAGACCTCTTCCAGACGGTCGACGGCCTCCTGGGCGTGGAAGTTCATGCCGCCGGCCCAGCCGTGGGTGGCCGCCGGGATCGACACGCCGATGACGGTCGTGTCCTGCGCGAGCGCGGGCGCCGCGCAGAGCGCCACGATGCTTGCCGCTGCAAAGTGCTTCATTGGTCTACTCCTCCTGTTGACCAAAACCGCGGAGGGTTCAGCCCTCCGCCTTTCTCCCCCGCTGCAGGATGACAGCGAGAATGATGATGACCCCCTGGATCGCGCCGTTCAGGTAGGGCGACACGAAGTCCGTGAGGTTCAGAATGTTGCCGATCAGGCTCAGGATCAGCACGCCGACCACGGTGCCCCAGACCCGGCCGAAGCCGCCCTTGAGCATCGTGCCGCCGATGATCACCGCCGCGATCGCTTCGAGCTCCCAGAGGACCCCGGTCGAGGACGAGGCCGAGCCGAGCCGCGGGACGTACATGATCGTCGCGACGCCCACGAGCACGCCGAGCAGGATGTAGGTCAGGATCCGCACCCGCCCGACGTCCACGCTGGAATAGCGCGCCACCTGGTCGTTCGACCCGATCGCGGCGCAATAACGCCCGAAGGCCGTCTTGCGCATGACGATCTCGCCCGCGATGGCCACCAGCGCGAAGATGATGATCGGCCAGGAGATCCCGAGGATCCCCTCGTAGTACACGGGCCGGTATGTCTGACGCAGGCCGAAATCGAGGCTGAGCGTGCCCCCGTCGGCGAGCCAGGTCACGAGGCTGCGGTAGATGCCCATGGTGCCCAGCGTCACGATGAAGGCCTCGATCCGCATGTTCGTGATGAGAAAGCCGTTCAGGAACCCGGCCGCGAGCCCCGCGACGAGGGCGGCCAGCATGCCCACCAGGATGATCGGCACCCCGTTCCCCATCGACGGCAGAAGATAGTTCATCACCAGGATCATCAGGCCCGCGATGAAGGCCGCCATCGAGCCCACCGAGAGGTCGAGGCCCCCCGCCGTGATGACGAAGGTCATGCCCACGGCGATGATGCCGATGAAGGCCGAGCGCGCCAGCACGTTGGTCACGTTGGCGTAGCTCAGGAAGTTGGAGTTCATCAGCGCGCCGACGATCACGAGGACGACGAGCGCGATGATCGGGCCCAGCACCTGGATGTTGATCTTGCGCGGCGCCTGCGTCGGGGCCGAAGTTGTCTCTGCGGTGCTCATGCCGTCGTCTCCGTCTCGCGCGCGCCGAGACCCATCGCCAGCCGGACGATGGCATCCTCGGTCTTTTCCGCGCCGCTGACCTCGCCCGCGACGCGGCCCTGCCGCATCACGATAATGCGGTCGGCCAGGCCGATCACTTCCGTCATCTCGGACGAGATGACGATGACCGAGACGCCTTCCGCGGCGAGGTGGTGAATGAATTCGTAGATCTGCTGCTTCGTGCCGATGTCGATGCCGCGTGTCGGTTCGTCGATGATGACGATGCGCGGCTCGGCCAGCATGATCTTGGCCACGAGCAGCTTCTGCTGGTTGCCGCCGGACAGGTTGCCGGCCTTCATCGAGCGGTCGGGCGCCCGGATGTCGAAATCCTTGATCGCCTTGTCAAGGGCCTCTTCCTCGGCCTTCTGGTCGAGGAACGGCTTCGCGAAGCGGGGGAGGGACTGCAGCGTCAGGTTCTCCCGCAGCCCCATGTTCAGGACAAGGCCCCGGCTCTTGCGGTCCTCGGTGAGGTAGACCAGCCCGCGCGACTGCGCGTCCCGCGGCGAAGTGATCTTCACCGCCTCGCCGTCGATTTCCACGGTGCCCTCGTGGCTGCGCAGGCCGACGAGACCCTCCATCGTTTCCGTTCGGCCCGAGCCGATCAGCCCGGACAGGCCCAGAACCTCGCCACGCCGCAATTCAAAGCTCACGTCGGTCGCATGGCCCGGGACAGTCAGGTTCGACACCTTCAGCGCAATGTCGGAGCTGATCTCGGCGCTCCGCTTGGGGAACAGGTTCGACAGCTCGCGGCCCACCATGGCCTCGGCCATGCTGTCCGCCGTCAGCTCGGAGGTCGGCCGGCTCTCCACGACGTGCCCGTCGCGCATGACCGTCACCCGGTCGGAGATCCGCTTCACCTCGTCCAGCTTGTGCGAGGTGAAGAGCAGCGCCACACCCTGGCTCCGCAGACGGTCGACCTGCTCGAAGAGCACCTCGGCCTCGCGGTTGGTCAGAACGGCGGTCGGCTCGTCCATGATCAGGACGCGGGCGTCGCGGCGTAGCGCCTTGGCGATCTCCACCATCTGCTTGTCGGGGGTCGAGATGTCGCGCACCCGCGCCTTGGGGTCGACGCGGCAGTCGAGCCGGTCGAGCAGGGCCACGGTTTCTTCGCGCATCGCCTTCTTGTCGAGGAACAGACCCTTCCTGAGCTCATGCCCGAGAAAGACGTTCTCCTCGACGGTCAGATCCTCGGCGAGGTTGAATTCCTGGTGGATCATCACGATCCCCTGCGCCTCGGCCTCGTCGCTCGAACGGAAACGCACTGGCTCGCCGCCCACCGAAACGGTACCGTGAGACGGGGAGAGGTAGCCGCCCATGATCTTCATGGTCGTGGACTTGCCGGCCCCGTTTTCGCCGATGAGGGCGTGAACTTCTCCGGGGAAGAGGTCGATCGCTACTCCGAACAGAACCTGAACCGGGCCGAAGCTCCGGTCTATTCCCTCCAGCGACAGGGCCGCCGTGGCACTAGTCATACTATTTCCTCCCCGCGCACAGCGTTAGCGGCAACAGGGAGCGTGTCAACACGTCGCGGCGGGGCTTTCGGGGGAAGAGAAGCGGAAAATTCCGGGGAGGGGGCCTCGGAGGATGCCCGAGCCCGCTGCACGGGGGTCTCACGCGCAGCGCCGGGGTCCGGTCAAAGGTTAACAGACGGCGGCGTTAACTTTTTTACGGTTTAATATCAGCGACATGACCCCCTGTCCAAGTTTGGACAGGGCGTCAGGCCCGGACGAGATCCCCGAAGATGCTCTCGCCGTGCCGCTCCAGGTAGATGCGGAGCCAGGGGGTGTAACACTCGGGTCGGCGCCGGACATCCGCGGCGAGATCGTGGAGATCGATCCACCGGGTCTCCGACACTTCGGATGGGTCGGGCCGAACCTCCAGCCCCGCCGGCGCTTCGGCGACGAAGATCTCGACCACCTCGTGCTCGATCAGCCCGCCGCCCACATCGGCCCGGTACTCGACCCGCCCGCGATGAACCGGGGCGAGACCGGAAATGCCCAGCTCCTCCCGGAGCCGCCGAATTGCGCAGTCCGCCGCGCTCTCGTCCCAGCCGGGGTGCGTGCAGCAGGTGTTCGCCCAGAGCCCGGGGGTATGGTACTTCCCCTCGGCCCGGCGCTGGACCAGCACCTCGCTCCCGCGCAGCACGAAGACGCTCACCGCCTTGTGCCGCAGCCCCAGCCGGTGCGCCTCGAGTTTGTCGACCGGCGTCAGCGCACCATCGACCCAGGCGGGAATGGTGTCCGTCACACGCGCTCCGCGGAGACCAGTCCGGTAAGATGGGCCATGTTCTTCAATCCGATCTTGATGTGCGCAAGCGGCCGCGCCTTCACGAGCTTCTTGTTCATATAGGCCTCGAAGGTCAGCCTTTGAACGTCAATGTCGTGGCAGAGCGACACGAACCGCTCCCGCCGCTCGTCGCTCCGGTAATAGGCCCGCTGCATCGCGCCGAGAACCCGGAAAACCTGCCCGTGTTCCTTGAGGAACAGCCGCCGTGCGAGCTGCAGATCCTTCACCCGACCCGTCTTGAGGTAGGCCGCCGCCGCCGTGGCGGCGACCCGGCCGCCGATCATCGCGTAGTAGATGCCCTCTCCCGAAGAGGGCGCGACCACGCCGGCCGCGTCGCCGGCGAGCAACACGTCCTTCCCGTTGTCCCAGCGCTTCAGCGGCTCCAGCGGGATCGGGGCGCCCTCGCGCCGGATCGTCTCGCAATCCGCCAGCCCGCTCGCCTCGCGCAGCGCGGCGGTGGCGGCCTTGAGGTTCACGTCCTTGACGAGGCTCCCCATCCCCACGCTCGCCTGCCCGCCATGCGGGAAGACCCAACCGTAGAAGTCGGGCGAGATCCGCCCGTCGTAGACCACGTCGCAGCGGTCGGGATGATACTCCCCGCGCGGTCCGGGGGCCGCGATGATCTCGTGGTAGGCGATGACGTAGGGGATGCGGTCGCCGCCCTCGACCTCGTCGCGCGCCACGTTGGACCGCGCCCCGTCCGCGCCGATCACCAGCTTCGCCCGGGTCCTCCGTTCCTCGCCCGTCGCTTTGTCGCGCCAGACGACGGTGGAACCCATCTCGTCCCGCTCGATCCGAAGATAGGTTCCGGTGAGCCGCTCGGCCCCGGCCGAGGCGGCGCGGGCGCGCAGGAACTCGTCGAAATGCTCGCGGTCGACCATGCCGACGAAGCCGTTCTCGATCGGGATGTCGACGCGCCGCCCCGTCGGGGAGATCATCCGCGTCGTCCGGATCCGGGCCACGAGCTGATCCTCGGGGATGTCGAAGTCCGCGATGAGCCGGGGCGGGATCGCGCCACCGCAGGGCTTGATCCGGCCCGCCCGGTCCAGAAGCGCAACGGAATGGCCGGAGCGGACGAGGTCCTCCGCGGCGGTCGCGCCCGAGGGCCCGCCTCCCACGACGATGGCGTCATACATCGGCTCTACTCCCCCGGAACGAGCTCCGGGGTGCGGCCCCGGTCCATGATGCGCGCCGCCATTAGTGCGGCGGCGACGAAGAGGGTCGCCTCGAAGAGAAAGACCCCGGCAAAAGCTTCGGCGTCGGGCAGCAGCCCGCGCAGCAGGTCGACGGCGGCGGCCCCGGTGAGCCCGCCGAACCCGGCGGCGATGGCCTGCGCCGCGCCCCAGAGGCCCATGCGGGTCCCCTCGCGCCGCTCGCGGCCCTCTCCCGCCATGGCCATCATCGACCCGATTGCGGCGACGGCGAACATACCGTTGAAGACGCCGAGCGTGACCACGGCGGGCACGAAGGCCCCCGCGAGTCCCGCCGGACCGAGCGCCGCGATGACCGCGAGCGCCGTGGCGGAGCCGATGCACCCGGCGATGACCCAGTGCCGAAGCGCTCCGATCCGCAGGCCAGTCGCCGCGATCCCCACGGCCAGCATCCCAAGGAAGACACCGCCGTTCTGCGCGCCGGACAACGAGGTCGACTGGCCCGGCGTGAAGTCGAAGACGAGACCGGCGTAGGGCTCGAGGATGAGCTCCTGCATGAAGTAGGCGGTCATCGACAGGAACACGAAGAGCGTGAAATTCTGGGCCCGCGGCTCGGCCCAGACCTGGGCGAGGCCCTCGCGGAAGGGCGTCCCTTCCGGCTGGCGCTCTTGCCGCACACGGGCCTCGATGCCCCAGACGGCGACAGTGGTCAGCAGGACGGCCCCGCCGGTCACCACGCCCACGATCTTCATCAGCCGCAGGGGCGTGTAGGGGTCGAGGATCTGGCCGACGATCCCGGCGGTGAGGGCGATGCCGAAGATCATCATCAGCCAGGTGATCGTCGCCGCCGCCGCACGCCGCCGCTCGGCCGTGGCGGTCGCCAGCAGGGCGAGGAGCGAGGTGCCCGAGGCGCCGACGCCCGCGCCGATCATGACGTAGGCGAGAACCGAGAGGGCCAGCGCCCCCGCGTAACTCACGGGGAAGAGCGGAATGCAGAGCGCAGCCAGCGCAGCCCCGGCAGCGAGCATCGCCATGCCGCCGATGATGTAGCGCGTCCGCTTGCCGCCCGTGTCCGAGGCATGTCCCCAATGCGGGCGCGACAGCTGCACGGCGTAGTGCAAGCCCACCAGTAGCCCCGGCAGGATCGCGGCAAGCGACAGCTCGACCACCATGAGCCGGTTCAGGGTCGATGTCGTCAGAACCACGATGGAGCCGAGGCACATCTGTACGAGCCCGAGCCGCACGATCTGTATCCAGGAGAGCGTCATGTCAGACCCCCAGTCCGCGCAGCGCCGTGGCCGCGATCATCATGCCGGTGATGTAGAGAAGGACCCCGGTGCCGTTGTACCAGGGCGCCTTGCCCTTCGGGTCGCGCAGCAGGGTCCGCATGGCGAGGGCCTGCAGCAGCAAAAGCCCGGCGACCGCGAGCGCATGCCAGGGCCGGTCCCAGAAAGCGAGAAGGCCGACGACGACAGCTTGCGGAAGCGCCATGACGGCGCAGGCGAGCCTGGCCGCCCGCTCGGGGCCGAGCGTGACGGGCAATGAGTTCACGCCGGTCTGGCGATCGCCTTCCAGCGCCTTGAAATCGTTGAGCGTCATGATCCCGTGCGCGCCGATCCCGTAGAGCAGGGCGACGAGCAGGACCTCGGGGGCAGGGGCGCCGGCCGAGAGAACCGCGGCGCCGGTAATCCAGGGCAGGGTCTCGTAGGACAGGCCCACCAGTCCCGGACCCCACCAGCCGGAACGCTTCAACCGCACGGGCTCTGCCGAATAGGCCCAGGCGGCGAGCACGGCGGCCACGGTCGCGCCGAACCCCCAGGGCCCGAGTTGCCAGCCCACGAGCAGAGACAAAGCGGACATCGCGAGCGCGATCCAGAGCCCCCATCGCCCGGGAATGCGGCCCGAGGGGATCGGGCGGTCGGGCTCGTTGATCGCGTCGACGTGCCGATCGCACCAGTCGTTGGCCGCCTGGCTCATCCCGCAGACGATGGGACCGGCGAGCAGAATGCCGAGAAGCACCAGCCCCCAGCCCTGCGACAGCGACCCGCCCGAGGAGACAGCCCCGCAGGCGAAGGCCCACATCGGCGGGAACCAGGTGATCGGCTTGATGAGTTGCAGCGCCGCCCGCGGCTCGGGCCAGCGGCGTGCCTCGAGGGCGGCGATGTCGGGGGTCGCACTCATGGTGTCAGTCTAGGCTGACGGCGCGATTCTCGGCAAGTGTAAACTCAGCCTGACACCCGGTGCCCGATGACCTTCGGATCGGTGCAGGCGTGGTTCGAACATTCCAATTCGAGCGTCGAATGGTCGATGCCGACGCGCTGCAGCGCGTCCTTGACCCGGCCCTTGATCGCGTCTGCCTCGCCCCAGCGGCCTGCCGCGATCACGACGTGCGCCTCGAGGGCCGGGCGATGCTCCTCCATCTGCCAGAGGTGCGCGTGGTGGACGGAGTCCACGCCTTCGACTGCCGCGATGTCCCGAACCACGTTGCCCGTGTCGATCGTGTCGGGCGCGCCGAGCATCAGGATCCGGATGACGCCGCCGATTTCCGCGATGGACATCCACAGGATGTAACCGGCGATGGCGAAGGTCACGATCGGGTCGACGATGGTCCAGCCGAAGAGCAGGATCAGCGAGCCCGCGACGATGACGGCAACCGAACCCAGCGCGTCCGCGAGATTGTGCAGGAAGGCGGCGCGGATGTTCTGGCTCGTCTTCGACATGGCGTAGGTCAGCGCCGCCGTCGCCAGGTCGACCGCGAGGGCGATGCCGGCAACGATCACCATGATCCAGCCGGCAACGGGCTCGGGCGAGATCACGCCCATCAGGGCCTCGTAGACGAGGTAGAGTGCCAGGACGATCAGCGTGGTGTAATTCACCAGCGCCGCCACCGTTTCGGCCCGCGCGTAGCCGAAGGTCATCTCGGCGTCGGCCGGGCGGCGCGCGATCTTGCGGGCGACGAGCGCGATCACCAGCGCGAGCGCGTCGGAGAGGTTGTGAAGCGCGTCGGCGATCAACGCCAGGGAGCCCGAGATCACGCCACCCACCACCTGCGCGACGGTGAGGAACAGGTTCACGCCCACCGCGGCGACGAGCTTGCCGTCGCCCTGCGGGACATGGTGATGATGGTGATCGTGCGGCATCGATCAGACAGTGGGCCCTGACGGGCCCGACCTCAAGTCCTCAGGCCTCGTCGTCCCGGCTCAGCAGTCCGTATTTGCGGAGCTTCACGTAAAGCGACTGGCGCGAGAGGCCGAGCATCTCGGCCGCGGCGACCCGGTTGTTCATGGTCAGCTCGACCGCGGTCTCGATGCACATCTTCTCGACCACGTTGGTCGTCTCGCTGACGATCTCCTTGAGCGTCGCGGAGCCCACGAGTTCCATGACCGACCGCATCCCCTCGTCGCTCACCGGCGAGGCGGCGCTGCGAACCGTCTCGGCGCGCGAGACGTCGCGGATCACGTAGGCAAAGATCTGGGCCTCGCCGGCGTCTAGCGCGGTCGCCGCGATCTCGACGGAGCGGGGCCTGGTGTAGTCGCCCATCACCTTCGTCGCGTACATTCGCATGCGACCTGCCCTGGCGGCGTTTTCCGACAGAACCCGCAGATCGACCGAGCCGCGGTGCAGGAACTCGGTCAGGGAACGTCCCTTCACGCTGAGGTCGTGCGCTGTGTCGATGAGGTCGAGGAAGCCCTCGTTCGCGGAGAGGATCGTGCCGCCCGCATCCGTGAAGACGATCGCGTCCGGCCCGCTCTGGTAGAGGTCGATCAGCCGGTTCGACAGCGCATCCTGGCTCACCTTGCCCTCGGACAGCGGTTCGATCCGGACAAGGAGCATCCGCTCGCCTGCGGAGCGGAAGATGGTCGGCACCAGCGAGACGGGCTCCTTGCCGTGGCGCACCAGGGCGTCTACCGGCACGGGCCGGTCCGACAGGGCCTGGGTGCGCAGCGTCTCGATCAGGTCGCCCTTGCGCTTCGGCTCGCAGAGTTCGGAGAGCCCGGCCTCCGGCAGGTCGTCGCGGCGCCGCCCGAGCAATGCGCCCGCCGCGGTATTGCCCTCGACGATGCGGCCGTCGTGGACCGAGACGAAAACATAGGCCTCGCGGCTCGCTTCCATCAGCACCCGGTAGCGGGTGTCGCTCTCTCTCTGGGCCTCGTAGTCCCGTTCGAGCGCGATCTGAGCCTTGACCAGCTGCTGCTGCATCTCGGCGACGGGCTTGAGGTCGCGGCCGAGCAGGAGGATCGCGCCGTCAGGGCCGATCCGGTGGAAGGAGTAGCGAACGGGGAAGTCGGGGCTGACCTGGCCGTAGGAATGGTTCAACTCGATGGGCCGGACGTTGCCTGTCTCGCCGCCCTCCAGGAAGCTCTGCAGGCGCTCGTCGAACTTCTCCACGCTCTCCGAGGTCAGTCCGGTCCGGAAGTCCTGCCCCTCGAGGCCGTGCAAGGCCTGGAAGCTATCGTTCATCGGGTTCACGAGGACCGACAGGACGGACCCTGTCTCGGACACCACGACACCCACGTCCGATATCTGGGTGATGATATCGCCGAGTATCTCGGGCGCGATGAGCGGAATGGCTCCGCTGTTCCAGTATTTGGCCCCCCGGGAGGTCAAAGTACGCTCTTGTGGTAGCGCCGTGGCCTCATGGGTCAGGTCCTCATCATGCGGGGTGCGAGAGGTCCGCAGTCTTGGTTCAGGTCGCACCGGTCGAGAGCCTCGTTCAGATCGTTGGTGCCGAAATCGGCGCCCGTCGAACGGCAGAGGTCCCGCGCCGTCTCGACGACGCTTCCGCCGATTACGACGGGCGGCGATCCGATCACCGCCCGGCGCAGCGTTTCCACTACCTTGCCGAGGGAATCAAGCGATTGCCCGCGCGCCGCCGAAATCATCACGGCGTCGTACCGGCCGGGCATTGGTTCGCGGCGCATCTCCCGGTGGCAGAAGCCGAGCTTCACGCGGACCGAAATCCCCCGCCGGCGCATCTGCCCTGCCAGGACGAGGGCACCCAACGTGTGCTGCTCCTCGGCCGGAACGACTAACAGGACCGTCTGGGCGTCCGGCGCCGCGGACCTGTCGGCCCGCCAGTCGGGCGAAACCGCCCGCAGCAGGCCCTGCAACCGGGCGAGGCTGATCGTGACGAGGGTGAAGCTCAGGCGGTCGGCACACCACTCCTCGCCGATCCGGCGGGCGAGGGCGGGAATGTAGAGATCGGCGACCGCCTCGGGCCGGATCCCCGACGCGATCATCCGCCGGAGCACCAGGAGGCTGCCGTCACGCTCGGGGTCGCACACGGCGCTGTCGAGCTGGTCCATGAAGCCCGCGTTCAGCTCTCCGGAGCGTCCCTCCGGCCGAGGCGCACGCGCCGCGACGACCGAGAGCGCCCGGTTCGCGAGAGAGCCGACCCCGCGCCCGGAGGCATCGCGCGGCGCGGTGTCCCTTTGGCTGGGCTTTTCCGGCATTTCCGTGCCTCCGAAGGCTGATCGGTCGGGCTGAGGCGAGCAAACGGCCAGCAAGCTCGCCGCCGCGGCTAGTCTCCGGGAAGACCCAAATAATGTCAAAGCAAATTGACAGTCGTTCCGGTGCCGACTGGCCAGGGGCATTTCACCCCGTAGACGTGGGCTTCAAGCGGTGTCTTGCGAAGATCATTAGTGATGGATGACGGTGTGCAATGTGTAAGGAAAAGTTGACACACGACGATTCTCGACCCTAGAGTTTACGGTATCGAATGTCTCACGAGGTTGACATGGCCTTCGCCAGCACCACCTCCGGAGCGAGGCCTGCAGCCGCAGCCCCCCTCTACACTCCAGAGGAACGCGCCCGGCGCGACGCCACGCGCTGGACCCTCGTTCAGGGTCTGCTGGCGCCGCTGCAGTTCGTCGTCTTCCTCGTCTCCCTCGCGCTCGTTCTGACCTACCTGCGCACCGGCGCGGCCTACGAGGCGGCGACCGTCTCGATCGTCGCGAAGACGGCGGTACTCTACGTCATCATGGTGACCGGCGCGATCTGGGAGAAGGTCGTCTTCGGCCAGTACCTCCTCGCCCCGGCCTTCTTTTGGGAAGACGTCGTCTCGTTCGTCGTCATCGCCCTGCACACGGTCTACCTCTGGGGGCTCCTGGCCGCGGGCTGGGATCCCGCTGCCCTGATGGCTGTGGCCCTTGCCGCCTATGCCGCCTACGCGATCAACGCCGCGCAGTTTCTCCTCAAGATGCGCCGCGGACGGGCCGACCTCGCGGGGGTCCCCGCATGAGCCGGCCCGAGCTCCCGGCGGCGGGCGGCTGCCGCTCCGCGCCCGTCCTCAAGGAACGGGGACAGCGCGAGGTCTTCTGCGGGCTCACCGGCATCGTCTGGCTGCACCGCAAGATGCAGGACGCCTTCTTTCTCGTCGTCGGTTCGCGCACCTGCGCGCATCTCCTTCAGTCCGCCGCCGGCGTGATGATCTTCGCCGAGCCCCGCTTCGGCACAGCGATCCTCGAAGAGGCCGACCTCGCCGGCATGGCCGATGCCCAGGACGAACTCGACCGGGAGGTCGAGCGGCTCCTGTCCCGCCGCCCAGACATCCGTCAGCTCTTCCTCGTGGGGTCCTGTCCGTCCGAGGTCATCAAGCTCGACCTCTCCAAGGCCGCCGAGCGCCTCTCCGCCCGGCATGCGCCGCGGGTCCGGGTGCTCAACTACTCCGGCTCGGGCATCGAGACGACCTTCACCGAGGGTGAGGACGCCTGTCTCGCCGCCATGGTTCCCGTCCTGCCGGAAACGCAGGAGCGCGAGCTCCTGGTCGTCGGCGCCCTGCCCGACGTGGTCGAGGACCAGATGCTCTCTCTGCTCTCCGGCCTCGGTATCGGTCCGGTCCGGCTTCTCCCCGCCCGCAACATCGACGCGGAGACGGCGGTCGGCCCGAATACCGCCTACGCCCTAGCCCAGCCTTTCCTGGGCGAGACCCACGAGGCGCTCGCACGCCGCGGCGCGCGCCACATCCCCGCGCCCTTTCCCTACGGCGAGGAAGGCACCACCGCGTGGCTCGCCGCCATCGCCACCGAGTTCGGCGTGAGCCCCGAGCGCTTCGCCGAGGTGACCGAGGCTCCGCGCGCCCGTGCTCGCAAGGCCGTGGCGGCTGCAGCGGAAACCCTCGCGGGCAAGTCGCTCTTCTTCTTCCCCGACAGCCAGATGGAGATCCCCCTGGCCCGCTTCCTGTCCCGGGAATGCGGGATGGAGCCGCTCGAAGTGGCCCAGCCCTATATCCGCGACGCGCTCCACGGGCCGGACCTCGACCTGTTGCCCCAGGGCCCGCGCATCGCCGAGGGGCAGGACGTCGACCGCCAGCTCGACCGGGCCCGCGCCGACCGGCCCGACCTCACCGTCTGCGGCCTCGGTCTCGCCAATCCGCTGGAGGCCGAGGGGTTGGCAACCAAGTGGGCGATCGAACTCGTCTTCACCCCGGTGCATTTCTACGAACAGGCCGGCGACCTCGCCGCGCTCTTCGCCCGTCCCATCCGCCGCAAGCAGGCGCTCCGGCTGGAGGCGGCCGAATGATCCTCTTCTGGGCGGAAATATCCTCTGGGGGTCCGGGGGGCGAAGCGCCCCCGGTCCGCGCCCGGAACTTGCACCATGGGGGAACCCCGTGAAGCTGTCCGTCTGGACATACGAGGGCCCGCCCCACGTCGGCGCGATGCGGATCGCCACCGGAATGAAGGGCCTGCATTACGTCCTGCACGCGCCGCAGGGCGACACCTACGCGGACCTGCTCTTCACCATGATCGAGCGGCGCAACCACCGGCCGCCGGTCACCTACACCACGTTCCAGGCGCGCGACCTCGGGGCCGACACCGCCGGCCTCTTCCGCACCGCCTGCGAGGAGGCCGTCGCCCGCTTCCGGCCCGAGGCCATCATCGTCGGCGCCTCCTGCACCGCCGAGCTGATCCAGGACGATCCCGGCGGCATGGCCGAGACCATGGACCTCGGCATCCCCGTCGTGCCGCTCGAGCTGCCCTCCTACCAGCGCAAGGAGAACTACGGCTGCGACGAGACCTTCTACCGTCTCTGCCGCGCCCTCGCGCAGCCGCAGGACCGCACCGCGCGGATCACCTGCAACATCCTCGGTGGCACCGCGCTGGGCTTCCGCCACCGGGACGACATCGCCGAGATCACCAGCCTGCTGGCCGACATGGGCATCGAGGTGAACGTCGCCGCTCCGCTCGACGCGACGCCCGCGGACATCGCCCGCCTGCCGGCGGCGCACTTCAACGTCCTGCTCTACCCCGAGACGGCCGAGGCCGCGGCCCGCTGGCTGCAGAAGGAGCACGGCCAGCCCTACACCCGGACGATCCCCATCGGCGTCGGCGCCACGCGTGACTTCGTCCGCGAAGTTCAGCAGATCGCCGGGACCGACATCCTGCCTGACGAGAGCCACCTGCGCCTGCCCTGGTGGACCGCCTCCGTCGACAGCACTTACCTGACCGGCAAGCGCGTCTTCCTCTTCGGGGACGCGACCCACGTCATGGCCATGGCCCGCGTCGCGCGCGACGAGATGGGCTTCGAAGTCGCGGGCATGGGCTGCTACAACCGCGAATTCGCCCGGCCCCTGCGCAAGCTCGCGAAAGAGTACGGTGTCGAGGCACTGATCACCGACGACTACCTCGACGTCGAGGCCGAGATCGAGCGGCTCGCGCCCGAGATGATCCTCGGCACCCAGATGGAACGCCACATAGGCAAGCGGCTGGGCATCCCCTGCGCCGTCATCTCCGCGCCGGTGCACGTCCAGGATTTCCCCGCGCGCTACTCGCCCGTCATGGGCTTCGAGGGCGCCAACGTGCTCTTCGACACGCTGGTGCATCCGCTGGTCATGGGGCTCGAGGAACACCTGCTGGCGATGTTCCGCGAGGATTTCGAGTTCCACGACGACGCCGGCCCCAGCCATCACGGCGGCGGCCATGCGGCGACGTCGCCCGTCCGGGCGGAGGAGCGCGTGCCCGAGAGCACCGTCGGTGTCGTCTGGCTCCCCGCCGCCGAGAAGGAGCTCAAGAAGATCCCCTTCTTCGTCCGCGGCAAGGCCCGTCGGAACACCGAGACCTTCGCGGCCGAGCGCGGCCAGACGGAAATCGGCGTCGATACGCTCTACGAGGCCAAGGCCCACTATGCGCGATGACCTGATCCGCCCCTACCGCGTGGCCATCGTCACGCTCGACGCCCACGCCGCCGGGCCGGCGCGGCGGGCGGCGCTGCGGCTCGCGCCCGACTTTCCGGGGCTCGAGATCGGCGTCCATGCCGCTGCCGAGTGGGCGGAGCAGCCCGAGCGCCTCACCGAGGCGAAAGAGGCCGTGGCCGAGGCCGACCTCATCGTCGCCAACATGCTCTTTCTCGAAGAGCACGTCGCCGCGATCCTGCCCGACCTCGAGGCACGCCGCGGCGATGCCGATGCCCTCGTCGGTCTCATCGCCGACCCGCGCATCGTCAAGCTCACCGCCATGGGCGAGCTCGACATGGCCGCGCCGCCCTCCGCCCTCTCGCGCCTGATGAAGAAGCTGCGCGGCTCCTCGAAGCCCGGCGGCGCCTCGGGCGAAAAGCAGATGCGGATGCTGAAGCGCCTGCCGAAGATCCTGCGGCTGATCCCGGGCAAGGCGCAGGACCTGCGCGCCTGGTTCCTGTCGATGCAGTACTGGCTCGGCGGCTCGGACGACAACATCGCCGAGATGCTGCGTTTCCTCGTCGGGCGTTACGCCGACCGGCCCGAGTTCTCGGGCCGCGAGGCGCACGATCCGGTCGACTACCCCGAGCTCGGCCTCTACCACCCCGATCTTCCCGGCACGCGGATCACCACCGATCCCGATGCGGTGCCCGCCCCGGAGGGGGCGGTCGCGACCGTGGGCCTGCTGTTGATGCGGTCCTACATCCTCGCCTCCGACCGCGCGCATTACGACGCCGTCATCCGCGCCTTCGAGGCGAAGGGCCTGCGTGTCCTTCCCGCCTTCGCCGGCGGTCTCGACGGGCGTCCGGCGATCGAAACCTACTTCGAGGGCCGGATAGACGCGCTGGTCTCGCTGACCGGCTTCAGTCTCGTCGGCGGACCGGCCTACAACGACAGCGCCGCCGCGGTGGAGACCCTCACACGGCTCGACGTACCCTATCTCTCGGCCCATCCGCTCGAATTCCAGACCATCGAACAGTGGTCCGAAAGCGGGCAGGGGCTCGGACCCATCGAGACGACCATGCTGGTCGCCCTGCCCGAGATCGACGGCGCCAGCAGCCCCACCGTCTTCGCCGGCCGGCACGGTCCCGGCGGCTGGACCCGTGCGGATCGCGAAGGGACCACTGCCGAGCCCCGCGCCATGGAGCCCGTCCCGGAGCGGATCGAGGCGCTGGCCGACAAGACCCGGCGCCTCACCGCGCTCCGCCGCAAGACGAACGCGGACAAGACCGTCGCCATCGTCCTCTTCAACTTCCCGCCGAACTCCGGCGCGGCAGGCACCGCGGCCTACCTCTCGGTTTTCGAGAGCCTGCATGCGACCCTGCGCCGGATGAAGTCGGAGGGCTACGACGTCGACCTGCCCGAGACGGTGGAGGCCCTGCGGGAGATGGTCCTTGGCGGCAATGCCGAGCGCTTCGGGCAGGACGGCAACGTCGCGGCCCATGTCTCTGCCGACGAAATCGTGCGCGGCACGCCCTGGCTCTCCGAGATCGAGGAGGTCTGGGGACCGGCTCCGGGCCGTCACCTCTCCGACGGGCGCGGCGTTCACATCCTCGGCTGCCATTTCGGCAAGGTTTTCGTGGGTCTCCAGCCCGGTTTCGGCTGGGAAGGCGACCCGATGCGGCTGATGTTCGAGAAAGGGTTTGCGCCCACGCATGCCTTCTCGGCCTTCTACCTCTGGCTGCGCGAGAGCCTGAGGGCCGATGCGGTCCTGCACTTCGGGATGCACGGGGCGCTCGAGTTCATGCCCGGCAAGCAGACCGGTCTGGACGGTCGCGACTGGCCGGACCGGCTGATGGGCCGGATGCCGCACGTCTACCTTTACGCCGCCAACAATCCCTCCGAGGCGAGCCTCGCCAAGCGCCGCGCCGGGGCAGTCACGATCAGCCACCTGACGCCGCCGCTGGCCTCGGCCGGTCTCTACAAGGGACTGGCCGCGCTGAAGGACAGCCTGAACCGCTGGCGCGCCGGGGACGACGATCCCGAGCTGGTCCGCCTGATCCGCGACGAGGCGGCGGCGGTCGACCTCGTGGGCGAGCCGGAAGAGCTCTGGCATGCCGTGCTGGAGACCGAGGGCTCCTTGATCCCAGACGGGCTGCACATCCTGGGCCGTCCCATGAGCGACGACCAGAAGACCGATCTGTTGGCGCTCATGCCCGAGGAGCATCGCGAGGCCGCCGCCCCGCACCTTGGCCGGGATACGGAGCTTCCTGCCCTGATGCGGGCGCTCTCCGCCCGCTACATCGCCCCGGTGCCCGGCGGCGACCTGATCCGCTCGCCCGAGATCCTGCCTACGGGCCGCAACCTGCACGCCTTCGATCCCTTCCGGATGCCTACCGCCTATGCCCTCGCCGAGGGCGCGGCGCAGGCCAAGCTGCTGCTCGAAGCCCACGACAGCCTGCCGCGTTCGATCGCGCTGGTGCTCTGGGGGTCCGACAACATCAAGTCGGACGGCGCGCCCATCGGACAGGCCCTCGCCCTCATCGGGGCGCGGCCGCGCTTCGACAGCTTCGGACGGCTCGCGGGCGCGGACTTGATCCCGCTGGAGGAGCTGGGCCGCCCCCGGATCGACGTGGTGATGACGCTCTCTGGCATCTTCCGCGACCTGCTGCCGCTGCAGACCCGCCTGCTGGCCGAGGCCGCCTGGAAAGCCGCCATGGCCGACGAGCCGGAAGAGCGGAACTTCGTCCGCGCCAATACCCTTGCCCATGCCGCCCGCACCGGCTGCGACCTCGAGACGGCGGCGCTCAGGGTCTTCTCCAACGCGGAGGGCACCTACGGCTCCAACGTGGGCGCGCTGGTCGATGGCTCGGCCTTCGGGGACGAGGACGAGCTCGCGGATGCCTACCAGACCCGCAAGTGCTTCGCCTACGGACGCAACGGCCGGCCCGCTCCACAGCCCGAACTGCTGCAGTCCGCCCTGTCTTGCGTCGACCTCGCCTACCAGAACCTCGAATCCGTCGAGCTCGGCGTCACCACGGTCGATCACTACTTCGACACGCTGGGCGGAATTTCCCGGGCCGTTCGCCGGGCCCGCGGCACCGCCCCGCCCGTCTACATCGGCGACCAGACCCGCGGTTCGGCCAAGGTCCGCACCCTGCAGGCACAGGTCGCGCTGGAGACCCGCTCCCGCTCGCTCAACCCGAAGTTCTACGAGAGCCTGCTGAAGCACGGCCCCGAGGGCGTCCGCCAGATCGAGGCGCATGTCACCAACACGCTCGGCTGGTCCGCGACGACCGGCGAGGTGGAGCCCTGGGTCTACCAGCGGCTGTCGGAGACCTTCCTGCTCGACCCCGCCATGCGGGAGCGGCTCTCGCAACTCAATCCCAAGGCCTCCGCCCGGATGGCCGGGCGGCTGCTCGAAGCCTCGGACCGTGCCTACTGGCAGCCCGACGACGCCACGCTCGAGGCTCTGCAGGACGCGGCCGACGCCATCGAGGACCGGATGGAGGGGATCGCCGCAGAATGACCGGCCCGTGCACATACGACGACCCGCGGGGTGGGGGCCAGCCCCCACACCCCCGGGATATTTCCGCCCAGAAGAATGGAAGGAGGCTCGCATGAGCCCACGCGACGAGATCCCCCACCTGCGGGGCGAGGACGGCGAGGGGTCGGTGCAGGTCCACCAGGATCCCTCTGCGCAGATCGAGGGGGCGAAGGTCTTCTCGGTCTACGGCAAGGGCGGGATCGGCAAATCGACGACCTCGTCGAACCTGTCGGCGGCCTTCTCGAAGCTCGGCAAGCGCGTGCTTCAGATCGGCTGCGACCCCAAGCACGACTCGACCTTCACCCTGACGGGGCACCTTCAGCCCACGGTGATCGATATCCTCAAGGAGGTGGACTTCCACCCCGAGGAGCTGCGGCCGGAGGACTTCGTGTCGGAAGGCTACAACGGCGTGCTTTGTGTCGAGGCGGGCGGCCCCCCGGCGGGCACGGGCTGCGGCGGCTACGTCGTGGGCCAGACTGTGAAGCTGCTGAAGCAGCATCACCTGCTGGACGAGACCGACGTCGTCATCTTCGACGTCCTCGGAGACGTGGTCTGCGGCGGCTTCGCGGCCCCTCTCCAGCACGCCGACCGGGCGGTCATCGTCACCGCGAACGACTTCGACTCGATCTACGCGATGAACCGGATCATCGCGGCGGTGCAGGCCAAGTCGAAGAACTACAAAGTCCGCCTGGCTGGCTGCGTCGCGAACCGGAGCCGGGAGACCGACGAGGTCGACCGCTTCTGCGACACCGTGGGGTTCAAGCGCATCGGGCACATGCCCGACGTGGACGCCATCCGCCGCTCGCGGCTCAAGAAAAAGACGCTCTTCGAGATGGACGACGACGAGGACATCGTCCGCTGCCGCGCCGAGTACGTCCGGCTGGCCGAGAAGCTCTGGGCCGGGACCGATCCGCTAGCTCCCGAGCCGCTGCCCGACCGGGACATCTTCGAGCTGCTGGGATTCGATTGATGCGCCACGCCGCCACCCTCAGCCGCGTCGAGCATTACTTCGACCGCACCGCGACCCGGACATGGGAGCGGCTGACCTCCGACGCGCCGGTCTCGGGCATCCGCGCCACGGTGCGCGCGGGGCGCGACCGGATGCGGGCGGCGCTGCTGGCCGAACTTCCGGCGGACCTGACCGGGCAGCGCGTGCTCGACGCGGGCTGCGGGACAGGGGCGCTGGCGGTGGAACTGGCCCGGCGCGGGGCCGAGGTGACGGCGGTGGATATCGCGCCGAAGCTGGTCCAGATCGCCCGCGAGCGTGCTCCGGCGGGCCTTGGCATCGACTTCCGCGCGGGAGACCTGGCTGACGCGGGCCTCGGGCGGTTCGACCACGTCGTCGCGATGGACAGCCTGATCTACTACGATGGGCCGGAACTGGCCGAGCTCCTGGGCCGCTTGCGCCCGCGCGTCTCGGGCCGGATCGTCTTCACCCTCGCGCCGCGCACGCCCCTGCTGATGGCGATGTGGCGGGTGGGGCGGCTCTTTCCGCGCTCGGACCGGTCTCCGGTCATGGTTCCGCAGAGCGGCTCCCGCCTCGCCGCCGCGCTGCGCGAGGCCCGCGTCCCCGGGAACCTGCGCGAGCGCGAACGCGTGACCTCGGGCTTCTACATCTCCACCGCTTTCGTCCACGAGAGCGCCAGGCCGCGGGGGTCCGCATGATCCCGCGCGCCCTCCTCAAGAGGGTGACGATCCGCTACCTGCCCTTCTCCGACGCGGCCTCGGACGACCTGCCGCTCGGGCAGCTTCTGCGGCTGTCCCTCTTCCAGATCAGCGTGGGCATGGCCACGGTCATGCTGCTCGGCACACTGAACCGGGTGATGATCGTGGAACTCGACGTCCCCGCCACCATCGTCGCCGCGATGATCGCGATCCCGGTTCTTGTGGCTCCATTCCGGGCGCTCCTGGGCTGGAAGAGTGACACATATCGGTCCGCGATCGGGTGGAAGCGGATCCCCTATCTCTGGTTCGGGACGCTCTACCAGTTCGGCGGGCTTGCGATCATGCCAATGGCGCTGCTCGTCCTGTCCGGCGACCGGACGCTGGACTGGCCCGTGGCCGGATACCTCGGCGCCGCGACCGCCTTCCTGCTGACGGGGCTGGGCATGCACATGACCCAGACCGCCGGTCTCGCGCTTGCCGCCGACCGCGCCGACGAGGAGACGCGCCCCCGGGTCGTCGCGCTGCTCTATGTGAGCTTCCTGGCCGGGATGGCACTGGCGGCGGTGGTCGTCGGCTGGCTGCTGCGGGACTTCTCGCCGCTGCGGCTGGTGCAGGTGATCCAGGGGACCGCGGTGGTCACCCTGCTGCTGAACGTCATCGCCCTGTGGAAGCAGGAGCGCGTGCGCCCCATGAGCCGCGAGGAACGCAGCAAGCCGCGGCCCCTGTTCCGCGACGCCTGGGCCGATTTCACCTCGGGCGGCGATGCCGGGCGGCTGCTGGTGGTCGTCTTCCTCGGCACCATGGCCTTCAACATGCAGGATGTCCTGCTGGAGCCCTACGGGGGCGAGATCCTCGGGCTCTCGGTCAGCGCGACGACGCTGCTCACCGCCCTCTGGGCCGGCGGGGCGCTCGTGGGTTTCGCGCTCGCCGCGCGCTGGCTCGCCCGGGGCATCGACCCGCACCGGATGGCGGCGGGCGGGCTTCTGATCGGCCTCGTCGCCTTCTCGGCGGTGATCTTCTCTGCCCCCACCCAGGCGCCCGCGCTCTTCTTCACCGGCGCGGCGCTGATCGGGCTCGGCGGGGGGCTCTTCGCGGTCGCCACGCTGACCGCCGCCATGACCATGCCCACCGGCAGCGCCGCGGGCCGGGGCCTCGCCCTCGGCGCCTGGGGCGCGGCACAGGCCACCGCCGCGGGGCTCAGCATCTTCATCGGGGGCACCGCGCGTGACCTCGTGAATCACGCCGCGGGAACCGGCGTGTTCGGAGAGGCGCTCGCCACGCCCGCCACCGGCTACTCGGTCGTCTACCACGCCGAGATCGGCCTCATCTTCCTCACCCTCATCGCCCTCGGCCCGCTCGTGCGCGCGCGGCCCATCGGCATCCGGGAACCGGTCAAGCTCGGGCTTGCCGATTTCCCGACCTGACAACGAAAGGACCAAGACATGGTTGGAGTTACTTTCTGGGGGAACGTCGATCTGGCGAGCCTGTCGATCTGGGCCTTCTGGTTCTTCTTCGCCGGCCTGATCATCTACATCCAGCGTGAGAACATGCGCGAGGGCTACCCGCTCGTCGACGACGACGGCAAGGACACCGGGATCTCCGGCTGGCCGCTGCCGGAGCCCAAGATCCTGAACCTGCCGCACGATCGCGGTCAGACCATCGTGCCCTCGGCCGAGAACGAGCGCGCCCATGACCGCACCGATCTGAAGCTCGCCCGGACGGCCGTTCACGGAGGCGCGCCCTATGAGCCCACCGGCGACCCGATGGTCGACGGGGTGGGGCCCGCGTCCTGGGTCCCGCGTCGCGACGCGCCCGAGCTCGACGCTCACGGCCATCCGAAGATCAAGCCGATGTCGGCGCTTCCGGCCTTCGCCGTGACTGCTGGCAACGATCCGCGCGGCAAGCCGGTGGTCTCCTACGACGGCGAGGTCGTGGGCCGCATCACCGACATGATGGTCGACATTCCCGAGGCGCTCGTCCGGTACCTCGTCATGGACCTGAATCCGGAGGGGACGGGCCAGACCAGGCTGATCCCCATCAACCTCTGCCGCATCAAGTCCGACAGGGTCTACGTGCAGTCGCTCTATGCCGCGAACTTCGCCGGCATTCCGACCGCCAAGAGCCCGGACGAGGTGACGCTGCTCGAGGAAGAGAAGGTCATGGCCTACTTCGCCGGCGGCAAGCTCTATGCCGATCCGTCGCGCCTCGGGCCGAAGCTCTGACACAGACCCCGGGCGGCCCGCCACCGCCCGGGACACACGAGGGGGACCCCGCCATGCACCACGACGACTTCAACTTCGAACCGGTTCGCGGCCTGCCTGCCGCCCTGCCGCCGGACGAGCACATCCTCTGGCAGGGCGCGCCCTCGGCATGGCGGCTCGCGCGGGAGGCCTTCGTGATGGACTGGGTCGCGCTCTACTTCGTCCTCGTCGCGGTCTGGCGGGTCGGCGTCAGCTCGACGCTGGTGTCCGTTTCGGTGGCGCTCGCGCACGGTATCCCCTTCCTCGTCATGGGGCTTGTGGCCTGTGCGATCCTCTACGGGCTCGCCTGGATGCAGGCGCGGTCGACCGTCTACACGCTGACCAACAAGCGCGTGGCGCTGCGGATCGGGGCGGCGCTCACCATGACGCTGAACGTTCCCTACGTGCAGATCGGCAACGCGCACCTGCAGACCCGGCGCGACGGCACCGGCACACTGGCGTTCGAGACCATCGGCGACGCGCGGATCAGCTACCTGATGTCCTGGCCGCATGTCCGGCCCTGGCACATCCGCACCCAGCCCGCCCTGCGCTGCATTCCCGACGCCGCGCGCGTCTCGGAGATCTTCGCCGAGGCCGCCGAGGCACGGGTGAACCGGCCGCAGGTCGCCCCCGTCCAGCAACCGATCGCGGCGGAGTAGAGCCATGTCCCACCTCGAACAGCAGATGCGCAACCGCGATCGCGAGATGGTCCCCCGGGCCCTCGTGGTCGGCATGTTCACCATGATGGCGGCGGCCCTGGCGCTCGTGACCTACGAGCAGCTCTCGGGCCGCGCGAACGTCGGAGTCCTCGTCGAGGCGCCCGTCGAAGCCTCGCGGACGGTGGAGCTGCGGCACGAAGGTCGCGGGATCTACACCGTCTCCGAGAACGGAACCGTCCTGGCCTCCTCCGCCGACGAACTGGGCGGTTTCTACGGTGTCATGGGACGGGTCATCGACCGCCGTCGCATCGCGCACGGAGTCATCGGCACGCCGCCCATCGAGATCGTCCGCCGCCAGAACGGGCACGTCGCGATCCTCGATCCCGCCACCGACTTCTCTGTCGAACTGATCGGCTACGGCGCCGACAACATCCACGCCTTCGCCAGGCTCGTGGACTGAACCGGCCGGGGCCTCGCCAGCCCCGGTCCCCAACCTGAAGGGAACCGAACATGGGACTGATTACACGGGAAAAGGAGACCGCGCCCTGCACGGTCACCATCTCCCACCGCTTCGAGGAGCTCTCCGCCCACGTGCGGCTGAACAACGGGGCCGTCGTGAACCCCGGCGACACCGTGGAGGTGCAGGGGCCCGAGATCATGGCCGCCTACGGAGAGGTCGTCTCCGAGGACCGCACCGCCGTCATTACCCGCGCCAGCCGGCTGGAACAGCTCTGGACCCGCGCGACGGGCGACCTGGAGTTCATGGAGCTCTGTGAATTCTCCTTCTCCGAGGAGGCCCTGCAATGAACGCGCCAACCAGAGATCTCGCCCATTCCGCCGACGCGAAGACGGCCGAAGAGGGCCTCGCCGCAGAGAACATGAGCGGGCCGGTCGACAGCAAGATGGCGACCGACGTGGCGATGCAGAACACGCTGCTGACGCCGCGGTTCTACACCACCGACTTCGACGAGCTCGACGCCATCGATGTGAGCCCGGTCCGCGCCGAATGGGACCAACTCATCGCGCGGATGAAAGCGGACCCGAACAAGGGCCATTTCAAGAAGAACGCCGATTGGGACACCGTCGACTGGGAGGGCATGGACCCCAAGCTGCGCGCGGAGTTCATCGACTTTCTCATTTCCTCCTGCACCGCCGAGTTCTCGGGCTGCGTGCTCTACAAGGAGATGAAGCGCCGCGGGAAGAACGAGGATGTCACCGGCCTCTTCCAGCTCATGGCCCGCGACGAGGCCCGGCACGCCGGTTTCATCAACGACGCCCTGCGCGAGGCGGGGATCGCGGTGAACCTCGGCTTCCTGACGCAGGCCAAGAAGTACACCTACTTCCGGCCCAAGTTCATCTACTACGCCACCTACCTCAGCGAGAAGATCGGCTACGCGCGGTACATCACCATCTACCGCCACCTTGAGGCGCATCCCGAGAAGCGCTTCCACCCGATCTTCAAGTGGTTCCGGGAGTGGTGCAACGACGAGTTCAGCCACGGCGAGGCTTTCGCCCTGCTGATGCGGACCGACCCGAAGATCACCCAGAGCTGGCAGAACAAGCTCTGGATCAAGTTCTTCCTGACGGCGGTCTTCTCGACCATGTGGGTCCGCGATCACCAGCGCCCCGCCTTCCACGAGGCGCTCGACGTCGATCCCGCGTGGTACGGGCAGGAGGTCTTCCGAAAGACCTCCGAGATCAGCAAGCAGGTCTTTCCGCTGACGCTCGACATCGACAATCCCCGCTGGCGGCGCGGCCTCGACCGGCTGGACCGCGCGAACCGCGAGATCGCCGCCGCCAAGCGGCAGGGCGGCGTGCGTGGCAAGCTGCGCCAGTGGGCCGGTTCGGCGAAGGCCGGTGCGGCCTTCCTCGGGCTCCTGTCGATCCCGAGCCAGCGCAACGAGGTGCCCGACACCTCCCGGCTGGAGCCTGCCTACTGAGCGAGGCGGGGGGCCAGCCCCCCGCACCCCCCGCGGTATTTGGAGCTAGATGAAGGACAGATGAGCTCACCCTGGATCGCAGCGCTGACGGCCCTTTTCGCCTGGTGGTTCTCCACCGGCGCGATCCTGCTGGTCGTGCGCCGGTCCGACCGGACCGGCCGCGAGGCGCACGCCATGTCGCTGGTCCTGGCCGTGCCGCTCCTCGCGCTGGGCGCGGCGGCGCTGATCGTCACGCGGGAGAGCCAGTCCGTCGCCGCGACCTACGCGGGCTTCGCCGGTGCGCTGGCGATCTGGGGCTGGATCGAGCTCTCCTTCCTCTCCGGCGTCGTCACCGGGCCCGACCGCCGGCCGGCGGCACCGGGACTATCGGGGAGCGACCGCTTCGCCGCCGCCTGGGGCACCGTCGCGCATCACGAGGTCCTGCTGCTCGGCGGTCTCGCGGGGGTCGTGCTGCTGACCACCGGCGCCGCCGACGACACGGCGCTCTGGACCTACGCCATCCTCTTCGTCGCCCGGATCGCGGCCAAGCTGAACCTCTTCCTCGGCGTTCCCCGGATCAACCTGGAGTTCGTGCCCTCGACCCTCTCCCACCTGAAGAGCCACATGCGCCAGGGTCCTGTCACCTTGGCCTTTCCGGTCGCCGTGACCCTGCTGACCTTCGCGACCGGCTGCTTCGCCGAGCGGCTGATCTCGGCCCC
Organism: Histidinibacterium aquaticum; assembly: GCF_008710275.1. Classification (GTDB taxonomy): domain Bacteria; phylum Pseudomonadota; class Alphaproteobacteria; order Rhodobacterales; family Rhodobacteraceae; genus Oceanicola; species Oceanicola aquaticus. Next base: position 280,484 of record NZ_VYQE01000004.1, read on the forward strand.
CGATCCGGCGAGCACCGTGAAGTTCGCGCTGCTCACCGCGATCTCGGCACTCGCTCTTCTGGAGCACTGGTTCATGGTGCTTCCCCTGCCCGACGCCCGCCTCTGGCGCTGGATGCTGCCCGCTCCGCGCTCAAGACAAGACTGACCGACAAGGACGACGCAATGGATTTCGACGCGCTCTTCACCACCCAGCTCGACGCTCTCAAGGCCGAGGGCAACTACCGCTACTTCGCCGAGCTCGAGCGCAAGTGCGGCAAGTTCCCGAAGGCGGCGAACCACGGCGAGGACGGTGTGCGCGACGTGACCGTCTGGTGCTCGAACGACTACCTCGGCATGGGCCAGCACCCGAAGGTGATCGCCGCGATGACCGAGGCGGTGCAGCGCTGCGGCACCGGGGCCGGGGGCACGCGCAACATCTCGGGCACGAACCACGACCACCTCCTGCTGGAGGCCGAACTCGCGGACCTGCACGGCAAGGAGGCGGCGCTGCTCTTCACCTCGGGCTACGTCTCGAACTGGGCCGCGCTCTCGACCCTCGGCTCGCGCCTGCCGGACTGCGTGATCCTCTCGGACGCGGGCAACCATGCCAGCATGATCGAGGGCATCCGCCACTCCCGCGCGCAGAAGGTGATCTGGAAGCACAACGACGTGGCCGATCTCGAGGCCAAGCTCGCGGCGCTCCCCGCGAACGCGCCCAAGATCGTCGCCTTCGAGAGCGTCTATTCCATGGACGGCGACGTCGCCCCGATCCGGGAGATCGTCGAGGTGGCCGAGCGCTACGGCGCGATGACATACCTCGACGAGGTGCACGCCGTGGGCCTCTACGGCCCCCGCGGCGGTGGCATCTCCGAACGTGAGGGGATCGCCGACCGCATCACCCTGATCGAGGGGACGCTGGGCAAGGCCTTCGGCGTCGTCGGCGGCTACATCACCGGCTCGGCCGCGCTCTGCGACTTCATCCGCTCTTTCGCCAGCGGCTTCATCTTCACCACGGCCCTGCCGCCCGCCGTCGCCGCGGCGGCCCGGGCCTCGATCCGGCACCTCAAGGAGAGCGGCGACGAGCGCCGGCGCCACCAGGCGCAGGTCGCCCGGCTGCGCGCCGAGCTCGACCGGGCCGGGATCCCGCATATGCGGAACGAGAGCCACATCGTGCCGGTGATGATCAAGGACCCGGTCAAGACGCGGATGCTCGCCGACTACCTCATGGAGGAATGGGGCATCTACGTGCAGCCGATCAACTACCCCACGGTCCCGAAGGGCACCGAGAGGCTGCGTTTCACGCCTTCGCCGCTCCACACCGACGCCGAAATCGACCGGCTCGTCGTCGCGCTGAGCCATCTGTGGAAGCAGTGTGCGCTGGCCCATGCCGTCGCGTGACGCCCGCTCTTTACGCAACCCGTGAATGCCCTACCATCGCACCCCGACTGGGGAGTCGCGTTCAAGATCCAACGGAGGAAGGACGACTATGAAGACCATGACATTTGCCGCCGCCCTCGGCCTGCTGGCCGCACCGGCCCTCGCCCAGGACGGCCCCGCCGGCGACGCTTCGGCGGGCCAGGAAATCTTCGACCGCAACTGTGTCGCCTGCCACGTCGTCGTCGACGACTCCGGCGAAACGCTCGCGGGCCGCAACGCCCAGACCGGGCCGAACCTCTACGGTGTGGCCGGACGGCAGGTCGCCTCGATTGAGGACTTCCGCTATTCCGACAGCCTGGCCCAGGTCGGCGCCGAGGACGGCCTCGACATGGAGTGGAACGAGGAGCACTTCGTCGCCTACGTTCAGGACCCCACCGGTTGGCTGCGCGAGGTGCTGGACGACCGCCGCGCCCGCGGCAAGATGGCGTTCCAGCTGCGCTCCGAGGAAGACGCGCAGAACGTCTACGCCTACCTGCACTCGCTGGCCCCGCCGGAAGAGGGCGAGATGGCCGAAGAAGGTGAGGGCGAAGGCAGCTGATCCAGCGCCCGACCTGACTATCCGAGGGGGCCGTCCGCCAGGGCGGCCCTTCTCGTTTCGGCGCATGCCCGATCGCCGCGCGCGCCGCTTGACCTCCACGGTGACCCCGGCGTACCCGGCCCTCGATGGTCCGTGATGGCGTCACGGTCCGGATCGCCGCATTTCCGTCCTGCACGCCCGGACGCCCCCGCGACCGCGAGGGGACAGATCGTCACGAGGTGATGCCATGAGCCAGCCCACCGATACCCGCCCCGTTTCGGCGCTCGCCGCGAACGCGGGGCTGATCTGCATGATCGTCGCCATGCTGCTGCTGCCGGTGGGCGATACCTTCGCCAAGGCCCTCACCGGCGCCATCGGTCCGGTCGAGGTCACCATGTGGCGGTTGCTGGCCCAGGCGGTCTGCCTCGTCCTCGTAGGGCTTCTCCTGCGGCACCGGCTCCAGGGCCCGATGTTCTCGCCGGTGGTGGCCCTTTCGGGCGGGCTCATCATGATCACGCTCACCAGCCTGATCGGTGCCTTCGCGGTCATGCCCATCGCGACGGCCATCGCCATCTTCTTCGCCGAGCCGCTGATCCTTACGTTGCTCGCCGTGCCCCTGCTGGGCGAGCGGATCGGTCCGAGGAGGCTTGTCGCCGTCGGCGTCGGGCTCTTTGGCGCAATGGTGGTGATCCGGCCCGGCTTCTCGACCTACGGCTGGGCGACGCTGCTGCCCCTGCTGGCCGCGACGACCTATGCGCTGAACATGATCGTGCTGCGCTACGCCAGCCGCGAGCGGTCGGGCCTGACGATCCAGTGCGGCGCAACGCTCTACGCCGCGGGTGGCATGGTGGTCGTCGTGGCGGCCTGCGGCGCGCTGGGCCTGATCGAGGTCACGCCGCTGAACCGTCCCGCCTGGACCTGGGGCGCGATCGCCGGGGCCGGCGTCTTTGCCGCGGCGAGCTTCGTACTCATCGCCGAGGCCTTCCGCCGGGCCGAGGCCGGGCTGCTCGCGCCTTTCCAGTACCTGGAGATCCTCGGCGCGACGGCGCTTGGCTACTTCGTGTTCGGAGACTTTCCGGACCTGCTGACCTGGGTCGGTATCGCCATCATCCTGGCATCGGGGCTCTACGTCTTCCACCGCGAGCGGCAGCCGGGCGCAGATCGCCCCCCGCGCCGGCGACGCGGGGGGCGTTAACTCTTTTAGCGTTCCATTTCAGGGACATGACCCCACGTCCAAATTTGGACGGTCCTCACGCCTGCGAGGGCAGGAAGGGCGCGTCGTCGCCCCAGAGCTCCCGGATGCGCTCGTCGCGGCGGCAGGCCTCGCGGTAGAAATCATAGGCGTTGGCCTTCGACTTCGGGCCCCGCCGGGTGAGGATGATCTCGTCCTTCTTGTAGTAGTCCTGGTGGTACTCGTCGACGAGGTAGAAGGGCGCTTCGTCGTAGATCGGGGTGACGATCTCCTGGCCGAGTTCCTCCTCGGCCGCCGCCTTCGCCGCCTCGGCGATCTCGCGTTCCTCCGCGTCGTCGACCCAGATGCCGGTACGATAGCTCGGGCCGCGGTCGCAGAACTGGCCGCCGTCGTCGGTGGGGTCGATGGAGCGGAAGAACAGGTCGTAGAGCTGTCGGCGATCGACCACGTCGGGGTCGAACGGGATTTCGACCGCCTCGTAATGGCCGGTGCCTCCGCCGGTCACCTGCCGGTAGGTCGGGTTCTCCACGTCGCCGCCCGTGAAGCCGGAGACGACGTCGCCGACGCCCTCGACCTTCTCAAAATCGGCCTCGACGCACCAGAAACAGCCGCCCGCCACGGTGATCGTCGCCGGGTACTGCTCGTCCTGGGCGCGGGCCTTGTCCGCATTCAGCCAGCTGCCCGCCGCGATTCCCGCGATCAGAAGGCCGCTCTTCAGACAGGATTTCATCGTCGCCATGGGCTATCCTCCTTGCTTGCCGGAACGGTGTGCCCAAGACACGGGTCCGTCCAGTCACCCGGGCGTGACGTCACGGGCGTTTTACTCCTTGGAACAATCGGATCGCCCCCGTAGCGTTCCGCCATGACAGAGGTAAGCACCCACGCCAGCGTCGAGGATGTCCGGAACGAGCAGGTTCTCGTCTGGGTCAACGGCGTGCTGAAGCCGCGGCCCGAGGCGGTCGTCAACGTCTACGATTCCGGCTTCATGCTGGGCGACGGCATCTGGGAGGGGCTGCGCCTCTACGACGGGCGCTGGGCCTTCATGGACGACCACCTCGACCGCCTGTTCGAGGCGGCGAAGGCCATCGACCTCGAGTTGCCGCTCGACCGCGAGGGGATCGCCGACGCGCTGGAAGAGACCCGCGCCGCGAACGGGATGGAGACCGACGCCCATGCCCGCCTGATGGTAACGCGCGGGATCAAGCACCGGCCGTTCCAGCACCCGTCGCTATCGCGCCAGGGGCCGACGATGGTCATCATCATGGAGCATTCGACCCCGTCGATCCCGCGCCCTATCCGGCTGGCGACGGTGCCGCACCAGCGTGGCCTGCCGATGACGCAGGACCCGAAGCTCAACTCGCATTCCAAGCTGAACTGCATCCTCGCCTGCATCGCCGCCGAGAAGGCCGGGGCCGACGAAGCACTGATGCTCGACGTGCATGGCTTTGTGAACACCACCAACGCCTGCAATTTCTTCATCGTCCGCAAGGGCGAGGTTTGGACCTCTACCGGCGACTACTGCATGAACGGGATAACGCGGCGGAAGGTGATCGACCTCTGCCGTGCGAACGGCATCCCGGTCTTCGAGAGGAACTTCTCGCTGGTGGACACCTACTCTGCCGAGGAGGCCTTCCTCACCGGGACTTTCGGAGCGCAGACCCCGGTGGGCGAGATCGACGGGCGGCGTATCGGCGAGGGCCGCCTCGGCCCGGTGACGGAGCGGATCCGGGGACTCTACAAGGAGCTGATCGCGGCATGAAGATCGCCTGCTGGTCCGGCCCGCGGAACCTCTCGACCGCGATGATGTACGCCTTCGCGGCCCGCGGCGACTGCGCCGTCTGGGACGAGCCATTCTATGCGCCCTACCTCGTGCGGACGGGCCGCGCCGACCCGATGCGGGACGAGATCATCGCGAGCCACGAGACCGACCCGAACCTCGTCGGCGCAATGTGCGGCGGCTCGATCCCCGAGGGAAAAAGCCACTACTACATGAAGCATATGGCCCTCCACATGCTGCCGGACTTCCCGCTGGACTGGGCCGAGAGCTGCACGCATGTTCACCTCCTGCGCCACCCCGCGCGGGTGATCGCAAGCTACTCGGACAAGCGGGACGAGGTGACGGCCGACGACATCGGCTTCCACCAGCAGGCCGAGATCTTCGACAAGGTCGGAGGAGTCGTCGTCGACAGCGCCGACATTCGCGCCGATCCGGGCGCCACGCTGCGGCGGCTCTGCGAGGCGATCGGGCTGGACTACCGGCCGGAGATGCTGCGCTGGCCCGAGGGCGGTCACCGGTCCGACGGCGTCTGGGCGGCGCACTGGTACGAGGCGATCCACCGCAGCACCGGCTTTGCCGGCGCCGAGGGCGACCTGCCGGAGCTCACCGGACGCGACGCGGCCTTGGCCGAAGAGGCCATGCCGCACTACGAAAAACTGCTCTCCCTCAAGATCTGACGCTCGAAGAAAAAATGCTGCAGGCCCCGAAACTCTTCCGGGCTGCTCTCCGTGTCTTGAACCGACGCCTCGAAATCGGGGCGCGGTAACATGGAGATATGAACAATGCTTCGCACTTTTCTGACCGTCGGCCTCTATGCCACCTCCGCCACCATCGCGCTTGCCGCGGGACACGAGGAGATGGCTCCTGCCGTGACCGCCAGCGACCAGGACGTCTCGGGCGGCACCGTGACCGCCGAGTCGATCACCGCCGCTGAGAATGGCTGGCTGGTCGTGCACCGCACCGACGAGGAAATGGCCCCGGGCCCTGTCGTGGGTTACGCCCCGCTCAAGATGGGCGAGAACATGGACGTCAGCGCCATCCTTCAGGAAGACGTCGCCTCGGGCGATATGCTGATGCTCATGGTCCACTCCGAGGCCGGCGGCAACGAGACGGGTGTCTTCGAGTACACGCTCGGCGCGACCGAGGACGGCCCGATCCGCATCGAGGACGAACTGGTGATGACCACGATCACCGCCCAGTAAGTCAGGAATCCGGCTCGCGCGTCTGTCAGTTCCGCGCGGGTCGGTTCACGGGGAACCGGTCGCTGAATCCCTCGTCGGCCGGTTCTTCGCGACCGGGGCCATACCTGTCCCCGGTCACCCGCTCCCGGGCGGAGTCCATCGCCCGTACCGGGAGCGTCACTTGATCCGCTTGTTCCGCGCGGCGAGCAGCTTCAGCCGAAGGGCGTTCAGCTGGATGAAGCCGGCGGCGTCCTTCTGGTCGTATGCGCCGAGGTCGTCCTCGAAGGTGACGTGCGCCTCGGAATAGAGCGAGTTCTCCGACCAGCGGGCGACGGTGCGGGCCGACCCCTTGTACAGCTTCAGCCGGACGGTGCCCGAGACGGGCTCCTGGCTCTTGTCGATCGCCGCCTGGAGCATCTCGCGCTCGGGCGAGAACCAGAAGCCGTTGTAGATGAGCTCCGCGTAGCGGGGCATCAGCGAGTCCTTGAGGTGCCCCGAGCCGCTGTCGAGGGTGATCTGCTCGATCCCGCGGTGCGCCTCGATCAGGATCGTACCGCCGGGCGTCTCGTAGATGCCGCGGGACTTCATGCCGACGAAACGGTTCTCGACGAGGTCGAGCCGGCCGATGCCGTGCAGCTTGCCCAGTTCGTTGAGCTTGGTGAGGATCGTGGCCGGCGACATGGCCTCGCCGTCGATTGCGACGGCGTCGCCCTTCTCGAAGGTGATCTCGACCATCTCCGGCGTATCGGGCGCCGTCTCGGGGTCGTCGGTGCGCTGGTAGACGTAGTCGGGGGCCTCCTGGCCCGGGTCTTCCAGCACCTTGCCCTCGGACGAGGTGTGCAGGAGGTTCGCATCGACCGAGAAGGGCGCCTCGCCCCGCTTGTCCTTGGCGATCGGGATCTGGTTCTTTTCGGCAAACTCCAGGAGCTTCGTCCGCGAGGTCAGGTCCCACTCGCGCCAGGGCGCGATGACCTTGATCTCGGGGTCGAGCGCATAGGCGGCGAGTTCGAACCGGACCTGGTCGTTGCCCTTGCCGGTTGCGCCGTGGGAGACGGCGTCGGCGCCGGTCCCGGCCGCGATCTCGACCAGACGCTTGGAGATCAGCGGGCGCGCGATGGAGGTGCCCAGCAGGTACAGCCCCTCGTAGAGCGCATTCGCGCGGAACATCGGAAAGACGAAGTCGCGCACGAACTCCTCTCGGAGGTCCTCAATGTAGATGTTCTCGGGCTTGATACCGAGCATCTCCGCCTTCTTGCGGGCGGGATCGAGCTCTTCTCCCTGGCCGAGATCGGCGGTGAAGGTCACGACCTCGCAGCCGTATTCGGTCTGGAGCCACTTGAGGATGATCGAGGTGTCCAGGCCGCCGGAATAGGCGAGGACGACTTTCTTCGGCGCGGGCATGGGTTCTCCGTCTTCTGACGGAGGCAGGGGGTAGCGGGAAACGCCCCTGACGGCAAGCTGGCGCCTTGACCGCTGACGGGGCGCGGGCCACGGTCCCGGCGACCCGGACAAGGAGACGGCGATGGCGGTCCAGATCCTCAGGCACGCGATCCTGATGGTGCTCAACAACCTCGGCGACGCGCTGAAGGCCACGCTGGCGCCGCTGGTCGCTGGAGCGGTCGCCGTGATGCTGCTCTTCGCCGTACTGGGAATCGACGTCGAGGCGCTTTCCGCGCTCTCCGGTCCCGGGGGCGACCCCCTGGCGCAGGAAGACCTGCCGCCCGAGGCATTGCAGAACGTCGGGTCGCTGATGATCTTCCTGCTTCTGGCGGCGCTGATCTCGATCCTCTGTTTCAGCTGGGCCGCCGTGGTGTGGCATCGATTCATCCTGCTCGAGGAATATCCCCCCGCGCTTCCCAGCCCGTCCGGGAAACCGGTCGGCGCCTATCTATGGCGGTCGCTCCTGGTGGCGATCCTGCTCATTGTCGTGATGATCCCGGTTTCGCTGATCGGCGGGCTGCTGCTGGGGCCCCTGCTGGCCGGTTCGCCGGTTCTCGCCACCGCCGTCTTCAGCACCGTCTTCGGCGTGCTCGCGAGCTACCTCTGGCTGCGCTGGGCGATGGTCCTGCCGGCAGTGGCCGTCGGCCGGGGCCTGACGATCCGCGATAGCTGGAAGGCGACAGGGCGGCTCGGGTCGACGATCCTGGGCGTGAGCGTGCTCACGATCCTGCTGAACCTCGTCCTTGGGCTCCTTGCCGTACCCTTTGGCGCCTCGTTCGTGGCCCTGCTGGTCAACATCGTCGTCAGCTGGTTCACCGCGCTGGTGGGTCTGTCGATCCTCACGACCCTCTACGGCCACCTGATCGAAGATCGGCCCCTGGTCGAATAGAGGCGCTTCAGCGCCTCCCGCTCGCCGTCGTTGGCGACGGCTTCCAGTGCTTCCTCCGGCGTGAGCCAGAGCGCGGTATGTCCCGGTTCGGTCGGCGGCCCGAGACGGCGGACGGGGACGGCCACGTAAAGGTGGGCGATCTTCTCGGCCCACTTGTCGTATTCCGGCATGTAGGCGAAGCGGCGATAGGCTCCGATCCGGCGCGGCCGGGCGATCAGCCAGCCGGTCTCCTCGTAGACCTCCCGGTGCAACGCGCGGACAGGTCCTTCGCCCGGGTCGATCCCGCCGCCGGGGCACTGGAACTCGGGTTCCGGTTCGGCCTGGAAGGTGACCAGCAACTTGCCGCCGCGCGGCAGGATCGCGTAGGCCCCCGGGCGCGGGCGGTAGCGGATGCCGGGGCGGACCGGTTCGCCGTAGCGGGGGATCATGGGGTTTCACCTTGCGTTGCCGCGATTATATGGACGCGGTATGCCAAGCCCCGACAAGATGGGAAAGACCATGACCCTCGGCTCTCAGATCGCCTGGGACGACACCGTGCTGCCGTTCCAGCTCGACCGCTCGGACATCCGCGGCCGCGTGGCGCGGCTCGACGGTGTGCTGGACCGGGTGCTCGAGCAGCATGACTACCCTGCGCCGATCGAATCGCTGGTGGCGGAGATGGCTCTGCTGACCGCGATGATCGGCCAGACGATCAAGCTTCGCTGGAAGCTCTCGCTGCAGGTGCGAGGCGACGGCCCCGCGCGGTTGATCGCGACGGACTATTACGCGCCGCCCTCCGAAGGCGAGCCCGCGCATGTGCGTGCCTATGCTTCCTACGACGCGGACCGGCTGCACGAAAGCGCCGAGCCCTTCGGCCTGATCGGCAAGGGCTACTTCGCCATCCTCATCGACCAGGGCGAGGGGACGACACCGTACCAGGGGATCACGCCGATCGCCGGCGGGTCGCTCTCGGCCTGTGCGGAGACCTATTTCGCGCAGTCCGAGCAGCTGCCGACGCGCTTTGCCCTCAGCTACGGCCGCTCGTCCTCGCCCGGCACGGGCGAGACCTGGCGCGCAGGCGGCGTGATGCTGCAGGTGATGCCCGCCGCCTCTCCTTTTGCCGGTGGTGGTGGCTCGGGGGAAGAGGGGCTGATGGAGCCCTCGGACATTCTCGAAGGCGACGAGGAAGAGAACTGGGGCCGCGCGAACATGCTGCTCGACACGGTCGAGGAACTGGAGCTGATCGGACCCTCGGTGCAGCCGACGGAACTGCTCGTCCGGCTCTTCCACGAGGAGGGACCGCGCGTCTTCGACCCGCAGCCCGTGGCCTTCGGGTGTTCCTGTTCGCCCGAGAAGGTGCGGCAGACCCTGTCGATCTACTCGGCCAAGGACATCCGCCACATGACGACCGACGACGGCATCGTCACGGCGGACTGCCAGTTCTGCGGGGCGCACTACGAGTTCGATCCCGAAACGCTGGGATTCGAAGCGACGAAGGATCCGTGAGCGGGCTGCGCGAGCGTTTGACGGCGGCCCTTTCGGCCGCCGGTGAAGGGTCCTCCGACCACGACTTGAACGCCGACGTCCACCTGCCGCCGGGCCGCATCCTGCGTCCGGCGGCGGTCCTCGTCGGCGTGACCGAGGCGGGGCGGGTCGTCCTGACCCAAAGATCCTCGCTTCTGAAGCATCACCCGGGCCAGATCGCCTTTCCGGGAGGAAAGGTGGAAGATGACGAGACGCCGGAGCAGGCGGCTCTCCGCGAGGCGCGCGAGGAGATCGGGCTCGATCCGGCCTCCGTCGAGCTTCTCGGCACCCTGCCGCCGCACGAGACGGTGACGGGTTTCACGATCACGCCTTACATGGCCCTGATCCACGGAACATTCGACCCGGTGCCCGAGGCCGGGGAAGTCGCCGAGGTCTTCGAAGTGCCGCTCGGCCATGTCACCGACGCGGCCCGCTTCCGGATCGAGGGTCGGCTCTGGCAGGGCCGGGTCAGACACTATTACACCGTGCCGTGGGGCCCCTATTACATCTGGGGCGCGACGGCGCGGATCCTGCGCGGACTGGCGGGGCGGATGTCATGCGAATGATCGAGGCCGACTGGCTGCAGAACCCCCAGGCCCAGAAGGTCTGCGCGATGCTCACCGATGCCGGTCACCAGGCCTGGTTCGTCGGGGGCTGCGTGCGCAATGCGCTGATCGATATGCCGGCGACGGATCTCGACATTGCCACCGAGGCCCACCCCGAGCGCGTCATCGAGCTGGCCGAGGCCGCCGGGCTGAAGCCGGTTCCGACGGGGATCGACCACGGGACGGTGACGGTCGTCGCCGAGGGCCGGCCCTTCGAGGTCACGACCTTCCGCCGGGACGTGGAGACGGACGGTCGGCGCGCCGTGGTGGTCTTCGCCGACTCGCTGGAAGAGGACGCGCGGCGTCGGGACTTCACAATGAACGCGCTCTACGCGGCGCCGGACGGGCGGGTTACGGATCCGGTCGGGGGGCTGCCCGACCTCGAAGCGCGGCGGCTACGCTTCATCGGCGATCCGCATGACCGCATCCGCGAGGACTATCTTCGCATCCTCCGTTTCTTCCGATTCCACGCCTGGTACGGAGAGGACCTCGACGAGGAGGGGCTCGCCGCCTGCGCCTCCGAGGCGGATGGCATCGAAGGCCTCTCGCGGGAACGGATCGGCCACGAGATGCGCAAACTGCTTGCCGCGCCCGACCCGGCCCCCGCGACTGCGGCGATGGAGCAGGCCGGTGTGCTCTGGCGCGTCCTGCCCGGGACCTCGTCCGCCGGACTCGCGCCGCTCGTGCATCTCGAAGGGATGGTGGGCCTGGCGGCAAACTGGCCACGGCGACTGGCGGTCCTTGGCGGTGACGGGCAGGACGAGCTGTTGCGGCTTTCGAGAGCGGAGGCCCGGCAGGTGAGAGCCCTCCAGGAGGCGGCGAGCGGCAGCGCGCCTGCGGCCGAGCTCGGGTACCGGATGGGCGCGGACGCCGGGCTGGACGCGCTGCTCGTGCGAGGGGCGCTTCAGGGCGGCTTTTTCGACCCGAACCTCGCCGAGGACGTTCGGCGCGGGGCGCGCCAGAATTTCCCCATCAGCTCTGCTGACCTGGCCGAGCGATACCAGGGGCCGGCCCTTGGGAGGGCGCTCCGGGAGACCGAGCAGCGATGGATCGATAGCGATTTCCGCCTGAACAGAGACGAGTTGCTGAAGTGATCGGTCCGCTCGCGGGGTTCGTTTTCCTGGGCCTTTTCTCGCCCGGTCCCAACGTGATCTTGCTGACGGCCTCCGGCGCGAGGTTCGGATTCCGCCGGACGGTGCCGCACTTGCTGGGGGTCGCCCTCGGCGTCGGCGTCACCAGCTTCGTGACCGGGCTTGGTGTCGGGTCGCTGCTGCTGGCCCGGCCCGGGCTCACGCTCGCCCTCAAGATCGTTGCCTGTCTCTGGATCCTCTGGATGGCGGTGCAGCTCTGGCGCTCGGACCCGGTGCGCCGCGAGGCGGAGCGGCCCTTCACCCTGACCAAGGCAGTGCTGTTCCAGTGGGTGAACCCCAAGGTCTGGGCGGTGGCTCTGGCGGCGACGGCCTTCGTGGCCGAGCTCGGGCCCCTGGGTCAGGCGGCGACACTCGGGCTGACATTCTCGGTCATCAACCTGGGCGTCTGCCTGTTCTGGACCTCCGCCGGCAGCCTGCTCTCGCGCCTGCTCTCGGACCCAGCCAAATGGCGGCTCTTCATGCGGGGGATGGCGGTTGCCCTCGCGGCGTTCGCGGGGCTGGTTTTCCTCTGACGGAAGACGGTCTATATCCCGCAGGCACGCGGGTGGCCGGTGGCCGCCCGTCTCCCGAGAGGCCCGATGTTCCGATGGTTCGAAAGCCTCGTCGATCCCTATACCGCGTATCAGGAGACCGACGCCCCCCCGACCCGGTTGGTGCCGTACCTGCGGTCCTTCTCCGGGCCGTTTCGGCGTGTCTTCGCGGCGACGGCCTTCATCACGGCTCTCGTGGCGATCACCGAGGTCTGGATGATCTGGTACCTCGGCGAGCTGACCGACCTGCTGTCCGGCGGCGTGCCGGCGGAGATCTGGGCTGAGAACTGGCCAGAGTTCATCGCGGTCGCCGTCTTCATCCTTCTGATCCGGCCGGCGGTGCAGGTCCTGAACGAGCTGATCCTGAACCACGGCGTCGGCGTAAGTTGGGGGACCCTGATCCGCTGGCGCGTGCACCGGCACGTCATGCGCCAGTCGGTCGGCTGGTTCGAGAACGACTTTGCCGGGCGCGTCGCGAACCGGGTGATGCAGACGCCCTCCGCCGCGAACGAGGTCGCCTTCCAGGTCTTCGATGCGGTTGCCTACGCCGTGACCTACGCCATCGGCGCTGCGGTCCTGCTCTCCGGCGCCGATCCGCGGCTGCTCTTGCCCCTGCTGATCTGGCTCGCGCTCTACGCCGCGCTGATGGTCTGGGCGGTGCGCAACGTGGCGCCTCGGTCCAAGGCCTCGTCCGAGGCGCGGTCGCAGCTCAACGGGCGGCTGGTGGATGGGTATACGAACATCCACTCGGTGAAGATGTTCGCGCACCACGACCGGGAGATCGAGTACGGCCGCGAAGCGATCGAGGAGGTCCGCCGCACCTTCGGGCGCGAGATGCAGGTCTACTCGCTGATGAACGGGATGCTCGTGTTCCTGAACGGCGTCCTGATCGTCGGCGTCGTCGGCTGGGCGATGGGCCTGTTCTTCACCGGTCAGGCGAGTCTCGGGATCGTCGTCGCGGCCTCCGCGCTGGTGCTGCGTCTCAACGGGATGACCGGCTGGATCATGTGGGCTGTCACCAATCTGTTCCAGCAGCTCGGCATCGTCGCCGAGGGAATGCAGACGACGAGCGCGCCCGTGACGCTCAAGGATGCGCCTGGCGCGCAGGACCTCGAGGTCACCGAGGGCCGGATCGAAATCGAGCACCTCTCGCATCACTACGGCCGCGAGGTCGGCGGACTCGACGACGTCGACCTCACCGTCTCACCCGGTGAAAAGGTGGGTCTCGTCGGACCTTCGGGTGCGGGCAAATCGACCCTGGTGAAGCTGCTTCTCCGGTTTTATGACGCCGAGTCCGGGCAGATCCTCATCGATGGACAGGACATCTCCTCGGTCACGCAGGAGAGCCTCCGCCGCTCCATCGGCATGGTGCAGCAGGACAGCTCCCTCCTGCACCGGTCCGTGCGTGAGAACATCCTCTACGGTCGTCCCGAGGCAAGCGAGGACGAGGTGCTCGCCGCCGCGCGTCAGGCCGAGGCGAATGACTTCATCGTCGATCTCGAGGACCGGCACGGGAACCGCGGATACGATGCGCAGGTTGGCGAGCGCGGCGTGAAGCTCTCGGGCGGGCAGCGGCAACGGATCGCGCTGGCCCGGGTGATGCTGAAGGACGCGCCGATCCTTGTGCTGGACGAAGCGACGAGCGCGCTCGACAGCGAGGTCGAGGCGGCGATCCAGGAGACGCTCTATGGCCTGATGGAAGGCAAGACGGTGATCGCCATCGCGCACCGGCTGTCGACCATCGCGCGGATGGACCGGATCGTGGTGATGCAGGACGGACGCGTGATCGAGGACGGCCCGCACGAGGCGCTGCTTGCGCAGGGCGGGCTCTACGCCCGGCTCTGGGCGCGGCAGTCGGGCGGGTTCCTCGGCGAGACGGAGACGGAGGCGGCGGAATGATAAGACGACTATACGATCGCTGGATCCACTGGGCCGCGAACCTGATCCAGAGCGTTCAGCCCGCCGACGGACCGCCGCCGCGGACGCTCTGGCGCTTCATCGCCTGGTGCCTGAAGGGCGCCTGGCCGATCCTCGCGCTCGCGACCTTCATCTCGGCCTTCACCGGCGCCTCCGAGGTTCTGACCATGTGGCTGCTGGGCGAGGCGGTGGACGCCGCCGCCACCGGCTGGGCGCAGTTCTGGGCGGACTACTGGTGGCTCGTCGTTCTTTCGGCGGTGACCCTGCTGATCCTCCGTCCCCTTTTCTTCGGCGCCTCGGCGACGTTCCAGGCAGTCGTCATCAACCCTTCCGTCTTCACGCTCACGCTCTCGCGGCTGCATCGCTGGACGCTGGGCCACGCGGTGACGTTCTTTGACAACGATTTCGCCGGGCGCCTGGCACAGAAGCAGATGCAGGCGGCGCGGTCGCTGACAGAGGCCGTGGTCGAAACGGTCAACGCGATCCTCTTCGGGCTCGCCTCGGTGATCGGCGCGCTGATCCTCGTCGGGGCGGTCAACCTCTGGCTGATGCCCATCGTGATCGTCTGGTTCGCCGCCTACGCCTTCTTCCTGCGGGTTTTCCTGCCGCGCATCCGCGTGCGCTCCAAGGCGCGGGCCGCTGCACGGGCCATGGTGACGGGCCAGGTCGTGGACACGATCACCAACATCAAGACGGTGAAGCTCTTTGCCCGGGCGGATCACGAGGATGAGGCGGCCCTCGAGGAAATGGCGAACTTCGAGAAGCGCTCGGTCGAGTTCGGCCGGGTTTCGGCCCTGTTCCGGCTCGGTCTCGTCTTTCTCGCGGGCACCTTGCCGATCGCGCTCGTGGGGGCGGGCATCTGGATGGGTGAGGCCGGTGGCGTGACCCCGGGCGACATCGCCGCCATGGGCTCCGTCGCCATCCGGCTCGCGCAGATGACCGGTTGGATCAGCTTCACCCTACTCGCCATCTACGGCCACATCGGCGAGGTCGAGGACGGGATGCACACGCTGACCCCGCCTCACACGCTCGTCGACGCGCCCGACGCCACCGAACTGAAGGTGGATAAAGGCGAGATCGTCTTCGAGGACGTGACCTTCGGCTACGGCCGCGACGTGGGTGGCGTCGAGGGCATCCGCCTTACGGTGAAGCCCGGCGAGAAACTCGGGATCGTCGGTGCCTCCGGCGCGGGCAAGTCCACTCTGCTGTCGCTACTCCTGCGGCTCTACGACCCCGAGAAGGGACGGGTGACCATCGACGGGCAGGATATCTCGAAGGTCACGCAGGAGAGCCTTCGCGCGGCCATCGGGATGGTCACGCAGGAGACTGCCATGTTCAATCGGACCGCGCGGGACAACATCGTCTACGGCCGACCGGAGGCGACGGAGGACGAGCTGATCTCGGCGGCGGAAAAGGCCGAGGCGCACGAGTTCATTCTCGACATGGAGGATCACAAGGGTCGCCAGGGCTACGAGGCGCATCTCGGCGAGCGGGGCGTGAAGCTCTCCGGCGGTCAGCGGCAGCGCATCGCGCTCGCCCGGGCGATGATCAAGGATGCCCCGATCCTCGTGCTGGACGAGGCCACATCGGCGCTCGACTCCGAGGTCGAGGCGGCAATCCAGGAGGCGCTGGAGCGGGCGATGGAAGGCAAGACCGTCATCGCCATCGCGCACCGGCTTTCGACGATTTCCGACATGGACCGGATCATCGTTCTGGATCATGGCCGCATCGCCGAGGAAGGCACCCACGACGAGCTGATCGCCCGCGCCGGCCTCTATGCCCGGTTCTGGGATCGGCAGTCCGGAGGCTTCGCACGCGAGGCGGCGGAGTGACGGACACCGCGCTCGCCATCGAGGGGCTGGCACCCTCGGGCCTCGGCCGGGCCGAGGATGGCTCGCTGGTGCCCTTTGCCCTGCCCGGCGACGCCGTGACGGCGGGCGGCAAGGTAATCGAGCGCGCGGCGGAGCATGCCGCGCCGCCCTGTCCGCATTTCGCGCGTTGTGGGGGCTGCGTCATCCAGCATGCGAGCGATGCCTTCGTCGCCGATTGGAAGGCCGGGATGGTGCGCGACGCCCTGACCCGGAACGGTCTCTCAGCCGAGATCGCGGGCGTCGAGACTTCTCCGCCCGCCACGCGCCGCCGGGCCAAGATCGCCGGGCGCAGGACCAAGTCCGGGGCGCTCGTCGGTTTTCATGAACGGCGGACTCACCAGATCGTGCCGATCCCCTCGTGCAAGGTTCTCCGCCCCGCCCTGGTCGAGCTCTTGCCCGCGCTCGAGACCCTGACGCGTCGCATCGCGAGCCGGAAGGGCGAGGTGGCCTACACCGTCACCGAGACCGAGACGGGACCCGATCTGCTGATCTCGGGCGGCAAGGCGCTCGACGGGGCGCTGCGGATGGAGCTGGCGGCTTTCGCGCAGGAACAGTCCCTCTCGCGCCTCGTCTGGGAAGACGAGCCAATCGTCACGCGCACGCCACCCTTCCACCGGATGGGCCGCGCGGAGGTCGCTCCGCCTCCGGGCGCGTTCTTGCAGGCGACGCGGGAGGGCGAGCAGGCCCTCGTGTCGCGTGTCACCGAGGCCGTCGGAGACGCGAGGCGGGTGATCGACCTTTTCAGCGGTTGCGGGACCTTCTCGCTCCCACTGGCGGAGCGGGCGGAGGTCCATGCCGTCGAGGTCTTCGGACCGATGCTCAAGTCGCTCGACCACGGATGGCGGCATGCGAAGGGGCTGAAGCGGGTCACGACCGAGACCCGCGATCTTTTCCGGGAGCCGGTGCGCGCCGATGAGCTCTCGCGTTTCGAGGCCGCCGTTCTGGACCCGCCCCGGAAAGGCGCCCGCGCGCAGGTCGCGCAGGTTGCTGCCTCGTCGCTCGGACGGGTCGTGATGGTTTCCTGCAACCCGGCGACCTTCGCACAGGATGCCCGCGTTCTAGTCGAGGCCGGCTTCGAGATGGGACCGATCACCGTCGTGGACCAGTTTCGCTGGTCCGCGCATGTCGAGCTGGTTTCCGCCTTCACGCGTCTGTGACCGCCTGGGGAGCTACACCGGACGTAGCGTCTCGTGTAAACACTTCGAAAAAGCGCTTGGGCAGAGGGGCAGTTTCATGCGCGTTCGGATATTTGTACTGCTTGCGGTGCTCGTCGGCTTGGCTGCCTGCGCGCCGCCGTCGAAGTTCCTGACCTACAACGGCCCGGCCGTGACCCAGGTCCTGCTCTTCAAGGAGCAGCGCCGTCTCTACCTGATGCACCACGATCAGACGCTCGAGAGCTACGAGTTCGAACTCGGCTTCGCGCCCACAGGGCACAAGACCTTCGAGGGCGACGGGCGCACGCCCGAGGGCCACTACTTCATCGATCGGCGGAACCCGAACAGCGAATATCACCTCTCCGTCGGAATCTCCTATCCTGACGCCGAGGACGTGGCCCGCGCGCTCGAGATGGAGCTCGAGCCCGGCGGCGACATCTTCATCCATGGAACGCCCAGTCTCTTCGCGGACCGCGACGACTGGACCGCGGGCTGTATCGCCGTCTCGAACGAGGCCATCGAGAAGATCTACGCGATGGTCCCGAACGGAACGCCGATCACGATCTACCCCTAGGCGCCCGGCCGCAGCGGCGGGGCGACGGCGGGCTGAGCGGAGGCCTCGGGCGTCGGGGCGGGACGTGGTGCCTGGATCGCTTCTGTACCCATGACCAGAGTCCACCACAGCTTGCCCGCGGGCTCCTGGTACCAGGCGAAGCCCAGCTGTCGGGCGCGAGGGTCCATGATGACCTCCCGCGTGTCCGGCTGCTCCATCCAGGCGCCTAGCGTCTCGATCTCGGACTCGTAGCTCTCGGAGATCGTCTCTCCAAGGATCAAGCCGCCGTAGCCGACGCGTCGCGCGCGATCGAGCGGCGACGAGCCGTCCGACCCGAAGTGCCAGGGCCGGTTCTGCACGGCCATGTCGCGGGCGTGCGTCGCGGCGGCCGAGTTCAGGCGGGGATCGTAGCGGACCGGCGTAAGACCCTGGGCCTGCCGCAGGGTGTTCACGCTGTCGAGCAGGCGGATCTGCACGGCGTCCGCCTCTTCCGGTGCGATGCGGTAGATCTGGGGCAGGGGCAGGCCGTCCGGCCCGATGGCCACCTGCGGGCCGCGCCCGCCACATGCCGCAAGCGCCAGCAGGGCCGCGCCGAGTACCAGAGTCCGCTTCATCGCCTACCTCAGTGTGACGTTTCGGACGGCGGCTTACTCCCTCCGGCGTGGCCTTTCAAACCCAGATGGGCGGGAAGGTGCCGGTCGCACGGGCCCGTGAATTGCGGCGTCCCTCGCGTGAGCCTAAGCCATTCTCGTTCGAGCAGTTAACCGGAGGCAGGAACATGTCCCGACACCTCACGCGCCGCGGTTTCATCGCGACATCCGCGGCCGCCCTGGGCACCGGCGCGCTCGCGCAGGAGAACTCGACGGAGATCGAGGCCGACATCTCGCGCGCCACGCCCCGCAACGTATCGTCCTTCCGCTCCCTGGACTGGCGGCCCTATTTCGAGAGTCTCGCGGGCGGTGCGATCCTCTGTGACATCCGGTCCCGCGCGCTGCACTTCTGGTCGGAAGACCAGAGCATCTACAAGCTCTACCCGACCTCCGTCCCGCTGACCGAGGACCTGACCCGGCGCGGCCGGACCGAAGTGATCCGCAAGGTCGAGGGCCCGGACTGGCGCCCGACTCCCGAGATGCAGCAGCGGAATCCCGAGTGGCCAGACTACGTACCGCCGGGGCCGAACAACCCGCTCGGCACCCACGCGCTCTACCTGTCCTGGCAGTATTACCGCATCCACGGGACACACGACACGCGGAAGATCGGCCGGCGCAGCTCGAACGGCTGCATCGGGCTCTACAACGAGCACATCTCCGAACTCTTCAGCCTGACCGGTGTCGGGACCCAGGTGCTCTTGATCTGACGAAGCTGCCGGGCGAAGGTTCAGGAAGACCGACCGGAGGGCCCCATGACGCGCAAGATACTCGCCGCTACCCTCGCCGCCAGCCTGGCGGCGACGTCCCTCCACGCGGACCAGCACGAGCCCGCGCCGCAGCCGACGATGGAGGGCATCGAGCAGCGCACGATGGGCGGCTCGTTCCCCGTCGAGACGGTCGTCACCTTCGTGCTGCTTGGGATCATCGCGGCCGCGATCAGCGCCAACAACAGTAGCGGTGGTGGCGCATCGGTCGGCGCGGGGGCCGGTCGCTGATCAGTCGACCCAGCCGGAGAGGTTCTCGTCGATCACGTTGACCAGCGCATCGATGTGCGCCGGATCGTCGTTGAGGCAGGGGATGTAGGTGAATTCCTCTCCCCCGGCTTCCTCGAAGCTCTCGCGGATCTCCTCGTTGATCTCCTCGAGCGTCTCGATGCAATCGGCGGAGAATGCCGGTGCACAGACCGCGATCCGCTTCTTGCCGCGTTCGGCGAGGCGGGCGACCTCCTCAACGGTGTAGGGCTGCAGCCACTCCTCGGGACCGAAGCGCGACTGGAAGGTCGTCGTGATCTTGGTGTCGTCCCAACCGAGCCTCTCCTTCAACAGGCGCGTCGTCTTCTGGCACTGGCAGTGGTAGGGGTCGCCCTCTTCAAGGTAGCGCTTCGGCACGCCGTGGTAGGAGCAGACGAGGATGTCGGGACGGTTTTCCAGCTCGGCGTACTTGCGCTCGATCGACTGGGCGAGCGCCTCGATGTAATCGGGCCGGTCGTAATACGGATCGACGATCCGCGCCGTCGGCTGCCAGGTCTCCTTCATCAGCGCGCGGAAGAACTGGTCATTCGCCGTTGCCGAGGTCGCGCCGGCGTAGTGCGGATAGAGCGGGAAGAAGAGGATCTTTCGGCACCCGGCCTCGACCATTTCCCGCACCTTGGACTCGGTCGAGGGATTGCCGTAGCGCATGCAGAAATCGACGCGGACCTCGCTGCCGTGGCGCTTCTTCAACTCGGCGGCGATGGAAGCGGTCTGCGACTTGGTGATCGTCATCAAGGGGGACTCGTTCGCCTCCTCGTTCCAGATCGAGCGGTAGGCCGCGCCGCTGGAAAAGGGCCGCTTGCTCAGGATCACGAGCTGCAGGAGCGGCTGCCAGATCCAGGGGGAATAGTCGATCACCCGACGGTCAGAGAGGAACTCGCCCAGGTAACGCCGCATCGACCAGTAGTCGGTGGCATCGGGCGTGCCGAGATTGGCGAGAAGAATGCCGACCCGGGCCGGCTTGATGGCGGGATGATCCTCGGGAGCATGGGCCGGGCGCGCAGCAGTCGCGGATCCGTCCGATTTCACATCAAACATGGGCGTCGCCTCGTCCATCATCGTCCTGGGTCTTCCCGGCCAGATAAGACTCGCGCTGATAGCGTCAATCTGGTCCGGGGTCGAGTTTGCGCTCCTCGGTTCCCAGGGCGTCGGCCAGCCGCTGGGCGGCGGAGCCGGGGCGCATCGGCTTCTGCTGGCTCTCGTCCGGGGCCCAGCCCGTCAGCGTAACAATCTCGAAGGTGGCGGGGATCCGGCCGTCGGGTCCTGCGAAGCGCTCCTGGTAGAGCCGCATCGCCTCCATCATGACGGCGCGCCGCGTGGGGCGGCGGAGGCGAGAGGCGAGGGCATTCTGCTCGCCCATCGCGCGCAGGTCGCGCATGAGGTGCAGCGGGCTCTCGTAAGTGGCTGTCAGGCTGAAGGAATCCGCCACCGGGAGCCCAAAACCGGCGCGCCCGAGCAGGCCTCCCAGGTCCCGGATTTCACCCATCGGAACGACCCGGGGGGAGAGGCCTCCGGTCACCTGCGCCTCGGCCTCGGCAAGGCAGGCGCGCAGCTCGTGGAGGGTCTGCCCACCGAAGAGCGCTGCCAGCAGGAGCCCGTCGGCGCGAAGCGCCCTGCGGCACTGCACGAGCTGTCCGACCGGATCGTCGGCCCAATGCAGGGCGAGGGCATGGACCACGAGATCGAGCGAGCCCGGCTCCAGATCCAGCGTCTCAGTGTCGCAGGCGATGCGCGCCTCCGGCATCGCGGTGCGCCATGGCTCGGGCCAGCCGGTGACGACGGCGCGGTCGCTAAAGCTCCTGTTAATATCCGCGAGTCTATCCTGAGCCTCGTCGAGAACGGCCTCGTGCAGAAAGAGGGCCGGATCGGCGCGGCGGGCCCGGGCGCGGTGGTGCTCGAGGGCGGCGCGATCGGTCAGTTGGGGCGTGGATGTCATGCAGGCTCATCTAAGAGGATGAGCTCCCGATGCAAAGCGCACTTCGCCTGCTTTACCCCGCCCAGTGCCTGATGTGTGAGGAGCGCACGGCGATTGAGTTCGCCCTCTGCGGCACCTGCTGGGCCGAGACGCCTTTCATCACCGGCCTCTCCTGCGACCAGTGCGGTGCGGCTCTGCCGGGCGAGGCGGATGGCGCATCCGTCCTTTGCGACGATTGCCTGACCATCGCCCGTCCGTGGGAGCGGGGGCGGGCGGCGCTGTCCTACCGCGACTTGGGTCGGCGAATCGTTCTCGCTCTCAAGCACGGCGACCGGACCGACCTCGCGCGCCCGGCCGCGACCTGGATGGCCGGCGCGGCGGGCCCCCTGCTGAGGGAGGAATCTGTCATCGTCCCCGTCCCGCTGCATTGGACCCGCCTCGTGAAGCGGCGCTACAATCAGGCCGCTCTGCTCGCCAACGCGCTGGGCCGCGAGACGGGCCGCCGTGTCATCCCTGATCTCCTGGCCCGCCGGCTGCGGACCCAGCCGCTGGGCGGAAAGAGCCGGGACGCTCGTTTCGCTGCACTGGCCGAGGCCATCGTCCCACGGGGACGCGGCCGGTTGGACGGAGAACCGGTGCTTCTGGTCGACGACGTGATGACCTCCGGCGCCACGCTCGCGGCGGCGGCGGAGGCCGCAGGAACCGCCGGAGCCGGATCGATTGACGTGCTGACACTGGCCCGAGCGGAGAAAGACCCTTAGATCATGGTGAAACCGGAAGGGATCACCATGAAACCTGTCGAAATCTACACCACCCCGATCTGCGGCTTCTGCCATGCCGCCAAACGCCTTCTCACCCAGAAGGGCGTGAGCTTCACCGAGATCGACGTGCTCACCGACCCCTCTCGGAAGGGCGAGATGATCGAACGCGCGAACGGAAAGCGGACCGTGCCCCAGATCTTCGTGGGCGAGACGCATGTCGGCGGGTGCGACGAGCTCTACGCTCTCGACCGCGCGGGCAAGCTCGACCCGCTGCTCGCGGCGTGAGGGCCGCCCTCCTCCAGCTGACCAGTTCGGACGATCCCGGCGAGAACCGCGAGACCGTCCGCTCGCTGCTGCGCGAGGCGGCGGCAGAGGGGGCACAGATCGTCTGCACGCCCGAGGTAACCAACTGCGTCAGCCAGAGCCGCACCAGGCAGAAGGAGGTTCTCTCGCACGAGGACGACGACATCGTGCTCGCCATGGTGCGCGAGGAAGCGGCCAGGGCGGGGGTCTGGGTCTCCCTGGGCTCCATCGCGGTGAAGACGGGCGATGCCGACGGCAGGTTCGCCAACCGCTCGCTGCTTGTGACCCCGGACGGAGAGATCGCGGCGCGCTACGACAAGGCGCATATGTTCGACGTGGAGGTCTCCGAGACCGAGACATACCGGGAGAGTGCGGGCTACCGGCCGGGTACTCGGCTTGCTCTGGCGGAGACGCCGATCGGGCCGGTCGGCCTTTCGGTCTGTTACGACCTGCGGTTTCCCTATCTCTACCGGCGGCTCGCGCATGCGGGGGCGGAGGTTCTCCTCGTTCCTTCCGCCTTCTCGCCCGTCACGGGGGCGGCGCACTGGGAGCCGTTGCTCCGGGCACGGGCCATCGAGTGCGGCGCCTGGGTCCTGGCCGCGGCCCAGACCGGCGGGCACCGGGCCGAGCGGGGAAAGGCGCGCCGGACCTACGGGCACGCCATGGCTGTCTCGCCCTGGGGCGAGGTGGTGCTCGACATGGGGACCGAACCGGGCATCGGCTACGTCGAGATCGACCGGGGGGCCGTCGCGGAAGCGCGGCGGAAGGTACCGTCCCTGACCCATGACAAGGAGCTTTCGGGACCGTGAGCGATGCGACCGACAGTCTCGCGGTCTCGCTCTTTTCCGAGATCATCACGGTGGAGCAGCTCGCCCGGACCAGCGTCGCGCGGATTCTGCCCAAGGGGATGGAGCTGAGCCAGTTCGCGGTCCTCAACCACCTTGCCCATACCGGGCTGGAGCGGAGCCCGGCGCAGCTGGCGCGGAGCTTTCACCTGACCCGGGGGGCGATGACCAATACCCTGAGAAAGCTCGAATGGGCGGGATGGGTTCACGTCAGGCCCGACTGGGACGACGCTCGGCGCAAGATGGTCTCGATCTCGCCGGCCGGGCTGAAGGCTCGGAATGCCGCGCTGGAGGCGATCACGCCTCTGATCGCCGAGGTCACGCGAAAGGTGGGACCCGAGAAGGTCCGTGCGGCGTTGCCGGTGCTGAGAGAGCTCAGGCTGAGGCTTCTGGCCGACGACTGAGGCGTCCAAATTTGGACGCATGACTAAATTACTGTTCTGTAATCAAAAAAGGGTTAACGGGCGTGACGCTCACCTTTGGACTCAAGTCGCTCGGACTGGCGACCGACCTGCTCGCGATGACGGGCCTTTCTGATATCGAGAGCCTCGAGGACCGGATCGTCGTCCGGACACCCGGCGAACCGGACTACTGGTTCGGCAACACCGTGATTTTCCGGGACGACCGGATCGATCCGCGGCCGCAGGTCGAGATCTTCAACGAGCATTTCCCCGATGCCCGGCACATCGTCATCCAGTGGGATTCGCCCGGCCTGACCGCACCGCCCGAGCATCCCGATCTGGAGGCGCTGAAGCTGGAGCTAGAGTATTCCGATGTCCTGACACTCGATGGCGTTCCAGAGGACGCGGAGCCGCCGGAGGGGATCGACCTGAGACGTATCGGCACGGACGAGGAATGGGGCCAGGTCGTTACGCTCCAGAACGAGATGGGCCTGGAGGACGGCTACGATCCCAACGCGCACCCCGCCTATATCGAACAGCGCTTTGCCGCGGTTCGTCGGCAGATCGAGGGCGGTCTCGGCGCCTGGTTCGGGGCTTTCGACGGCGATCGGCTGGTCGGGGACATGGGCGTCCTGCACGACGACAAGGTCGCCCGGTTCCGCAGCGTGGAGACGGCCGCGAGCCACCGGCGGCGAGGCATCTGCTCGGCCCTGCTCTCCAAGACCGGGCGCTGGGTCCGGGAGCGAGCGCCGGAGGCCACGCTGGTGATCGTGGCCGATTCGGACGGCTCCGCCGGACGGCTCTACCAAGCGGCCGGTTTCCGGATGACCGAACGGATGATCGCGGCGGTGCGGCCTGGGTACTGAGCCGCTCGGTCGTCAGTCCGTCGGGGCAAGGGCCGCGGTGACGTAGTTCACCGACAGGTCGCGATCCGAGAGGCGCCAGCTCCAGGTCACCGGGTTGAAGACGAAGCCCTTGCGGTCCACCGGGTCGAGCCCGGCCTCGCGCATCAGGTCGAAGAGCTCGTCGGGCGTGATGAACTTGCGCCACTCGTGGGTGCCCTTCGGCAACCAGCGCATGACGTATTCGGCCCCGACGATGGCCATGGCGAAGCTCTTAGGATTGCGGTTGAGCGTGGAGCAGATGTGCAACCCGCCCGGCTTCAGGAGTTGCCGGCAGGCCGTGAGGTAGGCCAGCGGATCGGACACATGTTCGACCACTTCCATGTTGAGCACGACATCGAACGTCTCGCCGTTCTCGGCCAGCGCCTCGGCGGAGGTGTGACGGTAGTCGATCTCGAGGCCGGACTGCTCGGCGTGCAGGCGGGCGACGGGGATGTTGCGCTCCGCCGCGTCGGCGCCGACGACAGTCGCGCCGAGGCGCGCCATGGGCTCGCACAGAAGTCCGCCACCGCAGCCGATATCGAGGATACGCAGGTCCTTGAACGGGGCGTCGGCAGAGAGGTCGCGGCCGAACTCTCCGGCGATCTGCGCCGTGATGTAGTCCAGCCGGCAGGGGTTGAGCATGTGCAGCGGCTTGAACTTGCCCTCCGGGTCCCACCATTCCTCGGCCATGGCCTGGAACTTGGCGACCTCGGCGTCGTCGATGGTGCTGGCGCCGGTTTGCATGGGTCCCCTCCGTCGTGTCATTTCAGCAGGACGTGATCGCGGCCGCATTGGCGGATGCAATCCGTCATTCGCGCCTATATAGGTCAGGCATGGACAAGGTCTCCGGACAAAAGCGCGCGGCGGCGCACCTTTACCCGCCCATCGACCCCTTCGATCAGCGGATGATCGACGTGGGCGACCGGCACCGGATCTACGTGGAGCAGTGCGGCAACCCGAAGGGCATTCCGGTCGTCGTTCTGCACGGCGGGCCCGGCGGCGGCTGCTCGCCCGCGATGCGCCGCTACTTCGATCCCGACCTCTACCGGATCGTGCTGTTCGACCAGCGCGGCTGCGGACGGTCGCGGCCCCATGCCAGCGTCGAGAACAACACCACCTGGCACCTCGTCGACGATATCGAGCGGATCCGGCGCGAGCTGGGCATCGAGCGCTGGATCGTCTTCGGCGGGTCCTGGGGCGCGACCCTGGCGCTGGTCTACGCGCAGGAACATCCCGAGCGCGCCGCGGCCTTGGCGCTGCGCGGCGTGTTCCTGATGACGCCGCCCGAGCTCGACTGGTTCTACGGCGGCGGCGCCGGCCGATTCTTCCCGGAGCTCTGGGAGAAGTTCAGCGGACTGGTTCCCGAGGACGAGCGCGACAACCTGATCGCGGCCTACCATCGGCGGCTTTTCTGCGGCGACGTGATGACCGAGACCCGTTACGCGCGGGCCTGGGCCTCCTGGGAAAACGCTCTGGCCTCGATTCACAACGAGGGGATGGGCGGCGAATCGCCGGCCGATTACGCCCGTGCCTTCGCCCGGCTCGAGAACCACTACTTCACCCATGGCGGCTTTCTCGGGGAGAAGCGGATCCTCGACCGGGTCGACCGGCTCGAGAAGGTGCCGGGAGTCATCGTGCAGGGCCGCTACGACATGATCTGCCCGCCCTACTCGGCCTACCGGCTGTCGGAGGCCTGGCCCAAGTCTCGGCTGAAGATGATCGGGCGGGCGGGCCATGCGTTGTCCGAGCCCGGGATTTCGGCCGAGCTGGTGCGGGTCATGGACAACTTCGCCGCACGGCGCGAACGGCTGGAGGTGTGATGAGCGGACGGGCCGACCGGCGTGCTCTCCTGGCCTCGGGTCTCGCCGCGGCGGTCTTCGCCGCGTCGGGGATGCCCGTGCGCGCAGGGGCCGGACGCGGTGGCGTCCTGCGGGCCGCGGTTCCTCTCGCGGGCCTTTCGGATGCGCGCGACGGGCTGATCTACGAGACGCTGACCGAGCTGGCGCCCGACGGGACGCTGCGCGGGGCGCTGGCGACCGACTGGGAGCCAGTGGATGGTGCCCGTGCCTGGGCCCTGACCCTGCGGCCGGACGTGCGCTTTCACGACGGCCCCGCCTTCGGTGCCGACGATGTGGTCCGGACGCTCGAGGGTGCCGTCGTCGAGGGGCCGCTGCGGGTGCGGGTGACGCTGCCCGACGCCGATCCCGACTTTCCGCTCAAGCTCGCGGTCCCCGCGCTGGCGATTCGCCGGGGTGAGCTGGGGACGGGCGCCTACGCGACGGTCGCCGAGGGCGGCGCGCGGTTCACCGCGCGGCGGCTGGAAAGCCATTGGCGCGACGGCACGGCAGGGTGGTTCGACCGGGTCGAGCTGATCGGCCTGGACCCGGGCGAGGCGCGTCTCTCGGCATTGCGCACGGGACGGGTCGATGCGGCCAGCGGGCTCGGGCTCCACGCCGAGGGTCGGCTGCGTGCGGGCGGCGATCACGAGGTCGTGCCCGGAGCGGCGGATCTCGAGGCCGTGTCCCACCGGATCGGGCGGGGCGGTGTGCCAATGAGCCATCCGCGCTTCGCGCTTCATTGGTGGGCGGCCTGAGGCCCCTTGCAATTGCGAGCCGCGGGGCGTATCTGCCCTGACAACAGCGGAGCGCTGGGGTCCAAACCCGGTGCCCCACCGATGAAGTGATGCGGGCCGCTGGCCCGCTTTTTTGTTTCTGGGACCGAGAAGAGACATGTCCGACATGATCGCCAAGACGGCGATGGACCGCAGGATCGCCGAGATCGTCACCCCCGTCATCGAGGACATGGGGTACGAGCTGGTGCGCGTGCGTCTGATGAGCGGCAAGACCTCGACATTGCAGATCATGGCGCAGAAGCCCGATGGAACGATCGAGGTGGACGACTGCGCCGAGATCTCGACCGCCGTGAGCGCGGTGCTGGACGTGGAGGACCCGATCCTCGACGCCTACACGCTGGAGGTCTCCAGCCCGGGGATCGACCGGCCGCTGACGCGGCTGAAGGATTTCGACCCCTGGGAAGGCTACGTCGCCAAGCTGGAGACGGACGAGCTGATCGACGGACGTCGACGCTTCAAGGGCGTGCTCGGGGGCACCGAGGGCTCCGAGGTACTGATCGAGATCGAGGAACACGGGGAGCCGGTGACCATCGGCCTCCAGTTCGACTGGCTGAGCGATGCGAAGCTGGTCCTGACGGACGAACTGATCCGCGACGTTCTCAAGGGCCGCAAGGATGCGGGCCAGATCGACGAGACGGAATACGACGAGGTGGAGACCGTGCTGGACGGTCCGGATGAGGAGAGCTGAGCATGGCGATTACGTCTGCCAACCAGTTGGAACTGCTGCAGACCGCTGAAGCGGTCGCGCGTGAGAAGCTGATCGACCCCGCGCTGGTCGTCGAGGCGATGGAAGAGAGCCTCGCCCGGGCCGCGAAGAGCCGCTACGGCTCCGAGATGGACATCCGCGTGTCGATCGACCGCAAGACCGGCCGCGCGACCTTCACCCGCGTCCGCACGGTGGTGGATCCCGAAGAGCTCGAGAACTACCAGGCCGAAATGACGCCGGATCAGGCGAAGCAGTATCTCGAGAATCCGCAGATCGGCGACACCTACGTCGAGGAGATCCCGCCGGTGGAGATGGGCCGCATCGCCGCCCAGTCCGCCAAGCAGGTGATCCTGCAGAAGGTCCGCGAGGCCGAGCGCGAGAAGCAGTACGAGGAGTTCAAGGACCGTATCGGCACGATCCTGAACGTCCAAGTGAAGCGCGAGGAATACGGCAACGTCATCGTCGACCTGAACGCCGGCGAGGGCGTGCTGCGCCGGAACGAGAAGATCGGCCGCGAGAGCTATCGCCCGAACGACCGGATCCGCGTCTACATCAAGGACGTGCGCCGCGAGCCGCGCGGGCCGCAGGTCTTCCTGTCGCGCACCGCGCCGGAGTTCATGGCCGAGCTCTTCAAGATGGAAGTGCCCGAGATCTACGAGGGCATCATCGAGATCAAGGCCGTGGCCCGCGACCCCGGCTCGCGCGCCAAGATCGCGGTCATCTCCTATGATTCGAGCATCGACCCCGTCGGCGCCTGCGTCGGTATGCGCGGCAGCCGCGTGCAGGCCGTCGTGAACGAGCTGCAGGGCGAGAAGATCGACATCATTCCGTGGAACGAGGACCTGCCGACCTTCCTCGTGAACGCGCTGCAGCCCGCCGAGGTCAGCAAGGTGGTTCTCGACGAGGACGCCGAGCGGATCGAGGTGGTCGTGCCCGAGGAGCAGCTGAGCCTCGCCATCGGCCGCCGCGGCCAGAACGTGCGCCTGGCTTCGCAGCTGACCGGTCTCGATATCGACATCATGACCGAGGAAGAGGAATCGGCGCGTCGCCAGAAGGAATTCGAAGCGCGGACCAAGCTCTTCATGGACACGCTGGACCTGGACGAGTTCTTCGCCCAGCTGCTGGTCTCCGAGGGCTTCACCAACCTCGAAGAGGTCGCCTACGTCGAGCAGGACGAGCTGCTCGTGATCGACGGCGTGGACGAGGACACCGCGCAGGAGCTTCAGACCCGCGCCCGGGAATACCTCGACGCGCAGAACGCGAAGGCGCTCGAGCGCGCCCGCGAACTCGGTGTGGACGACAGCCTGATCAACTTCGAGGGCCTGTCGCCCGCGATGGTCCTGGCGCTCGCGCTCGACGACGTGAAGACGCTCGAGGACTTCGCCACCCTGGCCGACTGGGAAATCGCCGGCGGCTGGACCACCGTGGACGGCCAGCGCGTGAAGGACGATGGCATCCTCGAGAAGTTCGACGTCGGCCTCGAAGAGGCGCAGGACATGGTCATGACCGCCCGCGTCCTGCTGGGCTGGGTCGACCCGGACGATCTGATCGCCGAGACCGAAGAGGGCGAGGAAGCCACCGAAGAGGAGGCGGAGGCCTGATGGGCCTCCGGGGACCGGAGCGATGTCGCGAGGCGGCAAAACCAAGGATCGGAGCGTCTCGGAACGGCGCTGCATCGTCACTGGCGAGGTTCAGCCTCGCCAGGGCTTGATCCGTTTCGTTTCGTCCCCAGATAACCTCGTTGTGCCCGATGTGCTGGAAAAGCTCCCCGGGCGCGGCATGTGGGTTACGGCCGACCGCGCCGTGCTGGACAGCGCAAAGGATGGGCAGTTCAGCCGGGCCGCAAAGGCCAAGGTCCACGTTCCCGATGATCTGGCCGACGAAGTGGAACGCCAGGTCACCCGCAGGGTCATCGATCTCATCTCTCTCGCGCGGAAGGCCGGTCTGGCCGTCGCGGGCTTCGAGAAGGTAAAGTCGTGGCTCGCTGACAAGCCGGTTCGCGTGCTGCTCCAGGCGAGCGACGGGTCGGTTCGCGGAAAGGCCAAGCTCTGGACCCCGACCGGCGCCCGCTACTTCGATTGTCTCACGCAATCGGAACTCGGGATGGCCTACGGACGGGAAAGTGTGATACATGGCGCGCTCGCTACTGGCGGACTCAGCGACCGTGTTGTAGAGGAAGCCGCAAGACTTAAGGGCTTGCGCGACAGTGGCGGCGGCCAGGGGGCCGCCCGGAAGGAACAGACATCTCTATGAGTGATACCGACGGCAAGAAAACACTTGGTCTCCGTGGTTCCCGGTCGGGGAACGTGAAGCAGAGCTTCAGCCACGGGCGCACCAAGAACGTCGTGGTGGAAACCAAACGGAAGCGGGTGGTCTCGAAACCGGGCGCCGGAGCGGGCAAATCCGCTGCGCCGCAGGGTGGGGGCGATCCGTCCAAGCGGCCTGCCGGCATCTCCGAGGCCGAACTCGAGCGCCGGATGAAGGCGCTTGCCCTCGCCAAGGCGCGCGAGTCCGAGGACGCGGAGAAGCGCGCCGCCGAGGAGAAGGCCCGCGAGGAAGAGCGCCAGCGCCGCCGCGACGAGGCCGAGGCCAAGGAGCGCGAACAGCGCGAGGCCGAGGAGCGTGCGAAGGCGCGCGCCGAAGAGGAAGAGCGCAAGAAGCGCGAAGCCGAAGAGGCCAAGGCCCGCAAGGACGCTGAGAAGAATGCGCCCGCCGCAGATCCGGCCGCCGCACAAGCGGCCGAGGCCGCTGGTGCCGCACGTCCGGCCAAGAAGGACCGTGAGCGCGACAACAAGGGCGGCGCCGACCGCGCGCCCAAGAAGGGTCGCGCCGACGACGGCGGCAACCGCCGCTCCGGGAAGCTGACTCTGAACCAGGCGCTCGCCGGTGGCGAAGGCGGCCGGCAGAAGTCGATGGCCGCTATGAAGCGCAAGCAGGAGCGCGCCCGCCAGAAGGCGATGGGCGGTCCTGTCGAGCGCGAGAAGGTCACCCGCGAGGTCCAGCTGCCCGAGGCCATCATGGTCTCCGAGCTGGCCAACCGGATGTCCGAGCGTGTGGCAGATGTCGTCAAGGCGCTGATGCAGAACGGCATCATGGCGACCCAGACGCAGACGATCGACGCCGACACCGCCGAGCTCATCATCGAGGAATTCGGTCACAAGGTGCGCCGTGTGTCCGACGCCGACGTCGAGGATGTCATCCACATCGAGGACGACAAGCCCGAAGAGCTGAAGGCTCGCCCGCCGGTCATCACCGTCATGGGCCACGTCGACCACGGCAAGACCTCGATCCTCGACGCGATCCGCAAGGCGCGCGTCGTGCAGGGCGAGGCCGGTGGCATCACGCAGCACATCGGTGCCTACCAGGTTGAGACCGACAGCGGTTCGACGCTGACCTTCCTCGACACGCCGGGCCACGCGGCCTTCACCTCCATGCGGGCCCGTGGCGCGCAGGTGACGGACATCGTGGTGCTGGTCGTGGCCGCGGACGACGCGGTGATGCCGCAGACCATCGAGGCCATCAATCACGCGAAGGCCGCGAAGGTCCCGATGATCATCGCGATCAACAAGTGCGACAAGCCGGAAGCGAACCCGGACAAGGTCCGGACCGACCTTCTGCAGCACGAAGTCATCGTCGAGAAGCTCTCGGGCGACGTGCAGGACGTGGAAGTCTCCGCGACCACCGGCGCGGGCCTGGACGAGCTGCTCGAGGCGATCGCGCTGCAGTCCGAGGTCCTCGAGCTCAAGGCCAACCCCGACCGCTCCGCCGAGGGCGCCGTCATCGAGGCGCAGCTCGACGTGGGCCGTGGCCCCGTGGCGACCGTGCTCGTGCAGCGCGGCACGCTGAAGCAGGGCGACATCTTCGTCGTCGGCGAGCAGTGGGGCAAGGTTCGCGCCATGGAGAACGACCAGGGCAACCGGGTGAAGGAAGCCGGTCCGTCGGTGCCCGTCGAGGTCCTGGGTCTCAACGGCACGCCCGAGGCCGGCGACGTCCTGAACGTCGTCGAGACCGAGGCGCAGGCCCGCGAGATCGCCGAGTACCGCCAGAACGCCGCGAAGGAAAAGCGCGCGATGGCCGGGGCCGCGACGACTCTCGAGGCGATGATGGCCAAGGCCAAGGCCGACGAGAACGTCGAGGAACTGCCGATCCTGGTGAAGGCCGACGTGCAGGGTTCCGCCGAGGCGATCGTCCAGGCGATGGAGAAGATCGGCAACGAGGAGGTGCGCGTCCGCGTGCTGCACTCGGGCGTCGGCGCCATCACCGAGACGGACGTGGGTCTCGCGGAGGCTTCCGGAGCGCCGATCATGGGCTTCAACGTCCGGGCCAACGCGTCGGCCCGCAACACGGCGAACCAGAAGGGCGTGGAGATCCGGTACTACTCGGTGATCTACGACCTGGTGGACGACGTGAAGGCGGCCGCCTCCGGTCTCCTCAGTGCCGAGGTTCGCGAGAACTTCATCGGCTATGCCGAGATCAAGGAGGTCTTCAAGGTCTCCAACGTCGGCAAGGTTGCTGGCTGTCTCGTTACCGAGGGCATCGCTCGTCGCTCGGCCGGCGTCCGCCTGCTGCGCGACAACGTGGTGATCCACGAAGGCACGCTGAAGACGCTGAAGCGCTTCAAGGACGAGGTGGCGGAAGTGATCTCTGGCCAGGAATGCGGCATGGCCTTCCAGAACTACGAGGACATCCGTCCCGGCGACATCATCGAGATCTTCGAGCGCGAAGAGATCGAACGCTCGCTCTGAGCCACGGATAAACAAGCGAAAAAGGGGCGTGGCCGCATGGCCGCGCCCCTTTTTCCTTCTCATGCCTCGGGTTTTCGCCACCGCTCCACCAGCCGGCCGGTGAACCGTTTCGCGCCGATCCGGACGACGGCATGACCGTTGTCGAGCCTGCGTTCGAGCACGCCCTGAATGGATACGCCTGTTCCGATGAGGATGGTCTTGAGCATGGCAGCCTCCGCGCAAGAGCTGCCGCGCAGACTACCGTCCAGGTATTAACGCTTTGCTCGCGCGATCAGAGCCAGTCGCGGAGGATGGGAATCAGCGGAAGATCGGCCGGGGGCATGGGGTAGTCGCGCATGTCACGTGGGCGGACCCACTTGAGCGTCTGGCCCTCCTGCGCCTGCGGGATCCCCTCCCACTTGCGGCAGGCAAAGAGCGGCATGACGAGGTGAAAGTCCTCGTAGCCATGCGAGGCGAACGTGAGCGGCGCGAGGCAGCTCTCCCAGGTGTCGATCCCGAGCTCTTCGTGCAGTTCGCGGATCAGCGCGGACTCGGGCGACTCGCCCTTCTCCACCTTGCCGCCCGGGAATTCCCAGAGCCCGGCCATGGACTTGCCCTCGGGCCGCTGCGCGAGGAGCACGCGACCGTCCGGGTCGATCAGGGCGACGGCTGAGACGAGGACGACCTTCATGCGGGCTCCGGGGCAATGGGGTCGAAGCGCACCCTACGACCTGTAGTCGGCGTTGATGTCGATGTAGGCGTGGGTCAGGTCGCAGGTCCACATGGTCGCCATGCCACCGGCTAGGCCGAGGTCCACGGCGATCGTCAGGTCCTCGCCCCTCATGTAGCTGGCGCCCTGTTCCTCGGAGTATCCGGGAGAGACCCAGCCCTGTTCCGCGACGAGGATATCGCCGAAGCGGATCGACAGGCGGTCCCGGTCGGCCTCGGCGCCGGACTTGCCGACGGCCATGACGATGCGGCCCCAGTTCGGATCTTCCCCGGCGATGGCCGTCTTGACCAGCGGCGAATTGGCGATGGCGGAGGCCACACGCCGGGCGTCGGCATTGGTGCGCGCACCGGTGACCCGGACGGTCACGAACTTGGTCGCCCCCTCGCCGTCGCGAACGACCTGGTGCGCGAGATCGAGCATCACGCCGTGCAGGGCCTCGTTGAAAGTCACGCTGTCCGTGACATCGACGCCGGAGGCACCGGTCGCAGCCATCAGCAGTGTGTCGGAGGTCGAGGTGTCGCTGTCCACGGTGATGCAGTTGAAGGTGAGATCCGACTGGCATTTCACCAGCGTCTGCAGTGCTGGCTGGCCGATCAGGGCGTCCGTGAAGATATAGACGAGCATCGTCGCCATGTCGGGCGCGATCATGCCCGAGCCCTTGGCGATCCCGGCGATGCGCACCGGCTCTCCGCCGATCTCGACCTCGACGAATGCGCCCTTGGCGTAGGTGTCGGTGGTCATGATCGCGCGGGCGGCGGGCTCGATGCCGCCTTCGTCGAGACTGCTGGCCAATTCATCCAGCTTCGCCTCGATGCGGTCGTAGGGCAGGGGCTCGCCGATGACGCCGGTGGAGGAGGTGAAGACCCGATCCTTTGAGCAGCCGAGCTTTTCGGCCACGCGGGCGGTCAGGCTTTCCACCGCTTCGACACCGGCCTGGCCGGTGAAGGCATTGGAATTGCCCGAGTTTACCAGGATCGCGGCGGGCCCCGTGGAGGGGCCCGCGATCTTGGCCTGGCAATCGAGCACCGGGGCCGAGCGGGTGGCGGAGGTCGTGAAGACGCCCGCCATCACGGTGTCCGGCGCGAGCTCGGCCAGCATCACGTCGGTGCGGCCGGGATAGCGTACCCCGGCCGCTGAAGTCGAAAACCGCACGCCCGCGATGGGCGGAATGCTTGGAAACCCGGCCGGGGCGAGCGGCGAGACCTTCATGCGATCACTCTTCCAGGAGGGAGAGGTCGCCGAGGGTGGCCGGATCGATCTCGCCCTCTTCGGGGCGGCTGATCTCGGCGGCTTCCTCGAGACGGGTCAGCTCCTGCTCGACCGCGTCCTGCTGGATCTGCTGCGTGAGCTCACCGCGGACCTCGTCCAGGGACGGGGCTTCCTGCATGCGGGTCTCGTTCAGCTTGATGACGTGCCAGCCGAACTGGGTCTGGACCGGCTCGGAGATTTCACCGGCCTCCATCTCGGAGACGGCGTTCTGGAAGGGCTCGACCATGGAGCCGGGGCCGAACCAGCCGAGTTCACCGCCGGCCTCGGCGGAGGGGCCCGTCGAGTTCTCCTGCGCCAGCTGGGCGAAGTCGGCGCCTTCGGCGCGCGCCTGCTCGACGAGGGCCTGCGCCTCTTCCTCGGTCTCCACGAGGATGTGCGACGCGTTGTACTCGGTCGTCGGCTCGGCGTCGGCGAAGCGGGCCTCGTAGGCCTCCTGCAGGGCTTCGTCGGTGACGGCCTGCTGGCTGAGCGTGTTGACGTATTCGCCGGCGCGCAGGCTGCGCTCTTCGTTGGCGAGCGCGATGCCGATGCGGGCGGGCGCGTTCTCCAGCTCGTCGGACAACAGCTGCTGCTGGATGAGCTGCTGCAGCAGACCGTCGAAGACGACCTCGGGCGGCAGCTGCGAGTACTGCTGCGGCAGCTGGGTGCGGGCGATGATCATCTCGCCCAGGGTGATCTCCGTACCGTTCACGGTCGCGACCACGTCGGAGGCCTCCTGGGCCTGCGCTGCGCCGGCGCTCAGGGCGAGCGTCGAGGCGGCGAGAAGCGTCTTGATGCGGGTCATGAAGCGTCCTTGATCTGCCGCGGGGGCGCGGCGTTGACAGTGTGTTTGGGCACCCTTACCTACCCTTTCAGGCTCCGAGGGGGCCGGTTCTTGGCCTTCTTCTATGGGCCGTGCCCACGATGGGCAATGGGGGCCTCCTCTCACGAGATTGACAGCCTCGGCTGCCGCCAGGCGCAGGAGAGATGATGCTCGGATCTATCGCGAAGAAGGTGTTCGGGACGCCGAACGACCGCAAGGTTAAGGCCGTCCGGCCGCTGATCGAAAAGATCAACGCGCTGGAGCCCGAGTTCCAGAAGCTTCCGGACCAGGCGCTCAAGGACAAGACCGAAGAGCTCGCCAAGCGGGCGAGGGACGGCGAGAGCCTGGACGACCTTTTGCCCGAAGCCTTCGCCAACTGCCGAGAGGCGGCGCGGCGGGCGCTCGGTCTCCGGGCTTTCGATGTGCAGCTCATGGGCGGCATCTTCCTGCATCAGGGCAACATCTCCGAGATGAAGACCGGCGAGGGCAAGACGCTGGTCGCGACCTTCCCCGCGTATCTCAATGCGCTGACCGGCAAGGGGGTCCACATCGTCACGGTGAACGACTACCTCGCCCGCCGCGACGCCGAGTGGATGGGCAAGGTCTATGGTGCGCTGGGTCTGACGACCGGCGTGGTCGTGCCCCAGCAGCCCGACGCGGAGAAGCGCGCGGCCTACCAGTGCGACGTCATCTACGCGACGAACAACGAGCTCGGCTTCGATTACCTCCGCGACAACATGAAGTCCGAGCTGAGCCAGATGGCCCAGCGGGAGCACTACTACGCCATCGTCGACGAGGTGGACTCGATCCTGATCGACGAGGCGCGGACGCCGCTGATCATCTCTGGTCCCTCGCAGGACCGGTCGGAGCTCTACAAGACGATCGACACCCTGATCCCCGAACTCAAGGAAGAGCACTACGAGATCGACGAGAAGAGCCGCAACGTCACCTTCACCGACGAGGGCAACGAGTTCCTCGAGGAGAAGCTGCGCGCGGCCGAGCTGCTGCCCGAGGGGCAGACGCTCTACGACCCCGAGAGCACGACGGTGGTGCACCACGTCAACCAGGGGCTCCGGGCGCACAAGCTCTTCAATAAGGACAAGGACTACATCGTCCGCGACGGCAGCGTCGTCCTGATCGACGAGTTCACCGGCCGCATGATGACCGGCCGCCGCCTGTCCGACGGCTTGCACCAGGCGATCGAGGCGAAGGAGGGCTGCGACATCCAGCCCGAGAACGTGACCCTCGCGAGCGTCACCTTCCAGAACTACTTCCGCCTCTACGACAAGCTGGCCGGGATGACCGGTACCGCCTCGACCGAGGCAGAAGAATTCATGTCGATCTACGGGCTCGGCGTGGTCGAGGTGCCGACGAACAAGCCCATCGCGCGCCAGGACGAGGACGATCAGGTCTACCGGACCGCGACGGAGAAGTACCAGGGCATCGTCCGGTCGATCCGCGAGGCGCACGAGAAGGACCAGCCGATCCTCGTCGGTACGACCTCCATCGAGAAGTCCGAGCTTCTGTCGCAGCTGCTTCAGCAGGAGAACATCCCGCACAACGTCCTGAACGCGCGCCAGCACGAGAAGGAAGCCCAGATCGTGGCCGAGGCGGGTAAGCCCGGCGCGGTGACCATTGCCACGAACATGGCGGGCCGCGGCACCGACATCCAGCTGGGCGGCAACGTCGACATGAAGGTGATGGAGGCGCTGGACGCCGATCCCGAGGCCGACCCCGACGCGCTCCGCAAGAAGATCGAGTCGGAGCACGAGGAAGACAAGAAGCGCGTCCTCGAGGCCGGCGGTCTATTCGTGCTGGCGACCGAGCGGCACGAAAGCCGCCGGATCGACAACCAGCTGCGCGGCCGCTCCGGCCGCCAGGGCGACCCCGGCCGGTCGAGCTTCTTCCTGTCGCTCGAGGACGACCTCATGCGGATCTTCGGGTCCGAGCGCCTGGACAAGGTGCTGTCGTCGCTCGGCATGAAGGAAGGCGAGGCGATCGTGCACCCCTGGGTGAACAAGTCGCTCGAGCGCGCCCAGGCCAAGGTCGAGGGCCGCAACTTCGACATCCGCAAGCAGCTGCTCAAGTTCGACGACGTGATGAACGACCAGCGGAAGGTGATCTTCGGCCAGCGGCGCGAGATCATGGAAGCGCAGGACGTCAGCGAGATCACGCGTGATATGCGCCACCAGGTGATCGAGGACATCGTCGCCGAGCGGATGCCCGAGCGGTCCTACGCCGAGGACTGGGACACCGAAGGCCTGAACGACGACGTGAAGAAGTACCTCGGTCTTGAGCTGCCGGTCGTCGCCAAGGCGCAGGAAGACGGCGTCGACGACGACACCATGCGCGAGTGGCTCGAAGAGCAGTCCGACAAGTACATGGAGGACAAGACAGCCTCCTTCGGCGAAGAGACCATGCGCAACGTCGAGAAGCAGATCCTGCTTCAGACCATCGACGCCAAGTGGCGCGACCACCTTCTCACGTTGGAGCATCTCCGGTCCGTCGTCGGCTTCCGCGGCTACGCGCAGCGCGATCCGCTCAACGAGTACAAGACCGAGGCCTTCCAGCTCTTCGAGAGCCTGCTCGATTCCCTCCGCGCAGAGGTCACCGAGAAGCTCAGCCAGATTCGCCCGATGACCGACGAGGAGCAGAAGGCGATGATGGACCGGCTGATGGCCCAGCAGAAGAAGATGCAGGCGCCTGCCAAACAGCCGACCCCGGTCCCTGCTGGGGCCGACGACGTGGCCGCCGACGGCGCCTCTCCTGCATTCGACGAGAACGATCCGGCGACCTGGGGCAACCCAGGCCGGAACGATCCCTGCCCCTGCGGGTCCGGCGCCAAGTTCAAGCATTGCCACGGGCGTCTGTGACGCCAGACGCGGGCCGGTGACGGTCCGCGCCGGCTACATCTTTCCGCCCCATTTCCGTCCCCCTCTTTCCGCAGCCGGGCCCCGCTGAGGTCAAAGGACTTTCGTTAGGTCGCTCCGGGACCTTGCTGTGGGACGGAGACCTTCATGTCCAAGCTTCGGAAGATCGCGATCGCGGGCGGCACCTTCGGCGTCGCTCTCTCCATCGGATTCGTGATGCAGAACGAGGACGTGATGGCGGCGCGGTTCGGCACCGATATTCCCGAGCTGGAGGGCGGTGTCTACGACGAGCCGATCCTGCCCCCGCCCGGGCCGGACGCCCTGGCCAACGGACCCGTTCCGCAACAGCAGACGCCGCCCGCATCGGAAGACCTTGCAGGGTCGCCGATGCCCGAGGGAGCGCCCGCGCAGACAGCTGACGCGGCGCCGGAGGCCGAGCAAGAGGGGCCCGGACCGGCAATCGTATTCCACCAGGCGCCCGAGCGAGCCGAGGAGGACACTGCCGAGGCTGCCCCCGTCGTGCTGGCCGCCGCGCCGGCGATCGACGCGAGCCTCCTGCCCGCCCGCGACGTGGTGACCCTGGCGGCCGCCTTCGAGAACGATCAGCCGCGGGTCCCCGCCTCGCCGCGCGGGCTGACCGCGCCGGATGGGCAGATCAGCCGGGCCTCCGCGCCTTCGGACCCGGAAAACGGAGCCTGCCGTACGACGCTGACCGCTGAACCGGCCGAGGCTGCCATGGTGGATCTGACGCTCGAATCGCCCTGCATGGCCGAGGAGCAGGCCACGATCCATCACCAGGGCATGCTTTTCACGATGCTGACCGACGAAGCGGGGACGGCACGGGCCTCGGTGCCGGCGTTGTCGGAAGCCGCAGTCTTTATCGCGTCCTTCGAATCCGGCGACGGGGCCGTCGCCACGGCGCGGGTTCCCTCGCTCCCGGATTTCGACCGCGCTGTGCTCCAGTGGGAGGGCGAGACGGGCCTGCAGCTTCATGCCCGGGAATTCGGTGCCGCCTACGGCAGCGAGGGCCACGTCTGGCAGGCCGCGGCGCGCGGGCCGGAAGTGGCCGCGACCGGCGAAGGCGGGTTCCTCGTGCGGCTCGGCGACGGCGCGGGAGTCTCGCCGCTCTTTGCCGAGGTCTACACCTTTCCGACCGCGGCCAGCCCGGTTTCCGGCGACATCTTCCTGTCGGTCGAAGCCGAGATCACCGAAGAGAGCTGCGGCGAGGAAATTGCGGCACAGTCGATCCAGGTGAAAGCCGACGGCGCGGCGGATGCGCTCGATCTCACGCTGGCAATGCCGGGTTGTGATGCGGTCGGTGAGTTTCTCGTATTGAAAAACATGCTGGCGGACCTGACACTCGCCGCACGATGAGGCGATCGACCGGACTGTGTCTTAATAGAGTGGTGCGATGTGCGGCGGGGATGCTCGCCGCACTTTCACTTTGTGCGGGCGCGCTCGCGGCGCAGGAGGTGACAGTCTCGGCCCGCGAGGGCGCGATGACGGTGAGCGGGCGCGTGCTCGGTTTCGATGGCCGGTACCTGCGGTTGGGCACGGAGTCCGGAGAGGTCACCCTCGACTACGCCGCGGTGACCTGCGAGGGCGAGGCCTGTCCAGACCCCGAGACCTTCGTCCCGGAACTGCGGCTCTCCGGCGCCCCGCGGCTGGGCGAGGTGCTTCTCCCCGCCCTGATCGAAGGCTTCGCTTTCGCCGAGGGCTATGCCGTCAGCCGGGACGAGGAAGGACCGGGGCGGTTCACCTACGTCCTGTCCGAGACTCCCGAGGGACCGCCCGTTCAGCGGTTCTCGTTCAGGTTGACGACGACGGACGAGGGTCTGGAAGACCTTCTCACCGAAAAGGCGGATGTGCTGCTGGCAGTCCGGGAACTCCGGGCAGACGAACAGGAGGCCGCACAGGTCGCTGGGCTCGGCGACCTCGGCGCGCCGGAGCAGGCGCGCATCGTCGCGCTGGACGGGCTGGTGCCCATCGTTTCGCCCGGGCGCGAGCGTGAAGCCATCGACCTGACCGACCTCGCCCGCGTCTTCGGCGGCGAGATCGACGATTGGTCCGACCTGGGGGATGCGCCGGGACCGGTCCGGCTGCACCTCGGGGACCCGATGGGCGGTGAAATGCAAGGCTTCGCGGAGAGGGTCGTGCGGGCCGCGGGGTTAGAGCTTTCGGCTGACATCGTGGTTCACCCATCGCCGAGAAGCGTCGCGGCGGCCGTCGCAGCGGATCCGGCGGCGCTGGGGATCGTGCCTTACCAGAGCTACGGCAACGCGCGGCCGCTCGCCGTTTCGGGACGATGTGGGCGGCAGGCAGAGGCCGACCTGCTGTCGTTGAAGACCGAGGACTATCCCCTCACGCTGCCGCTGTTTCTCTACCTGCCGCGCCGGCGCCTGCCGGACGTGACCACCGAGTTCCTGGCCTGGCTGCGCACGGAACGGGCGCAGTTCGTTGTCCGTCGGGCCGGGTTCGTGGACCTCGGAGCCGAGCCGATCGGGATCGACGCGCAGGGTCAGCGCCTCGCGGCGGCGATCCTTGAGGCTGGGGAGGAAGTGTCGCTCGGCACGCTGCAGGCCATGGTCCGGCGGTTGGCGGGGCGGGATCGTCTCTCGACCACCTTCCGGTTCGAGGAAGGCGAGACGCGGCTCGATGCGCAGTCCCGGTCGAACGTCTACCAGCTCGCCCGGGGGATCCGGGACGGTCGGCACGACGGCAAGGTCCTGCTGCTTGCGGGCTTCTCGGACGGGAGGGGGCCGGCACTGGCGAACCGCGCGCTGGCGGCGGCCCGGGCCGAGGCCGTCCAGCAGGAGCTGGTGACGGCCCTCGGTGGCTCACTGCCCGAGGGGGTGCGCGTGCGAACGGTGGCCTTCGGCGAGGCGCTGCCCATGGGCTGCGACGACACCGGCTGGGGGCGGCAGATCAACCGCCGCGTCGAGCTCTGGGTCGAACGCTAGAGCAGGCCCTGCGAGCGAAAGCTCAGCTCCCGCGATCTTCCGATGACCAGGTGGTCGTGCAGCACGATGCCCAGGGCGTCGGCCGCCCCGGCGATCTGGCCCGTCATGTCGATGTCGGCGGGGCTCGGCGTCGGGTCGCCGGAGGGATGGTTGTGTACGAGGATCAGGGCGGAGGCATTGAGTTCCAGCGCCCGCTTCACGACCTCTCTCGGGTAGACGGGCACGTGGTCAACGGTGCCCTTCGCCTGTTCCTCGTCCGCGATGAGCGCGTTCTTGCGGTCGAGGTAGAGGACGCGGAAATGCTCGGTGTCCCGGTGGGCCAGCACGGTGTGGCAATAGTCGAGAAGGGCATCCCAGGAGGAAATGACCTGTCGGCGGAGGATGCGTGCGCGGGAAAGGCGGTGGGCCGCCGCCTCGACGATCTTCAGTTCGCAGATCACCGCATCGCCCACGCCGGCGGTCTCGGCCAGCCGGGCCGCCGGAGCCGAGAGCACGGCGTTGAAATCCCCGAACCGGTCGAGGAGGTTGCGTGCCAACGGCTTCACGTCCTGCCGGGGGATGGCGCGAAACAGGACCAGTTCGAGCAGCTCGTAGTCCGGCACCGCGTCCGGACCGCCCGCGAGAAAGCGTTCGCGCAGGCGCCTCCGGTGGTCGCGGATGTAGGAAGGGAGCTTGCCCCCGGTTTCGGGCTGACCCGGGAAGAGGGGGAGGGGAGCTTCGGACAGGTCGCGCGCCATGGCGGGACCATGGCGCACCGAAGGTTATTAAAGGCTTAAGCGCTCCTCCGCCCGGCGGGCGGCGTCGCGTGTCAGCCCTTCATCCCGTCCCAGAAGCTCTTCACGGCGGAAAAGAAGGACGAGCTCTGCGGGTTGTTGCTTTCCGACAGCTTGTCGAACTCCTTCAGCAGCTCTTTCTGGCGGGGCGTCAGGTTGACCGGCGTTTCGGCCTGGAGCTCGATGAACATGTCGCCGTGCCCGCCGCCACGCAGGCCGGGCATGCCCTTGCCGCGCAGGCGCATCTGCCGACCGGTCTGGCTGCCTTCGGGGATCTTCACCCGGCTACGGCCACCGTCGATGGTGGGCACCTCGAGATCTCCGCCGAGCGCGGCCGTCGTCATGCTGACCGGAACGCGGCAGTGCAGGTGCTGGCCGTCGCGGCTGAAGAGCTCGTGCTCCTTCAACTCGATGAAGATGTAGAGGTCGCCTGCCGGGCCACCGCGGAGGCCGGCCTCGCCCTCTCCGGCGAGGCGGATGCGGGTGCCGGTCTCGACGCCAGCGGGAATGTTGATCGAGAGGGCGCGCTCCTTCTCGACACGGCCCGCTCCATGGCAGCTGTGGCAGGGATTCTTGATCGTCTGGCCGACGCCGTTACAGGTCGGGCAGGTCCGCTCGACCGTGAAG
This sequence comes from Histidinibacterium aquaticum, assembly GCF_008710275.1. Lineage (GTDB taxonomy): Bacteria > Pseudomonadota > Alphaproteobacteria > Rhodobacterales > Rhodobacteraceae > Oceanicola > Oceanicola aquaticus. The sequence goes on from NZ_VYQE01000004.1 coordinate 323,063, forward strand.
AAGCCCTGCTGCGCGCGCACCTTGCCCATGCCGGAGCAGGTCGGGCAGGTCTGCGGTTCGGCACCGCCCTCGGCACCCGTGCCGTTGCAGGTGTCGCAGGGGACGGCGGTGGGGACGGTGATCGTCTTCTGCAGGCCGTTGTAGGCCTCCTCCAGGGTCACCCGGAGATTGTAGCGGAGGTCGTTGCCGCGGGTCGCGCGGGAGCGGCCGCCACCGCGGGCGCCGCGGAAGTCGCCGAAGAGATCGTCGAAGATGTCGGAGAAGGCCGAGGCGAAGTCCCCCTGGCCGCCGAATCCGCCGCCGGGATGGCCGCCGCCTCCGCCCATGCCGCCCTCGAAGGCCGCGTGACCGTAGCGGTCGTAGGCCGCCTTCTTGTCGGGATCCTTCAGCGCCTCGTAGGCCTCGTTCACTTCCTTGAACTGGGCCTCGGCGTTCGGGTTGTCGGCGTTGCGGTCCGGATGAAGCTCCTTCGCCTTGCGGCGATAGGCTTTCTTGATGTCGTCGGAGCTGGCGCCTTTCGTGACACCCAGAACGTCGTAGAAGTCGCGTTTCGCCATGTTCTCGTTATCCCCTTCGGGAACGCAAAGACCGGCCCGGGCCATGCCGGGCCGGTCTGGTACGCATCACTCGTCGTTACGAACGCTTGTTGTCATCAAGGTCCTCGAAGTCGGCGTCGACGATGTCGTCGTCGGAGGAGCCGGAAGAGGACTCGCCCTCGCCTTCGCCGGAGCTCTCGCCGCTGTCGGCCTGGGCCTTGTAGATCGCTTCGCCGAGCTTCATCGCGGATTCGCGGACGTTCTGGATGCCGGACTTGATCTTGTCCGGATCCTCGCCCTCGAGATCGTCCTTGAGCGCGGAGATCGCGAGCTCGATCGCCTCGATGGTGGTCGGGTCGACCTTGTCGCCATGCTCTTCCATCGACTTTTCGGTCGAGTGGATCAGGCTCTCCGCCTCGTTCTTGGACTCGACCAGCGCGCGGCGCTGCTTGTCCGCGTCGGCGTTGGCCTCGGCATCCTTCACCATCTTCTCGATGTCCTCGTCGGAGAGACCGCCCGAGGCCTGGATCGTGATCTTCTGCTCCTTGTTCGTGCCCTTGTCCTTGGCGGACACGGAGACGATGCCGTTGGCGTCGATGTCGAAGGTCACCTCGATCTGCGGCATGCCGCGCGGCGCCGGCGGAATGTCCTCGAGGTTGAACTGGCCGAGCATCTTGTTGTCGGAGGCCATCTCGCGCTCACCCTGGAAGACGCGGATCGTCACGGCGCTCTGGTTGTCCTCGGCGGTCGAGAAGATCTGCGACTTCTTCGTCGGGATCGTGGTGTTGCGGTCGATCAGGCGGGTGAAGACACCGCCCAGCGTCTCGATGCCGAGGCTCAGCGGGGTCACGTCAAGCAGGACGACGTCCTTGACGTCACCCTGCAGCACGCCCGCCTGAATGGCGGCGCCGGCCGCGACGACCTCGTCGGGGTTCACGCCCTTGTGGGGCTCTTTCCCGAAGAACTTGGTCACTTCCTCGACGACCTTCGGCATCCGGGTCTGACCGCCGACGAGCACGACTTCGTCGATGTCGTTGGCTGTGAGACCGGCGTCCTTGAGGGCCGCCTGGCAGGGCTTGATCGAATTCTTGATCAGGTCGCTGACGAGGCTTTCCAGTTTCGCGCGGGTCAGCTTCATCACCATGTGGAGCGGCTGGCCGGTGGCGCTGTCCATCGAGATGAACGGCTGGTTGATCTCGGTCTGGCTGGAGCTCGACAGCTCGATCTTGGCCTTCTCGGCCGCCTCCTTGAGGCGCTGGAGGGCCATCTTGTCTTTCGTCAGATCGACGCCGTGTTCCTTTTTGAACTCGTCGGCGAGGTAGTTGACGATGCGCATGTCGAAGTCTTCACCGCCGAGGAACGTGTCGCCGTTCGTCGACTTCACTTCGAAGAGGCCGTCGTCGATCTCGAGGATGGTGATGTCGAAGGTGCCGCCGCCGAGGTCGTAGACCGCGATCGTCTTGCTGTCCTTCTTGTCGAGACCGTAGGCCAGAGCGGCCGCCGTCGGCTCGTTGATGATGCGCAGGACTTCGAGGCCGGCGATCTTGCCGGCGTCCTTCGTAGCCTGACGCTGCTGGTCGTTGAAGTAGGCGGGGACCGTGATGACGGCCTGCGTCACCTCTTCGCCGAGGTAGGACTCGGCGGTTTCCTTCATCTTCTGCAGCGTGAAGGCGGAAATCTGGGAGGGCGAATACTTCTCGCCGCGGGCGCGCACCCAGGCATCGCCGTTGCCGCCGTCGATGATCTCGTACGGCGTGTTCTTCTTGTCCTTCGCGAGATCGGGGTCGTCGAACCGACGGCCGATCAGGCGCTTGACGCCGAAGATGGTGTTCTCGGGGTTCGTGACCGCCTGGCGCTTGGCCGGCTGGCCGACGAGGCGTTCGTTTTCGGTGAAGGCGACGATCGAGGGCGTCGTGCGGGCGCCTTCAGAGTTCTCGATCACGCGGGGCTGCGAGCCGTCCATGATGGCGACGCAGGAGTTGGTGGTCCCCAGGTCGATCCCGATGACTTTGGCCATATTGTCAAATCCCTTTGCAGTCAGGCGGTTTGAACGGCCGGGCCCGTGAAGGCACCCGAGGCCGTGGAGATGTCGGCAAGGGCGGCCCTTGCCGGTCAACGGGCTATATAGGGAGGGGGTCTCGGGGCTGCAACGGGCCCGCCGGGGCTCGCTGTGACATTTCTGCATTGGCCAAGACGGAGGACCGATGACCGACCCGAAACCCGACCTGACCATACGCGGCGTCAAGGTTTTCGAGGGCTTGCTGGATGCCCCGGCACAGGAGGCCATGGTGGCCGATCTGAGGAAGGTTGTGGCCCGCGCGCCGCTGTTCTCTCCGATGACGCCCTACGGCAAACCGATGCGCGTGCGCATGACCTCTGCCGGGCGCTATGGTTGGTTCTCGGATCGGAAGGGCTACCGCTACGAGCCGCGCCACCCGTCGGGCGTGGACTGGCCGCCGATCCCGGAGAGCGTTTTGCGGGTCTGGGCGGCTGTGTCGGGCACGCACCGCGAACCGGACTGCTGTCTCGTGAACTATTACACTGACGGCGCGAAGATGGGGATGCACCAGGACAAGGACGAGGCCGACTTCGGTTACCCGGTCGTCTCGGTCTCGCTCGGGGACGAAGCGCTCTTCCGGATCGGCAACCTGACGCGCGGCGGCAAGACCGAGAGCGTCTGGCTCCGCTCGGGGGACGTGCTGGTGATGGGGGACGAGGCCCGGCTGGTCTACCACGGCATCGACCGGGTGAAGCCCGATACCTCGACGCTGCTGGACGGCGGCGGTCGTATCAACCTGACGCTGCGGGTGGTCGACCCCTAGTCGACGGCGACCGTGCAGCACCCCTTCCAGTATTGTGTCCCGTTTCCGGGCAGGCGCGTCACCATGTCGGCGTTGAGGCCGTACTGCTGATCCGACATTCCGTCGGAGCAGGCGCCCGCCGTCACGACGAGCGTGGCGAAACCGCCGCCCGGCACCTCGACCGCAGTCGCGATCCCGGGGCCGGAGAGGCTTTGCACGAAGGGCTCGGCGGGGGCGGAGAAGACAGGCTCGCCGAGGTTCTCCAGCACGAATTGGCGGTCGGACGTCGTCCTGGCGGACCAGAAGGGCTCGGTCCCGAAGCAGCTGCTGACCGTGGACATCGTGCTGTTCCAGCCGACCTGCTGTAGCGGCATCATGTAGTGCATGGAGACCCATCCGGCCTGGCCGTTGACGTTGACCTGCCCCCAGTCGCCATCGGCGCTGAGCCGCACGACCTCGATGCCGGTGCGGTCGGGCGTAAACTCTCCGATGATGGCGTTGTCCACGCCCGGCCCGGTGCGGACATTCAGCGTGTCGTCGGCGGCGACCCCGCTGACCGAATAGCGGGCCGGAAACTCCTGCGCGGCCAGGGTGGCCGGAACGAGCAGGAGAATGAGCATCAGCAGGTGTTTCATCTTGCAGCTCCCCAGGAAACAGACGCGCGTTTACGAGTATAACTCTCGCCGATCATGCCGAGCATCAGGAGAACCAGGCTCACGACGAGTGGGTAGGTGGTGCTGGAAAAATGCGGGTTGTAGTTGATGAAGGTGAAGCCCCGCGCCTGGTCGATGATGTGGAACAGGGGGTTCCAGTCGAACCAGGCGAGCATGAAGCCGGGCAGCGTGTTCGCCAGGAACATCTTGCCGGAGGCGATCATGTTGGCCCGCGCCCAGACCTGCGAGGCGATGGCCACGAACCCGGGAAACCAGGGCTTGATCGCCAGCAGCACCATGCCGACGGCACAGCCCGAGAACCACGCCAGCAACATCATGCCCATCGCGCCCACCGGTTGGTAGATCTCGATGGGCGTGATGATGGCATGGTAGAGGAAGAGCACCACGAAGAGCGACAGGACCTGGATGTAGAGCGCTGAGAGGGCGCTCGCGACGACGGCGATGACGGTGTTCATCGGCGCATGCTTCATCATTGCCGAGGTCGGCCCCTCGGAGTTCAGCACCGCGCCCATCGACTTGGTGTGGCAGACGAACATGAAGATGCCCGACATGACGTAGAGCAGGAAATCGCCCCGAACCGCCGAGCCGCGCAGCCCGAGAACGGCGAACATGAAGTAGAAGGCGATCACCAGGATCAGCGTCTGCATGATGTTCTGCATGAGGCCCATCAGCGCGTGCCTGTGGGACTTGCGGACATTGCGGACGATCGTGTGGTAGATCAGCTCCAGGATCGTGACGAACCCCTGGGTGCGCGTGGTCGCTCTGCGTGCCTGAAACATCTATACCGTTTCCGTCTCGCGCCCCCGCGCGGAGCGGGCGGCCGCAGCCCTTGCCCATCTCCATTGGCGTCACCATAAGGGTCGCGGGGCAGCAATTCAATCGACGGTCCGAATGCGGGCCCGCAAGGTGGCATATGGACTACGACAGGATCACGCAGGCGTTCCGCAGGCTCGCGCTCGAGGCCGGGGACCGGATCATGGAGATCTACGAGGGTCCCGATTTCGAGGTCTCGGTGAAGAGCGACAGCTCGCCCGTCACCGCCGCCGACGAGGCCGCCGACGCGCATATCTCCGACGGGCTGCGCGCCGCCTTTCCCGATCTGCCGCTGGTGACCGAGGAGCAGGCCGACAGCCACGACGTGAGCGCCGCGACCTTCCTGATCGTCGACCCGCTGGACGGGACCAAGGAGTTCATCAACCGGCGCGGCGACTTCACGGTCAACATCGCGCTCGTCGAGGACGGGGTACCGACCCGCGGCGTGGTCTACGCCCCGGCGAAGGGCCGTCTCTTCTACACCCTGCCCGACGGCAGCTCGGTCGAGGAGATGGGCGCCCTCCACAAGGAGACGGTGGGCGAGACGGTGCCCGTCCGCGTGTCAGAGCCGGACAACGACTCCCTCATGGTCGTCGCCTCCAAGTCGCACCGTGACCAGGCCACCGACGACTACATCGGCAAGTACGCCGTGCGCGACATGACATCGGCCGGGTCGTCGCTGAAGTTCTGCCTCGTGGCGACCGGGGAGGCGGACCTCTACCCGCGCCTGGGCCGCACGATGGAGTGGGACACCGCCGCGGGCCACGCCGTGCTCTCCGGGGCCGGCGGGCAGGTGGTCCGCTTCGACGATCTCTCGCCGCTGGTCTACGGCAAGGAGGGGTTCGCCAACCCTTTCTTAATCGCCTACGCCCCCGGCGTGGAGCTCAAGCCCGCCTGACATGGCGGTCCTCGTCGTCATCCCGGCGCGCTATGCCTCCCAGCGCTATCCCGGCAAGCCGCTCGTGCAGCTGCGCGGGGCTACCGGCGAGGCCCGGACCCTGGTCCGGCGTTCCTGGGAGGCGGCCCGAGCCGCCGAGGGTGTGGACCGGGTCGTCGTGGCGACGGACGACACGCGCATCCTGGAGGAGGCGCAGGGCTTCGGGGCCGAGGTCGCCATGACTTCGGAGACCTGCCGCAACGGGACCGAGCGCTGTGCCGAGACGCTGGAGGCGCTGGGCGGCGGTTACGATATCGTCGTGAACCTGCAGGGCGACGCGCCCCTCACGCCGCCCTGGTACGTCGAGGCGCTGATCGCCGGGCTCGAGGCCGATCCCAAGGCCGACATCGCGACCCCCGTTCTGCGCTGCGACGGGCGGTCGCTTCGCGGCTTCCGGGAGGATCGGATGGCCGGTCGCGTCGGGGGGACGACAGCGGTCTTCGGGGAGGACCGCTCGGCGCTCTACTTCTCCAAGGAAGTGATCCCCTTTACCGGGGGCGATTATCCTGACGACGCTCCGACTCCCGTCTTCCACCATGTCGGGGTCTACGCCTACCGTCCGGATGCGCTCCGCGCCTACCCCGGGCTCGTGCCGGGGCCGCTGGAGCAGCTGGAGGGGCTGGAGCAGCTGCGCTTTCTCGAACACGGCCGCCGCGTCGCCTGCGAGGAGGTCGAGGCGCGGGGCCGTCCCTTCTGGGAACTCAACAATCCCGAGGATGTCCCGAAGATCGAGGAGATGCTCCGCGAGGCGGGTATCGCGTGAGCGACGGGCCCTCCGTCAGCGTGGTGGTCGTCAGCCACGGACGGCCCGATAGCCTGACGCTCTGCCTTCGCGCCCTGGTCCAGCAGGTCTACGACCCCTTCGAGATCGTCGTTGTCGCCTGCAAGGCCGGCCGCCGCCGGATCGATACACGGCCCGAGCTATACAACCGGGTCAAGGTCGTGGCGTTCGACGAGCGCAACATCTCGCAGGGCCGCAACCTCGGCATTGCCGAGGCGGCAGGCGAGGTCGTGGCCTTCATCGACGATGACGCCATGGCCGAGCCGCTCTGGCTGCACCACCTCGCGCCCGTGTTCCTCGACGACCGCGTCGGCGCGGCGACGGGGTACGTGCGCGGCCGGAACGGGATCAGCTTCCAGCACAGGCTTACCGACGTCGGTCCCGAGGCGGACAGCCGACCCGTCCGGGTCAAGGGAGACGAACCCCGGCTGATCGCCCCACCGGACGGGCGCGGGATCAAGACCGAGGGCACGAATATGGCGTTCAGGAGGGATCTTCTGCTCGAACTGCAGGGCTTCGATCCGGCCTACCGCTTCTATCTCGACGAGACCGACCTGAACCTGCGCCTCGCGGAGCAGGGCATTCTGAGCGCCGTGGCGCCGTTGGCGCAGGTCCACCACGGTGTTGCCTCGAGCCCGCGCCGCCGCACCGACCGGGTGCCGGAGAGCCTGTTCGACGTGGGCGCGAGCCTCGCCTACTTCCTGCGTCGGCACAGCCTCGCGGAAGACTACTCGCCTGCTGGCCGGGCCGAGCGGCGGCGGCGGCAGCGATCGTTGATCGGGCACATGATCGACGGACGGATCGAACCGAGGGACGTGAACCGCATCCTCGCGACCTTCGACGAAGGGTGGGCCGAGGGGATGGGGCGGGAGATGCTGCCGCTTCCCGGCATCGAGCCGTCGGGCGCCGAGTTCCTGGCTTACCGAGCCGATCTGCCGCGTCTCGGTCACGCGGTCGTCGCCGGACGCACCTGGCAAGCGCGGTCCCGCAGGGCCGAGGCGCTGCGGCTCTCCGAAGCGGGGTACCACGTCACGGCCATGCTCCTCTCCCCGACCGCCCGGTACCACCGCGCCTGGTTCGACGCGGAGGGCTACTGGGTGCAGCGGGGCGGGCTTTTCGGGCGCTCCGTGCGGCAGGCACCCCTGATCCGGATCCAGTCCTTCGGCAAGCGGGTCCGGGCCGAGGTCCGCAGGCTCTCATCTGTGCGCGGACCGGCCCGGAACGGGCCCGTCTAGATGGACATGACCCGACGTTTCGTGGCAATCACGGGAACGATCGCGCGAGACCGGAGTCTCGTGGGTGAATGCGAGACGTTGAGCAGCGGCTGGCAGTCGCGTGCATTTCAATCCAAGGGAATTCGAGTATGGCGAAACGGGTGACGAAGGCGATCTTTCCGGTTGCGGGCATGGGGACGCGGTTCCTGCCGGCTACGAAGTCGGTGCCGAAAGAGATCATGACCCTCGTCGACCGGCCCCTGATCCAGTACGCGATCGACGAAGCGCGCGCCGCCGGCATCACGGACTTCATCTTCGTCACGGCGCGCGGCAAGTCGGCCCTGGAAGACTACTTCGACACCGCTCCCGAACTGGAGTCGGCGCTGGAGAAGAAGGGCAAGACGGATCTCCTCGAGACTCTCCAGTCGACCAACATGGAATCCGGCGGCATCGCCTACATCCGGCAAAACGAGGCACGCGGGCTTGGCCACGCGGTCTGGTGTGCCCGGAAGCTCGTGGGCGACGAGCCCTTCGCCGTGATCCTGCCCGACGACGTCATTGCGGCCGAGACGCCTTGCCTGCAGCAGATGGTCGAGGCTCACGAGGAGACCGGCGGCTCCATGGTCGCCGCGATGGAAGTCCCGCAGGACAAGACGTCGTCCTACGGCATCCTCGACTGCGAGTCCGAGAGCGGTGCGCTGGTGAAGGTCAAGGGCATGGTCGAGAAGCCCAAGCCCGCCGAGGCGCCGTCGAACCTCGCCGTCATCGGGCGCTACATCCTCTCGCCCCAGGTAATGAAGAACCTCGGCGATATCGGGGAGGGTGCCGGTGGAGAGATCCAGCTGACCGACGCGATCGCGCGCGAGATCGGCACCGAGGAGGGCGTGCACGGCCTTCGTTTCCGGGGCGAGCGGTTCGACTGCGGCTCCAAGTCTGGCTTCCTGCAGGCCACCGTGGCCTTCGGCCTGGCACGGGACGACCTGAGGGGCGAGCTTCAGCAATACCTCGACGAGCTTGCAGCGACGCGTAACGCGGCCCAGTAAGGCCGCATGACCAATATTCTCGTCACCGGCGGCGCCGGCTACATCGGAAGCCACGCCTGCAAGGTCCTGGCCGCGGCGGGCTACACGCCCGTCACCTACGATAACCTCGCGACCGGGTGGCGCGATGCGGTGAAATACGGGCCGCTGGAAGTGGGCGAACTGACGGACCGCGATCGCCTCGACGAGGTTTTCGCAGCTTATCGTCCGGCTGCCGTGATGCACTTCGCAGCGCTCTCCCTCGTCGGGGAAAGCATGGCGGACCCGGGGAAGTACTGGCGCAACAACGTCCAGGGCTCCCTGGCGCTGATCGAGGCGGCTATCGCGGCGCAGTGCCTCGACTTCGTCTTCTCCTCGACCTGCGCGGTCTACGGCGATCATGACGGCGTGGTCCTCGACGAGAACAGCCCCCAGGCGCCCCTGAACTCCTACGGCGCGAGCAAGCGGGCGATCGAGGACATGCTCGGCAACTTCGGCCAGAGCCACGGTCTGAACTCGGTGATCTTTCGCTACTTCAACGTGGCCGGGGCGGACCCGGACGGTGAGATCGGGGAATTCCACCAGCCGGAGACGCACCTTATCCCGCTGATGCTCGACGCGATCGACGGCAAGCGAGACGCGCTGACGGTTTTCGGCACGGACTACGACACGCCGGACGGCACCTGCATCCGGGACTACGTTCACGTCATGGACCTGGTCGATGCGCATGTCCTCGGCGTGAAGTGGCTCGAAGAGGGCAAGGGCAGCCGCGTCTTCTGCCTCGGGACCGGCACGGGCTTCTCGGTCCGGGAGGTCATCGAGCAGTCCGGCAAGGTGACCAATCGGGAAGTTCCGGTCGTCGAGGGTGACCGGCGGCCCGGCGATGCCGTGAAGCTGGTCTCCGGGAGCCGCCGCGCCCGCGAGGAACTGGGTTGGGAGCCGAAGCGCTCGGTCATGCAGACGATGGTCGCTGACGCCTGGCGCTGGCATCAGAACGATGGCGCTCACTACAGCGCATGAGCCGCCCGCGCGGCTGATCGATCTGACACGGCTCGCGTCGCGCGCGGGCCGCCGGATGACCGGCATCGACCGGGTCGAACGCGCCTATCTCGGGGAGCTTCTCGACCGTCAGACGCCGCTCTTCGCGCTGATGCGGACACCCTACGGATATTTGCTTCTGGACCGATCTGGCGCGCAGGATTTCTGCAGCAGACTTGATACCTGCGAGTTTGGCGCTCCGGATGGTTTAGCACGTCTCGGCCGCAGACGCCCGGAGCCTGTCCGGGCCTTGGAGTCGCGAGCCAGGGAGCGCGCCCTTGCAAGATGCCTTCGAAGCGGCCTCGGGAGGATGCTCCGCCGCTCCATTCCGGCGGGGGCAGCCTATCTCAACCTCGGGCATTCCAATTTGACGCCTAGGACCCTCGGAGCGGTGCGCTCGGTGCAAAATTCGCGTCTTGCAGTCTTCATCCACGACACGATTCCGCTCGATTTCCCTCAGTACCAGCGCGAGGGCAGCGTGGAGCGCTTCCGACAACATCTCGATCTCGCCGGACAGGCGGACATCATCCTGACCTCTTCCGACGCGGCTGCCCAGGGCATCTCCCGTCACCTGTCCGATCCGCCGCCGATCCATGCCGCGCCGCTCGGCGTCGACCTCAAGACGCCTGACCGCTCGGCGCTTCCCGGAGGTATCGAAACGGACCGCCCCTACTTCGTGGTCCTCGGCACGCTCGAGCCCCGCAAGAACATCGGACTGCTGCTCGACGTCTGGGAGCGCCTCGGGGCCGAGCCGCCGCTCCTTTACCTCGTCGGCCGCCGCGGCTGGAACAATGAAGAGGTCTTCGCCCGCCTCGACGCCGGAGTGCCCGGCGTGACGGAATTGCCTGACCTGTCGGACGGCGCCGTCGCAGCCCTGCTGAGCGGTGCACGCGCTCTGCTCTTCCCCTCGGAAGCCGAGGGTTTCGGCCTGCCGCTGGCAGAGGCGGCGGCGCTTGGCACCCCAGTGGTTTGTGGCGATTTGGCCATCTGCCGGGAGGTGCTCGGAGAGGTCGGCATTTACCTGCCGACGAGCGACCCCTATCCTTGGGAAAACACGGTAAGAACTCTGACAGAGCAGACTCCGCCGGACCCGCCCTCCTACGCGGCGCCCACCTGGGCCGATCATTTCGCGGTCGCCCTGAGCGTGACGTGAGAGGGACCGGCGGGTCTTGTCGTCGGGACGAGGGGACGGGTTGGGCGCCTGGCAATCATATCGGCTGAGGCTGCAGCGCAAGCGCTGGCGCGTCCGGGCATTTCGCAAGCGGCGGGAGTTGAAGCCGGTCGTGAACAGGACACAGGAGATCCGGCCCTCCGACATCCTGGTCTTTTCCACCTTCCGGAACGAATACCCCCGGCTGCCGTACTTCCTGAAGTACTACCGCGACATGGGTGTCGACCGCTTTCTCATGGTCGACAACGACAGCGACGACGGCGGGCGGGAGTACCTCGCAGGGCAGCCGGACGTCTCTCTCTGGACCGCGTCCGCCAGCTACAAGCGCGCCCGTTTCGGGGTCGACTGGCTGAACTGGCTTCAGCTCAAGTATGGCCACGGCCACTGGACGCTCGTCGTCGATCCGGACGAGCTCTTTGTCTACCCGTTCTGCGACACGCGGCCGGTCCGGGCCTTGACCGACTGGCTCGACGCCAGCTCGATCAAGTCCTTCTCGGCGATGCTGCTGGACATGTACCCAAAGGGTGGCATCCGCGACGTGCCATACGCGCCCGGGCAGGACCCGCTGGAGATCGCGAGCTGGTTCGATGCGGGCAACTACTCGATCTACCGGAACCACCGGTACGGCAATCTCTGGATTCAGGGAGGGCCCCGTATGCGGGCCTTCTTCGCCGAGGAGCCGCACCGGGCGCCCGCGCTGAACAAGATCCCGCTCGTGAAATGGGACCGGCGCTACGCCTACCACAGCTCGACCCATACGCTCCTGCCGCGCGGGCTGAACCTCACCTACGACGAGTGGGGCGGCGAGAAAGCCAGCGGCATCCTGCTGCACACCAAGTTCCTCTCGAGCTTCGCCGACAAGGCGAAGGAAGAGCTCGGGCGTGGCCAGCACTATGCCGCCAGCCGGGAGTACCGCGCCTACGCCGAGGGCGTTACCGAGAACCCCGACCTCTGGTGCAAGTGGTCCGAGAAATACATCAACTGGCGCCAGCTCGAGATCCTCGGCCTCATGTCCAAGGGGAACTGGGCATGAGCCTCGGCGTCGTGATGCTGGTCCACACGGCCTTCGACCGGGCCGAGCAGGTGATCCGCCACTGGGTCGCGGGCGGCTGCCCCGTTGTGGTCCACGTCGACAAGACGGTGGACCGGGCCGAGAACGACCGCTTCCGTCACCGCCTGTCCGACCTCGTGGACCGGGTGAAGTTCTCTCGCCGCCACAGGTGCGAGTGGGGCACCTGGGGCATCGTCGCGGCGAGCCAGTCGGCGTCGGAACTGATGCTGTCGAGCTTTCCCGAGGTGCGGCACGTCTACCTCGCCTCGGGGTCCTGCCTGCCGCTCCGGCCGGTACGCGAGCTGGTCGCCTACCTGGCCGAGCGCCCGGAGCGGGACTTCATCGAGAGCGCGACCACCAAGGATGTGCCCTGGACGGTCGGCGGACTGGACGAAGAGCGCTTCGAGCTGCGCTTCCCCTTCTCCTGGAAGCGCCAGAGATTTCTGTTTGACGCCTGGGTGGAGGTGCAGCGCGCCTTGCGGCTACAACGCCAGATACCGGGCGGGCTCGTCCCCCACATGGGGTCCCAATGGTGGTGCCTGACGCGTGAGACTCTCAGCGGCATTCTGACGGACCCGAACCGGCCCGAGTACGAAGCATATTTCCGGCAGGTGTGGATCCCGGACGAAAGCTATTTCCAGACCCTCGTCAGGCTCTATTCGCGCCAGGTCGAGAGCCGCTCGCTGACGCTCTCGAAGTTTGATTTCCAGGGCAAGCCGCACATCTTCTACGACGATCACCTGCAGCTCCTGCGCCGGTCCGACTGCTTCGTCGCGCGCAAGATCTGGCCCCATGCCGAACGTCTTTACGAAGCGTTCCTCGACCCGGCTGAACAGGCGATGAAGGGCGCGGAGCCCAACCCCGGCAAGATCGACCGCATCTTCGCGAAGGCCGTGGAACGGCGGACGCGGGGCCGCCCCGGGCTCTATATGCAGTCGCGCCTGCCCAACGATAACTGGGAGAACGGCTTCACCTCTGCGCCTTATTCCGTCTTCGAGGGTTTCTCGGACCTCTTCGAGGATTTCGAGACCTGGCTCGCCCGGACTACCGGCGCCCGCGTGCACGGGCATCTCTTCGCGAAGACGGGTGCGGAGTTCGAGGGCCGGCAGAAGAGCTTCGCCGGGGCACTCAGCGACTCGCCGAAGATCCGCGACTACAATGCGCGCCGCTTTCTCACCTCGCTCATCTGGAACACGCGTGGCGAGCGGCAGTGCTTCCAGTTCGGCCCCTCGGACAGCCAGATCATCACCCACGACCTGGCGCACGATCCCAATGCGCAGATCAGCGTCATCTCGGGGGCCTGGGCCGTCCCGCTTTTTCAGACCGGTGGCGACTTTGCCGAGCTTCGCACCGAGGCGGCCCGCCTTCAGAAGATCGAGGCGGAGCATCTCCGGGCGCTGCGGTCGCCGCACGCCAAGGCGCGCATTCGGATCTGGACCATGGCGGAGTTCGTGGAGTCGCCGAAGGACTGCTTGCAGGAGGTGATTGGAGAGTTCGCGGGGACCGAGCAGAGGCGGCTGACCGAGGCCCCCCGGATGGTCGATCTCACCGGCTTCGGGCGCTTCCTTCAGAACCTCAAGAACGAGGGGATGCATCCCTACCTCATGGGGGATTTCCCTGTAGAACGTCAGCCCCGGCCGGTCGAACCCGTCCGGCGCAAGAGATATCTGGTCAGGTAGATCATGCCCGCCTTCGATTCCTTCGTCGTCTTCGCAGAGATGCGGACCGGCTCGAACTTCCTCGAGGCGAACCTGAACGCCATCCCGGGCGTCAGTTGCCACGGCGAGGCGTTCAACCCGCACTTTATCGGCTACCCCAATCGAGATGAGCTGCTCGGGCTCACGCAAGAGGAGCGGGAGGCCGACCCCGGCGCGTTGCTCGACCGGATCAGGGCCGTCGAGGGACTGGGCGGCTTCCGCTTCTTCAACGATCACGATCCGCGTGTGCTCGACCAGGTGCTGTTCGACCCGCGGTGCGCCAAGATCGTTCTCACGCGGAACCCGCTCGACAGCTACGTCAGTTGGAAGATCGCGCAGGAGACCGGGCAATGGAAACTGACCAACGTCAAGCATGCCCGCTCCGGCCAGGTCAGCTTCGACGCGGCTGAGTTCGAAGCCCACGTCGAGGCGCTTCAGGCCTTCCAGGTGCGCCTGCTCAACGGGCTCCAGAAGTCCGGGCAGACAGCCTTCTACGTCGCCTACGAAGATTTGCAGGACGTCGAGGTGATGAACGGCCTGGCCGCCTGGCTCGGTGTCGATGGGCGGATCGAGGCGCTCGACCGGAAGCTGAAGAAGCAGAACCCCGAGCCGATGGAGAGCAAGGTCAACAACTTCGAGGAGATGGAGCGCAGCCTTGCCCGTCTCGACCGCTTCAACCTGACGCGCACCCCGAACTTCGAGCCGCGTCGCGGGGCGATGGTCCCGTCCTACGTCGCGGCCGCCAGGAGCCCGCTGCTCTACATGCCGGTTCTGGGCGGTCCGACTGCAGCCGCGCGCGGCTGGCTTGCCGGACTGGACGGCGTCGGGGAAGACGAGCTCATCGAAGGCTTCACTCAGAAGACGTTGCGCCAATGGAAGCGCGGCGCGCCGGGGCACCGGTCGTTCACCGTCCTCCGCCACCCGGTCGCGAGGGCCCATGCGGCCTTCTGCGAGAAGCTGCTGTTCCCGGGTCCGGGTACCTTCATGGAGATCCGGAAGACACTGAAGCAGGTCTTCAAGGTCCCGCTGCCCGGGCAGGGCTCCGCGGAGTCGCACGATGCCGAGGCGCATCGAGTGGCCTTCAAGGGCTTCCTGGCGTTCCTGAAGGCGAACCTGCGCGGACAGACCTCCGTCCGGGTCGATCCCTGGTGGGCCAGCCAGGCCGAAGTCCTCAAGGGCATGAGCAACTTCGCGGTGCCGGACATGGTGCTGCGCGAGGAGCAGATCGGGACCGGCCTCGAACAGCTCACACGGCAGATCGGACGCGAACCGCTGGCCGTGCCTGCGGAGACCGATCCGCACCGGCCGCGACTCGTGGAGATTTACGACGAGGAGATCGAAGCCGCGCTGAGGGACATCTACCAGCGCGACTACGTGACTTTCGGGTTCGGGACCTGGGCCTGAGCGCTCAGGCCGCCTGAGAGGCGTTCGCTTCCGAAAGGATCATATGGAGCGTGGCTGGATCGCTGTTGGCGCGCAGCTTCGCGCAGGTCGCCGGATCGCGCAGGGTGCGGGACACCATGGCGAGGGCCTTCAGGTGCTCCACCCCGGCGGTTTCCGGCGCGAGCAGGGCGAAGACGAGGTCGACGGGCTGGCGGTCCACCGCATCGAAGTTGATCGGCTTCTCTAGCCGCAGGAAGAGCCCGCGCACCCGGTCGAGATCGTCGAGACGAGCGTGGGGGAGGGCGACGCCGCCCCCGACGCCCGTGGGGCCGAGCGCCTCGCGTTCCATCAGCGCCTCGACCACCTCGTTGGCGGGAAGGCCGAGCGTCGACTCGGCCATCTCACCAAGGTCGTGGAAGAGCCTCTTCTTGCTGCTGCAGGAAGAGAGGCGCTTGATGGACTCCGGCGTCAGAATCTCATCGAACTGCATTCAACGTCCAATTCTAGGCGCGCCCCGCGTGACGCTTAACTGCTCGTGTTTCGCGGATCGATCCAGCCGATATTCCCGTCTTCCCGGCGATAGACCACATTTATACCGCTATGACCCTCGTTCCGGAAAACCAGTACGGAAGCATGGTCGAGTTCCATTTGCATGACGGCCTCGCCAACGGAGAGGGACGGGATTCTCGTCTCCATCTCGGCGATGATCATTGAACTGACGTCGCCGTCCGGCTCGTTCTCCTCAGCTTCCGACGACGCGAGGATATAAGAGGGCGCACTTGAGAGTTCAACAGGCTGCGAGCGATCGCGGTGGTGATCCTTGAGACGCCGCTTATAGCGTCTCAATTGCTTGTCCATTTTCTCGCAGGCGCTGTCGAACGCGCTATAGATTTCGGTCGCGGTCCCTTTCGCCTGACAGGTCAGGCCTGTGGATAAATGAACCACTGCCTCACAATTGTATTCGTGGCCGGACTTGGAAAAGATCACAGTGGCGTCAGTGGGGCGGCCCGCGTATTTTTCGACCGTGTTGCCCAGTTCCGTCTCGACATGGGTCTGCAAGGCCGCACCGATATCAATCTGCTTGCCGCTGATCTGGTAACGCATGGGATCTCCTTCCTGATCTTCGAACCCGGGGGACACCAGGCACCGTCGTGCTGGTCAACCTGCGGGCTCGGGGACGATGACATGAGCCGTCCTTCGGGTCGTCCGAGGCCGGTTCGGCCTCGTCTCCGTCGCACTCGATTCGGTGGGACCGCGCGCTGTCATCCCCTGCATTTGGCGCTAGGCCGCCGCGATCTGTCAACGACGAAAGGTCGCCTTGGTTAGGTGCGGAAGCCCTGGCCCAGGTAGACGCGCCGAACGTTCTCATCCCGCACGACCTCCTCCGCCGTTCCACTCATGATGACGTGCCCATCGTGCAGGATGAAGGCGCGATCCACGATCTCCAGCGTCTCCCGCACGTTGTGGTCGGTGATCAGGACGCCGATCCCGCGCGTCTTGAGTTGCGCCACGAGGCTCCGGATATCGCCTACCGCGATAGGGTCGACGCCGGCGAAAGGTTCGTCGAGCAGGACATACTTCGGTCCGGCAGCGAGGCAGCGCGCGATCTCGCAGCGCCGCCGCTCACCCCCCGACAGCGCGAGTGCCGGCGCACGGCGCAGGTGCTCGATCGAGAACTCGGACAGCAGCTCTTCGAGTTTTTCCCGTCTCGATGTCCGGTCGGGCTCCGCGATCTCGAGAATGGCGAGGATGTTGTCTTCGACGCTCAGGCCGCGGAAGATCGACATCTCCTGCGGCAGGTATCCCACCCCCAGCTTGGCGCGCCGGTACATCGGCAGGGTGGTCACGTCCCGCCCGTCGATGGTCACCACCCCGCCCTCAGGCTGGATGAGCCCGGCGATGCAGTAGAAGCAGGTCGTCTTGCCCGAGCCGTTGGGCCCGAGCAGGGCCACGACCTCGCCCCGCCCCAGGTCGAGGCTCACGTCGCGCAGGACCGGCCTCCGGCGATAACTCTTGCGCAGGTGCTCGATGCGCAGGCCCGCGCCGCCCTCGGTCACCGAGAGCGCGGCCATCTTACTCACCGTCCTGCTGGAAGACGGTGCGCACGCGGCCCTGCATCTGGGCCATCCCGGTTTCGACGTTGACGGTCATGGTTTCTGCAGAAAGCGCGCTCTGGCCCTGGGTCAATAGCACGTCACCGGAGAGTGAAAGCTCGCCGGTCGTGAGATCGTAGGTGGCTTCCTCTGCCTCGGCTTCCTCGGTCTCCGTCACCAGGGTCACGCCGCCTGAGGCCGCGAACCGCGCGATGTCTCCGGTCTCCTCGTCGTAGACCACTTCGACTTCTGCGGCGGCAAGCCGCAGGGAGCCCTGGCCGACGACCACGTTGCCGGTGAAGACGGCGGTGCCGCTGTCCCGGTCGACGTTGAGGGTGTCCGCCGTCACTTCGACCGGCGCGTCGGGCTCGGCGGAGAGGCCGCCGAGGTCGATGTTCGTCTGTGCCGCGGCGGGCAGGGCCAGCAGCGAGAACGCGAGTGCAGCGAAAAATCTCATTCGGGAGCGCCTTCCTGTGTCGGGGGGCGGTATAGCAGCCGGACGCCCTCTTGGAACACCATGCTCTGTCCCCCCTCCTCCGAGGTCTCGACCGTCAGCCGACCGGCGGTCAGCTCGCCGAAGGGCGCATGCGCCTCCAGAGGGCCGTCGGTCTCGATGCGGCCGCTCTCGAGGTCTGCGGTGAGCGCGGAGGTCTCGACCTCGTAGCCGTTCGAGGTCTCGATCCGGGCCAGCCCACTCAGCCGGGCTGTCCCCGCGTCGGTGTCGATGTAGCCTTCCCCCGCCCGCAACTCGAGCAACGGCCCCCCGGGAGATGTGACGGTGCCGCGAATGCGGGAGACGGACATGGCCTCGGTACCCTCGCCCTCGGGCCGCGCGCTGTCCGCCTCGATCTCGATGATCGAACCGTCGTCCGCGACGCCGGAGAAGGCCGGCGCCGAGACCTGTTGCTCGCGGGCCAGGGCTTCGAGGTCGGCGAAGGGGATGTCGGCGTCGCTCACCCTGGGCGACCGGGCAAAGAGGAACATCGTCGACAGCAGCACGAGCGCGGCCAGCGGGAGCAGGGTCTTGGCCCATGCGACGTATGTGGAATGGGTATCCACCGCGCGGCCTCAGACGATGCCGGCGCGCAGGCAGTCATGAACGTGGATGAGCCCCGAGAGGCGCGGCGGCCCGTCGGGCTCCACCACGAACAGGCAGGTGATCTTGCGGTCGTTCATGAGCGCCACGGCCTCCTCGGCGAGGGCGTCGGGACCGATGGTGCCGGGATCTCGGGTCATCACGTCGCCGGCGGTCCGGTCCAGGAGCCCGTCCATGTGACGGCGCAGGTCGCCGTCGGTGATGATGCCTACCAGATGGTCTTCCGGTCCGAGAACGCCAAGGACACCGAAGCCCTTCTGGCTGATCGTCAGCAGCGCCTCGCTCATCGGCGTCTCGAGCCGGGCGGTGGGCAAGGCCTCTCCGCCGTGCATCAGGTCGCTGACCTTGGCGAGGCGGGCGCCCAGCCGTCCGCCGGGGTGGAAGGCGCGGAACATCTCGGCCGTGAACTCCCGGTGCTCCATCAGCGCCACCGCCAGGGCATCGCCCAACGCCAGCGTCATCGCGGTGGAGCTCGTGGGCACGACACCGGTGCCGCAGGCCTCCTCGGCCAATGGCAGCAGGATCTTTACGTCGGAGCGGCGCATCAGGGCGCTCTCTTCCCGCGTCGCCACGCCGATGAGCGGGATGCGGAAGCGCCGGGTGTAAGCGACAAGATCGGCGAGCTCGGGCGTCTCCCCGGAGTTCGACAGGACCAGCACGACGTCGCCACGGGTCATCATGCCGAGGTCGCCGTGGCTGGCCTCGGCAGGATGGACGAAATGCGCCGGGGTGCCCGTCGAGGCCAGGGTCGCCGCGACCTTCCGCGCGATATGGCCGGATTTCCCCATCCCCGAGACGATGACGCGCCCCGTGGCACCGAGGATCAGGTCGACCGCTTCGGCGAAGCTCTCACCGACGGCGCCCTCGAGCAGGCGCAGCGCCTCGGCCTCCGTCGCGATGACCCGGCGCGCGGTGGCCAGGACCGTGTCGCGCTGGGCGCTCAATGGGCGAAGATGTCCTGCTCGGGCCAGCCGGCGAGATCGAGCTGGGCCCGCGTCGGAAGGAAGTCGAAGCAGGACTGCGCGATGAGCGTCCGCCCTTCCCGTGCCAGCATGACGTCGAGCTTTTCCTTGAGCCGGTGCAGGTGAAGCACGTCGGACGCGGCGTAGTCGAGCTGGGCTTCGCTCAGCGTCTCCGCGCCCCAGTCGCTTTGCTGCTGGTGCTTCGAGATATCGACGGCCACGAGCTCTTGCAGTAGGTTTTTCAGGCCGTGGCGATCGGTGAAGGTCCGGACAAGCTTTGACGCGATCTTGGTGCAGTAGACGGGCGCTGTCATGGCCCCGAAGGCATGCAGCAGTACGGCGATGTCGAAACGTCCGAAATGAAAGAGCTTCAGCACCTCGGGGTTTTCGAGCATCGCCTTGAGGTTCGGCGCCTCGGTCTGGCCTTTGGAGACCTGGACCAGGTGGGCGTGCCCGTCGCCGCCGGACATCTGGACGACGCAGAGCCGGTCGCGATGCGGATTGAGTCCCATCGTCTCGCAGTCGATGGCGACGACCGGGCCGAGATCGAGCCCGTCCGGCAGATCGTTCTGGTAGAGGTGATTGGCCATCCGCACCGCTCCGGTCACCGTGGAGTGACACGCGATTAGTCCATGGGGCCAGGCGTTGCAACTGATGGGACAACCGGAACGCGCAGGTTGCCCACCGTGAAGATCGCGCCTTCTCCGGGCCGGCCCTCCGCCTCGATGGTCCAACCGTGCCGGTCGCAGATGCGGCGGCAGGTTGCGAGGCCGATCCCGCTGCCCTCGATCCCCGATGAAACGGTCAGCCGCGCGAAGGGCTCGAACAGGCTGTCCGCGCGCTCGGGTTCGAACCCTCGGCCGTTGTCGCGAATGATGAGGGTCTGATGGGTGCGGTCGATCCGGATTTCGGGCGGTCGGTCGGGATGGCGGTACTTGATGGCGTTCCCGATCAGGTTCTGCAGGAGCTGTCCGAGCATGGTGCGGTCGGCTTCGACCTCGCCCAGGGTCTCGCCGACGATGATCGTGCCGCCTGTTTCCTCGAGCAGGAGGTCGAGGTCGGCGCGGACGGCCGCGACCGCCGTATCCAGGCACTCCGCCCCGAGCTTCGGCGCGACGTCGCCTGAGCGGGCATGTTCAAGGAGCGCGGCGATCAACGACTGGAGCCGCCGTGCGCCCTCGCTCGCCTTCGAGAGGTAGTCCAGCGCCTCGTCATCGAGACGCTTGCCGTAGTCCTCCGCCAGCAGGTCGAGCACGCTGGAGATGTTGCGTAGAGGCGCCTTCAGGTCGTGCGCCGCGGCGTGGCTGAAGTTTTCCAGCGCGCGGTTGTGCCGCTTCAGCTCGAGCTTCGCCCGGCGTTCGTGAGCGGCGCGGGCGTTCGCCTCGCGCAACTGGTCGCTCATGTCGGCGATGGTTTTCCAAGGGGCCGGCTCCGGTGTCTGGATCAGCACGAACCCCTTCACGAGCGCGTCTTCGCGGATAGGGGAGACGCGGAAGCCGAATGGCGTGCGCCTGGCCGCGCCGGCTGCCAGGAGCGTGAGGCGTGACCCGGAGGCCGCGGCGACGATGTCTCCCAGCAGTTGGTCGCGCGGGCCTTTGAACAGGCGTTCGATGGGGAGGGGCAGGGCGTCCGGTTCGAGGCTGAGCACCCTCCGGGCCGCGCGGTTCGCGACAAGGACGTTCCCGGCGGGATCGACGACAAGGGCGGCCCGGTCCATGTGATCGAAAGCCAAACTAGCATCCAGGGGCAGCGCGGCCTGGGAAACGTCAGGAATAATATTCACGGCCGCCTTCACCTTCCTTGAGATGGACGACCACGCGGCACCCGCCGTCACCAGCCGCAATCGTTTCTTCGAGCACGACCCGGGCGTATCCGAGGTTTGCCGCCGCGATGCGTCCGAAGACGCTCGACGTCATCATGCAGAGAGAGTGTCGCCCTTCCACGTAGGCGCCGAACGGGCAGCGGGTGTTGTGCAGGAAGATCGCCATAGGCGTGATCCGCTCGATCTCGAACCCGCCTTCGATCCGTGCCTTGAGGTCGACGAGGACCCGCGCGACCTGCTCGATCGCAAGCTCGTCCTCCTGCATGGCGCGACGATAGTCCGCGTCCATCATTCGGCCGATCCGGTTCCCGACGGTGGAAATGAACCCCTCCGCCTCCTCTAGGCCAACCGTGTCCTCGAGGACGATCGCGAGCTCTCTCACCAGTTCACGCAGGAACTGGTCCCGGTCGCGGGTGATGCCCGCGGCGGGGATCGTCGGGGCCGTGCTGGCCGCTTGCGAGTTGCGCTGGGTCGTCACCGGTTGCCTTTCCGTCCGTAGTTCTTCGCGTCGGCTTACCGGGTTTTCCCCAACCGGCGGTTAATGGGCCCCGGCCACGGGAACAGCTGGCGGAGCCCGGCGTTCGGCATGGCAACCAAGGAGCGCGCCATGTTTCAGTCGAATGCCGTGACCGAGATCGAGACCGGCCTCACCGCGACCTACGGCTTCCGGATCGTGCGGCGCGTGACGCGCGAGGACATGACCGAGATGTCCGACTACATGATCGACCGGTTCGCCCGCCACGACGAGGTCGACATGCTGCTCGTCTTCGACACCCCGGAGACCTCCGAGCCCGGCGCCTCGCTCAGCCGCGAGGCGATCGAAGCCCGGTTCAAGTCGCTGCGCCACGTGCGGAACTACGTGGTCGCCGGCGCCCCCGACGCCGCCGAGTCCATGATCGAGACCATGGGCAAGCTCCTGCCGGTCAACGCGAAGACCTTCGACACCGAGGCCGAGGCGCTCGACTGGCTGCGCGCCCAGCCCTCCCTTTCCTGACGGAGACCAAGATGGCCGACGACAATCATCCCGAACAGTACCAGGACCCCATGCCCGCCGCGGAGCATCGCATGGAGCCCAAGCCCGATTTCGAGCCGCGCCACCCCGGCACCGGCAAGCTCAAGGACAAGGTCGCCCTGATCACCGGCGGCGACAGCGGAATCGGTCGCGCGACGGCCGTGCTCTTTGCCCGCGAAGGCGCCAAGGTGGCCATCGCATACCTCGACGAGGACACCGATGCCGAAGAGACCCAGCGTCTGGTGGAGCGCGAGGGCAGCGAGGCCCTGCTTCTGCGCGGAGACCTCGGCGACAAGTCCACCGCGACCGACACCGTGAAGCGCACGGTGGACCATTTCGGTCAGCTCGACGTGCTCATCATCAACGCGGCACAGCAGTACCTCGATCAGGGGCTCGAGGACCTGTCCGAGGACACGTTGCGCCGGACGATGGACAGCAACGTCATGGCGCCCATCTTCGTCACGCAGGCGGCGCTCCCGCACCTGAAGCCCGGCGCTTCGGTGGTCTACACCTCTTCGGTCAACGCCTTCAAAGGCAACGACAGTCTCGTGGCCTATTCGACCTCGCGCGGCGCGACGCTGGCGCTCGCCCGGTCGATGGCCAACGCGCTGACGCCGAAGGGAATTCGGGTGAACTCCGTCGCTCCGGGACCGATCTGGACCCCCTTCATCCCAGGCACGATGGAGACCTCGGTCGACGAATTCGGCGCGGGCACCCCGATGGGCCGCTGCGGTCAGCCTTGGGAAGTCGCGACCTGCTTCCTGTTCCTGGCGTCCGACGACGGCAACTACCTCAGCGGCCAGACCCTGCACCCGAACGGCGGCGTTGTCGTTGCTGCCTGACGACCCGGTCATCTACCAGATCTACCCTCGCTCGTTCCGGGACACGACCGGCTCGGGCGAGGGCGATCTCCAGGGTATCCTCGACCGGCTCGAGTATGTCGCCTCGCTGGGCGTCGACGGCATCTGGCTTTCGCCGTTCTACTGCACGGACTTCGACGACGGCGGCTACGACGTCTGCGATCACCGGGCGGTGGACCCGCGCTTTGGCACCATCGAGGACTTCGACGCGATCGTCGCTAAGGCGCACGAGCTGGGCCTTGGCGTCATGATCGACCAGGTGCTCAATCACGTCAGCCACAAGCACGTGAACTTCGAGGCTGCGCTCGAGGGCAACGAGAAGATGGCGCAGTGGTTCGTGTTCCGCGATCCGAACCCGGACGGGACCGCGCCGAACAACTGGCTCTCGCAATTCGGTCCGCCGGCATGGACCTGGTCGCACGAACGTAGGCAGTACTACCTGCACCAGTTTCTCGACTGCCAGCCGAACCTCGACATGCGTCACCCGGACGTTCAGGACGACCACCGCAAGACCCTGCGCTTCTGGCTCGACCGCGGCGTCGATGCCTTCCGCCTGGACGCGGTGACGAGCTACCTCCACGACGAGAACCTGCGCGACAACCCGCCCGCCAGTTTCGAGGTGCACGACAAGGTCAGCGGCCCGAACCACAACCCCTACACCTACCAGGATCATCGGCACGACATGATCCCCGGGGACGGCGCCGCCTACATGGAGAAGATCAAGCAGTGGGGCGGCGAGGCCTGCTTCCTGTTGGGCGAGAGCACCTCCGGCAACAAGTCGGTTCAGCTCGCACTCGATTTCACCGAGCCGGGACGGCTGGACTCGGTCTACACGACCGACCTCCCCGAGGCCGCCACCGACCCGGGGAAGATCGCCGATGCCTTGATGGCGGCACAGGGCCGCTGGGGCAGGCTGACGTGGTGGCTCTCGTCTCACGACCAGCCCCGGTCGAACTCGGCCCATGGGGACGGCTCCTGGGCCTCTGCGCGGTTCTACCAGTTGCTCCTGTCTCTGCTCCCCGGCCCCCTGCTCATCTACCAGGGTCAGGAACTGGGCCTGCCCCAGCCGGAACTGCGGCAGGAAGAAGTGACAGACCCCTTCGACCTGCTCTACTGGCCAGAGGGACCGGGGCGGGAGGGCGCACGCGTCCCGATCCCTTGGACTTCGCAGGGGCCAGGATGGGGCTTCACGAGCGGCACGCCATGGCTCCCGATGCGCTGGGCGGAACACGACAGCGTCGAACACCAGGAAGCCGCCGCGGAAAGCCCGCTTCAGTTCACGCGCCGGTCGATCGCCTTCCGTCGCAAAGAGCGGCTGTCGCGGCCCGACACCTTCGCAGCGCTGTCGGAGAACGATGTCCTGCGGCTGGACATCCTCTTGGATGGCCGGGGGTGGCGCGCGCTGTTCAATTTCTCGGACACGGTCCCGGTCGATGGCGACTACGGCGAACCCGCGCTGTCCAGCGGGCCACTGGAGAACGGCAAGCTTCCGCCCCAGACGGCAGCGGTCTGGGGATACGAGCGGAAGCCCTGATCGGATCACCTCGAGCTCAAGAAAATTTGAGATAAATTATTTATTTAATTCAGCGGGTTATCCCTCCGGCCCCAGCGTCAAGCTGAATTGACAGCGGAACCTGTCGCTTGGGGGCCTGTTCCAGAGTCGTGTCCGACATGCTGGAGTAGCCGATGCCTGCATCGTTTTCCCGCCGCGCAGTTCTCCTTGGTCTTGGCGCCTCGGGTCTTGCCGCAGGCGCGCCGGGGCGCGCCGCCGCGCAGAATGCCTATGCCAATCTCGAAGGCACCCCCTGGTTCTATCTCACCGACGCCGAGGCCCGGTTCCTCGCCGCAGCCGGGGACGTCCTGATTCCAGAGGATGATTACCCGTCCGCCAGCCAGGTCGGCGTCGTCGACTTCATCGACCTCCAGCTCGCCTCTCCCTGGGGTAAGGGCGACGGGCTCTACCTCAAGGGCCCCTTCCCGGACGGCGCGACGAACTCGCAGGGCTACCAGATGCCATACACGCCGGCGGAGCTCTTCCGCACCGCGATCTCGCGCATCGAAGAGGCCGAGGGCACGGCGCTCGCCGACCTCGACGCTGCCGGGCGCGAGGACCTGATCACCCGTCTCTCTGAAGGCGAGATGGACCTCGGCGAAGACATCGGCGCCGCCGCCTTCTTCCAGGAGCTCCATTCGATCGTGAACGAGGGCTTCTTCGCCGACCCGATCTACGGCGGGAACAAGGACTACGCCGCCTGGGACATGATCGGCTTCCCCGGTGCGCACGCCTATTACCTCTCGTTCGTGGACCAGAACGTCCCCTACGAGAAGCCGCCCATGGGCATCGCCCACATCCCCGGGACCCGCCGCTCCGCCTCGCTCGGGGCGAGCGCCGGCGCCGCCCGCCCCGCCAACCGTACCGAGGAGGGCTGAGATGGCTGCCAGGACGCTTCCCAAGACCGACGTGGTCATCGTCGGCGCCGGCTGGACCGGCCTCGCCGTGGCCAAGGAGCTCTCGGCCGAAGGCCAGCGCTGCGTGATCCTCGAACGCGGGGACTACCGCCACGATGCCGAGAATTTCGGCGGCCCCGAAGAGCATGACGAGCTCAAGTACGCCCGTCACAAGGGCCACATGATCGACACGCCGACCAAGACGCTGTCGTTCCGCAACAACACGTCAGAAACGGCGCTGCCGATGCGGCGGCTCGGCTCCTTCCTTCCCGGCAAGGGGCTCGGCGGCGCGGGCATCCACTGGAACGGTCAGCTCTGGCGGCCCCTGCCCTCCGACCTGAACATGCGCACGCACTACACCGAGCGCTACGGGGCCGAGATCCTCGACGGCATGCAGGTGCAGGACTACGGCGTGAGTTACGAGGAACTCGAGCCGCACTTCGACTTCTTTGAGCGCGTCTGCGGCACCGCCGGTCAGGCCGGCAACGTGAACGGCGAGCAGAACGATGCCGGCAATATCTTCGAGGGCCCGCGGTCGTCGGAGTACCCCAATCCGCCGATGAAGCATTCGCCGCCGCAGAAAATCTTCCGCGATACCGCGGCGAGCATGGGCTACCACCCGTTCCCGATGCCCTCGGCCAACGTGACCGCGCCTTACGAGAACCCCTACGGCGCACAGCTGCATCCCTGCACCTACTGCGGCTTCTGCGAGCGCTTCGGTTGCGGCTACTTCGCCAAGGCCGATCCGATCATCTGCATCTACGACACCTTCGCCGAGGAGGACCCGATCGAGATCCGCTACCGCTCCCACGTCCTGCGCGTGGAAAAGAGCGAGGACGGACAGACAGCGACGGGCGTGACTTACCTCGATCAGAACGGCGAGGAGGTCTTCCAGCCCGCCGACACGGTCTGCCTGAATTCCTACGCCCTCTGGAACGTGCACCTGATGCTCGTTTCGGGCCTCGGGACGCCCTACGACCCGGAGACGGGCGAAGGCACGGTCGGGCGCAACTACGCCTACCAGACCATCGCGGCGGCGGGCGTCTTCTTCAACGACGAGGTCTGGTCCAACCCCTTCATGGGCGCCGGCGCGATGGGCATGACCATCGACGACTTCAACGGCGACAACTTCGACCACACCGACCTCGGCTTCGTCGGTGGCGGCTACATCTCGGCCAACCAGACGAACGGCCGTCCGATCAACTACCAGCCGACGCCGCCGGGCACCCCCTCCTGGGGCGCGGAGTGGAAGCAGGCCGTGCGCGAGAACTACCTGCACCACATCGGGATCGTCTGCCACGGCTCGTCGATGCCGGTTCAGGGCAACTACCTCGACCTCGACCCGACCTATACCGACGACTACGGCCAGCCGCTCCTGCGGATGACCTTCAACTTCCCCGAGAACGACCGGCGCATGTCCGAGTACCTTGTCGGCAAGGCCGAGGAGATCGCGCGGAACATGGACAATGTCCGCGCCGTCTCGACGGTCAACCGCGCCGCCGAGGGCGACAACTACTCGATCGTGCCCTACCAGACGACGCACAACACGGGCGGCGCGGTCATGGGCACCGATCCCTCGACCAGCGTGGTGAACCGCTACGGCCAGATGTGGGACCACCACAACGTCTTCGTCTTCGGCGCCTGCCTCTTCCCGCAGAACCTCGGCTACAACCCGACGGGTCCGCTCATGGGGCTCGCCTACTGGACCATCGACGCGCTCAAGAACGACTACCTGCAGAACCCCCGCCCGCTGATGGACGCGTGAGAAGGGAAAGCCCATGCGACTGACCACCAAATCCGTACTTCTCGGTCTGCCCGTCCTCTTCGGTGCGGCCCTCGCCGCCCCGGCCCAGGACATGTCCGAGGCCCCCCGCGTCAACGAACTGGAGGCCCGGCTCAACGTCGACAGCACCCTGTTCAACGCGACCATCGACGAGGAACCCTCGGACGACATGCTCGAACTCGGGCGTCTCGTGGCCATGGGGGGCGCCGAGAACGGCGGCTCCGGAATGGCCTGCGTGACCTGCCACGGCGCCAACGGACAGGGCGACGGCGCGGGGGTCTTCCCGCGGCTCGCCGGTCTTCCGGGCTGGTACATGTACAAGCAGCTCGAGGACTACGCCGAGGGCACGCGCCCGAACCGGATCATGACCGGCATCGCCCAGCGCCTCACCGAGGACGAACGCGAGGCGGTCGCGTCCTATTACGCCGTGGTCGAAGCCCCCTGGCCCGGCCCGCAGGCCGCGGCCCCGATCAGTGGCGATCAGCTCCAGTGGGGCGGCCAGCTGGCGGCGGTGGGCTCTGCCGAGCAAGGCATCCCGGGCTGCGTCAACTGCCACGGGCCGAACGGTACCGGCAATCCGCCCTCCGTGCCCTACCTCGCCGGACAATACGCGGAGTACATGAGCCACCAGCTCCAGCTTTGGCGGGAAGGCACGCGCCAGAACGACGCCATGGGCGTGATGGAGACCATCGCCTCCAAGATGACCGACGAGGACATGCGCGCCGTCTCCGCCTACTACGCGCGGGTTCGGCCCGGTCTCGAAAGCGTCACGCCGCCTGCGCCGATGGACGATGGCGAGGTTGCCGAGATCGAGACGGAAACCAGCGACCTGCTCTCCGACGTCGATTAAGGAATGATGCGGCGACTGGGGATCTTTCTGGCTCTGATCTTTGCCTTCGGCGCATCGGTCGCGGTGGCCCACTGGGCCGTCGCCCGGCCGGGGCACGAGGATCCGGTCGGCGAGATTTTCGCGGACTGGAACGACCGGCTCGCCGCGTTCAACGATTGGCGGCGGGCTCAGTCCGATAACAGGCCGGACTGGCAGGACGCCCGGCACCAGGTGCTGAATGGCGACGCAGAAACGGGTGCCCGGCTCATCGCGGATTACGGCTGCGGCGCCTGCCACACGATCCCAGGCATCGCATGGGCGAACGGGAGCGTTGGCCCGCGTCTCGCGGGCTTCGCGGACCGGGCCTACGTCGGTGGCGTGCTTCCCAACGAGCCCGGAGACCTTGTCCGCTGGCTCATCGATCCGACGATCTACGCGCCCGACACCGCCATGCCCGACCTCGGTGTGACCGAGCCGGAGGCCGAACACATGGCCGCCTATCTCTATACCCTGGGGACTGATCGATGAACTCCGAGCTCGGCGAATTCGGCGCCCAGTCGGCCCTCGTCGCTGCCGGCCAGAACGCCGAGTGGGCGCTCTGGCTTACGGTCCTGATGACCATAGCCGGCGGCGTCATCTTCCTTTTCGTCCTCTGGGCCATCGCGTCGGCCTGGCGCAGCGACGGCGGTGGCCGGACGTGGTGGATCGTGGGCGGCGGCGTGATCTTCCCGATCGTGACGCTCGCCGTGCTCTTCGCCCTCTCGACCTTCGCCCTGCGCGCCATCGCCGGACCCCAGGACGAGGAGCTGGTCATCGAGGTGACCGGCCACCAGTACTGGTGGGACGTGGTCTACGACCCCGAGGGCGTCGCCCTGCGTGACGCCAACGAGGTCTTCCTGCCCGTGGGGCGGCCCGTCACCCTGCGGCTCAAGTCCGATGACGTGATCCACTCCTTCTGGGTGCCCTCGATCGCCGGCAAGATGGACATGATCCCGGGCCGGGTGAACGAGCTCACTGTCACCGCTACCGAGGTCGGCCGCTATCGCGGCCAGTGCGCCGAGTTCTGCGGCCTCTCGCACCCGCTGATGTCCTTCGAGGCCGTGGCGCTGGAGCCCGAGGCCTTCGCGACCTTCCTCGGCAACCTGCAGGGCGAGGCGCGCGATCCGGTTCGCCCGCAGGAACGGCAGGGGCAGGAGGTCTTCGTCGAGGCGGGATGCCCCGCCTGCCATACCATTCGCGGCGTCGCCGAGGGGGCGCAGATCGGCCCCGACCTCACGCGCGTCGGCGGCCGGGCGAGCCTCGGGGCCGGGATGTGGGAGATGAACCTCGGGAACCTCGCGGGCTGGATCTCCGACGTTCAGGATATGAAGCCCGGCGCCGAGATGCCCTCCTACAACCACCTCAGCGGTCCGGATCTTCGGGCCGTCGCAGCCTACCTGGAGAGCCTGTCGCAATGACTGTCCTCGACGAAATGCGGGACTATCCCGGCGCACGCAAGGGAGAGCCCCACAAGAGCTTCGAGGAGGTCTGGGCGCAGCCGCCGGGACTCAAGGTGCTGTCCTCCGTCAGTCACCGGGTCGTCGGCAAGCGCTTCATCGCGACCGGTTTCATCTTCTTCCTGATCGCCGGGTTCCTCGCGCTTCTCGTGCGGACCCAGCTCATCGTGCCGGGCAACACCTTCCTAGATGCCGAGACCTACAACCAGGTCTTCACGATGCACGGGTCGCTGATGATGTTCCTCTTCGCGATCCCGATCCTGGAGGGCTTCGCGGTCTACCTCATCCCGCTGATGCTGGGCGCACGGGACCTGATCTTCCCGCGTCTCGGGCAGTTCGGGTACTACTGCTACCTGCTGGGTGGCATTATCGTCCTGTCGTCGTTCATCTTCGACGCGGCGCCGGCGGGCGGCTGGTTCATGTACACGCCGCTGTCGACCTCCGAGTACACGCCCGGGCTCTCCGCCGACTTCTGGCTGATCGGGATCACCTTCGCCGAGATCGCCTCGGTCACCGCGGCGGTCGAGCTCATCGCCGCGATCCTCTGCGCCCGCGCGCCGGGGATGTCGCTGACCAAGATGCCGGTCTTCGCCTGGTACATCCTGATCACCGCCTTCATGATCGCCATCGGCTTCCCGCCTCTGATCATGGGCTCGATCCTGCTGGAGACGCAGCGCCTGCTCGGCCTGCCGTTCTTCGACCCCGCGCTGGGCGGCGACCCGCTTCTCTGGCAGCATCTCTTCTGGCTCTTCGGTCACCCCGAGGTCTACATCATCTTCCTGCCGGCGGCCGGCATGGTCTCGACCATTCTGCCGACCTTCGTCGGCAAGCCGCTCTTCGGCTACGGTTTCGTCGTCGCGGCCGTCGTCTCGATGGGCTTCATTTCCTTCGGCCTCTGGGCACACCACATGTTCGCGACGGGCTTGCCCATCCTGTCGCTCTCGCTCTTCTCGGCGGCCTCGACCATGGTCGCGGTGCCCACCGGCATCCAGATCTTCGCCTGGATCGCCACCTTGGCGCAGGGACGACCCCGACTGACCGTCCCCATGCTCTTCGTTCTGGGCTTTCTCTTCATCTTCGTGTTGGGCGGCCTGACAGGGGTCATGCTCGCCTCGGTGCCATTCAACTGGCAGGCCCACGACAGCTACTTCGTCGTCGCGCACCTGCACTACGTGCTGATCGGCGGCATGGTCTTCCCGCTCTTCGGGGCCTTCTACTACTGGGCGCCGCACTTCACCGGGCGGATGATGTCGGAGACCCTCGGCAAGTGGGTCTTCTGGCTGATGTTCATCGGCTTCAACGTGACCTTCTTCACGATGCACCTGACGGGGCTCAGGGGGATGCCGCGGCGCATCTCGACCTACCCGGAGGGCATCGGCTGGGACCGGCTGAACCTGATCTCAACGCTGGGCAGTTACGTCCTCGCCGCCGGGGTGCTGCTCTTCATCGTCGACTTCCTGCGGCACCGCCGGAGCGGCCCGCCGGCCGGGCGGAACCCCTGGGGCGCGGGCACGCTCGAGTGGCTCTATCCGACCGTGACACCGGGCTTCAATTTCCACGCGATCCCGCCGGTGACGAGCCGCGAGCCGCTCTGGGACCAGCCCGAGCTCAACGATCGGGAGGCGCCCACCGTGGAGGGCATCCTGAACGTGATGACCGACGGCCGGCGCGAGACGGTCGGCTGCGACCCGGTGACCGGGGAACCGATCCAGATTCTGCGCCTGCCGCACCCGACATGGATCCCGATGTTCTCGGCGGTGATGGTCGCGATCCTCTTCGGCGCAACCCTCGCCTCCGCCTACTGGCTCTGCGCCGTCGGGGCGGTAGGGGCGCTCCTCGGCTTCGCGCTCTGGGGGTGGGAGCCCTCGGACAGCGGCGTCACCCGGTTCGCCGGACTGGGCCACAGGCTCCCGGTGAATGCCATCGACCGCAGGAGCCATATGCACGTCGGCCTCATCGGCACCCTGCTGATCCTCTTCGCCCTCTTCGGGTCGGTGGTCTTCGGGGGACTTTTCCTCTGGAACACGCAGCCCGAGTTCGCTGACGCCACGGCCCGCCCGGTCCAGCTCTGGGCCGCACTGACCGGGGCAGGGGGGCTGCTCGTCGCGCTCTTCGCAGTGGCCGCGCGGAACGCCGCCATGGCGAGCCGTTTTGCCGGGGCGGCGGGTCTCGGCGTCCTGACCGCCGCTTTCGCTGCCGCGACCGCCTGGGGTTTCTGGCTGACGCTCCTGCCGGTCGACCCCTGGGGAACGGCGCTCGGGGCCGTGCTCTGGGCGATGTCCGGTTTCGTCGCGGCCTTGCTCGGGACCGTCGTGTTCTGGGCGCTCTTCAACGTGGCACGCAAGCTCGCCAGTGCGGTGCAGCCCGGTCAGGCCATGGCGGATTTCCAGCTTGCCGGGTTCGCCAAGGGCACGGGTCTCATGACCATCGCCGCGGCAGGGCTGCTGCTGGCCTGCGCCCTGGGAGGTGTCGGATGAACGGACGCCGGACACAGCTCCTCGCAATCGCCGGACCGCCTACGGCCTGGGCGATCCACTTCGTGCTGATTTATTCGGTCATCTCCGCCCAGTGCGCGCCGCGGGCGCTGCTGGATCCGGCAAGCTCCTGGATCATCGCCGGGGTGGGCACGGCGATCCTCGTGCTGGCCGCGATCCTGCCCGCGTTCTTCCTCCGGCGGATCCCCGAGCGCCCTCTCGTGCCCGCCACGATCTGGCTCGCCGTGATCTCGGTCGTGGCGATACTGTTCGATACCGCCTTTCTCTTCACCTTCCCCACCTGCGGAGGCTGACATGGAGTACGTTCCCTTCTGCGGCACGCCGCCGGCACCCGTCGAGCTCCTGACCCGCTGGACCTTCGATCCGGCCCTGCTCCTCGGCCTCGCGGCTTTCCTGGTCGTCGGGCTCTGGACCGCCCACCGGCGCGGCCGGTTCCTGGTCGGCTGGGGATTGACCGTGCTGCTCTTCGTCTCGCCGCTCTGCGCCCTGTCGATGGCCCTGTTCTCGGCACGGGTGGGCCAGCATCTCCTGCTGACGCTGGTGGTGGCGCCGCTCATCGCCTCCTCGGTTCCCCTCCCCCGGCTCACGCCGCTGGTCACGGCCGCCTTCTTCGCCGCGCTCTTCTGGGTCTGGCACGCGCCCGCGCCCTACGCGGGAACCCTGGCCTCCGATCTGACGTACTGGAGCATGCACCTCAGCCTCTTCATCTCTTCGGTGCTCTTCTGGCGCTCGCTGGGGGCCGACCGTCCCTTCGAGAGCTTCCTCGCCGCGGCCTTCACCGCCGCGCAGATGACGGCCTATTCGGTGCTGCTGGTCCTCTCGCCCGAGCCTTGGCACGCCTGGCACGAACTCACCACGGCGCCCTACGGGATGAGCGCGCTGGGCGACCAGGCGCTGGCCGGAGGACTCATGTGGGTCGTCGGCGGACTGCTCTTCGTCGGGACGATCGGGCTCGCCGTGGCTCGGTACGCCAACAGGCAGACGCCCGTCGGGTCCTGAACTGACAAGGCTGGCTGATGTCATCCGACACGGCCAGTGGAACTCGGGCCGGCCGGGGCTGTTCGGCCCCTGCACCGCGGCAACGCGGTCGTGTCCGAGTGAAATGAACAGGTGGGGCCAAAATGCTCGAGTGGATCTCGAACAACTCCGGACCGCTGACGCTGATCGTGCAGGTCCTGACGGCGCTCGTCTGGATCGCCTACCTGCAGATCTTCATCACCAGCTTCCGGCGGCAGCGGAAGTCGAACATCCTCATCAACCGGGTGGCCGGCAACCGTGACCGGGCTCATCTGCTCGTCGGCAACATGGGGGCCGAGCCGATCAACGTCTGCGCCTTCATGGCGGACCTGTGCTTCAACGACGGATCGGAGAAACGGGCGATCATCACCGAGGGTCTGCAGGACGAGAGCGACGAGGAGGACAAGGGTGTCAAGCAGACCCGGCAGGGCCCGCTCAAGACGGCGGAGTACCGGGACCTCGGCGCCATGGGTCGCCTGCTCG
The DNA here is from genome assembly GCF_008710275.1 of Histidinibacterium aquaticum. Classification (GTDB taxonomy): domain Bacteria; phylum Pseudomonadota; class Alphaproteobacteria; order Rhodobacterales; family Rhodobacteraceae; genus Oceanicola; species Oceanicola aquaticus. The sequence continues at coordinate 356,574 of NZ_VYQE01000004.1, forward strand.
ACCGCGCCCTGGATGAAGTCGGTCTGCCCGGCCGGTCCGACGACGTGGATACCGTCACCTTCACGCTGGCGGCGGAGGGCAGCCATGACGGCTACCTCGTGGCGGGCAAGCAGACCTTCTGGGTCAGACGCGTCGACGGAGACCGCGCGTTTCTGCCGCAGGAGACCAACACGATCCAGATCCGCAAGCGCAAGGACCGCAAGGCGCTGAGCAAGCGCCTGGACCAGAGTCTGAAGGACGAGGCCGAACAGATCAGCAATCGGGCGACGCGCGCCGTGAAGGGCGCCGCCGAGGGCGCGCGGGCTCGGACCAGCTTCTGAGCCGCGTGCCGGCGCGGAACCCGCCGGTACGCCGCCTGTTGAGCCGCGACACCAGATGACGGAGTGGCTCATGGAGCTTGGATTGAACGGAAAGAGCGCCCTGATCACGGGCGCCGGCGGCGGCATCGGTCGGTGCACCGCCCGGCTGTTGGCCGCCGAAGGCGCGCGGCTCACCCTCACCGACAAGGACGACGAGACGCTGGCCGAGGTCTCCAAGGAGCTCGACGCAACCTGCGTGGCGGCGGACCTCTCCTCGACGAAGGGGGCCGAGACGCTGATCGGCAAGGTCGGGCATGACTTCGACATTTTCGTCCACGCCGCCGGGGTGACCGGCGCAAAGGGCGACCCGATCAAGATGTCCGACGAGGACTGGGACCACGCCTGGCATACCGACTTCATGTCGGCCGTCCGGCTGACCCGGCTCGTTGCCCCGGGCATGATCTCGCGCGGCTGGGGCCGGATGGTCTTCGTCACCTCCGAGAACGCCGCCCAGCCCTACCCGGACGAGACGGTCTACAACGTCGCCAAGACAGGGCTCCTGTCCTTCGCCAAGTCCGTCGCGATGGCGCACTCGGGCAAGGGGCTGCTGGTGAACTGCGTGGCACCGGCCTTCATCGAGACGCCGATGACCGACTACATGATGGACACCAAGGCCGAGGCCGAGGGCACGTCCCGAGACGAGGCGATCGAGGGATTTCTCGAGAGCGACCGGCCCTACCTTGCCCTCAAGCGCCGCGGCAAGCCCGAGGAAGTGGCCCCGGCCATCGCGCTTCTCTGCTCGGAGCGGGCCTCCTTCGTCACCGGATCCAACTGGCGGGTCGACGGCGGTTCCGTGGGCTCGATTCAGCTCTGACGTGATTTTGCCGGCGGGCGGTCCTTCGGATTGCCCGCCATGCCCGTGGCCTCGACCGTGAGCTCCCCGCGCAGGCGGGGGAGCGCCTCGGGGTGGGTCTTCTGCATCCAGTCGATCATCTTCTCCCGGATCTCGCAGCGCATGTCCCAATTGAGCGGCGCGGTGCGCGAGGACATCAGCGCCCGCAGGTGCATCGTGTCCTTGTCGGTGTCGACCACCTGCAGCACCTTCGCCTGCCCGTCCCAGTAGGGGCTCTCGGCGATGAACTCGTCGAGCTTCTCGCGCATCTCGTCGACCGGCATCGTGTAGTCCAGGTACCAGTAGACCGAGCCCAGGATAGAGGACCCCTCGCGCGTCCAGTTCTGGAACGGCTCCTCGATGAAATAGCTGATCGGCACGACCATGCGACGCCAGTCCCAGAGGCGGACGACCACGTAAGTTGCGAAGATTTCCTCGATCCACCCCCATTCGCCTTCGACGATCACCACGTCTTCCAGCCGGATCGGCTGGGTCAGGGCGATCTGGATGCCCGCGATGAGGTTCGACAGCACCGGACGCGCCGCAAGGCCCAGGATCAGGCCCGCCGCACCGGCGGAGGCGAGCAGCGAGACACCGTAGCGGCGCACGCTCTCGAAAGTCAGCAGGGCGGCGGCGACGGTCACGAGGACCGCGATGATCTGCACCGCCCGCTTTAGGATCCGCAGCTGTGTGAGATATTTGCGGGCGGCGAGGTTGTCCTCGGTGTCGATCCTGTAGCGCCGGACCGAGCGGGCCGCGAAATGGTCGGTCAGGAGGATCACGGTCCAGCCGACCACGATGATGCTCAGGATCGTCGCCACCCTGCCGATGACCCTCTCGAACCCGCCGGGCAGTTGGATTTGCGGGACGATGACGGCGAGGGCGATGAGCACGGCGACCAGCCGAAGCGGACGACGGCTGCGCCGGATCAGCCCGGCGAGCAGCGTTTCATGGTCGCGCAGCCACCGCTCCGTGACCATGAAGAGCGCCCGGTGGATGATCAGCGCGGCCAGGATCGCCAGGCCGATAGCCAGCAGAGGCTCGACGATCCTGGGCAGCCCGCTCCATCCGGATTGGAGGACGTTCAGCTGCTCCACGGGCTACCAGAACCAGATCAGGAAGCCGACTGTAGCCACGGTGAGGGCGCCGGCCCAGAGCGTCCGGTCGGTGTAGATCGGCCGCTCCAGCGTCGTGAAGATTTCCTTCGCTTCGGAGGCCTTCCAGACCAGCTCGTCGATCTCTTCCTTTTCCTTCCGGCGGGTCATCGCGGATATGCCCAAGTGCAGCACGATGCCGATGAACATCATGATCGTGGACATGATCGTGTAGTGAATCGCCGGCAGCCCCCAGCTCTCCCAGATACCGGTCACCTCCTTGAGGAGGAACAGCGGGATGCCGATGACCAGCCCGAGCAGGATCGTGACGAATGCACCGTTGCCGTTCAGCCAAGGCACGAAGATGCCGAGTACGTAGACCACCACGATGGGCGGGATGATGTAGCTCAGCGAGGACTGGAAGTAGGAGAACAGGCTCTCGAACGACCCGATGAAGGGTGAGTAGACCGCGCCGAAGACCATGACGAGGCCGGTCACGATGCGGCCGAGCCAGACCAGGCGCTCTTCCTTGAGCTCCGGCTTGAACGGCTGGACGAAGTCCTTGACCACGAGGGTCGAGGCCGAGTTCAGCGCGGAGTCGAGCGAGGACATGATCGCCGCGATCAGCGCCGCCATGATGAGACCGCGCACGCCGATGGGCATCAGCTCGAAGGCCAGCGTCGGGAAGGCGAGGTCCGGCGTCTCGAGGTCGGGGTAGAGCTTGAGGGCGATGAGGCCGGGCAGCACCATGAGAAAGATGTTGGGCAGCTTCAGGAAGCCCGCGAAGAAGGCCCCGACCTGTCCCTCGCGCAGGGACTTCGCGCCGAGCGTGCGCTGCACCACGAATTGGTTGATCGTCCAGTAGTAGAAGCCGAGCAGCACCACGCCCCAAAGGCCGGTCCAGGGAAGGAAGTCGTCGTCGGCCGGCAGGATGAGCCGCGTCTTGCTTTCATCCACGCCGACGAAAAGCTCCTGCCAGCCGCCGATCTCGTTCAGGCCGAGCCAGAATAGGACCGCAGCGCCGCCGATCAGCAGGATCGCCTGTACTGTGTCGGTGACGACGACCGCGGAAAGGCCGCCGAGAATGGTGTAAAGACCCGCGACCAGCGCCAGGACCGCGATGGCGGACCACAGGTTGAGCGCACCGATCGTGTTCGAGATGACGAGGCCCCCGGCGTAGAGGGCGCCCGCGGTGTCGATGAACATGATGGCCAGGATGGTGAAGAGCGAGAAGGCGCGCCGCGAACGTACGTCGTAGCGATGCTCGAGATACTCGGGGACGGTCGAGACCTTGGCGCGCAGGTAGGAGGGCAGAATGAAGATAGCGAAGATGATGAGGACGAGCGTCGCCGTCCACTCGTAGTTGAAGATCACCACGCCGTTTGAATAGGCGCCGCCCATCAGGCCGACGAAGCTCGACCCGCTCATGTTGGAGGCGAAGAGGGAGAAGCCGATCAGGTACCAGGGCAGGCTGCGGCCCGCGAGGAAGTAGTCGTCAGAGCCGCCCTTCTGCTTTCGAGAGACGTAGACGCCGTGCGCAACGATCCCAGCAAAATAAACCAGCACAATGACGTAGTCGATGACGGCGAGATCGAACTGCGCGTTTCCCAAACCGAGGGCTCCTCTCCTAGAACAGCCCCTCGTCCCCAACCGCAACCCGGGGTGGAGAGGCGAGTTCCTTGCCGTATCGGAACTCGGTGTGTCGAATGAGGTTGGGAAAGGTAGCTGAGAGGTGCCGAACTGCCCGCCCGATCCGGACAAGCAAGTGTCACCTGGCGGGCCCGCCCCTGGGCCGTGGGACGGGGGCTGCTGTCACAGGCGCACGTGATGGGAGCGGTGCCGGCGGTGCCACTTGGCGTCGCCATCGCCGAACAGTCTTGGGACATGACGGTCGCGCTCGGCGCGCCCACTCTGCTGGCGATCCTGGCAATCATCGCGACCCGGTGGATCGGGCCGCCCCCCGACCTGAGGGGGATCGAGGCGGTCGCCACGTTGTCCTTCATGTTCCTGATCGTCGCCGGGGCCCTCGCGCCCGCCTACATGGTGCTTGGGATGCCCTGGGTGGATGCGGCCTTCGAGAGCGTCTCGGCCATCACCTCCACCGGCCTGACGGTCGCGAACGACCCGATGGACTGGCCCTTCGCGGGTCATGTCCTTCGGGCCTGGATGCAATGGGCGGGCGGTTTCGCCATCGCTGTCGCCGGCGTCGCGCTCATCCTCGGGCCGGGCCGGCCGAGCCAGCGCATGGGCAGCGCCGGCATCGAGCAGAAGGACCTCCTGACCTCGACCCGGCTCCAGGCCCGCAGCCTGCTTACGGCCTACATCGTGTTGACCGTCATCTCCTGCGGCATCCTCATCCTGCTTCTGCCCACTTGGTGGGAGGGCCTCGTGGTCGGCCTGACGGCCGTCTCGACGGGCGGGTTCACGCCCCGGCCGGACTCGCTGGCCTCCTATTCGCGGGCTGCCCAGATCGCGACCATGCTCATCTGCCTGTCCACGGCCGTCTCTCTCATGGCCTATGTCGTGGCGAAACGAAGTGGGCCCATGGCGGCACTGAGGCAGACGAATGCCCTCTCCGTCATCCTGTTCTCGCTCGGCGGAGCCTGCGTGGCGGCCGTGCTCGCCTGGCCGGAGGGTATCGTCCTCGATGCCGTCCTCAACTTCGTCAGCGGCGCGACGACCGCCGGGTTCTCCGTCGCGACCGTGTCGCAAGCGCCGCCCGTCGTGGCGCTCATCCTCGCGGGCATGGTGGTCGGCGGCGGCATCGGCTCCACCGCCGGCGGCCTGAAGCTGGATCGGGTGCTCATCCTTCTGCGGACGGTCCAGTTCTCCCTCCGCCGCCTGCGCGCGCCCGAACGGGCGGTGACGACCATGCGCATCAGCGGTCGCACGATCACCGAACGGCAGGTCATCGTCCTCTCGGCGACAATCTTCCTCTACACGGTCACCGCCTTCTGCTGCTGGCTCGCCTTTCTCATCGGCGGCGTCGCGCCCCTGTCGGCCCTCTTCGACGTGACCTCCGCCCTTTCGACGGTCGGCCTCTCCTCCGGTGTGACCGGTCCCGATCTCTCCGGCCCGCTCAAGGCCGTTCTCATCGCCGCCATGCTGCTCGGGCGGCTCGAATTTCTCGCGCTGATCGCGGCGCTCTCCCCCGGAACCTGGTTCAGAAGGAGTTGATACCATGCGCATCGTCATCGTCGGCGCGTCGCGGTTCGGCGTCGCCACCGCAGAGCAACTGACCGGAACCGGTCACGAGGTCGTCCTGGTCGACACCGACGGGGATCGGCTCAAGGAGCTCTCCGAGACGCTCGATTGCGGTTTCATAGAGGGCGACGGCTCGCTGCCGACGGTGCAGCGCGATGCCTTCGCCGATCACGCGGACGCGCTGGTCCTGCTGACCAACGAGGACGACGTGAACATCCTCGCCGCACTCGTCGGCAAGTCGGTCGGCTTCGAGCGCGTCGTCCCCCAGATCGTCCGGCGGGAACTGATGTCGGTCTGCGAGGAACTGGGGCTCGCCGATCTCATCACGCCGCACGCCACGGTGGCCCGCTCCATCGTGCGGGCGCTGGAGGACCACGACGACCCTTCGCTTGACCTTCGCGTGCACAAGGACTTCGACGTGCTGGGCTATCACGTCTGCGCCCGTCACGTGGACCAGACCGTCGGCGAGCTCGACCTGCCGTCCAACACCCGCATCATCGCCGTCACGCGCGGGGAGGACGATCTCCTCGTCACCGAGGAGACCAAGTTGAAGAAGGGCGACCGGCTCATCGTGGCGGTCGGGACGGATGCCGAGGATCGGATGGACCAGATCTTCGAGCCCGACGACCAGGACGAAAGACAGGACTGAACGCGCCTCCGGCGCCGAGCCTGGCTCCGATGCCGACTGGAGGAGCGGGAGACGAAGTTCGAGCCTATCCTCGCCCATCGGAAGCCCTAGGCGTTGAAGAGCGGAAAGCTCACGCCGAGGGACCAGGCCAGCACGAGTGCGAGGGCGACGCCCGGTGCCAGAGGGCCGGAGCGGCGGGAGGCCTGCCGCCCCATCGTCCCGAAGACGAGGAAGAAGAGCAGGATGACCGGCGCGATCAGCGCCAGGAAGAAGAGCTCTTCCGGGTTCAGTGCCACGGCTACCCCGAGCGAGGCCAGGAAGCCGCCACGCAGAGCTGAGCGTCGCCAGACAGATGCGCCATGACCCAGCCGGGCGTCCGCCAGCATGAAGGGCAGCGTCCCCGGCAGCAGGGCGGCGATGATCCAGAGCCGCTCCATCGTGGGAAGAAAGTTCGCGGCATAGCGGTCGAGCGCCAGGCCGAAGAGTGCGGACCACGCCAGCAACAGTCCTAGCGCAGCAGGATCGAACGGGCCCAGGCGCACGCGCCAAAGCCGGAGCAGCAGAAGTTGCGCGAGCCCAAATACCGCAAGGTGCAGGGCGAGGTAATCGGCCACGAGCACCGGCAGCAGTCCCGGGTCGAGCGGAACCGCGACGGCGGGGGCTAGAAGGGCCGGGGCAATCGCGGCGACCGCGACCTGCCGACGGCTCAGTCCGGCCGTTGCGACGGGGCGCTCCGGAAGCCTCCGGACGGCGCTGGGGAACAGCATCACGATCCCCGCGAGAAGGCCGAGAATGGCCCAGCCCGTCGGCCGGATCGTCACCGCGGAATCCCGCCCGTAGGCCGCGTCCAGCCAGCTCACGGCCTCCCGTCGCCCGACCCGGCTGTGAAGCACCGAGACGTGTTCGGAGAAGGGCGCCGCCACGGCCCGCCGCACCACATCTCCGCTCCGCGCGGTTTCGCCTTCCTCCGCCTCGGGATCTACCTGCTGCAGTACCTCGAGCGCGAAGTCCCGCAGCCCGACCTCCCAGGCGCCGGTGACGAGCAGAAGTCTCTGCGGGGTTTCGGGCGTGACCGCGTCCGAGTAGGCGGAGACCAGCACGACCGGGCCGATATCCCCCCGTTGCGCGGCGAGGCGAGCCAGGACGTCGGTCGCCATCGAATGCCCCAGCAGGGCGACCGGCCGCCCGGCTCCGAGCGCATCGATCACGCGGCCGGTCTGGTCGATGAGCCGCCGCGTGGTGCCGTTGATCGCGGTCACGTCGCCCGACATCGGAACCGGGTTTCTCCCGTGACCCTCGAAGTCGAAGACGTGGACGCGGTACCCGGCCCGCGCGAGGGGCAGGGCATAGCCCTGCATCATCTGCCGCGACCCGGCGAAGCCGTGTGCCACGACGACATGGGGGCCCTCGGCGTCCGGCTCGGCCCAGGTCGTCACAGGCGTCTCTCCGACCTGCCAGCGCTCTTGCACCACGCCGTGACGCGCGGATTCGAGCACCAGCAGCGACAGGAGGATCGCGAGAAGGGCGAGGGCGGGGCGCATGACCCGCAGCAGGGCGCGCCCCGGCGGTCGAGGTCAAGTCCGCGCGTCATCCCGCCGCAAAGGCTTTAAGTCATGGTCCGGTCGGTCTAGGTCGGGACGCGAAACGAGGGGACGACATGGCTGAGGACATTCGGGACGTCTTCATCATCGGCGGCGGCATCAATGGCTGCGGTATCGCCCGAGATGCGGCGGGACGCGGGCTCACGGTCACCCTGGCCGAGATGAACGACCTCGGCTCGGCGACCTCTTCCGCCTCGACCAAGCTCTTCCACGGCGGGCTGCGCTACCTGGAGTACTTCGAGGTGGGGCTCGTCCGGAAAGCCCTGATCGAGCGCGAGACCCTTCTGCGTGCGATGCCGCATATCTCCTGGCCTCTTCGCTTCGTGCTGCCCTACCACGAGGATATGCGCTTCGAAGGTGCGACGCCGACCTCGAAGATCCTCAACACCGTCATGCCCTGGACCAAGGACAGGCGGCCCGCCTGGGTGATCCGGCTGGGTCTCTTCCTCTATGACAACCTCGGCGGGCGGGACATCCTCCCGGGCACGCGCACCGTCGACCTGCGGAACGCGCCGGAGGGCGCTCCCCTCAAGGACAAGTTCGAACGCGCCTACGAGTACAGCGACTGCTGGGTCGAGGACTCGCGGCTCGTCGTCCTGAACGCCCGCGATGCCGAGGACCACGGCGCGCAGGTCCTGACCCGGACCCGCGTGGACGAGGCGCGGCGCGAGGAGGGTGTCTGGCACGTGACCGTCACCGACACCGATACCGGAGAGACGCGCACGCACCGCGCCCGACTTCTGGTGAACGCGGGCGGGCCCTGGGTCGGCGAGATCATCCGGCAGACGGTGCACAGCAACTCGACGGAGGGCGTGCGGCTGGTCCGGGGGTCGCACATCGTCACGCGGCGCCTCTTCGACCACGACAAGTGCTATTTCTTCCAGGGCGAGGACGGGCGGATCATGTTCGCCATCCCCTACGAGGAGGATTTCACCCTCATCGGCACGACCGACCAAGAGCACGCCGACCCGGACACGCCGCCGGAATGCACCCCGGAAGAGCGGCGCTACATGCTCGACTTCGTCAACGCCTACCTGAGGACTCCGGTCACCGAGGAGGACATCGTCTGGAGCTATTCGGGCGTCCGCCCGCTCTACAACGACGGGGCGCAATCGGCGACGGCGACCACTCGGGACTACACGCTGAAGGTCGATAATACCGGCGGCGCTCCGCTGCTCAACGTCTTTGGCGGCAAGATCACCACCTACCGCAAGCTCGCCGAAGGGGCGCTGGCCAAGATGGCGCCGGCCTTTCCCGGTCTGTCCGGCGACTGGACCGCCGACCGTCCGCTGCCCGGCGGCGGGTTCGCCGTCGCCGACGTGGGCAAACTCATGGACCGGCTGCAGAAAGAGTTTCCGTTCCTCTCGCCCTATGCCTGCCGCCGCATGATCCGCGCCTATGGCACCCACGCCTGGAAGGTGCTGGAGGGTGTCCGCACGGAAGAGGACATGGGCGAGGATTTCGGCGGGACGCTCACCGCGCAGGAAGTCGCCTGGCTCATGGACCGGGAGTTCGCCCGGACCGCCGACGACGTGGTATGGCGCCGGTCCAAGCTGGGTTTGCGGATGACGGACGCGCAGGTCGCGCGTCTCGACGCCTGGATGGCGGAGCGCCGGCGCGGCTAGCCCAGGTGCCGCGCGCCGCGGGCCTTCGCCAGCGCGATCTGCTTCTGCCTTTCGCGAAAGCGCTGCTTGTCCGCCTCGCTCGTCTCGCCCAGGCAGGCCGGGCAAGAGACGCCCTCCTCGTAGTCGGGGTCGTCGACCGTCTCGGGCGTGATCGGCCTCCGGCACGCCCGGCACAGCAGGTGCGGCCCCTCGCGCAGGCCGTGCCCGACCGAGACCCGCTCGTCGAAGACGAAGCAGTCGCCGTGCCAGAGGCTTTCATCCTCCGGCACGTCCTCCAGGTATTTCAGGATGCCGCCCTGAAGGTGATAGACCTCCTCCACCCCCTGCTGGATCAGCCAGTTGGTCGATTTCTCGCAGCGGATGCCCCCGGTGCAGAACATCGCGATCCGCTTTCCTTCGAACCGGTCTCGGTTGGCCTCCCACCAGTCCGGGAAGTCGCCGAAGGACTCGGTCTTCGGGTCGACTGCATTCTCGAAGCTGCCGATGGCGACCTCGTAGCCGTTGCGGGTGTCGATCACCGCGACGTCGGGCGCGGAGATCAACGCGTTCCACTCCCCCGGCGGAACGTACCGCCCGACGGCCCGGCGCGGATCGACCTCGGCCCGGCCCATCGTCACGATCTCCCGCTTCAGCCGGACCTTGAGCTTGCCGAAGGGCATGTCCCGCGCCGTGCTCTCTTTCCACTCGAGGTCGGCGCAGCCGGGCAGTTCCCGGATATGCGCAAGCACCCGGTCGATCCCCTCCCGCGTCCCCGCGATGGTGCCGTTGATCCCCTCCGGCGCCAGCAGCAGCGTGCCCTTGACCCCCGCCGCGCAGGCGCAGGCGGCCAGCGGGCCCTTGAGGGCGCCGGGATCGTCGAACGGCGTGAACCGATAGAGGGCGGCAACGGTGAACATGACGCGGCACCTAGGACAGTCCTGCGTCGCCCCGCAAGGTGGAACACCGTCGGCGACCGACGTGTTACACTATCGTGCAACCGGCAATTCGGGAGGATTCGCCATGACAAAGCACATCATCGACCAACCGAAAGACACGACCAACGGCCGCTTGGGCCGCTTTCTCAAGCTGGAACGCGCCGCACGCCCCGACGCCAAGACGGTGAACCTGCAACGCCGCAGCCGCGGCGACGGCGCCAGCCGTCTCAAGCGGTTCCTGCGGATCGACCGCGGGATGTCCGCCTAGAGCGTCACCGACATGCCTCCGTCGACGAAGAGCGTCTGTCCGTTCACGTAGGACGATGCATCGGAGGCCAGAAAGACACAGGCACCCCGAAGCTCGGGTAGCTGACCCCAGCGCCCGGCCGGGGTGCGCTTCTCGATCCAGCCCGTGAACTCGGGGTCCGCGACGAGCGCCGCGTTGAGCGGCGTATCGAAGTAGCCTGGCGCGATCGCATTGGCCTGGATCCCGTATCCCGCCCAGTCCGCGGCCATGCCCTTCGTCAGGTTCGACACCCCACCCTTCGACGCGGTGTAGGGGGCAATGGTCTTCCGCGCGAGAGCCGACTGGATGGAGGCGATGTTCACGATCTTGCCGCGACCCCGCGGGATCATGTGTCGCGCGACCGCCTGCGCGACCTGGAACACCGATGTCACGTTGGTCCGCATCAGCCTTTCGAAGGCCTCGGCGGGGAAGTCCTCGAGCGGCGCCCGGTGCTGCATGCCGGCGTTGTTCACGAGGATGTCGATCGGGCCGCTCTCCGCCTCGTAACCGTCGATCGCGGCGCGGACCGCCTCCGCGTCGGTCACGTCGAAGGACAGCAGATCCACCTCGTGTCCATCGGCCCGGAGGACCTCGGCGGCGGTCTCCAGCGCCTCCATCCGGCGGCCGTTCAGCACGACCCGGGCGCCGGCCTCCGCCAGCCCCCTGGCGAGTGATTCTCCGATCCCCTGCGAAGATCCGGTCACCAGCGCCGTCCGGCCCTGCAGCGAGAATATCGACTGTGCTGACATCTTTGATGGTCCTCCCGAGCCCGATTCTGCGCCGTCCTTCAGGAATTTGAAACCTCTTCGGGGGAGAGTGTCCGGGCTGCACAGGCGGAGCGGATCATGAACGACACAGGGGAAACCATCCTCGACCGGCCCCGGCTCGGAATTGAAGAGGTGCCCTTCGGGATCGATGAACTCTTCTTCTCCCGAACCGATGAACGGGGGGTGATCCAGGCCGGCAATACCGTCTTCGTCCGCGTCTCCGGCTTTCCGGAGGACGAGCTGATCGGCGCGCCGCACAAGCTGGTGCGCCACCCGGACATGCCCCGCGCTGTCTTCCAGTTCGCCTGGGACAGGCTGAAGGCGGGCGAACCTGTCGCCGCCTATGTCAAGAATCGCTCGAAGGACGGGCGCCACTACTGGGTCTTCGCGGTCATGACGCCGGTCGAGGGGGGCTATCTCTCCGTCCGCCTGAAGCCCAGCAGCCCGACACTCGCCCGGATCGAGAAGATCTACGCCGCCCAGCGGCAGCGCGAAACGGCGGACGGCATCGGCCCGGAGCAGAGCCGTGACGAACTCCTCGCCGCGATCCGCGACGCCGGCTTCAGCGGCTACGACTCCTTCGAGGCGGAGTCGCTGGCGGCAGAGCTCATCGCCCGCAGCGCCGAGCTGCGGCGGCCGAAGGACCTCCGACTTGAGCGGTTCCTTTCGATGTCCCGTGCCATCCACGAGGTGGAGATGGAGTCCGAGGCGATGATGACGGCCTTCGAGGCGATCCGGACCATTCCGCTCAACATGCGAATCCTGGCGTCGCGGCTCGAAGCCGCGGGCGGGCCGATCAGCGCGATCTCCGTCAACTACGGCTCCATGTCCGACGAGATGTCCGCGTGGGTCCGTACCTTCATCCACGGGCAAGACAGCGCCTTTTCCCGCATCCGCGATGCCATCGTCAGCGGACTTTTCCACTACGCCATCGCCGGCCTAATGTCGGAGATGCAGCAGAGCTATCTCGCCGAGGTCGAGGCCGTCGCGCAGGAAGGCGACGGATCCCGCCGTCGGCTCCTTGCCGATCAGAGCCGCGCCTATCAGCTTCGGTCGTCCGACGAACTCAAGCGCACGGGCTACGAGGCCGCCCGCCTGTCTCGCAGCGTTCTCGACATGAAGCGCTACATCACCGGCCTGAGCTCGACCCGAATGATGTGCAAGATCGAGAGCGCGACCCTGTCGAAGTCGGGCGAAACCCTCGTGGGAATCGTCGATCAACTGGACGCAAGCCAGGACGGCATCGAGGAGCGGCTGGCCCGGATCAGCGAACTCAACAGCCACGTCCAGGCCAGCACCGCGCTCTTGCGCAACGGTGCCGCCTCGGTTTGATCCGGACCTTGAGCTTTAGCCTTGGCGGCAGCGTCCAGTCGTTACCGCCGGACCCTCAGCTGCGAACGAGGCTCTCGTAGCTCTCGACCATTTCCCGGGCGAGCGCGCCGACCTCGAAGCCGTAGGGCCCGATCTCGCCGACCGGTGTCACTTCTGCGGCGGTGCCGGTCAGCCAGCACTGCTCGAAGCTCTCCAGCTCGCTTGGCTCGATGTGGCGCTCGTGCACCTTGATCTGGCGCTCGTGCAGCATGCCGATCACGGTCTGCCGCGTGATCCCGTTCAGGAAGCAGTCCGGCAGGGGCGTGTGCACTTCACCGTCTTTGACGAAGAAGATGTTCGCCCCGGTCGCCTCTGCCACGTAGCCCCGATAGTCGAACATCATGGCGTCGGAGAACCCTTTCGCCTCCGCCGCGTGCTTCGACATGGTGCAGATCATGTAGAGACCGGCCGCCTTGGCATGGCTCGGAATGGTCTCCGGCGACGGACGCTTCCACTTGGCGATATCGAGACGCGCGCCCCGGGTCTTGGCGTCGCCATAGTAGGCGCCCCATTCCCAGGCCGCGACAGCAAGCCGGACGGGGTTGCGCATGGAGCTCACGCCCATGTCCTCGCCCGCGCCGCGCCAGGCGACGGCACGAACGTAGGCGTCGGACAGCCCGTTGACCGAAAGGACCTGCTGCTTCGCGGCCTCGATCTCGTCGACGGTCCAGGGCAGGGGCATGTCGATCGCCGCGCCGGATGCCACGAGCCGCTCCGAGTGCTGTCGGCTGCGGAAGATCGAGCCACCGTAGGCCCGCTCGCCCTCGAAGACGGAACTGGCGTAATGCATGGCGTGGGTCAGGATGTGCACCTGCGCGTTGCGCCAGTCCACCAGCTCGCCGTCCATCCAGATCTTGCCGTCTCGATCGTCGTAGCCACCCGCCATCTTGGCCTCCCGGGTTTACGAATGTTTCTCAATCACGACTCCTGAAGACAGGAAGTTGCGATATTCGACTCGTTGCTATCGACGGCGCGACATAATGTCAATAAAGCTGACCTTATTTTCGGCGGACCAAGGGCGCGCTCTTGGCCTGTCAGCCGCCCTGACATAGTGTCCGGGCGATCCGGTCCGGTATGGTGAAAAGATGTCCGACTCCGCACGCGAGGGCGAAAGCCTGCTGTTTCTGACGGATGAGCAGCTGCGCAAGGGGATCGAGGCGATGTTTTTCGCCTATCGCGGTTTCACCTCGGACCCCGATCGCATCCTTGCCGAGCAAGGGCTTGGGCGCGCCCATCACCGGGCCCTGCACTTCATCCATCGCAGCCCCGGCACGACGGTGAACAATCTCCTCTCGATCCTTGGCGTTACGAAACAGTCGCTCAATCGTGTGTTGCGGACGCTGATCGAGGTGGGTCTCGTCGAAAGCAGGGTCGGCGACCGCGACCGGCGCGAGCGGCATCTCCGCCTGACCGAGGAGGGCGCGCGGCTCGAGGCGCGGCTCAGCCGGGTCCAGCGGGCGCGGATGCGCGCGGCCTACCGGGCCGCGGGGCCGGGGGCAGTCGCGGGATTCCGGCAGGTGCTGGAAGCGATGATGGACGAGGAGACGCGGCCGCATTACGAGGCGCTGCGGGACAAGGGGGACAGGGGAGGCCAGTGACGATGGACGATGCCCATGTCCTGATCGTCGACGACGACGAACGGATCCGCGGGCTCCTGCGGAAGTTCCTGCAGCGGCACGGTTTCCTGGTGAGCGCCGCGCGCGATGCCGCGCAGGCGCGGCGGGTGCTGGCCGGGCTCGAGTTCGACCTGATCGTGCTCGACGTCATGATGCCGGGCGAGGACGGGATCAGCCTGTGCGCCGACCTGAGGAGGGTGCTGGCGACGCCGATCCTGCTGCTGACCGCGAAGGGCGAGACGGGCGACCGGATCTCGGGGCTGGAGGCCGGGGCCGACGACTACCTGCCGAAGCCCTTCGAGCCCAAGGAGCTGCTTCTGCGGATCAACGCGATCCTGCGGCGCGTGCCCGCGGCGGAGCCTGCGCCGGTGCTGCCGAAGGTGCTGCACCTGGGTGCGTTCCGCTACGATATCGAGCGCGGCGAGATGTGGAACGGCGATGATCTCGTCCGGCTGACCGCGACCGAAAGCCACCTGATGCGGATCTTTTCCGGCAGGCCCGGCGAGCCTCTGTCGCGGATGACGCTGGTGGAGGAGCTTGGCCGGGCGGGCGGTCAGGCGCAGGAGCGGGCGGTGGACGTCCAGATCACGCGGCTCAGGCGCAAGCTGGAGGCCGACCCGAAGCAGCCGCGCTACCTTCAGACGGTGCGGGGCGCGGGCTACATGCTGGCGCCGGACTGAGCTGTCCAAGGTTGGTCAGGATGATAACGTTTTGAAACTGATGGATAATCAAGGTTAAGGGCCGCGCTGTTAACCTTTGCGATCCGGCGGCGTGCGCCCTGCGGGCGCACCCATGATAAGCCCGGTTTCGCCTGCGGCGAAGACCGGGCGGGGGCGGGGCTCTGCCCCGTCCGCGCGCGGGGCGCGCGCGGACTCCCCGGGATATTTCGGCCCAGAAGGGGGGCGGGGCGTGGCGCGGCGACTTGCACCCGGCGCGGCTTTCGCGTTTCCCTGCCGGCCATGCCCACCGCCCTTCTCACCCACCGCGATTGCGCGGGCCATATCACGCCTTCGGGGCACCCGGAGCAGGTGGCGCGGCTCGACGCCGTCCTAACGGGACTCGAAGGGCTCGACCTGACGCGGGTCTCCGCGCCCATGGCGGCGGAGGACGACATCCTGCGGGTGCATCCGCGGAGCTACCTGGAAGGCCTGCGCCGCTTCGCGCCGGAACGCGGGCTGCGGTCGCTCGACGCCGACACCCACATGTCGCCGGGTTCGCTCGCCGCGGCCTTCCGCGCGGCGGGGGCCGTGGTGCGGGCCGTCGACATGGTGCTGGGGGGCGAGGCGCCCAATGCCTTCTGCGCGGTACGGCCCCCGGGGCACCATGCCGAGCGCGAGACGGCCATGGGGTTCTGTCTCTTCGGGACGGTGGCCATCGGGGCCAAGCACGCGCTCGACCACCACGGGCTGGGGCGCGTCGCGATCGTCGACTTCGACGTTCACCACGGCAACGGCACCCAGGACCTCGTCGAGGACGACCCGCGGATCCTCTTCTGCTCGACCCACCAGATGCCGCTCTATCCCGGCACGGGCGCACCGGACGAGACAGGTCCGCACGACACGGTGCTGAACGTGCCGCTGCCTAGCGGCGCGGGCGGCGGGCAGTTCCAGGATGCCATGGAGACGCAGGTGCTGCCGCGCATCGAGGCCTTCGCGCCCGAGCTGATCCTGGTCTCGGCGGGCTTCGACGCCCATGCCGCCGACCCGCTGGCCGGGCTGCTGCTGACCGAGAACGATTTCACCTGGGTGACGCATCGTCTCTGCGATCTCGCGGACCGCCACTGCGGCGGCAAACTGGTCTCTTCGCTCGAGGGCGGTTACGATCTCGACGCGCTGGGGCATTCGGCCCGGGCGCATGTGGAAGTCCTGATGGAGCGCGGCGCATGACCGAGAAACCCGTGGCGGAAATGAGCTTCGAAGAGGCGATGGGGGAGCTCGAAACCCTCGTCGGCCAGCTCGAGCGCGGGGACGTGCCGCTGGACGAGTCGATCCGGCTCTACGAGCGGGGCGCGGCGCTGAAGGCGCGCTGCGAGCAGAAGCTCTCGGAGGCCGAGGAGAAGGTCGCCAAGCTCACCCTCGACGCCGAGGGCAACCCGACGGGCACCGCGCCGCTCGATGGTTGACGGAAGGCTCGCGGAGGCGGGCGCGCGGATCCGGGACCATCTGCGGGAGAGCGTGCCGCCGAGCGGCGTGGCGGAGGCCGACCTGCTGGGCGAGGCCGTCGCCTATGCTTCCGAGGGCGGCAAGGCGGTGCGCGGGGCGCTTGTCCTGGAAAGCTGTGCGATCTGCGGCGTCGACGCGGGCGCGGCGCTGAAGGCCGCCTCGGCCATCGAGGCGATCCACGCCTATTCGCTCGTTCACGACGACCTGCCCGCGATGGACGATGACGACATGCGCCGGGGACGGCCCACGCTGCACCGCGCCTACGGCGAGGCGCTCGCGATCCTGGCGGGCGACGCCCTGCAGAGCCTCGCCTTCGACCGGCTCGCCGCGATCACGGAGGCCCCGCCGGAGCGGGTGCTGGCGCTGGTGGGCGCGCTCGCGCGGGACGCGGGGCCGCGCGGCATGGTGGAGGGCCAGTGGCTCGACATGCGGGCCGAGAGCCATCCCCTGCCGGAGAGCGCCCCAATGGAGGACCGGCTCCGGCGGATCGAGGACATCCAGAGCCGCAAGACCGGCGCGCTGCTGCGCTGGTCCTGCGAGGCGGGGCCGATCCTCGGCGGGCAGGACCCGGCCCCCTTCCGGGCCTATGCCGATGCCGTGGGGCTCGCCTTCCAGGTCCGCGACGACCTCCTCGACGTGGAGGGCAGCGCCGAGGAGACCGGCAAGGCCGTGGGCAAGGACGCAGCTGCCGGGAAGGCGACCTTCGTCGGTCTGCTCGGCGTCGATGGCGCGCGGGCCAAGGCCGGGGCGCTGCTGGACGAGGCTCTCGCCGCGTTGGACCCGTTCGGCCCCTCGGCGGATTTCCTCCGTGAGCTCGCGCGCTTCATCGTGACGCGGGACCGATAGGCTGGTAGAGGCGCGCGGATGCCCCAGGTGACGAACCGATGACCGACAGACCGAAGACCCCGACCCTCGACAAGGTGCACCTGCCGTCCGACCTGCGGCGGCTGTCCGACGAGGATCTGCACCGCGTGGCGCAGGAGCTGCGGCAGGAGACCATCAGCGCCGTGAGCCAGACCGGCGGGCACCTCGGCGCAGGCCTCGGCGTCGTCGAGCTGACGGTGGCGATCCACTCGGTCTTCGAGACGCCGCGGGACAAGCTGATCTGGGACGTGAGCCACCAGTGCTACCCGCACAAGATCCTCACCGGCCGGCGCGAGCGCATCCGGACCCTGCGCCAGAAAGACGGGCTTTCGGGCTTCACCAAGCGGAGCGAGAGCCCCTACGACCCCTTCGGCGCGGCGCATTCCTCGACCTCGATGTCGGCGGGGCTGGGGTTCGCCGTGGCGCGGGACCTGGGCGGCGATCCGGGCGACGTGGTCTGCGTGATCGGCGACGGGGCGATGTCGGCTGGCATGGCCTACGAGGCGATGAACAACGCCGGGGCGCTGGGCAAGCGGCTGATCATCATTCTCAACGACAACGAGATGTCGATCGCGCCGCCGGTGGGGGCGATGTCCTCCTACCTCTCCCGGCTCTATGCCGGGGCGCCTTTCCAGGAGCTGAAGGCCGTGGCCAAGGGGGCGGTGAGCTTCCTGCCGCCGCCGCTGCAGGAAGGCGCGCGCCGGGCGAAGGACATGCTGAAGCATCTCGCGGTGGGCGGCACGCTCTTCGAGGAACTGGGGATCTCCTACTTGGGGCCGATCGACGGGCATGACCTCGACCAGCTGCTTGCGATCCTGCGCACGGTGCGGTCGCGGGCGGACGGGCCGATCCTGATCCACGCCATCACGCGCAAGGGCAAGGGATACGCCCCCGCCGAAGAGGCCGCCGACCGCGGCCACGGGGTGTCGAAGTTCGACATGGTCACCGGGGAGCAGAGCAAGGCGCCGTCGAACGCGCCCTCCTACACCAAGGTCTTCGCGCAGACGCTCTCCGATATCGCGGAGCGGGACGACAAGATCGTCGCGGTGACCGCCGCGATGCCGGACGGGACCGGGCTCAAGAGCTTCATGGAGCGTTTCTCGTCTCGGTGCTTCGACGTCGGGATCGCCGAGCAGCACGCGGTGACCTTCGCGGCGGGGCTCGCGGCCGGGGGGATGCGGCCCTTCGCGGCGATCTACTCGACCTTCCTGCAGCGGGGCTACGACCAGATCGTGCACGACGTGGCGATCCAGCGGCTGCCGGTGCGCTTCGCCATCGACCGGGCGGGGCTCGTGGGGGCGGACGGGGCGACCCATGCCGGCAGCTACGACATCGCCTATCTCGCGAACCTGCCGGGCTTCGTGGTCATGGCGGCCGCCGACGAGGCGGAGCTCGCGCGGATGGTGGCGACGGCGGCCGTCCACGACGAGGGGCCCATCGCCTTCCGCTTTCCGCGCGGCGAGGGCGTGGGGCTCGAGATGCCGAAGGTTCCGGAGCCGCTCGAGATCGGCAAGGGCCGGATCGTGCGGGAGGGCCGGCGGGTGGCGCTGCTCTCCTACGGGACGCGGCTGGCGGAGGCGGAGGTCGCCTGCGAGCGGCTGGCCGAGCGGAGAATCGAGCCGACGCTGGCCGACGCGCGTTTCGTCAAGCCGCTGGACCGCGAGTTGATCCTCAACCTTGCCCGCAACCACGAGGCGCTGATCACGCTGGAAGAGGGCGCGGTCGGCGGCTTCGGCAGCCATGTCGCGCAGCTCCTGGCCGAGGAGGGCGTCTTCGACCGGGGTCTCGCCTACCGCTCGATGGTGCTGCCGGACGTCTTCATCGACCAGGCCAGCCCGCGGGACATGTACGAAGTGGCGGGGCTCAACGCCGAGCACATCGAGGCCAAGGTGCTGGAGACCCTCGGCGTCGGCGTGATGTCCAAGCGGGCCTGAGGCGGGACGCGATCCGGCGGGGCGGCCGCCGCGGCGCCCCGCGTCTTGCGCCGCCCCCGGGCGGATGGTCTAGTCCGCCGCGGTCAGGGAGGCGCCGATGGTCGACATCGCCACACGAGTCTGGAACCACAAGTGGAAGATCGATCCGATCGTCCGCTCCCTCATCGATACCGATTTCTACAAGCTGCTGATGTGCCAGTCGGTGTTCCGCAACCACCCGGACACCACCGTCACCTTCAGCCTGATCAACCGCACGACGGACATCCGTCTCGCCAACCTGATCGACGAGGGCGAGCTCCGCGAACAGCTCGACCACATCCGCTCGCTCTCCCTCACCCGGGGCGAGAGCACCTGGATGCGGGGCAACACCTTCTACGGCAAGCGGCAGATGTTCACGCCTGAGTTCATGGACTGGTTCGAGAACCTGCGCCTGCCGCCCTACCAGCTCGACAAGCGCGACGGGCAGTACGAGCTCACCTTCGAGGGCAAGTGGCCCGAGGTCATGCTCTGGGAGATCCCAGCCCTCGCCGTCCTGATGGAACTGCGCGGCCGGGCCGTCCTCCGTGACATGGGACGGTTCGAGCTGCAGGTCCTCTACGCCCGCGCCATGACCAAGCTCTGGGAGAAGGTCGAGCGGCTCCGCACCCTGCCGGGCCTGAAGATCGCCGACTTCGGCACCCGCCGGCGGCACAGCTTCCTCTGGCAGGACTGGGCGGTGCAGGCCATGCTCGAGGGGCTGGGCGAGGCCTTCACCGGCACCTCCAACTGCCTGATCGCCAAGAACCGCGACCTCGAGGCCATCGGTACCAACGCCCACGAGCTGCCCATGGTCTACGCCGCGCTCGCCCGGGACGACGCCGAGCTCGCCGCCGCCCCCTACGACGTGCTCTCCGACTGGCACGAGGAGCACGAGGGCAACCTGCGCATCATCCTGCCCGACACCTTCGGCACCGGTCCCTTCCTCGCCAACGCCCCGGACTGGCTGACGAAATGGACCGGCATCCGCATCGATTCCGGCGACCCGGCGGAGGGGGCGGAGACCGCCATCCGCTGGTGGACCGACCGGGGGGAGGACCCCCGCGAGAAGCTGGTGATCTTCTCGGACGGGCTGGACGTGGAGAAGATCGAGGAGCTCCACGCCCGCTTCTCGGGCCGGGTGAAGGTGAGCTTCGGCTGGGGAACGCTACTGACCAACGACTTCCGCGGGTTGGCCGAGAACGACGCCCTGGCGCCCTTCAGCCTCGTCTGCAAGGCCGTCGCCGCCGAGGGCCGCCCCACCGTCAAGCTCTCCGACAACCCCCGCAAGGCCATGGGCCCGGCCTCCGAGATCGAACGGTACAAGCGGGTGTTCGGGGTGGGGGAGCAGGTGGAGCGGGAGGTTGTGGTTTAGGACCGTGCCGTAGGGTGGGGTTCGACCCCACCGCCGGCGTAGGATTCGTTACTTCGTATGCTCAGACCGCCGCGCGCCGTTCAGCGAAGGTATCCCCGCACTCGTCCATCGACCGCGTAGGCCGGGCTTCAGCCCGGCACCCCCTCACTCGATCGCTTCCTCCACCGTGTCGTTCATCCCGGCGTCGGTGGTCTCCTGCCGCCATTCGCCGAAGAGCAGCAGCCCCCCGATGATGAGGACGAACCCCACGGGGATGAGGACGAAGATCTTCGGGTGACGGGCCTCGGTCTTGGTGCGTTTCGCCATGTCGTGTCCTTTCCTGCCTTTCCGGCACAACACCCGCACTGCCGCAGGGTTCACCCCCGGCCCTACACGGCGGACCCGGCCGCCCTAGGTGACCGCCCATGTCGGACACGCTGAGGACCTTCTTCAACCTCTTCGAGAAGCTGGTGGCCGCGCTGCTCCTGCTCGGGATGGTCGTGGTGATCGGGCTCGCTGCCTGGGCCTTCCTGCGCACCGCCGGAGAGACCGCGATGAACCCGCAGGCCGACCTCGCCTATTCCACCTTCCAGCGCATGTTCGACCGGCTGCTCGCCGCCGTCATCGCACTGGAGCTCGCGCGGTCGGTGCTGCTGCTGGTCGAGGGGCACAGGGGGCTCGTGCAGGTGAGGATCATCCTCGTCATCGGCATCCTCGCCGTCGTGCGGAAGCTGATCCTGATCGAGCTGGAGACCGCCGAGGCGCCCATCCTCTTCGGCCTCGCTGCCGCGGTCATCGCCCTGGGCGTCGTCTTCGCGCTGCTAAACTGGCTCGAACCGGCGCGGGGGCCGGAGGACTGAAAGGTTAACGGGCCGGGGCTCCGGACGGATTTTCAAGCAATTCCAAAGGCTTGAGGTCCTGTCCAAATTTGGACGCCCCCACACCGCCCCGTGATTTGCCTCTCCCCGCCGGCCCGATACCTTCGACTGGACCCTGCCGGAGCCCGCCCATGCCGACCCGCCGCACGACCCTCGCCCTGCTCGCCGCCGCGCCGCTGGCCGCCCGGGCCCAGGACGCGCCCTCCGACTGGTCCGATCTCCCCGGCCGCGCCGCCGAGATGGACCAGTTCCACGCCATCGCCGTCTCCCACCGCGGCGAGATCGTGCTGGAGGAGGCCGTCCGCGGCCCCTCCCTCTCCACGCCCGCCAACATCAAGTCGGTCTCCAAGAGCGTCGTCGCGGCCCTCCTCGGCGCCGCGATCGAGGACGGCGCGGTGCCCTCGGTGGAGGCCACGCTCGGAGAGGTCGCGCCCGCGCTCATCCCCTCCGGAGCCGACCCCCGCGTCTCCGATCTCACGATGGAGGATCTCGTCACCCTCCGCGCCGGTCTCGAACGCACCTCCGGCCCGAATTACGGCGGCTGGGTGGCGAGCGGAAACTGGGTCGCCGACGCCCTCACCCGCCCCTTCGTCGCGGAACCCGGCGGCCGGATGCTCTATTCCACCGGCTCCTTCCACGTCCTCGGCGCCGCCCTGACCGAGGCGACGGGCGAAAGCCTGCTCGCCCTCGCGCGCCGCCAGCTGGGCGATCCCCTCGGCATCGAGATCCCGCCCTGGACCCGCGATCCGCAGGGCTACTACATGGGCGGCAACCAGATGGCCCTGACGCCCGCCGGGATGATCCGCTTCGGCGAGCTCTACCGCCTCGGCGGCGCCTGGGAGGGCGCGCGCGTCCTTCCCGCGCCCTACGTCGACGCCACCTTCGAGCCGGTGGCGACCTCGCCCTGGTCCGGTCTCGGCTACGGCTACGGCTGGTTCACCGGGCTGACGGGAGGCCGCCGCTTCGGGCTCGCCCGGGGTTACGGCGGGCAGATCGTCTTCGTGATGCCGGAGGCGGCGCTCACCATCGCCATCACCTCGGACCCGAACCGCCCGGCCCGCAGCGAGGGCTACTTCGGCGAGCTGATGGACTTCGTGACCGAACAGGTCGTGCCGCTGGCCACCTAGAGCGGCACGCTCTCCACGGTTTCCTTGAGCAGCTCGGCCGAGGCGCGCAGGCCGTCGCGCTCCTCGCTGGAAAGGTCCGGGACCAGCGCCGCCGTGACGCCCTCCGCCCCCACGACGCGCGGCACCGAGCAGGCGACATCCCGGACCCCCTCGACGTCCGAGACGGTGGAAACCGTGAGCACCGCCTGCTCGTCAGCGCCGATGGCCGAGACGATCCGGGCGAGGCCCGCGCCGATCCCGTACCAGGTGGCGCCCTTGCCCTCGATGATCGTGTAGGCCGCCCGCCGGACGCCCGTGTCGATCCGCTCGCGAACCTCGGAGGTCAGCGGCGCGCCCATCTGCTCGGCGAAGCTCTCGACCGAGACCGACCCCGCCCGCGCGGCCGACCAGGCGAGCACTTCGGAATCCCCGTGCTCGCCCAGCACGTAGGCATGAACCGAGCGCGGCGCGATGCCGAGCTGACGCCCCAGCAACCAGCGGAACCGCGCGGTATCCAGGATCGTCCCGGAGCCGATCACCCGCGCCGCCGGCAGGCCCGACAGGCGGGCGGTGATCTGGCCCATGATGTCGACGGGGTTCGAGGCCACCAGCAGGATGGCGTCGGGACAGACCCGCATGACCTCGCCCACGACCGACCGGAAGACCTCGGCGTTACGACCCAGAAGTTCCAGCCGGGTCTCGCCCGGCTTCTGGCCGACGCCGCAGGAGAGGATCACGACACGGCACCCCGCGAGGTCGTCGTAGCCGCCCGCCATGACCGAAACGGCGCCGCCGAAGGGCACGGCATGGGCGATGTCCTCGGCCTCCGCCCGCGCCCGGGCCGGGTCGATATCGACCAGGACCACGCGCGAGGCCGCGCCCCGCAGGACCAGCGCGAAGCCTGCCGCCGAACCGACCATGCCGGCGCCCACGATCCCGACCTTCATCCTGACACCTCCTAGCAGACAGCCCTCAGCCTAGCGTCCCTCAGGGATCCACGCGACCCCGCATGGACTTTACCTCGCCGCGCTTCTTCTTGGCGTCCAGCCGCTTGCGCTTCTGGTTCTGGGTGACGCGCGTGGGGATCCGGCGCTTCGGCTTCTCGCAGGCCTTGCGGATGAGCGCCACGAGACGCTCCCGAGCGATTTCGCGGTTACGGGCCTGCGAGCGTTCTTCGGACGCCCTGATCACCACCGCCCCCTCCTTCGTCCAGCGGCGGCCGGCCAGCCTGCGGAGGCGGTTCTTCACGGGGCCGGGGAGGGAGGGCGACCGCTCTGCCTCGAAGCGCAGCTCGACCGCCGAGGAAACCTTGTTCACGTTCTGCCCGCCGGGGCCGCCCGCGCGGGTGAACTGCTCGGTGATCTCCCAGTCTTCGATGCTCAGGGTGTCGGTGATGGCGATGCTCATGGGCCCGGGGATACCCCAGTCTTCATCTAGCCCCAAATACCTTGTTGCCCGCGCAGCGCAGCTCCGGCGTCGGGAAGGGCGCGCGCCGCCGGCCCTCCCGCGCCACCGCGACGCGCGAAGCGCGGCGCAACAGGGCCGGGCGCACCAGGCGGACCAAAGCAAAAGGGCCGCCCCGGCGATGGGGCGACCCTTCGAAAGTTTCGGAGGTGGGGTCGGTTAGGATCCCCAACACGGGGTTTGAAATCCCGAGGGCTGCCTCAGGAAATCGCCTCCCACGCTGTTCCGACACCTCTCTCCAATCTCTTTCTAGACACTGGATCACCTCCTTTCATTTGGTTTCGCCTGACCGGGAGCGTTGCACAGATCTGGTGTATGTCAAATGAATTTACGCAAGCCTTAGGCGGGCCGCGCACGGAGTTGCTCGGTGATGAGGCGGAACGGCACCAGGGCGATCAAGGCGACGGCGAGTTTGACCGCCCAATCCGCCACCGCGAGGCTGACCCAGAGGGGCGCAAACGGGCCGGTCAAGAGGAAGGGCACGGCCTCCTGCGCCCAGGCGATTTGGGCGTCCGCCGCGGCGCCGAAGCTCAGCACGCCGGCGAAGGCGACCGTGAAGAAGATCGCCGTGTCGACCGTGGAGCCAACGAGGGTGGAGACCAGCGGCGCGCGCCACCAGGCGCCTTCGCGGAACCGCGAGAAGATCGCGACGTCGAGCAGCTGCGCCAAGAGGAAGGCCGAGCCCGAGGCGACGGCGACCCGAAGCGGAACGGCGGGCCCGAACTCCAGCATGATCTGCGAGCCGATGAGCGAGCAGACGACGCCCACGGCGAAGCCCGCGAGCACGACCCGCCGCGCGGGACCGGCACCGTAGACCCGGTTCATCACGTCCGTGACGAGGAAGGCCACCGGGTAGGTGAAGGCGCCCCATGTCAGCAGTCCGTCGAGGATCAGGAACTGCACGAGGATGTTCGAGGCCACCACGACGGCGGCCATGGCAAGAATGCCGGGAAGGATGCGGGTCATTGAGGAGTCCGTTTTGGCAAGGGTGCGGCACTTGGCTCCCCTCCCGGTGCGTCCGGAGCGGGGAACGGGCGCGGCGTACGGCCCGGGTCCCGTTCAGTCAAGCCTGTATTCGGCGATCTCCGTGGGCAGGATCCGGCGGAAGTTGTCGTCGGCCACCATGGTCAGCCGGATCGAGCCCGCGCTGTCGCGCCAGACGGCGAGCCCCTCGAGGTTTCCGTGCCGCCCGCGCTGCGTGCGCAGCACCTCCTCGGCCTCTCCTGTCCGGACGTCGATTCTCGTGACGAGGCTGCGGACCGCGATCCCGTCGAAGTCGCGCTGCAGCAGGTAGAGCTTTCCGTCGGGCCCGAAGTCGGCGCCGACCATGCGGAACGCCTCGGTCGCGCCGAGCCGCATCCGGAGCCGCCAGCCATTCCTGTCGAACCGGTAGAGCGGGAAGTACCCGTCCCGCGGCTCCTCCGGCAGGGTCCAGAGCGCACCGGCCGCGTCGACCGCCAGCGCCTCGAGCCCGGCGTTGGAGCGGAACCGCGAGAACTCCCGGGGCGCGGGAAGGTCGCGGGGCCGTCCGGCCCTTGGCTGGAGCCTGACCCGGTTCGCGCCCTCGACAGAGAGGAAGAGCCTCCCGTCGGGGGCGAGGGCCAGCCCCTCGGTATCCCCCGCCGGAGCCAGCGGCGGCGGTCCCTCCAGCTCGCGGCGTTCGGTGGTGACGACCGTGAGGATGCCGCCCTCGCGGCGAAAGCGTCCCCGCAGGAGGGTGCCCCGGTCGGAGAGCGCGATGGCGGAGGTGCCATCTTCCGTCAGCTCCAGCGCCGAGACGCCGCCGGTTTCGGGCCAGATGCCCCGGGCCACGAGAGTGGCCTCGGCGCAGGCCACGGCGGGCCAGAGCGCCAGCGCGCAGAGCAGTCCGCGGATCACGCGATCAGTTCGCGGCGACGTCGTGGCACTGGGCCGGGAGCTGGGCCATCGTGACCGGCCCGCGCGGCGGAGCCGACGGGGCGTCCGGGTCCGGCGGCGGAGGGTTCAGGATCCGGTCGACCCAGCCCTGCGCCTCGTCGCAGCCGTCGCCCGGGGGCGGCGGCGCCTGGTCCTCGCATCCGGTGGCGCCGGGCGGGCAGGAGAGGCGGACGTGGAAGTGGTAGTGATGCCCCCACCAGGGGCGGATCTTGCGCAGCCAGTCGCGGTTGCCGGTCTCGTTCGCGCACATCCAGGTCTTGGCGCCCGGGAAGACGAAGATCCGCGCGACCCTCGGGTCGGAGGCGGCGGCCCGGAGCAGCGCCATGTGCTGCGGGGTCCAGTTGTCGTTGACGTAGGCGCCCTCGGCCCGGCGCATGGAGATCGAGGAGATCGACTCCCGCGCCTGCGGCGGCAGGTCCAGGCGCTCGGGCGCGCGCATCCAGATGTCGGCGTCGAGGCCGGTCTGGTGGCTCGCGTGACCCGAGAGCATCGGCCCCCCGCGCGGCTGGCTCATGTCGCCGACGTAGAGCCCGTTCCAGCCGGGCAGTGTGGCGGCGAAGCGGGAAAGGTCCTGCACGAAGTCCACGGTGACGGGCTGTGCCCAGTTGCGGTTGCGGCTGAGCCGCATCGCCTGCCAGGTGGGCCCGGTCTCGGGGAGCTGCACCGCGCCGGCCTGGCAGCCGCGCGAATATCCGCCGAAGCTCTCAGACGACTGCACCGAGGCGGTCGAAAGGTAGCCGAAGACCTCCTTGGCGACGCGTCCGTCGGAGGGATCCATCGCCGCCGCGGTGGCCGGCGGCGCACCCGGATTGGCGTTCTGCGCCGAGACGGTGGAGGTGGTCGTGCCGGTCTGACAGGCACTTAGGCCCAGGATCAGGCCGAAGAGGGCGAGGGTTCGGACCATGCTGCTCGGTCTCCGTTCTTGTTGACGAAGAGTAGCAGACAAAGACCCATCGCGAAAAGGAGAATGACGGGCGCGATACCGAGGCGGGGCGACTGGGTGATCGCCGTGAAGGTCCCGATCATCGCGGGCGCGAGGAAGGACGTGGCCTTGCCCGAGAGGGCGAAGAGCCCGAAGGCCTCGGTCGGGCGGTCGGGATGGGTATGCCGCACCATCATCGACCGGGAGGCCGCGTAGATCGCGCCGCCCGCCCCGCCGATCGCCGCGCCGCAGACGTAGAAGGTCACGTCCGGCACAGCCGATCCCGGCGCCAGCGGGATGCCCAGCAGGAACTCCCGGGTCATGCCGACGATCACGGTGCAGACGCCCGTCAGGATCAGGATGCAGGTGATGATCACCGGCCGGGGGCCGAAGCGCGCGTCGAAGAGCCCGCCGACGTAGGTGGCGATCCCCGCCGTGATGGCGCCGACGATGCCGAAGACGGCGATCTGCGTGAGCGACCAGTCGAGCACGAGAACGGCGTAGACCCCGCCGAAGCCGTAGAGCGCGTTGAGCGCGTCGCGGTAGAACATGGAGCTCAGCAGAAAGCCCTTGAGGCTGTCGCGGTGAGCGATGCCCCGGATGCTGGTCCAGAGGTCGGAGAGCGCCTCCCGCACGCCGCCCTGCTTCACTGCGGGGGCCGGTTCGCGAACCCAGGCGAAATAGGGGATCATGAAGATGACGAACCAGGCGGCGATGAAGGGCCCGACGATACGGGTGCCTTCGCGTGCCTCGGGGTCGAGCCCGAAGGCAGGCGGCGTGCCGAGCAGCGTTGTGCCCGCCTCTTCGTTCGCCTCGAAGAAGAAGACCAGCATGATCGCGAGCGAGGCGACCCCGCCCCAGTAGCCAAGGCTGGCGCCGGTGCCCGAGATCTTGCCGATGGCGGACTCCGCGCCGAGCGAGGGGAGCTGGGCGTTGACGAAGATCAGCGCGAACTCGGCGGCGACGAAGGCCAGCGCGAAGGACCACAGGCAGAACCAGAGCGCCGAGCCGTCCGGCACCATGAACCAGAGCGCCGCCGTGGTGGCCACGTAGATCGCCGAGAAGAGCAGGATCCAGGGCATCCGCCGTCCGGTGCTGTCGGCATAGGCGCCGAGGACCGGCCCCGCGGAGGCGATGAAGAGCCCGGCCACAGTCTGCGCCAGGGCCCAGACGGACTGCGCGCGGGCGTCGGCCGCCTCGGGGCTCAGTCCTTCACCGGCGAAGACCTCGGTCGCGACGGAGGCGAAGTAGGGCCCGAAGATGAAGGTGAGGCCCAGCGTGTAGAAGGGCTGGGCAGCCCAGTCGAAGGCCATCCAGCCCCAGATGCGTCTGCGCTCGCCCGTCATGCCGCTCTCCCTCGGCGGGGATCAAAGGGCAAAGCGCGCCCGGCGGCAAGCGTGTCAGGCCGAGGGGGCGCCCGCCGTCTCCTGCATCGGCGGCCAGGGGCGCTGCGCCTCCGCCTCGATCCAGGCCTCGATCCATGGGGCGGGCCGCATCGCCGGGCCCTCGTGGCCCATGGCGGCCATGACCTCGTTCGGATCGACGATGCCCGACTTGCCGACGAAGGCCGAGCGGATGAGGACATGGCTCGCGCAGTCGCCGTTGGTCTTCCACATGCTCTGTTCCATGTAGAAGAAGCGCTCGTCCCACCCGGCGACGCGGCTGCGCATGGTGATCCGGTCGAAGGCGCGGACCCTGCGACGGTAGCGCGTGGTCGAGCCCGCGACCGTCAGGCCCCAGCCGTTCTTCTTGAGCACGCCGATCATCCCGGCCCGCCGCGCCATGGGCAGCCGCCCGAGATCGTAGAGCGTGAGGGTCCGGCCGTTGTTCAGCTCCCACCAGATGTCGAGGTCCCAGGGCCAGCAGATGTGGCTGCTGACGTGCTCGTCCGTCAGGCTGATCGCCGGGGATTTGCGGTGCGAGAAGAACTGCCACCAGAGGCGCGGGATCGGGTACATGGGCGGACTCCTTTGGCCTCTCGGGTGGTCCCACCTGACGCAGGCGTCAACCCTGACGTGGTGTCGGGGGATTGCCCGTTGGTGTGCAAGTGCTTAGGTGGCCTCGGAACGGACGAGACCTGAAGGGACGGGACATGCAATCTCTCTACGAAATCCTGATGCTGCTGCTCGGCGTCGTCCGCTTCTTCATCATCGTGCATTTCATCATGTCCTGGCTGATTTCCTTCCAGGTCCTGAACGTCCGCCAGCAGCTCGTCGGCCAGATCTGGTACGGCCTCAACCGCCTGCTCGAGCCGATCTACGGCCCCATCCGGCGCGTCCTGCCCGACATGGGCGGGCTCGACCTCTCGCCCCTGGTGGCGCTTCTCGGGGTCTACGCGCTCGAGATCATCCTCAGGAACAACGTCGCGCTCTTCCTCTGAGTGCAGGAGAGGGCGCGGCATTCGGCCCGCCGCGCCCGGCCGGTCTTGCCCGGCCCCGCGGCCTATGGGAGTCTGCGATTAACGAGCAGAACACCCAGACCTGACAGGCTGCCCCCCATGAGTGCCGCGACGCTTCTCCGCGATGTCTTCGGATTCGACGCCTTCCGTCCCGGGCAGGCCGAGATCGTGGAGGCGGTAGCAGAGGGCCGCAATACGCTCGCGATCATGCCGACGGGCGGGGGCAAGTCTCTCTGCTACCAGTTGCCCGCACTGATGCGCGAGGGCGTGACGGTGGTGATCTCACCGCTCATCGCGCTCATGCGGGACCAGGTTCGCGGGCTGCGCGAGGCCGGGGTCGAGGCCGGCGCGCTGACCTCGGGCGATACCGACGAAGAGCGCGACGCGGTCTGGCAGTCGCTGGAGGACGGGCGGCTCAAGCTCCTCTACATGGCGCCCGAACGACTGGCCTCGGGCGCGGCCCAGCACATGCTGCGCCGGATCGGCGTGAGCCTGATCGCCGTGGACGAGGCGCATTGCGTCAGCCAGTGGGGCCACGACTTCCGCCCCGACTACCTGCGCATCGGTGACCTTCGGCGAGAGCTGGGCGTGCCGCTCGCCGCCTTCACCGCGACCGCGGATGCCGAGACCCGCGACGAGATCGTGGCCAAGCTCTTTGCCGGCGAGACGCCCGAGATGTTCCTGCGCGGCTTCGACCGGCCGAACATCCATCTCGCCTTCGCGGTGAAGGATCAGCCGCGTCGGCAGATCCTGGCCTTTGCCGCCGCCCGGAAGGGGCAGTCCGGCATCGTCTACTGCGGCACCCGGGCCAAGACCGAGAGCCTCGCCGGCGCGCTCCGCGAAGCCGGGCACGCCGCCTGTCATTACCACGGCGGGATGGAGGCCGATGACCGGCGCGAGGTCGAGCGCCGCTTCCAGCAGGAGGACGGGCTGATCGTCGTGGCGACGGTGGCCTTCGGCATGGGCATCGACAAGCCCGACATCCGCTGGGTCGCCCACGCCGACCTGCCCAAGTCGATCGAGGCCTACTACCAGGAGATCGGCCGCGCGGGCCGGGACGGGGCGGCGGCGGAGACGCTGACGCTCTTCGGACCCGAGGACATCCGCTACCGCCGCCAGCAGATCGACGAGGGTCTCGCCCCGCCCGAGCGCAAGCAGGCCGACCATGGGCGACTCAACGCCCTGCTGGGTCTTGCGGAGGCGCTGGAATGCCGGCGGACGACGCTGCTGTCCTACTTCGGCGAGAGCGTGGAAACCTGCGGCGGCTGCGATCTCTGCGACAGCCCGCCCGAGGTCTTCGACGCGACGACGCCGGTGCGGATGGCGCTCTCGGCGGCGCTACGGACAGGCGAAAATTTCGGCGCGGGCCATCTCATCGACATTGTCATGGGCAACGAGACCGAGAAGGTCCGGCAGCGCGGACACGACAGCCTGCCGACCTTCGGTGTCGGCACGGAGTATTCGAAGGGCGAATGGCAGGCCGTCTTCCGGCAGATGATGGGGCTCGACCTCATGCGCCCGGACCCCGAGCGGCACGGGGCCCTCAGGATGACCGAGAAGGCCCGGCCCATCCTGCGGGGAGAGCAGGAGGTCCGGCTGCGCCGCGACACCATCCGCGTCGCCAAGGCGGAGCGGCAGGTGAAGACGCTGGTCTCGGACGAGGACGCGCCGCTGCTCTCCGCGCTCAAGGCCAAGCGGCGGGCCCTGGCCGAGGCGCAGGGCGTGCCGGCCTACATCATCTTCAACGACCGTTCTCTGATCGAGATGGCCGAGACCCGGCCCGGCAGCCTCGACGAGATGGCGCGGATCGGGGGAGTCGGCGCGAAGAAGCTCGACAGCTACGGCCGCGCCTTCCTGGAGGTGAT
Source organism: Histidinibacterium aquaticum (assembly GCF_008710275.1). Lineage (GTDB taxonomy): Bacteria > Pseudomonadota > Alphaproteobacteria > Rhodobacterales > Rhodobacteraceae > Oceanicola > Oceanicola aquaticus. Next base: position 387,750 of record NZ_VYQE01000004.1, read on the forward strand.
CGCGGGCGAGGCGGAGCAGATGCACCCGGCGCGCGCCCGGCTCGCCGGCCGGCGCGAGGGGACGCTCTACGACCGCCTGCTCGCGGTGCAGGCCGATCTCGCACGGGGCGAGGACGGGACGGAGAAGCCGCTCTCCTGCTCGGCCAAGGTCCTCGCCCGGGTCGCGCAGTCGAAGCCGCGGGACGAGGCCGCGCTCGAACGGCTGCTGGGACAGCGGCACGCGGAACGCTTCGGCCCGGCGTTCCTTGAGGTCCTGAGCGCTGCGGAGTGACCGGCGCCTCCCCATCGCTGTGATATGGGAACAGGCATGGACGAGCGGACGATCGAGAGGCTGCGCCGGGTGCTGGCCGGCCGCGCGGCCGGAGAGTTCCACTTTCCCGAGGTCTACGGACCGGAGTGGGAGCGCCTGCCCATCGGCGAGAAGGTGAAGCTCGGGCACCGCTTCCTGGACCTCGTCCGGGAGGGCACCTTCCGAGGGGTTTCCGACACGGGCCGCAAGGCCGGCGGCGGACGGGTCTACCGCAAGGCCGGGACGCGTTGACGCCATGGCCCCGAGCCGTAGGTATGCGGGACTGCCGTAAAGAGGGGAACCATGCTCGTCGTCATTTCGCCCGCCAAGTCCTTGAATGAAGAGCCCGTCGGCCTGCGCTCCACCAAGCCGCGGTTCGGCGACGAGGCGCTGCGGCTCGCCAAGCGGGCGCGCAACATGACGCTCAAGGAGCTCAAGTCGCTGATGTCGATCTCCGACGACCTCGCGAAGCTCAACCGCGACCGGTTCCGCGACTTCAAGGCCGAGCCCAGGGAGGGCGATGTGAAGCCGGCCGCCCTGATCTTCGCCGGCGACACCTACCAGGGGCTCGACGCAGGCAGCCTCGACGACGCGGGCATGGACTGGGCGCAGGACCACCTGCGGATCCTTTCCGGCCTCTACGGCCTGCTGCGCCCGAGGGACGGCATCCAGCCCTACCGGCTGGAGATGGGCTCGAGGCTCAAGACGCGGCGTGGCAAGGACCTCTATGCCTTCTGGGGTGACGAGATCGCCGAGGCGCTGAACACCCAGGCCGAGGCGCTCGGCTCCGACCTCCTGCTCAACTGCGCGAGCCAGGAATACTTCGGCGCCGCGGACCGCCCGGCGCTGAAGCTCCGGGTCGTGACGCCGCAGTTCCTGGAAGAGAAGGACGGCAAGCGTCAGACCGTGAGTTTCTACGCCAAGCGGGCGCGTGGGGCGATGGCGCGCTTCGTGATCGACCAGCGCGTGACCACCGAGGCGGGGCTCCGCGATTTCGACAGCGGCGGCTACCGCTACGATGGCGAGGCCAGCACGCCGGAGGCGCCGGTCTTCGTGCGGGACTATCCCTCGGCCTGAGCGATCCAGCGGCCTGCGCCTGCGGCGCAGTCATGATCTGCACGGCGCCGCCTGCGGCGGCCCCGTGCCGCCGGGGCGCTGCCCCGGACCCCGGGATATTTCCGCCCAGAAGATGAACGGGGGCGAAGCGCGGAGGGCGGGAATCGTTGCCAGCTCGTGGCGGCTCGTGGGATGATCGCCCAGTTGCTTGACGGGGGTGCCCGCGATGATCCGCAGTCTGGTCTTCTGTTTCGCCGCGATCCTTCCGCTCGCCGCAGCCGCGCAGGAGGCCATCCCGGACAAGCGGGTGGTGGTCTCCCGCAACCTGGACTTCTACGGCTCCGACCTCGCCAATATCTTCGACACGACGTTGGACGCCTGCCAGGCGGCCTGCCTCTCCGACGACCAGTGCGTGGCCTTCACCTACAACCAGCGCAGCGGATCGTGCTTTCCCAAGAGCGCGGTGACCGAGGTGCAGGGCTACGACGGGGCGGTGTCGGCGCGGATCTATCCCACCGACCCGGGCGTGCTCGCCGCGGCGGAGGCGAAGGTGCCGCGGCTCGACTTCCTGTGGCCCGCCGACCTCGAGCGGGCCCACGACCTTGCGCAGACCCTGGGGCGGCTGCATTCGACCGACGAGAACGGCCCGCAGGGGCTCCTCGCCGTGGCCTCCGAGCTGCGGCAGCGCGGCGATACGCTGGGCGCCCTCATGTTCACCGGTGCGGCGCTGGCGGTGCTCGACAGCGCCGAGCTCTGGACCGACTACGCCGAGCTGGCGCTTGGCGCGCAGGTGGAGAACGGGGCCGAGCGGCAGCGCATCCGGGATCGTGCGCTGCCCGCGGCGGTCAACGCCTACCTGCGGGCGCGCTCCGGCGCGCAGGAGCACACGGCGCTCGCCGTTCTGGCGGGGGCGCTGGAGGAGGACGGGCGCGGGCGGCAGATGATCGACGCCCTCAGGCTCGCCCAGGAGGCGCAGTTCCGCCGCGACACGGAGACCCGCCTGAACGAGGCCATCGGGCGCTACGGCTTCCGGGTGGTCGGTACCTCTGTCGAGAGCGACAGCGCGCGGCCGCGGATCTGCGCGGAGTTCTCGGAGGACCTGGCGGAGGCGGGTGTCGACTACGCGCCCTACGTCCAGCTGCCCGAGACGACGCTGACGGTCGAGGCACAGGGACAGCAGCTTTGCGTCGACGGGGTGGAGCACGGCGCCCGCTACCGGCTCGTCCTGCGGGAGGGGCTCCCGGCGGAGAGCGGCGAGAGCCTGATCCGGCCTGTGGAGCTGACGCTCTACGTCCGCGACCGCGCGCCCGGGGTGCGCTTCGCGGGCCGCGGCTACGTTTTGCCCCGGACCGGCGACGCGGCTCTGCCGGTTGAGACCGTGAACACCGGGGAGGTCGACCTGGAGCTGCACCGCGTGTCGGACCGCAACCTCGTGCGGACCATGCAGGAGGACCTCTTCGCCAGCCCGCTCTACGCCTACGAGGAAGGCTACTTCGAGGACCAGATCGGTGTACCGGTCTGGGAGGGCACCGCCGAGGTGCGGACGGAGGTCAACCGCGACATCACCACCCGCCTGCCGTTGGCCGAGGCCATCGAGGGGCAGGAGGCGGGCGTCTACGTGCTGCGGGCGCGGGTGCCGGGGAGCGATCCGAACGAGAGCCCGGCAGCGACGCAGTGGTTCGTGCTGACCGACCTCGGGCTCACGACCATGCAGGGCGCGGACGGGCTGACCGTGGTCGTGCGGCACCTGGGCGACGCCTCCGCCGCGGCGGGGATAGAGGTGCGGCTGGTGAACCGCGCGAACAGCGTTCTGGGCACCGTCGAGACCGACGCCGGGGGTATCGCGCGCTTCGAGCCGGGTCTCACACGCGGGACCGGTCCACAGGCGCCGGCACTGGTACTGGCCGAGGCCGAGGGGGACATGTCGTTCCTCTCCCTGACCGGGCCCGCCTTCGATCTGTCCGACCGCGGGGTGGAGGGGCGCGAACCCGCGCCGCCGGTGGACGTCTTCCTCGCGACGGATCGCGGGGCCTACCGGGCGGGCGAGACCATCCACGTCACCGGGCTGATGCGCGACGACGGGGCCCGGGCGGTCGAGGACGTGCCGCTGACGGCGGTGCTGACGCGGCCCGACGGGGTGGAGTACCTGCGCGAGGTGTCTCGTAGCGGCGCGGCGGGCGGGCATGTCTTCGCGCTGGAGGTGGGCCCGAGCGCGCCGCGCGGGGTCTGGTCCGTGGCGCTGCACGCGGATGCCGAGGCGCCGCCGCTCGCCAGCGAGCCGGTACTGGTCGAGGACTTCCTTCCGGAGCGGATCGATGTCGCGCTCGACCTGCCCGAGGAGGTGCGGCAGGGCGACCGGCCGCCCCTGGAGGTGCAGGCGGACTACCTCTTCGGCGCGCCGGCGGCGGGGCTGGAGGTCGAAGGCGAGGTTCTGCTCTCGGCGGCGGAGGGGCTGGCGGACTTTCCGGGGTTTGTTTTCGGTCTTCACGATGCGCCCTTCGATGCCGTGGCCGAGAGCATCGGCGAGGGCTGGACGACGGGAGAGGACGGCTCGGTCGTGATCGACCTGTCGATCCCGCAGGCTGAGGTGGGCGGGCGTCCCTTGGATCTGCGGGCGACCCTCCGGGTGCAGGAGCTCTCGGGCCGGCCGGTGGAGAGGGAGGCCGAGGCGCGCGTGCTGCCGGACGGCGAGTTGATCGGCATCCGGCCGGAGTTCGACGGCGTCCTCGGCGAAGGGCAGGAGGCGGCGTTCAGTCTCATCGGCCTCGACAGTTCGCTGGAGCCCGCGGAGATGGAGGTGACCTGGACGCTCAACCGCATCGAGACGCGTTACCAATGGTACAACGTCGAGGGGCGCTGGAACTGGGAGCCCATCACGTCGCGCGAGCGCATCGCGACGGGTGAGGCGGTGCTCGGCAACGGTCCGGTGAGCGTTTCGGCGCCGGTCGAGTGGGGCCAGTACGAACTGATCGTGGAGCGGACTGGAGGCGAATACCTGGCCTCCTCCGTCGATTTCTACGCCGGATGGTACGCCCCGGCGGACGCCTCCTCGACGCCGGACCTGCTGGAGACCTCCCTGGACGCGCCGCGCTATTCCGTCGGTGAGACCGCGACCCTTCGGATCGTGCCGCGCTACGCCGGGACCGCGCTGGTTTCGGTCCTGTCGAACCGGGTGATCTCCCTTCAAGCGGTCGAGGTCGAGGCCGGCGAGAACCGCATCTCGATCCCGGTGACCGAAGACTGGGGCACGGGCGCCTATGTCACCGCCTCGGTCCTGCGACCGATGGATGTGGAGCAGGACCGGAATCCGGCGCGCGCGCTCGGGCTCGCCCATGCCTCGGTCGATCCGGGCGACAAGGCGCTGGGCGTGAGCATCGAGGCACCAAACACCGCCAATCCGCGCGCGCCTCTTGACGTGAGTGTCGCGGTCGACGGCGTGGCGGCCGGAGAGGAGGCGTATGTGACGCTCGCCGCCGTGGACGTCGGCATCCTGAACCTCACCGGCTTCGAGAGCCCCGACCCATCGGACCACTACTTCGGCCAGCGCAAGCTCGGGATCGAGCTGCGCGACGTCTATGGCCGGCTGCTGGACGGGATGACGGGGGTGATGGGCGAGGTCCGGTCCGGCGGGGACGCGGGCGCGATCCAGTCGACCCGGTCGCCGCCGCCGACGGATGAGCTGCTGGCCTACTTCGAAGGGCCGGTGACGGTAGCGGAGGACGGGCGCGCGACGGTCTCCTTCGACCTCCCGGCGTTCAACGGGACGGTGCGGCTGATGGCGGTCGCCTGGTCGCCCTCCGGTGTGGGCGAGGCGGAGGCCGAGGTGCTGGTGCGCGACCCGGTCGTGGTCAACGCGACGGTACCGCGCTTCCTCGCGCCAGGTGACCGGAGCCGGATGCTCATCGAGGTGACCCATGCCTCGGGGCCGACCGGCCTCGTCACGCTCGACGTGGAGTCCGAGGGTCTCGAGGTCCCGATGCCCGCGACGCTCTTCGGCGGCGATGTGGCCGAAGGTGGCGCTTTCACCCGGTCCCTCCCGATCACGGCCGGAGACGAGGCAGGGACATACGAGATCGCGCTGACGGCGACGACGCCGGACGGGACGGAACTCGTGCAGGAGCTGACGCTGCCGGTCGTCGTGAACGATCCCGAGATCTCGCGCACCTCGCGCTTCACGCTGGCCCGGGGCGACGTATTCACCTTCGACGACCAGGTCTTCGCGGGCTTCCGGCCCGGGACCGGGACGGCGACGCTGTCGGTCGGGCCGCTCGCGCGGTTCGACGCACCGGGCCTGCTCGCCATGCTCGACCGGTATCCCTACGGCTGCACCGAGCAGATCGCCTCGCAGGCCCTGCCGCTGCTCTACTTCGGCGCGGTCGCCGAGGCGATGGACCTCGGGACGGGCGAGGGCATCGACGCCCGCATAGACGAGGCGATCACGGCGATCCTCGGACGGCAGGACCGCAACGGGGCCTTCGGGCTCTGGGGGCCCTACGCGGGTGATCTCTGGCTCGACGCCTACGTGACCGACTTTCTCTCCAAGGCCCGGGCCCGGGGGCACGAGGTGTCCGATGTCGCCTTCTCGATGGCGATCGACAACCTGCGGAACCGGGTGAACTACTATCCCGACTTCGATGCCGGAGGGACCGACCTCGCCTATGCCCTTCTCGTCCTCGCCCGCGAGGGAGCGGCGGCCATCGGCGACCTGCGCTACTACGCGGACGAGAAGGCCGTGGACTTCGGCACGCCAATGGCGCTCGCCCAGCTCGGCGCGGCGCTGGCGCAGTACGGCGAGCAGAGGCGGGCCGACGAGATGTTCGCCCGCGCGGCCTCGATGATGACGCTCCGCCTCGACCGCGAGGAGCCGGCCCTATGGCGCACGGACTTCGGCACGGATCGGCGCGACGCCGCGGCGGTCCTGACCCTCGCCGTGGAGGCGGGCAGCAACGCGGTGGACCGAGACCTGCTGGCAGAGGCTATTGCCCGGCCCGGCCGCGCCTCCACCCAGGAGGCCGCCTGGCAGCTCATGGCAGCCGATGCGCTGATCGACGATCTCCGCGACACCGGCGTGCTCGTGAACGGCGAGGAGCCCGAAGGACCGCTCGTCCACCTGCGCGAGGACGAGGCGGACGCGGAACCGGTGATTTTCGAGAACCGAGGCGCGGACACCGAGCTCACCCTGCACAGCTTCGGTGTGCCGGAGGAGCCGCTGACCGCCGGCGGGAACGGCTACGCGATCCGACGCAGCTACTACACGATGGACGGCGAGGCAGCGCAGCCCTCCGGCCTGCGGACCGGCACCCGGCTCGTGACGGTGCTGGAGGTCACGCCCTTCGGCGAGCGGGAAGGGCGACTCATGGTAAGCGATCCGCTTCCGGCGGGCTTCGAGATCGACAACCCGAACCTGATCCGCGGGGGCGATATCTCTGCGCTTGCCTGGCTGGAGACCGCCGAGACCGAGGCGGCGGAGTTCCGATCCGACCGGTTCCTCGGCGCGGTGAACCACCGGTCCGGTGAGCCCTTCCGCCTGGCCTACGTCGTGCGCGCCGTCAGCCCGGGCGAGTTCCACCACCCGGCGGCGAGCGTCGAGGACATGTACCGGCCCGACATGCGCGCGAATACCGACGCGGGCCGGGTGATCGTCGTCGAATGAGCCGACGCCCGGCCTACTGGCTCTGGGCGCTGGTCGTCGTCCTCGGTCTTCTCGCGGCGGGACGCGACGCCTTCGACCGCTGGGTCGAGGCGACGGAACTTCCGCCGCTCGTCGCCGAGACTTCCGTCGAGGTCATCGACCGGGACGGCGTGCTGCTGCGTCCTTTCCTCGTCGCCGACGGGCGCTGGCGGCTGGCGGTGGCCTACGACGGCGTCGATCCGCGCTACGTCGACATGCTCGTGCGCTACGAGGACAAGCGCTTCTGGGACCACGGCGGGGTCGATCTCGTCGCCATGACCCGGGCGGTGGCGCAGGCGCTCCGGTCGGGCCGGATCGTTTCCGGCGGCTCGACGCTGACGATGCAGGTGGCGCGGATCCTCGAGGACGGGCCCACGGGACAGCTCGAGGGCAAGCTGCGCCAGATCCGCGTGGCTCTGGCGCTGGAGCGGCGGCTGTCGAAACGCGAGATCCTCACGCTCTACCTCAATCGCGCGCCATTCGGCGGGAACCTCGAAGGCGTCCGTGCCGCCTCCATCGCCTACTTCCGCAAGCCGCCCGCCCGGCTGACCCCGGCGCAGGCGGCGCTGCTCGTCGCCCTGCCGCAGTCGCCGGAGGCGCGCCGTCCCGACCGCGACCCCGAGGCGGCGCGGGCTGCACGGGACCGGGTCCTGCGGCGAATGGTGCGCGACGGGGTCCTGACCGGGGCCACGACGGAGGCCGCGCTGACGGAGGCCTCTCCTCGCCGACGCCACGACTTTCCGGCCCTTGCCGCGCACCTCGCAGAGCGAATTGCACAGGAAGACCCGGTGGCGGGCACGCACCAGCTGACAATCGACGCCGGGCTGCAGGCCTCGCTGGAGGAACTGGCGGCGGACGCTGTGCGTGGATCGGGCGACAGGATGCAGGTCGCGATGATCGTGGCCGATCACCGCAGCGGCGAGGTCCTGGCGCAGGTCGGATCGGCCGCCTACCGCGCGGACGGGCGGCAGGGATTCGTGGACATGACCCAGGCCCTGCGGTCGCCGGGCTCCACGCTGAAGCCGCTGATCTACGGGCTGGCCTTCGACCAGGGGCTCGCGCACCCCGAGACGCTCATCGCCGACCGTCCCGTGAGCTTCGACGGCTACGCGCCGCAGAACTTCGACGGGATCTTCCGCGGCGAGCTGACGGTCCGGCGCGCGCTTCAGCTGTCGCTCAACGTTCCCGTCGTTCAGGTGCTGGAGGCCCTCGGGCCACAGCATCTCCTGACCGCGCTGCGCCGGGCCGGAGCCGAGCCCGATCTCCCCGGCGGCAAGCCGGGGCTCGCGGTGGCGCTGGGCGGGATCGGCGTCACGCTGGAGGACCTCACGCGCGCCTTCGCCGCGCTCGCCCGCGGCGGAGAGGCCGTGGATCTGCGGGTGCGGCCCAATCCGACCGAGGGCTTCCTGCCCCGGCGGATGATGAACAGGGCGGCCGCCTGGCAGATCGCCGACATCCTGCGTGATGCGCCGCGTCCGTCCGGCGTGCTGGGCGAGGGGATCGCCTACAAGACCGGGACGTCCTACGGCTACCGGGACGCCTGGGCGCTCGGCTTCGACGGGGCGCATGTGGTCGGTGTCTGGATGGGCCGGGCGGACGGCACGCCGGTACCCGGCATCTACGGCGGCGGGCTCGCTGCGCCGGTCATGTTCTCGGCCTTTGAGCGGATCGGCGAGATCGAGCCACTACCGCCCCCGCCTCCGGAAACGCTGCTGGTTTCCAACGCGCGCCTGCCCCAGGCGCTGCAGCGCTTCCGCCCGCCGGGCGAGGTCGTGGCGCCCGAGGGTCCGCAGATCGCCTTTCCGCCGGAGGGAGCCATCGTCGAGGGCGAGATGCTCGTGGTGAAGGTCCGGGACGGAGAGGCGCCCTTCACGGTGCTGGCGAACGGCAGGCCTGTCGCCCGGGCGCAGCGGCGCGAGATCCCTGTGGGGGAGATCGGTCGGGGGTTCTCGCGGCTGACGGTGATCGACGCGGAGGGACGTGCGGCGCGGGTCTCGGTCGAGATGCGCTGACCGGTCAGTCGACCGCGCGGATCAGCTTGCGCTCCAGCACGCGCAGCACCTGCTTCAGGTCGTTGCCCCGCTTCAGGATCCGTCCGTCCATGCCGATGACCGAATACTGGCCCTGCTTGAGCCGCAGCCGGGGCCGCTTCTCGATCCGGTAGAGCGGCTGTTCGGCGGTGCGCCGGAAGACCGAGAAAATGGCGACGTCCCGCAGCGCCGAGATGCCGTAGTCGCGCCACTCGCCGGCGGCGACCATCCTGCCGTAGACGGCGAGGATCACGGACAGTTCGGTGCGGTGGAAACTGACCCGTTCCTCGCCGCGTGGCGTCGGAAACGGGACGGGAGGCTGAAGGGTCATGGTGAAAGAGTTGCGTCTTTGCCGCGGCAAATCAAGAGAGGGCGCGGCGTCCTGCCCGCGAATGACCGCCGGTCCGCCTCACCTTCGCCATTCCCCTGCGTCACATAGAAGGCCTGAACGGAGGCCCGGGGCGCCGCGTCATTGCCCCCACCCAGCCGGTGCTTCGGGTCTTCGTTCAGTTTCCAAGGCATGGTGACGCACCGCTCGCGGCGGGCCGATGTGCCCCGACGCGAGCGGTTCTTTCGCGCGCGCCGGCGGCCCTAGCCGCAGAAGGCGCGGACGAGGTTGCCCTCGGCATCGACTTCCAGATTCAGGCGCTCGGGCACGAAATCCATCGTGCGCGCGTCGTTCGGTCCGAGGGTGCGGACCGGGCCCGTGGCCGTGATCTCGAGCTCGCCCACGTTGCGGCCGATGTCGTCCGAGAGCTGGTCGGCGTTGCAGGTGTCCTCCTGTGGAGCAGTCTCGACCGGCGTACCGGGAGCTGTGTCGCAGGCGGCGAGCGTCGCCAGGGCGGCGGCGGGAAGGCTTGCGATGCGAATCATGTGGGACTCCTTCGGGTCAGCCGCAGTAGATGCGGGCGATGGATCCGTCCCCTCCGATAACGAAATTGATCCGGGCGGGTCTGAGGTCCTCGGAAATCGCATCTCCGGGCCGGATCACCCTGACCTGGCGCATGATGAGCACCCGCTCCAGCGCGGTGCCGTCGCGGCCGACGAGACCCGTGTAGGGCGATGCGCCGCAGGTGTCCTCGCCCGGCGCCGGAACCGGCGGGCCGGGCGGCACCGAGGGCGCGCCGCAGGCGGCGAGAAGGAGTGCGAGAGCCGCGAGCGCGGCCCGCCTCATCCGCAGTAGACCCGGGAGATCATGCCCGACGGCTCGACGACCACCGTGATGCGCGAGGGCACCGCGACCTCTCCGGCTTCCATGCCGGGGCGGAGGAAGCGGAGCTGCTCGCTTTCGCCGATGCCGACGGTCGAGGCGTCACGGCCAATGAGGCCCAGGTACGAGCCCGCGCCGCAGGGGTCGGAGTTGTCGCCCACCTCGGGCTGGCGGGGCTGGAACGGAGGGGGAGGCGGCGGCGGAGCGGCGGCCCCGGCGGTCTCCTCTCCGACCGTCACCGGGCCGGTCGTCATCAGCATGGACTCGTCGCAGGCGGCGAGGGCGAGGCAGGCAAGAAGGGCACGCATTTTCATGGCCGCAGCTAGGCGCGATCGCGCGCGCGGCGCAAGTCGATGACAGGTTGCGTCGCGGCCATTCCTGCCGCAGCGTTGCGCGAAAGACATGCAAGCAGGGAGGTCGGGATGAAGACCCGCGCCGCAGTGGCCACGAAGGCCGGAGAGCCGCTCGAAATCATGGACGTGAACCTCGAAGGCCCGCGCGCCGGCGAAGTCCTCGTGGAGATCAAGGCCACTGGCCTCTGCCACACCGACGAGTTCACCCGTTCGGGCGCCGACCCCGAGGGTCTCTTCCCGGCGATCCTGGGCCACGAGGGCGCGGGCGTCGTGATGGAGGTGGGCGAGGGTGTCACCAGCGTGAAGCCCGGCGACCACGTCATCCCGCTCTACACGCCCGAGTGCCGCGAGTGCGAATACTGCCTCAACCCGAAGACCAACCTCTGCCAGGCGGTCCGGACGACCCAGGGGCAGGGCAAGATGCCCGACGGATCGTCGCGCTTCAGCACGCTCGATGGTGACGAGATCCTGCACTACATGGGCTGCTCGACCTTCTCGAACCACACGGTCCTGCCGGAGATCGCGCTGGCAAAGGTCCGGGAGGACGCGCCCTTCGACAAGATCTGCTACATCGGCTGCGGCGTCACCACCGGCATCGGCGCGGTGATCAACACCGCCAAGGTCGAGATCGGTTCCCGCTGCATCGTCTTCGGCCTGGGCGGCATCGGCCTCAACGTGATCCAGGGCCTGCGGCTTGCCGGGGCGGACCAGATCGTCGGTGTCGACCTGAACCCCGAGAAGAAGGCCATGGCCGAGCGGTTCGGCATGACCGACTTCGTGAACCCCTCGGAGGTGGAAGGCGACCTCGTCCCCTACCTGGTCAATCTGACCAAGGGCGGCGCGGACTACACCTTCGACGCGACGGGCAACGTGGGCGTCATGCGCACGGCGCTGGAGTCCGCACACAAGGGCTGGGGCGAATCGATCATCATCGGTGTCGCTCCCGCCGGCGCCGAGATCTCCACCCGTCCCTTCCAGCTCGTGACCGGCCGCTCCTGGCGCGGCACCGCCTTCGGCGGCGCCCGCGGCCGCACCGACGTGCCGAAGATCGTCGACTGGTACATGGAGGGGAAGATCGAGATCGATCCGATGATCACCCACACCATGGGCCTCGACGAGATCAACAAGGGCTTCGACCTCATGCACGAGGGCAAGTCGATCCGGTCCGTGGTCCTCTACTGAGCGATAGAGGCGTCGCCCGGCGTGCCCGCCCTCGGGGCGTCTCGCAGCCGGGCGACGCGCCGTTCTCTCGTGGCCGCTTGGTCCCCCCCTCGCCACGGCGGGCGAGGCCGGATAGGGTCGCGCAGCCCTATTTCTGAAGTCGGAGTCCCATGCCAGTCGACCGCCCTCTCCTCGCCGTGCTCATCGACGCGGACAACACCTCTCCCAAGCATATCGGCGCGATCCTCGAGGAGATCGCCGGTCTTGGCGAGGCCTCCGTCCGCCGCTGCTACGGCGACTTCTCCAGCCAGCAGATGGCCGGCTGGAACCGGGTCCAGGCGGAGCACGGGATCGTCCCGCACCACTCGCCGGCGAACACGGTCGGCAAGAACTCCTCCGACATCAGCCTCGTGATCGACGCGATGGACCTGATGCACACCGGGCGCTTCAACGGCTTCGTGCTGGTCAGCTCCGACAGCGACTTCACCCGGCTCGCCAGCCGCATCCGCGAACAGGGTCTCGACGTCTACGGCATCGGCCAGAAGAAGACGCCCGACGCCTTCCGCAAGGCCTGCAAACGCTTCATCTTTCTCGAGAACATCGGCGCGACCGAGCAGGAGGAGAAGCCGCAGAAGATCGAGGCCAAGGCAAAATCCCCGGTCGAGGCGCGCGATATCATCCTGCGCGCCATGGACGCGATCGAGCAGGACGACGAGTGGTACGCCCTGGGCCCTCTCGGCCAGTACATCACCGCCGCCGACCCGGACTTCGACACCCGTACCTACGGCAAGAAGAAGCTGTCGGACCTCGTCAAGGAACTGAAGGTCTTCGAGACCAAGCGCGGGCCCGACAACCAGCTCCTCGTGCGGCGGCTGGACTAGAGGCTCAGGCCCGCTTGCGCGCGGTGGGATAGAGCAGCGTCATGCCCGGCACCCGGCGAACCGTGGGGTAGGGACGCACGTCCTCGTCCTCCTCCACCGGTCCGGTGTGGCGCGGAATCCGCGGCGGGCTCATGCTCGGCCGGCCCGAGGCGCGGGCGTCCGACATGACGATGCCGAGCGCGCGTCCCTCCTCCGGCGTGAGGATGCGGCGACCCTCCGGTGCACAGTCGGCGCCGACGCAGTCGAGGTCCATCCGCGACAGGCCTTCGGGCTCGAGCGAGCTGCAGAGCGCCATGTCGGCGAAGACCACCTCCGGCCGGTCCAGCAGGAAGCCCACGTAGTCCACCGTGCCTCCGTCGCGGACAGAGATCTCGTGGCCGTCGGCGAGGTCGCCCACAGAGACCATGACCTCCTGCTCGCCCGTGAGGATCTCTGCAGCCCAGCCGGTTACCAGGACCCGGTGCGGAGACGGCAGGCGAAGCGTGCGTTCGTTGCCGAGGACGTGCGGCGCGATTTCCACCGGCGCGGAGCGCCCCGTCGCGGCCACCCGCTTGCGGCCGATCCAGCGGATCGGCTCGTAGCCGCGGTCGCGGGTGATGACCTCGTCGCCGATCTTCAGCTCGTCTGCCCGGATCTCGCCCCGGCGCGTCAGGATCATGGTCTCGGGCGCGAAGCAGCCGGAGAGATCGGGCTGCCGCCCCAGCTCGAGGTCGAGACGGGCGGTGCGGCGAAGGTGGGCCGAGACATCCGCGATCTCCTGCCGGTCGATGGACCGGTCGAGTTCCGGATTGTCGAGGATCGTCCGCTCGAGGCTTTCGAGCAGGTGAGAGAGGTCGTCGTCGGGAAAGCGGACGAAGGTCATGCCGCAGTTGGTCTCGTAGGCGTGGACCCGGATCGACTCCGGCGGGCGGGCGACGAGGCCGCCGCCGAGCGCTAGCGAGATAGAGGCGCGGCCCGTGGTGACGCGGTTGACCGTCTCCTTGCCGACCTTCACCGGAAGCCCGGGAGGATCGGACCGACGGCCGGGCCGGTCGTCGAACACCAGGCTGCGCGGAACGGGCCGGGAGAAGTCCGTCGGCGTCCGGTTCAGTTCAGCCGCGAAGAGCCCGCCACTGAAGATGTGGACGTCGTGCGTTTCAGTCACTCGTTCGGGCATGGGGATCCTCCGCCAACATGATGCGCTCAACCCTCTCCACTCGTACCGTCGGTCCGGGCGGTGCCCCCGCGCCTCCCGGAACATGTACTTTAGTACAGGTACACGCGGCGGCGGGGAATACAATTCATGGTTGTGCCTGCTTCGGGGCGGTCTTTGGGCGCTCTCCTGCCGTTTTTGTACGGAGCGCGTGCTGGCGTGGGAAACAGTCGGGGCCGGCCGGTCGCATTGTGGAGCCGGCCTTGGGAGAATCAGGTCCCGTAGCGGGCCATGAAGGTCTCCACCGCGCCCTCGACGACGCGGCGCTTCTCTTCTGCGTCGAAGCTCCGGGCCATAGAGAACACGAGCCGCGGAAAGAGGTCGGCCTTGCAGAGCTCGTGGAACTGGTCCGCGGCGAGTTCGCGGTCGTCGATCCTCAGCTCTCCTCGCGCGATCGACTCGTCGAAGTAGCTCAGCAGTTTCTTTCTTACGAGGAGCGGGCCGTTCTCGTAGAATTCGCGCCCCAGCTGGGGAAAGCGCTCGGATTCGGCGACGCAGAGACGGAAGACCCGCTGCCCGAAGTCCGAGGTCACGAACTCGATCATCCGCCAGCCGATGTCGCGGAGGACCTCGCGCGGTGAGCCGGACATGTCGACCTGGTGCACCGCGCTGTCGGCCTGCCGGGCGCACTCGGATTTGGCGACCTCGAGGAAGAGAAGCCGCTTGTCGGTGAAATAGCTGTAGAGCGTCGCCTTGGAGACGCCCGCCCGCTTCGCGATCTCGTCGACGCTGGCACCCTCGAACCCGTCGCTCATGAAGACATCCCGCGCGCCCTCGAGCACCTGGTCGAACTTGCGGCCGCGCTTGATCTCAGCCTGGGCGCCGTCGGGCATCTGGGGGTCTCCTCCAACCTAATGGAAAACCCTAGTCCAGTCCCGGCGGTTCCCACAAGCGCGGCTCGCCATCACTGCTGTGGGAGTTCGACCGTCGGCTCGATGGAGGGCGGCGGGGGCGGAGGCGTTGCGGGCTCCGGGTAGAACAGGTGCGGCAGGTCGAAGCTCACCGCACTCGCGGGAAGGGGCAGGACAAGGAGGCAGAGCATGAGAATACGGCGCATGGTCTGGACCTTTCTTCGTTGAACCTGGAACAAGAAAGGGTCGATGAGTGTCACTGTCCGCGAGCAGTTTACCACGAATCCGGCGGATGGGGCGGCCAGTCCCGCGCGCTCCTGACATTAACTGACGTGGTGGCGGCTCCCGCGCGCCCGGTGCCCTAGACCGCGTAGTCTTCGGGCTCGGGCGGATGCAGGAAATCGCCCTTGGAATAGCCCTGCAGGTAGAGCAGCGCGCTCAGGTCGCCGTGATTGACCCGGAGCTTGCAGGCGGCCTGCACCGAAGGCTTGGCGTGCAGCGCGACACCGGTCCCGGCGAGCTCCAGCATGCCGAGGTCGTTCGCGCCGTCGCCCACCGCCATGGCCTCCCGGGGGGAGATCCCCTTGGCCCGGCAGGCCCGTTCGAGGGCCTCGACCTTGGCCTCGCGACCGAGGATCGGCGGCGCGGCTTCCCCGGTGAGCTTGCCGCCCTCGACGATCAGCCTGTTGGCCTGCACCTCGTCGAAGCCCAGTTCGGCGCCCAGGGGCTCCGCGAAGGCGGTGAAGCCGCCGGAGACCAGGACGGTATGCGCGCCGTTGGCCTTCATCGTCGCCAGAAGTGGTTTGCCGCCGGGAGTGAGCGTGATCCGCTCTTCCAGCACCCGGTCGACCACCCCGGCCTCGAGACCTTCCAGCAGGGCGACCCGCTCGATCAGGGCGCCCTCGAAATCGAGCTCGCCGTTCATGGCGCGTCGTGTGATGTCGGAGACCTTCTCGCCCACGCCCGCCGCGTCGGCGAGCTCGTCGATGCACTCCTGGCCGATCATCGTGCTGTCCATGTCGGCGATCAGCAGCTGCTTGCGCCGGTGCCCGGTGCGCTGGATGCAGAGGTCCGCGCCCTGCTCCTGCAGCGAGGACCAGACGTCCTCCCAGTGGTTCGGAACGCGGCGAACCGGGAACTCCGCCGCCTCGTCGGGCGCGAGCCAGACGGCGTCGCCGCCGCCCCAGGCGTTCCGCAGCGAGTGGACCATCTCCGGCGCCAGCGCGCCGGGTTTCGCGATCATCGTGACGGTGAACATGTCCGGTCCTCCTCGGTCGTCTCCAGAAACAGACCTCCCCGCTCCGGTGCAACCCCCTGCTTCATCTAGCTCCAAATACCTCTACCCCGCCCGGAACCGGAGCCCCGGGTTTCCGATAGTGTCCATCCGCCGCGGTCCGTGCCGCCGATTCCGGCGTCCTGCCCGATTTCGCGGCTTGCCGCAGCGCCACCCGCGCCGTAGATGCCGCGGTGGGACACCCCTCCCCAACGAGGGGCGTATATCTGAGAGGGTATCAGAAATGGCACCGACGACACCCGGCACGCGGCCGGCAAACCCGCGTTTTTCCTCCGGCCCCTGCGCCAAGCCCCCCACATTCACGCTCGACAAGCTCTCCGGCGCCGCGCTCGGCCGCTCGCACCGGGCCGCAATCGGCAAGGAGAAGCTCGCCGCCGCCATCGAGCGGACGCGCGACATCCTGGGCGTTCCCGCCGACTACCGCATCGGGATCGTACCCGCCTCCGACACCGGCGCGGTCGAGATGGCCATGTGGTCCATGCTCGGTGCCCGCAAGGCGACCATGGTCGCCTGGGAAAGCTTCGGCGCCGGCTGGGTGACCGACGTGGTCAAGCAGCTCAAGATCGACGCCGAGGTGAAGGAAGCCGGCTACGGCGAGATCGTCGACATGGCCTCCCTCGACTACGCGACCGACGTGGTCTTCACCTGGAACGGCACCACTTCCGGCGTGCGCGTCCCGAACGGCGACGCGATCCCCGCGGACCGCGAGGGCCTCACGATCTGCGACGCGACCTCCGCCGCCTTCGCGCAGGACCTGCCCTGGGACAAGCTCGATGTCGTCACCTTCTCCTGGCAGAAGGTCATGGGCGGCGAGGCCGCGCACGGCATGCTGATCCTCTCCCCCCGCGCCGTCGAGCGGCTGGAGAGCTACACCCCCGCCTGGCCGCTGCCCAAGATCTTCCGCATGACCAAGGGCGGCAAGCTGAACGAGGGCATTTTCCGGGGCGAGACGATCAACACCCCCTCGATGCTCGCGGTCGAGGACTACCTCGTCGCGCTCGACTGGGCCGAGCAGATCGGCGGCCTGAAGGCCCTCATGGCCCGCGCCGACGCCAACGCGCAGGCGATCTGGGACTTCTGCGATAGCCGCGACTGGATCGCCAACCTGGCGCAGGACCCGGCGACGCGCTCGAACACCTCGGTCTGCCTTAAGTTCACGGACGACCGCATCGCCGACGGCGCGGGCTTCGCCAAGGCCGTGCAGAAGCGGCTGGAGGCCGAGGGCGTCGCGCTCGACGTCGGCGCCTACCGCGACGCGCCGGCCGGCCTGCGCATCTGGTGCGGCGCCACGGTGGAGACCTCCGACATCGAGGCGCTCCTGCCCTGGATCGAGTGGGCCTTCCACGCCGAGCTCGAAGCCCAGACCGAATCCGCATGACATGGCCGGGCTGAAGCCCGGCCTACACCAGCATTCACGCAAATCGCCGTAGGCCGGGCTTCAGCCCGGCTCGCTACGGATAAGACAAAGGACCACACGTAATGGCCCCCCGCGTTCTCATTTCCGACAAGCTCTCCGACGCTGCCGTGCAGATCTTCCGCGACCGCGGCATCGACGTCGACTTCCAGCCCGACCTCGGCAAGGACAAGGACAAGCTCCTCGAGGTCATCGGCCAGTACGACGGCCTCGCCATCCGTTCCGCCACCAAGGTGACCGAGAAGGTCATCGCCGCCGCGGACAACCTCAAGGTCATCGGCCGGGCCGGCATCGGCGTCGACAACGTCGACATCCCCGAGGCCTCCAAGAAGGGCATCATCGTGATGAACACGCCCTTCGGGAACATGATCACCACCGCCGAGCACGCCATCGCGATGATGTTCGCCGTGGCCCGGCAGATCCCCGAAGCCAGCGCCTCCACCCACGCGGGCAAGTGGGAGAAGTCGAAGTTCATGGGCGTCGAGCTGACCGGCAAGACGCTCGGCGTCATCGGCGCGGGCAACATCGGCTCCATCGTCTGCGCCCGCGCGCTCGGTCTGCGGATGAAGGTCATCGCCTACGACCCCTACCTTTCCGAGGAGCGCGCGACCGAGATGGGCGTCGAGAAGGTCGACCTCGAGACGCTGCTCAAGCGGTCCGACTTCATCACCCTGCACGTTCCGCTCACCGACCAGACCAAGAACATCCTGGGCCGCGAGAACCTCGCCAAGACCAAGAAGGGCGTGCGCATCATCAACTGCGCCCGCGGCGGACTGGTGGACGAGCAGGCCCTGGCCGATGCCCTCAAGGACGGCCATGTCGCGGGCGCGGCCTTCGACGTCTTCGCCGAGGAACCGGCCAAGGAGAATCCGCTCTTCGGGCTGCCGAACGTGGTCTGCACGCCGCATCTCGGGGCCGCCACCACCGAGGCGCAGGAAAACGTGGCGCTCCAGGTCGCCGAGCAGATGTCCGACTACCTGCTGACCGGCGCGGTGCAGAACGCGCTGAACATGCCCTCGGTCACCGCCGAGGAGGCCAAGGTCATGGGTCCCTGGATCAAGCTCTCGGGCCACCTCGGGCAGTTCATCGGCCAGATGACGGACGAGCCGATCAAGGCGATCAACATCCTCTTCGACGGCGAGGCGAGCACGATGAACCTCGGTGCGCTCACCTCCTCGACCGTGGCCGGGATCATGGCCACCACGAACCCCGACGTGAACATGGTCTCCGCTCCGGTGATCGCGAAGGAGCGCGGGGTGAAGATCTCCACCACCAAGCAGGACCAGTCCGGTGCATTCGAGGGCTACATCAAGGTGACCGTCGTGACGCCCACGCGGGAGCGCTCCATCGCCGGGACGGTTTTCTCGGACGGCAAGCCCCGGTTCATCCAGATCAAGGGCATCAACATCGATGCCGAGATCGGCCGCCACATGGTCTACACGACCAACAACGACGAGCCGGGCATCATCGGCGCGCTCGGCAACACCATGGGGTCGAACGGCGTGAACATCGCCAACTTTACCCTGGGCCGGTCTGCCCGGAACGGAGAGGCCATCGCGCTGCTCTATGTCGACGACCCCGTGCCCGCCCATGCTCTGGACGCGCTCCGGGACACGGGTCTTTTCGGTCAGGTCAAGAACCTGACCTTCGACGTGGCCTGACGCCGTCGCGCCGGCGCTTCGCGGCGCCGGCGCGCATCCGCGCTTGACCCCGCTCCCGGCCGGTGGTCGATGCGGAGCCGAGCGGGGCCGCCCTTAGCGGCCCCGGAACCGGAGGACGCGACATCACCCAGCCCCTCTATGCCATCGGCGACATTCACGGCCAGCTGTCGGAACTCGAACGGGCGCTCGCCCTGGTGGAGGCCGACGGCGGTCCGGAGGCGCCGATCATCTTTCTCGGCGACTACTCCGACCGGGGCCCCGACAGCCGCGGCGTCCTCGACCGGCTGATCGCCGGGCGCGACGCGGGCCGTCCCTGGCGGTTCATACTCGGCAACCACGACCGGATGCTCGTGCGGTTCTACCACGACTGCGAGCAGCACGACGAGAACGTGAAGTCGGGCAAGGGCTGGTTCCACTCCGCTCTCGGCGGAGACGCGACACTCGCCTCCTACGGCATCGACGGCATCGGGGTCCGGGCGCTCGCCGATATCCAGCGGCTGGCGATCGAGCGGATCCCCCGGTCCCACATCGAGTTCCTCGAGAGCTTGCCGCTCTGGATCGAGGACGGTCCGCATCTCTTCGTCCATGCCGGGATCCGTCCCGGCGTGCCGCTGGAGGAGCAGGCCGAGGACGACCTGATCTGGATCCGCGAGGGCTTCCTCGATTTCGACGGGGACTTCGGCTGGCTCGTCGTCCACGGTCACACCATGGTCGAGACGCCCACCCACTTCGGAAACCGCATCGACATCGACGGCGGTGCGGGCGCCGGGCGGCCGCTCGTGCCCTGCGTCTTCGACGGAGGGGCCTGGCATCGGCTGACCGACCGGGGTCGGGCGCCGCTCGCGGCCCCGGCCTGATGCGGCTCGACCACGTCCAGCTCGCGATTCCGCCCGGCGGCGAGGCGAAGGCGCGCGCCTTCTGGTGCGACCTGTTGGGTCTTTCCGAGATCTCCAAGCCGCCCGGTCTGGCCAGGCGCGGCGGTCTCTGGCTCGCGCTCGACGGCGCGGAGCTGCATCTCGGGGTCGAGAGCGGCTTCGCGCCCGCGCTGAAGGCGCATCCCTGTCTGGTGGTGGCCGACCTCCCGGCCCTGGCAGAGCGACTGTCGGGTGCAGGGCACGCCGTTCGGCCGGACGAGGCCATCGCCGGGCGCGAAAGGTTCTATTGCGACGATCCCTTCGGCAACCGGCTCGAGTTCATGGCGCCGGCATCTGCCTGAAGGATGCGGGGCGGCCCTGCGGGCCGCGCCGGGCAAGCCCGCGCCCCGCCTGCGGCGGAACCCGGGCGGCAGGAGGGGCTCCGCCCCTCTGGCGCGATGCGCCATTCACCCCGGGATATTTCCGCCCAGAAGATGGATGGGCGCTTTTTATAATCCAATCAATGGCTTGACCGGGCGTCCAAATTTGGACGCGAGGCCGCCGGCCCTTCTGTCCGGCGCGGGGAGCGGCTAGGAGGGGGCATGGCCCGCACCTTCGAGACCCTCGCCGAGCTCCTCGGTCATGACTACGACAGCGTCATCGACGTCCGTTCTCCCGCCGAGTTCGAGGAGGACCGTGTCCCGGGCGCGATCAACATGCCCGTCCTGTCGAACGAGGAGCGGGCCGAGGTGGGCACGATCTACGTCCAGCAGTCGCCATTCCTCGCCCGCAAGATCGGCGCCGCCATGGTCTTTCGCAACGCCGCGCGCCACGTCGAGGGGCCGCTGCGCGGGAAGGAGGGCGGCTGGCGGCCGCTCGTCTACTGCTGGAGGGGCGGCCAGCGGTCGGGGAGCTTCTCCTACCTCCTGAAGGAGATCGGCTGGCGTTCGGAAACGATCGCGGGCGGCTACCAGAGCTACCGGCGGCTGGTTCACAAGGCGCTCTACGACGAGGCGCTGGAGCAGCGGGTGATCCTGCTCGACGGCTATACCGGGACGGCCAAGACCGACCTGCTGCCGCGGCTCTCCGAACGGGGCGTCCAGGTGATCGATCTCGAGGGGCTCGCCAATCACCGGGGCTCTCTCCTTGGCGCGCGGGCCGGGGGACAGCCCTCGCAAAAGGCCTTCGAGTCGGCGCTGGCTGGTGAGCTGTCCCGGCTCGATCCCGCGCGGCCGCTCGTGGTGGAGGCCGAAAGCAACAAGGTCGGCGAGCGGCTGATCCCGCCCGCGCTCTGGGCGGCGATGAAGCGCGCGGACCGGGTGGAGATTACCGCCCCGCTGGCGGCGCGGGCGGCCTATCTCGTCGAGGCCTATGCCGACGTCTGGTCGGAGCCCGAGGAGCTTGAGGCCCGCTTCGCCCCGCTCGCCCGGCTGCGAGGGCACGAGGCGGTCGAGACCTGGCGGCGGCAGCTGAAGGCGGGCGAGGTGAAGGCCCTGGCCCGGTCGCTGATGGAGACGCACTACGACCCGGCCTACGCCAAGTCCCGCGAGGCGATCGGGGTGCGCACCTCGGCCCGGGTCGAGGCGGAGAGACTGGACGCGGCGGGGCTCGACCATGCGGCGGACCGGCTGGCGCGGGAGATCGAGCGGCTCAGCGCAGGGTGATGCCGGGGGGCGCGTCGGTGACGCGGCCGATCTGCGCGGCCCGGGTCCCGGTGGCTTCGAGCGCAGAGAGGACGGCCGGGCCGTCTGGGACGGCCGCGAGCAGCCCGCCGCAAGTCTGCGGATCGAAGAGGAGGTCGGCGCGGGGATCGTCGGGCGCCTCGGGCAGCACGGTGCGGTTCTCCGGCCAGAGCGTCGAGCGGACCCCCTGCCGCGCGAGATCGAGCGCGCCGGGCAGGAGCAGGACGGCGTCGAGGTCGAGCTCGGCTCCAACGCCGGAGGCCTGGCAGATGCCCATGAGGTGGCCCGCAAGCCCGAACCCGGTGACGTCCGTCATGGCATGGGCCCCGGACAGCGCCCGCGCGGCCTCGCCCTGGCTTCGGGTCATCACCTCGTAGGCCTGCGCCACGTCCGCGCCCCGGGCCAGCCCGCGCATCTCCGCGGCGAGGAGCACGCCCGTCCCGAGCGGCTTCGTCAGGATCAGCGCGTCGCCGGGCTGGGCCCCGGCGAGGGTGATCGCCCGTTCGGGCGCGAGGCCGGTGAGCGTGACGCCCAGGGTCATCTCGGCGCCCATGGTGGAGTGGCCGCCGACGATCTCTGCCCCTTCGGCGGCGAGCATCTCGTCCGCGGTCGCCATGATCTCGGCCATGGTTCGGGCCTGCAGGTCGGAGGACATGCGCGGCAGGATCAGCGAGAGCAGCGCGGTCTGCGGCGCGGCGCCCATGGCCCAGATATCGCCCAGGGCGTGGATCACCGCGATCCGGGTCATGAGGACCGGGTCTTCGGTCACCGCGCGCAGGTGGTCGGTGGTCACGACCTGCCGGACGCCGCCCATGTTGAGGATCGCGGCATCGTCGCCGGGGCGGCTCTCCACGTCGTCCCGGCGGCGGGGAAGGGCGGCGACGGCGCGGCCCAGCGTGCCGCGCCCGATCTTGGCACCGCAGCCGCCGCAGAGGGGCGCGCCGCCGAGCGTCTCGGAAACGCCCTCTGCCACCAGCGGCGGGAGGTCCGAGGTCATCTCCGGCAGATCGTCGAACCGGCGCATGAAGCGTCGGTCGATGTGGTCCTTCCACCGCCACATCGGCGCGCCCGAGAGCTGCCGCCCGCCGCGCTCGGCGAGGGCGCGTTTCCCGCCGAGGGAGATCAGCTTGAGGTAGTCGCGCTGTGGCCGGTAGCGGCGCATCCTGCCGCCGGTCACCGCCGCGCGCAGGTTCTCGAACAGGACAGGCGCGGCGCGGACGGCATAGACTCCCGCCTTGGGACGCGGTGCGTGGGAAAGATGCGCACAGTCGCCGGCGGCGAAGACGCGGGGATCGGAGCTTTGCAGCGTCGGGCCGACGCTGACGAAGCCGTCGTGCAGGTCGAGGCCCGCTCCATCCAGCCAGCCGTGCGGACGCGCCCCGGCGGCGCCGGCGACGAAGTCCGCCTCGATGAGCGTGCCGTCGGCGAGGTGCACGCCGTCGGCGGAGATGCGCGCGATCTCGGCCTGTTCGACCGGCTCGATACCGAGGCCCGTCACCGCATCCACGAGTGCATTTCGAGGTCGGGGATTGAAATCGTCGAGGATCTCGCCCCGGTCAATCAGCCGGATCGTTGCGTTTCGTCCGCGCACGGCGTGGGCCATGGCCATCGCCAGCTCCCCCCCGGCGACGCCGCCGCCGATGACCGCGATGCGGGGTTGCCCGGCCTGTTCCAGCCAAGCGGACCAGCGGCGGGAGAAGGGGCCGAGAGGCTTGGCAGGAACGGCGTGCTCGGCGAAGCCCTCGATCTGGGGCATGTCGGAGGTGATGCCGATATCGAGGGAACAGACGTCGAAGCCCACGGCAGGGCGTCCGGGGACACGGACCTCGCGCGCGACGAGGTCGATGCCGTCGGCCGCAGCGAGGATCAGGCGAGCGCCGGCGAAGCGGGCGAGGCGCACGAGGTCGATGTCGAGCTCGTCGCGGCCGTAGTGACCGGCGACGTAGCCGGGCAGCATCCCGGAATAGGCGGCGGCCGGGTTCGGGTCGATCAGTGTCAGCCGGACCCCAGGGACCGGGGCCATGCCCCATTTGCGCAGCACGAGGGCATGGGTATGTCCGCCGCCCACGAGGACGATGTCGCGCGTCAGGGGAATGGTCGCCTGCATGGCCGAGCCTTACCCCCGGATCAGGGAGAGAGCCAGCGCCCCCGCCAGTCCTCCTTGCGCGAGAAGACGGCGCGGCGATGGGTCTCACCTAGGTGCAGGACCTCCAGCGATTCGACGGTCAGGCGGAGGATGGCGAGGTTCCCGGGCGCGGGCGTGATCTCGTAGTCGAGCGGCGCGGCGATCTCCGTGCCAACGGGCGGCGTCTTGCCGTAGTTCTGCCGGGCGGTCTCGCCGAGGCCGCTCCAGACGTCCCGGTCGTTCTCGCGCAGCGTGACGGTGCAGGCCAGGCGCAGTTGCAGGCGGCTCTCGGCGTCCCAGGTCAGGACAGAGGCCCGGGGGCGGTCACGCAGCTCGCGAACCTTGGCGGAGTCCGCGTCGGTCATGAGCGTGAGCATGCCGGCGGCCCGGTCCGCCCCGCGCAGGACGAGCGTGCGCTGCTGTGGCCGGCCCTCGGGGTCGATCGTGGCGAGGACCGGCCAGTGCGTACCGGTCTGCGGTCCCTGCGCGCCGAGGTCGAGTTGGGCCCAGGCTGCGTCGAGCATCGCGTCGGTGGTGTCGTAGTCACTCATATCCGGTCATCTCCAGGTAGCCCCGGCCCTCATGGCTGCCGGTGACGCTCACCGGACCCTCCCAGTACGGGAAGGAGGTCGACATCCAGGCCTGCGGGTTCAGGGCCTCGACCTCCACGTCGAGGCCGCGGTCTGGGAGGGTGACGCGCCAGCGCACCGGGATCTCGCGCTCCGCCACCGTGGCGGTCGCCAGCGGCTCGGCAGTGAAGGCGCCATCGGGATAGGCGGTGGCGCCATCCTCGATCCAGGTGGCGGAGGTGTAACTGCCGCCCTCGGTTCCGCGCAGCCGGAAGCCCATGACCTTCGCCTCGCCCAGCGAGAGCGAGAACCAGTCCCAGCCTTCCTGGTTCTCCGACAGCGGCTGGGAAGACCACTCGCGATCGAGCCAGGCCTCGCCGGTGACCTCGACCCGGCCCTCGGGGAGCGTGACCGTCCCCTCCACCGCGTAGGCGGGTTGGGAGTAGTAGTAGCTGGCCTGTCCTTCGGAGGACTTCACCGAGTAACCGTCCTCGCCATGGAAGATCAGCGGCCCCTGCGCCTCGAGGGAAAGGTCGTAGGCGAAGTCGGGCGCCGAGGCGGCAAGACGCAGGTCGTCGAAGGACGGTCCCCACATGCGCCATTCGTCGATCCAGGCGTCGAATGGCTCGGTCTCGACACCGGCCGTTCCGAGCCCGCCGCGGGAGAGGCGTTCCGAGACATAGTGTTCGTCGGGTGTCGTGACCGCCGCGTGGCCCATCCAGACCTGCGCCTCCGCCGCACCGCCGGGGGCCATCGCCGTTCGGAAGAGCGTCCACTGCGCGCCCATGGGCGTGCCGTCGGCGGCCTCCAGCGTCGCCGTCACGTACCACCATTCGATGCGGAAACCGGGATGCGCGCCGTGGTCGGCCGGGAAGGTGAACTCCGAATCCGGCGTGGGTGTCGCGTAACCCTCGGAGTCCGTGCCGAGACCGGCGAAGCCCTGTGCCAGCGCGAGGCCCGGCCAGAGCGCGGGGATCAGCCATCTAGCGTTCATTGGAGAAGACCTTGAGCAGTTCGCCGGGCGGTGTCCGCGCCAGCCTGCGGGCGGGCCAGAGCGCGGCCAGCGTCGCGGCAAGCACCGCGAAACCGGCGAGCACCGCGTAGTCGGCGGGAAAGAGATACATCGGCAGTCGCCATCCGAAGGCCGCAACGTTGACCCGGGCCAGAAGGATCCAGGCCAGGGCGAGGCCCAGCGGCAGGGCGGCGAGCGTCGTCAGCAGCGCCAGCATGACCGCGCGGATCATTTCCAGCCCACCCAGCCGTTTCCGCGTCAGGCCGAGCGCCCAGACCGGCGCGAGCTGCGGCAGCCGGAGGGCGGCGAGCGTGAGCAGGCTCATGAGGATCGCGAAGCCAGCGACGGTCAGCGTCAGAACATTGAGCGCGCCGGTGACGGTGAAGGTCCGCTCGAAGACCTGCAACGAGAACGCCTTGATCGACGACTGGTCGACGATCTGCCCCTCGGGCAGGCCCAGGTCCTCGCGCAGGAGGTCGCGGATCTCCTGCGGCCGGTCCGTGCGAAGGCCGTAGCGTTGGGCCGTCACCTCCGGATAGAGGCGCTGAAACAGCGGTTCGGCCACGATCACCTGTCCGATCGGGTTGCCGTAGTCACCGACCACGCCGACCACCGGCAGGCGGGTGCCGGGCCCAACGGCGATCTCGTCTCCCAGCGACAGTCCGGCACGGCGGTAGAGCTGTTCGTTGATGACCGCCCCCTCACCCGCAAAGACAGTCTCCCAGGCGCCCTCCCGCGCCTCGAGAAATACCCAGTTCTCCCGGTAGGTCGCATCGTCCCGGTTGCCGTAGATCTCGGCCGGCAATCCGGCGACGTCCCGCTCGACCCATTGTACCGGCAGGATCGCGCGAACTTCAGGGGAGAGGACTTCCGTGATCCGCTCCGCCTGCGCCTCGTCCTCGGCGGTGACGTAGAGTTCCGCGGCGAGGCGCTGGTCGAGGAAGCCGGTGAAGGTCAGTCGGAAGGAGGAGACCATCGTCGAGACACCGACGTTCGCCGCCATGGCAAGAAGCAGCGCCATGAGCGCGAGCGAGAGGCCCGGCAGCTGCTGGCGGGTGTCGGCCCAGAACCACTCGGCTTGAGCGCTTCGCGCGCCGCGTGCGGCGAGCGCGAGGCAGGCGTCGAGGACCAGGGGGAGAGCGAGTGCCGCGCCGACCAGGAGTGCGCCCAAGGCGGCGAAGCTCGGGGCCAGACCCTCGGTGACGGCCACCAGTACCGCCGCGAGCGCCACCAGCCCGGCCGCTCCGCCGATGCGCAGCCACCGCCCTCCGGCCTGCCGCATGGCCCAGGCGCGGGGCCGGGCGGAGGCGAGGATCGGCATCCGGGCGATGTCCCTCAGCGCCGCCGTGCTCGCCGCCGCGGTGCCGAGAACCGAGATACCGAGGCCGGCCAGCCACCAGACAGGACGCAGCTCGAGCGTGCCCGACACCTGCGCGCCGTAGAGGCCGGAGAGCGTGGCCGCCACATCCGGCAATAGTGCCGCCGCGATGACGTAGCCGAGCGCGACGCCGATCAGGCCGGCCAGCAGCGAGATCCCGAGAAGCTCAACCGCCATCAGCCAGACGAGCCGGTTGAGCGGCATGCCGACCGCGCGGAGAGTCCGGACCATCGGACGACGCTGCTCGAAGGCGAGGCCGATGGCGCCGTGTACGATGAAGAGCCCGACCGCGAAGCTGAGAAAGCCGAATGCGGTGAGGTTGAGGTGGAAGCTGTCGGTCAGCCGGGCCACATCCGTGCCGCCCTGTGCGGGGCGCAGGGACAGTCCCGGCGCGATTTCCGACAGCTCCGGTCGTCCCATCGGCTGATCCGGCGACAGGATCAGCCGGTTTGCCCCGTCCCGTCCGAGCAACTCGCGCGCCACCGAGATGTCGGTCACGACAGTCATCGGCGCGACGTCCGGGTCAGCGACGCGCTCGGGGCCGAGGTCGCCGATGGCGTCGAGCGCTTCGGTCTGGCCGAAGACCTGGCCCTCTCCGCCCAGGAATGTGCCTACCTCGGTGCCCGAGTCGAGGTTCACCGGGCCCAGGCCACCGGGGGCGGTCAGGGGGTCGAGCCCCACGATCCTCACGCCGTTCAACCGGCCTTCGATCACCGGGCTCGCAAGCCAGCCCGAACGCCGGAGCTCGACGAAGGTGTCCATCGGGATTTCGCCGCCATCCGAGTCGACGATCTGCGCGAAGCGACCCTCGCCCAGCGTCGCGGCCGCGGCATCGTAGCTCGCGCGGGCCTCGGCGTTGATCGCCTGAACGCCGGACCAGAGCGCCGTGGCGAGGGCGAGCCCGGCGACGAGTGTAAAGGCCTGGAGCGGGTTCCTCCGCCAGTGCGACAGCAGCGCCCGGAGCCCCTCCCGGGTCACGCGATCACTCCCTTCTCCAGGTGCAGTCGCCTCTCCATCGCCGAGGCGAGCCGGTCCGAATGCGTCACCATCAGGAGCGCCGCGCCGCTTTCGCGCACGAGGGTCAGCATGGCCGCCAGCACGGTCTCCGCGGTGGTCTCGTCGAGGTTGCCCGTCGGCTCGTCCGCCAGGACGAGAGCGGGCCGCGCGGCGAGCGCGCGGGCGATGGCGACGCGTTGCTGTTGGCCGCCGGAGAGCTGCTCCGGGTACTTGGCGAGATGCGGCGATAGGCCCAGCCCCTCCGCGAGCTCCCGCGTTCTCTCCGGGTCGTGGCGGCCCGCGAGCCGAGCCTGGAAGGCGATGTTGGAGGCGACATCGAGGGAGGGGATCAGGTTGAACTGCTGGAAGATGACGCCGACCGTTTCGCGCCGGAGGCGGGCACGCCCCCGGTCGGAGAGAGTGCCCACGTTTTCATCGCCGATCAAAATCCGCCCGGCATCCGGTGTCTCCAGTCCGCCGGTCAGGTGGAGCAGCGTCGACTTCCCCGATCCCGATTCGCCGGTCAGCGCCAGGGTCTCTCCACGGGCCAGCGCCAGATCGACACCGCGCAGGACCGGTACCGGCCCCTCCGCGCCCGGATAGCTCTTCTCGACCCCTTCGACCCTCAGCACCTGCGACTCCCCGGTTCTTCGCTGCGGGACCTAACACGCCGGGCGAAGGGGGAAAGTCAGGCGAAGGCCGAGACGAGGGACAGGAGAGCCATCAGGACCGTGGCAGATAGAAGCATCCGCCGCGACTCGGCCTGCTGAGGGTCGCGCACCCAGTCGGACATCGTGCTGAAGAAACTTGCGGGCCCCGGAAAGATGCGGCCCGTCCGTTGCACCGCACGCGTCCGCAGGTGGAACAGCGTGCGAAAGGCGAGCGCCGCCCAGACCAGGAAGACCACGCCCTGAAGCAGGAAGAAGAGCAGGACCGGCCAGCTCATGGGAGGGTCCCGACGCACGAACGCCGACCCGGTCGCGGCCCGCGGGGCGGCGCGACGGCAAGGGGGCGGATGTGATCCAAGGTGGCAGCTCGGTTCATTCGGGCAGTCTCCAGTTGATGCCCATCGTCGATGATCTTCGGCGGGCGTTTCCGGTCAAGCCGACCTGCGGCGGATCGGCCACAAAATGCGGCTGAAAGGACGCAGTTCTTCACGGCGCCGTGACCCCACGTTCCGGCTGAAGCGACAGGACGCAGCAGGTAGGTTGGGGGCCGAACAGGGAGACCCGCCATGACCGACATCGTGATCCTCGGCTCCGCGCGCACGGCGATCGGAACCTTCGGCGGCTCGCTCGCCGCCGTTCCGCCGATCGAGCTCGCCGCCACCGCGTCCCGCGCCGCCCTCGACCGCGCGGGCGTAGCTGCGGATCGCGTGGGGCAGGTCGTCTTCGGCCACGTCATCAATACCGAGCCGCGCGACATGTACCTCAGCCGCGTCGCCGCGATGGAGGCGGGTGTCCCGGACACCGTGCCGGCGATGAACGTGAACCGGCTCTGCGGCTCGGGGGCGCAGGCGGTCGTCTCCGGCGTGCAGGCGCTGGCTCTGGGCGATGCCGACTTTGCGCTCGTCGGCGGGGCCGAGAGCATGAGCCGCAGCCCCTTCATCGTGCCGCAGCAGCGCTGGGGCGCGAAGATGGGCGACGTGAAATCCCTCGACATGATGCTGGGCGCGCTGAACTGCCCCTTCGGCACGGGTCACATGGGCGTGACCGCCGAGAACGTGGCGGCCGAGCATGGCGTCAGCCGCGAGGATCAGGACTCCTTCGCGCTCGAGAGCCAGACCCGGGCCGCGCGCGCCATTTCCGAGGGTCGGTTCGCCGATCAGATCGTGCCGGTGGTGCAGGAGACCCGGAAGGGTAAGGTCACCTTCGAGACGGACGAGCATCCCAAGCAGACCTCGGCCGAGGCGCTCGCGGGGCTCCGTCCGGCCTTTCGCCGCGACGGTTCGGTCACTGCCGGCAATGCCAGCGGCATCAACGACGGGGCCGCCGCGCTGGTCCTGGCCCGCGCCGACGCCGCGGAGCGTGACGGCCTGACCCCGAAGGCGCGTATCCTCGGCTACGCCGTCGCCGGGGTCCGGCCCGAGGTCATGGGCATCGGACCGGTTCCGGCCGTAGAGGCGCTCTTCGAGAAGACCGGTCTTTCGGCGGGCGATTTCGACCTCGTCGAATCGAACGAGGCCTTCGCCGCCCAGGCGATCGCCGTCTCCCGCGCCCTCGGATTCGACCCGGAGCGCGTGAACCCCAACGGGGGCGCCATCGCGCTTGGCCACCCTGTCGGGGCGACCGGCGCGATCCTGACGGTCAAGGCGCTCTACGAGCTGGAGCGGACAGGCGGCAAGCGCGCCATCGTCACCATGTGCATCGGAGGCGGCCAGGGCATCGCGCTGGCGCTGGAGCGGCTCTAGAGCCTGCGCCGCGAGGTGACCGGCCCGTCGCCCTGGCGGTCGATCCGGGCGAGGGCCGGCTCGATCTCCTCGTAGGCGACGGACATGCTGTGCGCGTTGGCGTGCAGCAGTCGGGCCGCATCCGCGACCCAGGCGACGTGGCCGGGCCAGAAAACCAGGTCGCCCCGGCGCAGCGACTCGTCTTCGGGGAGTCTCGTGCCCAGGTGGGCCTCCTGCTGGTCGCTGTCCCCTGGGCAGGGGATGCCGCAGGCGAGACAGGCGACCTGTACCAGGCCCGAGCAATCGATACCGAGGTGCGAATTGCCGCCCCAGAGATACGGCGTCCCGAGAAACCGCTCGGCCACAGCGACCGGGTCGGTCTCCGTTTTACCAAGGGGCGCCAGGTGCACCGACGGTACGAAGAATGCGGCGCCCTCCGGACCGGTCCAGTCGTCGATCTCGGTCCAGCCGCCGGGGTGGGTCGCACTGACCCGGACCAGAGCACCGGGGGAAACCTGCATGACCTCCTCGCCCGACTTGAGCTCCGGCCGGGCCTTCGCGTAGCTGCGGACCGCGGCGCGATGGGTCGGCTCTGCCGCCGACCGGCCAAGCGTGCCTAGAAGGACGTAGCCAACGTAACCGTCGCGCTCGGCCATGCCGAAGGCGTAGTCACCCTCCTCGTCCAGAACGAGGAAGCCCTCGCCGAAAACGAGCTCCCTCTCGCGCGGCGTACCGGCGTCCGGTCCGCGCCGGATTGCCGTGACGGGCGCGGTGACGCGCCGGCGCTCGCCCTCGACGAAGCGGTCGGCCTCGGACCGCCCGCGGAGGGAGACATGGGCGACACGCCCGTTCGACGGTGTCTCCCGCCGGTCGGTCACTTTGCCAGCAACTCCGGCATGGCCTGGAAGAGCGCACGGGCACCCTGCAGCGCCCCACCCTTCGAGCGGCCCGGTGCCGGAGTCGGGCACCAGCCGTAGATGTCGAAATGCATGTAGCGCGGCGTCTCGGTGACGAAGCGGCGCAGGAAGAGCGCCGCGGTGATCGAGCCCGCCATCCCGCCGGACGGAGCGTTGTCGAGGTCTGCGATGCCGGGTTCGATCATGGCCTCGTAGGGCTCGTGGAAGGGCATCCGCCAGACCGGGTCGGCCACATGGACCGCGGCGCCGGAGAGGGTCTGCGCGTCCCGGTCCTCGGTCGCGTAGAACGGGGCCAGGTCCGGGCCGACCGCCACTCGCGCCGCGCCCGTGAGCGTCGCCATCGAGAGCACGAGGTCCGACGGCGTCTCGTCCGCGAGCGCCAGCGCATCGGCCAGCACGAGTCGTCCCTCGGCGTCGGTGTTGTTGATTTCGACGGTCAGGCCCTTGCGCGATGTCAGGATATCGCCGGGCCGGAAGGCGTTGCCGGAGACGGCGTTCTCGACGGCCGGGATGAGGACCCGCAGCCGGATCTCGGAACCGGTCGCCATGAGCATGTGGGCGAGGCCCAGCACGTTGGCCGCACCGCCCATGTCCTTCTTCATCAGGCCCATGGAGGCGCCCGGCTTCAGGTTGAGCCCGCCGGTGTCGAAGCAGACTCCCTTGCCGACCAGGGTCAGAGTCGGCCCGCTGTCGCCCCAGCGAAGGTCGATGAGCCGGGGCGCACGGGGCGCCGCGCGCCCGACCGTGTGGATCAGCGGGAAGTTGGCATCGAGCAGGGCATCGCCCGTCGTGACCTCGATCTCCGCCCCGAAGCGCTCGGCGAGGGCGCGGGCGGCCACTTCCAGTTCGTCCGGTCCCATGTCGGAGGCGGGCGTGTTGATGAGGTCGCGGGTGAGGTATTCCCCCTCGGCCATCGCCTCGACCCGGGCGGCGTCGATCCCCTCCGGCGCGACGAGCCGGGCCTTCGGCGCCTCCTGCGACTTGTAGCGGTCGAACCGGTAACCTTCGAGCAGCCAGCCGAGCGAAGCCTCCGTCGCCGCATCGGGGTCCAGGTCGCCATCGAACCGCCAGTCGCCCCCGGGGAGGGCGCTGGCCGCGCGGGCCAAGGCGAACCGGTGGCGGGGGCGCGCGGATTCGGCGCCGAGACCGGCAAGCGCCGCGACGACGCGTCCGTCCGGGCCGGGAAGGGCGAGGATCTCTCCCGGCCCCGCGGAAAAGTTCTGCGAGTCGACCCAGGAGCGGGCCGTCTCCGGCAGGCCGTCGAGCGTTTGCTTCAGGGTCTCGGGCGACGTGACGTGGATCGGGCGGGCCGTCTCGGACGGCGCGGCGAAACGCGGGGACATGGGCTCTCCATCCTGGGTCGGGCGGAGCCTATTGCCGGGCCGGACGGGCGGCAAGGCGGGCTGTCGCGCGGTCAATCCTCGAGATCCCAGATCTCGGCCAGGGACCGGTCGGTGACGCGGGTGAGCCGTGCGAGGGTGGCCGCGAGCGCGGCGCCGTCGCCGGAGCGGGCCGCCTCCGCGACGTGGCGGGCGACGGCACGCACCGACGTGAGGCCGATCGCACCGGCGAGCTCGCCCAGCCGCTCGGCCGAAAGGGCGATCCGGGCGAGATCATGGGAGGCGAAGGCCCGCTCCAGCCGCCGCAGGCGGAGGCTGATCTCCTCCAGCCGGGTGCAGACGGCCTCCTCCGCGGCGGTCTCTCCGCGCTCGGCGAAGAGACGGACGAGCGGGCGCGTGTCGAACTGCACGGGCTCGCGTGGCGCGAGTGCCGCGGGCGCGACCGCCCCTGGGCCCTCTTGCACGGTATCCTTCGGCTGCGTCGTCATCGGCGCCGGCATAGGCGCCCGCGGTTGTCATCGCGTGAAGGCCGCGCCATTACTGCACGAAATATCCGCAAAAACCGGTTCAATTCCGGTCAATCGCCCGAACGGGTGGGAGATATCCGATGGACGCGATCCGCCCGCTGCCCGAGTACCTCGTCAAGCGCTACCACGGCTGGAAAGCCACCACATTCGCCGAGAACAAGAGTTGGTACCGCCGCCTGGCCGAAGAGGGACAGCGGCCGCGCGCGATGGTGATCTCCTGCTGCGACAGCCGCGTGCACGTCACGTCGATCTTCGGGGCCGACCAGGGCGAGTTCTTCATCCATCGCAACATCGCGAATCTGGTGCCGCCCTACGAGCCGGACGGGGCCCAGCACGGGACCTCGGCCGCCATCGAGTACGCGGTGACCGCGCTGAAGGTCTCTCACCTGATCGTGCTGGGGCACTCGGGGTGCGGCGGCGTCCAGGGTTGCTACGACATGTGCGAGGGCAAGGCGCCGGCGCTCGAGGAGACTTCGAGCTTCGTGGGCCGCTGGATGGACCTGCTTCGGCCGGGCTACGAGCGGCTGGAGGCGGGAGAGGACGCCGAGAGGCTCCGGGCGCTGGAGAAGCAGGCGGTTTTGGTCTCGCTCGAGAACCTCATGAGTTTCCCCTTCGTGAAGGCGGCCTGCGACGAGGGCATGCTCAAGCTGCACGGCCTCTGGACGCACATCGGCGAAGGGGGGCTGGAGACCTGGGACCCGGAGGCAAGGGACTTCACCCCGGTTTAAGCATTGGTTCACCCTGGCGGACTACCATGCCGCCATGGACACGGCCGTCACACTCAGCCTCGACCCGGCGCTCCTCCGCGCGGCGCGCGACGTCGCGGATGCCCGGGAAATCACGATCCAGCAGCTGCTGAAGGACGCTCTGACGTCGGAACTGGCGCGGGCGCACCGCCGCGCGAGGTCGCCCGTCCGGGCGGACGAGCGCCTGCTCGACCTGATGCGGGCGAAGTTCTCCCGCGACTTCGCGGAGGCGCGGGACTGGCCCGACCTGATGCGCCGCTGCCGGGCGAAAGGCGTGGTGCTGAGGGAAGCGGGCGGCGGACTGGCGCTCTTTGCCGCGCAGAACGGGGCCCGGTTGTGCAAGGCCTCGGATGTGGGGGCGAGGCTCAACAGGCTCGCCCGCCGGTTTCGCGCCCCGTTTCCCGGGGAGGCGCTGGGCCGCTTCGATTACCGCGCCCGCACCACGGATCCCGGAGACGTCGAGGTGCTCGACGACAGCGACAGGGCCGGTCTCAGCCCTTCTTGAGGATGCGGTTGCCCAGCACCTCGGCGATCTGCACCGCATTCAGCGCGGCGCCCTTGCGGAGATTGTCCGAGACCACCCAGAGGTTGAGGCCGTTCTCGATGGTCGGATCCTGCCGGATGCGGCTCACGAAGGTGGCGAAGTCGCCGACGCATTCGACCGGCGTGACGTAGCCACCGTCCTCGCGCTTGTCGACGACCATGATGCCCGGCGCCTCACGGAGGATGTCGCGGGCCTCGTCCTCGTCGAGGAAGTCCTCGAACTCCAGGTTCACGGCTTCGGAGTGGCCGACGAAGACCGGCACGCGGACGCAGGTGGCGGTGACCTTGATCGAGGGGTCCACGATCTTCTTGGTCTCCGAGACCATCTTCCACTCTTCCTTGGTCTGGCCGTCTTCCATGAAGACGTCGATGTGGGGAATGACGTTGAAGGCGATCTGCTTCTGGAATTTCTCGGGCTCGACCTCCTGACCGGGCACGTAGACGCCCTTGGTCTGGTTCCAGAGCTCGTCGACGCCTTCCTTCCCGGCGCCGGAAACGGCCTGGTAGGTGGAGACCACGACGCGCTTGATGCGGGCGCGGTCATGCAGCGGCTTCAGCGCCACCACCATCTGCGCGGTGGAGCAGTTGGGGTTGGCGATGATGTTCTTCTTGGAATAGCCCTCGATCGCGTCGGCGTTCACTTCCGGCACGATCAGCGGGACGTCGGGGTCGTAGCGGTAGAGCGAGGAGTTGTCGATCACCACGCAGCCGGCCTTGGCGGCCTTGGGGGCGTAGGTCTTGGTCGCGTCCGAGCCGATCGCGAAGAGCGCGATGTCCCAGCCGGTGAAGTCGAACTGCTCGAGATCCTGGGTCTTCAGCGTGCGGTCGCCGAAGCTGATCTCGGTGCCGAGCGAGCGGCGCGAGGCGAGCGCGACGATCTCGTCGACGGGGAATTCACGCTCGGCCAGGATGGCGAGCATTTCGCGGCCCACGTTGCCCGTGGCGCCGACGACGGCGATTTTGTAGCCCATGTCTTGGCTCCTTGATCCGGATTGCGGGGGTGATACGGCAGCTAGGCCTTGAAAGGAAGGGGGCGGCCCTCTGGCCGGCCCCCGGCGGTCTGTCCAAGTTTGGACGGAGTGTCATCCCTTTGAAAATTCTTGGGAAAACTCTTAACGAGGAGATTTGTTAACCATCGTTAAAGAGGCCGGCGAAGGTCTCCCGGAGCTGCGCCTTCTGCACCTTTCCCATGGTGTTGCGCGGCAGCTCCTCGACAAGGGCGTAGTGCCGCGGCTGCTTGAATCGGGCAAGGCCGGAGAGACCTGACGCCAGCGCCTCGGGCGAGGGCGGCTCGGCGGGGCCGGCGACGACCACCGCGACGACGGCCTCTCCGAGGTCCGGATGAGGCACGCCGATCACCGCGCTCTCGACCACGCCTGGCAGGGCGTCCAGCGCCTCCTCGACCTCCTTGGGGTAGACGTTGAGCCCGCCCGAGATCACGAGATCCTTCGCCCGTCCGACGATGGTGACGTAACCGTCCTCAGAGATCTGCGCGAGATCGCCCGTGATGAAGAAGCCGTCCTCCCGCATCTCCTCGGCCGTCTTCTCGGGCATCCGCCAGTACCCCCGGAAGACGTTCGGGCCGCGCACCTCCAGCACGCCGATCTCCCCGTCGGGCAGGACCGCGCCGTCCTCGCCCCGCACCCGCGCCTCCACACCGGGCAGGGGCGGGCCGACGGTGCCGGGACGGCGCTCGCCCTCGTAGGGGTTGGAGCAGGACATGTTGGTCTCGGTCATGCCGTAGCGTTCGAGGATGCGGTGGCCTGTGCGGGCCTCGAAGTCCCGGTGCGTCTCCGCCAGCAGCGGGGCCGATCCGGAGACGAAGAGGCGGATGCCCTCGGCCAGCTCACGGGTGAAGTCCTCGCGTCCGAGCAGCCGGGTGTAGAAGGTCGGCACGCCCATCATCGTCGTGGCCCGCGGCATCAGGCGGATCATCTCGTCCGCGTCGAACTTCGGCAGGAGGATCATCGCCCCGCCGGTCGCGAGTATCGTGTTCGTCGCCACGAAGAGCCCGTGCGTGTGATAGACGGGCAGCGCGTGAAGCAGCACGTCCTCCGCGGTGAAGCGCCAGGCCTCGGCGAGGGTGAGCGCGTTCGACAGCAGGTTCGCCTGCGTGAGCATCGCCCCCTTCGACCGGCCGGTGGTGCCCGAGGTGTAGAGGATGGCAGCGAGGTCGTCCTCCGCGCGCGACACGGTCCGGAAGCTGTCCGGTTGACCCTCGGCGAGGTCCGAGAGCGTGCCCGTACCGTCCTCCAGCGTCTGGGCCTGCGCCCCGTGGCGCGCGGCGATCTCGACGAGGGCTGGCGCCGAGGCTTCGGTCGTGACGAGAAGCGCGGCGCCGGAGTTGCCGACGAAGTAGTCGAGCTCCTGTGGCGTGTAGGCCGTGTTGAGCGGCAGGTAGACGAGGCCGGCCTGCACGCAGGCGGCGTAGAGCGCCAGGGTGTCGGGGTGCTTGTCGATCTGGACCGCGACGCGGTCTCCCGGCTCCAACCCGAGGCCGCTCAGGGCATGGGCGAGACGCGCCGCGCGGACGAGGAAGTCGCGGTAGGCGATGGGCGTCCCGTCGGGCCGGAGCAGGAAGGGGGCCGCGCTGTCGGCATGGGCGGCGAAAAGGCGATCGAAGAGAGGGTTGGTCATCCCCTGGTGATAGGAGCCGGCTGCCGGCGCGGCAAGTCAGCCGATGCGCAGGATGCGGCCCTCGGCGGCGCGGGCGTCCTCGGCGTCGTGGGTCACGAGCAGCACCGGCAGGTCACGCGCCATGGCGCGGGAGAAGACCATGCGGCGGACCTGGGCGCGAAGGTCGGCGTCGAGCCCGGAGAAGGGCTCGTCGAGCAGCAGGGCGCAGGGGTCCGAGAGCAGCATCCGCATCAGGGCGACGCGCGCCCGCTGGCCGCCGGAGAGCGTGGCGGGGTCGCGGTCCTCGTAGCCCGAGAGGTCGACCTCGGAGAGCGCCTCGGTCACGCGGGCGCGGCGGTCGGGTGTGCCGGTGGCGAGCCCGAAGGCGAGGTTCTGGCCGACGGACATGTGCTGGAAGAGCAGCGCGTCCTGGAAGAGCAGGCCCATGCGCCGCTTGTGCGGCGGGGCCGCGGTGATGTCGTGCCCGTCGAGGATGACCCGGCCCGTGGCACGGAAGCCGCGCGGCAGGGTGCCGGTCAGGAAGGCGAGCAGCGTGGATTTGCCCGCGCCGGAGGGGCCCATGACGCTGAGCACCTCGCCCGGCGCGATGACCTCGTTGACGGAGAGGAGCCTGTCGCTTCCCTTGGAGATCGTCACCTCCTCAAGCCGCAGTCCCTTATCCATGCGCCATGCCCCTCCGGTTGCGGAAGAGGACTGCGGGGACGGCGAGGGCCAGGGCGAAGGGCAGGAAGGCGACGAGGGTCTGCGTGAGGCTCCAGACGCCAATGGCGCGCCGGTCGCCGCCCGAGGCGAGCGCGACGGCCTCGGTGGTGAGGGTCGCGACGCGCCCGCCCCCCGCGAGGAGGGTGGGCAGGTACTGGCCGACCGAGACGGCGGTGCCCACGGCGGCGGCGGTCAGGAGGGCCGGGATCAGCATGGGCAGGCGGATGCGCCAGAGCGTCCGGTCCGGCCCGGCGCCGAGGGTGGCGGCGACCGTGAGCGTCCGGGGGTCGAAGGCGCGCCAGGGACCGGCGAGGGAGAGAAAGACGTAGGGCAGCACGAACACGATATGCGTCGCTATGACGGGACCGAGGCCGGTGTCGAGGCCAACCGACAGAAGTCCGATCTGGACGCCGGGGAGGAAGGCCGTCTGGGGGATCAGCAAAGGCAGGTACAGCAGCCAGAGCGCGCGCGAGGGGCGCAACCCGTGGCGGGTCTCGGCCTCAAGGCTGCCGACGGTCAGCACCAGCGCGGCGAGCGTGGCGATGGCGGCGATGAGCGCGGTCACGGCGAAACTGTCGAGCGCGCCGGGGCCGTGGCGCATCCAGCTGCGCGCGGTCAGCGCCTCCGGCAGGGCCTCGGGGAAGCTCCAGCGCGCGGCGACCGACCAGAGGGCGAGGCCGAGGAGGCCCGCGATCACCGCGGCGGCGGAGGCGAGGCCGGTGAGATAGCCCGCCGCGCGCAGGGCGGGGTCGGCGGCGCCCCGGCTGCCGGTGGCGATCCAGCGGCGACCGAGCGCGGCGGTCGCGATCTCGGCCAGGCGCCAGAGGGCGATGGCCCCGGCCACCAGGGCGAACTGCCAGAGGGCGGCGGCGGCCGCGAGGTCGCGCATGGCGATGTCGGGATCCGACATCCAGCGCACGATCTGGACGGAGAGCGTGGGCGGCGTGTTCGGGCCGAGGATGACGGCCACGTCGACCGTCGACATGGAGTAGGCCAGCGTGACGTAGACCGGCAGCCGGATCTGGGCGTAGAGGCCGGGAAAGGTGGTCTTGAGAAAGCCGGTGACGCGCCCGTAGCCAAGAGCCTGCGCCACCCGCTGCCGTTCCGGCGCCCGGGTCTGCGGCAGGGCGGCGAGGCTCATCAGCAGAAGGAAGGGGACCTCCTTGGCCACCAGCCCGGCGGTGAGGGCGAGGCCCCAGGGGTCCTGCACGATGAGCAGGTCGGGCGGGCGCTCCCATCCCGTGAGCCAGGGTGAGAGGGCGCGGGCGATCCAGCCCGAGGGCGCGATGAGGAAGGCGATGCCGAAGGCCGCGGCGGCATGGGGCAGGGCGAGGAGCGGCGAGAGCAGGCGCTCCAGCGCGGCGAAGGCGCGGGTGCCGGACCAGCCGGCGAGGATCAGCGTGGTGATGCCGAGCGCGCCGAGCGTGGCCATGAGGCCGGTGGCGAGCGAGAGTCGGGTGGCCTCGGCGATGCCGGGCCAATCGGCGACGGCCCGGAAGGCCCCGGCGGAGAGCCTGCCCTCGTCGAGGCCGGTGGCTGGCGCCAAGGTCCACCAGAGCCCCGCGGCGACGGGGCCCAGCATCGCCGCGAGGGTCAGCAGCGGCAGGGGGCGGAGGCGCCACGGGTCCGCGCGCTCCTCCGCCCGACGGGCGACGTCGCGCATGCTCAGTTCGTCCCGTAGCGCTCCTGCCAGTCCTCGTTGAGGGCGGTGGCCCAGGAGGGGTGCGGCTCGTCGAGCACCTGTCCGAGCTCGGAGGGCGAGAGGGTGGCGATGCCGAGCGGCAGGGTCTCGAAGGCGCGGGCCTGCTCTTCGGGGAGGGCATCGGTGTCGAGGACGGTGCCGTAGCCCAGCACCTCGGGGTCCTGCGCGCGGAGCTGCGCCTCGGGGGACATCAGGAAGTTCGCCAGCACCATGGCGCCTTCCTTGGAGCCGGAGTTGTAGGGGATGGCGAGGAAGCTGGCGTTCCCGATGGTGCCGTCCTCCAGCACGAAGGTCCGGACACTCTCGGGCAGCTGGAAGTTCGCGATCGCGGTCGAGGCCTCGTTGGGCGAGAAGCTGATGGCGAGGTCGATCTCGTCGTCGTTCATCAGCTGGAGCTGCCGCGGGCCGGTCTGCGGGTAGGCGCGGCCCTGGCGCCAGAGGTTCGGCGTCAGCTCCTCGAGGTAGGCCCAGAGCGGGGCGGTGACCGCCTCGTAGTCGCTCTCGGAGACGGGCTGCTGCAGGACGGCGGGGTCCTCGACGAGTCCGATCAGTGCCTGCTTGAGGAAGGTCGTGCCGAGGAAGTCGGGCGGCTGCGGGTAGGTGAAGCGCCCCGGGTTGGCAGCGGCCCAGTCGGCGATGGCCTCCATCGAGGGCTGCGGCTCCATGTCGGCGCTGTCGTACATGAAGACCACCTGCGCCATGGCCCAGGGCGCCTCGTAGCCTTCGGTGGGGACGGTAAAGTCGGTCTGAACCGTCTTGCCCTCGGTATCGACGTATTCCCAGCTCGGCAGCTGCTCGGCCCAGGGGCCGAAGAGCAGGTCCTGCTCCTTCATCGAGGCGAAGTTCGCGCCGTTGATCCAGATGAGGTCGACCGCGCCGTCCTCGTCCTGCCCGGCTTCGCGCTCCGACAGGACGCGGGTAACGGCGTCGGCGGTGTCGGTGAGCTTCACGTGCTCGACGGTGACGCCGTAGTCCTCGGCGACGCGGTCACCGGCCCAGGAGATGAAATCGTTGGTCGTGGTCGAGCCGCCCCAGGCGTGCCAGTAGACGGTCTGACCGTCCGCGGCCTGAAGCACGGCTTCCCAGTCGGAGGGATCGGTCTGCGCCTGGCCCGCGAGCGGTGCAAGCAGCAGGGTCGAGGCAAGGAGAGCGGAACGCATCAGGTATCCTTTCGGTCTTGAAACACGCGGGAGGCCGCGGCCACCCGCAGGATCGCGGTGAGGAAGCAGAGACTTCCGAAAATCCAGGCAATCGGCCCGAAGGCGGTGGGGAAGAGGCAGATCAGGAGGAAGAACCCGATGGTCTCGGTCCCCTCCAGAAGCCCGTTGGAGAAGTAGAGCGACTTGAGCCCCTGGGCGTCGGTTTCCATCCGATGTTTCTCGGCGAGGATGGCGTAGCCGAGGAAGCTCGTGCCGTTGACGTAGAAGCTGGTCAGCACGAAGGCTGCGGGAAGGGCGTTCTCCGGGTCGTGAAGCGCGAAGGCGAGCGGGACGGCGCCGTAGAAGGCGAAGTCCGCCGCGATGTCGAGGTAGCCGCCGAAATCCGTCCTGCGCGAGGCGCGGGCCACCGCCCCGTCCAGGCCGTCCGCGATGCGGGAGAGCAGGATCAGTGCGACCGCGAGGGCGAAGGCTCCGGCCCAGATCGCCACGCAGGCCAGAAGACCCAGGGCGAGGCCGGTCAGCGTCACCGTATCCGCGGTGGCCCCCATCCGCGCCAGCCGCGCCCCGGCCGCGTTGAGCGGCGGGTCGATCAGCTTGCGGGCGGCGGCGTCGAGCATCGGGGGTCTCCGTGGTCGGCGAAATCTTGATGCAGCGGAGACTTAGCGTCCATGACTGAAACGGGAACGTGAGACGCCTGAAAGATTTGTGCCCGAAACGGAGGAACGGGAATGATTGCAGGAGGTCAGATGCTTGAATTCGGCGCAGCAGCACCGATTTGCCGCTGGCCCCGCTCTCGGGGCCAAGGGACACACTCATCGTGATCGACATCGTTTATCTCTGCCTGGGCCTCTTGGGCCTTGTCGCGGGCGGCGAACTCCTCGTGCGCGGCTCCGTGGGCATCGCCCAGCGGCTGGGCATTCCGCCCCTCGTCATCGGGCTCACCCTCGTCGGGTTCGGGACCTCCACGCCGGAGCTCGTCACCAGCCTGCAGGCGGCCTTCGCCGGGTCGCCCGGGATCGCGGTCGGCAATATCGTCGGGAGCAACATCGGGAACATCCTGCTGATCCTGGGTCTCGCCGCGCTGATGCGGCCGATCGTGGTGGCGCCAGCCGCCTTCCGGCGCGACGGGACCGTTCTGGTCGCCGCGACGCTCATCTGTCTCGGCCTCGTCGTACTCGGCGATATCGGCCGGGGGCTGGGCGGCGGTATCTTCGTGCTTCTGCTGGCCTACCTCACCTTCACCCTCTGGCAGGAGCGCTCCGGAGGCACCGCGGCCGGCGAGGTCTATGCCTCCGAGGCGGAGGTCGTCGCGCCGCCGGCCCAGAGCATGGGGCGGCTGATCCTGACCGCGGTGGGTGGTCTCGCGATCACCATCATCGGGGCGCGCTTCCTCGTGACGGGGGCGATCTCGGTGGCGGGTGCGCTGGGCATCTCGGAGACGGTGATCGGCCTAACGGTCGTGGCCGTGGGGACCTCGATGCCGGAGCTCGTAACCTCGATCATCGCGGTCCGGAAAGGCGAGGGCGACGTGGCCTTCGGCAACATCGTGGGCAGCAACATCTTCAACATCCTCGGCATCCTCGGGCTCACTGCGCTGGCGCATCCGCTGGCGGTGCCGGTGGAGATCATCCGCTTCGACATCTGGGTCATGCTGGCCGCCACCGCCGCGCTCGTGGTCTTCGCCATGACGGGCTGGCGGATCGGGCGGCGCGAGGGCGGGATCCTGTTCCTGGCCTACGGCGCCTATGTCGCGAGCCTTCTGGCCCTGGCCTGACGAAAAAGGCCCCGGCAGGTGCCGGGGCCTTTCATCGTTATCGCCTCGCCAAGCGATCAGTTCATCGCCTGGTCCGTGACCTCGTGGGTCCAGGCGGCCTCGCCCGGGTCCTCGGTGATGACCGGGTCGGAGCCGCCGGCGAGGAGGGTGTCGACCGTGCGCTGGTAGGCCTCGGGGTCGAGCGTGCCGTCGGAGCCCGCGGTGAGCTTCGCGACTTCACCCATCATGCGGACCTGGTGCTGCTCGGTCTGGGCGCCGGTCTCGTCGTAGTCGAGCACGATCATCGCCGCCTCTTCCGGGTTCTCCTCGGCCCACTTCCAGCCTTCCATGGAGGCCGCGACGAAGCGGGCCATCTTGTCGACGAAGGCCGGGTCCTCGAGGTCGTCCTCGAGCACCCAGAGACCGTCCTCGAGCGTGGCGACGCCCTGGTCCTCGTAACGGAAGTTCACCAGCTCCTCCGGCGTGACGCCCGCGTCGATGACCTGCCAGTACTCGTTGTAGGTCATGGTCGAGATGCAGTCCGCCTGGCGTTGCAGGAGCGGGTCGACGTTGAAGCCCTGCTTGAGGACCTCGACCGAGCCTTCCGACGCGCCGTCGGTCTCGATCCCGAGCTGGGACATCCAGCTGAGGAAGGGATACTCGTTGCCGAAGAACCAGACGCCGAGGGTCCGGTTGTCGAGGTCGTCGGGGCTCTCGATGCCGACGTCGCCCCAGCAGGTGAGCTGCATGCCCGACGAGGTGAAGGGTTGGGCGATGTTCACGAGCGGCAGGCCCTTCTCGCGCGCGGCGAGGGCGGCGGGCATCCACTCGACGATGACGTCGGCCCCGCCACCGGCGATGACCTGCGTCGGCGCGATGTCCGGGCCGCCG
This sequence comes from Histidinibacterium aquaticum, assembly GCF_008710275.1. GTDB lineage: Bacteria > Pseudomonadota > Alphaproteobacteria > Rhodobacterales > Rhodobacteraceae > Oceanicola > Oceanicola aquaticus. The sequence continues at coordinate 430,736 of NZ_VYQE01000004.1, forward strand.
GGGCGGATGGTGACGTCGAGGTTCGCGTCCTCGTAGAAGCCCTGTTCGAGGGCGACGTAGTAGCCCGCGAACTGGGCCTGGGTCACCCACTTGAGCTGAAGCGTGACCTCGTCCTGGGCCTGGGCCGCGCCGGCCAGTCCCAGTGTGGCGAGGGCGCCTGTGATGATCGTCTTCATGTCTTTACCTTTCCCTGAGTTTGTTTTCTTGCTCGAGCCTCAATTCCGGTGGGAGGGGTGCCAGAAGGTCACCCTCCGTTCGATCCAGGCGACGCCGCCGTAGAACAGGGTGCCTGCGAGCGCCGCGACGGCGATCTCCGCCCAGACAAGATCGATGGACAAGGAGCCGACGCCGGTATTGATCCGAAAACCCATGCCGCGTGTCGGAGAGCCGAAATATTCGGCAACGATGGCGCCGATCAGGGCAAGGGTCGTCGCGATTTTAAGCCCGTTGAAGATGAAGGGCATGGCGGCGGGTAGGCGCAGCTTGAAGAGGCTTTGGGAATAGCTGGCGGCATAGGTGTGCATGAGGTCCCGCTGCATGGGCTCGGTCTGGCGCAGTCCGGAGACCGTGTTCACGAGCATCGGGAAGAAGACCATCACGACGACGACCGCGGCCTTGGATTGCCAGTCGAAGCCGAACCAGCTGACGAGGATCGGCGCGATGCCGACGATGGGAAGGGCCGCGACGAAGTTGCCGATGGGCAGCAGGCCACGGGTGAGGAAATCGGAGCGGTCGATGAGGATCGCTGTGAGGAAGGCCGCTCCGGTGCCGATCAGGTAGCCGGTGAGGGCGCCCTTCAGGACCGTCTGCTGGAAGTCGACCCAGAGCGTCTCGGTCGAATTGATGAGGGTGTCCCAGACCAGGCTCGGCGGCGGCAGGATCACGGGCATGACCTGGAAGTGGCGGACGAGCCCCTCCCAGAGCACGAGCAGGGTCACGCCGAAGAGAAGCGGGACGATCACCCGGACCGGGCGCGTCGAGCGCCAGGGCGAGTTTGCGAGCGCCGCGTTGGTGGCCCAGGCGGCGGCCCAGAAGAAGAGGGCGAAGGCCAGCCAGCTCATCGGCCCATCCCCATGCGCTTGAGCGTGGCGCGCTGTGCCACGTCGAGCAGCGTCACCAGCACGCCGGCCAGGATCGCCGCGGCGAAGAGCGCGGCCCAGATTGCGAGCGGCGTGCCGAACTGGTCGCCGATCAGGATGCGCGCGCCAAGGCCGCGGATCGCGCCGGTGGGCAGCTCGCCGACGATCGTCCCGACGAGGGCCGCCGCGATGCCGATCTTGAGCGAGGCGAAGAGGTAGGGGACCGACGAGGGCAAGCGCAGCTTCCAGAAGCTCTGCAGGCTGGACGCGGAATAGGTCTTGAGCAGGTCGAGCTGGGCAGTGCCGGGGCTTCGCAGGCCCTTCACCATGCCGACGAGCACGGGGAAGTAGCAGAGATAGGCGGAGATGATCGCCTTGGGCACGCCGCGCCCCTCGATGCCGACCTGCGCCGAGAGGACGATGATCATCGGCGCGAGCGCCACGATGGGGATTGTTTGCGAGATGATCGCCCAAGGCATCAGCGAGAGGTTCACCACGCGGCTGTAGACGATGGCGATGGCCCCCGCGATGCCGAGCGTCGTCCCGAGCAGGAAGCCCCAGAAGGTCGAGCGCAGGGTCACCCAGGCGTGGAAGATGAGCGAGCGGCGCGACATCGCGCGGCCTTCGAGAGCCATCTCTCCCGTGGTCGCCCAGAGCTCACCGGCGACCTGGCCGGGCGTCGGCAGGCGTGGCCGGTCCTGCGCGTAGGACTGCGGGACGAGATCCGGGTTCTGGGCCATGAGCCGCCAGACCGAGACCTCCTGCCGCGCGATGGGGGTTTCCGGCACGACGGTGGCCCCGCTCCGCTCGGCCTGGTCGAGGGCCAGGCGGATGTTCATGGGGGCGACGGCGGCGTACCAGATACCCACGATCACGGCGAGCACGACGAGAACGGGCAGGGTGCCGCCGACCGTGCTGCGCAGGGCGCGCCCCGCGGTGCGGAAGGGACCGGGCGTGGTCGTCGCGGGCGCGGCGGTCATGCGGCGCTCCGGCGCTTGGTCCGTGGGCAAGCCCTCACGCGTCTTCCTCCATGCCGGCGCGGAGACCGTCGCGGACGCGGTGGGCCACTTCGATGAACTCGCGGCTGTCGCGGATGTCGAGCGGGCGCTCGGCGGGAAGCGGGCTTTCGATCACGTCGGTGATCCGGCCGGGGCGCGGGGACATGACGACGATGCGGGTCGAGAGATAGACCGCCTCGGGGATCGAGTGGGTGACGAAGCCGACCGTCTTGCCGGTCCGTGCCCAGAGCGAGAGGAGCTCTTCGTTCAGGCGGTCCCGCACGATCTCGTCCAGCGCGCCGAAAGGCTCGTCCATCAGCAGGATGTTGGCGTCGAAGGCGAGCGCCCGGGCGATCGAGGCCCGCTGCTGCATGCCGCCCGAGAGCTGCCAGGGGAACTTGGACGCGAAGCCGCCGAGGTCCACCAGGTCGAGCGTGCGGTCGACGCGTTCCTTCTGCTCCTGCTTGGAGTAGCCCATGATTTCCAGCGGCAGGGCCACGTTCTTGCCGATGGTCCGCCAGGGATAGAGCCCGGCCGCCTGGAAGACATAGCCGTAGGCGCGGGCGCGCCGAGCCGCGTCGGGGCTCATGCCGTTGACCGTGAGCGTGCCGCCCGTCGGCTCTTCGAGTCCGGCAATGCAGCGCAGGAAGGTGGTCTTGCCGCAGCCGGAGGGGCCGATGAAGCTCACGAACTCTCCCTTGCCGATGGAGAGCGAGACGTCCCGCAGCGCGTGCACGGGGGCGTCGGCGGTCTGGAAGGTCAGGTCGAGGTTCTTGGCCTCGATCACGGGTGTCGCTGTCATGCGGCCTCCCAAAGGGCGGGTTCTGCGAACTCGATGGAGTTGCCGGCCGGATCGCGGACGTAGACCGAGCGCGGGCCGTGGGGCCAGCGGAAGTCGCTCTCGACCTCGATGCCCTTGCCGGTGAGGAACGCCACCCAATCGTCGAGGTCGTTCGAGGCGAAGCAGACGTGGCCGGGTCCCTCGGCGCCATGGGGCGGGACCGGCAGGGCGCCCTCCTGCGCGGGGCGGCGGGTGGCCTCGGGATTGAAGACCAGCAGGATCGTTCCTCCGCAGCGGAAGAAGATGTGCCGTCCCTCGGCGCGGACGACGATCGGAAGCCCGAGAAGGCCGCTGTAGAACTCCTCCGCCGCCGCGAGGTCGTCGGTGTAGAGCGCCGCTTCGAGCAGGCCGGAAAGGGGCGGGGCGCTCATCGGGAAAGCCTCCCGGGGCGACGGCCGGCCAGGGGCCGTGCCGTCTGTTGCCTGTGCGACGAGTCCTCGCGCATCAGACCCCGCTCGCCGGGATGCCGGAGCGCTGGACCGGGCGGGGGGCGGTGAGCTCCTTCCAGGTGGAGAGGGCCTTGTTCGTGGGGTTGTTCGCCTCGCGCTTGACGAACTTGCCGCGGCCCTCGGCCCCGCGCATCTCGCCGTCGTAGACCGCGACGTGGCCGCGGGTCAGGGTGAAGCGCGGCAGGCCCTTCACATGCTTGCCTTCGAAGACGTTGTAGTCGATCGCCGACTCCTGCTTGGCGGCCGTGATCGTCTTTTCCTTCGCCGGGTCCCAGACGAGGATGTCGGCGTCGGAGCCCACGCGGATCGCCCCCTTCTTCGGGTAGCAGTTGAGGATCTTGGCGATGTTGGTCGAGGTGACCGCCACGAACTCCTCGGGCGTCAGGCGGCCGGTGCCCACGCCGTAGGTCCAGAGCATGGGGAGCCGGTCCTCGAGCCCACCCGTGCCGTTCGGGATCTTGGTGAAATCGCCGACGCCGTAGCGCTTCTGCTCGGTGGTGAAGGCGCAGTGGTCGGTGGCGACCACGGAGAGAGACCCGGCCTGAAGACCGTTCCAGAGGCTGTCCTGGTGCTGCTTGTTGCGGAAGGGAGGCGACATCACCCGGCGGGCGGCGTGGTCCCAGTCCTTGTTGAAATACTCGCTCTCGTCGAGGGTCAGGTGCTGGATCAGCGGCTCGCCCCAGACCCGCTTGCCCTGCTGGCGCGCGCGGCGGATCGCCTCGTGGCTCTCCTCGCAGGACGTGTGGACCACGTAGAGCGGCACGCCCGCCATGTCGGCGATCATGATGGCGCGGTTGGTGGCCTCGCCCTCGACCTGCGTGGGGCGGGAATAGGCGTGGCCCTCGGGGCCGGTGTTGCCCTCGGCCAGAAGGCGCTGGGAGAGGTCCGCGACCACGTCGCCGTTCTCGGCATGGACGAGGGCGATGCCGCCGAGCTCGGCCACGCGCTGGAACGAAGCGTACATCTCGTCGTCCTGCACCATCAGCGCGCCCTTGTAGGCCATGAAGTGCTTGAAGGTGGTGATGCCGCGATCTTCGACGACGGTCTTCATCTCGTTGAAAACCTGCTCGCCCCACCAGGTGATGGCCATGTGGTAGGAGAAGTCGCAGTGCGCCTTGCCGGACTTGTTGTCCCACATCTGCAGGGCGTCGAGCAGGCCCTGGCCGTCTGGCGAGGGCAGGGCGAAGTCCACGACCATGGTCGTGCCGCCGGCGAGCGCGGCGCGGGTGCCGCTCTCGAAGTCGTCCGAGGAATACGTGCCCATGAAGGGCATCTCGAGGTGGGTATGCGGATCGATCCCGCCGGGCATGACGTAGCAGCCCGTCGCGTCGAGTTCCTCGTCGCCGGAGAGGTTGTCTCCGATTTCGACGATCTTCTCGCCCTCGATCAGGACATCGGCCTTCCAGCTCAGATCGGCGGTGACGATCGTGCCGTTCTTGATGACGGTGCTCATGGGGTGACGGTCTCCCTGCGGTCGAGGTTTCGGCGTGTGGTCCGCTGGGGCGGACGGGGTGGTGTGCGGCGCATCCCGGCTCCTCCGGTCAGGCGTCGCACTCGAGCAGGACGGGATCGCCGTCCTGCATCGTGTAGGTGCAGCCCTGGCCTTCCGGGTCGCCTTCGGTGCGGAAGATCGGATCTCCCTCCTCGGTCATCGGCGGGGCCTGGACGGGTGTGCCGGGCGGCTCGGGGCGCGGGCCGCAGGCGGCCAGGGGAAGAACGAGGATGAGCAGGACGATCCGCATGGCTCAGACCGCGCAATCGGGATCGCGCGAGGTCGGAGTGCCGGTGGGCGCGGGCCGCGTCATTCGACGATCTCCGCGGTCTCGACGACGGCGTGAAAGAGCACGTCCGCCCCCGCGGTGGCCCAGTCCTGCGAGATCTCCTCGGCCTCGTTGTGGCTGAGGCCGTCGACGCAGGGGCACATGACCATGGCGGTGGGCGCCACGCGGTTGATCCAGCAGGCATCGTGCCCCGCGCCGGAGATGAGGTCGCGGTGGGAGTAGCCAAGCCGCTCGGCGGCGTCGCGGACCGCCTTCACGCAGTTGGCGTCGAACTCCACCGGGTCGAAGCCGCCGACCTTCTCGAATTCGACGGTCAGGCCCATCTGCTCGCAGATCTCGGTGGCCTCCTCGCGCAGGCGCCGCTCCATGTCCTCGATCACCGCAAGGTCGGGCGAGCGGAAGTCGACGGTGAAGACGGCCTTGCCCGGGATCACGTTGCGCGAGTTGGGGAAGACCTCGATATGGCCGGCGGCGCCCACGGCATCGGGCTTGTGCGACCAGGCGATGGCGTCGACGCGGTCAAGGATGCGCGCCATGCCGAGGCCCGCGTTCTTGCGCATCGGCATGGGGGTGGAGCCGGTGTGGCTCTCCTTGCCGGTCACGGTGACCTGGGTCCAGCTGAGGCCCTGGCCGTGGGTGACGACGCCGATGTCCTTGCCCTCGGCCTCGAGGATCGGGCCCTGTTCGATGTGCAGCTCGAAGAAGGCGTGCATCTTGCGCGCGCCGACCTCCTCGTCGCCCTTCCAGCCGATCCGCTCCAGTTCCTCGCCGAACCTGAGCCCCTTGGCGTCGGTCCGGTCGTAGGCCCAGCTCTGCTCGTGGATTCCGGCGAAGACGCCGGAAGAGAGCATGGCGGGCGCGAAGCGGGTGCCCTCTTCGTTCGTCCAGTTGGTAACGACGATGGGGCGGCGGGTCTTGATGCCGGTGTCGTTGAGGGTGCGGATGATTTCCAGCCCGCCCAGGACGCCGAGCACGCCGTCGTACTTGCCGCCGGTGGGCTGCGTGTCGAGATGGGAGCCCACGTAGACCGGCAGCGCCTCGGGGTCGGTCCCCTCGCGGCGCGCGAACATGTTGCCCATGGTGTCGACGCCGGTGGTGAGCCCGGCCTCGTCGCACCATTGCTTGAAGAGATGGCGGCCCTCGCCGTCCTCGTCCGTGACGGTCTGGCGGTTGTTGCCCCCGGCGACGCCGGGCCCGATCTTGGCCATTTCCATGAGGCTGTCCCAGAGCCTGTCGCCGTTGATCTTCAGGTTCGCGGCGGGGGCTGGCATGGGACGTCTCTCCTTCGATTTGACCAATCGGTCAAAGGGACGCTACCAGAGCTTGGGGGTCAGTCAAGCGCGGTGCCCGGTGCCTTTGCAGGTGCTCATATCGCAGGCAGATCCGGACCACGGATGATGCGCGAGGCGGCGGTGTGAGAAGATGAAGGACGAAAAGCCCCCGACCCGCATCCAGAAGAAGAACCGCGAGGTCATCCTCGACGCGGCGCTCGAAGTCTTTTCTCAGGAGGGCTTCCGGGGGGCCACGCTGGACAGGATCGCCAAGGTCGCGGGGCTCTCGAAGCCCAACCTGCTCTACTACTTCTCCTCCAAGGACGCGATCCACGAGGCCTTGCTGAGGGGGCTGCTGTCGACCTGGCTCGATCCGCTCCGGGCCATCGATCCGAGCGGCGATCCGGTCGAGGAGATCATGGGATACGTCCGCCGGAAACTCGCGCTGGCGCGGGACTACCCGCGTGAGAGCCGTCTCTTCGCGATAGAGATCCTCCAGGGGGCGCCCCGCATCGCCCCGGTGCTTTCGGGGGAACTTCGCGAGCTGGTGGACGAGACCGCCGGGGTGATCGACGGCTGGGCCGCGGCGGGCCGCATCGCGCCCGTCGATCCGCGTCACCTGATCTTCTCGATATGGGCGCTGACGCAGCACTACTCGGACTTCGACGTCCAGATACGGGCTGTGCTGGGTGATGGGGACCCGTTCGCGGGCGCGGAAATTCACCTTGAGGCAGTTTTCCGCCGGATTCTGGGGGGCGGCCCTTCTCTCTCCGGTGTCAACTGATAAGGTCGCCCTGTATTTCTTACTGTCGCGACCAATGAACATCCCTCAGTTCTCGCATGATGACCTGCGGCTCGCAGAGCTGCGCTCCTACGGTATTCTCGATACCGATCCGGAGCGTGACTTCGACGAGATCGCCTCGCTCGCCGCGCGCATCTGCGACGCCCCGGTCGCGCTCGTCAGTTTCGTCGATGCCGACAGGCAGTGGTTCAAAGCGAAGGTCGGGCTCGAGGACTCGGAGACGGGGATCGAGCGGTCCTACTGCGCGCTCGCGATTCGCCAGGAGGGTATCTTCGAGGTCGAGAACCTGCACGAAGATCCCCGGACGAAGAACAATCCGCTCCTCAAGGACCGCCCGGAACTACACTTCTACGCCGGCGCTCCGCTCCGGACCGAGGCCGGGCTGGCCCTTGGATCGCTTTGCGTCCTGGATACGCGGCCGAGGGTGCTGAACGAGACCCAGCGCGAGGCGCTGCGGGTCCTCGCCAAGCAGGTCATCTGGCAGCTCGACGCCCGCCGCAATCTGACCCTGGCCGAGATCCAGCGGCAGGAGGTCGATCATCGCGTGAAGAATTCGCTGCAATCCGTCGCGTCCTACGCGCGGTTGCTGGCGCACAGCGCCGGAAGCGAAGAGACGCGAGCCGCCCTGATGACCTTGCAGGGCAGGATCGACACGGTCGCGGCTCTGCACGAGGCGCTCTATCTCACGAAGGCCGACGCGCGCGTCGACCTGGCGCGCTACCTGCTTCGCGTGGGCGAGCTGCTCAAGCCGCATTGCCCAGAGAACGTGGGGCTCTCGGTCGCCGCCGGCCCTGCGGAGGTCCCGACCCAGGTTGCCACGGCCTGCGCGAGTATCGTGAACGAAGTCGTGGCCAACGCCATCAAGCACGCCTTTCCCGACGGGCGGAGCGGGACGATCAGCCTGACCGGCGCGCAGGAGGGCGAGTGGTACATTCTCGACTGCAGCGACGATGGTGTCGGCCTCGCGGAGGACGGCGGATCCGGCCTGGGGCTCAGGATCATCGACGCGGCGGCGCAGCAGATTGGCGGCCTCGTGGAGCGGCCGGAGGCCGAAGTGGGTCACAGGTTGCGGGTTTCGGTGCCGCTCGAAAACTGACGACTTGATTTATTGGCGGGCCTCGCGGAGTCCTGTGGATAATCAAGCGGATCGAGGACGGACCATGCCTCTGAAACGAGACGGCTCCTGGGTTTTCGACATTCTCGACGACATCGAGAGTCACGTCCGCGGGACCGGACGAACGGCCCTTGCCGACGATCTCCGTCACGTCATCGACCGGCACGAGCCGGAGGGGCGGATTTCGCGGTCTGCGTCGGAGACCGAGGTGCCCGACAACACGATCAGCTTTCCCGGCCGCAACCGCGGCTGAGACCGGAACGGGACGGAGAACCGAATGACGCCCGACGATCCTCTGATCGTCGACGCCGAGTTCCTGGCGCGGCAGGCTTGGAGTCTTCGGTGGAGTTCGCGCCAGCGAAGCTGCGAGATGGCCGAGGCGGCGCTCGAGGCGTCGGACCGTCAGAGCGTGACCGGCTCCGCCTATCGCACCCTCGCCTGGCAGTCGCGCTGGCGCGGCTCTTTCCGGTGGTGCGGCATCTTCGGCCGCAAGGCACTGGAGGTGCTCGACCCGGTTCGTTCGCCGGACATGGTCGGCGACGTCCATGCCTCCCTTGCCGTGATGCACTACTCGTCGGGGCGACGGGACCTCGGGATCGACGCCGTGGAGTCCGGCTTCAGGGCGATCGGGCCGCAGGGGCACACGGAAACGCGGGTCGATCTGATGGCGGTCAGGTCCCGGATCCTCCGCCACCGGAACCGGCCCGAAGAATGCCTGTCGATGCTGCTGCGCGCGCAGGAGCTGGTCCAAGGCGCCCCGGCGGCCCGGATCCAGATGGAGATCGCACGGCATCTCAATGCCACCGACGAGCCCGAGGAGGCCCTGCGCCACGGGCTCGAAGCCGTGGTCAAGGCCCAGCATCACGACAACCGGCTCGTCCTGCCCTATGCCTTCGAGGTGGTGGCCGCGACGCAGATCGCGCTTGGTCAGCTGGTCCGGGCACGACGGCACCTGGAAGACGCCTGGACCTGCGCCGAGGAAACCGAGGACACGCGGGCGCGCTGCCTGGTCCGTTACCAGAGGGGCCGCCTGGCGCGCGCGGAGGGCAATCCGTACGAGGCCCTCGCGGAATTTGAGGCCGGGCTCGAGGCGGCGCGCATGATGCCCTACGCCTATGGCGAAGCCCGCCTTCACCGGGAGCTCGCCGAGTTGCACGAAGAGGCCGGGCTGGCCGACGCCGCCCTCGCGTCGTGGAAGTCCTACGCGCGGCTGAAGCGGGCCGAGTCCGACTGACCCGGCCCGGGTGTGGCGGTCACTCCGCGGCCTTGGCCATCGGGTTGTTCGGGTGCGTCGTCCAGTTGGCGTACTCTTTCGCCACGACCTTGCCCGTGCGCGGGTCGGTGGTGCCGGGGGCGAGCTCCTCCATGGTGATGCAGTCCTCGACCGGGCAGACGTCCAGGCAGAGGTTGCAGGCCACGCACTCCTCGTCGATCACCTCGAAGACCCGGCCGGGCTTCATGGCGATGGCCTGGTGGCTGGTATCCTCGCAGGCCGCGTAGCAGCGGCCGCACTTGATGCAGAGATCCTGGTCGATCCGCGCCTTGGTGACGTAGTTGAGGTTCAGGTACTGCCAGTCGGTGACGTTCGGGACGGCCTTTCCGATGAACTCGGAGGTCGAGGCGTAGCCCTTCTCGTCCATCCACTGCGAGAGGTCGCGGGCCATCTCCTGCACGATCTTGAAGCCGTACGTCATCGCGGCGGTGCAGACCTGCACGTTGCCGCAGCCCAGGGCCATGAACTCGGCCGCGTCGCGCCAGGTGGTGATGCCGCCGATGCCGGAGATCGGCAGGCCTGCCGTCGCCGGGTCGCGCGCGATCTCGGAAACCATGGACATCGCGATCGGCTTGACCGCCGGGCCGCAGTAGCCGCCGTGGCTGCCCTTGCCGTCGATGGTGGGCATGGGCGCGAAGTTGTCGAGGTCGACGCCGGTGATCGAGTTGATGGTGTTGATGAGGCTCACCGCGTCGGCGCCGCCCCGCTTCGCCGCGGCGGCGGGCTTGCGGATGTCGGTGATGTTCGGCGTGAGCTTCACGATCACCGGGCGGTCGTAGTGCTTCTTGCACCAGCGGGTGACCATCTCGATGTACTCGGGCACCTGGCCCACGGCAGAGCCCATGCCGCGCTCGGACATGCCATGCGGGCAGCCGAAGTTGAGCTCGATCCCGTCTGCGCCGGTCTCGGCCACGCGCGGCAAGATGGCGGCCCAGGCCTCTTCCTCGCAGGGGACCATGATCGAGGCGATGAGCGCGCGGTCGGGATAGTCCGCCTTGACCCGCGCCATCTCCTCGAGGTTGGTCTCGAGCGGACGGTCGGTGATCAGCTCGATGTTGTTGATCCCGAGCACCCGGCGGTCTGCGCCGTGGATGACGCCGTAGCGCGGGCCGTTGACGTTGACGACCGGCGGGCCCTCGGCGCCCAGCGTCTTCCAGACGACGCCGCCCCAGCCGGCCTCGAAGGCGCGGCGGACGTTGTATTCCTTGTCCGTCGGAGGCGCGGAGGCCAGCCAGAAGGGGTTCGGGCTCTTGATGCCCAGAAAGTCAGTCGTGAGATCGGCCATGTCCGTCCCTCCCTGTCGGGCGCCGCCTCAGCCGGCGGCCTGGTGTCTGTTGCAGTAATGCGCGGTCCGCCCACCGACGGTCATCTTCTCGATGGTCCCGCCGCAGCGCGGGCAGTCGGCGCCCGCCGTCCGGTGCGGCTTGAGCCAGTCGTCGGGAATGCGGGAGTAGTCGGTGTCGATGTCGAGGATCGTCTGCATGACGTCCTGGGCGGTTCTGGTCAGCTTGAGCCGCTGGTCGTCCGAGAGACTGCCGGTCTCGGCATCCGGGGCGATGCCACACTGGAAAAGCGCCTCGTCCGACCAGAGATTGCCGATGCCGGCGATCTTCTTCTGCGACATGAGGGCGGACTTGATCGCGCCCTTTCCGGTGCCGAGCCGGTCGGCCAGCGTCTCGGCGCTCGCCTCCAGCGCGTCGGGGCCGAGGCCCGTCTCCTCGATGTATCGGTCCGGGTCCTCGATGACGGTGACCGAGCCCAGCTTGCGCGGGCAGCGGAATCCCAGCCGGGCGCCGCCTTCGAACTCGAATGTGATCCGCGTGTAGTCCGGCGGCCCGTCGGCCTCGTCCCAGACCCTCAGAGAGCCCGTCATCCCGAGGCTCACGGCGATCCAGGGGCCAGTGGCGGATCCCGCGAAGATCGCCTTTCCGTGGCGCCGGGCCTCGGTGAACTGGCGGCCCTCGAAGCGGCTCCGCTCCTCCGCGCCTGGGAGATCGACGCTCTTCGTGTCATTGCCGAGCCGGACCGCAGTGATCGTCCGGTTCAGTGCGCCGGCCTCGACGCGCCTCCGGTTCTGCTCGCACTCGGGCAGTTCGGGCATCAGACGGCTCCGCTCACTTGGCCATGAGCGCGGCGTGGATGTCTTCGGCAGCGTCCCGGCCTTCCGCCACCGCCACGACGGTCAGGTCCTCTCCCGGCGTGCAGTCGCCGCCGGCCCAGACGCCGGGAACGGAGGTCCGTCCCGCACCCGTCACGGCGATCTTGCGGCCGTCGAGTTCGACTCCCTCGTAGGGAACGAGGGTCTGGCCGATGGCGCGGAAGACCTGATCGGCGGGAAGGCGCAGGCGTTCCCCGGTGCCGGAGAGACCGTCGGGCCCCTCCTCGGTATATTCCATCTCGATCTCGACGGCGGAGCCGTTGCCGTGCACGGCGACCGGCATCACCCGGTCGATGATCCGGACGCCCTTGGAACTCGCAAGGTCCTGCTCGTACTTCGATGCGCCCATCCGGTCGCGGCCGCGCCGGTAGGCGAGGGTGACGTTCTCTGCGCCGAGAAGCTTCGACTGGACCGCCGCGTCGATGGCGGTCATGCCGCCGCCGATCACCACGACGTTCCGGCCGACGGGCAGCGTCGCAAGATCGGAGGTCTGGCGCAGCTCGGCGATGAAGGAGACGGCGTCGTCGACGCCAGCCTTGTCGGCCCCTTCCGCGTCGAGCGCATTGACGGCCGCGAGACCCACGCCAAGGAACACCGCGTCGAATTCGTCCCGAAGGGTGTCGAGCGACAGGTCCTCGCCCAGTGCACGGCCGGTTTCGATGGTTATGCCGCCGATGCCGAGAAGCCACTCGACCTCGCGGGCCGCGAAATCCTCGGTGCTCTTGTAGGCGGCGATGCCGTACTCGTTGAGGCCGCCGGCCCGCTCGCGCGCGTCGTAGACGGTGACGGCATGGCCCTTCATCGCGAGCCGATGGGCGCACGAGAGACCGGCGGGGCCGGCGCCGACGACGGCGACGCGCTTGCCGGTTTCCGCGGCGCGGACGTAGGGATGACCCTGCCGCGCCATGAGGCTGTCGGTCGCGTGCCGCTGGAGGCGGCCGATCTCGACGGGACGCCCCTCGGCCATCTCGCGCACGCAGGCCTCCTCGCAGAGCTCCTCGGTCGGGCAGACGCGGGCGCACATGCCGCCGAAGATGTTCTGGTCGAATATCGTTTTCGCCGCCGCCTCGGGCTGGCCCGTGGCGATCTGGCGAATGAAGAGCGGGATGTCGATCTCCGTCGGGCAGGCCGTCACGCAGGGCGCGTCGTAGCAGAAATAGCAGCGATCCGCGGCGACCGCGGCCTCGTGGTGGTCGAGCGGCGCATGCAGATCGTCGAAGTTCGAGGTGATCTCTTCGGCGGGCAGGCGCCCGGCGGCGATGCCGGGTGTGAGAGGGCTGGACATGGACGCTCCCTGATCTGGTCAGCGAAGCCTGCCACAGCCCGGAATTTTATCAAACGGTAAAATTTGAGCAGAGCGAGAACAGTGCCTCTCAGGGCTGTGCCGTCTGCGCGGGATCGGGCACCGCGGGGAACCGCGGCGGATGGGCCTCAATGTAGGCATGGGCCGCGCGCAGGATGCGGATGTCGTCGTACTTGCCGCCTGCGAGCTGAAACCCGACGGGCAGACCGGCGTCGGTGAAGCCGCAGGGGACCGAGCAGGCGGGCTGCTGGCTCAGGTTGAACGGGTAGGTGAAGGGCGACCATTCGGTCCAGTCGGTCATGTCGCGCCCGGGGGGCGTGTCGTGGTTCACCTCGAAGGCGGGCACGGCGACGGTCGGTGTCATCAGCAGGTGATACTCCTGGTTGAAGGCCTCCAACTCTTGCGTGAGCGAGGCGCGGGCCGCGAGCGTGCGGAACAGGTCGACGGAGGTCCAGTCGGCCGCGGTCTTTGCGTTGCTGACGAGACCGGGGTCGAGTTTCTCGCGCTCCGCCTCGGTGCAGGAGAGGTAGAGATCGCGAGAGGCGGTGAACCAGATCATCTGGAAGCAGCGGATCGGATGGCCGATCTCGGGAGCGATCTCCACGACTTCAGCGCCCAACGCCTCGAGATTCCGGGCGGCCTCGGCGACGCGCGCGGCGATCTCCGGGTCGGCCTTCGCGCCACCCAGCTCGGGCGCGTAGGCGATACGCAACCCGGTGAGACCCTTGTCCAGGTCCTGTCCCCAGTCGTCGGGCTGGCCGCGGGTGGCGTAGGGATCGCGGTGATCGTACCGGCCGATGCAGTTCAGCATGAGCACGGCGTCCTCGACGGTTCGGGTGAGTGGGCCGATGTGACTGAGATCCGGCGCGTTCGACGGGGGCCATTGCGGTGTCCAGCCGAAGGTGGGCTTGAATCCGAAGGTCCCCGTAAACGCGGCCGGGATGCGGATCGACCCGCCGGAGTCTCCGCCCTGGTGCAGGGCGCCCATGTTGAGCGCTGCCGCCGCGGCCGCGCCGCCGGACGAGCCGCCCGGAGTGAGGGTCGTGTCCCAAGGATTCCGGGTCGGGCCGAAGAGGCGGTTGTCGGTCACACCTTTCCAGCCGAATTCCGGCGTGTTCGTCTTGCCGAGGATGACGGCGCCCGCCTCTCGCATTCGTGCCGCTGGTGGCGCGTCCTGCTCGCAGGGCTTCGCGGAGCTGAGCAGCGAACCCTCGCGGGCGGGCATACCCTTCACCTCGGTCAGGTCCTTCATCGAGACCGGCACACCATCGAGCGGTCCCAGTTGCTGGCCACGCCCCCAGCGCTGCGCGCTTTTCTTCGCCTCGGCCTCGGCACCCTCGCGATCGACATGGACGTAGGCGTTGACCGCGTCGTTGTAGCGCTCGATCCGGTCCAGGGCGGCCCGTGTCGCCTCCAGTGGCGAGGCTTCTCCGGTGGCATAGAGCCGGCTGAGTTCGGCGGCGGTGCAGGTGCCGAGGTCGGTCGTCGTCAAGGGTGGGCTCCGTCGTCATGTGCGCTCGCATCGTCCAACCAGCCGAAATTGCCCCGGTTCCGGTGGGTTTGGCGGACGGCGTGCAGGACCGGAGGCTTCCCGCTGGCGGGGCGTGCACGGCGGCCCGATCCGAACTAGGGTCGCGCCAAAAGGAGATCAGCTCATGCAGACCCAATCCGAGAATCGCTGCTACGGCGGCACGCAGGGCGTCTATTCCCACAGCTCCGAGGCCACGGGGACCGAGATGACTTTCGGCCTCTACCTGCCGCCCGACGCGGCGGATGGCCCTGTGCCGCTGCTCTGGTTCCTGTCAGGGCTGACCTGCACCCACGAGAACGCCATGACCAAGGCAGGTGCCCAGGCCCTGGCCTCGGAGGCCGGGATCGCGGTCTGTTTTCCCGACACCTCGCCGCGAGGGGACGACGTGGCGGATGACGACGCCTTCGACCTCGGCAAGGGGGCCGGGTTCTACGTGAACGCGACGGAGGAGCCTTGGCATCCGCACTACCAGATGTGGGACTACGTCGCCGAAGAGCTCCCGGCACTTCTTGCGAAGGAGTTCCCGATCGACCCGGACCGGCAGGCGATCAGCGGGCATTCCATGGGCGGGCACGGGGCGCTGACCCTGGCGATGGGTCTGCCGGGGCGCTTTCGCTCCGTTTCCGCCTTCGCGCCCATCTGCAACCCGACGGAAAGCGACTGGGGCACAAAGCAGTTCGGGGCGTATCTCGGGCCGGACAGGCTGTCCTGGGCAAAGCACGACGCGACGATGATGATGCGAGAGACCGGGCTCGACGCGCCGCTCCTGATCGACACCGGCACCGACGACCAGTTCGCCGACCTGCTGAAGACGGAGGCGCTGGCCCACGCGATTGCCGAGCGCCGGCAAGAGGCGCAGATCCGGCTGCAGAAGGGCTACGACCACTCGTACTTCTTCATCTCGACCTTCATGCCGGATCACGTCGCCTTCCACGCGGAAGCGCTGTGGTCCTGAGCGGCGCTGCACGATGATCTACGTCGATGCAGACGCCTGCCCGGTGAAGGCCGAGGTGGAGCGCGTGGCGAGCCGGCACGGTGTCCGGGTCGCCGTCGTCTCCAACGGCGGGATTCGCCCCTCCGCCAATCCTCTGGTCGAGACGGTCATCGTTCCCGAGGGGCCCGACGTCGCGGACAAGTGGATCGCCGACCGCGCCGGGCCCGGCGACGTGGTCGTCACGGGTGACATTCCGCTCGCCGCGCGGGCCGTCGAGGCGGGCGCGAGCGTCCTCAAGCACGACGGGGAGGCGCTCACCGCGCGCAACGTCGGACAGGCGCTGGCGACGCGTGACCTGATGGCGGACCTGCGCGCCGCCGATCCCTTCCGCCAGGGTGGCGGGCGGGGGTTTACGAAGGCCGACCGCTCGCGTTTTCTCGACGCGCTGGAGCGCACGCTCCGTTCTCTCGAAAAAGGGGCCCGCCCATGACCGTCTCCGCCGTCGTCTTCGATATCGGCAATGTTCTCATCGAGTGGCAGCCCGAGACCTACTACGACAGGATGATCGGCCGGTCGCGGCGCGAGCGGATGTTCGACGAACTCGACCTGCACGGGATGAACGACCGGGTCGACCGGGGAGAGAACTTCACCGAGGTCGTGCAGGATTTCGCCGCGGAGAACCCCGACTGGGCGGACGAGATCATGATGTGGCACGACAAGTGGATCGAGCTGGCCTCTCCCGCCATCGATCACTCGGTTCGGCTCCTGCGCGCCCTGCGGCGGGAAGGCGTGCCGGTCTTCGCTCTGACGAACTTCGGGAAAGAGACCTTCGCCATCGGCGAGATGCACTACCCGTTCCTGGAGGAGTTCGACCGCCGGTACATCTCCGGCCACATGGGTGTCATCAAGCCCGATCCCCGGATCTTCGAAATGGTCGAGGAGGATTGCGGCGTCGCGCCGGGCGAACTGCTCTTCACCGACGACCGGCCCGACAACATCGCCGCCGCCGAGGCGCGCGGCTGGCAGACCCATCACTTCGAGGGACCGGAGGGCTGGGCCACGCGGCTCGTCGCCGAAGGCCTGCTGCACCGCGAGGCAGCGGAATGAAGGTCGTTCCTTTCGAAGCCGACGCCCAGCTTGACTGGATCGCCCTGACCGAGGCGCTGGAGGCGGGCCACCGGCTGCCCAAGGCCCAGGTCGAGGACATCTTCATCCGGCGGGGCGGCGAGACGTTGCTCAACCGCGCCGCCTGGATCGACGGGCTGGGGCTGGCGGTCAAGAGCGCCACCATTTTCCCGGAGAACCCGGCCTCGGGGATGCCGATGGTCAACGGGGCGGTGACGCTCTTCGACGATCAAGACGGGACGCTCGCCGCCCTGGTCGACTTTCACCTCGTCACGAAGTGGAAGACCGCGGGGGACAGCCTTCTGGCCGGCCGCCGCCTCGCCCGGCCGGACTCCGGGACGATCCTCATCGTCGGGGCGGGCACTGTCGGGCGCTCTCTCCGCCAGGCCTACGAAGCGGCCTTCCCCAAGGCGCGGTTCCTGGTCTGGAACCGGTCGCCGGACAAGGCCGAGCAGTTCTGCGACGAGTTTCCGCGAACCGAGGCGGTGACAGACCTCGAGGCAGGCGTGGCGGAGGCGGACATCGTTACCTGCGCGACCATGTCCAGCGAGCCGGTCATCAAGGGCGAATGGCTCCGGCCGGGACAGCACCTCGATCTCATCGGCGCCTACCGGCCCGACATGCGCGAGGCCGACGACGAGGCGCTGGCCCGGTCCCGCATATTCGTAGACAGCCGCGACACGACCATGGGTCATATCGGCGAGCTGAAGATACCGCTCGAAGCCGGGACGATCTCCCCGGATGCCGTGATCGCGGACTACTACGAGGGTCCGTTCACGCGCGCGAGCGACGACGAGATCACGCTCTTCAAGAATGGCGGCGGCGCTCACCTCGACCTGATGACCGCGCGCTACATCCTTCAGGCCTGGGAGAGGGGCTGACCTGAAGGCCGGCTCAGTACTCGACGCCCAGCTGTGCCTTCACGCCGGACCGGAAAGGGTGCTTCACCAGCTCCATCTCGGTGACCAGGTCGGCGATTTCGATCAGGTCCTCGTGCGCATTCCGGCCGGTCAGCACGACATGGGTCGAGTCCGGTTTCTCGGTCGCCAGGAACTCGACGACCTCCGCGATGGGCAGGTAATCGTAACGGATCGCGATGTTGATCTCGTCCAGAAGGACCATCCGGATCTCGGGGTCCCGGATCAGCTCCTTGGCCTTCTCCCAGGCGGCCCGCGCCATCTCGGTGTCGCGGCTGCGATCCTGGGTCTCCCAGGTGAAGCCCTCACCCATGGTGTGGAACTGGCACAGGTCGGAGAACCGTTCGAGGATCAGGTCGCGCTCGCCGGTCGACATGCCCCCCTTGATGAACTGGACGACGGCCGAAGGCATCCCGTGGGCGATGTGGCGGAAGATCATGCCGAAGGCGGCCGTGCTCTTGCCCTTGCCCTTGCCCGTATGGACGATGATCAGGCCCTTTTCCTCGGTCTTGGTGGCCATGATCTTGTCTCGCGCGGCCTTCTTCTTGGCCATCTTCTGCGCGTGGCGCTCGGCGTCGTCGGACATCTGCGCTGCTCCTTGCCTGGTGGGGCCGCCACTGTCGCGCGGGGCGGTCTCGCGGGCAAGGGCTCAGCCGATCCGAACCGAAGGGTGGAGCGCCTTGCCGATGTAGTAGCGAGTCAGTTGCGGATCGGGCATCTCGAGTCTGCCGAACACGGTGTAGCCGAGCTTTTCGTAGAACTTCGGCGCCTGGAAACCGTAGGAGTCGATGAAGATGCCGAGGATCCCCTCGGCCCGCGCCTTGTCTTCCGCCGCGCGGACCAGCTTGGCGCCGTGTCCGCGGCCGCGAGCCTCCGGGGCGACGGCGATCCACTGGACGAAGAGCCAGTCGTAGAGGCGGTAGCCCACGTATCCGGCGACAGTCTGTCCGTCCTCCGACAGCTGCAGCTGGAAGGGGCTGTTATCGAAGGGGTGACCGGCGTCGCGGGCATGTTCCGAGAGCCAGCCCGTGAGGCGCCGGCCGAAACTCTTCTCATCTTCCGTCGGCGCTCCGATCTCGATTGACATCGCGTCAAGCACTCCCTCGGCTGGTCGGCAGGTCAAACACGGTGCCGGTGGCGCTCCTGCCTCGTCCGGGACCCACGGAACAGCGATGCGCGGCTTCTGGCCGATCTGTGCCACATGTGCCCGGTATCACATTCTTGTGTGCAAGATGTGCCATCATCCTGTGGGAAACTCTTCCTGGCCCCGAAGGCCGCGAGCCGTCCGCGAAAGGAGTGCGAAGGTGAAACTCTCCCCCCGTTTGTCCATCGCACTCATCTGCGGTTTTCTGGCCATAGCCGGTCTTTCCGGGTTGATCGGGTGAAACCGGAAGGGGGTCAATCCGCTTATGCCTCCGAACGCGCACCGCGCGACACTCTTTCGGAGACCGGAAATGCAATATTTTACCCTTGGCCTACTCGTCTGCTACTTCGGCGTCGCGGCCCTCTCGGTTGTGTAAGCCAGCTGCAATAGACGTGATTCGCGACCGCGCCGAGTTCGAGCGCGGTCGCCACATCCCCCGGTCGATTGCTTCCTGAAGACGCTCCGCGATCTCCCGCAAGGCCGGCGCATTCACCTCTCCGATAAACTCCCGCACATCGTCATCTTCGAGATAGGCCGCTTCGACGAGATCGAAGTGGTGGTTCCGCACGGCACCGGTCGTGGCAGCGAAAGCGAAGAGATAGTCGACGGTCGCCGCGATTTCGAAGGCGCCCTTGTAGCCGTGGCGCGTCACTCCCTCGATCCATTTCGGGTTCACCACGCGTGAGCGCACCACCCGAGCGATCTCGTCCTCGAGCGTGCGGATGCGGGGGCTTTCGGGTCGCGAGTGGTCATTGTGATAAACAGGCCGGTCTCGTCCCTGAAGGGTCGCGACCGCTGCCGCCGCCCCGCCTTCGAACTGGTAGTAGTCGTCCGAGTCGAGCAAGTCGTGTTCCCGGTTGTCCTGGTTCTGGACGATCGCCTCGGCCTCGCCGAGCCTCGCCTCGAGGCCCTGCCTGTCGCGGCGGCCCTCCTGCCCGGCGGTGTAGGCGTATCCACCCCATTCGAGATAGGCCTCGGCCAGGTCAGACCGGTCCGACCAGAGCCGTTCGTCGATCATGGCCTGGAGCCCCGCACCGTATGCGCCGGGCTTCGAGCCGTAGACGCGCGGACCGGGGCCGGTCTCCTTCGCCCGGGCGGCCGCCGGGTTGAGATCCTCCGGCTCTTCGAGCTCTTGCACCGCGCGCGCGGCGCTGTCGAAGAGGTCGATAAGGGCGGGAAAGGCGTCCCGGAAAAAGCCCGAGATCCGCAGGGTCACGTCGACGCGTGGACGGTCGAGCACGGTGAGCGGCAGGATCTCGAAGCCGGTCACCCTCCGGTTCGCCGCGTCCCAGGTCGGCTTCACGCCCATGAGCGCAAGCGCCTGGGCGATGTCGTCCCCTCCGGTCCGCATGTTCGAGGTGCCCCAGGTCGTCAGGAGCAGCGAGCGTGGCCAGTCGCCTTCGCGTTGGAGGTGCGTATCGATCAGGAGGTTCGCGCTCTTCCACCCGAGCGCCCAGGCCGTCGGTGTCGGCACCGCGCGGCTGTCGACCGCGTAGAAGTTGCGCCCGGTCGGCAGCGTGTCGAGCCGACCGCGCGTCGGCGCGCCAGAGGAACCCGGCGCAATCGCGCGGCCGGAAATCGCGGCAAGGAAAGCGCGGCCTTCCTCCGGTCCGCAGTCCTGCACGATGGGAAGAATACGAACCCTGAGCTCGTCCAGGACCGCCTTGGTCGCGGGGCCGGGCACCTCCGGGCCGTCGTCGGAGATCAATCGCTGGGTGAGGACCTCCAGCCGCTCGACCGTGTCGCCGCAGGTCCGCCAGGTGTCTTGGGACACCTCCGCCAGCGCAATGGGCCTCTCGGTCACCGGCGCTGCCATGTCGCAGTCGAGCGGGTCGAACGACAGCCCGAGGTCCAACGCCATGGCGCGGAGCAGGGAGGCGTTCCGGTCCTTGCCGTCTCCCCGCGGAATCCGGGCCAGGGCGATAGCGAGATCGCGCGCCTGCTGGCCCTCCGGCGAGACGCCGAAGACGTGCAGCCCGTCGCGGATCTGAGCCTCTTTCAACTCGCAGAGCCAGGCGTCGAGCTTGGCGAGATCGCTGTCGGTGTCGCCGACGAAGCCCGCGTCGGAGGCGAGCCCCGTTGCCTCGGAGAGTGACAGGATCTCCTTCCGGAGGTGCTCGACCCGCCGCGGGTCCACGCCCGCCGCTTCGTAGTATTCGTCCACCAGCGCCTCGAGGTCCCGCATCGGGCCGTAGCTTTCGGCGCGCGTGAGCGGGGGCGTCAGGTGGTCGACGATCACGGCCTGCGCCCGGCGCTTGGCCTGGGTGCCCTCGCCGGGGTCGTTCACGATGAAGGGGTAGATGTGGGGCGTCGGCCCGAGGGCGATCTCTGGCCAGCAGGTCTCCGAGAGCGCGACCGCCTTGCCGGGAAGCCATTCGAGGTTGCCGTGCTTGCCCATGTGAACGACGGCCTGGGCGCGCCAGCGCTCGCGAAGCCAGAGGTAGAAGGCCAGGTAGTTGTGTGGCGGCACGAGGTCGGGGGCGTGGTACGTCGCCTCCGGGTCGACGTTGTAACCTCGGGCGGGCTGCAGTCCGACGACGGCGTTGCCGAAGCGGTGGATCGACAGCGCGAAGCCCTCGCCGTCGACGAAGGGATCGTCTTCCGGCGGGCCCCAGCGTTCGAGCACCTGCTGCTTGGCCTCCCAGGGCAGGCCGTCGAACCAGGCGCGATAGGTATCGAGCGGGAGACGTTCACCGCCCTGGCGGTCGGCCCTGTCGGTGAGCCAGTTCGTCGGCCCCGCCATGAGCCGCTCCATCAACGCGGCACCGTCCTCGGGCGGCGCGACGGCATAGCCCGACTCGGACATGAGCCGCAGGACGTGGGCCGTGCCGGCCGGCGTGTCGAGGCCGACGCCATTGGCGAGGCGGCCGTCCTTGTTGGGGTAGTTGGCGAGAACCAGGGCAACCCGGCGCTCGGCCTCCGGCGTGCGGCGCAGGCCCGCCCAGCGGGCGGCAAGTTCGGTCACGAAGTCGATCCGGTCGCCGCGCGGCTGGTAGGCCGCGATATGGCACTCGGTCGCCTCGTCGAAATAGGCGGCGTCCTTGAAGCTGATTGCACGCGAGAGCAGGCGGCCGTCGACCTCCGGCAGCGCCACGTTCATCGCGATGTCCCGGGCCGACAGCCCCGCGAGACCCTCCTGCCAGGCGTCCTCGGTCCCGCCCGAGAGAACCACCTGGAAGACCGGCGCGCCGTTCGCCGAGGGGGCTGAGAGCGGGTTCTCCGCCCCGCCCCCATCCGGCGTTCCGGTCGCGAAAGCCGTCGTGTTGAGGATCACCTCGGGTTTCGTTTCGGCAAAGAGACGGTCGAGCAGCGCACGGCTCAGATCGTCCTTCAGCGAGGCCACGAAGACCGGCATGGGGTTCAGCCCCGCGCGCAGGAGGCTGCGGGTCACACGATTGATCGGCGCCAGCCCCGCGCCCTGAACCAAGGCCCGGTAGAAGACGACCGGCACGACCGGCGCGCCTTCCGTCCAGGCGGCGCGGAGCGTGTCGAGGTCGGGGGCGGCGGCTCCGGGCCAGTAGAGCCCGGCGCGCAGCAGCGGGCGCGCGGCGGGCGGGCGCTCGCCCTCGTCCCTGACGATCGACCGGGCGGCGTGAAGGAAACGTTGCGCGTTCTCCGGTCCGCCTTCTACGAGGTAGGACCAGAGGGCGTCGTAGTCCGACCCGGAGACGGTCGAGAGGCTGCGCAGCTCGGGGTCCGGCTTGTCGTCGCCGGGCAGGAAGGCCACCGGGACCCCTGCCGCATGCAATCCGGCCGAATACTGCGCGAGCCCGTAGCGCCAATACCCCGCCCCCCCGAGCAGCCGGGCGACGACAAGGCCGCATTTCGAGGCGCAGGCCTCGAGGTGCAGGTCCACGCTCATCGGGTGGCGCAGGTGGGCGAGGTTGGCGAGACGCAGGTCCGGCGGGTCCTGCATCTCGGCCCGTGCCTCGGATAGGGCGGCAAGCTCTGTGTCGGCGGCGGAGAGGACGAGGACCTCGGCCGGGGTCTGGCCGAGGTCGACTGCGTCCTGCCCGTCGTCAATCTGTCCGGGGGTGGCGGCGAGTAGATGCATGAGGCTCCGGTCCGGGGCAGGTCGGGTCCGCGTTAAGGCAGCGGTTTCTCCATGAAGATGCTCGAGGTCTCCTCCGGATACTCCCCGAAGGCGCCGCAGGAGACGAAGCCCGCCCGCGCATAGAGCCGGTGGGCGGCGTCGAGCGTGTTGCCGGTTTCGAGCCGCATGAGGGGCAGGCCGAGCGCTCGCGCCTCCTCCGCCAGCTTGACGAGGATCATCGCGCCCACGCCGCGCCCGCGAGCGGCTTCGGCGGTGAACATCGACTTCACCTCGCCGTAGCCCTCTCGGATCGCGAGCGCGCCGGTGCCGAGTACGTCGTCCCCTTCCGTCGCGGCGAAGAAGCGGATGTCGTCACTCGTCAGCTCCTCGACCGAGAGGTAGTGGTTGTGCTCCGCCGGATAGAGGCTCTGCATCAGGGCGTGGCTCGCCTCCAGCAGCGCGCGCGGGCCGGGGTCCCGCGGGTCCGACGGGCCGACGCGGATCACGGCGCCAGCGCCGCCGAGATGGCGTCCCGGTCGAGGCCGGCCTCGCCGATCACTACGAGACGCGTTTCCCGGGCGGTCCCGGCGCTGCGGTCGAAGTAGGTCTCGATCCGGGGCCCGACCGCCTGGATGGTCAGGCGCATCGGCTTGCCCGCGACGGCGGCAAAGCCCTTGAGACGCAGGATGTCGTGCGTGCGGATCACCTCTGCGACCTTCTGCGCATAGGCATTGGGGTCGGCGATCTCTCCCAGCGTGACCACGAAACTCTCGAAATCGTCGTGGTCGTGATGGTGATGATCGTCATCCTCGTCGTCGTGATGATGGTGGTGCACCTCGCGCCGCGCCTCGAGGCTGGCCTCGGAGCCGACATTCTGGCCGAGCAGGATCTCGACCGGCAGGGCCCCCATGGCGGTGCGGATCACCTGGACCCCTGAACGCGCCTCGGACTTCAGCTTGCCGGTCAGGTCGTCGGCCTCCGGCTCTCCGAGCAGGTCGGACTTGTTCACGACGATCATGTCGGCACAGGCGATCTGGTCCTCGAAGAGCTCCGACAGCGGGGTCTCGTGGTCGAGGTTGTCGTCTGCCGCGCGGAGCCGGTCGACGGCGGCCTCGTCATGGGCGAAGCGGCCCTCCGCCACGGCCTTGCCGTCGACGACGGTGACCACGCCGTCGACGGTGACCTTCGTCGACAGCCCGGGCCAGTTGAAGGCGCGCACGAGCGGCTGAGGCAGGGCCAGGCCCGAGGTCTCGATCACGATGTGATCCGGCGGCAGGTCGCGCGCCAGCAGCTTCTCCATCGTCGGCACGAAGTCTTCGGCCACGGTGCAGCAAATGCAGCCGTTCGAGAGTTCCATGATGTCGTCGTCGGTACAGGTCTCGTCGCCGCAGCCCTTGAGGATGTCGCCGTCGACGCCGAGGTCGCCGAACTCGTTGATGATGAGCGCGATCCGCTTGCCGCCGGCGTTCTGCAGCATGTGGCGGATCAGGGTCGTCTTGCCGGCCCCGAGAAAGCCGGTGACGATGGTCGCTGGGATCTTGGCCATGAAGCCTCCTCAACGCGGGAGAGGCGACCCGAAGGCCGCCTGCCGCAAGTCATGGGTAATGGGTCAGGCGCCGGTGAGCGCCGCGACGATGGGACCTTCGAGCGTCTCGAGCGCGAGGAAGACCCCGACGCCTGCGACCGCCGCGCCGGCGAGGCGGGCATTCACGGAAGAGGCGTCGGTCGCGCCCAGAACCGTGCGCGCCACGAACTGCGCCCCAATGGCGATGGCGTACTGCGTGATCGCGAGGAAGATCAGGTAGCCGGCGAGGACCGAGGCCCCCGCGCCGCCTTCCTGCGCCGAGAGAGCGCCCGAGAAGGCCGCGCCGTGGAACAGTCCGAAGCCCGCGAAGAGCACAAGGGCCGGAGCCAGCGACAGCGCGCGGCCCGAGAGGATCACGCCGCCGATGGCGAGGATCGATACGACGATGACGGTTTCGACGGCGGGAAGGGCGAGGCCCGCGTAGGCCGCGGCACAGCCCAGGACCATGGCCGCCACATAGGCGAGCGGCGCCGTGAGCCGGGCGGAGGTGAAGAGGGCGGCGATGCCCATCGCGGCGATGAAGAAGAGATGGTCGAAGCCGAGGATCGGGTGGCCGACGCCCGAGAGCGCGCCATGGGCGAAGGTCTCCATCGGGAGACCGCCGAGCGGATGGTGGGCGAGGGCCGGCGTGGCGGTGAGCGTCGCGGCGGCGGCGAGAAGGTAGCGGTTCATGTCTGTCCCCTTCGGTTCCAAAGGGGGGTCTTACGCGGGCGGCCTCGGCGATCGGCTCTGGCAGACCCTACGGAACACCCCGTCCGTTTCTGTCTCCGGAGCTGTCCGGCTCCGGTGCATGGCAGGTCTCCTGGCTTGCGGGTCGTCGCGTCCTGCCGCCTTCCCGGGAGTGTCCCAGTGGCTGATTGGCAGGCCGCTCTCCGCCGACAGTCGCGGGGGCGGCTGCGGATTTGGGCCTCCGGCATGGATCGGCCCGGACCGCATTCCCTTTTGAGCCCCGACCGTATCCGGTCTTCGCGGGGCACCATGCTGAGCCATTGATGCGCAGCGGGACGCGCCTGCGTCAAGCGCGATTGCGACCGGGTGTCGCTCGGCTGCGGCGAGGTTAAGCGGCAGCAAGCGCAATATCTTGGGGATAAATCCGCCTGCTCGACCGCATGTGGTGGCGTCGCCGTTGACTCCGGACCTTCGCCTTCGCCAGTCTGGATTTCGAGCAGAATCGGAGAGTGCAGGTGAAGTTCACGCGGCTGAGGCTCAACGGCTTCAAGTCCTTCGTCGACCCCACGGACCTCGTCATCGCGGACGGGCTCACCGGGGTCGTCGGGCCGAACGGCTGCGGCAAGTCGAACCTGCTCGAGGCGCTGCGCTGGGTGATGGGCGAGAACCGCCCGACGGCGATGCGCGGCGGTGGGATGGAGGACGTGATCTTCGCCGGCGCCTCGTCGCGCCCGGCGCGGAACCACGCCGAGGTGTCGCTGGTGCTCGACAACACGGAGCGCACAGCGCCCGCCGGGTTCAACGACGCCGACATCCTGGAGATCACCCGCCGCATCACCCGCGACGTCGGCTCGGCCTACAAGCTGGCGGGCAAGGACGTGCGGGCGCGGGACGTCCAGATGCTCTTCGCCGACGCGTCGACGGGCGCGCATTCGCCGGCCCTGGTGCGCCAGGGCCAGATATCGGAGCTGATCAACGCCCGCCCCAAGGCGCGCCGCAAGGTTCTCGAGGACGCCGCCGGGATCGGCGGTCTCTATCAGCGGCGGCACGAGGCGGAACTGAAGCTCAAGTCGGCCGAGCAGAATCTCGCCCGGGTCGATGACGTGATCGAGCAACTGGCCAGCCAGCTCTCGCAGCTGGCCCGCCAGGCCAAGCAGGCGGCGCGCTACCGCGAGATCGGCACGGCGCTGCGCCAGTCCGAAGGCGCGCTGCTCTTCGTGCGCTGGCGCGAAGCCGACGAGGGCCGCGCGGCCGCCGAAAGCGCCCTGCGCGAGCTGACCACGGGCGCGGCTCAGGCGGAAAGCGATGCCCGCAAGGCGGCGACGGCCCGCGAGGCAGCCGAAGAAGCGCTGCCGCCGCTGCGCGAGGAAGAGGCCATCGCCGCCGCGGTCCTGCAGCGCCTCACAGTCGAGCGCGACGGCCTGGCCGACGAGGAGGCGCGGGCCCGCGAGACCATCGAGGCGCTCGATGCCCGCATCGCCCAGCTCAGCCGCGACATCGAGCGGGAGACGGGCCTCAACCACGACGCGGGCGAGACGATCGAGTCGCTCCGGACGGAGGCGGAGGAGCTCGAGGCGGCGGGCCAAGGCCACGCTGGCAAGCTGGAGGAGGCCGCGTCGCTCTCCGCCGAGGCGGCTGAGGTCCTTCAGGCCCGGGAAGGCGACCAGTCCCGCCTGACCGAAGACATGGCGCGCCTCTCGGCCCGTCACCAGGCGGCGCATCGGCTGGTCGAGGATCACCGCAAGACGCTCGCCCGCGCGGAGGGCGAATCGTCCAAGGCGCGGGCTGCCCGCGAATCCGCCGAACGGGCACTGGCCGAGGCCGAGAGGGCCATGGAACAGGCGACCGAGAAGGAGAGCGTCGCGCGCGGCACCGCCGAGAACGCGGAGAACACGCTGGCCGAGGCCGACGCCGCCCGCTCCGACGCGCAGGGACGCGAGGCCGAGGCGCGCGCCGCCCGCTCCGCCGCCGAGGGCGAGGCCTCGGCTCTGAGGGCCGAGGTTGCCGCGCTCGAAAAGCTGGTGAACCGCGACGGCCAAGACGGCCAGCAACTCCTGGACCGCGTGGAGGTCCGGAGCGGGTACGAGAAGGCACTCGGTGCCGCGCTCGCCGACGATCTGCGGGCTCCGGTGGTCGCCCCCGATGCCCTGTCCGGCTGGGTCCCGCTCCCCGGCTACTCCGACGCGGCCCCCCTTCCGGAGGGCGCACAGCCCCTGTCGGAGGTCGTCACGGTGCCGGAGGTGCTGGTCCGCCGTATCGGCCAGATCGGTCTTGTCGCGCCGGAGGACGGCCCCCGGCTGCAGGCAGCCCTTCGCCCGGGCCAGCGGCTGGTCTCGGTGGAAGGGGATCTCTGGCGGTGGGACGGCTACCGGGCGGGGGCCGCCGACGCCCCGACGGCCGCCGCGCTGCGCCTGCAGCAACTCAACCGCCTGACGGAGCTCAAGCGCGATCTGGAAGAGGTCAAGGCACGCGCTGACGGCGCGACCCGGGCGCACGAACACCTCTCTGCCCGCCTCGAAGAGCTCACGCGGGCCGACAAGGCGGCCCGCGAGGCGCGCCGGGACGCCGACCGGCTCGTGGCCGAGGCGGCACGCGCCCTCAGCCGCGCCGAGGCCGACCGCAACCTCTCGGCGGGCAAGCTGGAGACCGCCGGTCTCGCGCTGGAACGCTACGAGGCCGAAGCCGAGGAGAGCCGCCGGTCGCTGGCCGAGGCGGAACGCGCCATCGGCGACCTGCCCGACCTCGAGGGCGCCCGGCGCGAGGTCGAGCAGGTCCGCACCGCCGTCGAGGCCGCGCGGATCGCCATGATGTCCCGCCGGTCCGCCCACGACGAGTTGCGTCGCGAGGGCGAGGCGCGGGCCAAGCGCCTCCGCACCCTCGAAGCCGAGATCAAGACCTGGACGACCCGCCTCGAGACGGCGGGTCAGCGGTCTGCCGAGCTGGAGGCGCGGCGCCGGGATGCCGAAGCGGAGCTCGAAGGCGCCAAGGGCGCGCCGGAAGAGATTGCCGCGAAGCGCGAGAAACTCGCCGACTCGATCGGAGAGGCCGAGGCCCGCCGCAATACTGCGGGCGACCGGCTCGCCGCGGGCGAGACCGCCCTGCGCGAGGCCACGGTCGCAGAGCGCGAGGCAGAACGCGCGGCGTCGGAGGCGCGCGAGGCGCGGGCCCGGGGCGAAGCCCGGCTGGAGGCGGCGCGCGAGGCGGTGGCGTCGGCCGCCGCCCGCACCGCCGAGGCGCTGGAGATGCCGCCTCAGCAGCTGCCCGAGGCGCTGGGGCTCGAAACCGACAGCCTTGGAAGTCCGGATGCCATCGAGGCCGAGGTGAACCGCCTGAAACGCCAGCGCGATGCGCTGGGTGCGGTGAACCTGCGCGCCGAAGAGGACGCCCGCGAGGTTCAGCAGGAGCACGATACGCTGGTGGCGGACAAGGAGGACCTGGAAGAGGCGATCCGGACGCTTCGCTCGGGCATCGCCAGCCTGAACCGCGAAGGGCGCGAGCGTTTGCTGACCGCCTTCGAGGAGGTGAACCGCAACTTCGGCACGCTCTTCACCCACCTCTTCCGTGGCGGCGAGGCCAAGCTGGAACTGGTGGAAAGCGACGATCCCCTCGACGCGGGGCTGGAGATTCTCTGCCAGCCCCCGGGCAAGAAGCTCTCGACCCTGTCGCTTCTGTCAGGCGGCGAACAGACGCTCACCGCGCTGGCGCTGATCTTCGCGGTCTTCCTCGCCAACCCGGCGCCGATCTGCGTGCTCGACGAGGTCGACGCGCCCCTTGACGATGCCAACGTCACCCGCTTCTGCGACATGCTCGACGAGATGACCCGGCGGACCGAGACGCGCTTTCTGATCATCACACACCACGCGGTGACCATGAGCCGGATGGATCGCCTGTTCGGCGTCACGATGGGGGAGCAGGGCGTGTCCCAGCTCGTCTCGGTGGATCTCAAGAAGGCCGAGGCGATGGTGGCCTGAGGCGCCGATGCGCGCCGTCAGATCTGCTGACGAGCTACAGGCTGTCCCGCTTGGGCATGTCGACCGTCACGATGGTCCCGGTCGCGCCGCGGGCGACGGACAGGGAGCCATTCAGCGCCTCGACAAGCTGCTGAACGATGCGACCGCCGAGGCTGCCCTCGGAGGGCCAGTCCGTTTCCTCCGGGATGCCGATACCGTCATCGCTCACCTGGACCCGGACCGTTCCGTTGGAGAGCTCCTTCAGGCGCATCTCGACGATGCCCTGGTCGCGCCCGACGAAGGCGTGCTGCATGGCGTTGGTCATGATCTCGGAGGTGATAAGTCCCAGGCGCGTCGCATCCTCGAAGGGGATGGTGATGGCGTCCGCATCGATATTGACCCGCACGCCCCGGCGCCCGTCGAGATGGGCGATCGCGTTCGCCACCCGCGACAGGTAGGAGCCGAGCGACACCGGGTTGTCGTTCGACGCCCCGGACTTCACCGCTTCCGACATCTCCTCGTAGAGAAGCTGCAGGGCCTCGATCCGGTGGGACAGGGTCTCGAACTCCTCGCGCGCGCTCGATGTCCGTGCCTGCACGCGGATCATACCGACGATCATCGAAAGGTGGTTCTTCACCCGGTGCTGAATCTCGGAGAGGGCCGAATCAAGCTCGCGCGAGCGGATTGCCGGCGGCTTCTCGCCCGACTCCGGCAGGGCCATCTGGACGCCGAGGAAGTAGCGGACCTTGCCCCCGTCGTCGGTCAGCGGGGCGATCATCAGGCGGTTCCAGAACGGCGTCCCGTCCGCGCGGTAGTTGCGGATATCGGTCGTGATCTGATCACCGCGCCCGACCGCGTCACGGATATCCTGCAGAGCATCTTCCTGGGTTTCGGTGCCCTGGAGGAAGCGGCAGTTGCGCCCGATGGCGGCCGCGCGGGAATAGCCCGTCACGTCGGTGAAGGCATCGTTGACGTAGACGATGGGATTGTCGTCCCGGCTGGGGTCCGTGATGACCATGGCGAAGGGCGCCTTGGTCAAAGCGCTCATAGCGATTTCGCCCGCGTCGAGCGGAAACTGAAATTCGAGCGGAGTTGTCACCGGAGTCCTGGCCTCGTCACTGTCCTCGTCGGGTGTCAGCCGACATTCCGGAAGGTCCAACGCCTCATGCCAATCCGCGGTTCCGGCCGCAAGAACAAGAGTTGACCCTACGTTCAGAAAACGGTGAACAGGGTGACTGCTGCGAGGCCGAGCGCCCAGGCTGACCACAACTTGCGCACCGCTGCATCGATGGTGTCCGGTCCCGGGTCGCGGTTGCCCTCGGGGTGGACGAAGGGAAAGTCGCGCCGCTCGCCGTGGTAGCTGCGCGGTCCCGACAGCGTAGTGTCGAGCGCGCGCGCCATGGCAGCTTCGGGCCAGCCCGCATTCGGCGACCGGTGCAGGCGGGCGTCTCGCGCGAGCGAGGACCAACGGGGCGCGCCGCTTGCGAGCCAGAGCAGGAGCGCCGTCAGCCGAGCCGGAACCAGGTTGACGAGGTCGTCCGTGCGCGCGGCGGCCCAACCGAAGGCTTCGTGGCGCGGGGTCCGGTAGCCGATCATGCTGTCGGCGGTGTTGATCGCCTTGTAGGCCAGCATGCCCGGCAGCCCGGCCACGAGAAACCAGAAGGCCGGCGCGATGACGCCGTCGGAGAGGTTTTCCGCCGCGCTCTCGATCGCGGCCCGGGAGATGTCGGCTGACGTCATCCCGGTCGTGTCGCGCCCCACGATGAGCGCGACCGCGCGGCGGCCTTCGCCAACAGAGATCCGAAGATCGCGCGCGACGGCGGAGACGTGGTCGCAGAGCGATCGCTGCGCGAGGAGGACGGCGGCAACGAGGATTTCGGCGACCCGGCCGGGCAAAAGGGTCAGCAGCGCACCAGTGCCGACCGCCCCGCCAGCCAGCACGAGAAGAGCGAGACAGCCGCGAAGGCTCCGCGCCTCTCCCCGGTTCAGGCGGTCGTCCAGAAAGGCGACTGCCCGACCCATGAGCACCGCCGGATGCGGAAGACGGGACCAGAGCGCCCGCGGTTCTCCGAGGAGCGCGTCGAGCAGCATCGCCGCGGCGAGGGCGCCGCTCATGTCCGACCCGGGACGTCGGCAAGCGCCTCTTCGACGCGCGCCCATTCGGACGGGGCGGGCAGGCCGAGGCGCAGCAGTCGCCCGGACCACGGGAAGACCCGGGACCAGATGCGGTGGCGGGCAAGCGCATCCTGCCAGGCGCGGCCTTCGGCCGTCTCGATCAGGCGGAATAGCGATGTCCCGCCCATGACCGTTGCGCCGCGGTCCGCGGCCAGTTCGTCGAGCCGGCGGGCATCGTCTTCGAGCCTTTCCCGGGTCTCGTCCGCCCAACCGATATCCTCCAGCGCCCGCGCGCCGATCTCGAGCGCGGGACCGGAGACAGCCCAGGGCCCGAGGCGCTCCGCCAGGTCGGCCAGAGTCTCCGGGTGCCCGATGGCGAAACCCAGCCTGACCCCGGCGAGGCCCCAGAACTTCCCGAAGCTCTTGAGGACGATGGTGCCCGGCCGGTCGGTCAGCGCAACATGGCTCCGCGCAGGGAGCGTGTCGCAGAAACTCTCGTCGATGATCGTCAGCCTCTGCTCTGAAACCTCATCGAGGGACCAGAGGCGCCCGTCGGGGTTGTTCGGATGTACCAGAACGGCGACCGGGGCCGACCCCTCCTCGACCACCTCGCGCCCTTGCATGCAGAATGCCGCCGCGTGTTCGTTGTAGGTGGGCCCGGGAATAAGGACCCGCCCCGGGGGCGCAAGCTCGGGCAAACGCACGATCAGCGACGAGGCACCAGGCGCGGCCACGAGGCTCGCGGTGTCGGGAACCCCCCAGAACAGCCGCGCGGCGGCCTCAAGGCGGTGAAGCGCGGTCGCATCGGGCAACGCCGTCCAGCTCTCGGATCCGACGTGGCCGGACGGGTAGGGCACCCGGTTTATCCCGGTCGACAGGTCGATCCAGTCCGCGCGACGGCCGCCGTAGCGCGCGACCGCCGCGTCCAGCCCACCACCGTGGTCGCGGGCGGCTCCGCTCATCCCGGTGTCTCGTCGGGAAGCGGCGGGTGCCTGGTGACGAAGTGCCCCTTCACGGTCTGCGGCCAGGTCCGATAAGGCACCTGCCCGGTCTCGGAGGCAGCATGAAGCACCGCGTAGGAGACGATTCCGTCAGCAGAGTCCGGCGTGGGCTCGAACCGGCCGAGCGTGTAGCAGAGCTTGCCCGACGCCTGGATCGCAACGTTGCAGCCGTGGCTGCACCCCATGAGGCAGGAAACCCTCCGAACCGAGACCGTTTCCCCCTCGGCCCGCGCCTCGACGAGGGCGGCGAGCCGTTCGCCGTCGGTCTGCAGGGCGGCACCGGGCTGCCAGTCGTCGCGCTTGCATGTGTCGCAGACGGTGATCCAGGTGGTCGGCATGGGGCCTCCATTCGTTCCGCGGCTTGAAACCGCAAGCGACCGCCACTGACAAGCCCGTCAGTCGGCAGCGCGACCGGGCATAGCCAGCCCGGGAGGCCGGAGTTGGTAATCTTTCGTTAAGATTTTCGTGTCAATCGTTGAGGCGGGGCAGGATCGGACTTCGGACGAGAGTCGGAAACCACGGCCATTTGGCCACCTGCCTTGGAATCGCCGCCTTGAAACAAAAACCGATCCGCCTCCTGATCGTGGAGAGCGATCCGAGCCTGGCCTCCTTCTGGGCCCGGCACCTCTCCGCGCTCGGACACTCGGTCGAGGTCTGCGCCTCGGCCTGCGACGGCATCGCCTGGCTTTCGCGCCACCCGGCCGATGTCCTCGTCCTCGATGCCGAGCTCGAAGAAGCCTCCGGCCTCGCGGTCGCCGACTATGCGGCTGTCGCTCGGCCGGAGACCAGGGTCATCGTCGTCACCTCCGCCGGCGTCCTGTCCGACGGATCGATCTTTTCCCTCAGCACCAACACATGCGCACAGGTCAGCGCCGGCGCCCGGCTCGACGATCTCGTGGCACTGGTCGAGCACCACGGAAATCGGGCGTCGGCCTCTAGGCCGCTGCCTTGAGGCCCTCGCGACCGTGCGGCGTATCGTAGTCGATGTCCGGCCCCACCGGCACGACCCGATGCGGATTGATCGACTCGTGGCTGTAGTAATAGTGGTGCTTGATGTGGTCGAAGTTGACCGTGTCCGCGACGCGCCCGCCGTCCGGCGTCGGCCACTGGTACAGTTCCCGGGTATAGGCCCAGAGGTTGGGGTAATCGATCAGCCGGTGCCGGTTGCACTTGAAGTGGCCGTGGTAGACCGGATCGAACCGGACGAGCGTCGTGAACAGCCGCCAGTCGGCCTCCGTGATCCGCTCTCCCATCAGGTAGCGCCGGGTCGAAAGACGCTCCTCCAGCCAGTCCATGGTCTCGAAGAGCGGATTCACCGCCTCCTCGTAGGCCTGCTGCGTGGTGGCAAAGCCCGACTTGTAGACCCCGTTGTTCAGCGTGTCGTAGATCCGGGCGTTGACCGGCTCCATCTCCTCCCGAAGCTCTTGGGGCCAGTAGTCGTCGGTGTTGCCGGTGATCTCGTTGAAAGCTTCGTTCAGCATCCGGATCACTTCCGAGCTTTCGTTCGAGACGATGGTCTCGCGTTCCTTGTCCCAGAGGATCGGCACGGTCACGCGGCCGGTCACCTGCGGGTCGGCCTTGATGTAGAGGTCGCGCGCGAAGGGGAACCCGTAGACATCGTCGCCCGTCGCTCCGGGCCAGTCGTCACCGAAGGTCCAGCCATCGTCGAGCATCTCCGGGTGAACCACGGAAAGCCCGATATGGGGCTCGAGGTCCTTGAGCTTCCGCATCACCAGCGCCCGGTGGGCCCAGGGGCAGGCGTAGCTGACATAGAGATGGTAACGGCCGGATTCCGCCGGGAAGCCGCCCTCGCCGGAGGGTCCGGGCGACCCGTCCTTGGTGATCCAGTTGCGGAATTTCGAGGTGGCGCGCTTGAAGCTGCCGCCCTCGGCGAGCTTCTCGAGACCTTCCACCTTCCATTTGCCGTCGACGAGCTGGCCCATGCCGGCCTCCTTTCCTGCGTTGACCCGAAGATAAGACGTCCGACGCTTCTGCACACCCCGGCGGCCAGGCGCAGCCGCCTCGGCAGGAATGCACAGGTCCGGCCTGTCGGTGCTGTCCGCCGGGGCGTCGGGAATCGGGTGGCGTCCGGCAGCGGCGCCTAGTATCGGGAAGAGGACGACGCCCCGAACCGGGCCGGACAGGAGGCGCCGCGTCGGGTCGACCCATTCCGGGGGCCACCGCGGTGCATCGTCGAACGCGCAATGCGGGGCGGACTCCGGCCGAAGAGAGTGGAGACGCCGATGCGCGCCGTAATCCTGCCCCTGCTGTTCACCGCCGGAGCCGCGGAGGCCCATCCCGGACATATCGCCGAGGTCGCGGGCCACGGTCACTGGATCGCCGCTGGGGCCATCGGCATCGCCGTGGCGGTCGGCCTCTGGACCAAGTGGCGCGACCGCGACACTGATCCGGCGGACGAGGCCGAGGACGAATCCGCCGAGGAGCAGTCCGCATGACCACCGGTGTCCTGCTCTGCGGTCACGGCTCGCGGGCCCAGTCCGCCGTGGACGAATTCGCGACACTGGCCCGGAAGCTCCCGCCGCTGCTGCCGCCGGACTGGCTGACGGACTACGGCTACCTCGAGTTCGCCAACCCGGTTCTGCGCGACAGCCTCGACCGGCTGCGCGAGAAGGGCTGCGACCGGATCCTCGCCGTCCCCGGCATGCTCTTCGCCGCGATGCACGCCAAGAACGACATTCCGACGGTGCTGAATACCTACGCCGCCGAGCACGGGATCGAGGTGCAGTACGGCCGCGAGCTCGGCGTCGATCCCAAGATGATCGCCGCCGCGGCCGCCCGTATCGAGGAGGTGCTCGAGGACGACGTGCCGCGTCACGAGACCTGTCTCGTGGTGATCGGGCGAGGCGCCTCCGACCCGGACGCCAACGGCAACGTCGCCAAGATCGCCCGGATGCTGCACGAGGGTCTGGGCTTCGGCTGGTGCGAGGTGGGCTATTCCGGCGTGACCTTCCCACTGGTCGAGCCTTGCCTCTCCCACGTGGCGAAACTGGGCTACCGGCGCGTGGTCGTCTTCCCCTATTTCCTCTTCTCCGGCATCCTCATCGACCGGATCTACGGCTTCACCGACGAGGTCGCCGCCCGGCACCCCGAGATCGAGTTCCGCAAGGCACCCTACCTCGGCGACCATCCGCAGGTGCTCGAGACCTTCGCCGAGCGCGTGACCGAGCTGGTGGGCGAAACGCCGCCCCCGAACTGCGCGATGTGCAAGTACCGCACGCAGGTCCTCGGCTTCGAGCACGAGGTCGGCGCGGTCCAGGAGAGCCATCACCATCACGTCGAAGGCCAGGGCGCCGCGGCGCCGGGCTCGAACGTTGCGGACTGCGATCTCTGCGGCGACTTCTGCACCGGCCTCTGTCGCCTCGACCAGGCGCATGACCACCATCACCACGGCCACGATCACCACCACGACCACGGCGACCATCACCATCACCACCATGCGCCCTATCCCCATGCCGACCATCCGCATGGACCCGAAAGCGCGCGCCGGACGGCGAAGTCGCGATGATCCCTCTTCTGGGGCGAAATATCCCGGGGGGAGTCGGCCCCTGGCCGACGGGGGGCAGGCCCCCCATTGCCCGGCCATGAGGCCCTACCTTACCGATCCCGCGGCGATCTACGCCGAGAGCTTCGCGACCGTCCGTCGGGAAGCCCGGCTCGACCGCTTCCCGCCCGCGATGGAGCCCGTCGTCGTCCGCCTCATCCATGCCTGCGGCATGGTCGAGATTGCCGACCGCCTTGCCTTCTCCCCTCGCGCGGCCGAGGTCGGCCAGGCCGCCCTCGCTGCCGGGGCCCCGGTCCTCTGCGATTGCGAGATGGTGGCCTCCGGGCTCATCCGGCGGATATTGCCCGATGGCACAGAGGTCCGCGTCACCCTCAACGACCCCTCTGTCCCCGATCTCGCCCGGCAGCTGGGCACGACCCGGTCCGCCGCGGCCGTCGAGCTCTGGCGGGAGCATCTGGCCGGGGCGGTGGTCGCGATCGGCAACGCCCCGACGGCCCTTTTCCACTTGCTCGAGAGGCTGGACGAGGGCTGGCCCAAGCCCGCCCTCATCCTCGGGTTTCCCGTCGGCTTCGTGGGCGCCGCCGAATCCAAGGCCGAGCTCGCCTCGGACCCCAGGGGCTGCGAGTTCATCGCGCTTCGCGGCCGCCGCGGCGGCTCGGCCATGGCGAGTGCAGCCGTCAACGCCCTCGCCAGCGAGGTCGCGCGCCGCGCGGACGAGCGCCCGTGACCGCGCCCTGGCTCCATATCGTGGGCATCGGCGAGGAGGGTCTCGACGGCCTGACGCCCGCCACACTCGCCGTGGTCGAAAGCGCCGAGGTCATCCTTGGCGGCGATCGACACCATGATCTCTCACGGTCGGTCAAGGCGGAGCGTATCGCCTGGCCCTCCCCCTTCGACGCGATGATCGACACGATCCGCGGGTTGAAGGGCCGCCGCGCCGTGATCCTCGTTACCGGCGACCCGCTCTGGTTCTCTGTCGGCGCGCGTATCGGCCGTGCGATCGATCCGGACGAAATCGTCTACCACCCGCAGCTTTCGGCCTTCCAGCTCGCCGCCGCGCGCATGGGATGGAGCCTCGCCGACGTGGAGACGCTCACCGTTCACGGACGGCCGGTCGAGCAGATGATCGCCTTCATCCAGCCTGACGCGCGCCTGCTGATCCTCACGACAGGAGAGGACACGCCCGCCCGGATCGCCCGCTTCCTCGCAGAGCGCGGTTTCGGCGCATCCCGCCTGACGGTGCTCGCGAGCATGGGCGGGGCCGAGGAAGCGCGGTTCGACGGCCGGGCAGACAGCTGGGATCACGCGGTCCCCGCCTTCAACACGCTCGCCGTCGAATGCATCGCGGCTCCCGATGCGGCGCTTGTCCCTCGTGTGCCCGGTCTCGATGACACGCTCTTCCGTTCCGACGGCACCATGACGAAGCAGGAGGTCCGCGCGGCCACGCTCGCGAAGCTGATGCCCATGCGCGGGGCCCTGCTCTGGGACATCGGCAGCGGCAGCGGCTCGGTCGGCATCGAATGGATGCGCGCCGCCCGCTACGCCCGCGCCATCGGGATCGAGCCGCGCGCGGATCGCCGCGCCATGGCGGCGGAGAATGCCCTCGCGCTTGGCACGCCGCGGCTGGAGCTGGTCGACGGCGAGGCGCCAGCCGCCCTGGAGGGGCTCGATGCCCCCGACGCGATCTTCATCGGCGGCGGCCTCTCGCCGGAGGTCTTCGAGGCGTGCTGGTCCGCGCTCCGCCCTCTCGGTCGGCTCGTGGCCAATGCCGTGACCCTCGAATCCGAGGCCGAACTCGTCGCCCTGCACGCCCGCCACGGAGGCCAGCTCGCCCGGATCGCGGTGCACCGTGCCGAGCCCGTCGGACGGCTGACCGGCTGGCGGCCCTTCATGCCGGTCACCCAGTGGAGCCTGGTGAAGCGATGACCGGAACGCTCTACGGCGTCGGCCTCGGTCCCGGGGCCCCGGACCTTCTGACCCTGCGCGCTGCGCGGCTGGTCGAGCGCGCCCGCGTCGTGGCCTATCCCACGCTGGCGGGCGCGCCGAGTTTCGCCCGCTCCATCGTCGCTGACCTCCTGCCCGGGGGCATCCCAGAGATCGTCATCGACCTGCCGATGCGGGCCGGTGACCGCGCCCCCGCGCAGGCCGCCTACGACGCGGGCGCCGACCGGATCGCGCAGGAACTCGCGGCGGGGCGCGACGTCGTCTGCCTCTGCGAAGGCGACCCGTTTCTCTACGGCTCCTTCATGTACCTTCATGCCCGTCTCGCTCCGAGGTTCCCCGTCGAGATCGTGCCGGGAATCACCTCGGTGACCGCCGCTGCGGCGTCCGCAGCCCAACCACTGGCCGCCCGGAACGAGGTCTTCACCGTTCTCCCGGCTCCCCTGCCGGAAGAGCGGCTCGCCGAAGAGATCGATGCCTCGGACGCCCTCGCCATCCTCAAGCTGGGCCGGCACATGCCCAAGATTCGCGCCCTGCTGGAGGCGCGCGGCCTGACCGCCAAGGCGACCTACGTCGAGCGCGCGACCCTGGGTGAAGAGCGCATTTGCCCCCTGGCGGATGCGCCGGACAGCGCGCCCTACTTCTCGATGATCCTCGTTCTGAAAGGCGCCGACCCTTGGCTCTAGCTCCCGTCGTCATCGCGCTCTCCGCCTCCGGAGAGGCAACCGCCCACCGGATCGCCCGGGCACTCGGGGCCGAGGTGCACGGCCGGGCCGGACGCGTCTCGGACGCCGAGGCCTGGTTCGACAATGCCCTCGACGCTATACGGGACCTCTTCCTTGCTGGAAGGCCGATCATTGGGGTCTGCGCGAGTGGTATCTTGATACGGGCCATTGGGCCGCACCTTGCCGACAAGCGTTCTGAGCCGCCGGTCCTCTCGGTCTCCGACGACGGCTCGGTCGTCGTGCCTCTGCTCGGCGGCCATCGCGGCGCGAACCGTCTGGCCCGCGAGACCGCGCTGGCGCTGGAAGGGACCGCCGCCGTCACCACCGCCGGGGACGTGGCCCTCGGGCTCGCACTCGACGAACCTCCGCCCGGCTGGCATCTCGCTACGCCGGATCTCTCGAAGGAGGCCATGGCGCGCCTGCTTTCGGGTGCGCGGGCCCGTCTCGGCGGCGAAGCGGCGGCCGAAGCAGTCTGGCTTGCCGACCTTCCGCTGGCAGATCCGGACGAGCCGGACCCGGTGGAGATCGACCTGACCATCTCTCCTCCGCGCGAAGGTGTCCTGACTTTCCATCCGCAGCACCATGTCCTCGGCGTCGGCTGCGCCCGCGACTGCGCGCCCGGCGAGTTGGAACAACTCGCCCGCGAGGCGCTCAACGCCGCCGAAATCGCCCCCGGCGCTCTCGCCGCGATTGGTACGCTCGACCTGAAGGCCGACGAACCCGCCGTGCTCCAGCTTGCCCGGACGCTCGGTGTGCCGCTTCGGGTCTTCCCGGCTGAAGAGCTCGAGAATGAGACGCCCCGGCTCGCAACGCCCTCGGACCTCGTGTTCCAGGAGGTCGGCTGCCACGGAGTCTCCGAAGGCGCGGCGCTCGCTCTCGCTGGCCCTGACGGCACCCTCGTCCGGTCCAAGGCCAAGACGGCGAACGCCACCTGCGCCCTTGCCGCCGCGCCCACCCCCATCTCCACCCTGGCGGGCCGCGCCCGGGGCCGTCTCTCCGTCGTCGGGATCGGACCGGGCCAGTCGGCCTGGCGGACGCCCGAGGCCTCGCGCCTGATCGCCGAGGCGGACGAGCTGGTGGGCTATGGCCTCTACATCGACCTCCTGGGTCCGCTGGCGGCGGGCAAGCCGCGCACCGACTTTCCGCTCGGGGGCGAAGAGGACCGCTGCCGCCATGCCCTCGAGCGTGCCGGCGAGGGACGGAACGTCGCGCTGGTCTGCTCCGGCGATGCCGGGATCTACGCCATGGGCGCGCTCGTCTTCGAACTGCTGGACCGCGACGGCGAGACCGGCGTCAGCGCCGCCGCCCGTCGGGCGGAGGTGATCTGCAGCCCCGGCGTCTCCGCCCTCCAGGCCGCGGCGGCGCGGGCCGGCGCCCCTCTGGGTCACGACTTCTGCGCCATTTCGCTGTCGGATCTCCTCACCCGGCGCGAGGACATCCTCCGCCGGATCAGGGCGGCGGCCGAGGGCGACTTCGTCATCGCCTTCTACAATCCCGTCTCGCGCCGCCGTCGCACTCTGCTGGCCGAGGCCCGCGACATGCTCCTGAAGCACCGACCCGCCGACACGCCGGTCCTTCTGGCCCAAAGCCTCGGCCGCCCCGAGGAGACGCTGACCTACCGCCGTCTCGACGCCCTCGACGTGGACGAGGTGGACATGCTGACCGTCGTCCTCGTCGGCGCCTCGACCACCCGGCTCGCGCGGATGGGCGAAGGGCCCCGCATGTACACGCCTCGCGGCTACGCCCGGAAGATCGACGGCGACCTCGCCGGCACGAAGGAAACGACCGAATGACCGTCTATTTCATCGGCGCCGGCCCCGGCGACCCGGAACTCCTGACCCTGAAGGCCGCCCGCCTGATAGAGGCCTGCCCGGTCTGCCTCTATGCCGGGTCTCTCGTGCCCGAGGCGGTGATCGCCCGTGCGCCCGGCGACGCCCTCGTGCGTGACACCGCACCGATGACGCTGGATCAGACCCATGCCGAGATTGCGGCGGCTCACGCCAAGGGGCAGGACGTCGCCCGGGTCCATTCCGGTGATCCCTCCCTCTACGGCGCGATCGCCGAGCAGATCCGGCGGCTTAAGGCGGACGACATCCCCTACGAGATCGTCCCGGGGGTGCCTGCCTATGCCGCCGCCGCCGCGGTGCTGGGGCAGGAGCTCACCGTGCCGGAGGTGGCGCAGTCCATAGTCCTGACGCGCATGTCCATGAAGTCGACGTCGATGCCCGAAGGCGAGCGGCTCGAGGTCTTCGCCCGCAGTGGCGCCACGCTGGCCATCCACCTCGGCGTGCGGGCCCTGCGGGAGATCGAACGGCAACTCGTGCCCTACTACGGGGCCGACTGCCCGGTCGCCGTGGTCTACCGAGTCGGCTGGCCTGACCAGATGATTCTCCGTGGCACCTTGTCGGATATCCGCGAGGCCGTACGGGCTGCAAAAATCACGCGCACAGCGCTGATCCTCGTCGGGCCGGCGCTGTCAAATCAGAACGGATTTCCGGACTCCGCGCTATACGATGCGGCAAAACCGCATGTCCTTCGGCCGCGCGCCTCTACCCCGAAAGCGTGACGCCCGCGCCGCGCGCTGCGGTGCGGCGGAGCTTCGTTCTTGATTTGTGATCGCAGGCCGCCATCTTGCGTCGCAAGCGTAGGGGACACGACATGGAATACCTTCCCGAGAGCGTCCGGCTGGGGCTGGAACAGGCCCGCCGCACCAACGAAGCCCGCAAGTCCCGCCTCCAGGTGGAGGCCGGCGGCCGCCGCATCCGCGTGCTGCGCGCCTGGGACAAGGGATTCGCCGTCGAGGCGGGCGCGACGGAGATGCTGCGCGGCCTCGTCGACATCTACGAAGGCCAGCGCCACGTGTCCCGCGCCCTTATCGTCACCTCCCGCGAGGAAGAGGGCGAGCTGATCTACGAGTTCAAGCGCGAGACCCGCGCGTCGGACGCCCCGCCGGTGGACTTCGAGCGGCCCGACAACGCGCCTGCCGGGCTGCTTCCCCGCGACTGATCACTGCACGTCGGCGAAGGCCGCCTGGAGCCGGGACACGGCCTCTTCCACGCGCGCCCGCTGGGTCCCGAGGTTGAAGCGCATCGCGGTCTCGCCACCCGTCCCGAAGGCGGGCCCCGGAGAAGGGCCGAGCCGCGCCTCCTCGACCACCCGGCGGGAAACCTCCTCGGGCGACATCCCGAGCGGGGCGAAGTCCACCCAGGCGAGGTAGGTCGCCTGCATCGGCATCGCGGAAAGGCCCGGGATCTCCGCCACGCCCTCGCTGAAGACGCGAATGTTCTCGGCTAGGTAGGCGGTGAGCGAGTCGACCCAGCCGGCACCCTGGCGGTACGCCTCCCGCGTTATCTCCACGCCGAAGATGTTGGGCTGGATGTCCGAGGCCTTGAGCGCCGTCTGTAGCTTCTCGCGCAGGGTGTCGTCCGGCACGATAAGGCAGCCCGTCCGGGCGCCCGCGACATTGAAGGTCTTGGAGGCCGCCGCCATGACGACCAGCCGGTCAGTGACCTCGGGCACGGCGACCGGCATCGGGACGTGGGTCTGTCCGGGAAGGACGAGGTCGTGATGGATCTCGTCGGAGATCAGGATCATGTCGTGCCGTTCACAGACCTGCGCCATCCGCCGCTGCTCCTCGGGCGTCCAGATGCGGCCCGCGGGATTGTGGGGCGACGAGATCAGCATGATCCGCTCGTCACCTGTCAGGCCGGCCTCCAGCGCGTCGAAGTCGATCTCGAAGCGGCCGTCGGCGCCGACCTCTAGCGGGCATTCGTGGGGGCGCCGCCCGTTGCGGCGGATCTTCGTCGTGAACTCGTGGTAGACCGGGGTGAAGATCACGACGCCGTCGCCGGGCTCGCTCAGCGTCTGCAGGCAGACGGCGATGCCGTTGCCCAGCCCGTGCGTGTAGAGGACATGCGCCGGGTCCGCGTCCCAGCCGTGACGGGTGCGCATCCAGTTGGCGACCGCCTCCGAGCAGGCGTCCAGACCAGAGAAGTAGCCGAGGATCCCGCTCCGGGCGAGATCGACGACCGCGTCCTGCAGGAACTGTGGCGCGTCGAAATCCATGTCGGCGACCCACATCGGCAGCGGATCGTCGCCGCGCAGTCCGAGCGCCGCCTCCGCCGCCGACCACTTCACCTGGTGCGTGCCCGCCCGGACCGTGGGTCTGTCGAAATTCATGTCGTCTCCTGTTTCGTTTCGCGGGACG
The DNA here is from genome assembly GCF_008710275.1 of Histidinibacterium aquaticum. Classification (GTDB taxonomy): domain Bacteria; phylum Pseudomonadota; class Alphaproteobacteria; order Rhodobacterales; family Rhodobacteraceae; genus Oceanicola; species Oceanicola aquaticus. The sequence goes on from NZ_VYQE01000004.1 coordinate 473,205, forward strand.
CTATTCTCCCATCCGCCGAGCGCAAGGGCCCCCTTGTTGCGCGGCGGTCCGGCTTCGCCTATCTGAGCCGCATGGCGAAGCGCACGATCCTCATTCACCCCGACCCGCGGCTCAAGGCGGTGGCAGACCCCGTGGCAGAGGTCACCGACGAGGTTCGCACGCTTGCCGAGGACATGCTCGAGACCATGTACGATGCGCCCGGCATCGGCCTCGCCGCGCCGCAGGTCGGCGTGATGAAGCGGCTTCTTGTGATGGACTGCGTCAAGGACGAGACCCTGCCGCCTCGCCCCATGGTCCTGATCAATCCCGAGGTGACCTGGAGCTCCGAAGAACTCGGCACCTACGAGGAGGGCTGCCTTTCCATCCCGGAACAATATGCCGAGGTGGAACGCCCCGCGGAGGTCGAGGTTTCATGGACCGACCTTGAGGGTGCGCAACAGTCCGAGCGTTTCGACGGGCTCTGGGCGACCTGCGTGCAGCACGAGATCGACCACCTGAACGGCAAGCTCTTCATCGACTACCTCAAGCCTCTTAAGCGGCAGATGATCACCCGCAAGATGGTCAAGATGAAGCGCGAGAAGGCGCGGGCCTGAGCCCGTGCCCCGCTCGTTCGTCCAATGGCCCGACAGGGCGCTGCGCACGTCGGCCAAGCCCGTCGAGGAAGTGGACGACGAGATACGGGCGATCTGGGACGAGATGGTCGAGGCCATGGAGGCGATGCCTGGCTATGGCCTGGCCGCGCCCCAGCTCGGTATCGGCCTGCGGCTCGCCGTCGTCGATGCGAGTACGGACCGCGGACAGGCGGTGCGGCTCGCGAACCCCGAGATCCTGCATGCCTCCGTCGAGTTCCGCGAGCATGAGGAGGCCTCTCCCAACCTGCCCGGCGTTTCCGCCGTCATTTCGCGGCCCCGGGCCGTCACGGTGCGCTTCCTGAACGTCGCGGGGGCGGTGGAGGAGAAGGACTTCGTCGGGCTCTGGGCGACCAGCGTGCAGCACCAGATCGACCATCTCGACGGCCGGATGTACATCGACCGGCTCTCGCGGCTGAGGCGGGAGCGACTGCTGAAACGGGCGGCCAAGATTGGCCGCTGAGGCCGCAACAAGGGAGAGAGCCATGCGCATCGCCTTCATGGGCACGCCCGATTTCTCGGTCCCCGCGCTGCAGGCGCTGGAGCGGGCGGGGCACGAGATCGCCTGCGTCTATACCCAGCCGCCAAGGCCCGCAGGGCGGGGCAAGGCGCCTCGTCCGACTGCCGTCCATGCGGCGGCGGAGGAATTGGGGCTGGAGGTCCGCCACCCGGTTTCGCTCAAGGGAGCGGAGGAGCAGGCGGCCTTCGCCGCGCTCGACCTCGATGCGGCGGTGGTCGCGGCCTATGGTCTGATCCTGCCGCAGGCGGTGCTCGACGCGCCGCACTACGGCTGTCTCAACATCCACGCCTCGCTGCTGCCGCGCTGGCGGGGGGCTGCGCCGATCCACCGGGCGGTGATGGCCGGAGACGCGGAGACCGGGGTCTGCATCATGCAGATGGAGGCGGGGCTCGACACCGGGCCGGTGCTGCTGCGCGAGGCGACGGGGATCGGGGCGGAGGACACGACCGGGGACCTGCACGACCGGCTGGCGGAACTGGGGGCGGCGCTCATCGTGCGGGCGCTGGCGGATATCGAGGACCTGGTACCAGAGCCGCAGCCGGAGGACGGGGTCACCTATGCGACGAAAATCGACAAGGCCGAGGCGCGGGTCGACTGGACCCGTCCGGAGGTGGAGGTCGACCGCCTGATCCGCGGGCTCTCGCCCTTCCCGGGCGCATGGTGCGAGGCGGGGGGAGAGCGGCTGAAACTGCTCCGCTCGCGGCTCGCGGAGGGGACCGGAGAGCCGGGGGAGGTCCTGGGCGGCCTCCGCATCGCCTGCGGCGAGGGCGCCGTTGAGCTGCTGGAGGGGCAACGGCCCGGAAGGCGGGCGATGGGGCAGGAGGAGCTACTGAGGGGGTGGCAGACGGCTCCGGAAAAGCTCTCCTGAGAAGTGTCCAAGGTTGGACAGGGTGCTAGACCCTTGAATAGGAAAGGAAATCCGGAAACAGTCGAGTTCCGTTAACCTTTTCTCCCGCTTGCCTAAAGCCGCGCCCGGTGCGAACCTGTTGCCGCCGAAAGACGGGTTGGTTCACCGCCGGGTCCGGGGGAGCGGACCGGCACGGTGACATGCTTTGGGAGGAGTGTGTCATGACATCCAAGAGCACGGAGTCCACGCCGCAGGAGGATCTGGCCCCGCGGCAGCCCTCGCCGCCGAGGGTCAACGCGGTGACCGCCGAGGACATCACCGCATCGCTGAAGGCGGGGTTCGCGGACTTCCTGTCCCGCCCCCTCATGAGCGGGTTTTTCGGACTGTTCTACGCGGTCTTCGGAATCCTGCTGATCTGGTGCCTTGTGTGGCTCGACATGCTCTGGATCGTCATTCCGGCGCTCGTGGCCTTTCCCCTGATCGCGCCCTTCGCCGCCGCCGGACTCTACGAGATGTCCCGCCGATTGCAGAGGAACGAGAGTTTCGGCTGGTCGGACATCCTCACGGTCATGGCCAATCAGCGGAAGCGCGAGATGGGCTGGATGGCCTTCGTCACGCTCTTCATCCTGTGGGTCTGGTTCTACCAGTTCCGAACCGTGCTGGTCATCGTCCTGCAGGATTCCTCCTTCTCCGACCTGGACGGTTTCCTGAACACCGTCTTCTTCACGCCGGAGGGCTGGACCTTTCTCCTGATCGGCACCGGGGTCGGGGCGCTCCTCTCGGCGGTCCTGTTCTCGGCGACGGTGGTCGCCATGCCGATGCTGCTCGACCGGGAGATGGACTTCATCACCGCAATGATCACCTCTTTCGGGGTCGTCAGGAAGAGTCCGGCCGTGATGCTCGGCTGGGCGGCGATCATCGCGGTCACGATGCTGCTGTCGATGGTCCCGGCCTTCCTCGGCCTCGTCTTCACCCTGCCGATCCTCGGCCACACGACCTGGCATCTCTACCAACGAGCGGTGGCGCCCGTGGAGGCGTAATCCGGGGGAAGCGACTCCTGGAGCGACGGATCACCGCTTGAACGGCGCCATCCCCTTCCGCGCGAGTTCGTCGGCGCGTTCGTTCTCGGGGTGGCCGGCGTGGCCCTTCACCCATTCCCAGCGGACCTGGTGGCGGGCGGCGGCCTCGTCGAGGCGGCGCCAGAGGTCCTCGTTCTTCACGGGCTTCTTCGTCGAGGTCTTCCAGCCCTTGCGCTTCCAGCCGGCGAGCCACTCGGTGATGCCGCCCTTCACGTAGGCGCTGTCGGTGATGACGGTGATCTTCGAGGGGCTGGTCAGGGTCTCGAGCGCGTTGATCGCGGCCAGGAGCTCCATCCGGTTGTTTGTGGTCCGGGCCTCTCCGCCCTTGAGCTCGCGCTCCCGGAGTACGGCGTCGCCCTCCTTGGCCTGCAGGAGCGCGCCCCAGCCGCCCGGGCCGGGGTTGCCGGAGCAGGCACCGTCGGTGAAGGCGAAGAGCTCAGGCATCGGACTTCACCGCGAGCAGGTCGATGCAGGGGTCGTCGGTCCCCGCGCAGCCGCGCCGGGTCGTGGTGCGGGAGTCGGCGAGGGTCAGGCCGGCGGCGGCGATCCAGTCGGTCAGCTCGGGCTCGGTGACGTAGGCGTAGTGGCGGCCGAGGGAGTCGCGCGCCTCGCCCTCGCCGAGCTTGAGGCCGAGGTAGAGCGGGCCGCCCGGGCGCAGGGCGCGGGCGAGTTGCGCGATGTGGCCGGGGATGTGGGCGCGCGGAGCATGGAGCAGGCTGTAGGCCGCCCAGACGCCGTCGTAGCTCTCTTCGCCGTAGTCGTCGTCGAAGGTGCCGAGGCGGGCGGGCAGGCCGAGGGTGTCGCGGGCGATGCCGACCATCTCGGGGCTCGCGTCCACCGGGTCCGGGCGGTGCCCCGCGACGGCCATGGCCGCCGAGGCCCGGCCCGGACCGCAGCCGAGGTCGAGGACACGGGCGGCGGGCGGCAGGCGGTCCATGAAGGCCGAGAGCTCGGGGCTCGCGTCGTCGCGGCCGAACTTGTCGGCGTAGCGGGTGGCGGCGTCGGCGTAGAAGGCGAGGGTGCGCTCGTCGGTCATCAGAGCATCACCGGCAGGAGGCAAAGGATGACGACGGCCGACAGTCCGGTCCGCAGGGTCATCCACCAGGGCGGCGCCAGGCCCCAGCGGGCGAACTGGGCGTCGAGCAGCAGGAGCGCCGCGAAGCCGGCGGCGAGGTAGGTGGCCGCCGAGGTCGGTCCGCCACCGGTGAAGATGAAGGCCCAGAGCGCGGGCAGCACCGAGAGCGCATATCCCGCGGCGGCGCGGGCGCCCGTCGTCTTCGTGGCGAAGCCCCAGAGCACGCCGGACATGAAGGCGAGGATGACCTGCCCGTAGGCGAGCTGGACATAGGGGCCGACGAAGCGGGCGGCGCCGGATCCGAAGCGCTCGACCGAGGCCATGCCGAGCTCGGGACGCAGCGTGGTGAGCGCGCCCCAGAGGAAGGGGATCAGCCCGGCGAGGCCGAGGAGGAGCGGGGCGAGGGGCGGTCTGGTCATGGTGGGGATGTGACGCGGAATGGGGGCGCGGGCAAGGGGGCCGCCGACCGGCGCTCGTCCCGGCCCGGGGCCGGGACATCGCCCCGCCCGCCGTCCCGCAGGGGGCTCCGCCCCCGTCCGCGGAGGGGCCGAGGACTCCCCCGAGGGTATTTGGAGCTAGATGAAGGAGGGGGTCAGGCGCGTTCCAGGGCGAGGCGCCCCGCGAGGGCGGCGAAGGCCGCGGCGAAGGTCCGGTTGAGCCAGGTCATCGCCCGGCGGCTCGCGAGGAGGCGGTCTCGGGCGAGGGCGGCGAAGGCGCCATAGAGCAGGAAGACGGCGAAGGTGAGCGCCATGAAGACGGCTCCGAGGCCGATCATCTCGGCGGTGGCCGTGGCGGGGTCGCCGGAGAGGAACGGCGGGAGAAGGGCGAGGAAGAAGATCGAGAGCTTGGGGTTCAGCACGTTGATCAGCGTGCCGCGGCGGGCGGTGCGCCAGCCCTCCTCGGCGGTCCGGTCCTCTTCCAGCGCCAGGGCGCCCCCGGACCGCAGGGCCTGGCTCGCGAGGTAGAGCAGGTAGGCGACGCCGGCCCATTTCAGCATGGTGAAGGCGAGGGCCGAGGTGTGCAGGAGCGCCGCGAGGCCGAGGATCGCCGCGGCGAGATGCGGCAGGATTCCCAGCGTGCAGCCGAGCGCGGCCCAGGCGGCGGCGCGGCGCCCCCGCCCGAGGCCGATCGCCAACGTGTAGAGCACCCCGGTGCCGGGAGCGAGGACGACGACGAGCGCCGTGACGAGGAACTGCGTGGAGATCATGGGCCGGGCCCTCGGAAAGCGACCCGGCCAGACTGCCGCCCGGGGGCGCCGCTGTCGAGAGCCGCGGTCAGGCGGGTTCGCGCAGGACCCGCGGCACCTTGAACTCGACGTGTTCCTCAGCGGTGGTCACCGGTTCGACGGTCACGTCGTAGCGGGCGCGGAAGGCGTCGAGGACCTCGTCGATGAGCACCTCGGGCGCCGAGGCGCCGGCGGTGACGCCGATGGAGCGCACCCCCTCGAGGGCGCGCCAGTCGATGTCCGCCGCGCGCTGCACGAGCTGGGCGTAGGGGCAGCCGGCGCGGCGGGCGACCTCGACCAGGCGGCGCGAGTTGGAGGAGTTGGGCGCGCCGACCACCAGCAGCGCCTCGGCCTTGGGGCCGATGGCCTTCACCGCCTCCTGGCGGTTGGTGGTGGCGTAGCAGATGTCTTCCTTGTGCGGCCCGACGATGGCGGGAAAGCGGTCGCGCAGGGCGGCCACGATCTCGATGGTGTCGTCGACCGAAAGCGTCGTTTGGGTGACGAAGGCGAGCTTTTCCGGGTCGCGGACCTCCAGGGTCGCCACGTCCGCGGGCGTCTCCACCAGGAGCACGTCGCCCTCGGGCAGCTGGCCCATGGTGCCCACCGTCTCGGGGTGGCCGGCATGGCCGATCATCACGATCTGCAGCCCGTTATCGGCGTGGCGCCCGGCCTCGATATGGACCTTGGAGACCAGCGGGCAGGTGGCGTCGACGTAGATCATCTCGCGCTTGGCGGCCTCGGCCGGGACGGCCTTGGGCACGCCATGCGCGGAGAAGATGACCGGGCGGTCGTCGGGGCACTCGTCGAGCTCCTCGACGAAGACGGCGCCCTTCTCGCGCAGGTCGTCCACGACGTAGCGGTTGTGCACGATCTCGTGACGCACGTAGACCGGGGCGCCCCATTTCTGCAGCGCCATCTCGACGATCTTGATCGCCCGGTCGACGCCCGCGCAGAAGCCGCGGGGGGCGGCGAGGTAGAGGGTCAGGGGAGGCTGGATCATGTCGGGCTCCTTCGCCCCCCGAGGTAGGGGTTTCGGGCGGCTCTGTCCATGCGGGGTCAGCCGACGAGGCCCGCGGTGGCGAGTGCCAGCAGGATGTAGCGACCGGTCTTGGCGATCGTCACCAGCACAAGGAAGACGGGCCACGGGGTTCGCAGGATGCCGGCGGCCAGGGCGATGGCGTCGCCGAAGGGCGCCCAGGTGAGCAGCAGCGACCAGAGACCCCAGCGATTGTACCAGCGCTGGGCGCGTTCGATCTGGGCCGGGGTGAATGGAAACCAGCGGCGGTCGCGGAAGCGCTCGATCCAGATCCCCATCAGGTAGGTGATGACCGAGCCCAGGGTGTTGCCGACGCTCGCGACGAGGACCAGCAGCCAGACGGGATAGTCGCCGCCGAGCTGCATGGCGGTGAAGACGACCTCGGACTGGAAAGGCAGGATCGTGGCGGCGCCGAGGGCGGCGAGAAAGAGGGTGACGAGCGCGGCGGCGGTCATCGGGCGCCGTCGCCGGCTCAGTCGCCGGCGTACTGTTCCTCGTCGGCCGCGCGGTCGCCTCGGGGCTCGCGCGGCGGCCGGCCGACCGTTTCGCGCAGCTCGTCGAGCTCGATGAAATTGTCGGCCTGGCGGCGCAGCTCGTCGGCGATCATCGGCGGCTGGCTGCGGATCGTCGAGCAGACCGAGACGCGCACGCCGCGGCGCTGGAGCGCTTCGACCAGCGGGCGGAAGTCGCCGTCGCCGGAAAAGAGCACGATATGGTCGACGTGGCGGGCGGTCTCCATGGCATCGACGGTCAGCTCGATGTCCATGTTGCCCTTCACCTTCCGGCGGCCCTGGCTGTCGGTGTATTCCTTGGCTGGCTTGGTCACCATGGTGAAGCCGTTGTAATGCAGCCAGTCGACGAGAGGGCGAATCGGCGAATATTCGTCGTTCTCCAGGAGCGCGGTGTAGTAGAAGGCGCGGAGGAGCTTGCCGCGGCGCATGAATTCCTGACGCAGCAGCTTGTAGTCGATGTCGAATCCCAAGGCCTTGGCGGCCGCGTAGAGGTTCGAGCCGTCGATGAAGAGCGCCAGGCGCTCATCCCGGTAGAACATCGAAATTCCTTTCTCGACACTGTCCCGATCCGACTGGTGCGACGGCAGAGGAACAGCGAAGTGACTGGCATGGTAAATGGTCAAAAGACATAATCAAGGCGTCCTTCTGGACGCGAGGCGGCTGGCGGTGGCGCGGGCGTCGGCTCCTTCAACCGACTTGCGGCCTTTAAAAAAGGGTCGCGACGCTGTCACACTGGCCACACAGACCGTCGTCCGCCGTGGTATCTGCCCCGGCGGAATAGGAAAAGGACTGCCGTCACGTGAGCGATGATGTGCCGCGCTTTCGCGCCCTGGTTGCGCTGGGGGCCAATTCCGGCGGACCCGGAGAGCCGGAACGGGTCGTTCGGGCGGCTATGGAATCGATTTCCGAGCTACTGGACGCCGAGGTGGAGGCCTCGGCGCTCTATGCCTCGCCCGCCTTTCCGGTGGGGTCTGGGCCGGACTTCGTGAACGCGGCCTGTCTATGTCGGACGACATTGCCGCCCGAGGCCGTTCTCGCGGCGCTCCACGAGGCGGAGGCCGAAGCGGGGCGGGTGCGTGATGTCCGCTGGGGGCCGCGGACGCTCGACCTGGACCTGATCGCCTGGGAGGACCGGGTCCTGCCCGATCCCGAGGGGCAGCGCCGCTGGCGCGAGCTCGGCCTCGACCGGCAGATGCGCGAGGCGCCGGGGGAACTGATCCTGCCGCACCCGAGGATGCAGGACCGGGCCTTCGTGCTCGTGCCGCTCGCCGAGGTGGCGCCGGAGTGGCGGCACCCGCTGCTCGGCCGGACGGTGCGGGAGATGCGGGACGCCCTGCCCGAAGAGGCCCTGCGGGAGGTGACGCCGCTCTAGGCCGCGGAACAGAGTGGAATCGACTTGTCAATCCCTTTTGGCTGCGTTAGGAGGCGGGTTCCGGCTCCCCCCAAGAGATTCCTGGAGGCTTCATGGCCCGCGTTACCGTCGAAGATTGCGTTGACAAGGTTCCGAACCGTTTCGAGCTCGTGATGCTCGCCGCCCATCGTGCGCGCGAGATCAGCTCCGGTGCTCCGCTGACCGTCGACCGCGATAACGACAAGAACCCCGTCGTGGCGCTCCGCGAGATCGCCGAAGAGACGCAGCAGGCCGACGGTCTGCGCGAGCGGATGATCGAGGCGCAGCAGACCCAGATCGAGGTCGACGAGCCCGAGGACGACGCGATGGCGCTGCTCATGGGCCAGTCAGAGCCCACGGACGCGCCGGAAGAGGACGACATGTCCGAAGAGAAACTGCTGCGCGCGCTGATGGAGGCGCAGGGGCAGCGCTAGGGCCGGAAGGCACGACGCCATGCTGGAAAAGACCGGGCTCACGCGAGGCTGCGCCGCGCTGATCGACCTGGTCCGGTCCTACAATCCGCATAGCGACGGCGATCTGATCGCCCGTGCCTACGCCTTCGGCGAGGACATGCACGAGGGCCAGTTCAGGCGCTCGGGCGAGCCGTATTTCACACATCCCGTCGCGGTGGCCGTCATCCTCGCAGAGATGCAGATGGATGACGCCACCATCGTCACGGCCCTCCTGCACGACACGATCGAGGACACGAAGGCGAGCTTCCAGAAGGTGGCGGAGCTCTTCGGGCGCGAGATCGCCGATCTCGTGGACGGGGTCACCAAGCTGACGAACCTGCAGCTCTCCTCGACCGAGACGAAGCAGGCCGAGAACTTCCGCAAGCTCTTCATGGCGACCTCGCGGGACCTTCGGGTCACGCTGGTGAAGCTCGCCGACCGGCTGCACAACATGCGCACGATCCGGTCGATGCAGCCCGAGAAGCAGGCCCAGAAGGCGCGGGAGACCATGGACATCTATGCGCCGCTGGCCGGCCGGATGGGTATGCAGTGGATGCGCGAGGAACTGGAGGACCTGGCCTTCCGCGTCCTCAACCCCGCGGGCCGGGAATCGATCATCCGGCGCTTCGTCACGCTCCAGAAGGAGACCGGCGACGTGGTCGAGAAGATCACCGCCGACATGAAGCTGGAGATGCAGAAGGCCGGCATCACCGCCGAGGTCTACGGCCGTGCCAAGAAGCCCTACTCGATCTGGCGCAAGATGCAGGCCAAGGAGCAGGGCTTCTCCCGGCTGTCGGACATCTACGGATTCCGGATCATCACCGACAGCGAAGAGGACTGCTACAAGGTCCTCGGCGCGATCCACCGGCGCTGGCGGGCGGTGCCGGGGCGGTTCAAGGACTACATCAGCCAGCCGAAGTCGAACGGCTACCGGTCGATCCACACCACGGTTTCTGGCCGTGACGGTAAGCGGGTGGAGGTGCAGATCCGCACCCGCCAGATGCACGAGGTCGCGGAGACCGGCGTCGCGGCGCACTGGTCCTACCGGGACGGCGAGCGGGTGGAGAACCCCTTTGCCGTCGACCCGGCGCGTTGGATCACCACCATCACCCAGCAGATCGACGAGGGGCACGGCCACGACGAGTTCCTCGATATGGTCAAGCTGGAGATGTACACCGACCAGGTGTTCTGCTTCACGCCCAAGGGGGACGTGGTGAAGCTGCCGCGCGGGGCGACGCCGATCGATTTCGCCTATGCCATCCACACCCGCATCGGACATGCGACGGTCGGCGCCAAGGTCGACGGGCTGCGCGTGCCCCTCTGGACCCGGCTGAAGAACGGCCAGTCGGTCGAGGTCATCACCGCCGAGGGCCAGTCACCGCAGGCCACCTGGGTGGATATCGCCGTCACCGGGCGGGCCAAGACCGCGATCCGCCGCAGCCTGCGCGAAGAGGACCGCGAGCGGTTCATCAAGCTGGGCGCCGAGCTCGCCCGGGTCGCTTTCGAGAACGTCGGCAAGAAGTCGACCGACAAGGCCCTGCGCACGGCCGCCAAGGCGCTGGCGATCGACAGCGTGGACGACCTGCTGGAGGGGCTCGGCTCGGCCGAGATCACCTCTCGCGAGGTCGTGGGCGCGCTCTACCCGGACCTGGCCCAGAAGGGCCGAGTCGAGGAGGTCGAGGAGGGCCGTGCGGTCGTCGGGCTCGAGCCGGGACGCCACTACATCCGCGCACGGTGCTGCCAGCCCGTGCCCGGAGAGCGGATCGTCGGCATCACGTCGCGCGGCAAGGGCGTGGTCGTCCATGCCATCGATTGCGAGGTGCTGGCGAAATACGAGGACGAGCTTGATCGCTGGGTCGACCTACACTGGCAGGAGGGCACGCACCCGCCGACCAACACTGTCACGCTCGATCTGGCGATCACGAACGATGCCGGCGTCCTGGGGCGGATTTGCACGTTGATCGGGGAGCAGTCCGCCAATATCTCCAACCTGGAGTTCATCGACCGGAAACCCGACTACTACAGGCTCCTGGTCGATGCGGATTTGCGGGACGCCGAGCACCTGCACCGGGTGATGACTGCGCTCGAGGCCGACAGCAATGTCGCCTTCATCGAGCGTCACCGCGACCCGAAGCAGGCCGAGGCGATCTAGGCGCGCGGACGAGCGGGGTCGAAGGGTGGTATTCAAGCGCCGGGAAAGGCGGCCGGTCTGGAAAGTCGTGCTCCGCTCCCTCTGGCCCAAGGGCGGCTGGGGCCGGGCGGCGCAGTACGTCAAGCACCGGCTGAACCGCCTTCCCGACACGCCAGAGAAGATCTGCCGCGGCATCTGGGCCGGGGTCTTCGTGACGTGGTCGCCCTTCTACGGTCTGCACTTCCTGATGTCGGCCTTCCTGGCCTACGTTCTCCGGGGCAACATGATCGCCGCGCTGCTGGCGACCTTCTTCGGCAATCCGCTGACCTACGTCCCCATCGGGATCGTCTCGCTGAACACCGGCTACTTCCTGCTCGGCACCCGGCCGGAGCAGGGCTTCGACGAGAACATCTTCCAGAAGTTCGGCGGCGCGTCAGAGGATCTCTGGCACAATTTCATGGCGATCTTCACGCACGAGACCGCAGAATGGGCGCGGCTGGGGCGGTTCTGGGAAGAGGTCTTCTGGCCCTACACGGTCGGGGGGATCGTGCCCGGTCTCATCGCCGCGAGCCTGATCTACTACCTCGCCCTGCCAGTGGTTCGCGCCTACCAGAACCGCCGCAAGAAGATGCTGCGGGCGAAGCTCGACAAGCTGCGCGCGCCGGGCGGCTGAGGCGATTGCATTCGCGGGGCGGGAGGATATCGTCCCGCCGCAGCAGCGGGAGAGCGGTATGGAGAGCCTCAGACTTGGCGTGAACATCGATCACGTCGCCACGGTACGCAACGCGCGCGGGTCGGCCTATCCGGATCCCGTCCGCGCGGCGAAGCTGGCCGAGGAGGCTGGGGCTGACGGAATCACGGCCCACCTGCGGGAAGACCGCAGGCATATCTCCGACGATGACATCGAGCGGCTCTCGGCCGAGCTGACCCTGCCGCTCAATTTCGAGATGGCCGCGACCGAGGAGATGCAGGCCATCGCCCTGCGGCATCGGCCCCACGCGGTGTGCATCGTGCCGGAAAAGCGCGAGGAGCGGACAACCGAGGGCGGGCTCGAGGTCGCACGGGACGAGAACCGGCTCGCGCATTTCATCGCGCCCCTCGCGGAGGCGGGCTCCCGGGTGTCGATCTTCATCGCCGCCGACCGGCCCCAGATCGAGGCAGCCGCCCGGATCGGGGCGGCTGTGGTCGAGCTGCATACCGGCGCCTATTGCGACCTGCATGCCGAGGGCCGGTTCGACGAGCGGGACGCCGAGCTGGAGCGGCTGCGGGAGATGGCGCAATTCGCTCATTCCCTCGGGCTGGAGGTCCACGCGGGCCACGGGCTGACCTACGACACGGTCGGGCCCATCGCGGCACTGCCCGAGGTGCGCGAACTCAACATCGGTCATTTCCTGATCGGCGAGGCGATCTTCCTGGGCCTCGGCCCGGCCATCGCCGAGATGCGGCGGCTCATGGAGGCGGCCCGATGACCGGCGGCGTCAATCTCGCGCGGTACGCGGGCATCTACATCCTCGTGCTGCTCGGCGTCGTGGTCATCGACGCGCTGCTGTCCTCCTTCCTGCCATTCGCGGTGCCGGCGGGAGCTGCGGCGATCGTCCCCCCGATGATCGCAGCCCTGGCCGAGGGCGGGCGCATGACGCGCGAGACGGAGGCCCCGCTCTCCGGCTCCGCCGCCTGGCGGGCGGCCCTGCTCATGACGATCGTGGTCGTGGCGGTGAACCTGGGCTTCGTGGCACTCGTCCTGGCGACCGGCGCCGTGGCTTTCGCCACGGAGGGCAACTTGGGGGCCATGGCGGGGCTTGCTGCGCTTCTCATCGTCGCGGTGCTCGTCGTGAACCGGTTGTTCCTCGCCATGGGCGTGCGCAATGAACTGCGGCTGATCGAGCGACGGCGCTGATCCGGCCCCCTTGCTCCGGAAGCGTCGAGCGGCTTTGTTGACGGCATGATGCGCCTTGCCCGCCCCCTGCGCCGTGCCGCATGTTCCGCCTCCCCGGAGACCCGTGCGCCGTGATCCTCGGCATCGGCACCGACCTCGCCAACATCGACCGGATCGAACGGACCCTCGCCCGGTTCGGCGACCGGTTCCGGAACCGCGTCTTCACCGACATCGAGCAGGCCAAGGCCGAGCGCCGGGCCGACGTCGCGGGCACCTACGCCAAGCGCTGGGCGGCGAAGGAGGCCTGCTCCAAGGCCCTCGGGACGGGACTGCGGATGGGGATCGCCTGGAAGGACATGGCGGTGAGCAACCTGCGGACCGGTCAGCCGGTCATGGAGGTGACCGGCTGGGCGGCGGATCGGCTGGCGGAGATGACGCCGTCGGGACACCGCGCCATCATCCACGTCACGTTGACGGACGATCATCCCTGGGCACAGGCCTTCGTGGTCATCGAAGCGCTGCCGGAGTGATCCGGTGAGGCTGGAAGTGCTGCGCCGCAACCGCGGCTTCGGACGGCTGATCGCGGGCCAGATCCCGTCGGACGCGGCCGACTGGCTGGCCTATGTCGCGATGACGACGCTGCTGGCCTTCGAGTGGCAGGCGCCCACGGTGGCCTTCGCCTGGTTCGCCGTGGCGCTCGGCGCGCCCTACCTGACCGTCGGGCTCGTGGCCGGGGCGCTGGTGGACCGGTTGCCGCTGAAGGCGGTCCTCGTCGGGAGCAACCTCGCCCGCGCTCTCGTCTTCGCGGCGATGACGCTGGCGCAGGACTGGGTGACGCTGCTCGTACTGCTGGCGGTCGGGCAATCGGTCGACAGCTTCTTCTCCCCGGCCAAGCAGGCCGCGCTCCAGGGTCTCGTCAGGCGTGAGGACCGGATGGGGGCGAACGGGATCAGCTACGCGATCAATCAGACGAGCAAGATCGCCGCCCCGGCGGCCGGCGGCGCGCTGCTGGCGGTGCTCGAGCCGGGGGCCGTGTTCTGGGTGACGGCCGCGGTGTCGCTTCTGGCCGTGCCGCCCTTGCTGGCGTTGCCGGGGCTGGAAAGGAAGGCTCCGAAGGGCGACGCTACGCTCGGCATCGCGCGCGACGTGGCGGAGGGGCTGCGGATCGTCGGGCGGTCCGTGCCGCTGCGGCTGGCGCTGGGGCTGACGGCGGCGGGATTCTTCTCGATCTTCCTCTACGACACGCTCATCGCTCCGCTCCTGAGGGACATCGGCTTCGACGAGGTCGTGATGGGCTGGACCATGGCTGCGGTGGGCGGAGGCGGCGTGCTCGGCGCGTTGCTGATGACGCGGCTGACGGCGCAGCCCTTCCGGCTCATCGCCTTCGGGGCGATCGGGTCGGGACTACTGCTGATGGCGCCGGCGCTGGCGGAACTCACGGGGCGCGGGATCGATCTCGCGGTGCTGCTGGGTGTCTTCGTTCTCGCCGGGATCACGAGTTCCGCGATGCTCGTGCCGCCGAGGGTGGTGATCCAGAACGAAACCGACGAGAGCGCCATCGCCCGCGTCAGCTCGGTCATGGAAGCGGCGAACATGCTGGCCCTGCTGACCGCGCCCTTCGTGGGCGCATGGCTGGCCGGGGCGATATCCTCCGGCGCGGCCTTCGTCGCCGGGGCGGCGCTGAAGTTGGTTCTCGGGGTGGTCGCGCTGCGCGCGGCGATGCGCCTCGGGGGCGGCCAGACGGCGGAAGGCTGACCGCCTTCCGCCTGCACTCCTTAGTGGGAGTGCGATTCCATCCAGGCGCGGTGGCGTTCCTCGTCAGCCTGGGCCGCCTCGAAGACACGCTTCATCTCCGGGTCGGCTTCGGAGTTCGACGCGGCCTGCCGGTAGGCCTGCACCGTGTCGTCTTCGTTGGTCTTCATGGCTTTCAGCACGGACTTGTCCCCGGCGAGATTGGCCATGGCGACCTTGCCGGTGGTCAGAAGCGATTTCATGTCGCTTTCGCTGGGCACGTCGATGCCGTGGCGGGTCGCGATGGACTTCAGCTCGTCCACATGGCGGGTGTGGTCGCCGCGGAAGTCCGCGATGGCCGATTTCGCGCCGTCGTCGTCGAGCCGCTCGAGCGTGGCGTCGTAGGCGGCGATGGCATCATATTCCAGCCGGAGCAGGTTCTGGACCAGATCGGCGGTGCCGGTTTCGTTTCCTACAGTCGTAACCATTTCAAAGTCTCCAAAAGAGGGCCGTCCCCTCCCTGCGCCAACAGGACGCGCCGGATTACGTTCCCCGGCATTTCTAGGCCGGGCGGCGGGCCGCCGGTCGGCTTGACTTGCCTCCGGCCGACCCCCATGAAGCGCCGGACCGCGAGGAAGGGACGAATACGGAATGGCCGAAAACCAAGGGGTGCTTCAGGGCATCTGGGAAACCGTCAAGACCGTTGTCTATGCGCTCCTGATCGCGGGGATCTTCCGGACCCTGTTCTTCCAGCCGTTCTGGATTCCTTCGGGCTCGATGAAAGACACGCTGCTGATCGGCGACTTCCTCTTCGTCAACAAGATGGCCTACGGGTATTCCTATGCCTCCTGTCCCTCGATCCGGATTCCCGCGCTGGGGATCGATATCGGGGCCGACGATTTCTGCGGTGTCTTCCAGGGCGACCGTGACGCGCCCGACTACGCGGGCGGCGACCGGCTTTTCGGAGGCGAGCCCGACCGGGGCGATGTCGTGGTCTTCCGCCATCCCGTTACGGGGCGCGACTTCATCAAGCGGCTGATCGGGCTTCCGGGCGACCAGATCCGGATGGAGGAAGGCCGCCTCATCATCAACGACGAGCCGGTCGGGCTTGAGCCCGACGGGCTGTTCGTCGAGGAGTTCGAGCCCCAGGGGCCCCAGGGCCTCCGCCCGCGCTGCTCCAACGGCGCCGTGGGCTTGGGCGCCGACTGCGAGAAGCGCAAGTTCGTGGAGACGCTGCCCAACGGGGTGAGCCACTCGGTCCTCGATATCGGACGCCAGAACTTCGACACCACCGGCACCTACACCGTCCCGGAAGGCTACTACTTCTTCATGGGCGACAACCGCGACAACTCGCGGGACAGCCGCGAGAGCCAGACCACCGGCGGCGTCGGCTTCGTGCCCTACGAGGATCTCGTGGGCCGCGCCGACCGCGTGATGTTCTCCTCCGCAGGCCGCTCGATGCTCTACTTCTGGACCTGGCGGGGCGACCGGTTCTTCGAGAAGATCGACTAGGCCGATGCGCGCGCTCCGGGGGTTCTTCGTCGGAGGGTTCGACTGGGACGGCTCGGCAGGCCGCGGCCCGGTCATCGTCGCACTCGTCACGCTGATCGCGATCGTCTTCGCCTCGCCGCTGATCTCCTCCGCCACCGGGGGGAGGCTCAGCCCCGCGCAGGTCGACTCCGTCCTCTCCGCGCTGGTGCTCGTCCAGCTCTTCGGCACCATCGTCCGGCGGCTCCATGATGCCGGCCGCAGCGGCTGGTGGCTGCTTCTGGCGATCCTTCCCTACATGCCGGCGCTCATGCTGCTGGCCCTCCTGGCCCTGCCGCGCAACACCGGCCCGGTCCGGCGCGAGACGAAGGTGGCCCGCCGGGTCGGGCTCGCGCTGACCTGCCTCCTGGCGCTGTTCCTGCTCAGCCGGTTCTTCTGGACCGACCATCTCGTGGAAGACGAGACCATGAGCCCGGCGCTGCAGAGCGGCGACTACGTCGCGGCGCTGACGCTCTTCCGCGCGCCCGAGCGCGGCGAGGTCGTGATCCACGACACGCCCGGCGCCCGCGACCAGGTGATGCGCGTGGTGGGGCTCCCGGGCGAACGGGTGACGCAGACGGACGAGGGGCTGGCGATCAACAACACGCCCGCCGGCTACGCCTCGTCCGGCGACGCGGTGACCGAAACGCTGCCCGGCGGCGCGTCGCACCAGATCCTCCCCTTCGCGGGCGGACCGGCCTCGCTCGTGGCCGAAGTGCCCGAAGGCTACGTCCTTCTGCTCGGCGACAACCGTCCTTTCGACGCGGCCTTCGCCAGCCAGGCCCGCCTCTCGGCGCGCATCGTGCCCGCCTCCGACCTGCGGGGCCGCGTGGTGAGGATCATCGCCTCTTCCGACAGCTGGCGCGGCGGCCTCCCTGCCTGGGTCGCCGGAATGCGCTGGGACCGGGTCTGGAGCGCGCCGTGGTGAAGCTCTCGAACGACCTCCGCGCCTTCTGCGACCGGCTGGGCCACGACTTCGAGCGGCCGGAGCTGCTGATCCGCGCGCTCACGCATCCCTCGATGAGCAGCTCCACCCGTGGCGACAACCAACGGCTGGAGTTCCTGGGCGACCGGGTGCTCGGGTTGGTGATGGCCGAGGCGCTCTACGACGCCGACAGCGCCGCGACGGAGGGGCAGATGGCCCCCCGGTTCAACGCGCTTGTCCGCAAGGAGACCTGCGCCGAAGTCGCCCGGGAGGTCGACCTCGGCACCGTCCTCAAGCTCGGACGTTCCGAGATGAAGTCCGGCGGCCGCCGCAAGGAGGCGCTGCTCGCCGACGCGATGGAGGCGGTGATCGCGGCCGTCTATCGCGATGCCGGGTTCGAGGCCGCCCGCGCCCTCGTCCTGCGGCTCTGGGGCACCCGCATCGCCATGGCCGATGCCGTGGGCCAAGACGCCAAGACCGCGCTGCAGGAATGGGCGCAGGGCCGCGGCGAACCGCCGCCGGTCTACGTCGAGCTCGCCCGCGAGGGCCCGGATCACCAGCCCGTCTTCACCATCGAGGTTCGTCTCGCGGGGAACCGCTCGGCCCGGGCGAGCGCGGGCTCGAAGCGCCAGGCG
Organism: Histidinibacterium aquaticum; assembly: GCF_008710275.1. GTDB lineage: Bacteria > Pseudomonadota > Alphaproteobacteria > Rhodobacterales > Rhodobacteraceae > Oceanicola > Oceanicola aquaticus. The sequence continues at coordinate 490,795 of NZ_VYQE01000004.1, forward strand.
GAACACGCCGCGGCCCAGAGCCTGCTGTCGGAGCTTCAGGGCGGGACGTAGGAAGGTCATTCCAGCCCGGAGCGCCCCATTGACGGGTGGATGCTCGCCAGAGTCGTTTCCGCACCCCGCCAGGCTCGAATTGTCGGTATCGCCCGCCGGAGAAGGCCGGCCAGTCGAGCGCGAGCCCCTGTTTCACCAGCTCCTCGGAAAGGTCCCGACCGTCCGGAAGCGTGCAGACCGCCACGTGCCGGTCATAGGACAGTTCGCCGGTCACGGTCGCCGTGATTTCCTGTCCACGGCAGAGGTGGATCATCGCCCATTTCGATTTCTTCCCATAGGGATGATCCAGTTCGGGTGCATCGATGCCGAATAGCCGGATACGCTCCCGCCCGATCACTATCGTATCGCCATCGATGACGTGGCAGCGCCCTCTGATCACCTGCGGGTGCGACGTCGGTTGGACGACCTGAGGTTGCGGCGTCGGGCGCCAAGTTCTGGCCGGAGAGGGGTGGGCCGGGCGCGGACTGGCTGTAGCAAGGTTCGGCGGTGGCCTACGCCGCCGTCCCTTCGGCGGTATACGCGCGATGACGACGAGGAACAGCCCGCCGAGAATAAACAGAATCTCCAACTCGTCCTCCGCGAATAACGGTTAATGCTGAGTATACGGCAGCAGAAGAGAATTGACCGAGTCCTTTCTGATGAATGCCGAATTTGGGGCGCCGGGCCTTGGACGATTCCCCGGCTTGCTGGGCATCACAGCGGGGGCAGAAACACTGCCCGCTACGTCTCCGCTCTGGCGCCGCGCGACGACTGGCGAAGGGCGCCGGAATCTTTTAAGAGATCGTGTCCCGACGCCCTTCCGGGCGTCCTCTATTGGAACGCATGATGACCACACGCGCGGGCTTCGTCGCCCTGATCGGAGAGCCGAACGCCGGCAAGTCGACGCTGACCAACCGGCTCGTCGGGGCCAAGGTCTCGATCGTCACGCACAAGGTGCAGACCACGCGGGCGCGGCTGCGGGGCGTGGCCATCGACGGCGATGCCCAGATCGTGCTGGTCGATACGCCCGGGCTCTTCAAGCCGAAGCGCGGGCTCGACCGGGCCATGGTCGCGGCGGCCTGGAGCGGGGCGGCGGATGCCGACATCGTCGTCCTGCTGATCGAGGCGCACCGGGGCATCACCGATGGTGTCGAGGAGATCCTCGAACGGCTCGCCCAGTTCCCGGCAGAGACGCCGGTCGCGCTGGCGATCAACAAGATCGACCGGGTGAAGGCCGAGAGCCTGCTCGCCCTCGCCAAGGAGATGAACGACCGCCGACCCTTCGCCGAGACCTTCATGATCTCCGCCGAGAAGGGCCGCGGGACCGACGATCTCAAGCGCTGGCTGGGCGAGAGCCTGCCCGAGGGGCCCTGGCTCTACCCCGAGGACCAGATCGCCGATCTGCCGATGCGGATGATCGCGGCCGAGGTCACGCGCGAGAAGCTGACCCTCCGGCTCCACCAAGAGCTGCCCTACCAGCTCACCGTGGAGACCGAGTCCTGGGAAGAGCGCAAGGACGGCTCGGCCCGGATCGACCAGATCGTCTACGTCGCGCGCGAGGGACACAAGGGGATCGTCCTCGGCCACCGGGGCGAGACGGTGAAGGCCGTCTCCAAGGCCGCGCGGGAGGAGCTCGAGGAGTTTCTCGGCCGCAAGGTGCATCTCTTTCTGCAGGTGAAGGTCCGGCCTTCGTGGCTGGAAGAGGCCGAACGCTATGCCGAGATGGGACTCGACATCCGGGACGCCACGTGACGGCGCGGCTGGCCTCCGGTCTCTGGGTGTCGGCCTACCTTCAGCGCCTGCAGATGGAGGGCATCGCGGTCTACATCGCGGCGCGCGGCGACACCACTGCCGGGGCGGTCATGGTCAAATGCGCGACGATGGACGGGCGCGCGGCCTGCCACGAGCGGGTGCTCGATCTCTCCACCGGGGGACGCCGCTGGGAGAAGGTGGCCGAGGGATCGGAGGAGGAGATCGACGGGCTGCTGGCCCGCTCCCGCTCGCGCGATCCCGATCTCTGGGTGGTCGAGGTCGAGGATCGGATGGGCCGCCACCTGCTCGACGACCCCTCCTTGCAGGACTAGGCCCGGAGCCGCGCGATGCCGAGCAGCGCCGCACCGAGGAGCGCGAAGAGCAGGCCGATCCCGCCGATCCAGGCCAGGGTCAGGCCCCAGCCCTGCTCGGTGACGTCGAGAAACGGATAGGGATACCATCCGGTATGCGGCGCACGGATCAGCACATAGGCGGCATAGGCCATCGGATAGGCCAGCCAGGGCAGGAGCGTCCCGGCCCGCAGGCCGTCCTTGGGCGCGAAGACCAGCCAGTGGAGCGCCGCCAGCGCCGGAACAACGGTGTGCAGCAGCCAGTCCGTGACCAGGGAGAGGCCCTCGTACTCCCCGAGGTCCCGCAGCAGGACGTGGTAGACCCCGCCCGTCACGATGATCGCGACGGTGAGGCCGGCATGCACCGGCGCCGAGGCGGCCCGGCCGCGAAGCGCGGTCGTGGCGAAGAGCGCGCCGATGGCGGCATTGGTCAGGATCGTGAAGAAATAGACGAGGTCCCAGATCGCGGCCCAGAGACCGAGGTCGTCCTCGGTCATCGTCAGGGGAATCCGCAGGGCCACGGCCCCGAGCGCCAGGAGGGCGATCAGGGCGGAGAGGGCGCGGTCGGCGTCGGTCTGTCTCATGGGGCCTCGGGTCGACGGGTCGCCGGTCACCTAGCGCACCCGCGTCCCGGGGACACCTCGGTTTCAGATCCTGCTCCGGGCGTTGTGTTTGCCGGGCGACGCCCCAGCCCGGGAGGCCGTCATGGAGTGGCGTGACACCGGCGTCCTGCTCCTGCGGCGGCCCCACGGCGAGACCTCCGTCATCGTCGAGGTCTTCACCGAGGCGCATGGCCGGCACGCGGGCCTTGTGCGCGGAGGGGTGTCCTCCAAGCTCTCGGCGGTCCTGCAGCCTGGTGCGCAGGTCGAGGCGACCTGGACCGCGCGGCTCGAGGATCACCTCGGCACCTACAAGGTGGAGCCACTCCGCTCCCGCGCGGCGCTCGTCATGGGCGACCGGCTGGCGCTCGCCGGGCTCAACGCCGTCTGCGGCCTTCTGGCCTTCACCCTGCCGGAGCGGGAGGTGCATCCCTCGCTCTACCAAAGCTCCGTCACCCTGCTCGACCTTCTGGGCCGGACAGAGGCCTGGCCGCTGGCCTACCTGCGATGGGAGCTCGAGCTGCTGGAGGAACTGGGCTTCGCGCTCGACCTTTCCCGCTGCGCGGTCACCGGTGCGGAGGAGGACCTGGCCTTCGTCTCGCCCCGGACCGGACGAGCCGTCAGCCGTGCGGGCGCGGGGGAATGGGCCGACAGGCTCCTGCCCCTGCCTCCGGCTCTCCGGGGAGAAGGTCCCGCGCCGGACGAGGAGATCGTCGCGGGGCTGGCGACCACGGGGCATTTTCTCGAGAGCTGGGTCGCCCCCTCGCTGGGAGACCGGCCCCTGCCGCCCGCCAGGGCGCGTCTCGTCGCGGCGCTCTCCCGGCGGCTGGAGACCTGAGGGCCGGCCGCTTCAGGCGGCCGACTTCTGCCCTTCTTCGTCGGAGAGCCGGTCGATGAACCGCGCGCTGCGGAGAAGCGCCTCTTCCGAGCTGATGAATGGCCGGCCAAGCACCGGGATCGAGGCGGAGTTGTCGATCGCGACGTGCCGGCCGACCTGGGGCAGGATCCCCTTCAGCGCGCCGTCCACGAGCGCGATGGCCCGAAGCAGGAACTTCGGCGCGGTCCGGGTCGCGATCTTGCGGTCGGGGAAGTGTCGCGCGAGGAGCTCGGCGATTTGCGGCAGGCGGCGGACGTCGTCCGCCGCGATGATCCGCTGCCCCACGGTTCCTTCCTGCTCCAGCGCCGCGATGTGAAGGGCGCTCACGTCCTCAATGTCCACCACCGGCAGGGAGATGTCGGGCTGCATCGGGTCGCGTCCGGAGAGAACGCGTTCGACCAGCTGCAGCGAGGTGCCGTAGTGGCGGTCCATCGGCTGGCCGGTCACCAGGCCCGGGTGGATCGTGGTGAGTTTGATCTCCGGATGCTCCTTCACGAAGTCCCATGCGGCCTTCTCCGCGAGCGTCTTGGACTTCACGTAGGGCGAGGCGGTCGGATGGTCGGTGTCGGTCCAGTCCTCGGGCCCGAAGTCGTGGTTCGGCGGCCGGTCGACGTGCATGATCGAGACCATGGAGGAGGTCAGCACCACGCGGTGCACCCCTGCCTCGAGGGCCGCCTTCAACGCGCGCTGGGTGCCCTCGACCGCCGGGCGGATCGTCTCCATCTCGTCCTTCGGCTGGGTCATCGGGAAGGGCGACGCAGTATGCAGCAGGGCGTCGACTCCCTCCATCGCGTCCGCCCAGCCGGCATCGCGGGTGAGGTCCAGCGTCGCGAATTCCAGCCGGTCCAGCCCGTTCGGGCCGAGCGCCTTGCGGACCTCGTCGGCCTTGCGGGCGGTGCGGATCGTGCCGCGCACGCGGTAGCCCTTGTCCAGCAGGTCGCGGGCGATGCGCTTGGCGATGAATCCGGAGATCCCGGTGAGCAGAACGGTCTGGGTCATGCGAAATTCTCCGCTGAAAAAGGGCCTCCGCCTGATGTGGGCGCGCCCGAGGCTCGGTCAACCCGGGATTGTGCGCTCTTCAGACGCCGGAGGTCAGCGGCCGGAAGCGGAGCTCGACGCCCGAACCCGTCGTCAGGATGAGCGTGCTGCCGCCCTCGGTCACGTCCTGGGCACGGACGTCCGTGAGGTAGGCGAGGTAGGTGCGTTCCGCGGCAAGTGCCGGGCAGGCGGCCTCTCCGGTTTCCGGGACCCCGAAGGCGAGACGCGCGACCTCCCGCGCGAGCTGCCCAGAGTAGGCGTTGCAGGGCCCGCGCCCGGCATAGCGGTCGGTTCCGAGACCCAGCGTCGCGGGGGCGGGGTAGGGCACGCCGCCGATGCTGACCAGCGCCCAACTCTCCCTTGGCGGGACGGGGCCGCCCCGGCCGCAGGCAGACAGAAGGAGGAGGACGATCAGAGGAAGCAGCCGGGTCATGCGCCGACGATGACAGGGGGAGCCGCCCCCCGCCACTGTCTTTCGACGGGATCGCCTAGTCCAGAAGCCGCCGCGCGATCACCTGTGCCTGAATTTCCGCCGCTCCCTCGAAGATGTTGAGAATCCGGGCATCGCAGAGCAGACGGCTCGCCCGGTACTCCAGGGCGAAGCCGTTGCCGCCGTGGATCTGCAAGCCGTTGTCCGCCGCCGCCCAGGCCACGCGCGCGCCCAGCAGCTTGGCCATGCCGGCCTCCAGGTCGCAGCGGTCGCCGGCGTCCTTGCGACGGGCGGAGTGGTAGGTGAGCTGGCGGGCGACCATGATCTCCACCGCCATCATGGCGAGCTTCCCGGCGACGCGCGGGAAGGCGATCAGCGGCTTCCCGAACTGGCGCCGGTCCTCTGCATAGCTCATTGCGGTGTCGAGCGCCGACTGAGCGACACCGATGGCCCGGGCGGCGGTCTGGATGCGGGCGCTCTCGAAGGTCCGCATGAGCTGCTTGAAGCCTTGCCCCTCGGCCTCGCCGAGGAGGTTTTCGCCCGAGACGCGGAAGTCGTCGAAGCCGAGCGTGTATTCCTTCATGCCGCGATAGCCGAGCACCTCGATCTCGCCGCCAGAGAGACCCTCGTCGGGAAAGGGCGTCTCGTCGGTGCCGGGGGTCTTCTCCGCGAGGAACATCGAGAGGCCGCGATAGTCGTCGGTCCCCTCCACGCTGCGGGCGAGCACCGTCATGAGACCGGCCCGTGCGGCGTGTGTGATCCAGGTCTTGGCGCCGGTGATGCGCCAGTCGTCGCCGTCGCGCCGGGCGCGTGTCCGCAGCGCGCCGAGGTCCGATCCGGTGTCGGGCTCGGTGAAGACCGCCGTGGGCAGGACCTCTCCGCTCGCGATGGCGGGCAGCCAGCGGGCCTTCTGCGCCTCAGTCCCGCCGCCGAGGATCAGCTCCGCCGCGATCTCGGACCGGGTGCCGAGGGAGCCCACGCCGATGTAGCCGCGCGAGAGTTCCTCCGAGACGACGCACATCGAGGCCTTCGAGAGCCCGAGACCGCCGTGCTCCTCGGGGATCGTGAGGCCGAAGACCCCGAGGTCGGCAAGTTCGGCGACGGTCTCCATCGGGATCAGCTCGTCCTTCAGGTGCCAGTCGTGGGCGCGGGTCTCGATCCTTTCTACGGCGTAGCGGCGGAATTGCTCCCGGATCATCTCGAGCTCGTCGTCGAGCCCGGTGCGGCCGACGGTGATCTCCGCCCGGCGTTCGCGCATCAGCTCGACGAGACGTGCGCGGGCGGCGGGCGTGTTGCCCTCGCGGATCAGGCGGTCCGCGGCGGCAGAGGGTGAGGCGTCGAGCCGGAGGTCCGCGGGCCGCGCGATCTCCCCCTGGCTCATGGGGATACCGCCGTACACCTGGGCGAGATACTCTCCGAAGGCGATCTGGTGCAGCAGCGCCTCGACCTCGCCGAAGGTCCCTTCCTGCTCCATCCGTTCGGCCCAGGCCTGCATCCGGCGCAGCGCCTCGGTGTAGGTGGCGAGCCAGGCGAGGGCATGGGCGGCATCCTGATGCAGCTCCAGCCGCTCCGGCGCGATGCGGCCTTCGGAGACGACCTTGCCTCGGACCGATTGGATCGCCTCGGCGAGCAGTGCCTCTACCGATGGAAGCGCCTCCGCCGTCAGGGCGGTCAGGCTGTCGAGGAGCGCGGCGTCGGGCGGTTGCGAGGCACCGTCATGGGGCATGGAGGTCTCCCTTGATCCTGCCGAGGAGATAGGACCTTTGCAGTCGCAGCGCAATAATAATTCACGGAGATGCGTTGAAAGGACCTAAAGTGACCCTCGCGATTTCCGATGCGGCCAGTCACGCCGCGGGGTAAAGGGCGGGAATGAACGCTCTAACCTCGCTGCTCTCACCCGACCTCCTCCTCTTCGCCTGCGCGGTGACCCTCGTCTCCGGGATCGTGAAGGGTGCGGTCGGCTTCGCCATGCCGCTCATCATGATCTCCGGCATGGGCATCCTGCTCGATCCGAAGCTCGTCGTGGCCGGGATCATCCTGCCCATCGTCCTGTCGAACCTGCTGCAGGTGCTGAGGGCGGGGCTGGGGGACGCCTGGACGGCGATCAAGGACTTCGCGGTCTACATCGTGATCGTCTGCGTGATGATCCTGATCTCGGCCCAGTTCATCACGGTCATCCCCTCGGACGTCATGTTCCTGGTGCTCGGCATCCCCGTGACGGTGCTCTGCGCGATCCAGCTTGCGGGGCTGCGCATCGTCATCGCGCCGCAATGGCGGCGGACGGCCTCACTGGTGGCGGGTTTTCTCTCCGGCACGCTGGGCGGCCTGGCGGGGACCTGGGGCCCGACGACCGTACTCTACCTCGTGGCGCTCGATACGCCGAAAGCGCGGCAGATCGTGGTGCAGGGCGTGATCTACGGTCTGGGCTCGGTGATGCTCCTGCTGGGGCACCTGCAGTCCGGAGTCCTGAACGGGCGCACCGTCTGGTTCTCCGCCCTTCTCCTGATCCCGGCGACCCTCGGCATGTGGGTGGGCTTCCGCATCCAGGACCGGATCGACCAGGAGACCTTTCGCAAGGCCACGCTGGCGGTGCTTCTCGTGGCCGGGCTCAACCTCGTGCGCCGGGGGCTGATGGGCTGACCCGCCCATGAAAAAGGGCGCCCCGAAGGGCGCCCCAGTTACCGGTCTTAGAATGCCGGCTCTTATTGCACGCGGATGCGCGTATCGTCGGCAACGCTGTCGTCGGAGCTGTACTCGTAGTCCTCGACCATCTGCATCGCCTGGTCATCGAGCTCTTCGATGCGCAGCTCGTCCTCGGCATAGAGAACATACTCGAGCGGGATGCCCGGGTTCTCCTTGTCGATGTCGAGGAAGCCGGCTTCTTCAAGGATCAGCATCAGCGTGCCGTCGGCGTCGACGAAGTCGGTCGGCTGACCGACGCTCTCGCCGCTCGGGCTCATGACGTCCATGGACTTCAGGTCGCCCACGGAGACGATGATCGCGTCAGAGCCCTCGGCGCTCTCGCCTTCGCTCTGCGCCATGTCGGAGCCGGACTGCTGGTCCTGCTCGGACGCGCCGCCCGTCGAAGCCGCCATCTCGCTGGAGCCTTCGGAGTCCTGGCCTTCGGAAGAGCCGCTCTGCGCGTTCGCTTCCTCCTGCTGGCGCTGTTCGCGCTGCTCGGGGGATTCGAACTGCACCGTCGGCTCACCCAAGGTCGTGATCTCGACCGTCGGCTGATCGGTGAAGGTCACGTTGACGTTCGGCTCGGCGCTCTCGTAGCTGATTTCCGGATCGGCGTTGCTGATCTGGATGTTCGGCTCGCCTTCGGCCTGGGTGATGTTCACCTGCGGCTCTTCGGTCTGGGCGCCTTCGGCGTCGCCGGAGACGACCTCGGTGGACCCGTCGCCGCCTTCGGTGTCGGAGGCTTCGGCATCGGCCATCTGCTGCTCGCCGTCTTCGGCTTCGTCGACGCCAAGATCGACCGCGAGTTCGGGCTCGGGCTGCGTGACGGAGACTTCCGGCTCACCCTGGCGAACCTCGACCTGCGGATCGGCGGAGGACACGTCGACCGTCGGATCGGTGGTCTGGACGTAAATCGTCGGAGCCGGGATCTCGACGCGGACGACGACCTCGGGGATCTCGACCTCGACGTTCGGCTGCTCCTGGCGGACCTCGATCTGCGTCGGCTGCTCGCTGACGTTCACGTCGGGCTGCGCCGTCGTCACGTCGACTTCCGGAGCGGGGACCTGCACGTCGACTTCCGGATCCGGAACGCGGACCATCGCCTGGCCCTCGATCGTGGCTTCCTCGGTCACCTCGACCTGCTCGGTCACTTCGGCGGACTCGGTCTCGGTCTCGGTTTCCGTGTCGGAGGCCGTTTCGGTCTCGCTATCGGTTTCCGTCTCGCTGTCGGAGGCCTCGGCCTGCTCGGTGTCCTGAGCGTCTTCCGAGGTCTCGTCGGACTGGGCCTGCTCGGTGTCCTGACCGTCTTCCGAAGTCTCGTCGGCCTGGGCCTGCTCGGTGTCCTGGCCGTCTTCCGAAGCCTGGTCGGACTGAGCCTGCTCGGACTCGCCGCCGCCTTCGACGACCATCTGGCCGCTGTCGGCTTGCTCGGACTGCTGGCCATCCTCGGTGGAAGTCTCACCGGCCTGGGCCTGCTCGGTATCCTGGCCGTCCTCGCTGGACGTCTCGCCGGAGGCCTGCTCGGAGCCGCCTTCGGCACCCTCTTCCATGGTCACCGCCAGTTCGGCGCAGGCATTGGCGTCGTCGGCGTTCAGCGCGTCGACAACGAGCTGGGCGTCTTCATCGGGGACGAGGTTATCGGCTTCCCGGATGTTTTCGATCAGGGTCTGGCAATCCTGGTTCAGGTTCGCCGCTTGATCGTCGTTGATCTGAATGCGCGTGTCCTGAGCTGCTGCCGCGCTTGCGAGGCTCAGCGTCAGGGCAGTCCCCATGAGGACGCGCAGGCCGTTAGGCTTGCGGATCATATCGATCTCCACTTCGTGATGGCATGTGACAGCCGAACGGAGTCTCGGGACGGATGTTCCGACGGATCTTGCGATTTTGCACAAGCTTCGTGCAAAAAATGACCCGGCGCGGGGGTCCGGCCGGGTCATTCTTTCAAGCTGTGCGGCGTCTTAGCCGATCGCGACCGCTTTTACGTCTTCATCGATATAGGGGACGTACTGGGCGAAGTTTTCGGCGAACATCTCGACCAGCTTCCGGGCCTGTTCGTCGTAGGCGGCGGGATCGTCCCAGGTCTGCTTGGGATCCAGCAGGGTATCGTCCACGCCCGAGCAGGACACCGGCACGTCGAAGCCGAAGTGCGGGTCCTTGCGGAACTGCCCCTCGGCCAGCGACCCGTCGAGCGCGTGGGTCAGCAGGGTGCGCGTCGCCTTGATCGGCATCCGCTGCCCGGTGCCGTAGGCGCCGCCGGTCCAGCCGGTGTTCACCAGCCAGCAGGTGGTGCCGTGGCGGGCGATCTTGTCGCGCAGCAGGTTGCCGTAGACCTCCGGCCGGCGCGGCATGAAGGGCGCGCCGAAGCAGGTCGAGAAGGTGGGCTCGGGCTCGGTCACGCCGCGCTCGGTTCCGGCCACCTTGGAGGTGAAGCCCGACAGGAAGTGGTACATGGCCTGCGCGGGCGTCAGCCGCGCGATCGGCGGCAGGACCCCGAAGGCGTCGCAGGTGAGCATGATGATGTTCTTCGGATGCCCGCCGAGACCGGTCTCGCTGGCGTTGGGGATGTAGTCCAGCGGGTAGGCGCAGCGCATGTTCGGCGTCAGGCTGTCGTCCTCGAAGTCGAGCTCCTTGGTCTCCGGGTGGTAGACCATGTTCTCGATCACCGTGTTCGGCATCGTGCAGGTCGCGTAGATCTCCGGCTCAGCCTCGGGCGACAGGCTGATAGTCTTGGCGTAGCAGCCGCCCTCGAAGTTGAAGATGCCGCGCTCGGACCAGCCGTGCTCGTCGTCGCCGATGAGCGTGCGGGCCGGATCGGCGGAGAGCGTCGTCTTGCCGGTGCCCGAGAGCCCGAAGAAGATCGCCGCGTCGACCGGGTTGCCCTTGGCGTGGTTGGCCGAGCAGTGCATCGCCATCACGTTCTTCTCGGGCAGGATGTAGTTCAGAAGGGTAAAGACGGCCTTCTTGTTCTCGCCGGCATATTCCGTGCCCCCGACGAGGATCAGCTTCTCGTCGAAGTTCAGCGCGATCACCGTTTCGGTGCGGCAGTCATGCCGCTCCGGGTCGGCGAAGAACGAGGGGCAGTTCACGATGGTCCAGTCCGGCGCGAAGCCGTCGAGCTCGTCGGGCTCGGGGCGGCGCAGCATGTGCCGAATGAAGAGCCCGTGCCAGGCGAGCTCGGTGACGAGACGGACGTCCAGCCGGTGCGCCGGATCGGCGCCGGCGTAGAGGTCCTGCACGAAGAAGTCGCGGCCCTGCATGTGCGCGAGCATGTCGGACTTGAGGGTCGCGAAGCCCTCGGGCGACATCGGCGCGTTGTTCTCCCACCAGATCACGTCCTCGGTGGTGGGGGTGCGGACCACGTGCTTGTCCTTGGGAGAGCGCCCGGTGAACTTGCCGGTGCTCACGAGGACGGTGCCGCCCTGGCCTTCCTCGCCCTCGCCGCGGCCGGTGATCTGGGCCCGGAGGTCGTCCTCGAGCAGGTTGTAATAGACCTGGCCGAGCCCCGCGATGCCCTGATCCTCCAGTCTCATCTTCGGATTGACCCGTCCGGTTTCCATCGATCTCTCTCCCTTGGGTTACGCGGATGACCTCCGCGCGTCGGAGCTAGCACGTTGATTTCGCCGGGGAACAGTCCACCGTGTCACAGTTAGCGCAACCAAGTGCATGTTAGCGCAATCTTCTTGCGCACGGGATCGGCGCGCCTCCGCCGTCGACATAAAATTAACGCTTTATCGGCGCAAATGGGACACGCCCCGCCATAGATTCGACATCCGGGGATTGATTCGCTCCGGGATTTGCGCAGAACTTCGCTCAAAATCAGAAGAAATGACTTTGAGAGCAGAAAAGGCAGCCGCCCAATGTCCAAGATCGCCCTTGTGGACGATGACAGGAACATCCTGACGTCCGTGTCCATGACGCTCGAGGCCGAAGGCTTCGAGGTCGAAACCTACAACGACGGCCAGACCGCGCTCGATGCCTTCAACAAGCGCATGCCCGACATGGCCGTGCTCGACATCAAGATGCCGCGCATGGACGGCATGGACCTGCTTCAGCGCCTCCGCCAGAAGTCCGCGATGCCGGTGATCTTCCTGACCTCCAAGGACGACGAGATCGACGAGGTTCTCGGCCTTCGCATGGGCGCCGACGACTACGTGAAGAAGCCCTTCAGCCAGCGCCTGCTGGTCGAGCGCATCCGTGCGCTGCTCCGCCGGCAGGAGGCGATCTCAGGCGAGGCGCCCGAGGAGGGCGAAGAGGCCAAGATCATGGTTCGCGGCGAGCTGACCATGGATCCCCTGCGCCATGCCGTGAAGTGGAAGGGCAAGGACGTCGCCCTGACGGTCACCGAGTTCCTGCTTCTCCAGGCCCTGGCGCAGCGCCCCGGCTTCGTGAAGTCGCGCGACCAGCTCATGGACGTCGCCTACGACGACCAGGTCTACGTCGACGACCGCACCATCGACAGCCACATCAAGCGCCTGCGCAAGAAGATGCGCCAGGTGGACGACGAGTTTTCCGCGATCGAGACGCTCTACGGAATCGGATACCGTTACAACGAAGAGTGATCCGGAGGCTGGCCCGTGACCGTGGCCCCCAAGATCGACGTTCGCGATCTCTCCTCCGTGCGGCGGGCCGCGCGGGGGCATGAGAACGTCGTTCTCGGCGACGACTGGATGGCGCCGGACGCGGCCGCCGACAAGCAGCTTCGCGAGACGCGGCGGCGCAAGGGCATCCGTGCCCTGACCGGCTCGCCGCTCGCGCGGAAGATCGTCACCTTCAACCTGCTCGCCCTCATCATCATGGTGGCGGGCGTTCTCTACCTGAATCCCTCGCGGGACAATCTCGGCTATCAGCGCGCCGCGAGCCTCGTCTACGAGGCGGAACTCATCGCAAACGTGTTCGAGGCCCAGCTGCCGCCGGGCGCCACCGGGCCCCTCGGCACCGGCGGGACCGTCGACCCGGCGCTCACGCTCGACGCGCTCGATCTGCGGTCGGGCATCGATGTCTACGTCTTCGATCCGAACCTGACGCTTCTTGCCTCCACGGAGGGGCAGGAGCAGATGCAGCGGCGCCCCGTCGAGGGACTGGATCTCGACCCGGAGCGGACGGTCGTCACCGACGCGCTGAGCCGTCTCTGGCGGTCGGCGGCCGGTCTCTTCCAGCCGGACGAGGTCGCGGGCCCCATCGACGGAGAGCGGCTCGCCCGTCTCACCGTGGAGCCGGCCCTCACGGGGGCGACGCAGGTCGTCGAGACGGAGGATGCCGAAGGCCAGGTCGTGCACATCGTCACCGCCCCCGTCCTCAGCGGCGACCGCGCCATCGGCGCCGTCTCCCTGGCCTCGGCCGACGGCGAGATCGACGCCCTTGTCCGGCGCGAGCGCGAGCAGCTCCTGCAGATGTTTCTCGTAGGCGTCGCCGTCTCGGTGGCGCTCTCCCTGATGCTGGCCTCGACCATCGCCAACCCGATCGCGGACCTTTCTGCCGCGGCGGAGATCGGCCGCGACCGCAATGCGCGAAAGATGTCGCCCCGCAGGGTCCGTATCCCGGACCTCACCGGCCGCCCGGACGAGATCGGGCGGCTCTCCGGCGCACTCCGGGGCATGGTCGCCGCGCTCTACGGACGGATCGAGACCAACGAGCAGTTCGCGGCCGACGTCGCGCACGAGATCAAGAACCCGCTCGCCTCGCTCCGTTCCGCCGTGGGCACCCTGCGGCTGGTCAAGCGCGAGGACCAGCGCGACCAGCTCCTCGATGTCATCGACCACGACGTCCGGCGGCTCGACCGGCTCGTCTCCGACATCTCCAACGCCTCGCGCCTCGACGCGGAACTGGTGAAGGAAGAGGAGGAGAGCTTCGACCTCCTCAAGATGCTGGGCAACCTGGCCGAGCACCTCGGGCGGGAAGCCGACGAGAAGGGGGTGGAGTTCATCACCGACCTTCCGGACGGCCCGATCGAGATCCAGGGGCTCGAAGGGCGACTCGCACAGGTCTTCGTGAACCTCATCACCAACGCGATCTCGTTCTGCGAGGACGGCGACGCGATCCGGCTTTGGGTCCGGCGCAGGGACAATCGGGTGCTGGTGGTCGTAGAGGACACGGGACCGGGCATCCCCGAAGGCGCCCTCACGAAGATTTTCAAGCGCTTCTACTCGGAGCGTCCGGCCAACCATTTCGGCAACAACTCGGGCCTCGGCCTGGCGATTTCCAAGCAGATCGTCGAGGCGCACGGCGGGGTCATCTGGGCGGAGAACATCCGCCCGACGGAGGCCGATCCGACCTCCGATCCGCTCGGGGCCCGGTTCGTCGTGGGCCTCCCGGTCTGACCGGCCGTGGCCCGGTCGTCCTCGCTCCAGCTGCATGCCACGACTGTCGCCCTCGAGGGGCAAGCAGTTGTCATCACTGGCGAAAGCGGCTCCGGAAAGTCCTCGCTCGGCCTGCAGCTCATGGCGCTCGGCGCGGGGCTCGTGGCCGATGACAGGACGATCCTCGAGCTCTTCGGCGGGGGCCTTGTCGCCACCGTCCCGCCGGCGGGCCGCGGCCTGATCGAGGCGCGCGGGGTGGGCATCCTCCGCGCAACGCCCGTGGCCGAGGCCCGCGTGGCGCTCGCCGTGGACCTCGACCGGAGGGAGACCGCGCGGCTGCCGCCCTCCCGTTCCGTCACCTGGTTGGGCGTCGACATCCCCTTGATATTCGGGGCGAAGGCTCCTCATTTTGCACCCGCAGTATTTCAGTACCTCAAGGCGGGACGACGCGCATGACGGAGGGGCCTTCGGACGGCCGAACTCAGAAGCTGGTGCTGGTCACCGGGCCCTCGGGCGCGGGCCGGTCTACGGCGATCAACGCGCTGGAGGACCTGGGCTACGAGGTCATCGACAACCTGCCGCTCTCGCTCGCCCCGCGCCTGCTGGACGGCCCGCCGCTGGCCCGCCCCCTGGCGCTGGGGGTAGACGTGCGCAACCGCGACTTCGGGACGGATGCCCTGCTGGAGCTGATCGACGGCCTCTCCCGCCGCATCGACCTGGATACCCAGGTTCTCTACATCGACGCGGACGAGGACAGCCTCGTGCGCCGGTACTCCGAGACCCGCCGCCGGCACCCGCTGGCGCCCAACGATCCGCCAGCCAAGGGCATCGCGGCGGAGCGCGACCTGCTGGTCGCGATCCGGGCGCAGGCCGACGTGCTGATCGACACCTCGGGGCTGGGGCCGAACGACCTCCGCAGCGAGATCGAGAGCCATTTCGCCACGCGCGACAGCGCGGGCATGGGCGTCTCTGTGACCTCGTTCTCCTACAAGCGCGGTCTGCCGCGCGGGATGGACCTGGTGTTCGACTGCCGCTTCCTGCGCAACCCGCACTGGGAGCGCGAGCTGCGGGGTCTCACCGGCCGGGACGAGGCGGTTGATGCCTACGTCGCCGCCGACCCGCGGTTCGAGGACTTCTACACGCGCATCCGCGACCTCGTCATCAGCCTGCTCCCAGCCTACAGCGAGGCGGGAAAGACGCACCTCTCGGTCGGCTTCGGGTGTACCGGCGGGCAACACCGTTCGGTGATGGTGACAGAGCGGCTGGCCCGTGCTCTTGCGGAGGCCGGGTGGCCGGTGTCTAGTCGTCATCGGGAGTTGGAGCGGCGCACGGAGGCTGGACGCGCCGCCTCGGAAGGCAAGGGGGCCCCGGGCCCATGATCGGGATCGTCATCGTCGCCCATGGCGGGCTGGCCCGGGAGTATCTCTCGGCCGTGGAGCACGTCGTCGGCAAGCAGCAGGGGATCGCAGCCATCGCAATCGCGCCGGACGACGACCGCGCCGCCAAGCAGGAAGAGATCTGCGCGGCCGCCGACGCGGTCGACGAGGGCGCCGGCGTCGTGGTGGTGACCGACATGTTCGGCGGCTCGCCCTCGAACCTCAGCCTGCGCGCCTGTTCGCCGCAGAACCGGCGGATCGTCTATGGCGCGAACCTGCCCATGCTCATCAAGCTCGCCAAGTCCCGGCGCCGCTCGGTGCCGGACGCGGTCGAGGCCGCCCTTGCCGCCGGGCGCAAGTACATCGACAGCCTCCGCGTCGATGGGGACATGACCGGCCCATGAGCCAGACCGTGAGCCGACGTCTCGAAATCGTGAACATCAAGGGACTGCACGCGAGGGCCTCGGCCAAGCTCGCCGAGGTGGTCGAGGCCCATGACGCGCAGGCCACCGTCCGGCGCGACGGCAACGAGGCTTCAGGCGACAGCATCATGGGGCTTTTGATGTTGGCAGCCTCCAAGGGAACCTTTATTGAGGTCGAAACCAGCGGACCGGAAGCGGAGCCGCTGGCCGACGCCATCGAGGCGCTGGTCGCCGACAAGTTCGGCGAAGGAGACTGACCCGGTGGACCCACGCCGGGATGGGATCGAGGGGACAGGCCAGGTTGACAGACGCGAGCAGCCGTAACGTGGCGGGGCTGCGTGAGCCGGCGGAGGCCGCGCCACGACTCTATGACCGCCGCTCGCTCACCTATTCCGAGACCTTCGACAGCGCCGCGAAACGGACCCTGATCAAGTCCGTCGAGTGGATGACGGGCAAGGTCGAGATCATCCGCCGTGTCCGGCGGTTCGAGCGGATGGGCGCGCCCTACGGCCAGGCCTTCTGGCCCGCGACCATGAAGATCATGGGCATCGACATCCTGACGCCGCAGGAACAGCTCGAGCGCATTCCTTCGACCGGACCCGTCGTGCTCGTCGCCAACCACCCTCACGGTCTCGTCGACGGCATGGTCCTGGCCGATCTCGTCGGCCGGCGGCGCAACGACTACCGGATCCTCACCCGGTCGATCCTTACCGGCATCGACGAGAGCGCCTCGTCCTACATGATCCCGGTCCCCTTCCCGCACGAGCCCGACGCGCAGAAGAAGATGATCGAGATGCGCGCGACCGCGATGGACCACCTGTCGAAGGGCGGTCTCGTGGCGCTCTTCCCCTCCGGCGTCGTCGCGACGTCGGAGTCGATGTGGGGCCCGGCCGTCGAGGCGGAGTGGAACGTCTTCACCGCCAAGATGATCCGCCGCTCCGGTGCCTCGGTCGTCCCCTGCTTCTTTCCTGGTGCGAACTCGCGGTGGTTCCAGGTCGCCAACCGGATCTCCCCCTCGCTCCGCCAGGGCCTGCTGATCCACGAGATCGTGCATGCCTTCGACAAACCGCAGGCCCCCATCGTCGGGCACGCGATCGACGCGGCGGAGTGCGAGGAGCGCAGCCGCGAGCCGCGCCGCTTCATTTCCTGGCTGCGGGAGCAGACGCTCGCGCTCGGCCAGCAGCGCTGAACTACTCGGTCACGGTCAGCACGGCTTCGACGCGCCGGTTCGCCTCGCGCCCTTCTTCGGTGAGGTTCGTCGCGAGCGGCGTCAGGTAGCCCGTTCCCTCCGCTGCGAGCTGGCTGCGGCTGACGCCGTACTCCGTCACGAGCCGGGCCATGACCGACTCCGCCCGCCGGCGCGAGAGCGCGATGTTGCTCTGCAGCGCGCCCGAGGCATCGGTGTGTCCCACGAGAGCGATGCGTCGCTCCGGGTGGGCCGCGAGGTAGTCCGCCAGCGCCGTGAGAGAGGCGGACAGCCCCGCGCCAAGTTGCGCGGAGCCCGTGGCGAAGTCGATGTCCGAGAGCACCACCCGCCCCGCGCTCTCCAGGCGCTCCGCCAGGTTCTCCGCCCCTTCGGTCAATGCGGCGGGACTGCGGGTCGAGACGGCGATGTCCTCCTCGGGCCTTTCGGGGCCGACGCGCGTGACCTGAACGAACCCCGCCCGGCTGGTGCGGCTGACGAGGATCGCGACATGCTCCTCCTCCCGCCGCGCCGAGAGGTAACGGTAGTCGCCGAGGCTGACGGACATCTCGGGCGCCGGCAGGACCTCGAGCGCGTAGCGGAAGTCGAACCCGCCGCAGACCCTGTCGCGGCAGCGGAAGAGGATCTCGTAGCCCGCCTCTTCCAGTTGAGCGGCCAGCGGGTTGAGGATCTGCAGTGTCGTCAGGTCGCCGCGCCCGATGCGCCAGGCCTGTTGCGTGACCTCGCCCTCGGGCCGCACCAGAGGCACCGTTTCGCCGGTCCAGGGACCTGTCGCGACCGGGGTCGTGTCGGCCGTGCGGCGGTCCTCGGCCACCCGGTCCGTCCCCGCCGGAAAGTCCAGCGTGAGGGCGGGCAGCGACGGGGGCACGAGGCCGATCAGGGCGAGAAGGGCGGGACGGATCATCGCGATGCGCCGGTCTAGTCGGTCAGAACCCGGTAGTGATACCCCGCCGCAGCGGTCGCACCCAATGCGCAATAAAGCGAATTGGCCGGAGTGTTGGCCCGAGTCACCAGTATCGCCAGCCGTTCTGCGCCGTTTTCCGCCGCCCAGGAAGCGGAAGCCCGGACGAGCGCCGCACCGAGGCCCTTGCGCCGATGGGCGACCGCGGTCTCCAGAGCGTGCAGCATGGCCATGTCGCCCGCAATGGCCACGTAGACCGTCGCAGCGGCCTCGGGGCCGCTACGGGCCAGTAGGGCGGTCTTGGGCCCCTCGGCCCGGGCCATGACCGCGAGCCGCTCGGGCCCGATGCCGCCCGCCGCCCAGATCGCGGCCTGCTCGGGGGTTGGCGGCCAGTGCGCCTCGATCCCTTCGGGCGGCGCGGTCAGCCCCCAGGTGGCGAGCGAATAGAAGGTCACCGGGTCCTTCACGAGGTAGCCCCGCGCCGCAAGCTTCGCGTCGAGCGCCTCTTCGCCCTCCCGCACCATGACCAGCGGCACCTGCCCCATCTCGCGCATCGCTGCTTCGGCTTCGGCGATGTCGGGCGACGGGCCTTCCGCCGTGGCGGCGCATACCCGGCTGCCTCCGCCCCCGCCTCGCCGGAGCGTCCACTCGCCGACGCGCCGCCGCTCGACGGCGGGCCAAGTCGCGTCGATGAGGGCTGTGAGCCGCGCGGCGTCCATCACGCCTCGAAGTATTCCAGGAGACGCGCCTCCGCCTCCTGCAGCCGCTCGGGGTCGGTCCCCCGCAGCACGACGTTCGCGCCGTAGATGCCGTTGTCCATGAAGGGATAGGAACCGATCATCAGGTCGGGATAGGCCTCCGCGAGGTTCGAGAGAGGCCGGGCCACGTCGCCCTCGCCGCGCTCGATGCGGATGGTCCGGCTCTGCAGCGGGGCCCCGCCGGTCAGGGTCGGCAGCACGCTCGCCAGCATCGCCTCGAAGATCGAAGGGACGCCGGCCATGACGTGAACGTTGCCGATGACGAAGCCGGGCGCGACGCTCACCGGGTTCTCGATCAGCGTCGCCCCGTCCGGGATCCGCGCCATCCGAAGACGCGACTGGTTCAGCTCGATGTTGCGCTCGGCGTAGTAGGTCTCCAGCAGTTGGCGCGCGTCGTCCCGCACGCCGATCCGCACGCCGAAGGCCTCGGCCACCGCATCGGCCGTGATGTCGTCATGCGTGGGTCCGATCCCGCCGGAGGTGAAGACGTAGTCCGCCCGTTC
Source organism: Histidinibacterium aquaticum (assembly GCF_008710275.1). Lineage (GTDB taxonomy): Bacteria > Pseudomonadota > Alphaproteobacteria > Rhodobacterales > Rhodobacteraceae > Oceanicola > Oceanicola aquaticus. The sequence continues at coordinate 510,010 of NZ_VYQE01000004.1, forward strand.
CCGCAGTTCGTTGAGCGCCGCGACGATGGCCTCCGTCCGGTCGGAGATCACCCGCGCCTCGATGAAGTCTATCCCCACCTCTGTCAGCTTGCCCGCGAGGTGGTGCATGTTGGCGTCCCGGGTGCGGCCCGAGAGGATCTCGTCGCCGATCACGAGCATGGCGGCGGTGGGGTTCGGCATCGTGACTTCTCCCTGTCGTCTCCGCCGTATATGGAGCGGTCATGCGGTTTTCCACTCCCCTTGTCCCCGGCCGCCTCGTCCGGCGCTACATGCGGTTTCTCGCGGACGTCGAGCTGGAAAGCGGCGAGGTGGTCAAGGCGCACTGTCCCAACCCCGGCGCCATGACCGGGCTCAAGGACCCCGGGCTGCGGGTCTGGCTCGAACGGAACGACGACCCGAAGAAGAAGCTCGACTGGGGCTGGCGGCTCTGCGAACTGCCGGACGGACACTGGGCCGGGATCGACACCGCCGTCCCGAACCGGGTCGTCGGAGAGGCGCTCGCCGCCCGCGCCGTCCCGGAACTGGGCGAGTACGACGCCGTCCGGCCCGAGGTGCGCTACGGCACCCGGAGCCGGGTCGATTACCTGCTCGAGGGGGCGGGCAGGACCTACGTCGAGGTCAAGAACGTGCACCTGCGGCGCGAGGGAGACTGGGCGGAGTTCCCTGACAGCGTGACGGCCCGTGGCACGCGCCACCTGAAGGACCTCGCCGACATGGTGGCTCAGGGTCACCGCGCGGTCATGCTCTACCTCGTCCAGCGGACGGACTGCGCCCGCTTCCGGCTTGCGCCTGACATCGACCCGGCCTATGCGGCCGCCTTCGACGCCGCCCGCGCGGCGGGGGTCGAGATGCTGTGCTACGGCACGCGGATCGACGTGGAGGGTGTCTCCTTCGGAGAGGCGCTGCCCGTCGACAGGGCGCCGCAGGCCGGGGGGCTGGCGGTGCCGGGGCAGAGCGCCTAACTTGGGGAAAGTGACAACGGGACTTCGGTTTTGGACGACGCACGCGGCAGATTGACCAAGGACGGAATCCGCATCCACGAGGCTGCGGACTATCAGGGCATGCGCGACGCGGGCCGTCTTGCGGCCGAGATCCTCGACCGGATCGCACCGCACGTCTTTCCCGGGCAGACGACCGCCGAGCTCGACCGCCTCATCACCCAGTGGGTCGAGGAGGCCGGCGCCGAGTCCGCGACCATCGGCTACAAGGGCTACCAGCACGCCAGCTGCATCAGCGTGAACCACGTCGTCTGCCACGGTATCCCGGGCACCAAGACGCTCAAGGACGGCGACATCCTCAACATCGACGTGACAGTCATCGTCGACGGCTGGTTCGGCGACACGAGCCGCATGTTCGTGGCCGGCAAGCTCTCCCGCAAGGCGGAGCGGCTGGTGCAGGTCACCCACGACGCCCTGATGAAGGGCATCGAGGCCGCGCGACCCGGCAACACCTTCGGCGACATCGGCAACGCCATCCAGAGCTACGTCGAGGGCAACCGCATGTCCGTCGTCCGCGATTTCTGCGGGCACGGCCTTGGCCGCGTCTTCCACGCGCCGCCGAACGTGCTGCACTTCGGCCGTCCGGGTACCGGCCCGACGCTGGAGCCGGGCATGTTCTTCACCATCGAGCCCATGGTCAATCTCGGCCGGCCCGAGACCAAGGTCCTCGCCGACGACTGGACCGCCGTGACCCGCGACAAGTCGCTCTCGGCTCAGTTCGAGCATTCGGTCGGCATCACCGAGGGCGAGGCGGAGATCTTCACGCTTTCCCCCGCCGGGCTCTTTCACCCCACATGGGGCTGATCCGGCTTCTTCTTGTCTTCTGCCTCTGGGCGGGAAGCGCGCTCGCGGATGCCGACACGATCGAGGCCGCCTGGCGCGGCTGGGCGCAGGCCGCCGGGGTCCGCACCTCCTCCATCGCCATCACCCGAGATGGCGAGCTGGTGCGCGCCCGTGGCCTGAACCGCGACGCCCGCGCGAGGGCCCCGCTCGCCTCGCTGTCCAAGAGCATCACCGGCGCCTGCGTCATGCGGCTCGTGGACCGGGGCAACCTCTCCCTCGGATCGACCACCGGTCAGCTTCTCGGCGGCACCGGCCTGCAGATGTCGCGTGGCGGCGCGCGGATCACCGTGAGCGAGCTGCTGACCCATTCCTCCGGCCTGGACCGCGACAGCACGCAGGGCCATGCCTCGCCCTGGCGCGCCCGGGGCGGCGACCGGACGCTGAACGTCTCGCAGACCGCGCTCGCCCGGCCGGTCGGCCCCAAGAGCTTCTTCTACAATAACGAGAACTATGCCGTCCTTGGCGCGATGATTTCCGCCGCCACCGGCAGGAACCCGGCAGAGCTCTGCCCGCAACTGCTGGGCATCGACGCCCGCGTCAGCCCCGACTTCGGCGGCGGCGTGAGCTGGGGCGGCTACGAGATGTCGGCCCCCGACTTCGCCCGCTTCGCGGCGACGCTTCAGCCGCGCAGCGACTGGCCGCGGGTGCCCATGGTCAGCGGCGTGAGCTACGGCCCCGGCGTCATGCTCAAGGAAGGCGGCGGCGACACACTCTGGCACTTCGGCTCGTGGTGCTTCCTGTTCGGCCGCAGCGCCGGCGCCTACTTCTTCCAGCTGGGCGACAGCTGGGGTGTGACGGTCACTTGGGACCGGTGCCTCTCCGACCGGAACATGCAGGCGCTCGACCTCGCCCTCGCGCAAGCACTGCGCTAGCCGAGATCCCGCTCCGCCAGCCGTTTCATCAGCAGCCCGAGCACCGTCTCCCCCGCCAGCGGCGTGGCCGCGTCGCCGATCAGGACGGGCGCGTCGAAGGGCACCGGTGCAGGACGCACCTGCTCCTTCCGTTGCGCTTCGGGCGCAGCGGGCGTTGCATCGAAGCCGGTCCAGGTCGCATCGCTCATGGGAGACGAGTCTAGGTGCAGCCGGCAAGATTCCAAAGTGCCGGTCGTGCGTCCATCCTTAACTGTTTGTTAAGAATTGACACTTGTTTCGCGCGCGAAACGGTCAGTGCGCCGTGAGAAGCGTCAGGTGCGTGCCGCCGTAGCGCCGCCGGTCCTCCAGCTCGAAGCCCTCCGGCGGGTCCTGCGGCGCGCTTTCTTCCCAGACCACGAGGGCGCCCGGCGCGATCCAGCCCCGCTCCCGGGCGACGGTTAGCACCGGCCCCCCCAGCCCCTCGCCGTAGGGCGGATCGAGGAACACCAGCTCGTGCGGCGTGCCGTCGGGCAGCTTGCGCGCGTCCCGCGCGAGGACCGTCGCATCCGCTGCCCGTCCGGCCTTGGCGAGATTGGCGGCGATCAGCTTCTGCCCGGCGCGGCCGCTCTCGACGAATGTCGCGTGCACGGCCCCGCGCGATAGCGCCTCCAGGCCCAGCGCGCCTGTCCCGGCGAAGAGGTCGAGAACCCGCGCCCCCTGAGGCAGCCCCCGCGACGACAGGATATTGAAAAGGCTCTCGCGCACGCGGTCCGGAGTCGGCCTCAGATGCGCGCGCACGTCGCCCGCGCCGAGCTCGGCCAGCACGAGGCCCCGGTGGCGGCCGCCGACGATCCTCACGCCTTCAGCAGCGCCTTGATGTCGACGGCGGTGTCCCGGACCGTCTCCGGCGGCGGCGATTTGCCCGCCTCGATCAACCGCTTGCCGACCATGTAGGCGCGGCTGTCGTTCATGGCGTCGATGGCGATGAGCCGGTCCCCGGCATAGTACCAGTGCGACACTGCCGCCCCCTCGCCGCGACGGGTGTGCACCGCGTCGTATCCTTCGCTCAGCCCGGCGATCTGCAGCTTGCAGTCGTACTGGTCGGACCAGAACCAGGGCCTCGGCGCATAGGCCTCTTCCGCCCCCATCATGTTGCGCGCCACGCATTCGGCCATGTCGATGGCGTTGCCCACGCTCTCCAGCCGCAGGCGCTTTCCGTCGTGCGGGAAGCTCGCGCAGTCGCCCGCCGCCCAGATGTGCGGGTCCGAGGTGCGGCCGTATTCATCGGTCCGGATGCCGTTCTCGATCTCCAGGTCCGCCCCCTCTGCCAGCGCGGTCGCCGGGACGATGCCCACGCCCACCACCGCGAAATCCGCCTCGATCTCGGAGCCGTCGCTCAGCACCGCGCCGCTGACGCGGTCGGTCCCGGTCAGACGCTCGAGCCCCACGCCCTCGCGCAGGTCGACGCCATGGGCGGCGTGGAGTGAGCGAAAATAGTCCGAGGTCGCCTCCGCCGCCACGCGCTGCAGGATACGCGGCGCGGCCTCGACCAAGGTGACCTGCACGCCGCGTTTCGCGGCGACCGCCGCCGCCTCCAGCCCGATGTAGCCGCCGCCGACGATCAATGCCCGGCGTCCGGGTTGCATCTCGGGGGCCAGCGTGTCGGCGTCCCGCAGGTCGCGCATGGAATAGACGCCCTCGAGGTGACCGCCGATCTCCTCGGGCAGGGTCCGGGGATGCGAGCCTGTGCAGAGCGCGAGTTCGTCGTAGCTGAGGTTCTCACCCGTATCGAGCGCCACGGTCCGGGCCCGGGGGTCGACGCCCGTCACGCGCGTTCCCAGCCGCAGGGTGATCCCTTGGTCGGCGTACCAGCTCTCGGGGCGCAGGTAGAGCCGCGCCTCCTCCATCTCGCCCAGCAGGTAGGCCTTGGAGAGCGGCGGGCGCTGGTAGGGGGGCACGGGCTCGGCGCTGATCAGGGTGATCTCGCCCTCGAAGCCTTCCGACCGCAGCTTCGCCACGAGGGAGGCCGCCGCCTGTCCGCCGCCCACGACCACGAAATGCGCCATGCTGGTCTCTCCCTCTGGCCGTTGCGAACGGACCCTCTATATGCCTGCCGGTACTCAAGGATTCCAGAGGGGACAGAGAATGGCGATTACCGTCGGAGACAAGCTTCCGGACGCGACGATGCTGGTGATGGGCGACGCGGGCCCCGAAGAGGTGCGGCTCTCGTCTGTGACGTCGGGCCGCAAGGTCGCGCTCTTCGGGCTCCCGGGGGCCTATACCGGCACCTGCACCACGGCCCACGTTCCCAGCTTCATCCGATCGATGGAGACGTTGAAGGAGAAGGGCGTCGAGGAGGTGATCTGCACCGCCGTCAACGATCCCTTCGTGATGAAGGCCTGGGGCGCGGACACCGGCGCCACCGAGGCCGGGATCACCATGCTGGCCGACTCTTCGGGCGAGTTCGCCAAGGCGATGGGCCTCGACTTCACCGCCGAAGGCGCGGGCTTCTACGGCCGGTCCCGGCGCTACGCCCTCTTCGCCGAGGACGGCGAGATCAAGGTGCTGAACGTCGAGGAAAGCCCCGGCGTCTGCGACATGTCGGGCGGCGAGACCCTGGCCGACGCAATCTGACCGGCGACGGGACGCGGGCCTAGCCCGCGTCCTTGACCACCTCGATGGAATCCGCGCGCAGGGCGGAGTTCTCGTGCACCAGTGTCCGTGTCGGGAAGGGGATCGGCACGCCGGCGGCGTCCAGCTCTTCCTTCACCTTCCGGGTCATGTCCGTCTGGAACCCCCAGGCATCGTCGTTGCTGCACCAGACGCGCACGGTGAAATCGACCGAACTGTCATTGAGGTTCGTGACCTGCAGCCAGGGCTCGGGGTCGGAGTGGGCGCGCGGATCGGCCATGATCGTTTCGCGGATCACCCGTTCCGCTTCGGCGAGGTTCGCGCCGTAGCCCACGCCGAAGACCCATTGGACGCGGCGGGTGTTGTAGCTCGAGTAGTTCTGGATCGTGTTTCCCCAGACCTCGGAGTTGGGGATGATGTACTGCACGTTCTGCAGGTCGGCCATCTCTGTGTAGTTCAGCGAGATGTCCTTAACCGTCCCCATGACGCCGTTGACGATCACGAAGTCGCCGATCCGGATCGGCCGGAAGAAGATCAGCATCACGCCGGCTGCGATGTTCGACAGCGTGCCCTGCAGCGCCAGGCCGATCGCGAGGCCGGCGGCACCGATGAGGGCCACGAGGCTCGTCGTCTGCACCCCGAAGGTGTTGAGAACGAAGAGCACCGCGAAGGCGATGATCGCGTAACGCGCGAGATCGCCCAGGAAGCCGAAGAGCGCATCGTCCAGCGTCGCGTTGTTCTCGCCGATCCGCTCGATCCGGCGCTGGACGCGTCCGGCGATCCAGAAGCCGATGATGAGTATGACGATCGCGGCGAGGACGTTGCCCAGGAGACCCGCGAGAAATTCCAGTGTCAGCAGGTCACCGATGGTGGTGTCCTGCCAGATTTCGGTCGAAAGAATGCTGTCCATCTAACCCTTGCTCAAGTCGTCCATTTTCCTGGCGAGCTTGGCATCGAGGTCCGTCAGCCCGCCCGTGTCGTGGGTGGTAAGGCGGACGTTAACCGTCTTGAAGACGTTGGACCACTCGGGATGGTGATTGAGCTTTTCCGCCCATATCGCGCAGCGGGACATGAAGCCCCAAGCCTCGACGAAGTTCTTGAAGGTGAAGGTCCGCTCCAGCGCGGTGCCGTCGTCGGATAGGGTCCACCCGGCTTCAAGCAGCTCGGTGCGGTCGGTCTCGGTGATGGGATCGCTCATTCCTGTTCCTCCACGTTTGCGCGTCTGAAGGGGCCGTAGCCCGTGAGGATCTCGATCTCCTCGCCCACGGCCCGGCGTTCCGCCTCGAGGTAGCGCGAGACGGCATCGCGAAAGCCCGGATCTCCGATCCAGTGCAGCGAATGGGTGGTGACCGGCAGGTAGCCCCGCGCGATCTTGTGCTCGCCCTGCGCGCCGGCCTCGACGGTCTCGAGGCCATGCGCGATGGCCCAGTCGATGGCCTGGTAGTAGCAGAGCTCGAAATGCAGGCAGGGGTGATGCTCGACACAGCCCCAGTACCGCCCGAAGAGCCTGCGCCGCCCGATGAAGTTCAGCGCCCCGGCGACCGGCTGCCCCTCGCGGATGGCGAGGCACAGAAGGATGTCGTCGCGCAGCGCCTCCTGCGCGATGTCGAAGAAGGCCCGCGTCAGGTAGGGCTGGCCCCACTTCCGCGCGCCTGTGTCCTGGTAGAAGCGCCAGAACCAGTCCCAGTGCTCCGAGGTGATCTGGTCGCCCGTCAGCGAGACGATCTCTCCGCCGAAGTCCTGCGCCTGCTTCCGCTCCTTGCGGATGTTCTTGCGCTTGCGGCTCGACAGTTCCGCGAGGAAGGCGTCGAAGTCCGCGTAGCCCCGGTTCTGCCAGTGATACTGCTGCGTCATCCGGTGCAGCAGGCCCATCTCCTCGCCCGCCTTGGCCTCCGCCTCGGTGCAGAAGGTTGCGTGGAGCGTGGCGATCCCGTTGTCGGCGGCGAGCTGCACCCCGCCCTGGACCAGCGCCGCCATGCCCTCGGCATCGTGACCCTCCGCCGTCAGGAAGCGGCGGCCCGTCGCGGGGGTGAAGGGCACCGCGATCTGCAGCTTCGGATAGTAGTCGCCGCCCGCGTTCTCGTAGGCATGGGCCCAGTTGTGGTCGAAGATGTATTCGCCCTGGCTGTGGCTCTTGGCATAGAGCGGGGCCGCCGCGATGGCCTGGCCGTCGCGTCGCGCGACAAGGTAATGCGGCTCCCACCCCGTGCCCCGGCCGACCGAGCCGGACTGCTCCAGCGCCAGCAGGAAGCGGTGTGTCGTGAACGGATCCTCGGGGCGGCCGCCGTCGGCGCATTCGGGCGCGGCACAGGAATCCCACTCCGCCGGATCGACGTCGGAGAGGCTTTGGTGTGCGGTGATCTCGATGGCGCTGCCGTCCATGGGTCCTCAGGTGGCGCGTCCGCCGGGGCGGTCAAGTCCGCGGCCGGTAGCCTTCGAAGGTGATCGCGTCGACGTGTTGTCGCGCCTGTCGCTCGGCCTCCTCGGAGCGCACCGTCCAGCACAGGATCGCCGCTCCGCCGTCGCGCAGCCGCGCGAGGCGATCGGAGTTCGCGTCCTCCGCCCGGTGGCTGACGAAGGAGGCGCCGACGGTCTCGAAATCCGGGATCTCCCGCAGGGCGTCGCGCCGGGCCTGCGGGATCGTCGGCCAGTCCTCCGCGTCGAACCGGCAGGTGGTGAGGCCCCGGGGGACCTCCGGCGCGAGCCTCTGCATCTCGGCCATGCTGTGGGGGTTGAACGACATCACGGCCACCGGACCGGGATACCGCGACAGGGCCCGGGCGACCGCCTTTTCCAGCGGACCCACCTTTGGGCCGAGCGCGCCGTCCTGGTCCTTGATCTCGACCAGCACCGGCACGCGGCCCGCCACGAGCTCCAGGATCTCGGTCAGTGTCGGGATGCCCTGCCGCGGAGCGCTCCCGGCCAGGGTGAGCGCGCCGAGTTCCGCCGCGCTGCGCCGCGCCACGGGCCCCTCGGCCCCGGTCAGCCGTTCCAGCCCGTAGTCGTGAAAGACCATCGCCTCGCCGTCGGCGGAGAGCTGGACGTCGATCTCGATCCCGTAGCCCGCGTCGATGGCGGCCTGGACTGCCGCCCGGCTGTTCTCGATCACGCCATTGGCGACGTCGTGCAGCCCACGATGGGCGAAGGAGCGGGCGGTGAAGCCGGGGGGCAGGGTCATGCCAGCTCGAAGATCCCCTCGATCTCGACCGCCACGCCCATCGGCAGCGCGGCGACGCCCACGGCGGAGCGCGCGTGGCGGCCGCGGTCGCCCAGCAGTTCGACCATGAGGTCCGAGGCGCCGTTGACGACCTTGGGCTGGTCGGTGAATTCCGGCGTCGAGTTGACGAAGCCCGTCAGCTTCACGACCTTCGCGAGCTTCGAGAGGTCGCCGCCGCAGGCTGCCTTGACCTGCGCGAGCAGCAGGAGCGCGCAGTCCCGCGCGGCCTCCGCGCCCGCCGGGACCTCCATGTCGGCGCCGAGCTTGCCGGTCACCAGGCTGCCGTTGCGCATCGAGACCTGCCCGGAGACGTGCAGCAGCGCGCCGCTCTGCATGTAGGGCACGTAGTTCGCCGCTGGTGCCGCCGCCTCCGGTAGGCTCAGTCCCATCTCCGCCAGCTTCGCCTCGATCGCGTCGTTCATGCTCGTCTCCCTCTGTTTCGCCGCGAGACTATGCGCGGCGGTCGGGGGCGAAAAGCCCTCACGGGGCGCGAAAGGTCCGGGCCGCGTGGTCGGTGAGGGGTTGCAGAAGGTAGGCGAGCGGCGCGCGCGGCCGCGTGGGAAAGACGACCTCGGCAGGCATGCCCGGCCTCAGCGCGATCCCGGCAGGGAGGCGGTCGGTCCAGCCCTCGTCGAGCGCCACCTCGGCGCGGTAGTGCGGGGGCATGTCCTGGGTCGTGACCGGCGCGGCGGAGAGCGTCACGAGGGTGCCCGCCAGTTCCGGAGAGAGCGCGCCGTCGAGGGAGAGGAGACGGACAGTGGCCCGCTGGCCCGGGGCCACCTGGTCGATGTCCTCCGGCCGGATGCGCGCGGTGACCCCGGCAGGCGGCGTCTCCGGCACGACGACCATGGCGCGCTCGCCGGGGCCGAGGACGGTTCCCGGCGTGGGAAGTTCGGGTGCCTGGACGTGTCCGGCGACGGGCGCCCGCAGCATCGCCGCCGCCATGCGGCGGAGAAGCTCCCGCCGCCGCGCCTCCAGTTCGGCCTCCGGTGCGCGGAGCTCGCGGAGTCGCGCCAGCGCCTCCTCGCGGGGTCGGTGCCGCAGCGCGGCCCGCTGGCCCTCGATATCCGTAAGCCGCCCCTCCGCCTCGAGACGCACCGCGGAGAGTTCGGCCAACCGGCCCGTCAGTTGCGTCGTCTCGATCTCCAGCGCGGTCACCCGCGCCGTCTGGGCGAGCCCGCGCGCCTGCAGGCTGCGCTGATTCGACAGGACCTCTTCGAGCAATTCGCGCTGGCGCAGGATCGCGGCGCGCTGGCTCTCGATCCGGTGGAGTTGCCCGGTGATCTGTTCGCTACGGCTTGAGAGCCGCCCGGCCTCGGTCGCCTGCCGGTCGCGTCGCGCCGAGAAGAGCTCTCTCTGGCGTTGCTTGAGATCGGCAGCCTCCCCGAGCCTGTGGTCGAAGCGGATGCCGGAGGCCCGGTCACGCTCGGCTTCCAGCCGCCCGCGTTCGGCCAGAAGCCCGAAGAGCCGCGCCTCCACCCCCGCGAGTTCTGAGCGCAGCTGGGCGTCGTCAATGCGAAGCAGAGCCTCGCCCTCCGCCACCAGCGTCCCGTTGCGCACGAAGACCTCGACCACGACCCCGCCCTCGGCATGCTCGACCGCGTGCCACTCCGTGGCGACCTCACCCGGGGCCACGACGGCGCCGGAGATACGGGTGAAGGCGCCCCAGCTTCCCGCGCCGCCGATGACCACCGCAAGGACCAGCAGGACGAGCCGCGTCGGCCCGCGCAGGGAATAGGCGGAGGTGCCGCTCATCGCGCTGTGGCCGAGCGGAGCCCCGGCCCGCCGGGGCGATCGAGCACCTCGCGCAGGACCTGCTCCCGCGGGCCGAGCGCGCGGACGCGGCCGCCGTCGAGCGCGAGCAGCAGGTCGCATTCCTCGATCGCGCCGGGGCGGTGCGCCGTGACCACGACGCAGGCGCCCGCCGCCTTCAGCTCGCGGATCGCCGCATTGAGCGACCGGGTCCCGGCATCGCCCTGGTGCGCGTTCGGCTCGTCGAGGATGACGAGGGCCGGGTCGCCGTAGAGCGCCCGGGCAAGCCCGATGCGCTGCATCTGTCCGCCCGAGAGACCGGGCCCCGTTCCGCCGATCCGGGTGTCGTAGCCCTCTGGCATACGCAGGATGAACTCGTGCGCCCCGGCGGTGCGCGCGGCCCGCGACACGGCGTGATCCTCGGCGTCGGGGGCGAGCCGGGCGATATTTTCCCGCACCGTGCCCTCGAACAAGGCGACGCGCTGCGGCAGGTATCCGAGGCAGTCGCCCGGCGCGTCGTCTCCGTATCGCGACAGGTCCACGCCACCGAGGCGAACGCTGCCGGAGGCGGGGCTCCAGGCCCCGGCGAGCGCCTTGGCGAGCGCCGACTTTCCGGAGCCGACCGGGCCGATGACACCCAGCGCGCGGCCCGGGGCAAGGCGAAACGAAACACCGCGCAGCGCCGGTTCGGTCCGGCCGGGAGGGACGACGCTCAGCCCCTCGATCACCAGCGGACCACGCTTCGGGGGCGGGTGCCGACGCCGCGGCTCATTCTCCGCCAGCAGCCGCGCCAGCCGGTCGCGTGCCTCCTGTGCCTGCTGCACGAGGCTCCACTGCCCCAGGATCGTCTCGACCGGCATCATCGCTCGGCTGAGCAGAATCGACCCGGCGATCATCGCGCCCGGCGAGAGTTGCTGGCGGAGCACGAGCCAGGCGCCGAGCCCCAGCATGGCGGATTGCAGGATCAGCCGAACCGTCCGCCCGGTGGTTCCGTAGAGCCCGTTGACCTCCGCCGCCTGCGTGGCGGTCGCGAGCGCCTCCGCACGATACGCGGCCCAATGCGCCTCCGCCGAACGCGCCATGCCCAGTGCCTGCACGACCTCGTGCTCCTCCCGCAGCCGGACGCCGCGGCGGTCCGCTTCGCGCCCCAGCGCCTCCGCGCGGGTCAACAGCCCGAGGCTCGACCGCCGGTTGGCCGCGGTCAGGGCGAGCGCCGCGACGGCACCGCCCACCGCCAGCGCACCGAGTAGCGGATGGAGCAGAAAGATCGCCCCGAGGAAGAGCGGCACGAAGGGCAGGTCGAACCCCGCCGTCATCACCGGGGAGGCGATCAGCCGGCGCAGCGCCTCCAGGTCCGGCGGGCCCCCGGGGCGGGGCTGCCGGAGGACCGCCCGGAAGACGCGACCGTCGAGCCGGGCCTGCATCCGGGCCCCGGCGCGGACCATTATCCGTCCGCGCGCCCCGTCGAGCAGGCCCATCATCGCGTAGAGGAAGAGCGCCAGTCCGGAGAGCGCGACCAGCGTCTCGACCGAGCCGGACGACAGCACGCGGTCGTAGACGTTGAGCATGTAGACCGGCCCGGTCAGCATCAGCAGGTTCACCGCGAGGCTGACGAGCGCCACCGTGCGGAACGCGCCCCGATCCTCGCGGAGAGCGGCGCGCAGCCTCTCCCGGCCGCGGCGGAGGTCCTCCTGTGCCATGCGCGTCCAATCGCCATCTTCCGATCAAGTCCGGTGGATGTATTGACATGAGGCGGTAAATCTTCTGTTTCACGGGAATGTCGGCGCCGACGCGCGCCCCCGCGAAACCCACCTCAGCCGGAAGGCGGTTCACGTGACGCATTCCCTCAGTTCCGCCCCCCGCAAAGTGCTCCGGGTGCTGGCCCCGCTCGCCCTCGCGCTGACGGCGGCCTGTACCGCGCCGCAGTCGGGCGCGGAGTTCAACGATCCCTACGAGTCGGTCAATCGCGACTGGCACGCCTTCAACAAGGGGCTCGACCGGGCCGTCCTGCGGCCGGCCAGCCGCCTGACCGAAGCGGCGCCCGACGGCAGCTACGACTGGGTGGTGAACTTCTCGGACAACGCGAGCCTGCCGGGCATGGTGGTGAACAACGTGCTGCAGGGCGACGGCCAGGCGGCGGCGCAGAACACCATGCGATTCATCATCAACACGACGATCGGTATGGGCGGCCTGGTGGACTGGGCCGGCGACATGGGCCTGCCCGAGCAGTCGTCGGACTTCGGCCAGACGCTCGCGGTCTGGGGCGTGCCCGAGGGCGCCTACCTGGAGCTGCCGCTTATCGGCCCCTCGACCGAGCGCGACGCCGTGGGCGAGGTCGTCGACCTTGTCTTCAACCCGCTCGACAGCGTCGGCACCGACGCGCAGCTGCGCTACTCCACCGCGGCGCGGGCCGGCGAGATCGTCGTGGAGCGGGGTGATTTCGGCAATACCTACGACGAGATTCTCTACGACAGCGCGGACAGTTACGCACAGACACGACTGCTTTACCTGCAGAACCGCCGGTTCGAACTTGGCGAAGAGGCCGGGGAGACCCAGATAGATCCCTACGCCGCCGATCCATATGCCATCGATCCCTACGCCATCGATCCCTACGAGGAGCTGCCCCAATGACCCGAGAGCCCGGACGCCGTCTCTTCCTCGCCTCCGGCGCCGCCGCGCTGGGCGCGACCGTCCTGCCGATGCCGGCCTTCGCCGTGACCACGTCCCAGGCGCGGTCCATGGTCGACGGCCTCGTGGCCGAGGTGAACCAGGTTATCGCTTCCGGCGTCTCCGAGGCGCAGATGATCGACCGTTTCGCGCAGATCTTCGACCGCTACGCCGACGTGCCGACCATCGCGCTCTATGCCCTCGGGGCCGACGCGCGGGTGGCCACGCCGCAGCAGCGAGAGCAATTCACGCGGGTCTTCCGGCGCTACATCGCGCAGAAATACGGCTCGCGCTTCCGCGAGTTCATCGGCGGCGAAGTCGTGGTCGAGGACGCGCGCGTGGTGAACAACTTCGTCGAGGTCCAGACCACCGCCTACCTGCGCGGCGAGGATCCCTTCCGCGTGGACTTCCACGTCTCGGACCGGTCGGGTCGCAACGCGTTCTTCAACATCATCATCGAGGGCGTGAACATGCTGCTCTCCGAGCGGACCGAGATCGGCGCGATGCTCGACCGCCGGGGCGGCAACATCGACGCGCTGATCGCCGACCTCTCGTGAGAGGACTGCTCCTGAGCCTCGCCCTCCTGCCCGGGCTCGCGTCGGCGCAGGGCTACGACGGCACCTACCGCCAGTCGGCCAACGCGGACTGCGGCCTGATCGGCGTGGACGGCGGCGCGGTGCGGATCGAGGACGGCATCTTCTACGGCGTCGGCATGGAATGCCGGATGACCCAGCCGGTCAATATCGTCGACATGTCGGCGGATCTCTTCACCCTGGAGTGCTCCGGCGACGAGGGTGAGCTCTGGACCGAGCGCGTCATGCTCATGGACGCGGCCGAGGACGACGGGCTCTTCATGATCTGGGACGGCTACGCCTTCCGCTACGATCGTTGCACCCACCCGGTCGCCGAGGTCGCCGAGGACTGAGCGCCAGGGCGTCAGTCGGACCAGACGAAAGAACGAGGGGCGCCGATTGACGCCCCTTTCGCTTTACTGGCTCAGGATGCCGCGGAGAACGTCCTGCAGGACCTGTTCCGCGACCTCTGCCTCCGCCTCGACGTTCACGTTGCCGCTGCTTGCGCCCAGGCGGTTGCCGGAGCGCCCCTCGGGCGGCTGCATGGGCAGCGGGCGCGGCGTCATGCCCTCGGTCACGCGCATCATGGTCTCGTGCCAGATCTCCGCGGGCAGGCCCGAGCCGGTAACGCCGGAGAGCGGCGTGTTGTCGTCGTAGCCCATCCAGACGCCGACCACGTAGTCGGCGGTGAAGCCGATGAACCAGGCGTCGCGGTTGGCCTGGGTCGTGCCGGTCTTGCCCGCCACTTCCCATCCGGGGAGCGCGGCGCGCGCGCCCGTGCCGTCCTGCACGACCTGGCTCATCATCCAGATGGTCTGGCGGGCCGAGGTCTCGCGGATCACCCGCTCGCGGATGCCGCCCGTGGTCTCCATCACCGGGTCAGGCTCGCCCTGGACGTGAAGTTCGACCAGGCCGTAGGGCAGAACCGCCGAGCCGCCGTTCAGCAGGCCGGCATAGGCGCCGGTCATCTCGAGCAAGGTCGATTCCGATGCGCCGAGCGCCATGGCCGGCCCCTGGGCGATGTCACTCTCGATGCCGAACTGGGTGGCGACCTCCGCGACGAGCTCTCGCCCGACCTCCTCCGAGATCTTCACCGCCGGAATGTTGAGCGAGTGGGTCAGCGCCTCGGTCAGGGTGACCGGCCCGCGATAGCTGTTGGAATAGTTCGAGGGGCACCACTGTCCGGACCCTGGGATCTGCATGCAGAAAGGTGCGTCTTCCACCGTGTCGAGCGGCGAGAAGCCCATCTCCAGCGCGGTGGCGTAGATGAACGGCTTGAAGGACGATCCCGTCTGCCGCAGCGCCTGCGTGGCGCGGTTGAAGGCGCCGCTCGCGCGGATGTCGCGGCCCCCGACCATGCCGCGCACGGCGCCGTCCGCCGACATCACGACAATGGCCGCCTGCGCGTCGGAGCCTTCGCGCACCTTGTTCTCAAAAATCTCCACCAGCGCTTCTTCCGCCGCCCGCTGGATCGCCGGGTCGAGGGTGGTGCGGATGGTCACGTCCTCGGTGGTGTTGCGGGTGTAGAACTCCGGCCCCGAGGCCATCACCCAGTCGGCGAAATAGCCGCCCGCGCGCCCCTCGGCGGCGCTGGAGAGGCGGGCGGGGTTGTCGCGCGCCTCCTGTGCGTCTTCGGCGGTGAGGTAGCCCTGGTCTTCCATCAGGCCGAGGACGAGGTTCGCCCTGTCCTGCGCCCGTGCGAGGTTATTGGTGGGCGCATAGGTCGAAGGCGCCTTGAGCAGGCCCGCCAGCATCGCCGACTCGGCCTCGTTCACCTCCCGCGCGGACTTGCCGAAGTAGCGCTGGGCGGCGGCCTCGAAGCCGGTGGTGCCTTCACCGAGGTAGGCGCGGTTGAGGTAGAGCGAGAGGATCTCCTCCTTGGAGTACTTGACCTCCATCGCCAGCGCGTAGACGGCCTCCTGCGCCTTGCGCCAGAGGGTCGTGCGGCGGCAGTCGGCCTCGTACTCGCGCTCGGTCTCCCACTGCTCGGGGTCATAGGGCCGGCCGAGGCAGAGGAGCTTCGCGGTCTGCTGGGTGATGGTCGAGCCGCCGTGACCCGAGAGCGGCCCGCGCCCCTCGCGCAGGTTGATGCGCACCGCAGAGGCCACGCCGCGCGGCGAGATGCCGAAGTGCCGGTAGAATCGGCGGTCCTCCGTCGCCACGACCGCATTGTGGAGATGGGGCGAGACTTCGTCGGCGGTGACCATCCCGCCGAACTGGTCGCCGCGCCAGGCGAAGACCTCGCCATCGCGGTCGAGCATGGTGACGGACCCGCGGGTGCGGGCGTCCACCAGCGTCTCGATCGGGGGCAGGGTGGAGGCGTAGTAGACCACGCCCAGGCCGATGATCACCGCCACCGCGGCGCCCATGCGCCAGCCCACGCCCCAGATCAGCTTGAAGATCCAGCGGACGATCCCGCCGAAGAAGGCGGCGATCCAGCCCAGCGGGCCGCGGGGCGCCTGCCGCCGGGGCTTGCGCCGTGCCGTCTTGCGGCCGCGGGGAGTGGTCGTCTTTTTCGGAGTCGCACGGTTCGCCGTGCGACGCTCGGCCACCAGTGGCGGCCGCTTCCTACCGTTTCCGCTCATTGCTCCGCCCTTGGGGCTGCCTCGTTTATTGCGGCGTACCATATCGCGCCCGGCCTTGGATGTAGAGGCGCAGGAGTCGCCTTGCGTCACTTTTTCAGATGCCTAATCTGAAGGCAGAAAGCCTAAAATGTATAAAAAATGAGCAGGAACGCCGCCCCGGCGTCGGCCATTTGAGGCCCCATTGCTTGTTCCGGGGCCCCCGGCGCGCCCTTTTGGCCCCCGAGCGGCCCCGGCACACGCGGGTCGCCCTGGGACCACTCGCAAGGGGAAGATCGTGAAACTCATCATAGCAACGATCAAGCCGTTCAAGCTGGAGGAGGTGCGCGAAGCGCTCACCGCCATCGGCGTACGCGGCATGATGGTGACCGAGATCAAGGGCTTCGGCTCTCAGTCCGGACACACCGAAATCTACCGCGGTGCCGAATACGCCGTGAACTTCGTGCCGAAGGTGAAGCTCGAGATCGTCGTGCCGGCCGCCATGGCCGAGCAGGTGGTCACGACCATCGCCTCGACGGCCAAGACCGACAAGATCGGCGACGGCAAGGTGTTCGTCCTCGATGTCGAGAGCGCTCTGCGCGTGCGCACGGGTGAGACCAATGACGACGCGCTCTGAGATGGCCGGAAACGGGAGTAACGGGACAATGAATATCTTCAAGATTTGGCTCGCAGCGCTCTTCGTGGCCCTCGCCTCGTGGGCGGTGACGCCCGACGTGGCCTGGGCCCAGGACGATACAGCGGCCGAAGAGGTCGAAGAAGGGGCCGAGGCGGTCGAGGAAGGCGCGGAAGCGACCGGAGAGGCCATCGAGGAAGGCGCCGAAGCCGCGGGTGACGCGGTCGAGGAAGCCGCGGAAGAGACCGCGGATGCCGCCGGCGAGGCGGCTGAAGAGGTTGCCGACGCGGTCGACGCCGAGGGCGCGGAAGCCGCGGCCCCCGGGTTCGACGAGATCGGCCCCTACATCATGACGACGCTGCTGTTCCTCATCGGCGGCTTCCTCGTCATGTGGATGGCGGCGGGCTTCGCCATGCTCGAGGCCGGTCTCGTCCGGTCGAAGAACGTGACGACCCAGCTGACCAAGAACATCGGGCTCTTCTCGATCGCCGGCATCATGTACTGGCTGGTCGGTTTCAACCTGATGTACCCGGGTGAATGGCTGGTCGAGGACTACCTCGGTCCGTTCTTCATCATCACCGCGCTGGAGCCCGTCGGGCTGGGCGCCGGCGATGCCAGCCTGGACTACGCCTCCGTCGCGTCGGACTTCTTCTTCCAGCTGATGTTCTGCGCCACGACGGCGTCGATCGTCTCCGGGACGCTGGCCGAACGCATCAAGCTGTGGCCTTTCCTGATCTTCGTCGTCGTGCTGACCGGCTTCATCTACCCGATCGAAGCCTCCTGGCAGTGGGGCGGCGGCTGGCTGGCCGAGATGGGCTTCTCCGACTTCGCCGGTTCGACCCTGGTGCACGCCGCAGGTGGCTTCGCCGCGCTGGCCGGTGCCATCGTGCTGGGTCCGCGTCTGGGCCGCTTCGTCGACGGTCGGGTCGTGCCCTACCCGGGCTCGAACCTCGCCCTCGCCACTCTGGGTACCTTCATCCTGTGGCTCGGCTGGTTCGGCTTCAACGGCGGCTCGCAGCTCGCGGCCGGTACGGTGGGCGACATCACCGACGTGGGCCGGATCTTCGCCAACACCAACATGGCCGCTTCGGCCGGTGCGGTGGCCGCGCTGATCCTCACCCAGGTGATGTACGGCAAGGTCGACTTGACCATGGTGCTCAACGGCGCGCTCGCCGGCCTGGTCTCGATCACCGCCGGTCCGCTCGATCCCTCGCTCTTCGGGGCGCTCTGGATCGGTGCCGTGGGTGGCGTGATCGTGGTGCTAACGGTGCCGATGCTCGACAAGATGAAGATCGACGACGTCGTGGGCGCCATTCCGGTCCACCTCTTCGCCGGCTTCTGGGGCACGCTCGCGGTTCCGTTCTACACCGAGGGCACGAACTTCGTGACGCAGATCGTGGGCTTCGCGGCCATCGGCATCTTCGTCTTCGTGGTCAGCCTCGTGGTGTGGATCATCCTTCGCGGCCTGATGGGCATCCGCGTCTCGGAAGAGACCGAGATCGCCGGCCTCGATACCATGGAGCTAGGCATGGAAGCCTACCCCGAGTTCGCGAAAGGCTGACCCTCCTTCCTGTCAGCTTTGAGCTCAACTGCCCGGGCGTTCGCGCCCGGGCTTTTTGTTGGGGTCTTGGGAAGGGTCATGGCCGGGCTGAAGCCCGGCCTACGGGAAAAATGCGTAGGCCGGGCTTCAGCCCGGCCTTTCGCCATAGATAAGCGAAAACAAGAGTTTACCCATGCGTCCAAATTTGGACGCCCCCGGGGCTCACCCCATCTTCTTGGGCGCCCCCGAGGCCATGTCGGTGCCGACGTAGGCCTTCTTCGCCTGCTTCCAGGCCGCGAAGCCGCCGCCGAGGTGGCGCACCACGGGGCGCCCGTTTTCCAGGACGCGGCGGGCCACCTTTTCGGAGCGGACGCCGGAGCCGCAGTGGAAGACCAGCTTCTTCTCGGTTTCTCCCGGCAGGGTCTCCGGCCGGAAGAATGCCATGGGCATGAGCAGCGCCCCGTGGACGTGCTCGACCATGTATTCCTGCGGCGTCCGCACGTCGATCAGCACGATCTCCCCGGCCTCCAGGCCGGCCTCGACCTCGTCGGCGTCCCAGGTTTCGAGCGTGCCGCCCTCGGTTTCCTCGATCTTCATGACTTATCCTTTCTCGAACCGGTTTGCGGGGATCTTGAAGTAGACGTTTCCGTCCGCTTCGGCGTCGGGCAGGCGCCCGCCCCGGAGGTTCACCTGCAAAGCGTGCAGCATGCGGTCGGGCAGGGACAGTGTGGCGTCCCTCTCGTCCCGAATCTTGCGGAACTGCTCTTCCGAGACGCCGCCGCCCAGGTGCTTGTTCCTCGCGCGGTGCTCGGCAACTGTCGCTTCCCAGGCCGGATCGGTGCGGTCGCCGACCGGCGGATAGTCGTGGCCGACGAAGAGGCGCGTCTCGTCCGGAAGGTCCAGGAGCGCCATGAGCGAGCGGTAGAGCACCGCGGATGAGCCGCCGGGGAAGTCGGCCCGGGTCGTGCCGGCGTCGACGTGCATCAGGGTGTCGTGGACGAAGGCGGCATCGCCGACGACGTAGGTGATGGAGCCCAGCGTGTGGCCCGGGGAGAACATTACCCGGATCTCGAGTTCGCCCAGTTCCAGCGTCTCGCCGTCGGAGAGCAGGCGGTCGAAGTCCCGGTCTGGATCGAAGACGCCCGGGAGGTTGTAGAGATCGCTCCAGAGCGCAGCGATGTCGCGGACCTTCTCGCCGATCGCGTTGGGCGCGCCGGTCTGCTCCTTGAGCCAGGCCGAGGCCATCATGTGGTCGGCGTGGGGATGGGTGTCGAGGATCCAGCGCAGGTCCAGCCCCTCTTCCCGGACGAAGTCCAGGATCTCCGCGGCGCTGTCGGTGCGGGTCCGGGCGGCGGAGGTGTCGAAGTCGAGCACCACGTCGATCAGCGCGGCGGCGCGGGTCTGTGGATCCCAGACCACGTACTGCACGCTGCCCGAGGCGTCGTCGTAGAAGCCCTCGACGGCGGGGGAGGCGGGCCCGTTGGAGGGGGAGTGGCGGCGGAACATCGGAGGTCTCCTCTAATACATTTCAAGAATGGCATGTATCATTCTTGTGGCCGATTGCAACAGCCAGGCCGGAAATGGTCATAGTCCTGCCCGCTCGGGGCCGAACCGGCAGGCCAGCTTGCCGCGAGTCGCCGCGGCGGCCCCTTGCCCCGACCTTGTTGCCGAGATGCCATGACACGCACGACCTCAACATTCGGCTACCAGGACGCAATTCTCGTGGCATGCTCGCAGGCCGACGTTGCGCGCGCCATCGCCCGCCACATGGCCGAGACCGACGCCCCTGCCGCGGCGCCGGCGCATCCGGCATCGGCGCCCGGACCGCGATGGCGATTCCTTGCGCTGCCGGACACGCCCCGCCTTCCGGATCTCTTGGTTCAGCCGGGCACCTCCGGCCCGGCCGTGCCGGGAGAGGACGACATCCGGATCTCGACCCTGGTCGCCGCACCGGACTGGACCCTGATCGAAATGCGGGAGCAGATGGAGGGGATTTCGTTCCTCTCGGCCTCACTGTCGGAGCAGCTGCCGGGCAGGGACGTGATCTATCTGCGGTGGACGGTAGGCAGAGGCGGGCCCGAACAGTGGGCCTTTCACCTCTACCGCGACGCGGACGCGGTGCGCCGTCGTCTGTCGCACCGCGATCCTGACGGTACGCCCGAGCCTTTCGCGGACGGGCCCGCCACGCGGTACGAGCCGCCCGCCGCTGCCGAAGCGCCGCTGGACGCCCGTGAGCTGGAGGCGATCCTGAATGGAATCGGGCTTTCGCAGGACACCTTGTTCGGAAAGGGGACGCGGCTGCATCCCCATCTCTTTACCCGAAGCGCCCGCTGATCCCGCGGCGGGGTCAGCCCGCTTTCTCGGCCTCGACGATGGCGCGGGCGAGGACCGGCACGGTCTCGGCGTTAAGACCGGCAATGTTCATTCGGCTGTCGCCCACCATGTAGATCGCATGATCCTCGCGAAGCCGCTCGACCATCTCGGGACTGACACCTAGGCGCGAGAACATGCCGCGGTGCCGGGCGATGAAGGCGTAGCGGTCGGTGTTGGTGAGCCGGGCCAGTTCGGCGGCGAGCTGTTCGCGCAGGGCGAGCATGCCGGTCCGGACCTCTTCCAGCTCGGCTTCCCAGTCCGCCCGCAACTCGGGGTCGTTGAGGATCGTCGCCACGACCCGAGCGCCGTGATCGGGCGGGAAGGAATAGGTCTGACGGTTCAGGAAGTTCATGTTGTCCTGCGTCGTCTTGGTCTGTCCGGCCTCGGCGGAGATCGCCATCAGCAGGCCGGTCCGCTCGCGGTAGATCCCGAAGTTCTTGGAGCAGGAGGCCGCGATCAGGCACTCCGGCACGCGTGAGGCGATGGCGCGGGTCGCGGCGGCGTCGGCCTCCAGCCCGTCGCCGAAGCCCTGATAGGCGATGTCGATCATCGGCATCGCGCCCTTCTCGGTCAGGAGCGCGGTCACGCGGTCGATCTGCTCGGAGGTGAGGTTGGCGCCGGTCGGGTTGTGGCAGCAGCCGTGCAGCAGGACGACGTCGCCTTGGGCCACGCCCTGCAGGTACTCCATCATGCCTTCGAAATCGACGAGGGCGGTCTCTTCGTCGAAGTAGCGGTAGGGCTTCGCCTCCACCCCCATGAACTTGAGGATCGAGAGGTGGTTGGGCCAGGTCGGCGCAGAGTGCCAGACGCGGACGTCGGGCTTGGCGAGGCGCGCGAGTTCGAAGCCCTGCCGGCAGGCGCCGGTGCCTCCGGGGGTGGCGAGGGCGGCGATGCGGTCACGCTCGACGGTGCCCCCGAGCACGAGGTCGACCATGGCGTCGGCGAAGGCCGGGTCGCCCGCAAGGCCGGTGTAGGCCTTGGTCTGCTGTTCGGCGAGAATCCGGGCCTCGGCTTCCTTCACGGCGCGCATTACCGGGGTCACGCCCTTGGCGTTCTTGTAGACGCCGACGCCCAGGTCGATCTTCTGCTCGCGCGGATCGGCCTTGTAGGCGGCGGCGAGGGAGAGGATCTTGTCGGCGGGCTGGTCCTTGAGATGCTCCAGCATCAGGCGTCTCCTGTCTCTGCGGGAAGGTCGGAATCGCCCCATTCGGCCCATGAGCCGTCGTAGAGCGCGTGTTGCGGGTGGCCCAGGCGCTCCAGCGCGAGGCTGAGTATGGCGGCGGTCACGCCGGAGCCGCAGGTGGTGATGACCGGGCGGTCGAGGTCGATGCCCGCCTTCTCGAAGGCGGCGCGGAGGCCAGCCGCGTCCTTCATCGTGCCGTCGTCCTTGAGCAGGCTGCGGTAGTGGACGTTGCGGCTGCCGGGAATGTGGCCGGAGGTCATGCCGGGACGGGGTTCGGGCTCCGAGCCGGTGAAGCGGCCGGGGCTGCGGGCGTCGGCAATCTGCCAGTCGCCCAGCTTGGAGGCCGAGGCGACCTGCGTGACGTCCTTGACGATTTGGTTCTGGCGCTGGGTCGTCATGTGGCGGTCGCGGATCACGGGCTCCGAGTCCTCGACCGGGTGCCCCTCGGCTTGCCACTTCGGCAGGCCGCCGTCGAGCACGGCGCAGTCCGTCTTGCCCATCAGCCGGAAGAGCCACCAGAAACGCGCGGCGGAGAACATGCCGGCGCCATCGTAGACGACGACCTGGTGACCGTCGCCGATCCCGAGGGCCCGCATTCGGGACATGAACTTCTCGGTCGGCGGGGCCATGTGCGGCAGCTCCGACCGGTGGTCGGACAGATCGTCCAGATCGACGAAGCGGGCGCCGGGGATATGGGCGGCCTCGTACTCCGCCCTGGCGTCGCGCTGCATGTCGGGCAGGTACCACGAGCCGTCGATGATCCGAAGATCGGGATCCCGCAGGTGAGCGGCGAGCCATTTCGCGGAAACGAGGGTCCTGGGATCGTCGGTCACGGGGTCCGGTCCTCCCTTTGTCCGGGTCGGTGCTTGCTAGCGCGCGGGCGTTGGCGTGGCAAGCGCGCCCCGGTCAGTGCTCCTTGAGCAGGCGCTGCTTCTGGCGCTGCCAGTCGCGCTTGGCCTCGGTCGCGCGCTTGTCCGGCGCGCGCTTGCCCTTGGCGGTGGCGACCTTCAGCTTCGCGATGCCCTTGTGGTTGAAGTAGAGCACGAGCGGCACGATGGTCATGCCCTGCCGCTGGGTCGCGTTCCACATCCGCGCTATCTCGCGCTTGGAGGCGAGCAGCTTGCGGCGGCGGCGCTCCTCGTGACCGAACATGGCCTGGGGATAGGGAGCGATGTAGGCGTTGACGAGCCAGAGCTCGGCCTCCTCCACGGCGACGTAGCTGTCGGCGATGTTGGACTGGCCGGTGCGCAGCGATTTGACCTCCGACCCGGTCAGCACGATGCCGACCTCGAGATCCTCCTCGATCGAATAGTCGTAGCGTGCCCTCCGGTTTTCGGAGATCACCTTGTAGTTCTTGTCGCTCTCGGTCTTCTTGGCCATCGCCCCGAGATACGCGCAGTGACGCGCATTTCCAAGGCGAAGGGTGCGGAATTGGAGCCGGATATGGGAGGCAGCGTGAAACCGGTCTTGGGCAACGCGGCAGCACGGGCGCATTTCCTGGATCGGCACCTGCTGCTGGGGCCGCCCTCCGGGCCCGGCCGCGGCGAGCCGCTGGCCGAGGTCATCCGGGCCCTTGGCTTCGTGCAGGTGGATTCGGTGAACACCGTGGCGCGGGCGCACGACCTGATCCTCTGGTCCCGGCGCCAGCAGTACCGGCCCGAGGCGCTGCTGAAGCTCCTCCGGCAGCGCGCGGTCTTCGAGCACTGGACCCACGACGCCTCGGTCGTGCCGATCCAGTTCTACCCCCACTGGCGGCTCAAGTTCGCGCGCGACCGGGCTCACATGGACCGGCGTTGGCCCAAGTGGCGACGCGAGGGCTACGCCCATCGCTTTGACGCGGTGCTCGACCAGATCGCGGCGCACGGGCCCGTGACCTCTGCCGACGTGGGCGAGGGAGAAGAGCGCGGCGGTGCCGGATGGTGGAACTGGCATCCCTCGAAGACCGCGCTGGAGTACCTCTGGCGGTCGGGAGAGCTGGCCGTGGCGGACCGCGTGGGCTTTCGGAAGGTCTACGATCTGACGGAGAGGGTAATCCCGGAGCAGGTGCTCGCCTGGCACCCCACGGAGGAAGAGAGCGTCGACTGGGCGATGAGCGCGGCGCTGGAGCGGCTGGGCTTCGGGACCTCGGGCGAGCTGCGCGCCTTCTTCGACATCGTCACGCCGGAGGAGGCCAAGCGGTGGTGCGCGGGTGCCCTGGCACAGGGCCGCGTGGAGGAGGTCGAGATCGAGCTCGCCGACGGGACGCGCCGGAGGTGCTACGCCGTGCCGGGGCTCGCCGACGCGCCCGCGCCGGCGGCAGGGCAGCGAGTCCGTATCCTGTCGCCCTTCGATCCGGCGCTGCGCGACCGCGCGCGGGCCGAGCGCCTGTTCGGCTTCAGCTACCGGATCGAGATTGTCGTGCCGGAGCCGAAGCGGCGCTACGGCTACTACGTCTTCCCGGTGCTTGAGGGGCTCCGCCCCGTCGGTCGCATCGACATGAAGCGGGACGGGGAGATCCTGGCCGTTCGCGCCTACTGGCCCGAGCGCGGGGGATCGCTCGGCGTCGGGCGGGAGGCGCGTCTGGTGTCGGAGCTGGAGCGGGTGGCGCGCCTCGCGGGCTGCGCCCGGGTCGATTTCGCCGAGGGCTGGCGGCGCTAGCGCGTCGGTACAGGCTCCTCGCCCGAGTAATCGTAGAAGCCGCGCTTCGTCTTTCGGCCCAGCCACCCGGCCTCGACGTATTTCACCAACAGCGGGCAGGGGCGGTACTTGGTGTCCGCCAGCCCGTCGTGCAGGACGTTCATGATGGCTAGGCAGGTGTCGAGGCCGATGAAGTCGGCCAGCTCGAGCGGGCCCATCGGATGGTTGGCCCCGAGCTTCAGCGCCCGGTCGATGGATGAGACGGAGCCCACACCCTCGTAAAGCGTGTAGATCGCCTCGTTGATCATCGGGATCAGGATGCGGTTGACGATGAAGGCGGGGAAGTCCTCGGAGGTCGAGGCGGTCTTGCCGAGCGTTTCGACCACGCCGTGCAGGGCGTCGAAGGTCTCCTTGTCGGTCGCGATACCGCGGATGAGTTCTACGAGTTGCATGACCGGGACCGGGTTCATGAAGTGGAAGCCCATGAACTTCCCGGGCCGGTCGGTGCGCGAGGCGAGCCGCGTGATCGAGATCGAGGAGGTATTCGAGGTCAGGATAGTCTCGGGCTTCAGGTGCGGAACGAGGTCCTCGAAGATCGCGGTCTTCACCGTCTCACGCTCCGTCGCGGCCTCGATGATGAGGTCGGTCTGCCCGAGGTCGGTCAGCGTGAGGGTGGTGGAGATGCGGCCGAGGGCGACGTCCCGCTCCTCGGCGCCGATCTTCTCGCGCGAGACCTGCCGGTCGAGGTTCTTTCGGATGACGGCGAGACCCGCATCGAGGGCGTCCTGGCTGATGTCGGTCAGCATGACCTCGTAGCCCGCGAGGGCGAAGACATGGGCGATCCCGTTGCCCATCTGCCCGGCGCCCACGACGCCCACCGTTTTGATATCCATGCCGATCCGGTCCTTCGCTGATTGCGGCGACCTTATGAGGGGCCGCCGGGGGTGAGCAAGGGCGCGGGACCGCTAAAGATCGTCTCGACTGCGAGCTTTAACGCGTGGGCAAGACATATGCGCGAATCCAGGAGCAAAGGTGGAAAAGCGGCGGCGTGACCGATGGAGACCCACAGCATCGGAGCGAAGGAGCTCGATTACGATTTGCGGAGCTACGGCGGCTCCCGGCTGGTCTTCCGGGGGCCGCATCCGCCGGTGGACGGGCGTCATGTCGCCTTCGTCGGCGGGACAGAGACCTTCGGAAAGTTCCTGCCCCGGCCCTATCCGGCACTGGTGCAGGAGCGGTACGGTCTGCCCTGCGTGAATCTCGGGATCGCCAACGCCTCCATCGGGGCCCACCTGGGTGACAATGCGGTCGTGACGGCCTGCCGCGAGGCGCGCATCATGGTGATCGAGGTGACCGGTGCTCACAACCTGTCGAACCGCTTCTACACCGTGCATCCCCGCCGCAACGATCGCTTCGTCAGGGCGACGGAATTCCTGAGGGAGCTCTACTGCGAGGTCGATTTCGCGGATTTCGTCTTCACGAAGCACATGTTGATGGTTCTCCATGCCACCTGCCCGCACCGTTTCGCCATCGTCCGCGGGGAGCTTCAGCGGATCTGGTGCGTGCGGATGCGGGAGTTCCTGGCGCAAATGCCGGTGGCGCCCTTGCTTCTCTGGTTTGCGGGTCATTCACCCGACCGGGGCGGGGGCTGGGAGGAGCCCCTCTTCGTCACCGCCGAGATGATCGAGGAGGTCGCGCCGCTGGCCTTCGCGGTCCTGAAGGTGACGCCGGACGCGGCGACCTGTGCGGCCCGGCGGGACGAGATGGTTCACAGCGAGACGGAAAGGTCGGCGGCGGCCTAGATGTTGGGGCCGGCGGCGCACGATCAGGCGGCGGAGGCGCTCGGTCCGTACCTCGACGGGATGCTCGACATGAAAAGGCCCGCCGCGTGAGCGACGGGCCTCAACACGAAAGCGGCTAGCGTCAGAGCTTGCTGGTCAGCTCCGGCACTGCTTCGAAAAGGTCGGCGACAAGGCCGTAGTCGGCGACCTGGAAGATCGGCGCCTCTTCGTCCTTGTTGATCGCGACGATGACCTTGCTGTCCTTCATCCCGGCGAGGTGCTGGATCGCCCCCGAGATGCCGACTGCGATGTAGAGGTCCGGCGCCACGACCTTGCCGGTCTGGCCGACCTGCCAGTCGTTGGGTGCGTAGCCCGAGTCGACCGCGGCGCGCGACGCGCCGACGGCGGCACCGAGCTTGTCGGCGAGCTTCTCGACGATCTCGAAGTTCTCTTCGGAGCCGATGCCGCGGCCGCCGGAGACGACGATGCCGGCGGACGTCAGCTCGGGGCGGTCGCTTTCGGCAACAGTGTCCTCGACCCACTCGGAGAGGCCGGAGGCGCCAGGAACCGAGACGTCCTCGACCGCGGCCTCGCCACCTGCCTCACCGGCATCGAAGGAGGAAGTGCGGATCGTGAAGACCTTCTTGCCGTCGGAGCTCTTGACGGTCTGCACGGCGTTACCCGCGTAGATCGGCCGCTCGAAGGTGTCGGCGTCGACGATGCCGGAGACGTCGGAGATCACCATGACGTCGAGCAGCGCGGCCACGCGCGGCATGATGTTCTTGGCGTCGGTCGTGGCCGGTGCCGCGATGTGGTCGTAGTCGCCGGCGAGCGAGACGATGAGGTCCGCCGTGGTCTCGGCCAGGCGATGGTCGAGGGCCGCGTCCTCGGCCTTCAGGACCTTGGCGGGGCCGAGCTTCGCCGCTTCGGTGGCGGCGTCGGAGACATTGCCGCCCGCGCAGAGCAGGTGCACGTCGCCAAGCGTCTTCGCGGCGGCGAGCGCCTTGCCGGTGGCGTCGGCGTTGAGGTGCCCGTCGGTGATTTCGGCAAGCAGAAGAACGGCCATCAGACGAGTCCCTTCTCTTTGAGTTTCGCGACGAGGCTGTCGACGTCTGGCACCATCTCGCCCGCCTGGCGGGCCGGGGGCTCCTCGGTCTTCACGACCTCGAGGCGTGGCGCGGTATCGACTCCGTAATCCTCGGGCGTCTTCTCCTCGAGCGGCTTCTTCTTGGCCTTCATGATGTTCGGCAGCGAGGCGTAGCGCGGCTCGTTCAGGCGCAGGTCGACCGAGACGATCGCCGGCATCTTGACCTTGATGGTCTGCAGGCCGCCGTCGACCTCGCGGGTCACGGTCGCGCTCTCGCCCTCGATCTGGAGTTTGCTGGCGAAGGTCGCCTGGCTCCAGCCGAGGAGGGCCGAGAGCATCTGGCCGGTGGCGTTCATGTCGTTGTCGATGGCCTGCTTGCCACAGAGGACGAGGCCGGGCTGCTCCTCGTCGATGACGCCCTTGAGGATCTTGGCGACCGCGAGCGGCTCGATGTCCTGGTGCACGTCGTCGGCGGCGACCACGAGGATTGCGCGGTCGGCGCCCATGGCCAAAGCGGTCCGCAGCGTCTCCTGCGCCTGCTTCACGCCGATGGAAACCGCGACGACCTCCTCGGCGGTGCCGGCCTCCTTGAGCCGGATCGCCTCTTCGACGGCAATCTCGTCGAAGGGGTTCATCGACATCTTGACGTTGGCGAGATCGACCCCGGAGCCATCCGCCTTCACGCGGACTTTCACGTTGTAGTCGATCACGCGTTTCACGGGCACAAGCACCTTCATCGCGCGCACACTCCTCTGTCTTCGGTCGGCAGAGGCGTAGCGCGATGACGCGACGCGAAACAGGGCAAAATCGTCACGTTAGCGCCAACCGACGTCGCGTTTCCCGATTTTTCAAGGCTCTGGGTCGGCGCGCGAGGCGCGGCACCGGATCAGCGATTGGCGCCTGGGACCCATAGCACGTCGCCCGCGGCGCCGTGATTGGCGAGGCGGGAGGCCACGAAGAACCAGTCCGACAGGCGGTTGAGGTAGCTGATCGCGGCGGGGTTCACGCCCTCCATCGTCGCGAGGTCCACCGTCATCCGCTCGGCCCGGCGCGAGACCGTCCGGCAGAGGTGCAGGTGTGCGGCGAGGGCCGAGCCCCCGGGCAGCACGAAGCTGCGCAGCGGCTCCAGGTTGGAGTTCATCGAATCGATCTCGGCCTCCAGCCGGTCCACCTGGCCCTGGCTGACGCGGAGCGGCGTGTAGTCCGCCTCGGCGTCCTTCTCCATCTCCGGTCGGCAGAGGTCGGCGCCGAGATCGAAGAGATCGTTCTGGATCGCCGCGAGCCGCTCGTCCATCTCACCCTCGGCGTGGAGCCGGGCGAGGCCGACGGTCGCGTTGGTCTCGTCCACGGTGCCGTAGGCGGTCACCCGGAGCGAGTGCTTGGCCACGCGCGCGCCATTACCGAGCGCGGTCTCGCCCGCGTCGCCGGTGCGGGTGTAGATCTTGGACAGTACGACCATCTCAGCCTCCCCTGCGGATCAGGACGAAAATCAGGATCAGCGCCACCGCGATGAACTGGCCGATGATACGCCAGCGCATGAGCTTGTTCGAGGTCTTCGGGTCTCCACCCTTGCCGAAATTGCCGATCCCCATGAAGAGGATCACGGCGACACCGAGAACCGCAGCGGCGGCGACGAGAAAGAGCGGATCGTTTGCCATCCTGGGCCTGTCCCTTGTTCGTTGGCCGCATGTAGCAGCCCCTGCGGCGATGCCAAGTCAGCGCGACGAGAGGATCCGGTCGATGAGCCGCGCGGGCAGGGCCCGACGCATGAGCGCGGCCGCCGTGGTGGGCGTGGTGACCATGTAGCGCGCCTTGGGCCGACGGGCCTCGAGCGCCCGGATCAGCGACCTGGTGACCGCCGAGGGCGGCCACTGCGCCGCGCCGGGAGTTCCTGTGTAGAGCTGGTCGAGCAGGCCCTCGCGGTACTGGTCCGCGCGGGCGGACTCCTTCCAGTCGATCCACTTTTCGAACTGGCGGATCGCGTTGTCGCGGAAGGGCGTATCGATGGGGCCCGGCTCGATCAGGACGACATCGATGCCCGCGTCGGCCATCTCCTGGCGCAGAACGTCGGTCATTCCCTCCAGCGCGAATTTCGTCGCGACATAGGCCCCGCGCCAACGTACGCCGACGAGTCCGAGAACCGAGGAGCAATTGACGATGCGCCCCGAGCCCTGCCGCCGCATGACCGTGATGGCCTGGCGGGTGAGGTCGTGCCAGCCGATGAGGTTGGCCTCGAAAATCGCCCTGAGGGCCTCGGGCGTGATGTCTTCCAGGGGGCCGGGAATGGCATAGGCGCCGTTGTTGAAGAGCGCGTCGAGCTTGCCGTCCGTGGCTTGCATCGCGGCTGCGAAGCCTTCTGCGATGCTCTGCGGGTCCTCGTAGTCGATACGGACCGCGGTGAGCCCCTCTTCGGTGAGCCTGGCCACGTCCCCAGCCTTGCGGACCGAGGCGACGACCTGCCAGCCGCGCGCCGCGAGTGTATGCGCCGCGTCGTTACCGATGCCGGTCGAGCAGCCGGTGATGAGGATCGATTTCGCCATGCCCGCCCTATGGCAGGGGCGCGCGGTGCCGTCGAGGTCAGAGCCCTTCGAGCAGCCAGTCGGCCATCCAGCCGGTTCCGCCGCCGACGACCTCGATGCGGGCCCAGCCGTCTTGCCGTTCCAGGAGGCGGGCCTCGGTGCCCTCGGGCAGGGTCTCGAGGACGGCGTAGCCGGTCCCGGGGCCCGAGCGCATGTTCACGCGGCTGCCGCCGACGTAGACGGTGGCGGCCTGATCGGATCCTTGAACCTCGGCTGATCCCGGCTGCGGGGCGTTGCCGGTCTCGAACGCGATCTGGTCGGCGATGGCATCGGCCGCAGAGGTCCACTGCGGGCCGCTCGGCCCGTTCTCAGGCGGCTGCTGGAAGCTGGCCTGGGTGATGGCCGCGCCGGAGCCGGCGGGGGCGGGGCCTTGCGGGGCTGAGGGGGCGGCCGGACCGGTCGAGAAGGGCGTCAACGAGGCGCGGGTCACCTCGACATCCGCCTCCGCAGGTCCGCTCTGGCCGGGCTGCTCGCTTTCGGTGGCGGCATCGGCGACGAGTTCCTGGCCGGGCCACCTTTCGGGCTCGAAGTCGGCGCCGCCGGACATTTCCCAGAATGCCCATCCGAGAAAGGCGAAAGTCAGTACAATAAATCGCGTCACGATGTCGGTCCCCCCGGACGGATCGCTCACGGCAGCAGCACCGCGATGTTAACAGCTTTGAAGCGATTCCCGGCCGCGAAAGTTCCCGTGAAGGCTCCGGATGTGGCCGAAACGGCCCGCCGCAAGGGATGGTGTCCACAGGCGCCGGAGCCGCTAGACCATGCATCGCGGCCGGTGTAGGCAAGGCCCATGGCCGATACGACCGACCCCGACGCCACACCGCAGGACTTCAGCGAGCCGCTCCGCCGCGCCATCGGCGAGCGCTACCTGACCTATGCGCTGTCGACGATCATGCACCGCGCGCTGCCCGACGCGCGCGACGGGTTGAAGCCGGTCCACCGCCGCATCCTCTTCGCCATGCGGGAGCTTCGGCTCTCGTCCAGCGGGGGGTTCCGCAAGTCCGCCAAGATCGCCGGCGACGTGATGGGTAACTACCACCCGCACGGCGACAGCGCGATCTACGACTCGATGGCCCGCCTCGCGCAGGGCTTCGCGGTGCGCTACCCGCTGGTCGACGGGCAGGGGAACTTCGGCAACATCGACGGGGACAACCCGGCGGCCTCCCGCTACACCGAGGCGCGGATGACCGCGGCGGCCGAGGCGCTTCTTGAGGGCCTGAACGAGGACGCCGTCGACTTCCGGCCGAACTACGACGGCACGCTGACCGAGCCTGCCGTCCTTCCGGCCGCCTTCCCGAACCTGCTGGCCAACGGCGCCTCCGGCATCGCGGTCGGCATGGCGACCAACATTCCGCCGCACAACATCGACGAGCTGGTGCAGGCCTGCCTGCACCTGATCAAGACGCCGGATGCCCGCGACGACACCCTGCTGAACTACATTCCCGGTCCCGACTTCCCGACCGGCGGCGTCGTGGTCGAACCCGCCGAGAGCATTGCCGAGACCTACCGGACCGGTCGCGGCGCCTTCCGCCTGCGCTGCCGGTGGGAGAAGGAGGAGCTCGGTAAGGGGCAGTGGCAGATCGTCGTCACCGAGATCCCCTACCAGGTCCAGAAGTCCAAGCTGATCGAGAAGCTGGCCGAGGTCATCCAGACCAAGAAGGTACCGCTGCTGGCCGATGTGCGCGACGAGAGCGCGGACGACGTGCGCATCGTGCTCGAGCCCCGCTCGCGCAACGTCGAGCCCGACGTCATGATGGGGATGCTCTTCCGCAACAGCGACCTCGAGGTGCGCTTCTCGCTCAACATGAACGTGCTGATCGACGGCGTCACGCCGAAGGTCTGCTCGCTCAAGGAGGTGCTTCGCGCCTTCCTCGACCACCGGCGCGAGGTGCTGCAGCGCCGCTCGCGGCACAGGCTCGCCAAGATCGACCACCGGCTGGAGGTGCTGGAAGGGCTCATCGTCGCCTTCCTCAACCTCGACCGGGTGATCGACATCATCCGCTACGACGAGGATCCGAAGTCGGCGCTGATGTACGAGGACTGGTCGAAGACGCACCAGGCCGGGATCGTGCGGGCCACCTCCGAGGCGGACTACGTCTCGCCGCTGGAGGGCGTCGACCGTGAGGGGCTGGTCCTGTTCGCCGATCCGGTGGCGGGCATGCCCGAAGGGCTCGACACGGTGGTGCCCGAGGGCACGCCGCACCGTTTCGCGGGCCGGGAGGACGGCCTCTCGGACGTGCAGGCCGACGCCATCCTCAACATGCGCCTGCGGTCGCTGCGGCGGCTCGAGGAGCTGGAGCTCGTGGCCGAGCGTGACCGGCTCATGGTCGAGCGCGCCGGGATCGAGGACCTGCTCGCCGACGAAGGCCTTCAGTGGGACCGGATTTCGGAGGAGCTTCGCGAGGTGCGCAAGCAGTTCGGCGCGAAGGCCGAGGGGGGCGCCCGGCGCACGGGCTTCTCGGAGGCGACCGAGGTCGAGGACGTCCCGCTGGAGGCGATGATCGACCGCGAGCCGATCACCGTCGTCTGCTCCCAGATGGGCTGGATCCGGGCGATGTCCGGCCACGTCTCGCTGGACCGGGAGCTGAAGTTCAAGGACGGCGACGGTCCGCGCTTCATGTTCCACGCCGAGACGACGGATCGCCTGCTGATCCTGGGGTCGAACGGCCGGTTCTACACGCTTTCGGCGGCGAACCTGCCCGGCGGCCGCGGCATGGGCGAGCCCGTGCGGCTGATGGTCGACCTGCCCAACGAGGTGGAGATCGTCACTCTTTTCATCCACCGCGCGGGCCGCAAGCTGCTGCTGGCCTCCAGCGCGGGCGACGGCTTTGTTGTGCCCGAGGACGAGGTGCTCGCCCAGACGCGGAGCGGCAAGCAGGTTCTGAACGTGCGGTCGCCCGCCGTGGCCCGCGTCTGCCGCCCGGTCGACGGCGATCACGTCGCGGTCGTGGGCGAAAACCGGAAGGTCCTCGTCTTCCCGATCGCCGATCTTCCCGAGATGGGTCGGGGCAAGGGCGTGCGGCTTCAGAAGTACAAGGACGGTGCGCTTTCGGATGCGACGACCTTCACCTTCTCCGAAGGACTGAGCTGGCGCGACCCGGCCGGCCGGACGCGCACCGTCGGCCCGGAGGAGCTTGCGGAGTGGCGCGGGGCGCGCGCCAGCGCCGGCCGCATGGCGCCGCGCGGCTTCCCGCGGGACAACACCTTCGACGCCTGAGGCGCGCCCGCCCGCCGAAGAGACGCTTGATTTTCCCGGGGCCACCCAATAAACGGCGCGCGATCTTCAACCGAGGACGTGGGCCTCTGTCCGCGTCCCCCAATTCACGAGGCGTCGGAGGCTCATGGCCAAGGAAAAGTTCGAACGCAACAAACCGCACGTCAACGTCGGCACGATCGGCCACGTTGACCACGGCAAGACGACGCTGACGGCGGCGATCACGAAGTACTTCGGCGACTTCCGCGCCTACGACCAGATCGACGGCGCGCCGGAGGAGAAGGCCCGCGGGATCACGATCTCGACGGCGCACGTGGAGTACGAGACGGAGAACCGTCACTACGCGCACGTCGACTGCCCCGGCCACGCCGACTACGTGAAGAACATGATCACCGGTGCCGCCCAGATGGACGGCGCGATCCTCGTGGTGAACGCGGCCGACGGCCCGATGCCGCAGACGCGCGAGCACATCCTTCTGGCCCGCCAGGTCGGCGTTCCGGCGCTGGTCGTGTTCCTCAACAAGGTCGACCAGGTGGACGACGAGGAGCTCCTCGAGCTCGTCGAGATGGAAGTGCGCGAGCTTCTGTCGGACTACGAGTTCCCCGGCGACGACATCCCGATCATCGCGGGCTCGGCCCTGGCGGCGATGGAGGGGCGTGACCCCGAGATCGGCGAAGAGAAGATCAAGGAGCTGATGGCGGCCTGCGACGACTACATCCCGACGCCCGAGCGCGCCGTGGACCAGCCGTTCCTG
>NZ_VYQE01000005.1 GCF_008710275.1 Histidinibacterium aquaticum
GAAGAAAGGGGCGAGCTTGGCCATCTGCTCGTCGCTCAGCCAGAAAAGATCGCTCATGTCACCGCTCCGTTTTCAGAGCCGTGAATCACGCCGTACAGCGACGATCAATGGATCCTGACCCTAGGCACTTGCAGCATCTTGAACCTGGCGAAGGCAGATGAGCTCTCACCGTTTCGTCATCTTGCTCACCTAGGGCCACGTTCAGTGGGCGCTCATGCCAGTTCCCAAAGGTACGGCGTGCTTCCAATACTGCGGCGCGTCACGGGGCGTAAATTCAGCAATGCAGCAATGGCATGGCCAGCCTATCTCGCGAGTGGCACGCCCGTGAGCCGCTGATATTCCGCTTCAGGGACGCCATACATATCGGCACAGACTTCCTTGAGACCATCGCGATCAAGTATCCTGAGTGAGCCCCCGCTCGATTTTGTCGTACCGGCGTGCTCAAGCTCGTTCAGGGCAACGGTGACACCTGCCCGCCGGGCTCCGATCATGACCGAGAGAAACTCGTGGGTGAGCGGGATTTCATCACCATCCATACGGTCATGGCACATGAGCAGACAGCGGGCGAGCCGGGCAGAAAGCTTGAGTTTCCCGTTCGCCAAGACGGTGTGGGACGTCTGAATTTGGGCAGCTTGAACGTATCGCAGCAGGGCGTTGCGAAAGGTGGAGACTTCCATGGCTTCCCTGATGCGGGCGCTCTCGATGCGGTTCGCATGCCCCTCCACCTGGACTTCGGTCTTGTTCGGTGAACAGGAGTCTCCCATGACGACCATCATTCCGGTGAGACTCTCCCTTCCGATAATGCCCGCTTCAATTTCATACTCTCCCCGCCGGGACTGGACGACTATCGACAGCAGCCCCTCTTCCGGAAAGTAGACATATGGTATTGACTGCTGGGGTAGCTCGAGCTTCTGCGCCATGGTTAGAGCCACTGGCTCAAGGTGCGGCGTGAGAAGTGCCAGATGCTCAGCAGGCAACTCCGAGAGCACTTGATTTCTGTATTTTATTGGTCCCATTGGCCTTCCGAGCCTAGGGGCAACAGCACATGGCTATCAGCCGACCGCGCCCATGCAATCTACGGTCGATGAGTCCGCAGGTAGCTTGATCGTTCGCCTAATGACAGGGACGGGAGTCTTCTCCGGGCCGTCAGGGTACGGTTGTGTACATAATCTCTGTGCAGTCTCGATAAGTCCGCATGGGACAACAACGTGTTCGCTAGTCTTGAACGGTCGCTGAAGCTTGGTTCCAGTGTGCTCAAGCCCTCTTTGCTGCCACCTATGTCGGGCAGCTTTAGCAGTGGCGTGACGCCATTTGCCGTCTCTCCTAGAGCTCAGAGTCACGACAGTTGGATCGAGGTGGGCTCTTCCAAAAGAACCAATGACGCTTTCGTCTAGGACTCTGAAAATCTTGTTTCCGGGCTCAGCACCTCAAGCGGTAGCACCATCGGGAGTCTACTTCGAACGGTGTCCGGCTTGGTCCAAAAAGCCAATAGAGCCGTCTGAGGTATTGGCCTTGACGCAACGACGTCACTAGCCCGACACTGAAAGCTAGGTGGTTCGTGGCGATCATCAGTCGCTCCGTTGGGAACGGCGCGGGGCGGGCAATACAGAGGACGACAAGAAGTGTTCGATTCCCAGGGTGGGAGCAATCCGGGATGGGACGAGCGATGCAGCATCTGCGAGGACTCAGGGCAGGTAGTTGTTGCAGTTCCGATTATCCGCCTTACTGGACCACGATACGCTGTTCTCCTCTGCCGCAAGTGGTTCTTTGCATGTCACGCGAGAGAAGGTACGACATGCGGCCGAAATTTGCTTTCCGCGATGGTAACCCTCGTGCTGTGCGAGGGGCGAGAGTCCCTCGACGTGGCGCCAGTGACCTCTTGTCCGCTCTGTCCGCCTACCGGAAGCGACTAAGCACAACGATAGTCAGAACCCGATTTGCCGCTTTCAGGCTGGCGTATGGCACGCTGATGCCAGGGGCCAAACCACAGCCAAAGTTGCCATAGGCGTCGAAAGCGGTGAGGTTCAACCGGTCTCGGATTCCAAGGGCGCGCTCTCATCATCGGTGTGGGATCTCATGTCTTTCCGCTGTCGCAGCGACGCGATGCGTTGAGCCAGGAAGACGAAGATGAATAGTCCGGCGTAGACTGCAGCGATCAGCCTGCCCGCAGTCTCGGTGGCCCCACCGACGATCCCGCTGAAGCCGAAGACCGATGCGATTGCTGCAGTAAGGAGGAAGGTGACCTTCAGTCCCATATCGGTGCTCTCGCAACCCAGTAGACTTGGCGCGACAGCGCCGTCAGAGCGGAAGACGTTTAACAATGAGCTAACGCACGGCGCCTATAGTGGCCACTGCGACCTTTGTCCGATACCGCACAATCGACGCGGGCAAGGCCGCTTCACGTTGGGAGAACGTGTTGGCCATCGCTCGGTGGAGTTGCACGCTCCCGAACATCTTGTCGGACTCGCTGAAGCCGGAACCTAGCGAGTGCTGGTATGGCCATGACAAGCATGGTGTGATGAAGTCGATCTGTCCGAGGTGTGCTGCATGATTCGGCAGCCCGTCATGACCCAGCACACATCCGCTAGCGGCGCCGGGCAACCTTGACATGGTCTGTCTGCGACTTGTCTGACCCTGGTTCAGTTACATGGTTGATCGGGAAGAGGTTCACTGACCATCCATTTTCCTTGGGGGGAGGAGGAGAACGAAGCGGCCGACAAGTTGGAATGAGAGGAGCGATCACTAATGCCACTTTCATGGATGGAACATCGACCGCCGGACCGAGTCTTTAGCCGCTGCGAGCAGGCCACTGCCGAGACGCCCATTGGAGCAATCACACTCGAATGGCGAAGCTGGAGAGAGAACGACAGCCCTTCTGGCGAAATGCCTTGGGGGGAACTCGTTGTTGGGTCGGATCTCGAAGATGCGAAGGACAAGGCACAGGCGGCTTGGGACCGAATGATGCCAAAACTAGCTGAATTCGCGACTCTGCGTAGTGTCGAGGCCGAAGGAGCAACGAGACAGAAGAGCAGGCAACTCCAAAAGCTTGGGATGGGAGAGACTCCGGCCGAACTCGCAGAGAAAGTTGAGGGAATCGTCAACGCTGAAGGTTTTCAGCTCGGAGCTCTATCTTTCCATCAATCCTCTGGTCGGAAGGTCCTGACCTACAATTTTTGCGACTACGACAAATGGGAGACCACGCCGCTGGATGGGGACAGAGAAGTTTTCACAACCCCTATTAGGTCACGGAAAGCCAGTGTCGAATAGGCTGTGATCAAGCAGCCTTACTCCGGGAGGTTGAGACCATGTTTCCCTCCGGCCTATCTGTGCGAAGTCGAAGCCTGTGATCCATCCGCCAAGTCGAATTCGGGACAAGCCTGGATGAACGCCGCGCCGCTCTCGATCCGGCGGAAGTAGAAGGCTGTCGCGTCGCACCCGAAGCTCTTCGCGGTGCCTTGTGCGAACTCCCCGGAACCGACGTTTTCACGGCACCACCGGATGACGTCGTCTAGGCGGTTGCCGAGCCCGGTGTGCGGAACGACTATCTTGATCCGGATCGGGAAAGACAGGTCATCGCGCTGGCTGGACGGTATCGTGCGGCGAGTCATCAGAGTGCCTAGATGTGAGTGACGAGCCAGCAAACTGCCGTCACTCAGTGCCCTAGCCAAGCCGCACGTCGCGCCAGCCAAGCGCGTGCTTGCCCTCCCTACTTGATCTGAAGCTCCTCAAGGTTCTCGCTTCCGTTATCACCCACGCCACTGGCGACCACGCCACCCGCCAGATACGGCAACAGCCTCGGCATTACGTCCCGCTGGAGCCGGATCGAGTTCGCCTCGGTGAGCAGTGCCCTGAACATCTCCGGGTCCTCCACTGCATCGGCAAGGATTTGGGAGGACTTGTCCGTGAATAGCCGGAACGCGATTTCCCCCGCCCGGCCTGAGAAGATGTTGGCGGTCTGAAGACTGCCACCCATTGAGCCACCGGCCACCTCGCCGCCGAGACGGGCAGCCTGCACCCGGGCTAGGATTTCGAGCATCCGGCTTGTGGGAGCGCCCGAGAGCGTCGATCCGACATCGGCGGCATCGGTCCGCGCACGCTGAACGCGGGTGATCTCCTGGGCAATGCGCTGGAGCCGTCCCCGCTCTGCCGGGCTCAGTATGACGTTCATGGCGCGCGCCACCTGTGGATCGGCCAGCCGCGCGCTCAGTAGCTCGCCCTGAAGGCCTGTGCGCCCCTGCCGGGTTGCCGTCGATCCAGAGATCAGGAAATCAGCAAAAGACCCTTTAAGACCTGCCAGAGCCTCCCCGCTCGTGTCTTTGCGGGCCGCGTTGACAAGGAGTCGCGCATCCCGCGCGGCGTTGGGCGACGAGATGACCGCCTGGAAGGCTTGCTCTGGAGGACTGTCCAGATACCGCCCCAGGGCGCTCTGTCGGTTGTTCCGGCTCTGCCCAATGACATCGGCGATCCTTCCGTTGATACGCTCCGCGCTCTCGCCGTTGCGGATGGCTCCGAGGATTTCGTCTCGCAGGTCGGGATACTGGTTCAGGAGCGCCTGGTTGTCACGGAAGAAGCGGCGCGCCACCGGGAACGACCAGTTGCCGCTGGGGTCCTGGACCGCCTGCTGGAAGCGGTCCTTCACGTAGTCCTGGATCGCGGCCTCTGCCTGTCGACCGTCGCGCCCGTCGAAGCTGGCCGCCCGGTTGAGGTCACGGCTGGCGACGGCGGCTCCCTGTCGCCCCTGCCGCACGGTCCTGTCGAGCGTCATGGACGGATCAACTCGCGTGTCGCCGTCGATGGTGCGGGTCAGGATGTCGCCAACCGGCCCTTGGTCGAAGGTCTCGTGCAGCGCGGCCGAGTAGGCGCGTGCCTCGTTGATCGACTGCCCGATGCGCGTGCCGCCATCCACGGCCCCAAGGTCCTTGAGGACCGCGTCGGCGAGCTGGTTCGCGATGCGCGCCCGGTTCTTGTTCTGGTCGGTCCCGGCCATGGCGCTGCGGGCAACGCGGCGAAGCTCGGAGTAGAGGCCGTGCATCTCGGCCACCGTCTCGCTCTCGCCGAAGCCGCCCTCGTCCACGAGAAGCCTGCGAGCCACCTCGGGCATGTCGTTCTGCTGGGCTCGAGGAATGGTCTGGGCGAACTCCTGCGCCAGCTCCCGCGAGTAGGAAGTGTCGACGGTGGCCCCGCGCGGCACGGCATCCCAGAGTTCCCGCTCGCGCATCCTGGCGCCTTCCAGGGCCCGGTCGATTTCCTGTCGCACGATGGTGGAGTTCGTGCCCTCACCGGCCTGGTTGCCGAGGGACTGGATGCGGCGCTCGGCTTGGTCGAGCGCGTTCGCGGCGTCCTGGCGTAGACGCGTCGCGAAGTTCTGCCGCCGCTCTGTCAGGAAGCGCCGGGCGTCCTCGGTGTTGCCGCCCAGGTCCGAAACCTCCTGCTCAGCGCGTTGCGTGGCCTCCCGAGCGCGCTCGTCCATGCGGGCCCTGACGGTTGGGCTTTGCTCAACGGCAAGGCGCTCCAGACCCAGCATGTTCGGATCGCCCGTCTGCTGTGCCGGGGAGAGGCCAAGCGGGTTGTCGTTGGTCACCCGTCCGGCCAGTTCCTCGGCCCGCTCTTCGCCCCCGGCGAGGTTCTTCATGCGGCCCCGGGCAATCGCACGGGCACCGGTCGACGTGTAGGGCGCCATGGAGGACGTGAGCGCATCCGTGGCGCGCCTGGTAAGGGTTCCAGTGGGTCCATGCATCAGGGCCGCTCGTGCGCCCTGTAGCGCCCCCAGAACGCCGAGAGGGGCAGCAATGCCAGCGACGGCCTGCCCGGTAGAGCCAGCCCCCGTGTCTTCAGCAACCTGCTGCGCCCCCTGGGAGACAGCACTTGCGCCGACCTCGGCCGTTGCCCCGCCGGTGGTGCTCATGGACCTGAACATGTCGCTGCCGATCCGCCCCGCCGTGCCACCTGCACCCGCGAGCAGCTGCCCGAGCTTCGCGATGGGAACAATGGCCGCCATGCCCTCGCCAGCCCCGCGCTGCATCGCTTGCCACGCGGTGTCGGTGTCGCCCTCGGCAACCCCGATCCCGAGGCTACGCATTCCCTCGGCCGTGTTGTCGAACGGGTTGAAGACATCCCCGAAATTGGCAACGCCCCGGTTGAACTCCGCCATGACGCCGTTGTTGTCGGGGCGGCCACGGGCCACGACCCTCTGCGCTTCCTCTGCCGAGATGACTTCGGGCCGGTCTCGTCGGCCCGGGCGTTCGGGCAGGCTACTGGAGCGCCCGGCTACCCCCAGTTGCTGTGCGATTTCCTCGACGGTGCGCTCCTGCTCGGCGGGCGACAGGCTCTTGAAGTTGTCGTCCACGGTGACGGTCTGGTCTCCAATTGTCAGCTCGGCCATCAGTTCACACTCCACTCGATGCCGGAAGAGGTGCGCCCCGAGGTCTGGGGCTGCCCGCTGCCGCTGTTCAGCGCCTCGTCGAGCGCCTTGTAGTCTTCGAGGAGGGGGACGAGCCCATCCATGGCCGAGCGCGCTGCCTGGCGCTCCTGCGCGTTATAGCTACCGGGATTGTCGATCACCCGCTGGGCGGACTGCATGGCGCGCTCAATCTCGCGACGCATGTTGGCAATCTTGTTCCGCGCGCGGTCGCGGCCGGTGGCAATCTGGCCCGGCCTGACGGTCAGCTCATCGATCATCTCGCGGGTGAGGTTGGACGGTCGTCCCGGCCATTCCGCAGAGAGGGTCTGCACGGTGCGCGTGGCGAGGCTGTCGAGCATTTGCGCGCCCCGGTCGATCCGGGCGCTCGGCTGGCCGACCCCGATGCTGTCGAAGAGCGTGTTGATGATGCCCGCACCCATGCCGGAGAAGCCAAGGGCTCCCTCGACATTGGTGTCGTCAAAGGCATCGCTGGCCTCGACGTTAGTGGGTCCGGGCTGGCCCTGAACGCCCCCTGCGGCGGGCTGGATGACCTGCCCTGTGGTGCGGTCCACGACGAGACCGTCCTGGGTCATGTCGTATTGACCGTCCGCCAATTTGATCGCGGTCGCTCGATCGGCACCGAGCGTCGACATGTAGTCGGTGATCTTGGTCTCCCGGGCATTGGGGTCCTGGGGCGCTCCCTCCGGGTTACTCGGCGTGCCGTAGGTGTAGCCCTTGGTGGGGTCGTTCGGATCGTTCCAATAGGCACCAGATGGCAGGTTGGTTGTGCGGTCGGACATGGAGGCAGAGCCGCCGCCAATCGCGCTCTCGACGGCCTCGATTTCCCCTGTGAGACCGCCGATGATCACGCCCCGCTGATCCCAGGGACGCCAGTTGTCGCCGAGGATTTCCCGGCCGGTGGATGCCCAGTCTTCCGGGGACCGGATGCCGACCAGCTGAGCCGCGATGCGCTTTCCTTCCTCGGCCTCCGCCTCCAGGCCCGCGATGTTCTCACGCAGGTCCAAGTCGCGGAGGGCAATCTCCATCTCGCGGCGGGATTGCTCCCGGCTGACGCGGAACTGCTCTCGAGCCAGTCCAATCCGCTCGTCGGTCTGCCCAATCTGGCGCTCGGCCTGATCGATGCGCCGTCCGTCGTTGTACATGCCGTGGAGCACGTTCACCGCCTGGAGACCCTGTGGGCCTGCGGCGAGGAGCGCGTTCATCGCCTCTGGGTCCCCTTGCATCGCGGCTGCGCCATGCTGGGGGAGGAGCTCAGCGAGGGCGTTGCGGTTGCGCTGCTCCTGGACCTGCTGCCCAAGCGCCAGCGAGTTCGCGTAGCCGGTCATATAGGACTCGGCGAGGTTCGGAAGTCGGATCTCATTCATGGCTTTCGCCTTTCTGGTGCTGCTCGATGTGTTGCCCGTTCTGGGTCTTGAGGTCGGCCATCGCGGAAGCGAGGAGGTCGTCGGTGATCTCCTCGTCGTCCAGGACGGCTTGTGCGATTGCGGGGACGCGCCCGGTCAGGAAGGTCTTCAGGTCGTCTCCAGAGAGCTCTTCCGCCGGGCCCGATATGTCTGCCGCCGCGTGGGCACGCATGACGAAGCCGAGTTCGGCTTCCCCGTCTTCGGAGCTGAATTCGCCCCATGGAGCATGGATGCGAGCCAGGCGGCTGGACTTGTCCATGTTCACGACGCGGACGTAGATGGTCGGCATCCGGAACTCTTGGCCCGACTTGGCTTCAAGGTTGGTGAGACGGCGGGTCAGCGTCATGGCTGGCTCCTCGTGGGGCGCGGGGTCTGGTGTTCAAAGGTCAAAGCAATCGGCCTCCAACACCGCGATAGAGCGCCCCAGAGCTGCGGCGCGGTCGTGGAAGTCCGAAGTGCTCTCGCCCGGCTGCCGGGTCAGCCTCTCGCCCTTCGCGAAGGCCTCGATGTATTCGGGCTCGTCCTCGCCGATGCTTTCGACGAACAGCAGCACGAGGCCGCCGCTGGACTGCTCAAGCTTTTCCAGTCTGCTGCTCAGTCTCATGCTTCCAGCTCCTCGCAGACGCGGCCGAGGTAGGCGGTCGCGGTTTCGTCGGGCTGGCGGACAGGCATGGGGCCCGGAAGCACCTTCCGGGTTTCACTGGACCGAGCGGCAACGGCATCGAGGTACTCAGCGAGACGTCGGCGTCCCTCGCCAGGCTCCGGGACGCTGTGCGGCGTCTCTGCTTCGAGGTTGGTCAGTCTGCGTCTCAGGATCATGATCGGCCTCCATTCACTCCGATGCGGGAGGTGCTGGCGGCGACCGAGGCGAGAAGCTCGTCCAGGTCGCCGAGGAACATGAGGTGCGGGTGTCCGGCATCGCGTGTCGCCAAGAGCATCACGTCGTGCGGTTCAGCGATGTCGGCTCGAAGAGCATCGACCTCGCGATCCCGTTCGGTCTCGTTCATGCCGATGGGGTGGGCGACGATGGCGGTCAGTCCGGGTCGGTTGCCTTCCATCCGAGCCAGTCGTTTCGAGAGCGGGTTCATTTCTTGGCCTCCAGTGCAGCGATGCGCTGCTCGATGTCGGTGATCTCCAGCGTCTTCCGGTAGCCCTCCACCAGCACCATGACCGAGGCGGCCTCGGCTGGGGTCAGCTCCCCCTCGGAGACGGCCCTCAGGACAGCGGAGGCGGCCTCTGCGGCTTCCTGTGCGTTGGTCATGGGCGGCAAGTCGAACTGTACCGGCGCGTCCTTTTTCGCGGGCGCGATCCGTTCCAAGCAGAGACGGAGGGCCGTGGTGTCGCCATCGAGGGCAAGCTCGACTGCCTTTCGGGTCAGACCCTCGGCCTCGCCCTCCAGAAGCTCTTCGACGGCGCGGGTGATACGGTGGCGAGCGCCAGCGGGCCGTCCGGGATTGCCGGGTGCAAAGGTGCCGTCCGGGTTACGGCGATCCGTAGTCGAGCCGTTGTTACGGTCGGCGGGAGCACGGCAAAGCTGGTTGCGGCGGATCTGCAGCACATATGTAATCAATAAACCCCCTCCCCCTGTGCAGGGCGTAGCTGAGAGACGTTGCTTGCGAAGGCGATGGCGGGGTGAAGGCGCTTCAAGCGGTAAGACCGAGCGTGATGAGCGGCCCTGTGGCGGCTCGCGACCTCCAAGAGACCTGCTCCTTCGAGAGAGCGCCGAGCAGCGAGGAACCGACGCTCCGACAGGTCGGTCCGACCGGCGTCACGCATGCCCTTGAATGAGAGCGCGAAGGTCTTCCCGGCGATATGGCCGTGAAGCGTGACGAACAGGGCGATGGCGTCAGAGGCGTTCGGATACTCGGCCAGCAAATCCAAGGCATAGCGATGCACTCGGAACTCGCTGTTGCGGCCCATGTAGACCCTCCCCTCCAGACGGCAGGCCCACGCCCAGTCGGCAATCCTGCGAAGTTCCTCGTCAGGGATGCTGGCGGGGTCCTCGCACTCGTCGTCGCGGATGAAGGCGAGGTTGCCAAAGAGCTCGTCGGGGTCATCGACAGTCTCGACCATCTGGATCGCGACGACGCTGAGCGCATAGTTGCGCGTGCCTTTCTCGATCCCATGGCTACGTTGCTGTTGGCTCCGGGTCGGCAGTCGAAGCTCGGGCAGCCGGTCGGCGGCCAGGTCACCCTCTGCCGGGAAGTAGCAGCCGCCATCGCTCCGGACCGAACCTGGCCCGGCAACGTAGGCGTTCGCGCCGCGCTTGATGTCGACCGGAAGGCCTTCCTTGCGGAGGTTCGGAAACTGACCGGCCCCGCTGGCTCGGTAGTAGAGGTGCCGACCGCGCGGCGTGCGAACGTGGACGGGAGACCCGCCGAAGCGCGCCTCCATCTTCTCTATGAGCCCGGGGTCATCCACGTCGCAGTCGACCACCGCGAGGCCACCCAGTCGGATGCCGTAGCAGGTGGAGCCG
Organism: Histidinibacterium aquaticum; assembly: GCF_008710275.1. Lineage (GTDB taxonomy): Bacteria > Pseudomonadota > Alphaproteobacteria > Rhodobacterales > Rhodobacteraceae > Oceanicola > Oceanicola aquaticus. The sequence goes on from NZ_VYQE01000005.1 coordinate 10,301, forward strand.
TTGCGGTGCATCGGCGCGAGGATGCGCTTCAGCGGCAGCCGGGACTTGCCCTTGAAGCCGATGATCGGGCTCTTGCCGTCCTCCCCGCCACCGAGGGGCAGCAGGGAGTAGCCTGCTTGGTGCAGGCGCGCCATCTCGTCAGACGGGATGGCAGACGGGACGAGGCGAGGAAGAGCGGTCATGCTGCGTCCTCCCTCGACTCGGGCTGGGCCTCCTGCGCTCGCCGCAGGGCATTCAGCAGCTCGGGCAGAAGCTCCGCCTTGAAGGCGATGCCTTGCTTTCCTGGCCTCATCTCGTCCCCCGCGTCGTAGAAGACGCGGAGGTTGATCATGTCGTGTCCCTTGTATTCGTCGCGGGACACGCGCAGCTCTTCGCGAGCGTTCTTGCGGATGCTGGCAAGGACGGTCATCGGCACCGCCCTCCGAAGGCCAGTTCGGCCACGGCGCGAGCCGCAGGTTCGGAAAGAGCGTGACGCTGGCGGAGATGGCGGACGCGCTGATCATGGGTCATGCCGCCTCCGCCGTCTTGGGAGCCTGGGCGCCGAGGGTCTCGACCTGGGAGTGGAGCACGTACACACCATAGCGGCTGGGCGGGTCGTTGGTGTCGTCCTCGAAGAAGAGCGTCTCGATGTCGGCGCCGTGCTCTCGCTTGAGGACGTACACAACGTCGGACAATCTGACCGGCGAGGCGCAGTAGAGCGGCGAGCGTCGCAGGGCTTCGAGCACCTGCCGGTACGTGGCCGAAATGGCGCTTGTGGTCTCGTTGCCCTCGCGGTCGGTCAGCCTGTAGAGCCCGGCCGCGCGGGTGTTCGGCAGGTCCTTCCTGCGCATGATCCAGCGCGTGTCCGAGGGAGGGTGGATGCCTCTGGATTCCTTGAGTATTTCTGTGGTCATTCTGCTCGTCCTTGTTGATTGGACGGGCGGACTGCGCTATATCTCCTGTACCGCTACACGAGAATTGCGCCCCCGCCGCCCGATCCGGGTTGGTGGGGGTTTCTCGTTAAGCGGCGGCCGGTTGGCGGGCGTTCAGCCAGGCGACTATGTCGCCCTCACGCCAGGCCACGGCGCGGCGACCGATTTTCACGGGTTTCGGGAATTCGCCGCGCGCCATCATGTCGTAGATCGAAGAGCGGCTGAGACCGGTCATCTCTTCGACGGCGGGGCGGCGGTAGACTTGGCTGGGCATATCGAGGCGCTCCAAGGCGGTTTCGGCATGCCTTGGAAAATACGGTGCGCCTGCGCTCCATTCAGGTGCACCGCTTCAGGAGATCATGCCCCCAAATCGTCGTCCTCATTTTCGGAGAACGCACCCGCTACGCGAAGCCGCTCCATCTCATGGGCTTCCCACTTCTTGTGAGCGCGCTTCACGGTGTCCTCACTTACGTTAAACCTCTCCGCAACAATCGCATGGGCCTCCGACTTGGATATGCCACCGGCATCAGAGGCGCCTGCTCCGAGATAGGCTGCGATGGCTGCGCGAGCCAGCTGCCGTTCGCGCAGGATGTTTTGGAGCCTCTCTCGCTTCGGCTTCTTGCCTTGCCCGTGGCCTTCGAGATTGAACGCTTCGCCCATCGTCATACCAGACGGGCCTTCCAAATACTTAGCCCAAGCGTTGACGAGCATGTTCAAGACCGGAACAGGGATCATGACCCCTTCTTCACGCCATTGCTGGATTGGGTGATGCTCCATTATCGCCTCGTTCGTGAATCCGTGCTCGCTGTAGAGCGTGGCAATAGCCTGAAGGATCTCGAACGACGCCATCTCGTCTGGGATTTCACCTTCCTTCGAGGCGCCGAGAAGGTAGATGGACTTGGAGTTGTAGGCCTCAAGCGGCCAGTAGTACTCATCCCTCTGACGATTAAGAAACGCTTCGGAAAGCTTGGGTGGTGCTGGTCTTCGCCCCATCAATAGGTCCCCTCTGAACGCTCTGAGGCAATACTAGCGACCCAAATGCGGAGGTCGCCTTCACGCCAGGCGACCGCGCGCCGCCCGATCCTGACGGGCTTGGGGAACTCGCCCCTTGGCATCATCGAGTAGATGGTTGAGCGGCTGAGCCCCGTAAGCCTTTCGACCTCGGGACGGCGGAGCAAGCGTTCGGTCATGTGAAATATCCTCTTCATCAGAACAGGACCGAACCTAGAGCAGCGCGATTTAAGCTGCTTAAAAGCTTGGCGGAAATTCCGGGTCATCGCATGGCCACCACGTTGTCCGTCGCGGCTTCGACCGACTCGCCCTCGGTCACCATCGCTGCCCAGCGGTCGAGCACGCGCCTTCGATCAACGAGCTTGTGGGCCCGGTTGTAGACCCGAGCCACGGTGCTTGGTGCCGATCCTGTGGCGGAGTGATTCAGCACGCGATCCACGACGGCTTCGTCCTCGCCCGCTTCGACCATCGCCGTGGCGAAGCCGGTTCGGATGTCATGGAAGCGCCACGGCTCGAAGTCTGGCCCGAGCAGCTTGTCCAGCCGCGTCTTGACCTTGCTGAAGCCGGACACCGGCGTCCGCCCCGTGGTCGTGAAGAGCAGCTCTCCCTTGCTCTTGTCTCTCAGCGCTTGCAGCTCGCGAAGTGCCGGAGCGGAGAGGTGCACGATGTGCTCCTTCCTGTTCTTGACCGCTGTCGAGCCGTAGACGAGCGCACTTCGTATTAGGTCCACGTCCCTCCAACGAAGCTTGGCGATTTCGCTCCTGCGTTGCCCGGTCAGGACGATCAGGCGGAGAAGGGGCCCCCAGAGTGGCCCCATGTCGAAGGTCGCCTGATAGATGGCCCGAACCTCTTCGAGCGAAGGTGTCCTTTCGCGGGGCAGCTCGTTCACGGCATTGGCCAGGCCGACGCCAACGTGTTCGCTGAGATAGCCGCGCTGCCAGAGGAACTTGCCGAAGTGGGAGAGTGCCGACTTCATGCGGTTCGCCCGGACATGCGCTCCTTCTCCCGCCTTCCGGTCGATGGCGTGTTGGAAGAGCTGGCGCGTGAGCACCGTCACTGGCTCGTCCAAAACCTCCCTCAAGGCTTCCTGGATTGTTCGGAGGCGCTCATCGCCGCTCGACAGGTTGGATAGATGCAGGTCGTGGTACCTGTCCGCGACCTGACGAACCGACAGGGTCTGCTTCCGTCTCTCCTCCTCGGTCTTCTTCGCCTCGGCGGCTTGAGCCACCCGGTCGATTCCATGGCTGGCTTCGAGGGCAATCTCCTGCGCCGCCAGACGGGCCATCTTGAGCGACATCGGTGGGTAGGTGCCAAGCGTGTGCTTCCGCTTCGGGCCGCCTCTCACGCGTTTCTCGAACTGCCAGACCTTTCGGCCGGTCGGATAGACCCGCAGCCGAAGCCCTGGCTGGGCCTCATCGGCTATCTCCAGCCTCTCATCGCCCTCGACCTTCACGCTCTGAACGAACGTCTCGGTCAGCCTCCTCCTCAATGTCTTCATCCAATGCTCCTGCCTTCAAATCTGGCGGTTCCGCTCGGCCTTTCTGGCTGGGGGACTCTCGGGGGACAAAGCCACTCGGCTTCCCTCGGAACTCGCAGGACCAACCTAGACGCCGAGAGGGCCTAGGGCAACTACCTGAAATTAAAGACTTGTGAATGGCTTAGGGCATTTCTGGGCCTGTCTCGGAACATCTCGGAACGGACAGGAAGAGACAGAAAAATGCCGGGCCCGGTGACTTTTAATCAGTGGGTCGCAGGTTCGAATCCTGCACGGCTCACCACTGAAACCTCCGATTACCCATCTTCGACAAGCGCGAATGCGATGTCTCACGCCGGCTACACCGGCACGCGCCTCAGGCTTCGATCGCCACTTTCCCGATTGGGTTGGAGCAGCAGGCCAGAACGTAGCCCTCGGCGATGTCCTCTTCCGTGATGCCGCCGTTGTGGACCATGTGGATCTGGCCCTCGGTCTTGCGGACCTTGCATGTGCCGCAGACGCCGAAGGTGCAGCCGGAGGGGATGACGAGACCGGCCGCTCGGGCGGCGCCGAGGAGGGTTTCGGTCTCGGCGCATTCGACCGACTTGCCAGAGAGCGAAAACTCCACCTGCGCCTTGGCCGAGTCGTCGAGGGTGACGCCCTCGGGAAAGGCGTCGGTGGCGCCGACGGGGGCGTGGAAGCTTTCCTGGTGGTAGCGGTCCATGTCGAACCCCAGGCCCGCGAGGGCGTCGCGGACGGCCGTCATGAAGGGCTCGGGCCCGCAGCAGAAGACCTCGCGGTCGAGGTAGTCCGGGGCGGCGAGGCCGAGGAGGAGCTGGTTGAACTGGCCGCGATACCCCGTCCAGGGCTGGTAGCGGTCCGTCTGCTCCACCATCCAGGCCAGCTCGATGCCGGTGATGCGCGAGGCCATGTGCTCCAGCCGCTCGCGGAAGATGATCTCGGAGGGGCGGCGGGCGCAGTTGATGAAGACGATGTCGGGGTCGCGACCGGCGTCGTACATGAAGGTCGTCATCGACATCATCGGGGTGATCCCCGAGCCGGCCGAGATGAAGAGGTACTTGGAGGCCGGGTGGTCGAGGTGGGAGAAGGTGCCGCCGGGCCCCGCCGCCTTGAGCCGGACGCCGGGGCGCAGGTTGTCCAGCATCCAGCGCGTCCCGAGAGAGCCTTCCTGCGCCTTCACGGTGATGGTGAGCGAGGTCGGACGCGAGGGCGAGGAGGAGACGGTGTAGGTTCGGTGGAGCGGGCCTCCGGGCACCGGCAGCTCGAGGGTGATGAACTGGCCCGGCCGGTACCGGAAGAGCGCACCCGAGGGGGCCTGGAAGGTGAACGTTACCACGTTCGGCGCCTCGGGGAGGAAGGAGACGCACTCCAGCGGCTCGTCGTCGGACCAGAAGGCGAGCGTCGGGGTGAAGGCGTTCATGACCGTCACTCCGCGGCCACGGCGCGGGGCGCGAGCTCCCGGCGCAGGGTCTGAAGGTACCAGTCGACGAACTGGATGACGCCATCCTCCATGACCGGGCTATAGGGCCCGGGGACGTAGGCGGGCGAATTGATGCCGAGCTGGTTGTCCTCGACGATCTGCCGGTCCTCGTCGTTGGTCGCGATCCAGACCTCGGTCAGCCGATGGATGTCGTAATCGACTCCCTCGACGGCGTCCTTGTCCACGAGCCAGGTCGTCGCCACCTCGGTTTCCTGCGGGCCGATGGGTGTGACCCGGAAGGTGAGAGAGATGTCCGGGAGGAAGTGGTTCCAGGTTGACGGGTAGTGGAACTGCAGCAGCGTCCCCGCATCCGGGACAGAGACCCGCCCGAGCGGGCGGCGGGAAGCGGGCTTGAGGTCCATCGTGTAGCTGAGGGCGTTTTCCTGCAGTGGCGTCCGGGCGAGCCGGTACTGGCCGGCAAAGCCCGCCATGGCGAACCGGGAGGGTGCGCCCGCGGCCTCGCACTTGTCGAAATGGCGTTGCAGCTGCGGCGGGACCGATCCGTCGGCCGAGACGCCGGCGACGGCGGGGTCGAGAGGGAAGGACCGGCAAAGCGCGGGATGCGTGCCCGCGCAGTGGTAGCACTCGCGGTTGTTCTCCCAGACCAGCTTCCAGTTGCCTTTCTCGACGATGGTCGAGCTGTAGGCCACCTTGGCGCGGTGCAGGTCGTGCACCTCCAGGTAGGGGCGGGCGAGGTCGGCGAAGGCATCGAAGTCCGGCGGATCGTCCGCAAGGCAGATGTAGATCAGGCCCGCGAGTTCGCGCAGGTGAACCGGCCGGAGGTTGTGCTTCGAGGGATCGAAATCCGGCCCCATGTCGCGTGCCCAGATCAAGCGGCCGTCCAGCTCGTAGGTCCACTGGTGATAGGGGCACACGAGCTTGGCGACATGGCCGTCGCGCGCCTTGCAGATCACCGAGCCCCTATGGCGGCAGGAGTTGTGGAAGGCGCGGATCTCGCCGTCGGCCCCCCGGACGAGAACGATGTTGTAGGCGCCGATCTGCAGACGGGCGTAGGAGCCGGTCTTGGTCAGCTGGCAGGCCGGGATCGCGTAGAGCCAGTCCCGGTAAAAGATCGCCTGCAGGTCGTGCTGGTAGATGTCGGGGTCGGTATAGAAATCCCGCTCGAGCGAGTGCCCCGGTTCGTGCCGCGCCAGCAGGTCGGACAGGTCTTGGCTCGTCATCTGGATGCCTCCGCGACAGGTTATCTCACCTGTCGCGATGACCGGGGCGGGGAAGGCTATCAATAGCAAAAAAAGTCATCTTGGGTTACATTGATTCACCTGTCCTCTTCGCGGCACCGAGTGGCTGGAAAGCGACACCATGACCCGACCCTATGATCTTCCCTCCATGAGCGCGCTCGTCTGTTTCGAGGCGGCTGCCCGGAATCTGAGCTTCAAGGAAGCGGCGACCGAGCTGAACGTCACGCCGGCGGCGGTCAGCCACCAGATCAAGCGGCTCGAAGCAGACCTCGGCACACCGCTGTTCCGGCGGCAGCACCGGGGCGTCGACCTGACGGAGACCGGGGCCTATCTCTTCGTCGCGCTCCAACGAGGGTTCGAGGGGATCTCGGAGGCGGTGAGGGAGGTCCGCTACCCGGGGGAGGCGGAGGACGTGGTGATCCGGGCCACGACAGCCGTAAGTGCCTTCTGGCTGACGCCACAGATCACCGCCTTCTGGAAGGCCCGGCCGGACATCATCGTCTCGCAGATCGTCAGCGATGTCGCCGTGCCGACCGGCCGCGCCGATCTCAGCATTCACTACGGGATGCTTCCGGAAGACGATCCCGCGTGCATCCCGCTCTTCCATGACGACATAGTTGCCGTGGGGACGTCCGACTTCGCCGCCGCACGAAGGGTCTCCACCCTCGCCGACCTGCGCCGGGTGCCCCTGATCCATGTCGTCGCCGAAGGCACCGACTGGACCGGCTGGGCCGAGTGGCTGAACCACTTCGCGGAGGAGCCGCCCGCCGAGCGTGGGATCGCGGTCAACAATCACATGATCGCCCTGCAGCTGGCGCGCGACGGGGCAGGGGCGGTGCTCGGCTGGACCGGGCTCATCGGGCCGCTCCTGGAGTCGGGCGACCTCGTGGCACTGACGCCGGAGCGGATGCCCTCGCCCCAGACCTTCTACCTGCAGACCCACGAAAGGGCCTCGTCGCTGGCGCGGGTCTTCCGCGACTGGCTCGTCGCCTCGCAGCGATAGGCCTAGTCGGCCGGCCTGTAGTCGTGACGGGCGTGGAACCGCGCCAGTTCGTTCTCCGTGGCGGTCTGCCCGGTGAAAGTCTTCACGTAAGCCGGCATCCGCGGCATCCGCACCTCGAGGCTCTCGCGGATCTGCATCGAGATGTAGCCGATCTGGACGAGATAGACTGTCCGCGCCCGCACGTCCGCCTCCTCGGGGTCGTAGCCGAAGCGCGCGAACATGGCCCGGATCGCGTCCAGCCGCCGCTCGTCGGCCGCGGCCACGCGCGCCGTCACGGCGTCGGACCGGTGCGCCCAGCCGCGCACCGCCATGTCGAAGCGCGGCTCGAAGCGGCCCTCGTCGAGAAAGACGCTGATGACGTTCAGCACGGCCTCGGCGATGGTCTCGGCGTAGGCCTCGCAGCCGCCGACGAGGGCCTCGGTGTTCGACCTGTCCCAGTCTTCGAGCAGCGCGTCGAGGATCGCGGCGCGATCCTTGAAGAACCAGTAGAAGCTGGTCCGCGACAGGTTGAGCCGCGCGGCGAGCGGCTGGACCTTCACCGCGTCGAGCCCGGACTCGAGAAACGCGGCCCTGGCGGCATCGAGCCAGACCTCGCGCGATCCGCGCCAGCCCTTCTGATCCTGGATGTCGACCTCTTCCATTCGGGCAGCCTATCCGCAGGGCCCCGGAGCGACAACGCGAAATAGACATCGAAGAACGGATTATTGACACAACTGAACATTTTGTGGAATCGCTGCGTCAGCCAAGGAGGCCGCCATGTCGAACGACCCTCTCCTCCAGCCCTACGAGCTGAAGCATCTGACACTGAAGAACCGGCTGATGATCACCAGTCACGAGCCCGCCTACCCCGAGGACGGGATGCCGAAGGAGCGGTACCGCGCCTACCACGCGGAACGGGCGCGGGCGGGGGTGGCCCTAACCATGACCGCCGGTTCCGCGAGCGTTGCGCGGGACAGCCCGCCGGTGTTCAACAATATCCTGGCCTGGAAGGACGAGGTCGTCGGCTGGATGAAGCAGCTTACCGACGAGTGCCATGATCATGGCTGCGCGGTGATGATCCAGCTCACTCACCTCGGTCGCCGCACCCGTTGGGACAAGGCGGACTGGCTGCCGGTCGTCTCGGCCAGTCACGAGCGCGAGCCGTCCCACAAGGCCTTCCCGAAGATCGCCGAGGACTGGGACATCGCCCGCATCATTGAGGACTACGCCGATGCGGCGGAGCGCATGAAGGAGGCCGGCCTCGACGGGATCGAGCTTCAGGCCTACGGGCACCTGATGGACCAGTTCTGGTCGCCGCTCACCAACACGCTCGAGGGCCCCTACGGCGGAGATCTCGACAACCGGCTGCGGTTCACCTTCGATACCCTGGCCGCCATCCGCGAGAGGGTGGGCCCCGATTTCATCGTCGGCATCCGCTACACCGGGGATGAGGACCTGCCCGGAGGCCTGACCAAGGCGGACGGCCTGGAGATTTCGCGCCGGCTCAAAGCCTGCGGGATGATCGACTTTCTCAACGTGATCCGGGGGCACATCGATACCGATGCCGGGCTGACGGACGTGATCCCTGTGCAGGGCATGCGCAGCGCGCCGCATCTCGACTTCGCCGGAGAGGTGCGGGCCGAGACGAAGATCCCGACCTTCCATGCCGCCAAGATCCAGGATGTCGCCACCGCCCGCCACGCCATCGCCAGCGGCAAGCTCGACATGGTGGGCATGACGCGCGCCCACATGGCCGATCCCCACATCGTCGCGAAGATCATGCGCGGAGAAGAGGACCGCATCCGCCCCTGCGTCGGCGCCAACTACTGCCTCGACCGCATCTACCAGGGGGGCATGGCCCTCTGTCTGCACAACCCGGCGACGGGCCGGGAGCTGGAGCAGCCGCATTTGGTGCCGCAGGCCGGGACCCGGCGCCGGGTGGTGATCGTGGGCGCGGGCCCGGCCGGGCTAGAAGCCGCGCGGGTCTGCGCGGAGCGCGGGCACGAGGTGATCGTGCACGAGGCCGCCAACGACCCCGGCGGCCAGGTCCGCCTCACGGCCCAGACGAAGCGCCGGCACGAGATGATCCAGCTCGTGCAATGGCGGTTCGAGGAATGCACGCGGATGGGGGTGACCTTCCGCTTCCACAGCGTCGCCGACGCCGACACCGTGCAGGCGGACGCCCCCGACGTGGTGATCGTGGCGACCGGCGGGCTGCCGCACACCGAGGTGCTGGAGGAGGGCGATGCGCTCGTCGTCTCGGCCTGGGACATCCTCTCCGGCGACGTCGCCCCGGGCGAGAATGTGCTGATCTACGACGACGCCGGGGACTATGCCGCGCTCCAGGCGGCGGAGGCGATCGCCGCCACCGGCGCGAAGGTCGAGCTCGTGACCCGCGACCGCAACATCTCCTCCGAGGTCATGGCCATGTCGCTGACCCCTGCCATGCGCGAGCTGCAGAAGCGCGACGTGACCTTCACCGTCACCTGGAAGCTCGACGCGGTGCGCAGGGACGGCAACGCGCTCACGGCGACGCTCGGAAGCGACTACGGCGGGGTCACGCGCGAGCGGCGGGTCGACCAGGTCGTGGTGAACCACGGCACCCGGCCGCTCGACGACGTCTACTTCGAGCTGCGTCCGGCCTCCACCAACCAGGGCGAGGTCGACTACGAGGCCCTGGTCGAGGGGCGCGCGCAGGAGGTCCGGCGAAACCCCGAGGGCACCTACCAGCTCTTCCGCATCGGCGACGCGGTCGCGGCGCGCAACACCCACGCGGCGGTCTACGACGCACTGCGGCTCTGCAAGGTCCTCTGACGGGCCTCGCGTTGTTGCGGTGGCACCATCCGTCCCAACCGGCCCGCGAAGACTGCTTGTCGCTTGCGTTGCGGCCTGCCCTGAGAGAAAGAGCCGCACGGCGAAATCGAAGGGGTTAGGCCATGAAGATTGCGATGATCGGAACGGGGTACGTCGGGCTCGTCTCTGGCGTCTGTTTCTCGGATTTCGGTCACGACGTCGTCTGCGTCGACAAGGACCCGGGCAAGATCGACCGGCTGAACCGCGGCGAGATCCCCATCTTCGAACCCGGCCTCGACCGGCTGCTCGACAAGAACGTCGAGGCGGGGCGGCTCTCCTTCACGCTGGACCTCGCGCCCGCGCTGGACGGCGCGGATGCCGTCTTCATCGCCGTCGGCACGCCCACCCGCCGCGGTGACGGCCACGCCGACCTCAGCTACGTCATGGCGGCGGCGGAAGAGATCGCGAAGACGGCCACCGGGCATATCGTCATCGTCACCAAGTCGACCGTGCCAGTGGGCACCAACCGCAAGGTCGCCGAGACCGTGCGCGCGGCGAACCCGGACCTCGACTTCGACGTGGCCTCGAACCCCGAGTTCCTGCGCGAGGGCGCGGCGATCGACGACTTCATGCGCCCGGACCGGGTCGTGGTCGGCGTCGAGACCGACCGCGCCGCCGAGGTCATGTCCGGAATCTACCGCCCGCTCTACCTGCGGGACGCACCCATCGTGACGACCGACCTCGAGAGCGCCGAGATGATCAAGTACGCGGCGAACGCCTTCCTCGCGACGAAGATCACCTTCATCAACGAGATCGCCGCGCTCTGCGAAAAGGTGGGCGCCGACGTCAAGGAAGTGAGCCGCGGCATGGGGCTCGACAACCGCATCGGCAACAAGTTCCTGCACGCGGGCCCCGGCTACGGGGGTTCCTGCTTCCCCAAGGACACCAAGGCGCTCGCGCGGATCGGGCAGGAACACGCCGCGCCGATCTCGCTGATCGAGACGGTCATCAAGGTGAACGAGGACGTGAAGCGCCGGATGATCGAGAAGCTCTCCGAGCTCTGCGGCGGCTCGTTCAACGGAAAGCGCATCGCTGTGCTGGGCGTGACCTTCAAGCCGAACACCGACGACATGCGCGACGCGCCGAGCCTGACCATCGTCCCGGCCCTCGTCGGCGGCGGGGCCGAGGTCCGCGTCGTCGACCCGCAGGGCAAGTCCGAGGGCGAGCGCCTGCTGCCCGGCGTGACCTGGCACGACGATCCCTACGCCGCGGCGGAGGGTTCCGACCTGCTGGTGATCCTGACCGAGTGGAACGAGTTCCGCGCCCTCGACCTGGGCGAGATCAGGGGCCGCATGGCCACCGCCCGGTTGGCGGACCTGCGCAACATCTACTCCGCCCGCGACGCCGCCGATGCCGGCTTCGAGACCTATGTCTCCATCGGCCGGCCGGATCACGCTCCGGCCTGATCCCTCTTCTGGGGTCAAATATTCCTCGGGGGAGTCCGCGCAGCGGACGGGGGCAGACAGCCCCCTCCCGCCCGGGGATCGCCGGAGGCGAGCGCCGGGCTGACCGAGCGCGGCCGAAAGGCCGCTCCATGTTCTCAGGAGGTGACGCGTGTCCCGCCGCCCGACGCGCGCAGCGCCGCGAGCGCGCGGGTCGCTATGGCTGTGTCCTGCGCGCCGGTGCCCGTCAGGTCGCAGATGGTGATCTGCCTCGGATCGGTCCGTCCCGCGGCGCCTGCCACGACGGCGCCGAGTTCGATCGGGTCCTGCAACATGAGCCCGGCGGCCCGCGCCGCGCGCAGCTCTCCGAGGGCCGCGCACTGGCTGGCACTGTCGGCGACGTAGAGATCGGCCGCGGCCAGCGCCCCGGGCTCCAGTTCCGACTTGCCCGCCTGGTCCGATCCCATCGCCGTGACGTGCAGGCCCTTGTGGAGCCATTCGGCCCGCAGGACCGGCTCGGTCGCCGGGGTCGTCGTGACGACGAGCTGGGCCTGCGACACTGCCCGTTCGGGGTCGGTGACCACTTCCGCCTCGACGCCGGTGGCCTGGGCGATGTCACGGGCGCAGGCGGCGGCCTTGGCCGCGTCGCGGCCCCAGACGATGGCTCTGTCGTAGGGCCGGACGAGGTGGACTGCCTGCATCTGCAGCCGCGCCTGGACGCCGGTCCCGAGCACCGCGGCGACGGCGACATCCTCGGGCGCCAGGTGACGCGCGGCCACGGCCCCGGCGGCGGCGGTGCGCAGATCTGTCAGGTAGCCGTTGTCGAGAAAGACCGCCTGCGCGAGCCCCGTCGTCGCCGAGAAGAGCATCATCAGCCCGTTGAGGCTCGGCAGGCCGATCTTCGGATTGTTGAAGAAGCCGGGACTCACCTTGATGGCGAAGCCTTCGAACCCCGGGAGATAGGCTGTCTTGACGTCCACCTCCCCGTTCACCTCCGGCAGGTGCATGGACATGACCGGCGGCATGACCACGCCCTCTCCGGCCAGTGCGCGGAAGGCCGCCTCGACGACCTCCACCGCTTCGATGTCCAGCGGCAGGAGGCGGCGCAGCTCCTCTTCCGTCGCGATGACGATGTCACTCATACCTTCGGCCCTCGATAACGTAGTCTCCCAGGGTAATGCTCTGCCCCGTCACGATACGGGTGAAGAGATCCATGTCGCAATTCCGGCCCGTGATGACGGTCGCGGTCGGACCGTCGAGAGTGATCTTGCCCGCGAGGAGAGCGGAGATGCCCACGACGCAGGCGCCCTCGGCGACGATCCGGTCTTCCCAGTAGAGCGCCTGCATGGCGCGATAGATCTCCTCCTCGGTCACCAGCAGCGTCTCGTCGAGCAGGTCGCGGCAGAGCGCGAAGGAGAGGCGGTTCTGCGCGCCGATGCCGCCGCCGAGGGAATCCGCGAGGCTGGGCACCTCCTCGACCTCGACCGGGTGCCCCGCGCGGATCGACAGGTACATCGCCGCGCCACGGTCCATCGAGAGGCCGACGATCCGGATGTCCGGCCGGATCGCCTTGGCCGCCAGGGCGATCCCGCCCGCGAGGCCGCCGCCCGAGAGAGGCACGAGAAGAGTGGTGATGTCCGGCCGCCGCTCGAGGATCTCGAGCCCGATGGTGCCCTGTCCCGCGATCACCGCGGCATCGTCGAACGGCGGGATCTCGGTGAGGCCCTCTTCGGCGACGAGACGGTCCGCCTCGATCTGCGCGTCGTCCTGGCTGCGGCCGACGATGCGCACCTCCGCGCCGAGGGCCCGGATGCCGTCGACCTTCGTCTGCGGCACGAGTTCCGACATGCAGATCACCGCCCGCACGCCGCGTGCCCGGGCGGCGTAGGCCACGCCGCGCCCATGGTTGCCGGTGGAACAGCAGGTCACGCCTGGCGTGTCCTCCGGCAGGGAGGCGACCGCGTTGAGCGCGCCGCGCAGCTTGAAGGCCCCGATCGGCTGCATGTTCTCGAGCTTGAGCAGGACCTCCTGCCCGGTCAGCCGTTCGAGGAAGGGTGACGGGACGAGGGGCGTGTCGGTGGCGGTGGGGCTGATGGCCCGGCGGGCGGCGTAGATATCGGCAAGAGAAAGCATGTCACATGATATGACCTACGCGAGGATTCGGAGAAAGCCTGCTTCGCGGTTGCCGCCACGGAGGGGCGGCTGTCACTCAGCCGTTGCAAAACCGTCAAGCAGCTTTGACCCTTCGTCCCTAACCCCGGAGCGGCAATCCGATGCTCAAGGGGGACCCCATGAAGACCATCTCCGTATCCGCCGTGGCGCTCCTCGCCGCGGGCGCCGTCTCTGCCCAGGGCCTGCCTCAGGCCGACAGCGACTGGTTCGTCGCGGGCGAGACCACGATCCAGGAAATCCTCGATCGTCAGCCCAATACCAACACCGCCCGGAACGTCATCCTCATGGTCGCGGACGGCAACGGCGTGGGCACGAACTACGCCACACGGCTCTTCATGGGGCAGCAGGAAGGCGGTCTCGGCGAAGATTACGTCCTGCCCTTCGAGACGACCGACTGGGCCGCGGCGCTGGTCAAGACCTACAACATCAACGCCCAGACCCCCGACTCCGCACCGACCGCCGGCGCGATGAATACCGGCGTCAAGCAGCGCTTCAACCTTATCAACCTCGGCGAAGAGGCGATCCACGACGACTGCTCGACCGTCGAGGGCAACGAGCTCACGCTGCTCTCCGAGATGATGACCGAGGCGGGCCGCTCGGTGGGGATCGTCTCGACCGCCCGCGTCACCCACGCGACCCCGGCGGCCGTCTACGCCAAGACCGCCAACCGGAACTGGGAGGACAGCGTTCCCGAGGACTGCACCGCGCAGGCGGACATCGCGACCCAGCTGATCGACGCCATGGAAGCCGGCATCATCGACCTCGCCATGGGCGGCGGCGCACGTCACTTCCTGCCCGAGGGCACCGACGGCGGTCGGCGGACCGACGGCGTGAACCTCGTCGAGCGGGCCACCGGTCTCGGTGCGCAGTGGGCGACCAACACTGAAGAGTTCGAGGGGCTGACCCTAGACGGCGAGACCCCGATCCTCGCGCTCTTCGAGGACAGCCACATGCAGTACGAGTATGACCGGACCGACGAGCCGTCGATCTCGGAGATGACGGCCGCGGCCATCGAGTACCTGTCGCAGAACGAGGAGGGCTACTTCCTCGAGGTCGAGGCGGGCCGGGTCGACCACGCCAGCCATGCCGGCAACCTGTTCCGGACCCTGACCGACGGTGCCGCCTTCATGGAGGCCGTGGCGACCGCCGACGAGATGACCGACGACAGCGACACGCTCATCATCGTCACCGCCGACCACGAGCACGCGCTGGCCTTCAACGGCTACTGCGGCCGGGGCTCGGACATCACCGGTCTCTGCTACGGCATCGCGCAGGAGGGGATCGAGCACACCGACGAGCCGAACCTCGGCTCCGACGGGCTGCCCTACACAGTGGCCGGTTTCCTGAACGGCGCGGGCTCCGTCCTCGTCGAGCAGCTGCCGGAAGAGGGCGAGACCGAGGCTCCGACCGAGACCGAGACCGGCGAGGCCTCGCCGGAAGAGAGCGCGCCGATCTACTCCGGGTCGCGGTCCGAGCTGACCCAAGAGGAAGCGACGGACCCCGACTACCTCCAGCAGGCGCTGATCCCGATGTCTTCCGAGACCCACTCGGGCGAGGACGTGGCGGTCTATGCCAAGGGTCCCTTCGCCCACCTCTTTGACGGGACGATCGAGCAGAACGTGATCTTCCACGTCATGAACCACGCGGCGTTCAAGTCCGCCGAGTGATCGGCAACACTCACTCTTGGGGAGGGGCCGTCAGCCGGGCGGCCCCTTTCGCCTTTCCGGGCTTGTCATCGAAACTTCACCCAGAGGGCCGTTCTGCGCCCTGCACGGAGCTTCCGAAATGCCGTATATCCGATCCCAGATGAATAGGAGGATGGACATGCTGCGACGCACCTTCCTGACCGCCGCCGCCGCGCTGCCCCTCGCGGGCCGGGCCGTCGCGCAGACCGAAGACGCGCCGATCAAGCTGCGCGAGCTCTACGAGGGCCGCCAACTCAGCGCGCTGGGCGAAGATCTGCTCGGCGAGCGGATCACGGTCGAAGGCTACATGGCCCCGCCGCTCAAGGCCGACTCGCAGTTCTTCGTGCTGACCAAGATGCCGATGGCCGTCTGCCCGTTTTGCGAGACCTCGGCGGAGTGGCCCGACGATATCGTCGCGATCTACACGAAGCGGACGGTGGACGTGATCCCCTTCAACGTGGGCATCGACACCACGGGCATTCTCGAGTGGGGCGAGTACCGCGACCCCGACACCGGGTTCGTCTCCATGTTGCGGCTGACCGACGCCACGTATGGATAACGGACTATCGCTGTCGGTGCGGGATCTGACCGTCGCGGGCGACCGGGGGCGGTCGATCCTCTCGCTGGACCGGCTGGTGCTCGAGCCCGGCGTGGCGCTCGGGGTGCAGGGCCCGTCGGGAGCCGGGAAGTCGACCTTGATCTTCGCCCTCGCGGGGCTTGCCGCCAGCGCCACGGGCTCGGTGCGCTGGGGCGAGACGGACCTGCTGTCCCTCTCTGCGCGCCGCACCGCAGCGTTTCGCGCCCGAAACATCGGCCTCATCTTCCAGGACTTCCTGCTCTTCGATGAGCTCGGCGCGGAGGACAATGCCTCTGTCCAGTCGCTCTTCGCGCCGCGCGGCAGGCGTCCGGGACTGCGGGAGCAGGCGGGCGCGATGCTCGACCGGCTCAAGGTTCCGAAGGCGAGCCGCACCGTCGCGAGCTATTCCGGCGGCGAGCGTCAGCGGGTCTCCGTCGCGCGGGCGCTGGCGCATGAGCCCGCCATCGTGCTCGCCGACGAGCCGACCGCGAGCCTCCATCGCGCAGCCGCCGACGCGCTGACCGACGACCTGCTCGCCGACGTCCGCGCCCGCGGTCGCACCCTGATCGTCGCGAGCCACGACGAACGCCTGCTTTCGCGGATGGACCGGCGTTTGCATCTCGCCGACGGCACCGTCCGGGAGGCGGCATGAGGGACCTCTGGCTCGACCTCTCCGCCACGACGCAGGACGCGATCCTGCTTGTCGCGCTGCTGCTGCCGGGCGCCATCCTCGCCGCGCTGCTGCTTCGCGGATTTGCGCCGGGGCCGCTGGTGAGGGCGCTGCTCTGGCGGTTCCGCTGGGCCAACGCCGTCTTCGCTCTGCTCATCGCCATCTCCGTTGGCTCCGGCCTTGCACTCATCGCGCAGGAGCGCGGCCTGAGGCAGGGCACCGCGCAGGCAGCGGACAAGTTCGACATGGTAGTCTCCGCGCCGGGGTCGGAGCTGACCATGATGTTGGCCGCCGTCTTCCTGCAGGCGACCGATGCGCCGCTGCTGGACGGCGAAACCTACCAGGAGATCGCGACCCACCCGCGGGTCAAGATCGCGGCGCCGCTGGCCTTCGGGGACAGCTACGAGCGCGCGCCGGTGGTGGGCACGATCGCCGATTTCGTGACCTACCTGTCGGACGGAGAAATCGAGGGGCGAATGTGGACCTCGACCTTCGAGGCCGTCGCGGGTGCGAATGCCCCGGCCGGGATCGGCGACAGCTTCGTGCCGGCCCACGGGCACGGCGACTCGGCCGAGGAGGGCGCCCACGGCGACGCCTTCACCGTGGTTGGGCGTCTTCCGCCCACGGGCTCGCCCTGGGACAACGCGATCCTGATCCCCGTGGAGGCGGTCTGGGCGGTCCACGGGCTCGCCGACGGGCATGCGCCCGACGCGGAGTCCCGCCTGGGCCCGCCCTTCGATGCGCGCTACTTCCCGGGGACTCCGGCGGTGGTCGTGCGGGCGGAAAGCCTCGGAGCGACCTATGCGCTGCGCTCGGAGTTCACCCGCGACGCGGAGACCATGGCCTTCTTCCCCGGCGCGGTCCTGTCGGACCTCTACCGGATCATGGGCGACGTGCGTCAGGCCATGTCGGCGCTGACTCTGGTGACGCAGGCTCTCGTGGCGATCTCTGTCCTTCTTGGGCTCTTCATCCTGTCACGACTTTTCCGAAGACAGCTTGCGCTGCTCCGGGCGCTGGGGGCGCCGCCGCGCTTCATCATGGCGGTGATCTGGTCCTACGCCGCGGCGCTGCTCGCCGCTGGCACGGCGCTGGGCATCGGGCTGGGCTACCTCACTGCCGCCGTGCTCTCGCGGGTCGTCACCGCGCGGACAGACATCCTCGTACAGGCAAGTCTCGGCTGGACGGAGATGCATCTCGCCGCCGGGTTCCTCTCGGCCATGCTCGTGCTCTCGCTGGTACCTGCCTGGTCGGTCCTGCGCGCGCCGGTGCTGTCCGGGCTGAGGTCCTAGCTCCGGGTTAGCGTGTCGCCGAGGGTGACCGTGGGCTCGAGCTCTACCAGTTCGGGCTCGAGGTCGCCCTCCTGCCGGTCGAGGATCATCTGCGCCGCGCGTTCGCCGATGGTGCGGCGGCAGGCGTCCATCGTGGCGAGCTGGCGGGGCAGACCGTCCAGCAGCTCCACCCCGTTGAAGCCGGCGAGCCCGATCTGGCCGGGCACGTCGATGCCCCGGTCGAGCAGGTAGAGAAGTCCGCCCGCACCGATCATGTCGTTGGAATAGTAGATGAAATCGAGGTCCGGTGTGCGCGAGAGCATCTGGTGCGTCAGCTCCCGGCCCTTCGCGAGAGCCGAGCCACCCGAGTAGAACTCCTGGTCGGCGATCTCGAGGCCCGCCTTGCCGAGTTGCCGGGTGAAGCCCTCGAACCGTTTTCGGGCGCGGTGATCCAGCGGCATCTTGGTGCCCACGAAGCCGATGCGCCTGTAGCCCGCCTGGAGGATCGCCTCGGCCATCTGGCGGCCCGCCCGCCGGTGGGAAATGCCGACGCAACAATCCACCGGCTCGCCGTCGGTATCCATGATCTCGACCACGGGGCAGCCGGCGCGTGCGAGCATCGCCTTGGAGGCATCGGAATGCTCGACGCCCGCGATGATGACCCCGGAGGGCCGCCAGGAGAGCATCTCGAAGAGGACCTTCTCCTCCTTGTCCTGCCGGTAGTCGGTCACCCCGACGACGGGCTGCAGCGGGGTCGTCTCCAGCGTTTCCGAGATGCCGGAGAGGACTTCGGGGAAGACCATGTTCTTGAGCGAGGGGATGACCACGGCCACGAGATTCACACGGCTCGAGGCGAGGGCGCCCGCGATCTTGTTGGGGACGTAGCCGAGGCGCTTGGCGGCCTCCTGCACGCGCAGCCGGGTCGCCTCGCTGACGTCGCCCTTGTTTCGCAGCACGCGGCTAACTGTCATCTCGCTGACCCCCGAGGCTTCGGAGACATCTCGGAGGGTCAGGGGTCGGCGGGGGGGCTTTGGCACGTCGGGAGTCCTCGGGGTCGGTCAACGCAGTGTTACTCTGCCCGCCCGCCGGTGTCCAAGCGGAGCGTTCCCGTGCGTTGACCCGTGCGTCAAAGCCGGGCAAAGACGAGGACGGCGCGGCCCCGTGGCTCAACTGGATAGAGCAGCCCCCTCCTAAGGGGCAGGTTGCAGGTTCGAATCCTGCCGGGGTCACCATCGCCTCACCTCCTCGACGGCGGCCGGGCTTCCTGCGAGAACCGGGGGCGGGCGAAAAGGGACGGCCGACCGACATGCTGGTGATCACGATCTGGCCGATCTTCGCGCTGATCTGCCTGGGCTACGTCCTCTTCTGCATCGGTTTCCCCTCCGAGAGCTTCTGGGCGGCGGCAGAGCGCCTCAACTACTTCGTCCTGTTTCCCGCCCTTCTGGTGTCCAGCCTTGCCGAGGCCCCGGTCTACGACCCCGCCGTGCTTCGCCTCGGGGCCGCGGCGATCGTGACGATCCTCCTGGGCGCCGCAGCCGTGGCCCTGTTCCGCCGGATCCGGCCCATGCCGGCGCGGCGCTACGGGCCGGTCCTCCAAGGTGTCGTCCGGTTCAACACCTACCTCGGGCTGTCCATCCTCGCCGTGCTCGCGGGATCGGAGGGGATCGAGCGCGCCGCGATCTACCTGGCGGTCTCGGTGCCGCTCGTGAATGTCCTGGCGATCCTCGCGCTGAGCGGCGGTGAGGCGTCGCGACATCCGCTGGACCTGCTGCGGACGGTTCTGACCAACCCGCTCATCCTCGCGTGCCTGATGGGTGGCGGCCTGGCCCTCGCGGGGATCGGCCTGCCGCTCGGCACCGGCGATTTCCTCTCGCTCCTGGGGCAGGCGAGCCTGCCGCTGGGTCTGCTCTGCGTCGGCGCGGCGCTGAGGCCCGTGTCGCTTCGCCGGGACGTGGTGGCGCTCCTCGGGACTGGCGCGGCCCGGCTCCTTGCGATGCCCGCGCTCGCGACAGCGGTCGCCGTCGGGCTCGGACTGTCCGGGGTGGAGGCCCTGGTCCTCGTCGTCTTTTCCGCCGTGCCCACGGCTCCGTCGGCCTACGTCCTGACCCGCCAGCTGAACGGCGACGCGAGCTTCATGGCCGGGATTGTGACCTCCCAGACGATTGCGGTCATAGCGACCTTGCCGCTCCTGCTTCTCGTCGGTCCCTTCGGGTAGCTACGTCAGACTCGGGCGGTGCGTGCGTTCCGCACTGCCATGTGATAGGACACCGCCATCGGTCATAGAAAATCCTAGGGCATGGCCGGCTGAGAGCCGCCATTACGTGCTCTTGCCCCGAGGCGAGAGAGGCAGAACATGGCGTCTTCATTCCGAAATCTTCTTCTTGGCGGCCTCCCGCCGGATCAGCTCGCCCTCCTGACGCCGTACCTCGAACCCGTCGAACTCACTGTTTTTCAGAAGATCGAACTGCCCCGGCAGCCGATCCGGCATGTCTACTTCCCGGAGAGCGGCCTGCTGTCGGTGATCGCGAAGTCCCGAAGCGGCGACCAGGAGATCGAGGCCGGGCTAATCGGGCGAGAGGCATTGTCGGGCGCCATGGTCGTCATGGGCAATGACCGGTCGCCTCACCAGACCGAAGTTCAGATCGGGGGAGCCGCCCACCGGATCGAAAGCGACCGGCTGCGCGAGGCGATGAAGGACGATGAATTGCGGACGATCCTTCTACGCTACGTCCAAGTCTTCTCGATCCAAACAGCTCATACCGCGCTCGCCAACGGGCGCCTCAAGCTGGAGGGGCGTCTCGCCCGGTGGCTGCTGATGTCTCACGACCGTCTCGAGACGGACGAGATCGAACTGACCCACGACTTTCTGGCCCTGATGATCGGCGTTCGCCGCGCGGGGGTCACCGTCGCAATCCACGCGCTGGAGGATGCCGGGCTGATCCGTGCCGGACGCGGGGCAATCACCGTGATTGACCGCGAGGGGCTTAAGAAGGCGTCCGACGGCGGCTACGGCGTCCCCGAGGCCGAGTACGAGCGGCTTACCGGGGTGGCCTTCGGAAGCTGAGGCGGACGACCGCACCGCTGTCATTGCGGTAGGACAGATCACCTCCGAGCCCCTCGGCGAGGGAACCGACGATGTGCATTCCCATGCTGTCGGGCGCGCTTCCGTCGAAGCCCTCCGGCAGGCCAGGCCCCGTATCGCGGACCTCGAGAAAGAGGTGAGTCCCGTCCGAACTGCCGATCTCGACGCTGATGCAGGCGTCAGGGTCGCTCCCGTGGGCGTGTTTCACCGCATTCAGGCAAAGCTCCGTTACGATCACGGCGATGTCGGTGGCCGCGTGTCCCGTCACCTCGGCGGGGCACCCCCGGACCTCGATGCGGGTGCCGAGGCTCTCCGTTATCCGGGCGGAGATGCTTCGGAGGAAGGAAATCAGCTCGACCGGCGCGCCGGGCTCGAGCGAGTAGAGGTGCTTGTGAAGGAGCGCGATGCCGTCGATCCGGGCCGAGGCTTCGAGGAGGGCCTCCGAGGCTTCGGCCGTCGCCACTTGCCGCCGCTTGTGACGAAGCATCGCCGCCACCATTGAAAGGCTGTTGGAAACCCTGTGGTTCGTCTCGGCGATGTAGACGTCTGCCCCTGTCGACTCGTCTTTCGATGAAGGGACCGTCTTTGTGGACGGTTCACTTTCTGCCGAGGACGCCGGGGGTTTTGTCATGGGTCCAGGATACGCGCAGGGCCAGCTTGCAGACCACGGCTAAGCTGGTGCGATAACGCACCACGGCGTCGTTTGTCGGCGGCGCTGCGCTACCGCGGGTCAGACCATCCGGATGACGCCCTTGTCGATCGCGAGCATGTAGCCGCGCCGGGCGATGTTCTTGACCAGCAGCTCGGACATCATCTGGTTGCCGAGAGAGTCCCTCAGCCGCTTGATGCGCGTGGCGCCGGCGGCTTCGTCGCAATCGGCCTCGGACCGGCCGGAGATCACCGCCTCGATCTGGGCGCCGGTCAGGACCTCGTCGTCGAGGCGGGCCTCCGCGAGGACACCGAGCGTCTCCATCGCGGCGGCGGTCAGCTTGAACTCGAAATTGTTGAGGTAGACGAGGTTGCTCTGACGCGAGATCGTCAGGGTGTTCACCTCGATGCCCTGGCGCTCGATCTGCCCCATCCGACGGTTGAGCGCGATCAGCATCACCAGGAACACCACGGCCGCGATCAGCAGGCCGGTGGCGAAGACCAGCAGCACGAAGATGACGAAGCGGTAGCTCGTCAGCGTCTCGGAAAACGCCGTGCCGGATTGGGCGAGGATCTCCAGGAGCCGGATCTCGGCCTGGCCGGTCAGATCGCTATTCTCGATGAAGAGGCGCTCGACACGGGCATTGAAGGCGTTCGCGTCGGGAAGATTGATGAAGAGCAGGACCGCCGCCGTCCCGAGGATCAGGACGATGGCGACGATGCCGGCTGTGACGACGCGGGTCCCCGCGACACGGGTCTCAGTAGCGGAGGTAGTTATTTCCCGCATCGTCTCTCCTCGAGTCGGCCCCGTCCTCGTCGAAGGTGTCCAGCACCTCGAGAAGCTGCCAGCCGGCCTCGGACAGACGGTCGTTCAGCTGTTCGGACGCGTTATCCACACTACACGAGCCTTCGATCTCTGCCACACCGTAGTGCAGGCGCAAGGGGTCGTCCCGCTTGGCCTTGTAGTCGGCAAAGCACTCGGCGGCCGCCGGCAGGGCGGTCAGGGTGAGGATCGCAAGGGCGAGGAGGATGCGTGTCATGGGTCGCACCCTCCGCTTGACCGGGGCTGCTAGTCAATAACCTCCGCCGTCCGGGGCCGGCTAGGGGATAGCGCGGGCCCGTTATTGTCTGCCGGTTCGGGTCGGCGCCAGGTCTGGGGCATCACAGCCCGTCCGCGGGCCCAGACGAAAGGAAACCCGATGTTCCGGAAGATGACCGCCTTCGCCCTCTCCGGGGTCCTCGCGACGACATCCCTCCTCCCGAGTGTGGCAGCGGCGAACGAACTCACGACCCAGAACACCCAGCGCGAATGGACCCAGCAGGATACGATCGGCGCGATCCTTTTCGGTCTCGGCGCGCTTGCCGTCGTCAATCAGCTCTCGAAGGACGACGACGATGATGATGACGACGACGACAAGAAGAAGCGCGAGGAGGCTCGCGACGATCGCGATGACCGCGACGTGCAGGTTCGCCCGGGCCGCGGGCACGGCCGGGACCATGCGAACCGCGGTCATCGTGACCAGCGTGGTCGTCACGAGGGGCGCAGGTTCGATCCCTATGCCATTCCCGGGCGCTGCCTGAGAAACATCAACCTCGCGGATGGCGGAAGCATCCGGCTCTTCACGCGCAACTGCCTGCGCGAGGCGGGCGTCCGCGTCCAGCAGCTGCCGGATGTCTGCTACCGCCGAGTCGAGGGGCGTCAGGGACACACCCGTCACGGCTGGGTGCCGCGCTGCCTCGGACGGCAGGGCTATTACCGCGTGGATTACTGAGATCGGACGGCAGGTGTGCATCATCCCCAGTCTCCGTCGCGCCTGCCTCCGCGGCGCGGGAGGGTCATCCCCCCTCCCGCGTCACCTTATTTCCTGTTGCGCTGACCACGGCGCGCGGGGCAGATGTCGGGCATGTCCGACGCCCCAGATTTCGCATTCGTCATCGCAGCTCAGCAGCGCGGATTTATTCGCGTCGCTGGCGTCGATGAGGTGGGCCGCGGGCCTCTCGCCGGGCCGGTGACGGCGGCGGCGGTGATCCTCGACCCGGCCCGGATTCCTGCGGGCCTGGGGGACAGCAAGACGCTCACCGCCCCAGTCCGCGAAGAGCTCGCCGCCGAGATCCACCAGGTGGCAGAGGTCGCCATCGCGCACGCTTCCGTCACGGAGATCGACGAGATCAATATCCTCCAGGCCAGCCACCTGGCGATGTGCCGCGCGATCGAGGCGCTCGGCGCGGATTTCGCCGTCGTCGACGGCCCGCACCTACCCCGCGATCTGCCCTGCCTGGGCGAGGCGGTGGTCAAGGGAGACGGCCGGTGCCTGGCCGTCGCGGCGGCCTCCATCGTGGCCAAGGTGGCCCGCGATGCGCTCATGGTGGACTTGGCGCAACAGCATCCCGGCTATGGCTGGGAGACGAATATGGGCTACGGCTCGAAGCGTCACATTTCGGCACTTCAGGATCTCGGGCCGACCCCACACCATAGGCGAAGCTTCGCTCCGGTCCACAATATCCTGTGTCGAGAGGAAACCGTAACCTCTTGAGTCATTAAAGTTTTTGACAGCGAATCGCCTCTGACTCATCTTGGAGTCCAACCAAGAGCGGGACACCCGCCGGGGACGAGGCAGACCATGACGAAGACAAAGACCAAGAGCGCCGCGGCGCTCCCTCTCGGCACGATTCTGGCCGGTGACTGCATCGAAGAGATGCGCCGGCTCCCCGACGCTTGCGTCGATCTGATCTTTGCCGATCCGCCCTACAACCTTCAGCTCCGCGGTGAGCTCCACCGTCCCGACAACTCGCGCGTCGACGCGGTCGACGACGAGTGGGATCGGTTCACCGGGTTCGAGAGCTACGACTCCTTCACCCGGGCCTGGCTCTCCGAGGCGCAGCGCCTGCTCAAGCCGGGCGGGGCGATCTGGGTCATCGGCTCCTACCACAATGTCTTCCGGCTCGGGGCAGAGCTTCAGAACCAGGGGTTCTGGATTCTCAACGACGTCGTTTGGCGCAAGTCGAACCCGATGCCGAACTTCCGCGGCAAGCGCCTGACCAACGCGCACGAGACGCTGATCTGGGCTTCGAAGTCCGAGGGCTCGAAGTACACCTTCAATTACGAGGCGCTGAAGTCCCTGAACGATGGCGTGCAAATGCGCTCGGACTGGGTGCTGCCTATCTGCACTGGCCATGAGCGACTCAAGGACGGCAGCGGCAGCAAGGCCCACCCGACGCAGAAGCCCGAGGCGCTACTTCATCGGGTGCTCGTCGGGACGACCAACCCCGGCCACGTCGTGCTGGACCCCTTCTTCGGAACCGGGACCACGGGCGCTGTGGCCAAGATGCTTGGCCGTGAGTGGATCGGCATCGAGCGCGAGGCGGCCTACCGCGAAGTGGCCGAAGCGCGTCTCGCGCGAGTGCGCAAGTACGACCGCGACAGCCTCGCCGTCTCGACCTCCAAGCGAGCGGAGCCGCGCGTTCCCTTCGGCCAGCTGGTCGAGCGCGGGCTGCTGCGGCCGGGCGAGGTGCTGACCTCGATGAAGGGCAAGACGGCCAAGGTGAGGGCCGACGGCACCCTCGTCGCCGAGGACGTGAAGGGCTCGATCCACCAGGTGGGGGCCCACCTGGAAGGCGCGCCCTCCTGCAACGGCTGGACCTACTGGTCCTTCAAGCGCGACGGAAAGCAGGTCCCCATCGACCTCCTGCGCCAACAGATCCGTGCGGAGATGACACAAGGTTAAGAGACCGCCGGTGCCTGCGGCGAACCCGCAACGGCACTACCTGGCCCCGCTGTGCCCTTCCGGGACGGCGGGGCTTTTTTGCGTTCGGCTCTGAGCTACCTGTGAATTGGCAAAGCGCCGGGAGTATTCGGCATGCATCTACTCGTCATCGGAGCGAGCCGCGGCATCGGTCGCGCAGTGGTCAGGGAAGCGCTGAAGCGAGGGCACCGGGTGCGCGCCTTCGCGCGGAGCGCGCGGGAGATGAAACCGGAGCCGGGGCTGGAGCCCTGGACGGGAGACGCGCTCCGTCCGGCCGACGTGGCCGCCGCTCTGGATGGCGTGGACGCCGTGGTTCACGCGCTCGGCGTGCCCAAGGGCCTCGGCTTCGTCACGCGGCCGGTGACGCTCTTCTCGGCGTCGACCCGGATTCTCGTGCAGGAGATGCAGGTCGCCGGGGTCCGGCGGCTCCTCGCCGTCACCGGGTTCGGGGCGGGGAACTCGCGCCCGGCCTTGGGGCGGCTTCTCGACCTGCCGTTCACGGCGATCATGGGACGGGCCTATGCCGACAAGGACAGGCAGGAGCGGATCATCGAGGAAAGTGGACTGGACTGGACGATCGCCAGACCGGGGTTCCTGACCGACAGCCCGACCCGGGGGCGGTACAAGGTTCTGCTCGAACCGAAGGACTGGCGCTCGGGCATCGTCTCTCGCGCCGACGTGGCGCATTTCCTCGTCGGCGCGGCGGAGACCGGCGCCTACTCTCACCAGGCGCCGGTTCTCATCAAGTAGAGCCTATCGCACGGTCAGCGCGATCTTGCCCTGGACGTGCTGGTTTTCGAGCGTGTCCTGCGCCTTCGCGGCCTCCTCCAGCGGGAAGGTCTGTGACACGTTGGTGCGCAGGGTTCCTTGCGAGAAGGCCCGGCCCATTTCCTCGAGCTGCGTGCCGTTGGGCTGCGTCATGAAGGCCGTGGCCGTCACGCCGTGCTTTTTCACGGTATCCTCGTCCGGTCCGCCCAGCGTGCCGACCAGCCGGCCGCCCTTCGTGAGGCATGCCAGAGACCGCTTCTGGGTGTCGCCGCCGATGGTGTCGAGGACGAGGTCGAGGTCGGTCGCGATCTCCTCGAAGTTCTCCTCACGGTAGTCGATCACGCGGTCCGCGCCGAGTCGCTCGAGCATCTCGCCGTCCTCGTCGGCGCGCGCGGTGGTGAAGACCTCGCACCCTGCGGACTTGGCGATCTGCACCGCCAGGTGGCCGACGCCGCCCGCACCGCCGTGGATCAGGACGCGTTGCCCGGAATGCATCTCGCCGTGTTCGTAAAGACCCTGCCAGGCGGTTAGCCCGGCGAGCGGCAGCGACGCGGCTTCTTCCCAGGACATGCCTTCGGGAATGGCGGCCGCCTCGTTCGGGCGGACGATGACGTGCGTCGCGTAACCGCCGCGGCCCGGGGGGACCATGGCGTGGACGGTTGCGCCGGCATTGAAGCTCTCGACGCCTTCGCCCACGGCGTCGACGACGCCGGAGACTTCGCCGCCGGGGACGAGGGGCAGCTTGTCCTCTCCGACCGGCGGGAATTCACCGGCGCGGATCTTGTAATCGACGGGGTTCACGCCGGCGGCGTGGGTCCGGACGAGCATTTCGCCCGGGCCCGGCTCGGGTGTTTCGAGGTCTTCCGGTTTCAGTCGGTCCGACGGACCGAATTCGTGGATACGCATGGCGAGCATATTGGTCTCCCGATGTCTGGATGTCGGGAGGGCAACGGCCCGGAGCCGGGGGCCGTTCCTCAGCGGGGCAGAGGCAATGTGCCGCTCTTGTAGGGCGCCCAGTCTGTGATTTCTGGGTAGAAGGTCTGCCGCCACTTGCGGACCTTCGGGTTCATCACGCGGCGCCAGAGCGGGGGGATCACGGCTATGAAGGTCATGGTCATGTAGCCGTAGGGCAGCTGCGGCGCGTCGTCCTCGGAATAGGTCTGCAGCAACGGGAAGCGGCGGTCGGGCTTGTAGTGGTGATCCGAGTGACGCTGAAGGTTGATCAGCAGCCAGTTCGAGGCCCTGTGCGAGGCGTTCCAGCTGTGGCGGGGCAGGACGTGCTCGTACTTTCCGTCCCCGAGGTGTTTCCGCGTGAGGCCGTAGTGCTCGACGTAATTGGTCAGCTCCAGCGTCCAGACCGCGACGCCGGCCTGAACGAGTAAGAGCCCGATGCCGGACCATCCGCCCAGGATTGCCGCAAGCCCCAGCATCGCGGCCTGCAGCGCCCAGTAGCGCCAGAAGGGGTTGGTCCGGTGCCACCAGGGCAGCTTGCGCCGCGCGAGCATGGCCTTCTCGGCCGCGAAGGCCGAGGCGAGACACTGGGGGAGAACGCGGAAGTAGAACCGGTGAAAGCCCTCGTTGTAGCGGGCCGTGACCGGATCGCGCGGGGTGCCGACGTAGCGGTGATGGACGAGCAGGTGCTCCGACCGGAAGTGCGAGTAGAGCACCATCGCGAGCAATATGTCCCCAAGCCAGCGCTCGAAGCGGTTCCTCTGGTGCAGGAGCTCATGCGAATAGACGATTCCGATGGTGCCCGAGAGGACGCCGGTCCCCACGAAGACCATGATCTTCTCGAGCGTGTTCAGATGCGCGGCCTGCGGAACGTAGGCCAGCAGGCCGAAGATCAGGACGAACTGCACCGGGGCCCAGATCATGGTGATGAGCCGATACCAGAAGAGCTGGTCTTCGCCCGTCTCCGGATCGGCGTTCTCCTCGTTCAGGCCCGAAAGCGCGTCGACGATGGAATAGAGATACCAGGTGACCACGGGCGCGAGGAGCACCGTCCAGCCGCCGTAGACCGCCCCGATCACCGGCAGGGGCACCATCGCCAACGACAGCCAGAAGGGCAGGGCGTTCGACAGGCGCGCGACCTGTGGAGGGGACAGCATTGGGTCGGACCTTTACCGCTCGATCTTTCCGGCAAGGTAACCCCCGCGAACCACCCGCTCAATCGGGCAGAAGGACGCTGCGCCCGAGATCGAAGACCTTTCGCATCAGTGTCGGCAGATCGGCGGGGCGGAACCGATCCGGCGGCAGGAAGTCTCCGCGCTCCGGCTCCGAGCCGAGGGGGACCTCCGCAACCTCGATCGACAGCCGCAGGTGGAAGTGGGTGAAGGTGTGACGGGCCTCGACCCCGGCGCTGCGCCAGTCCGCCTCGATCGGCGGCGCGGGCGTGGGGCTGTCGCCCCAATCGCTCGTCGGCCAACCGAGCATGCCACCGAGCAGGCCGCTCTCGGGCCGGGTCTCCAGAAGCCAGGCGCCGTCGGCGCGGCGGGCGACATAGGCGATGCCGTGCCGCGTCGGCTTGGCTTTCTTCGGGGCCTTGCGCGGGAGATCGGCGGCGATGCCCTCGGACCGGGCGCGGCAGGGCTCGCGCCAGGGGCAGATGCCGCAGGCCGGGCTCCGGGGCGTGCAGATCGTCGCGCCAAGGTCCATGACCGCCTGGGCGTAGTCGCCGGGCCGGTGTTCGGGCGTGAGCGCCGCAGCGAGGGCCGTCAGCTCTCCCTTGGCCTGCGGCAGAGGAAGCCCCACCGAGTGGACCCGCGCCATGACCCGCTCGACGTTGCCATCGACAACGGTCGCCGGCTCGTCGTAGGCGATGGCCGCGATGGCGCCCGCGGTGTAGGGGCCGATCCCGGGCAGGGCCTTCAGGCCCTCGACGGTCTCCGGAAACCGCCCGCCGAGTTCGCCCGCCACGACGCGCGCGCATTTGAGAAGGTTGCGGGCGCGGGCGTAGTACCCGAGGCCCGCCCAGGCCGCCATGACCTCCGCGTCCTCGGCGGCGGCGAGATCCTCCACGCTCGGCCAGCGCTCCGTGAAGGCGCGAAAGTAGTCGCGCGCGGCGGCCACGGTCGTCTGCTGCAGCATGATCTCGCTCAGCCAGACGCGATAGGGATCCGGCCGTTCGCCCGCTGCCCGCGCCGCCGGGCCGGTGCGCCAGGGCAGGTCGCGCGCATGGCGGTCGTACCAGGCCAGCAGTTCGGAGGGATCGGCTCCAGCGTCACGCATTCTTTATGCCTCCTGCCAAACCGCCTCTGGTTCCTGCGCGCTCTTTCTCTACACTGCGAGCACCATGACCGAGACCCGCCGCGACAGCACAACACGGGGATTTGCACGGGCCTCCGGCCTGATGCAATCGCGCATTCGGGCCGCCTCGCAGTCTCGCGGCTTCGCGGTTTCGCGGTTGCTGACCCATTGGGAAGAGGTCGCAGGGGCCGAGATCGCCGGGCAGTGCCGTCCGGTTCAGATCACCTACGGCCGGCAGGGTCTCGGGGCGACTCTGGTGCTGCTGACGACCGGGGCGCAGGCGCCGATGCTCGAGATGCAGAAGGAGCGGATAGCGGAACGGGTGAACGCCTGCTACGGCTACCGCGCCATCACCAAGATCCGCTTCACCCAGACCGCGCCCACCGGTTTTTCCGAAGGGCAGGCCCGCTTCGCCTCCGCTCCGAAGCCCGCGCCCGCGCCGCCGCCCCCCGAGGTCCGGCACGAAGCCGCCCGCGCCGCGGACGGGGTCTCCAGCGAGTCCCTTCGGCTTGCTCTGGAGACGCTCGGCACCAATGTGCTGGGCAAGCGGCGGAGCTAGAAACACATTCACCACAGTCACCTAACCGAAAGACGAGACATGAAACGCACACTTGCCATCGCAGCCCTCGCGCTCGCCTTCATCGCGGGCGGGACCTGGCTCCTGAACACGCGCACCATGCCCGACGGCACGACCCAGATCGTCGGCGGGGCGGCTCTCGCTCAGTCCGAAGAAAGCAGCGAGGCGGAGGCCGAGAACACGACCGAAGTGCCGGAGAATGAGGGCGGAGACGAAAGCGCCGAAAACGCGGAGATGGATACCTCGTCCATCGCTGAGATGACGCTCGGCGAAGAGGACGCGCCGGTGACGGTGATCG
Organism: Histidinibacterium aquaticum; assembly: GCF_008710275.1. Classification (GTDB taxonomy): domain Bacteria; phylum Pseudomonadota; class Alphaproteobacteria; order Rhodobacterales; family Rhodobacteraceae; genus Oceanicola; species Oceanicola aquaticus. Next base: position 40,348 of record NZ_VYQE01000005.1, read on the forward strand.
AATACGCCTCGTTCACCTGCCCCCACTGCCGCGACTTCCATCAGAACCTCTATCCCGAGCTGAAGTCCGACTACATCGACGAGGGCCAGGTGCAGCTGATCTACCGCGAGGTCTACTTCGATCTGCCGGGTCTCTGGGCCTCGATGGTCGCGCGTTGCGGTGGCGAGATGCGCTTCTTCGGCCTGGTCAACATGATCTACGACCAGCAGTCCGAATGGGTGCAGGGCGAGGGTGCCGACATCGCCGAGAACCTGCGGCAGATGGGTCTGTCCGCCGGCCTGACGCAGGAGCAGGTCGATGCCTGCTTCAGCGACGGCGAGAAGGCCCAGACGCTTCTGGCGTGGTTCGAGGAGAACCGCGAGGAGGACGACGTGAACTCCACGCCGACCTTCATCATCAACGGCGAGAAGTTCGAGGGCAACTGGTCCAGCGAGCTGATGCCGGCGATCGACGCCGCGCTCGAGGACTGATCCTCGTCCATACCTCACGGTGAGGGGCGGGCCTTCGGGACCGCCCCTTTTTCGTGTCTCAGAGCCGGGCGAGGATGGCGTCGATCCGCTCGGGCTCGTCGAACTCGAGACGGACGGGCAGGGTCAGGACCTTCGCCCGGAAGCTCGGAGGCAGGCGGACTGCGTCCTTTTCAGTGGTGACGAGCTGCGCTCCCGCCGCGAGGGCGTCGCGTTCCAGCCGCGCCATGAGGGCGGGCGTCAGCGGTTGGTGATCCGACAGAGGCACTGCCCGCAGGATCTCCGCCCCAAGCCTGCGGAGCGTCGCGAAAACCTTGTCAGGCTGCCCGATCCCCGCGAAGGCCATGACGCGCATTCCGGCCCAGGGCATCCCGGTCTGGAGGGGTTCGAGCCGGGCGGTGAGGTGCGGCAGTCGGTTCGGCAGCTCTCGGCCCCACTGCGCTCGGAACCGCTGCTGCGCCGTGGCCTCCCCGATGGAGAGGAGAAGATCGGCGCGCGCCAGCCCGGCCTCGACCGGCTCGCGCAGGGGGCCGGCCGGCAGGCAGAGGCCGTTGCCGAAGCCCGTCGCCGCATCCACCACGACGATCGACAGGTCTTTCTCGACGGCGGGGTTCTGGAAACCGTCATCGAGCAGAACGGCCTCCGCGCCCCCCTCGACAGCGGCGCGCGCGCCCGCCGCCCGGTCGCGGGAGACCCAGACGGGGGCGAAGGCGGAAAGCAGAAGCGGCTCGTCTCCGACATCGGCGGCGTCGTGGTGCCGGGGATCGACCCGGACGGGTCCTTCCAGCGTGCCGCCGTAGCCGCGCGACACGACGTGGACGCTGCGGCTACTCCACCGCTGCAGAAGGGCGATGACCGTGGGCGTCTTGCCGGTACCACCGGCGTTCAGGTTCCCGACGCAGACGACCGGGACCGTCAACTTCGTGCCTTGTCCCCGGGCAAGCCGTCGAGCCGTGGCAGTCGCATAGAGACGTCCGAGGGGCGACAGGAGCCGCGCCCTCAGTCCCGGACGGGAGGGGTCACGGCGCCAGAAGGAGGGATCGGGCATCAGTAGGCTCCGGCGGCATCGAGGGCGTCGATGAGAAGCTCCATCAGCCGGTTGGTCACGTCCGCGCCCGAGGACAGCGACGACCATGCGGCATGCGCCAGCAGCGCCGCGCGGTCCGGTGCGAGAAGCTCGGTCACGGCGACACCGAGCGTGGCGCTGTCGCTCACGCGCTCCGCCGCCCGGGCCTCTGCCAGCCTCCGGTAGGCCAGCCCCCATGGCATGGTCCCGGGCCCGTGAAGGACGGCGGAGCCGAGGGCCGCGGCCTCGTAGGGGGACCGGCCCCCGCCTTCGGTTAGGGTGCCGCCCATGAAGGTCATCGGCGCGAGGCGGTACCAGGCGCCGAGCTCGGACTCGCGGTCGGCGACCACGACCTCCGTACCCTCCGGCACCTCCTCCTCCACCGACCGGCGGACCGTGCGCAGACCGAGGTCGTGCAGTGTCTCTGCCATCTCCTCTCCCTCCGCGGGATCGCGCGGCATGATTGCGAGCAGCAGCCGGTGGGAGCGGCGGCTCGCCGCCTGGTGGGCCTCGGCCAGCAGGGGGAGTTCGACCATCGGGGTCGCCGGCGCGAACCAGATTGGCCGGGTGCCGACCTCTTGGGCGATGCGGGCGCGCTGGGACTCGCCGCCGGGGAAGGCGACAGCGCCCTCGGTCAGGGGGCCCGTGACCGAGATCCTCCCGTCCTCGAGGCCGAGGCGTCTCAGGCGGGCGGCGGCATCTTCGTCGACCGCAAGGGCCTGGCGGAAATCGCGGACGAGCCCGCCGCGCCGGGCCCGGGCCAGCCATCCGCTCCGGTTAAGGGCGAGGTCCCGCGCGTCGGCGTCGGCCAGAAGCCTCGCGATACCGCGCGAGTCGACCTCGGCCAGAAGCTGGCCCAGCAGGCCGCCCTGCATCCAGAGTACGACGTCGGGCCGGACGTGGTCGAGGAAGGCCCGGGCCGCCGAGGTGGAGTCATGCGGCGTATTCACCTCGATCAGGGGCTCCGGCACGCGGATCGGATCGCCGGTCACCATGAAGCTGGCGCCCACGTCCTCCTGCGCCATCCTCTGGGCGAGGGCGGCGACCGCGTCCATATCCGTCTGCGGTGCGGCGTGAAGCCAGACGACCGGCCCCGGCGGGCGGGGCGGCAAGGCGAGGGTGCGCTCCCCCCGGCGCGCCATCGCCATGACGGTCAGGGATCGAGTTCTTCGGTCGGCGAGGCGGCGGTCTTCTCGTCGCGCAGGCGATGGAGATGGGCGATGAAGTAGCGCGTGTGGGCGTTGTCCACGGTGCGCTGGGCCTCGGCCTTCCAGGCGTTGTAGGCGCTCTGGTAGTCGGGAAACATCCCGACGATGTGGATTTCATCGACGTTCTTGAACTGGTTCTTCGAGGGGTCGACGAGCTCTCCGCCGAAGACGAGGTGTAGGCGCTGCGACATGGGACTCTCCTTCGGTTTATGCGGCGCGGACCTTAGACCCGGCACTCTTGCGGTCAAGCTAACGGTCGCGGGCCAGACGGTCCATGAGGGCCCGGTGCATCGCGCCCCCGGCCGCGACGACGCCGTCGTGCTGCGGGATCGGGTTGTTGAAGCGGAGCGGATGCCCCGCCTGGTCGGTCACCGTGCCCCCGGCCTCGGTGACGATCAGGCTGCCCGCGGCCACGTCCCACTCCCAGGTCGGGCGCAGGGTCAGCATCGCGTCGAACCGCCCGAGGGCGACGAGGCACATGCGGTAGGCTAGCGACGAGCGGAAATGACGCTCGAACCCCGGTGCGCCGCGATGCCAGTGGCGCTGGTCCATGGTCGGGGCATTGGCCAGGACCTGCGCCCTCTCGATCTCGGTCTGATCGGAAGTGCCCAGCCGCGCGTCGTTGAGCCAGGCACCCTCGCCGAGAACGGCGGTGTAGGTCGCGCTCCTGAGCGGCAGGTAGACGACGGCGGCGGTGATCTGGCCGCCCCGGGCCACGGCGATCGAATGGGACCAGTCGCGTCCGCCTTCGAGGAAGGCGCGCGTCCCGTCTATCGGATCGACGATGAACTGCGCGCTGGTGGCCGTGCGGTCGGTTCGTGCGACGCTCTCCTCCGACAGCCAGCCGTAGTCAGGCCGGGCCGTCAGGAGCCGGTCCTTCAGGTGGGCGTCGACCGCGAGGTCGGCCTCAGTCACCGGGCCCTGCGCATCCTCCTTTTCCCAGACTGCTGGCGCTCCCTGGTGGAACCGGCGGGCGATCTCGCCGGCTTCCTGCGCCGCTTCGACCAGGAGGGGGAGATCACTCCCCGGCAAGCGTGAGCCCCTCGACCAGAAGCGAGGGCACGACGCGGCCGAGGTGGGTGCGCGCATCGTTCGCCGGACGGATGCGGCGCAGCATGTCACGGAGGTTGCCAGCAATCGTGACCTCGTTCACCGGGTAGGCAATCTCGCCGTTCTCGACCCAGAAGCCCGAGGCGCCGCGTGAGTAGTCGCCGGTGTTCGGATTGATCGTCGAGCCGATCATCGAGGTGACCAGAAGGCCCGTGCCCATCTCGCGGATCAGGTCCTCCCGCGTCCGGTCGCCCTGGGTCAGCGCCAGGTTCGAGACACTGGGCGACGGCGGGGAGGAAGGACCGCGGACGGCGTTGCCAGTGCTTTCCATCCCCAGCTTGCGGGCGGTTGCGAGATCGAGCGTCCAGGTCGTGAGCACGCCGCTGTCGACGATTGCGCGCCGGGTGGTGGCGAGACCCTCGGCGTCGAAGGGCCGCGAGCCGGGCGTGCGCAGGCGGTGCGGGTCCTCGATCAGGCTCAGGTCGGCCGGCAGGACCTCCTCGCCCATCGCGTCGCGGAGCCAGCTGGAGCCCCGGGCGATCATGCTTCCGTTGATGGCCGAGACGAGGTGGCCGATCAGTGAGGAGGAGATGCGCTCGTCGAAAAGGACGGGATAGGCACCGGTCTTCGGACGGCGGGCGCCGGCGCGGGCCGCGGCGCGCTCGCCGGCGGTGCGGCCGATCTCCTCCGGGTCGCGGAGGTCGGACTGGAAGATGCGGCTGTCGAAATCGTAGTCGCGCTCCATCCCGGTGCCTTCACCGCTGATCGCGACGCAGGACGTGCCGCGGTCGGAGCGCTCGTAGCCGCCGGAAAAGCCGTTCGTCGCGGCGAGATGCAGGCGACGCCGTCCGTAGCTGGCCGAGGCCCCCTGGACCTGGCTCACGCCCTGAACCGCGAGTGCGGCGGCCTCGGCGCGCCGCGCGTCTTCCTCGAGCGCCTCGGGATCGGGCTCAGCCGCGGGGTCGAAGAGCTCCAGCCCGTCGGCGTTCCGGCGGTCCGACAGGAGGCTTGCTTCGGCCAGGCCGATATTCGGGTCCTCCGGCGCTTCACGTGCCATGGCGACGGCCCGCTCCGCCATTTCCTGCAGCACCGCCTCTCGGGTGTCGGAGGCGGAGACGCAGGCCTGCCGCTTTCCGATCAGGACACGAAGCCCGATCTCCACGCCTTCGGAGCGCTGCGCCTCTTCCAGAACCCCACCCCGCACGTCGATCGAGACCGAGGTGCCCTCCACCGCGAGAGTGTCGGCGTCATCCGCGCCGGCCGCCTTGGCCGCGGCAAGGAGCTGGTCGGTCAGGACGGCGAGATCATGGGCCATGGAGTTCCTTTCGGCGGCGGTCGGGAGCACCCGGGAGGTAGTCCCTGCCGCCGCCGGTCGCAAGGATCAGCGGACCCGCATACCGTTGACGAGGACGTTGCCCTCCGGCGTCACCTCGACCCGGCTCTCGAGCACATCCTCCCCGGTGACCTCTGTCACCATGCCCAGACCGAGGCGGAGGCCGGTCAGCTGCTCCTGCGGGACGAGTCCCATCTCGGACAGCGTGTCGATCAGCCCGTTGAGGCCGGTCACCTCCATCCGGGCGCTGCCCTCGGGACGCGGGCCCGGCGCGAAGGTCTCGCGGTCGCTGAAGTCGAGCGTGAAGGCTCCGGACCCCGCGAGGCTGACGCCCAGCGCCGAGAACGCCAGTTCTGGCAGCGCGATGGACCCGAGTTCGACCGGCATCTCCTCGGCTTCCGCGGCTGCCATCATGGCCTCGATGTCGAGCAGGTCTTCGGTGATCGTCAGCTCGGCGAGCAGCTCAAGCTTCAGGGAGGCCGGATCGCGGGGCAGGCGGCTTTCGGGGTCGAAGAGGCGCCAGATCTGGTCGCCGATCGTGACCTCCTCGAGGGTGATCGAATACCCCGCCTGCTGTGCCTCCTCCGAGGCAAGGAGCGGGATCACGGCCGATCCCCGGCCGCTGGCGATCTGCGCCGAGATATCGAGCGGCAGGCCCGGGATGCCGCCGTAAAAGACCGAAACGTCTTCGACCGAGCCTTCGACGTCCAGGCCCGTCTCGTCGAACACCACCCGGGCCGCGTTGCGGCCGAACTCGGTGGTCTGGACCGTTGCAGGCATGTCGGAGGTCAGCGTTTCGCTCGATTGCTCCGAGCCGATCGTCTCGGTCTCCATCCGCAGGGACAGACCGGAGCGAAGGCCCTCCGCGAGGTTCATGTAGTCGACGCCGCTTTCCGGGATCGAGATAGTGATCTCGGCCCGGGTGGACTCGCTGCCGCCGGTCGTCGTGCTGCGGCCCTCTTCGGGCAGGACGATCGCCGTGGAGTAATCGGAGCGTCCCGTTTCCGAGACGGCCTCCAGACTCATCGTCCCGTCCCGGCGGACGAGGCTTTGGGTCCCCTGGGCATCCTCGATCGTGACCTCCAGCGAGAAGTCCTCGACCGCCTCCGCAGCGTCTTCATCGCCCTCGATGGTCATGTCGGCGACCGAGACCGTGACCCTGTCAGTGGAACTCTCGATCCGGAGGTCGTTCGCCGTGCCCGAGGCGACGGCTGTGGAGCCGGTCATCCCGACCTCGAGCGTCATGTCGAAGTCCGCGGGTTCGGGCTCCTCGACCGTAGCGGAGACGCCGACTTCCATGGTTTCGGGATAGAGGATGGAGACGCTCCCGTCCTCCTGCTCCACGAGATCGAAGCCGTCGACCGTCATGCGGAAGGAGCCGTACTCGGCAGGGATCGGCGCGGTCATCACGATGTCGCCCACGGTGAGTGTCTGACCGGAGCGGTCGAGCGTCGCCTCGACATCGAGACCGAGGGCCTCGGTATAGGCCTCGTAGGCGGACCAGACCTCTTCGGCGGTGACATCGGCGAGACCGGCGCCCGGAACGGCGGCGGCGAAGGGAATGACTGTTGAGAGGAGCGTGCGGCGGATCATCTCTGGACCTCGTGTTGCAAAGAAAAGAGCCGCGCCGGTCCGGCGCGGCTCCCTTGTGCCAGCGTCTGGCGAGATCCTGTTACTGGATCCGCTGACCGTTGACGATGATGTGGCCCTCTTCGTTGATCTCGATGTTCGACTCGAGCTGGTCCTCGCCGACCTGCCGGGCGAACATGCCCATCATCATCCGGGCCCCCATGACCTGCTGTTCCGGCACCAGGCCCATCTCGACCAGGGTGTCGATCAGCTGGTTGGCCCCGGTGAGGCTGAAGGTGGCCGAGCCCTCGGGCGCGGGCATGCCCCCGAAGGTCTCAAGGTCGCTGTTGTCGAAGGTGAAGGCCCCTTCGCCCGTCAGCTGGGCGCCCGCCACGCTGACGTTGAGGTCGTTCAGGGTCACTTCCTCAAGCTCGCCCGGCACGTCGGCCATCATCATTTGCGGCATCTGGGCGGGGTCGAGCACGTCGAAATCGAGCGCCACCGCGCCGCTCAGGTCGAGGCTGACGGTCGCCGGCTGGTGGTCGAGCATGCCTTGCGGGTCGATCATGCTCCAGATCTCGTCGTTGATCGTGAGCTCGGACAGGAGCAGTTGCAGGCTGAAGGGCTCGGGCTCTTCGCTCGCGGCCAGGGGAAGGTCGATACCGTAGCTGTATTCCGCCATCGAAATCTCGACGGGGAACGGCACGCCGCCGCCCTGGAAGGACACCGAGGGAGCCGTCGCGCCCCCGGAGTAGGCGAAACCGCTCTGCGAGGCCATGATCGACATCTCGCCGCTTTCGGCGGAGGCCTCGCCCTGCATGGTCTCCGACTCTTCGGTGAAGCTGAAGGAGTAGCTCGACTCGCCGAACTCGTAGCCCGCGTCGATCGAGAGGCCGTCCACGAAGACGGTTTCGGGCGATTCCATGTCGACGTCCGTAGGCGCGTCGACGACGGCCTGCATCTGCAGTCCGTCGATTGTGCCGAGAAGCTGCATGGTCCCGGGACCGTCCGGCTCGGTGATGTCGACAACCGCGTTCAGAACGCCGGCAGACAGCGCGTAGTCGACGTGCCGGAGACCCTCGTCCTCGCTCACCGTGTAGGTGCCCTCGATGTCGGAGAGGGAGAACTCGACGGTGTTGACCTCGACGTCGGCCTCCGCGCCCTCGACGCTCTCGACGGCGATCGTGTAGCGGGCCGCGGAGATGTCGTAGACCATCTCCTCGGGGGTGCCGCTCACGATCAACTCAGACCCTTCCGACCGCGCAACCATCTCGACGGTCGCGGGGTCGCCGTAGGTCGGCGTCATCTCGAGCGTCATGGGTGTCTCTTCAGGCAGTCCGACCTGAACCGTGCCGTCGCCTGTCTCGGTGAAGGTCAGTTCCCCGATATCGACGGTGACGGTACTTTCCTCGTCGGTGAGGGTCATGACGATGTCGCTGACGGTCAGAGTGTCTCCGGACATCTCCTCGCTGCCGACCTCGAGAGAGGCCTCCCCGTAGATCGAGAGGTTATCCTGCCAGTCCTGCCAGACCTGTTCGGCGGTGACGTCGGCGATTGCGGGCGCAGCAGCGAAGAGCGCGCTCACGGCAACGGCACAGCCCGTCCTTTTGTAAACAGTCATCTCGAACCTTCCCTGTTTAAATCGGTTTAGAGGTTTCACGCACAGACTCGCTGGGTCAAGGTGAGGAAAACTCGACGTGACCCTAGTCGGTTACGAGATTCGAGCAAAGCAAGCATTGGGTGACAAGATGGAGATGTCGGACAAGGTCGTGCTCATCACCGGCGCCAGCCGGGGGATCGGCGCGGCGGCGGCGCACCGCTTCGCGAAAGCCGGCGCCAAGGTCGTTCTGCTCGCGCGGAACGGTGAAAGGGTCGCCGACGTCGCCGGCGAGATCGGTCAGAGCGCCCTGGCCGTCCCCTGCGACGTTTCCCGCTACTGGGAGGTCGAGGCCGCCGTCTCCGCGGCGGTGGACACCTTCGGCCGGCTCGACGTCCTGATCGGCAACGCCGGCCTGATCGAGCCCATCTCGCACATGCACGAGGCCGACCCCGAGGCCTGGTCCCAGGTCATCGACGTGAACCTCAAGGGCGTCTTCCACGGGATGCGCGCGGCCCTGCCGCACATGCTGGAGCAGGGAGAGGGTACGATCATCACCATCTCCTCCGGCGCCGCGCATGGTCCGGTCGAAGGCTGGTCGCACTACTGCGCGTCGAAGTCGGGCGCCTACATGCTCACGCGGATGTGCCACAAGGAATACGGCGAGCGGGGCATCAGGTCCCTCGGGCTGTCGCCGGGCACGGTCCAGACCGAGATGCAGCGCGAGATCAAGGCGTCGGGCATCAATCCCGTGAGTCAGCTCGACTGGTCGGATCACATCCCGCCGGAATGGCCGGCGGAGGCGCTGGTCTGGATGTGCGGACCGGAGTCCGGCGCCTGGCTCGGCGACGATGTGTCGCTGCGCGACGAAGAGATCCGGGCGAAGCTGAACCTATCCTAGCGCCTTCCGCGGCGCTTGCCCGGCACCTTCGACCGGAAGCCTGGCGGGCGCTTGCGGATCCAGCCGACGAACTTCGCCAGGCGGGGATGCTCGCGCAGCTTTTCCGGCGTGTCGTAGGACCGGGCCAGTTCCGCCTCCGTAAGCGTCGCGTGGATTTCGCTGTGGCAAATCTGGTGGAGCAGGACGGTCGGTCCGCCCTTCCCGCCCTTGAGCTTCGGAACAAGGTGATGGAGCGATTGCGGCACGTCGGGCGGGATCGGTCGCCCGCAGAGCGCACAGATCGGATCGGTGTCGGCTGGTCTGTCCAGAGCGCTTGCCCTTCGTTTCGCTGCGGGTCAGGAAAGTGGGATGTCAGAGCCTCAGGACAACCCCGACGCGCTGGTCGTCGGTGCTGGCCCGGCGGGCCTGATGGCCGCCGAGGTGATGGCGGAGGCGGGGCTCCGCGTCCTCGTGGCTGAAGGCATGCCGTCGCCGGCGCGCAAGCTCCTCATGGCGGGGAAGAGCGGGCTCAATCTTACGAAAGCCGAACCGATGGCGCGCTTTCTGGAGGCCTACGGCCCGCTGCCCGAGTGGTTTCGCGAGATCCTCGCCGCCTTCGGGCCGGACGAGGTCATGGACTGGGCGCGGGGATTGGGCCAACCGCTCTTCACCGGATCGACCGGACGGGTCTTTCCGAAAGCGATGAAAGCCTCGCCGCTCCTGCGCGTCTGGCTCGCACGGCTCGACGCGCACGGCGTCGTGCTCCGCAGGCGCTGGCGTTGGAGCGGCTGGGAGGGGAACGCCAGCCGGTTCGACACACCCGAGGGACCGAGGCTCGTCGAGCCCAAGGTCACCGTCCTCGCCATGGGCGGCGCCAGCTGGCGCCGTCTCGGGTCGGACGGCGCCTGGGCCGGGGCCATGCCGGAAGGCACGGTCGCGCCCTTCGCCCCGGCCAACGCGGGGCTGCGCGTGACGTGGTCTCGTCACATGACCTCTCACATCGGACGACCCGTGAAGGGCTGCGCCCTGACCGCCGGGCACGTCGTGAGCCGTGGCGAGTTCGTGATCTCCGAGCGCGGACTGGAAGGGGGCGGCATCTACGCCGTGAGCCGCTCGGTGCGGGAGGGCACGCCGCTGTTTCTCGACCTCGCGCCCGACCGCGATGTCGCCGAGCTACGCAAGGCCCTCTCCCGTCCGAGAGGCAAGGCAAGCCTCGCCAACCATCTCCGCCGGAGTGCCGGGCTCGATCCGGCGCGCCAGGCCATGCTCAACGCGTTCGGGCGTCCCTTTCCGGACGATCTCGCACCGCTCATCAAGGCTCTGCCGGTCAGGCACGAGGGCCTCCGTCCACTGGACGAGGCGATCTCCACCGCCGGCGGAGTCCGTCTTGAGGCTTTAGATGCGAATTTGATGATGCGGGGCCGTGAGGACGTCTACACTGTGGGGGAAATGCTCGATTGGGAGGCGCCGACGGGTGGGTATCTGCTCTCCGCCTGCCTCGCGACGGGCCGGCACGCGGGCCGGGCGGCGGCGCTCAGAGCGACCAGTCGACCTTCGGACCAGCGGGGATGATCCCGAGGGGGTTCCGAAGTTCGGACTTCGAGAAGTAGCCGCGCTTGTAGATGTCGAAATCGACGGTTCTGGCGACACCGGGCAGGTGGTAGATGTGCCGCGCGTAGCGCCAGAGCGCGGGATATTCGCTGAGCTTCCGGATGTTGCACTTGAAGGCGTAGTGGTAGGCGACGTCGAACCGCGCCAGCGTCGGGAACAGTCTCAAATCGGCCTCGGTGAACCGCTCGCCGCAGAGCCAGTCGTGGTGGGTGAGGCTCGCCTCGATGCGGTCGAGGGTCTCGAAGAGAACTTTCACCGCGGCATCGTAGGCGTCCTGGGTTTTCGCGAAACCGGCCCGGTAGACGCCGTTGTTGATCCGCTCGTAAATGAGCGAATTCCATGTATCGATCTCGCGCTCGAGACCCTTGGGGCGCAGGACGGGTGTGCCTTCGAAGCGGCCCAGCATCTGAACGATGTCCGCCGACTCGTTCGAGACGATCCGCTGCCTCTCCCGGTCCCAGAGGACAGGCACCGTGACGCGGCCCGTGTAGGGCTCGGGATGACGGGCATAGACCTCGTGCAGCGCCTCCACGCCGATTTCGGGGTCGGAATAGGGGCCGTCCGGATCGAAGACCCAGCCCTGGTCGGTCCTGTTCGGGCGGGCGTAGGAGACCGAAATTGCCTTATCGAGGCCCAGAAGGGCGCGGGTCAGCAGCGCCCTGTGCGCCCAGGGGCAATTCCAGGCGACGAAGAGGTGGTATCGGCCGGCTTCGGCAGGGTGGCCGGGTGTCCCGATCCATTCGCGGAGATTGGAAGGCTCACGCCTGAAGCTCCCGTCGGAGGCGGTCCGGGGACCTTCGTCCTCGACGTGGTAAACGCCCTCGACCATCACGCCCATGCTGTCACTCCTCGCCCTGTGCGGCATCGAAAGTCGCCGACGCGGGACGGTGCGGCGGCATCCGAAGGCCTCCCGCTTGGGGCACATGGACCGACGGCCCGCCACGGCAACCCGCCACATGCCGAGCGGCCCGTTCCGGCGGTCCGCCGCAAAATTCGTCTGCAGGCGCGCCCGACGGCTTCTCACTCAGGGTCTCTTGCATTAAGCACAACCCACTGGTTCGGGCCGGGGGACATGCATGCGCTTGAAAACAACGACCATCCTGGCGGGCGCGGCCACGCTGGCGGCGGCCGGGCTTCAGGCTCAGTCGGATTGGCGTCCGAGCTACACGCTATACGGTGATCCAGGTCTGATCGAGATGCCGTCGGGTGCCTCGGACCCGGACGGTCAGTTCTCGCTGACCTTCGGCGGGTTCGATCTTCAGCAGCGCGGTACGCTGAGCTTTCAGATCACGGATCGCCTCGGGGGCAGCTTCCGGTATTCACGCCTCGATGAATTCAGCGGCCCCGAAAGCGGCGCAACCTACGATCGCAGCTTCGACGTGCGGTTCCGCTTCCTGGACGAGGGACGCTATACCCCGGCGATGACTGTCGGTCTTCGCGATTTTCTCGGCACGGGGCGCTATTCCGGCGAGTACATCGCGGCGACCAAGACCTTCGGCCCAGACCTCCGCGTGACTGCCGGCCTCGGCTGGGGGCGCCTCGGGACCGAAGGCGGGTTCGACAACCCCCTCGGTGTCATCGACGACCGGTTCGAAGACCGGCCGCGGCAGGACGACGCCTTTTTCGAAGAGGGCGGTACGGTGTCGACGGAAGCCTTCTTTCGCGGGGACGCGGCCGTTTTCGGCGGTATCGAGTACCGCCTGACCGAAGAGCTTACGGGCGTCGTCGAGTACTCCTCCGATGCCTATGCCCGCGAGAGCCAAGCAGGGACCTATGACCCGGAGTCGCCCCTGAACTTCGGGCTGACCTATCAGCCGCGCGAGAATTACATCCTCCAGGCGGCCTATCTGAACGGCAACACCCTGGGCCTTTCTGCGACGTTCACCGTCAATCCGAACGACCGACCCACCTATGGCCGCCGTGACCCGGCCCCCGTGCCGGTGGCAGTCCGCGCGGCCGAGGTTCGCGCTGCGCAAACCTGGGACCGCGGCCGGTTGCCGGAGGCGACCCTGCGCCAGCTTATCGTGGATACGCTCGATACCGAGGGTCAGTCGGTGTCGGCGGTCGAATTGACGGACCGGCAGGTTCGGATCCGATACACGAACACGAAGTACCGGACCGAGGCGCAGGCTATGGGACGGATCACCCGGATCCTCACCCAGGCTTTGCCCCCGTCCATCGAACTCATCACGCTGGAGCCGGTTCGGGCGGGCATTCCGACGAGTAGCGCGACCTTCCGCCGTTCGGACATCGAGGAACTCGAGAACACAGTCGGCGCGAGCCAGCGGCTCTTCGAGCGGACGCAGTTCTCCGATGCCGCGAACACCGATGCGGGTCTCGTCGATGTGCAGAATGACCGTCCGCGCTTCGACTACGGGATCGGTCCATACATCACGCCGCGATACTTCGACCCTGACCAGCCGATCTCCGCGAGCATCGGCCTGCAGTTCTCGGCGGATTACTACATTCAGCCGAACCTCGTGGTGAGCGGTCTGGTCCGCCAGGAGGTCGTCGGTCCGGAAGACGAGGCCAGCTCCGGTTCGGCCCTCCCCCCGGTGCGAACGAATGCCGACCTTTATGGCCGCGACCGCAACCCGACCATCAACCGACTCCAGGTCGCGCACTACGGGCGACCCGCCGAGAACCTCTACAGCCGCGTCACGGTGGGTTACCTCGAACGCATGTTCGGCGGCCTGTCGAGCGAGCTCCTCTGGAAGCCCGTCGACAGCCGTCTGGCCCTGGGCGCGGAGGTCAATTACGCTCGGCAAAGGGACTTCGACGTTCTCTTCGACTTCCAGGACTACGACGTCTGGACCGGTCACGCGTCGGCCTACTACGATCTCGGCAACGGCTTTCATGCCCAGCTCGACGCTGGGCGCTACCTGGCAGGCGACTGGGGCGCGACGATCTCGCTCGACCGCGAATTCGCGAACGGGTGGAAAGTCGGCGCCTTTGTGACACGCACGGACGTGAGCTACGAGGACTTCGGGGAAGGGTCCTTCGACAAGGGCCTGCGCATCACCATCCCGACCGACTGGACCATCGGAACGGCGACGCGCCAAGAGTACAGCTCAACTCTGCGCTCGCTCCAGCGCGATGGCGGGGCGCGGCTCTCGGTGGACGGGCGCCTGTACGACGTCATCAGAGACAGCCACCCGTCGGAAATGCAGGAGACTTGGGGGAGGTTCTGGAGATGAGCCGGAGAATGAGGATACTTGCTCCGCTTATTGGCGCACTCACGCTCTCCGCCTGCGGATCCGGAAACGAGGAGAATCTCTCGGTAATCCGGTCGCTGAGAGATGCCATTTTCAATCAGGGCGAATCCGGCGCTGCGGCGCGGCCGCAATTCAGCCGACAGGCGATCGAGGAATCAGGCCAGGATTTCATCCTTGCAGGAGTGCCTTCCCGGGGGGCATTGGCGCTGCTTCAACAGGCAGGGACCAATCGAGGTGCCGAAACCTGGGTCGCAGAAGACGGGGTCTCGGCGACTTACCGCAACGGCATCCTGATCGCGACTAAGGGCCTCGGGCCGGACCTCATGGCGGCCGATGTCTCGGGAACTGTTGCCGCGCTGCGACAGGGCGGCGGCACCGCCGTTCGCACCCACGAGTACCTTGACGGCAATGATCAGATCATCCGCTACCGCTACGAATGTGCCGTCCAGAGCGCGGGATCCGAGCGTATCACCATCTACGAGCGCTCCTATGATACAGTGAAATATGAGGAAAGCTGCGAATCAGGTTTGCAGCGTTTCACCAACACCTTTTGGGTGGGTCAGGACGGTGTGGTGTGGAAGTCACGACAGCTGATTTCCCCGCCGGTTGGTTACCTTGACAGTGAAAGACTGTAGGGCGAAGAAGCAGTTATGGCTTGAGGCTCTGCTCGCCGGATGCTAACCAAGCTGTGGTCTAACTATGCACCTGCTGGAGTAAAACATATGCGCCTTTGCACCATTACCGCTGCGGCCCTCATCGCCGTGTCCGGTTCTGCCTTTGCTGGCGGCTTCGACGACGAGATCGTCGTTGTTCCCCCGCCGGCCCCCGTTGAGCCCGCTCCGACCGGCTCGCTGGGTTCCCTCGGTTCCCTCGGCGGCGGCGCCGCCGGCGTCCTTCTGCCCCTCGGCCTGATCGCCGCTGTGGCTGCCGCGTCGGAAGACGACGACGAGGACGACGAGACCCCGGACTCCGAATAATCTCGGTTAGTTCTTCTCGGCAGTTTGCCGAACGGGGAAGGCGGGCCAGACGGCCCGCCTTTTTCGTTTTCGGGTGTCGCGTTGCGCGCCTGCGGTTCAGCGTCCCTGCGAGGCCAACATTGCCAACCGGACGAGGGCCCGCTCCATCAGGGCAGCCTGGGGCGCCGTGGAGGCAGAGCGGAGCTGCAGGTCGGTATCGGTTAGGATCGTCAGCGCGGCCTCGAGCTTCACCACTCCGAGGCCCTGCGCCTGTCGAACGATCTTGTCTCTGCGGGGCCCGAAGACCGGCGGTCGCAGTTTCGCGACGCCGGAGCCGGGCCCGCCGGGGTCCGAGGCCGCCTGGTGCAGCCTCCGGTAGTGACGCACGGCCCCGATACAAAGAGTGACCGGCTGAACGCCCTGCGCGGAGAGCCGCCGCAGGACCGGTCCGATCTCTTCGCGTCGCCCCGAGGCCACCGTATCGAGCAATTCGTCGAGCTCCGCCTCGGGGGCTTGCGGTGCGACGAGTGCGACCTCCTCGGCACTCGCCTCCGTCTCATCTCCATGCTTGTAGAGCGCGAGCTTCTCGAGGGTCTGTCTGAAGTCACCTGGCGGCAGCTCGCGGCCGAGCGCGCCGAGCGCCTCCTCCGCGTCCTTGCTGAGACGGGTCAGCCCCGCCTCGGCGAGCATCCTGGCGACTTCCTCGCGATCCGGCGGATCGTCGTAGATGCCGACCGCATAGGCTCCGGGATGCCCCTCGAACAGCTTGCGCAGCGCCCCGCGCGGAGTGAGTTGCCCGCCGGTCACGACGATCACAGCGTCCCCCTCACGCCAGTCCTCAAGCGCGGCTGAGAGCGCCGGAGCGGCGCCGTCGCCGGCATCCTCCACGAAGACCGCCCTCTGGCCCGGAAAGAAGCCCTGGGCCTTCACGGCGTC
Organism: Histidinibacterium aquaticum; assembly: GCF_008710275.1. Taxonomy (GTDB): domain Bacteria; phylum Pseudomonadota; class Alphaproteobacteria; order Rhodobacterales; family Rhodobacteraceae; genus Oceanicola; species Oceanicola aquaticus. The sequence goes on from NZ_VYQE01000005.1 coordinate 56,236, forward strand.
GATGAGGGCCGCCGGGTCCTTTCTCAGGTCACTGGCGGGGAGGCGGGTCAGGCGCATCTCCGCCTCGCCCTCGGGCCCGGTCAGGGCCGCGAGGACCTCCTGCCGCCGGGCCGCGACGCGCATGGTGTCGGGCCCGTGGATCAGGATGCCGGGCCGTTTCGGATCGGGATTGCGGAAATATCCCGGGGCCTCTCTCGGAGAGAGTTTCATGTCAGCGCAGCCGCGAGCCGGTCGAGGATGCGGTCGGCAAGCACGACGGCCAGGCGCTGGCGGGCGTCCTCGGCGGCGGCGAAGGTCGAGACCGAGGTTCCGGTCGCCGAGTAGCTCGTGAAGCCATCGACCGTGCCGCTCGCAACCCCGATGCCCGTGGCGACGTCGGTCAGCCGATAGGTCGCCGCGCCGGGCAGGTTGTAGCGGGTCGTCTCCTGCTCTGAGGTCACGCCCACCGCCGCGTCGCGGATATCGAGATCCACGGAAAGCAGGTAGGTCGGCGCCTCGGAGGGCCCCAGCCGGTCGATCAGCCGGAGCCGTAGGCGGTAGCCCGCCTCCGTCGCAGGGGCTTCGACCGCCGTCGTTCCGAGAAGGGGCGCGGCCGCGCCTCCGGGGCCGTAGACGGGTGAAAACCCGCAGCCGGCCAGGAGCGTCAGGCCGCCCAACAGGACGGCCCGACGGGGGAGGCGGTCAGAGGACCACATTCACGATCCGTCCGGGGACGACGATCACCTTCTTCGGTGCGCCGCCTTCGAGTGCCCGCTGAACGGCCTCGTCAGCGAGCGCGACCTTCTCGACCTCGTCCTTCGGCATGTCCTTGGCGACCGTGATCTCCGAGCGCCGCTTGCCGTTCACCTGGATCGGCAGGGTCACGCTGTCCTCGACGAGCATCGCCTCGTCCGCCTTGGGCCAGGTGGCTTCTGCGACGAGGCCCTCACCGCCGAGCATGTGCCAGACGTCCTCGGCCAGGTGCGGCGTCATCGGGGCCATGAGCTGGGCGAGTGTCTTGGCAGCCTCGGTCTTGGCGGCGCGACCGGCCGCGGATTTCTGCAGGGTGCCTGTAAAGGCATAGAGGCGCGCGATGGCGGCGTTGAAGCCGAAGCTCTCGATCCCCTGTTTCACGTCAAAGATGCACTTGTGCATGGCCTTCAGCAGCGCCTCGTCGGCACCGGCCTCGCCCTGCTCTGGGGCACCGGCGATTTCCGTCGCGATCCGGTGGACCCGGGACAGATGCCGATGCGCGGCCTCTGCGCCGGCGGCGGTCCATTCCACGTCGCGCTCCGGCGGACTGTCGGAGAGGACGAACCAGCGGGCCGTGTCGGCGCCGTAGGTGCGCACGATGTCCTGCGGGTCGACGACGTTGTTCTTGGACTTCGACATCTTGGCAGAGGGAATGATCTCGGCCTCCGTCCCATCCTTGAGGAAGGCCTTGCCGTCACGCAGCACCACGTCCTCGGGGTAATGGTAGACCGGGCGGCCCTCCGGGCTCTTGGTCTGGTAGATCGCGTGGGTGACCATGCCCTGGGTGAAGAGCGCGTCGAAGGGCTCGATCGCGGTCTGGGGCAGGTGGCCGGTGATGTGCATCGCCCGGGCGAAGAAGCGGGAGTAGAGCAGGTGCAGGATCGCGTGCTCGATACCGCCGATGTACTGGTCGACGTTCATCCAGTAAGAGGCATCCTCCATGCTGGTCGGCGTCTCGGCGCGCGGCGCGGTGAAGCGGGCGAAGTACCACGAGCTGTCGACGAAGGTATCCATCGTGTCCGTCTCGCGCTGCGCCGGGGCGCCGCACTGCGGGCAGGGCACGTCGCGCCAGGTCGGGTGGCGGTCGAGGGGGTTGCCAGGCACGTCGAAGCTCACGTCGTCCGGAAGCCGGACCGGCAGGTTCTCCTTCTTCTCGGGAACGGTCCCGCAGGCCTCGCAGTGGACGACCGGGATCGGGCAGCCCCAGTAGCGTTGCCGGGAGAGTCCCCAGTCGCGCAGCCGGTACTTGGTGACGCCCTGGCCGACGCCGTGGGACTCGCAGAAATCGACGGCTCGCTCGACGCCCTCCTCGCCCGTCCAAATTTGGACGCCTTCCAAGCCATTGATATATTTGACCTGTTCGGATTTGGGCGGGACGTAGGCGGGGCCGCCCTCCTCGGGCGGGGTGAACTCGGTCGCCTCCACCGGCTCGAACGTCGAGCGGACGGGCAGCTCGTACTTGCGGGCGAAGTCCAGGTCGCGCTGGTCGTGGGCCGGGCAGCCGAAGATCGCGCCGGTGCCGTAGTCCATCAGGATGAAGTTGGCGATGTAGACCGGCAGCTCCCAGGCGGTGTCGAAGGGATGCCGCACGGTGATGCCGGTGTCGAAGCCGAGCTTCTCGGCCTTCTCGAGCGCCTCCTCCGTCGTGCCGCCGCGCCGGGCCTCGGCGCAAAAGGCGGCGACTTTGGGATCGTGCCGCTCGAGCTGCCGGGCGAGGGGATGATCGGGGGAGATCCCCACAAAGCTCGCGCCCATCAGTGTGTCGGGCCGGGTCGTATAGACCTCGATCCGGTCAAAGCCCTCGGGGGCATCGACGGTGGAAAACGCGAACTGGAGGCCGCGCGAGCGACCGATCCAGTTGGCCTGCATCAGCTTCACCTTCGCCGGCCAGTCGTCGAGGCCGTCGATGGCCTCCAGCAGCTCGCCCGCGAAGTCGGAGATCTTGAAGAACCACTGGGTGAGCTCGCGCCGCTCGACCTCGGCGCCGGAGCGCCAGCCCTTGGCCTCGATCACCTGCTCGTTGGCGAGTACGGTCATGTCGACCGGGTCCCAGTTCACCACGGCGTTCTTGCGGTAGACGAGACCGGCCTTCAGGAAGTCGAGGAAGAGCGCCTGCTGCTGGCCGTAGTACTCCGGGTCGCAGGTGGCGAACATCCGGGACCAGTCGAGGCCGAATCCCAGCGGCTTCATCTGCGCGACCATCGTGTCGATGTTGGCGTAGGTCCAATCCTTGGGGTGCCCGCCGGAAGCCATCGCGGCGTTCTCGGCCGGCATCCCGAAGGCGTCGAAGCCCATGGGGTGAAGGACATTGTGGCCGGTGCTGAGCTTGTAGCGAGCGATGACGTCGCCCATCGTGTAGTTGCGCACGTGGCCGATGTGGATGCGCCCGGACGGGTAGGGGAACATCTCGAGGACGTAGTACTTCGGCTTGTCCTCGGACCGGACGGCGCGGAAGGTCTCGGCCTCGTCCCAGGCGGCCTGCCACTTGGGCTCGATCAGGGCGGGGTCGTAGCGCGACATTGGCGGTCCTCGGCTGGTGTCTCGGAGGCCCTGTTAGCCCGGGCCGCGCGGAGTTTCCAGACCGCCGGAGAAGGCCTCAGAGGCGACCGTCGCGGATCCGGATTTCCCGGGCGCGGGCGAGGATCGCATCCTCGACGGCGCGGGTCGTTTCCTGCGCCACCGGCCCAGAGCGGGTGGCGATGGCGACGTTGAGGGCCCGGGCATCGAGCGCGGGATCGGAGACGTAGACGGTGGCCCGGTAGGCGCGGCTGCTGCCGGGCGGCGTGCCGTAGCCCATCACGATCACGCCGGTGAAGGGGTCGACGGACTCGATGGGCAGGAAGCTCAGGACATCGAGGGACGCCTGCCAGAGGTAGCGGTTGACCGCGACCTGCTCGGCGCCGCGGGTCCGGGTCGCCTGCCGCGTGGCGGGGGCCGCCGTGCCGGGAGCCGAACCCAGCGAGGGTCCGGACCCAATGGAGCCGAGGGAGCCGCAGCCCGAAACCGCTAGCAGGGCGGCAAGGATGGTGCCGTGGCCAAGAACCGCTTTTGCCCGCACGTCAGTCCCTCTCCTCGTCCCGGTTGCGAATTTGTGTATCCGCTTGACCGTGGCCGGACAAGTCTCGCGAAAGCCTTGTCCCCAAAAGGAAAGAGCGGCCCCGAAGGACCGCTCTGACCTGTTGCAGTTCCGTGTCGACTTAGAAGTCGAAGGAGAACTCGACGGTGGTGCCCTGCTGGTACTCGGGGGCGCCGATCTCGTCCTCTTCGGACTCGTCGTCGTCAACCGCGTAGGACACGGTCATGCTGGCCGCGTCGGAGAGGCCCAGGGTGCCGCCGACGTAGTAGTCGAGCTCGTCGGTGTTGTCCTCGCCGCCGTGCACACCGGTGAAGACGGTGAGGTTGTTGCCGGCATCGTAGGAGGCGTCGACGGAGTACTCTTCGTCGGTGCCGTCCTCGTTGTCGCTGTAGGAAGCGTCAACCGTGACGGGGCCGTTGGCGTAGCCGACCATCAGCTCGTAGGTGTCGAGGCTGTCGGGGTTGAAGCCGTACTCGAAGCCGAGGACAACCGGGCCGACCGGGTAGGAGACGCCCACACCGGTGGAGGTGGTGTCCTGGGTCTCGTTGGAGGCGTAGGCCAGCGAGATGTCGGCACCGGCAACGGAGGTGCTGCCGAAGATCGCGAAGATCTCGTCGGTGTTGAAGTCGCCGTTCGTGTCAACCGGATCGTAGACGTCGGTGCCTTCACCGGCTTCACCGTTGTCGGCAACGCCATCACCAACCAGCGGGCCGTTCGCGTCCGACTCTTCTTGGTAGGCAAAGCCGACCGTGAAGTTACCGAACTCGCCGTTGGCACCGAGCGACAGCTGGTCGACATCGCCATCGACATTGGCGTCGTCACCGACGTGGTCGCCGTCAGCGTCCGCGATCACGTAGGACATGCCGAGCGTGAAGCCGCCGAACATGGCTTCGCCGCGCAGGACGGTCTCGCCGTCGGCTTCGGAGAAGCCGTCGGAGTCGAGGTCGCCGACGCCTTCGTAGTAGGTCTCGGCGGCGAAGGCGGTGTCGCCGTAGAACAGCGAGGCCATCTCGGAGGTCATCGAGAGGACGTAGGAGCCGGACTCGAGGTCGAGGCCCAGGTTGTCGTCAGCGATGTCGAACTCGGAGGAGAAGCCGACGGTCAGGCCGTTGTCGAGGTCCTGGGTGGCGGCGATGGTGATCGTCGCATCCCAGTAGAAGCCGTCGTGATCGTCCACAGCGTTGGAGGCGGGGGTGCCTTCGTCGCCATCGTCGTCGTCGTTAAAGCCGAGCGTGGCGGAACCGCCAAACGTCACTTCGGCCTGCGCAGCGCCGGCGATCGCGAAAGCGACGATCGAGGCGGAAGCGAGGAGGATGCTTTTCATGATATTCCCTCGTGTTTGCATTCCCGAGAATGCCAGTTGCACCAGCATTGAAAGTGTCTTTGCTCGGAAGCCCTTGCACACTCAAGACCGGAGGGTTCGCGGCTTGGACAGTGCCCCGGAAATGATGCACTAACGCCACACAGTTGTGGCCGGCCCCGAGGGCTCGCGCGGCGCTCCGGAGTGCCGCCGCGAGACGTGTGGCAAGGGTCGAAGAGGAATATGGTGCGGCGACAGGAGGTTGGCATGTCCCTCGAGGATATTCGAAAGCGCGTGGAGGCCGCGGAGGTCAGCGCGGGCCGGGAGGCCGGATCCGTGCGTCTGATCGCGGTTTCCAAGCTGCAGCCGCCCGAACGCGTCGAGGCGATTCTCCACGAGGGCCATCGCCTGTTCGGAGAGAACCGGGTGCAGGAGGCGCAGGGAAAATGGCCGGCCTGGCAGGAGCGGTTCGAGGGTGTCGAACTGCATCTGCTCGGGCCGCTGCAGTCGAACAAGGCCCGCGGCGCGATGGAGCTTTTCGACGCGATTCACTCGGTCGACAGGCCGAAGATCGCACGGACCATCGCCCGGCTCGCCCAGGAAATGGGCCGGTGTCCGGAGCTCTTCCTGCAGATCAACACGGGTGAAGAGCCGCAGAAGGCAGGAGTGCTACCCGCCGAGGCGGATGGGTTCGTCGAGGAGTGCCGGTCGCTCGACCTGCCGGTCGCCGGGCTCATGTGCATTCCGCCGGTTGAGGAGGAGCCCGCTCTGCATTTCGCACTTCTGGCGAAGATCGCGGATCGGAACGGGCTCGATGGGCTCTCGATGGGCATGAGCGGGGACTTCGAGAGGGCCATCGCCCAAGGTGCGACTCACGTCCGCGTCGGTTCGGCCATCTTCGGCGAGCGGCCGAAGGCCGAAGCCTAGGGCACGATCAGGCGGTCGCCGGGCCGGAGGCCGCGCGCGAGCCAGAGGAGATTCGGCCTCGAGAGGGCGACGCAGCCGGCGGTGGGGTGCCGCGGCTTGCGCCAGGTGTGCAGGAAGATGGCCGATCCGCGGCCGCGTTCGGCGCGGGGCCAGTTCCAGTCGGTCAGCAGAATCAGATCGTACAGCGGATCGGGGCGCCGCAGGGCTTCGTGGCTGGCGTCATAGGGGGCGCGGACAAGAAGGTTGTAGTCCTCGTCCGCCGGGTCGTCCGACCAGAGGTCCCCGGGCCGGATCGGTACGGCCCAGTCGGTCGGCCTCGCCAGCCGGTCGGGGCGATAGAGGAGGCCGACGATACCGTGCGTCCCGCGTGGGGTGGCCCCGTCGCCCTCCCGCTTGTCACCGGTCATTCCGCCGCGCCCGATGGCGCAGGGCAGCGTGCGCCCGCGCACCCGGAGCCCGCGCGGCGTCAGGACCATGTCGCCGGGCTGCATCAGGCGGCCGCCTGCGTCCCGAGCTCCGACAGCGCTTCCGACGCGATCTCGAAACTGCGCAGCCGCGCGGCGTGATCGTGAATCTGGCCAGTTAGGATCAGTTCGTCCGGTTCGGTCGCCTCGATGATGCGCGCGAACTGGTCACGGATCGTCGACTTGGTGCCCGTCACCGAAACGCGCAGCGCCTGGTCGACACCCTGGCGGATGCCCGCGCCGATCTCGGCGTCAATGTCGTCCACCGGGGCGGGAAGCTTGCCCGGTCTGCCGGTCCGCAGGCGTGCGAAGGCGAGCTGCATGGTGGTGCGAAGACGCATGGCCTCTTCGTCGGTCTCCGCGGCGAAGGCGTTGACCGCGACCATGGCGTAGGGCCGTTCGAGCTGCGCCGAGGGCCGGAAGTCCCGCCGGTAGATCGCCAGCGCATCCATCAGGGCGTCCGGGGCGAAGTGCGAGGCGAAGGCATAGGGAAGGCCGAGATGCGCCGCCAGCTGGGCTCCGAAGAGCGACGAGCCGAGGATCCAGATCGGCACGTTCGTCCCTTCGCCGGGATGCGCGCGCACGGCCGCCTGGGGCTGCGCGGGGCCGAGGTAGGACTGCAGCTCCATGACTGATTCGGGAAAGCGCTCGGCGGCCTCACGCGTGACGCGCAGGGCCCGCGCCACGGCCATGTCGCCGCCCGGAGCGCGTCCGAGCCCGAGGTCGATGCGTCCGGGATGAATCGTCGCCAGCGTACCGAACTGCTCCGCGATGGTGAGCGGCGAATGGTTCGGCAGCATGATACCGCCCGCGCCGACCCGAATGGTCGAGGTTGCGTCGGCGACGTGGCCGATCAGCACCGAGGTCGCGGCGGAGGCGATGCCCGGCATGTTGTGATGCTCGGCGAGCCAGAAACGGTGGTAGCCCAGTCGCTCGGCGTGCCGGGCGAGATCGACAGTATTGGCGATCGCCGTCGCGGTGTCCTGCCCCTCGGGGACGGGCGCGAGGTCGAGAATGGAATGGCGCATGACGGCTCCTTTCGTCCCCTCGAACCTAGGGGTGCGGGTCCGACCGTTCCAGACCGCTCGGTTCAGTTTCAGAGAAGGTGACCCGACTTCGCCGCCTTGGTCTGGAGGTAGTGATGGTTGAACCGGCTTTCGCCGACCTTCAGCGGAACGCGCTCGGTCACCTCGATCCCCTCGCCGCGAAGGCGCTCGACCTTGGCCGGGTTGTTGGTCATCAGCCGCACGGAGCCGAAGCCCATCCGCCGCAGGATCTCGGCGCCGATGCGGAAATCCCTCTCGTCGTCCTCGAAGCCCAACCGGTGGTTGGCCTCCACGGTATCGAAGCCCTGGTCCTGCAGCGAGTAGGCCCGCATCTTGTTCGCCAGGCCGATGCCGCGTCCCTCCTGGTTGAGGTAGAGGAGCACGCCTTCGCCCTCTGCGCCCATCTGCGCGAGGGCGGCGCGCAGCTGGGGGCCGCAGTCGCACTTGAGCGACCCGAGCAGGTCACCCGTAAAGCAGGCGGAATGCAGGCGGCAGAGCACGGACTTCGACCGGTCGGCATCGCCGATCTCGATGGCGTAGTGCTCCTCCGCGCCGTCGTCGGGCCGGAAGATGTGCAGCCGCGATCTCTCGGCCAATTCCAGCGGAACGCGGGCCGAGACAAGCCGGTGAAGGGGTGAGACGCCGAGCGGCACGACGTCGCCGGCCTGCAGAAGCGTCAGGCCCTCGGCGCGGGCGAGCGCCTCTCCGTCCTCGATCGGGACGACGAGCGCCGCGGGCAGGAGGCGCGCCGCCTTGGTGAGCGAGATCCCAGCGCGGTGAAGGTGGGCCGGTCCCTCGCGTTCGGTCAGCAGAGGGCCCTTCATCGGCGCGGCGAGGTCGCCTGCGGGATCCGCCACGGCCGCGACCCATCGGGGATCGGCATCCGACGGGAGCACCACCCGCGCCACGTCGCCGTCGTAGGCCCGTGCCTTGAGGGTCGCCGCGCGCCGCCCTGTCACGGCCAGCACGGGGGTGCCCAGCGCCTTGGCGGCGGCGAGGCGGTCGGGCGTCAGCGTCTCAGCCGCCATCACGAGCGCCGCGCCGTCGTCGGCCGCGAGGACGACCGGCACGCCCATGCGCAGGTCGCCCCGTGCCCGGGCCAGGAGTTCCGTCTTGTCCGGCGCGAATCCCATGCCGCCCCCTCGTTTTGCCTTCGCGAGATAGCCCGAAGCGCCCGGGTATGAAACATTTGCGATTGTCACCACACGTCCGCGTGAACCCCGCGTCAGATCCCTTGTCCGTGACGTGTCTGCCTCACATCTCACGCGCCAGTGATAAGGAGGAAGCCTTATGGGACAACTCAGGAAGATCCTGCTCGTCGACGATGACGAGGACCTCCGCGAGGCGTTGAGCGAGCAGTTGGTTATGACCGAGGACTTCGACGTCTTCGAGGCGTCGACCGGGGCCGAGGCGATGCAGAAGGCCAAGGAGCAGCACCACGACCTGGTGATCCTCGACGTGGGTCTGCCCGACACAGACGGGCGGGAACTGTGCCGGCTGATGCGCAAGCAGGGGGTCAAGGCTCCCGTCCTGATGCTGACCGGCCACGACACCGACAGCGACCAGATCCTCGGGCTCGACGCGGGCGCGAACGACTACGTGACCAAGCCCTTCAAGTTTCCGGTGCTGCTGGCCCGCATCCGCGCCCAGCTGCGGACCCACGAGCAGTCCGAGGACGCGGTGTTTCAGCTCGGCCCGTATTCCTTTCGGCCTGCGCAGAAGCTTCTGCTGACCGAGGAAGAGAAGAAGATCCGTCTCACCGAGAAAGAGACGAACATCCTCAAGTTCCTCTACCGCTCGACCGAGGGCGTGGTCCCGCGCGATGTGCTGCTGCACGAGGTCTGGGGCTACAACGCTGGCGTCACGACTCACACGCTCGAGACGCACATCTACCGGCTCCGCCAGAAGATCGAGCCCGATCCCTCGAACGCTCGGCTCCTGGTGACCGAGAGCGGCGGATACCGGCTCGTCGCCTGACGGGCGAACAATCTCGGGAACCGGCGGCAGGTCCGGCGGTTACCCCACCGAAGCCCCTGACGGCGGGGTCAAGTCGTCACCTAATTTACCTCCCTGTTGGACTAACCGCCCGGGCCTCGGCCTGGGCGTTTTCTTTTCCGGCTCCGCGTGAGACCACCTGCGCGGGGCCGCTCAGGAAGGGACGAGGCATGGCAGATTGCGGATGCAGGGATCCCGAGGCGGAGACGGCGGGCCAGCGCCGTGTTCTCTGGATCGCTCTGAACCTGAACGCCGTGATGTTCGCCGGCGAAGGCACCGCCGGCCTCATTGCCCATTCCGCGGGACTGATTGCTGACGGGCTGGACATGCTGGGGGATGCCTCGGCCTACGCCATCGCCCTGGCCGCGGTTGGGCGCGGGGCGCTCTTCAAGGCGCGGGCGGCCACGACCAGCGGTGTTGTTCTGCTCTGCCTCGGGCTGGGGCTTCTGTTCGACGTGGTGCGGCGGCTGATCTCGGGCGAGCCGCCCGAGGGCCTCGTGATGATCGCCGTGTCGGTCGTCGCGCTTGCGGTCAACGCGACTGTGCTCCGGCTCCTCGGTCAGTACCGCGACTCAGGCGTGCACCTGCGCGCGACCTGGATCTTCACGCGGGTCGACGTGGTCGCCAATCTCGCCGTGATCCTCTCGGGTATCCTCGTTCTCGCCAGCGGGCTGCGACATGCCGATCTCGTCGTCGGTGGGGGCATCGGCCTCTACGTCGTCAAGGAAGCCCTGGAGATCCTCCGGGAGGCGAGAGATGGCCGCCGGGTGGCGGAGGGCTAGGCGCTCCGGGCGTCACAGCTTCATCAGCGCGACGCCGCAGGCGATCAGCCCGATCGAGACCCAGCGCCACGGGCTCACGCGTTCGCCGAGCAGGAGGACTGCGATGAGAACGGCGAAGAGGATGCTGGATTCCCGCAGGGCCGCGACGAGTGCGATGGGCGCCTGGGTGAAGGCCCAGACCGCGATCCAGTATGAGCCGAGGGACATGGCGCCTGCGGCCGTTCCGCTCTTCCATGCCGAACCGAGCGAGCGGAAGGCCGAGCCACCGCGCAGGGCGACCGCATAGCCGCACATGAGCACGGCGTCGCCCACGACCATAGGCAGGATGAACCCCGACGCGGTGTCCGCCACCTTGGCCCCTACGCCGTCGACGAGCGTGTAGCCCGCGGTGAAACCGGCCGTTCCAAGGGCATAGGCGAGTCCCTTGCCCCGGAGCGGCGTCGCGCCGCCGCCCTTCACCGCCATCAGGATCAACCCGGCCGAGATCGCGCCGACTGAGGCGATCGCCGCGGTTTCGAACCGGGCGCCGAGAACCGTGGCGGACACCAGGAGCACGATGACCGGCGCGGTGCCCCGGGCCACGGGGTAGGCCTGACTGAGATCAGCGTGGGCGTAGGCCTGTGCTAGGAAGATCTTGTAGCCCGCGTGCAGCGCCGCCGCCCCCGCGATCCAGGGCCAGGCTTCTGGCGATGGGGCGGGTACGAAGGGGATCAGGGGGAGGGCGATCGCCGCTTGGACAAGCGCCAGAAGCAGCATCGTCGACAGCCGGTCCAGCCCGACCTTGACCAGGGTGTTCCAGCCCGCGTGGAGGAGGGCGGCCAGCAGGACGGCCGCGAAGACGTGGTTCTCCATGCGTCCGCTCTGGATGGTTCCCCGTGATCCGCCCTTCCTACAACCCCCGGGCGGGAGCCGCGAGGGGCGAGCGGCGGCCGTGGCGCAGGTAGAGGTCCACGAGCACGCCATCCTCTTTCCAGCTCTCGGCGACATGAAAGCCGCAGTCCCTCAGGATCCGCCCGGAAATCGCGTTGGCCCGGTCGACGGTGGCACGGACGGGATCCAGCCCCCGGGCCTCGGCGAAGTCGGCCAGCGCGGCGGCAAGTTCGCGTCCGTAGCCCTGTCCCCAGTACGCCCGGTCGAGCCCGTAGATGATCTCCTGCGGTTGCCCGGGGGGCCGGGCGATGCCGGCCCAGCCGAGGACGGTCTCCCCGGGCGGGCGGACGACAGCGCCCGTGCCGTAGCCGTGTTCCCTGAGGTTCGCCCTCGACGTCTCAACCCAATTCCGGGCCTGCGCCAGAGAGAGCGAGGAGCCGTCGCCGACGAACCGCGCGACCTGCGGATCGGAGAATATCTCCACCAGGCGGGCGGCGTCCGCGTCGCGGAAGGGCCGAACCGCGAGCCGAGCGGTCCGGAGACTATCGTCCAGTATCATGCGTCTCTCCCTCCGCGCGTTGCCTGAAACCGTGCACGGACGGGCATGGGCACCGCCCGCGGCCTGTGCCATTCCTGCCCGGAACGATGGGAGTATGCACGGATGAAGATCGAACCCTTCGGTGTCGAGCAGTGGATGAACGCCTGGGAGACCCGGTGCGAGCTCAACCTCGCGGAGACCTGCGTGCATTCCCTGACCATCGGCGAGCTTCTCGAAATCGCCGGTCGGACCGGCACGCTGGAAGAGGAGCTGGCCGGCCTGCCGTTGACCTACGGCCCCATCACCGGCTCCGAGAGGTTGCGCGGGCTTGTGGCGGGGCTGCACGAGAGACGGACCGCGGAGAACGTCCTGATCTGCCATGGCACCATCGGCGCCAACCAGCTCGTCTACCAGGCGCTGGTCGGGCCCGGTGACAAGGTCGTCTCGATCACGCCGACCTACCAGCAGCATACGGCGATCCCCGAGGCTCTGGGCGCGGAGCTCGTCGAGCTGCAGCTGCGGCCGGAGGATGGCTGGCTTCCGGACCTGGATCGCTTGCGAGAGGCGATGGCGGGCGGCGCGCGCCTGCTCACGTTCACCAACCCCAACAACCCCACCGGCAGCCTCATGCCGCCGGAAATGCTCGACGAGATCGTCGCCATCGCGCGGGAGGCCGACGCCTGGATCCTCTCCGACGAGGTCTACCGCGGCGCGGAGCCCGGGCCCTCCGTCGCCGACCTCTACGAGAAGGGGATCGCGACAGGCGGCATGTCCAAGATCTTCGGGCTCGCCGGGCTGCGGCTGGGGTGGATCGTTGCGCCGACGGAGATCCTGCGTCTTGCCGAGCTGCACCGCGACTACTCCACCATCAGCGTCGGCCGGGTCGACGATCATCTCGCCTCGCTCGCGCTCGAACACCGCCAGGCGCTCATCGACCGTGCCCGTCGGGTTACCCGTGGCAGGCGCGCGCAAATGGCGGACTGGATCGAGGCGACCCCCCGTGTCGGCTGGGTGCCGCCGCAGGCCGGGACCGTCGCCCTCATCACCTATCCGGGCGAGACGCCGTCGCGTCCGCTGGCCGAGCGGCTGCTGGCCGAGACCGGGGTTCTGCTGACGCCGGGCTCCGTCATGGGCGTGGAGGGCACGCTGCGCGTCGGCTACGCCCAGCCGGAGGAGGTGATGACCGAGGGGCTGGCCCGGCTCGGTCCGGTGCTCTCCGCCCTCTGAGCTTGTGGCCCGGGCGGCCGCTTGGCATCAGGGGGCACGTCACAGACAGGAGTTCGCCGCATGTCCTTCACCCTCGCCACCTGGAACATCAACTCCGTCCGCCTGCGCGAGGGCCTCGTCGCCCGCCTCCTGACCGAAGAGAGCCCCGACATCCTCTGCCTTCAGGAGTGCAAGTCTCCGGTCGAGAAGATCCCGGTCGACGGGTTCAGGGCGCTGGGCTACGAGCACATGATCGCGCGGGGCCAGAAGGGCTACAACGGCGTCGCGATCCTTTCGAAGCGGCCGGTCGAGGAGGTCGCCGCCTACGACTACGCCTCGCTCGGCCACGCCCGCCACATCGCAGGGCGGCTGGAAGACGGCACCGTCATCCACAATTTCTACGTCCCGGCCGGCGGCGACAAGCCGGACCGGACGATCAACGAGAAGTTCGGCCAGAAGCTCGACTACCTGACCGCCATGCGCGACGCCTTTCACGCCGACCGGCCCGAGCGCTCGATCCTCGTGGGCGACCTGAACATCGCGCCGCGTGAGGACGACGTCTGGGATCACAAGAAGATGGTGAAAGTGGTCAGCCACACTCCGGTCGAGGTGGAGCACCTCGGGGACATGCAGGAGGCCGGCGGCTGGGTCGACGTCACCCGCAAGGACCTGCCGGAGGGACGGCTCTATTCGTGGTGGTCCTACCGGTCGCCGGACTGGGACGCGGCGGACAAGGGCCGGAGGCTCGACCATATCTGGGCGACGCCCGACATAGCCGGCGCGGCGCACGGCAGCCGTATCCTGCGCGCCTGCCGTGGCTGGCAGCAGCCCTCCGACCATGCCCCGGTCTTCGCCACCTTCGACCTGTAGGCGGAACGCGGCACCGCGTCGGGCGCTCAGACCAGCCCGAGCACCGCGCCCGCGATGGCCTCGCCCAGCCGGCGATGGGCGGATTCGTCGAAGTGGATGCCGTCGACCGGACTCACCTCGATGACGGAGTTCGCGTCGAAGTATCCCGCGCCGCGCCGCTCCGCGTAGCTCAAGAGCTCTGCCGGCAGTCCGGCCATCACCCGTTCCGCGCCGATGAACTCCATCGAGACCGGTCCCACCTCGCGCACGAGCGGAGGACAGACCAGTAGCATAGAGAAGCCGCCGTGCCGGACCTGCATGTCCGGGCCGAGCGCGTGGTCGCAGAGCCCCGCGATCCCGGCCACGATTCGATCCGCGGAGGGCGCGAACCGGGTCTTGGCGTCGTTGGTGCCGAGCATGAGAACCAGCACGTCGAGCGGGCCGTGGCTCTCCAGCGCGGTGCGCAGCGCGGGGCGGGCATCCATGTGAGCGCCCATGATCGGGTCGGGATGGCAGGCCGTGCGCCCCGGAAGCCCCTCCTCGATCACCTCCCAGTCCGGGCCCAGCGCCGCGGAGCAGGCGCCCGGCCAGCGGTCGGCCCGACCGTAGCGGCGGTATTCGCCGCGGGTTTCGATCGGCGGCGTGCCGTGGGTGTTGCTGTCGCCGAAGGCGAGCAGGGTGGGCATGGGCGGGTCCTCCGGTCGTCGCGTGAGCCGGACGCTAGGCTCCGCCCCCGGCCCGCGCAAGCGACGGGGCTTTTCCTATCGGGCCATGACGCCCATATAGGGCGCGACCCAAGGACACCCGATCGGCAAGAGGTGCGCGATGATCGAGCTCGGCGGACAGACGAACACGGCCCCGCAGGCCGGAGAGCATATCAGCGAAGGTTCAGACCAGACCTTCATGCAGGACGTGGTCGAGGCCTCGCAGAAGGTTCCGGTGATCGTCGACTTCTGGGCGACCTGGTGCGGCCCCTGCAAGCAGCTGGGCCCGGCGCTCGAGGCCGCGGTGCAGAAGCAGAACGGCAAGGTGAAGCTGGTCAAGATCGACGTGGACCAGAACCAGCAGGTCGCGGGACAACTGCGCGTGCAGTCGATCCCGACGGTCTATGCCTTCTTCCAGGGCCAGCCGGTCGACGGCTTCCAGGGCGCGCTGCCCCCGAGCCAGATCGACGAGTTCGTCCAGAAACTCGCCGAGATGGGCGGGGGAGCCGAAGGCGGCGAAGAGGAAGACGGACTGGCCCAGGCGGTCGAGGCGGCCGAGCAGATGCTTTCCGAAGGCGCGGCCTCCGATGCGGCCGAGACCTTTGCCGCCATTCTCCAGGAAGACGACAAGAACGCCGCGGCCTACGGCGGGCTCGTTCGTGCCTATCTGGCGCTGGGTCAGGTGAACGAGGCCGAGGCGGTGCTGAACGGCGCCCCTGCCGACCTCCACGGCTCGCCCGAGATCGAGGCTGCGGCTGCGGCAATTCAGCTCGCCCGCCAGGCCGAGAACGCGGGTCCGGTTGCCGATCTGAGGGCCAAGGTCGAGGCGAACCCGGACGACCACCAGGCGCGCTACGATCTCGCCACCGCCCTGCAGGCGAGCGGCGAGACCGAGGCCGCGGTGGCAGAACTGCTCGAGCTGTTCCGCCGGGACCGCGAGTGGAACGACCAGGCGGCGAAGACCCAGCTCTTCACCATCTTCGATTCGTTGAAGCCGACGGACCCCATCGTCCTCAACGGAAGGCGAAAACTCAGCTCGATGATATTTGCCTGACACTCAACGCGGTCTAGCTAGCCTTACCATGTTGAAGGCGGCTGATCTGCCGGGGACGATCCCCGTCTTTCCTCTTCCGGGCGCGCTGCTCCTGCCCCGCGCCCGGCTCCCGTTGCATATATTCGAGCCGCGATATCTCGCGATGCTCGACGACTGTCTCAAGACGCAGGAACGGCTGATCGGGATGATCCAGCCCTGGGAGCACCAGGGCCGCGAAGGGCTCCACACCATCGGCTGTGCCGGGCGCGTGACGGCCTTCTCCGAGACGGAGGACGGCCGCTACATGATCACCTTGTCGGGTGTCTCCCGGTTCCGCGTCGAGCGTGAGGTCGAGGGGTTCACCCCCTACCGGCGCTGCGACGTGAAGTGGGAGGGCTTCGACCGCGACCTGGGCCCCGTCGAGCACGATACGGTTTTCGACCGGAAGAGCTTCATGGCCCTGCTCGAACGCTTCTTCAGCGAACAAGGTCTCTCCACCGACTGGGACAGCCTGAAGGAAGCCGAGGACGAATTGCTGATCAACTCGCTGTCCATGCTTTGCCCCTTCGAACCGGAGGACAAGCAGGCCCTGCTGGAAGCACCCTCGCTGACCACCCGGCGAGAGACGCTGGTCACGCTGATGGAATTCGCCCTGCGGAGCGGTGGCGGCACCGGAGAGGAGAGACTTCAGTGACGGACGAACCCGAACTCCCGCCGGAGGAGCCCGCGGAGCAGGCGACCTTCGACCGCCGGATGCTCGAATTCCTGGTCTGCCCGGAAACCCATGCGGTGCTCAGCTACGATGCCGACCGGCAGGAACTGGTGAGCAAGGCCGCGCACCTCGCCTACCCGATCCGGGGCGGGATACCGATCATGCTCGCCGGCGAGGCGCGGCAGCTGGACTAGGGGCGCATGAGGGGCGGCAGTTCGCCCGTCAGCCCCGCCGCCTCCCGGATGAAACCGCGCCGAAGGCCGGGCAGGGCGTTCACCGCGCCGAGGCCGAGGTCGCGCAGTCCCCGCAGCAGCGGGTTGTCGTTCGAGAAGAGCCGCGTCACCCCGTCCGTGGCGGCGGCAAGTGTCGCGGTGTCGAAGCGGCGCCAGCGCTCGTAACGCGCCAGCACCGGGGACGCGCCGATCTCCTCGCCGCGCTGCCGGGCCTCGGAGAGAACGGCCACGAGCGCGCCCACGTCCCTCAGCCCCGCGTTCAGTCCCTGGCCCGCGACCGGGTGCACCCCGTGCGCCGCGTCACCGAGCAGCGCGACGCGCGGAGCGACGAAGCGCTCGGCGAGCGAGAGCCCGAGCGGATAGCCGAAACGGGCGCCTTCCAGGGAGATTTCACCGAGGAACGACCCGAAGGCGGGGCGGAGGGCGTCGAGAAAGGCCGCGTCGTCCATTGCAAGCAGGGCGTCGGCGCGCGTTTCCCGCTCGGACCAGACGATGGAGGAGCGGTTTCCCTTGAGCGGCAGGATCGCCAGCGGACCGCCCGGCATGAAGAACTGGTGCGCGATGCCGCCGTGCTCGCGCTCGTGCGCCACGGCGCAGACAACGGCCTTCTGGCCATAGCCCCAGCCGGTCCGCCCGATGCCCGCGCGCCGGGCCACGCCGCTCGACCGGCCGTCGCAGCCGACCAGCAGCACCCCGTCCAGTGTCGTGCCTGAGCCGAGGGTGGCCGTCACACCGGTCGCGGCTACCTCTTGTGCGACCAGCGTCTCGCCGGCCAGGTGGCGCACGCCTTCGGCCTCCATCGCGTCCAGGAGGGCAGGGCGGAGGTGGCGATCCTCGACCATCCAGCCCATCGGGCCTTCCTCGATCTCCGCGTGATCGAAGTGCAGCAGGAAGGGGGAAGGCCCTTCACCCGGTCTGCCATCGGTGACCTTGATCTCCAGCATCGGCTGGGCCTCGTCCGCGACAGCGTCCCAGGCGCCGATCCGGTCGAGAAGCCGGCGCGAGGCATGGGCCAGCGCGTAGGAGCGTCCGTCGAAGCCTCGCTCGGACCGGGTCTCCCGCGGCTGGGCGTCGATGACGGTGACCTTGAAGCCCGCCCGCGACAGGGCGACGGCAAGCGCGCAACCATTGAGCCCGCCGCCGGCGATGAGAATGCCGTTGTCCATGATCCGGACTATGGCCCGACCGCCGGGATTGTCCATGACCGGCCTTGTGGCTAGCGTCTGCCGCGACAGGAGGACGCGATGGACGATTGGCTTCGGGCCACGGCCGCCGATCTCGGCCGCAGGATCGGACGGGGCGAGATCGACCCCAGGGCGCTGACGCGCGCCCATCTCGACACGATCGAGAGCCATCCCTCGCGCGACCGCATCTTTGCCCGCACAACGCCCGACCGGGCCCTGGCGGAGGCCGAGGCCTCGGCAGAGCGCGCCCGAACGGGGCACCGGCTCTCGCCGCTCGACGGCGTGCCGGTGAGTTGGAAGGACCTCTTCGACACCGCCGGAGTGGCGACCGAGGCGGGGACCCTTCTCCTCGAGGGCCGCACGCCCGAGACCGACGCGCGCGTTCTGGGGCACGCGACTCGGCAGGGGCTGGTCTGCCTCGGCAAGACCCACCTGAGCGAGATCGCCTTCTCTGGCCTCGGGCTCAACCCGATGACCCAGACACCGCCCAACCTTCATGACGCCGAGGCGGTCCCGGGCGGGTCGACCTCCGGCGGCGCGGCCTCGGTTGCCTTCGGGCTCGCCGCGGGCGCCATCGGCAGCGATACGGGCGGCTCTGTCCGGGTGCCGGCGGCCTGGAACGACCTCGTGGGACTCAAGACCACGCACGGGCTGTTGTCGCTCGACGGCACCGTGCCGCTCTGCGAGACCTTCGACACCATCGGTCCCCTCGCCCGAACCGTGGAGGACGCCACGCTCTTCTTCGGCGCGCTGGGCGGTCCGGCCACCGACCTGACGGGCGCCTCTCTCGAGGGGCGGCGGTTCCTCGTGATCGAGACGGTGCTGATGGCCGACCTCGAGGAAGCGCCGAGACGGGCCTTCGAAGAGGCTCTGGCGAAGCTGAAAGGGCAGGGCGCCACGAGCCAGCGCATCGAGTGGCCTGAGCTGGAAGAAGCCTACGGCATGGCAGGCGCGCTCTACACGGCCGACGCCTGGTCCTGGTGGCGCGAGCGCGTCGAGGCGAACGGCGCGCGGATGTTTCCCCAGATCCGCGACCGGGTCTCCGCGGGCCGCGACGTCTCGGCCTCCGACTACCTCGCTCTCTGGCGGAGGCTGCGGGAACTCCGGGCGGACTTCGATCGGCTGATCAAGCCCTACGACGCGGTACTCTCGCCGACGGTGCCGATCCTGCCGCCGAAGGTGCAGCGGCTTCTCGACGATCCAGAGCACTACAAGAGCGCCAACCTCGCCACGCTCCGGAACACGCGCCTGGCGAACCTGATGGGCGGTGCCTCACTCACGATCCCGACCGGCACGCCCGCCTGCGGCCTGATGCTCACCGCCGGTCCGCGGACCGAGCAGAGGCTGCTGAGGCTCGGGCACGCCGCAGAGCGCGCCTTGGCCTGAAAGCCACACCGGGCCCCTGTGGCCCCGCTGCCACGCGGCTGGTCGCTGGACACCGGTGCGGCCGCCAGTCTACCCTGCGGGCCAATAACCGGGGCGGCCAGGATCCCGGACGTTCGAGGCACATGATGCAGTTTCCGGAGAGGTTTCAGGACCTTCCAGCCTACGCGTTCCCGCGTCTGCGGGCTTTGCTCGACGGCCATGAGCCGGGCGGGCCGCCTCTGCACATGTCCATCGGCGAGCCCAAGCACCCGATGCCCGGCTTCCTTGCCGAGGCGCTCGACTCGGCGATCGGCGGCTTCGCGAACTATCCGGTCAACGAGGGGACGCCCGAGCTGCTGGAGGCGATCACCGGCTGGCTCGACCGGCGCTACGGCGTCACCGTCGCGGCAGAGCAGGTCATCGCGCTCAACGGGACCCGCGAAGGCCTCTACAACGCGGTCATGGCGCTCTGCCCCGAAACCAAGGGCGGACGGACGCCGACCGTGCTCATGCCGAACCCGTTCTACCAGGTCTATGCCGTCGCCGCCCTCTCGGTGGGCGCGGAGCCGGTCTACCTCGAGGCGACCGCCGAAACGGGGTTTCTGCCGGACCTCGACGCCATCCCGGCCGAAGCGCTCGACCGCGCGGCGATCTTCTGGCTCTGCTCGCCGTCCAACCCGCAGGGCGCTGTCGCCGACGAGAGCTACTGGCGCAGGCTGCTGGCCCTGGCGGAGAAGCACGATTTCCGGATCTTCGCCGACGAGTGCTATTCCGAGATCTACCGCGACACGCCCCCGCCCGGCCTACTACCCGCGGCGGCGGCTGTGGGAGCGGACCCGGAGCGCGCGCTGGTGTTCCATTCGCTGTCCAAGCGGTCGAACCTGCCCGGCCTTCGGTCCGGGTTCGCGGCCGGTGGTCCGGAGAGTCTGCGCCGCCTTCGCCAGCTCCGGGCCTACGCCGGGGCGCCGCTGCCCAACCCGCTTCAGCACGTCGCCGCCCGCGTCTGGGTCGACGAGGCCCACGTCACCGAGAACCGCGCGCTCTACGCCGAGAAGTACCGCGTGGCCGACGGGATCTTCGCGGGCGTGCCCGGCTACATGCCCCCCGAAGCGGGGTTCTTTCTCTGGCTTCCCGTGCCCGAGGGCGAAGAGGCCGCCCTCCGGCTCTGGCGCGAGACCGGCGTCCGGGTCCTGCCCGGTGCCTATCTCGGCCGCGATGCCGGCCGCACCAATCCCGGCGCCGGATACATCCGGGCCGCCATGGTGGCCCCCCTTGAAGACATGCGGCGCGGTCTCGCCGCGATCCGCGAATGCCTCTACGACTGAGGAGAGACGATGGCGTATCAGACCCGCACCAGAGACCCCCTTCTCGACAGCTCGACCCAGGCCGCCCTGGAGCGGCGCGGCCAGGAGCTGCTGGGCCTCGTCCTGGTCGTGGCGGGTCTCGCCGTCTTCGCGATGCTCTGGTCCTACACGCCCGAGGATCCCTCTTGGATCTCGGCGACCGATGCGCCTGTGAAGAACTGGCTCGGCCGGGCCGGGGCCGCTGCGGCGGCTCCGCTCTTCATGATCGTGGGCTGGGGCGGGCTCGGCATCGCCGCGGTGCTGCTCGCCTGGGGCCTCCGGTTCACCTTCCACACCGGACAGGAGCGGGCGCTCGGCCGCGCGATCTTTGCCCCGATCGCCATCGCCCTCATGTCGGTCTACGCGGCGACCCTGGTGCCGGGGAGTGCCTGGACGCATTCCTTCGGTCTCGGGGGGCTCTTCGGCGACACCGCCCTCTCGATCGCGCTGACCATCGCGCCGGTCGGCCCCGTGCTTGGCGTGAAACTCCTCTCCGCGCTCATCGGCCTCGGCACGCTGGCGCTCGGTCTCTTCGTGATGGGATTTACCTGGACCGAGATCCGGGCCGGCGGCAAGTTCCTGCTCGTCGGCGTGGTGCTGTCCTACGCGATGCTCCTGCGCCTGCTGAGCCGCGGAGCCCAGGCGGGCGCCGCCGGGGCCCGGGTCGGTGTCTCTGTCGCCCGCACCGCGCAGGCCCGCCGCGTTGAGCGCGCAGCCGAACGGGCGGAGCTCCATCCCGAGGTCGATCCGATCTCCCCCGCCGACCGGGTCGCCGCGGTCATCCGCGCCCGGCGCGGGGCAGCCACTGAAGAGCCCGACCTCATCGAGGACGAGGACGACCGTCCGCGCGGAGGCCTGCTCGGCCGGGTGCCCGGGCTTCGCCGGAAGGCCGAGTCGGAGCCGGAGCCCGAAGTCGAAGTCGCCGAAGAGGATGAGCCCGAGGACCGGGTCCGCTCCCGCATCAGCGACGCCATCAAGGCCAGGGTCCGCCCCTCGCTCCGCGTTTCCGAGGCGGCCGGACCGGCGCCCAAGCTGCCGCGCCGGCGGGAGCCGCTGATCGCCAAGACCGGTTTCCCGGCGGAGCCGCCGCTCACCGCGAGCAGCCGGATCGAAGCGCCGGCCGAGGAGGACTTCTCCGACCGGCCCATGCCGGAGCCGGAACTGGTCAACGCGCCGATCCCGGAGACGAATTTCGAGCGCACGCAGCCGGCCCCCGCCGACTACCCCGCGCCGCCGCCGGCCGAGCCGCCGAAGGCCGTGGTCCAGCATCCGCCGAAGCGCGAGGTCAAACCTTCGCGCCGCGCAATCGAGGAGGCACAGCCAAGCCTCTCTCTCGGTTCCGGCGCGCAGGTGCCCGACTACGAGGCTCCGCCGCTCAGCCTGCTGACCAATCCCGAGACGATCCAGCGTCACCACCTCTCCGACGAGGCGCTCGAGGCGAATGCCCGGATGCTCGAGACGGTGCTCGACGACTACGGCGTGAAGGGCGAAATCGTCAGCGTGCGCCCGGGCCCCGTCGTCACGATGTACGAGCTGGAGCCCGCACCGGGTCTCAAGGCTTCCCGCGTGATCGGGCTGGCGGACGACATCGCCCGCTCGATGTCGGCGCTGTCGGCCCGTGTCTCCACCGTGCCGGGCCGCTCGGTCATCGGTATCGAACTTCCGAACGAGAAGCGCGAGATGGTGATCCTGCGCGAGATGCTGGCCTCCCGCGATTTCGGAGACGGGAACCAGCGGCTCCCGCTGGCGCTGGGCAAGGACATCGGCGGCGAGCCGGTGATCGCCAACCTTGCCAAGATGCCTCACCTGCTGATCGCGGGGACCACCGGCTCCGGTAAGTCCGTGGCGATCAACACGATGATCCTGAGCCTCCTCTACAAGCTCTCGCCCGAGGAATGCCGGCTCATCATGATCGACCCGAAGATGCTGGAACTCAGCGTCTACGACGGCATCCCGCACCTGCTCAGCCCGGTCGTGACCGATCCCAAGAAAGCGGTCGTCGCTCTCAAGTGGACCGTTGCCGAGATGGAGGACCGCTACCGCAAGATGTCCAAGATGGGCGTCCGGAATATCGAAGGCTACAACTCCCGCGTCCGCGATGCGCTCTCCAAGGGCGAAACCTTCTCCCGCACGGTGCAGACCGGCTTCGACGACGAGACGGGCGATCCGGTGTTCGAGACCGAGGAGATCATGCCCGAGACCATGCCCTATATCGTCGTTATCGTCGACGAGATGGCCGACCTGATGATGGTCGCGGGCAAGGAGATCGAGGCCTGCATCCAGCGTCTCGCACAGATGGCGCGGGCGAGCGGAATCCACCTCATCATGGCGACGCAGCGCCCCTCGGTCGACGTCATCACCGGCACGATCAAGGCGAACTTCCCGACGCGCATCAGCTTCCAGGTGACGTCGAAGGTCGACAGCCGCACCATCCTCGGCGAGCAGGGCGCGGAACAGCTGCTGGGGCAGGGCGACATGCTCTACATGGCCGGCGGCGCCAAGATCACCCGCGTCCACGGACCGTTCTGCTCGGACGAGGAGGTCGAGGAGATCGTGACCCACCTCAAGCAGTTCGGCCCGCCCGACTACAAGTCCGGCGTCGTGGACGGCCCCGACGAGGACAAGGAAAGCGACATCGACGCGGTGCTCGGCCTCGGCTCGAGCAACGGCGCCAGCGGCGATGACGCGCTCTACGATCAGGCGGTCGCCATCGCGGCCAAGGACCGGAAGTGCTCGACCTCCTACATCCAGCGCAAGCTGGCCATCGGCTACAACAAGGCCGCGCGGCTGGTGGAGCAGATGGAGGAACAGGGCGTCGTCAGCGCCGCGAACCACGTCGGCAAACGCGAGGTTCTCGTCCCCGAGATCTGATGGGCGTCTCGCCCCGCAAAAAAGAGGGCCGGCTGCTGCCGACCCTCTCATGAGCGCCTCTGACGGGCGCTTCCCAATTTAATCGGAGGCTCAGTTCGGGCGGTTGGCGCCGATGAACCAGGCGTCCTTGTCGACAGTCCGGCTGACCTCGGTGAAGAGGTCCTCGGTGTCGTCGTCACCGGCCTCGCCCGCGGCTTCGAGCGCTTCGCGGAGGGTCTTGCCGAACTCCAGGTAGCGGTCGGTCAGGGCGACGATGTGATCGTCGATCTTCTCGATCTCGAGCGGGTAGGCCTCGATCCGGGTCTTCCGGGCGGCCTCTTCGACGGTGCCCTTGGCGTAGCCGCCGAGGATCACGGCACGCTCGGCCATCAGATCAGCGGCATCACGCAGGTGCTGGGCGGCATCGTCGAGCAGCTCGTGCACGCCGATGAACCCGCGGCCCTTGAGGTTCCAGTGCGCCTGCTTCACCGCCAGCGTCATCGCCTCGGTATCGGCGAGGCAGGCGTTGAGCAGATCGATGGAGGTCTTGCGGGCGTTGTCGTCGAGTCCTTTCACGAAAGATTCGGGCATGGCTGTCTCCTTGTCGTGCGGATGCAAAGAAAGATGTCGGGGAGGAAACTGCGCCGCCTTGCCCGGGTTCCTGAAGGAGCCGCACAGCCGACCTGCACAGATCGACGGAACGCCAAGCCCTGAAGGACGCCGGACCAGACGCTTTTCCCGCCGGACCCGCCGGGACACTCGCTAGCCCGGGCATGATATCGCCTAGCACGGGCATTCCGCAGCAGGTGCACCTATGTTGGGCATCGAGGCCCGAAACCAAGGACCAAGGACCGCCATGAAGACCCTTCGCCTTCTCACTCTCCTGATCCCCATGGCACTTGCCGCCTTCGCAGGCGCCGCCAAGGCCCAGCAGCTCTCACTCGGGGAGATCAGCCAGTACCTGAACTCCTTCGCCACTGCCGAGGGGGAATTCACCCAGGTCAACGCCGACGGCACGATCTCCACCGGCCAGCTCTATATCAAGCGCCCCGGCCGCATCCGCTTCGAGTACAATCCCCCCGACGGCAGCCTGGTGATGGCCGGTGGCGGCTCGGTCGCCGTCTTCGACCCGCAGTCGGACCGCAACCCCGAGCGCTATCCGCTCGCGGAGACCCCGCTGAAGATCATCCTGGATCGCACCATCGACCTGTCCCGGTCCGGCATGGTGACCCGTCACACCTTCGACGGCACGGCAACGACCGTGACCGCGCAGGACCCGCAGCGGCCGGAACTGGGCAACATCCAGCTGAAATTCACCGGCTCGCCCGTCGAGCTGCGCCAGTGGATCGTGACCGACGAGACCGGCACCCAGACCACCGTGATCCTGGGCGACCTTGCGAAGGGGGTCGGTGTGCCCGACCGCCTCTTCAACATCATCGCGGAGACGCGCGACTGGGAGTGATCCCGGCCGCCCGTCTCAGAGCCTGCGCGGACAGCTCGCCAGTTGCATCTGGTAGGTTGCCGCGCGGCTCTCGACCTCTCCGGCGACCCGCATGAGCCAGCTCTTCGACGTGTAGCTCTGCCGCCGGAAGCCCGACCGCCCCTCGTGATAGGCGAGATACTGGTTCCGGGCGTCGTGCAGGGACAGGCCGAGCTCGGAGGACGACAGGGTCATGTACCACCCCATGAAGTCCGCCGCGTGGCGCATGTCGTCCCGCCGGGCACCGCGTCCACCCTGCTGGTCCACGTATTCCGCCCAGGTGCCGTCGAGCGCCTGGCTGTAGCCGAAGGCCGAGCTCTGGCGACCGGTCGGAATGATGCCGAGAACGTATTGATGCGGAGGGCGATTGTCGGAGATAAATTTGCTCTCCTGGTATATCATCGCCATCAGCACGTGAGGCTCCACGCCCCACTTTCGTTTCGCCTGCCGGAAGGCCCGCGCGTAATGCGGTCGCTCGGCAAGGAGCGCGCAGGCGTTATCGAGGTTGTTCGGCGCACTGGTATCGCGCGGTGCGCAGGAGCCCACCACCGCAACGACGACCAACGCGAGAATGAGTCTGCTCATCTGCCTCTCGCACGTTCTTTGTTATTAGTTTCTCGTTACCACGAACCGCGCCGCGACGGAACAGGTCGATCGCGCGATGGCGAGGCGGCGCGCACGGAAAAGTCCCGGACGCGGCGTGATTCGACACACTGTTTCCCGGGATTCAGGGCTCTGACTGTGGACTCGGAACCACTGGCGGAGTTACCAACCGGGCAAGGAGAACCGGATGCAAATGCACAAGACGCGCGCAAAATACTACCTTGGTCAGGTGGTCCGTCATCGCAAGCACCCGTTTCGCGGGGTAGTTTTCGACGTCGACCCCAGCTTCAACAATACCGAGGAATGGTACGAGGCGATTCCCGAGGACGTGCGCCCGGCAAAGGATCAGCCCTTCTACCACCTGCTCGCCGAGAACGATCAGAGCTATTACGTGGCCTATGTCTCCGAGCAGAACCTCATCGCCGACTATTCCGGCGAACCGGTGGACCACCCCGACCTGCCCGACCTCTTCGGTCCGTTCGAGGATGGCTCCTACCCGCTGCAGGTCCAGCTGAACTAGGCTGACCGCAGCTCCCGCTCGAACCCGTCCAGCAGCATCTCCAGCCCGTAGTCGAGGGTCTGGATGCCGTCGTGCTCGCGCGCGGCGACCTTTTCCGCCATCCCGCGGAGATGGGGAAAGACGTCCGCCGGGATCATGTCGAGGTTCTCCGCCGCCGCCTCCGCGTAGCTTTCGGGTTCGAACGGAAAGGTCTGCCGCTGGATGGTGAACCCGTAGATGTAGGCGTCGAGCGCATTCCAGACGTGATCGGCCTGCGGATAGGTGAAGCCGGCCCCGATCAATGAGGCAAGCGTCGCCTCCACATAGGCCAGCTGGTTCGGACCGGGCTCTGCCGTCGTCAGGATGAGCTGCGCGGCCCAGCGGTGCCGCATCAGGACCTCGTGCGCCGACTGCGCCCGCTTGCGCATCTCGTCGCGCCAAGGGCCTGCCGGGTCGGGTCTGGCGATCTCTCCGACCACGAGGTCGGTCATCCCGGCCAGCAGCTCCGCCTTGTTCTTGACGTGGTTGTAGAGGGACATGGCCTCCACCCCCAGCGTCTCGCCCAGCTTCCGCATGGAGAGCTTTTCCAGCCCCTCGCGGTCGGCGAAATCCACGCCGGCCTGAAGCACTTTACCCTTGGTAAGATTTCGTCTTGACATGGTTACGCCGTAAGTTTATCTGCTCGCTCAAGCTAACGTACATTGTAAGTCAGCAGGGTCAACCGGGGTAGGGAACCAAGTCATGAAAGTCTGCATCATCGGAATTTCGGGAAAGCTGGGGCAGTACATGGTCGAGCATTGCCTCGCCCGCGGGTACGAGGTCACGGGCGTCTGCCGGCCGGAGAGCCTCGGCAAGCTGGAGCGCTTCGGCGACCGCATCACCGTCTTCCCGGGACGGACCAACGACCCGCAGGTCGTGGCGCAAGCCGTCGGAGACGCAGACGGCGTTCTCACCGTCCTAGCGCCCTGGGGCACGGACGACTACGCCTCTGGGACCGCGAAGGCCGTCATGGCAGCCGCGAAGCCCGGCGCCCGGCTCATCTACTCCTGCGGCTGGCACATCACCCGCGACGGCAAGGATCGGTTCTCGTTGAAGATCAAGCTGATCCTCGCGCTGTTCGGCCCCATCGGCCGCTGGACCGGCCTGGTCGACCTCCGCGACCAGTACCGGGCGACCGACCTGATCTTCGAGAGCGACACGGATTGGACCGTGGTCCGGGGCTCGGACCTCGAGGAAGGCGAGAGCGAGGGGCTCCCGGTCTGGTCGGAGCATGTGCAGGACCCGATCCTTCGGAGCAACAAGACCCGCCGGATCGACTTCGCGCTTTTCATGGTCGAGGCGCTCACCGACGACGGGCTGATCCGCAAGGCGCCGGCAATCAACGGATGCCGAACGCCTTCGGCGCTGGAACACGGCGCCTCGCGGCCCGCCGCCCTCCGGACGAGCCTCGCCTAATAGCCCAGGGCGCAGCCGTCCTTTCTCGGATCGCTTGCGCCCTCGAGCATCCCGTCGGGCCGGATGGCGATGGCCTGCGCCCCGCCGACGGGGACATCGGGCGTGATGACGTCGTGCCCGAGGTCCGCCAGCGCCTTGCGCACCGTCTCCGGGTAGCCACGCTCCACCTGCAGCTGCCCGCCGGTCGGGAAGACGCGAGGCGCGTCGATGGCCTCCTGTGGCGAAAGGCCGAAGTCCAGCAGGTTGGTCACGAAGCGGGCATGCCCGGCGGCTTGGTATTGGCCGCCCATGACACCGAAGGGCATGACCGTCTCGCCCTCCTTGCGAAGCAGGGCGGGAAGGATCGTGTGCATCGGACGCTTGCCCGGCCCCGCCTCGTTGGCGTGACCGTCCTCCAGGGTGAACCCGGCCCCCCGGTTATGCAGCAGAAGCCCGAACTTGTCGGTGGCGATGCCCGAGCCGAAGCTGTGGAAGATCGAATAGATCAACGAGACGCTCGTCCGGTCGCGGTCCACCACGGTGATCAGCACGGTATCCTTGTGCACCGCCCCTGCGGGCTCCAGGCCGGCGGGCAGGACCGCGTCGGGACGGATCAACGCCGCCAGCCGGTCCGCCGTCTCGGACGAAAGCAGGTGGTCCAGCCGTGTCATGTGGTCGGCGTCGGCGAGGAAGCGGTTTCGCGCGTCGTAGGCGAGCTTGGCGGCCTCGGCCTCCAGGTGCGCGCGTTCGGCGCCGAAGGGGTCGAGCCCGGCGATATCGAGCCGCTGCAGGATGTTGAGCATCAGCAGCGCGGCGGCCCCTTGGCCATTTGGCGGATGCTCGACCAGGTCGTGCCCCTCGTGGGCCGCCGAGATCGGGGTCGTGTACTCGGACCGCGCCGCGGCGAAGTCTTCGAGCGTCTGGGGCCCGCCGAGGGCCTGCAGGGCGCCGACCATGTCTTCTGCCACTTCGCCCTCGTAGAAGGCGTCGCGCCCGTCCACGGCGATCCGGCGCAGGACTTCCGCCATGCCCGGCGCACGGTACAGGCTGCCGGGCTCCGGGGGCGCGCCGTTCGGCATAAGCTGGCGGCGGGCCGCCTCACCGAGATGATGGACACGCGCCCAGTCGAAGGCCACGCGCGGCGCAACCGGTACGCCGGCCTCGGCATAGTGGAGGGCGGGCGCGAGGATGTCCCCCAGCCCGAGCCGCCCGTGATCCTCGGACAGCCGGCAGATCGCATCGACTGCGGCAGGGATGGTGACGGAATGCGGTCCGTGCTCGGGCATGGTGCCGAATTCGTCCCGCAGCGCCTGCGCGCTCGTCCCCGCGGCGGCGCGACCGGATCCGTTCAGCGCGATCGGCTCCTCGCCGGGCTTCGAGACGAGGGCGAAGAGATCCCCGCCGATCCCGGTCATCTGCGGCTCGCAAACGCCCAGGAGAACGGCCCCGGCGAGCGCGGCGTCGACCGCGTTGCCGCCTGCCTCGAGCATCTGCACCGCGACCTTGGCGGCGAGCGGATGCGATGTCGCGCACATGCCGTTCGTGGCGAAAACCGGTGACCGGCCAGGCAGTTGAAAGTCGCGCATACGTTCCTCCCTCGTTCCGGAGGGACATTGGCCGCAGGGCGAGGGAGCTTCAAGGGGAGGAGGAAAGTCCTCGACGCCGCGTGCTGGGTGGGGGCAATAGACGCGGCGTCGAGGGAAGCCATTTGCAGCTACGGGGACAGGTATGACCCTTGTTTCCGGCCGGGTTTGGGTGGCATTGGGGCATTGCCGGGGCAGGCGCCGACAGCCCGTTCCCTGCACCCGAGACTCGCCCCGGAGACCGCTATGCCCGACTACGCCGAGCTGGCCCGCACCTGTG
Organism: Histidinibacterium aquaticum; assembly: GCF_008710275.1. Lineage (GTDB taxonomy): Bacteria > Pseudomonadota > Alphaproteobacteria > Rhodobacterales > Rhodobacteraceae > Oceanicola > Oceanicola aquaticus. The sequence goes on from NZ_VYQE01000005.1 coordinate 85,324, forward strand.
CCGCCCTGACCGAGGGCGAGACCGACTCCGTCGCGCTCATGGCGACGCTCGCCTGCGAAATCCATCACTCCGATGACCGGTTCGACTGGACCGGCTTCTACCGCGTGACCGAGCCGGAGCTGTTGAAGATCGGCCCCTACCAGGGCGGTCACGGCTGCCTCGTCATTCCCTTCGCGCGCGGCGTCTGCGGTGCCGCGGCGCGCACGGGCGAAGTGCAGCTCGTCCCCGATGTGGACGCCTTTCCCGGGCACATCGCCTGCGCCTCCTCGACCCGGTCGGAAATCGTGCTGCCGGTCCGCGACGGCGCGGGGCGGATCATCGCCGTGCTCGACATCGACAGCGACCGGCCCGATGCCTTCACCCAGGCCGATGCCGAGGGGCTTCAGGCCATCCTCGACGCGACTTTCGCGGGCTAGGGGTGTCGGACGACTACAATCCTCCGGACGACCCGCTCGAGGTCCTGCACGAGGACCACGAGCTGCTCTTCGTCGACAAGCCCGCCGGGCTGCTCTCCGTCCCCGGCAAGGGCGAGCATCTGGCGGACTGTCTTCTCGCGCGGGTGCAGGCGGCCTTTCCCACGGCGCTTCTCGTTCACCGTCTCGACCGCGACACCTCGGGCGTCATGGTCTTCGCCCTCACGCCCGCCGCGCAGCGTCACCTTGGCCTGCAGTTCGAGAAGCGGCAGACCAGGAAGACCTACGTCGCCCGTGTGCAGGGCCGGATCGCGGAGAAGACCGGTACCGTCGACCTGCCGCTGATCGTCGACTGGCCGAACCGGCCGCTCCAGATGGTCGACCACGAGCGCGGCAAACCCGCCGTCACGGACTGGCGGGTGCAGCGTTCCTCCGACGAGGAAACCCGTGTGCGGCTCATGCCGAAGACCGGCCGGTCGCATCAGCTGCGGGTCCACATGCTGGCGATCGGACATCCGATCCTCGGCGACCCCTTCTACGCCACCGGCCCGGCGTTGGAGCATCCCAGGATGATGCTCCACTCCGAGACCCTGCAGCTGCGCCACCCCGACGGCGGCCGCGGGTTGAGGATTACCGCCAAGGCGCCCTTCTGAGGGTCACGTCAGGAAGCGCTGGACCGCCTCGACTTCCTCGGGCCGGATCTCGTGTCCGCCCTCGTGCCACAGTGCGGTGACCTCTGCGCCCTGCGCCTCGAGCCAGTCGATCAGCCGCTCGGTCAGGTTCGACGGGCAGATGGGATCGGCGCGCCCTGCCGTTACCAGGACCTTCCGTCCGGCCAGCCCGGGCTGCGGGTCAGGGTCGAAGGGGATGAGCGGGTGCATCAGGACCAGCCGGTCGACGATCTCGGGGCGGGTGAAGGACACCGCCGCGAGGATGTTCGCGCCGTTGGAGTAGCCGAGGCCGATGACCTGGGGCGGAGACAGCCGCTCCCGGTGTCCGGCGAGGAACTCCGCCATGGCATCGCGACGACGCGCGAGGTCGTCCATGTCGTAGACGCCTTCTCCAGTCCGGCGGAAATAGCGAAGGGCGCCGCCCTCGTTCACGTCGCCCCGCGGCGACACGACATGGGCGCCCGGCACGAGCTCCTGCGCGACCCCGTGGAACTGCGCCTCGGTGCCACCGGTGCCGTGGAAGGTGAAGACGAGGGGCGCGCCGGGCGCCCCTTCGCTGATCGCTGCGTGGTAGGTCATTGGCCGATCGGCTCCAGATGCTTTTCCAGCGCGGAGCGAAGGTGCTCGTGCTGGCTCGGCAGCTTCAGCGCTTCGCCCAGGTGGTCGCGGTCCTCGTCCCGGTCGAAGCCCGGCTCGTTGGTCGCCACCTCGAAGAGCACGCCGCCCGGGGTCCGGAAGTAGATCGCCCAGAAGTAGTCGCGGTCGATGACCGGCGTCACCTGGAACCCCGTGTCCATCAGCGCCTCGCGCACCTCGAGTTGCCGCGCGCGGTTCTCGACGGCAAAGGCAACGTGGTGAACCGAGCCCGCGCCCTGTCCGGCCGGGCCGAGGTCGCTACGCTCCTCGATGTCGACGACGTTCGCTTCGTTGCCGCCGGGGACGGCGTAGCGGATGAGGCCGCCGTCGCGACCGACTTCCTCATACCCCATGTAACGCAGGAGCTCTCCCTGCGCGCCCGCCTCCTTCAGACGGAGCTCGACGGAATGGAAGCCGCGGATCGCCGTATCTTCGGAGACGCCGTTGCCGGTCCAAGGGGCGCGGTCGTCCTCGCCCTCGACCAGCGCGAAGCGGTCGCCGTCGGGCCCGTCGAAGCCGACTTGCCGCGCGCCGAAGAGCTCACCGGTTTCGACCGCCTCGACGCCGTGCGCCGCGAGTCGCTCGGCCCAGGAATTGGAGGATCCGACCGGGATCGTGAAGCGGGTCGTCCCCACCTCGCCGATCCCGCGGCGGCCGCGCGCGGCGTGCGGGAAGGGGAAGTAGGTCATGACGGTGCCGGGCGATCCGACCTCGTCCCCGTAGTAGAGGTGGTAGACGTCCGGGGCATCGAAATTGACGGTCTTCTTGACCCGGCGCAGGCCCAGCACGTCGGTGAAGAATGCGTTGTTGCCGCTGGCCGAAGACGCCAGCGACGTGACATGGTGAAGGCCCTTGATTTGCGACAGCATGGCTCTTTCCTTCCTGAAACGGTCGGCTGGAATGTATTCGCGACGCCGATGCACAAAAGGTCTCTCAGTGCACTGGTTCTGTGCAATTCTGTCTTGTCCGGCCGGTTGGGTCGGTCGCCGCCCCGTGGAGCTTCAATGCGATCCATTCTCGTCCTTCTTGCCGCCCTCGCCGCGGCGCCTCTCACCGCCGCGCCCGTTCCTCTTCAGACCGACTCCGAGTTTCTGCCCGAGGACGCACCCGAGGGCCTGCCGACGACGGTCCTGACCGCCCATGTGGACACCTACCGCGCGCTGGAAGAGACGGGCGATCCGGTCATCATGATTCCGGCGCCGGGACTTGACGGCGATGTCTTCACCGGGACTCCGGACGGACGAGAGGGCTGGGCTCAGATCTTCCGGGAGGCGGGACGGACCGTTCACGTCTTCACCGACCCGGGCATTCTGATGTCCGGCGAGAGCCGCGAGAATGCCCGGCGCTGGTCCGCGGACGGCATCTGGACAAGCTGGGGCCTCGGGCCGGAGCCGGGTGAGCCCTACGAGGACACCCGCTATCCGGTGCAGGACTTCGAAACCTTCACCGAGGGCCTGCCGGACCATGTCGCCCTGTCGGAGGACCGCGAATTGGATCGCGCTCTCCGGGCCGCGAGCCTGCTGACGCTGATGGAGGATGCCTGCCCCTGTGCGATCATCGCCCAGTCCGGCGCGGCGGGAACGGTGATGAGGGCCGTGCAGATGGGCGAGGGGGCGCCGGAAGCGCTCGTGCTCATCGAGCCCGACGGCGTGATCGCGGACCCCGAGGCCTCTGCCGAGACCTTCGACCGCTTCCCTGTCCTCGCCATCTTCGGCGATCGGATCGAGGAACGGGACATGGCGCGCCGCAAGGAGGGGACGGCCGCGATGCTGGAGGCGCTGCGCGACAAGGGCGTCACCGCCGCCATGATGGACCTGCCGGGAGAGGGGATCGCGGGCAACACGCATCTCCTGCCGCAGGACGTCAATTCGGCGGCGCTGGCTGAGCGTGTCCTCCGTTGGCTCGACGACCCATCCATGCCTGAGGGATGACCCATTGCACCTTCGGTCCCGCCGCATAGGTATGTCGCAACGGCAAAGACATCACGGAGGACGACGACATGGCACTTCGCATCAACGACGAGATTCCTGACCTGACCGTCAACACCGACCAGGGTGAATTCTCGCTTCATGACTGGGTCGACGACAGCTGGGCGATCATCTTTTCGCACCCGAAGGATTTCACGCCCGTCTGCACCACCGAGTTCGGCGCCGTGGCGCAGCTGGACGAAGAGTGGAAGAAGCGCGGCGTTAAGGTGCTCGGCGTCTCCGTCGACGGCGTGCAGGACCACGTAAAGTGGAAGTCCGACATCAAGACCGCCGGCGGAGCCGAGGCGACGTTCCCGATCGTGGCGGATGACGGCCTCGAGGTCTCCAAGGCCTTCGACATGCTGCCCGCCGAGGCCTACCTCCCCGACGGCCGCACCCCGGCCGACAGCGCGACCGTCCGCTCGGTCTTCATCATCGGGCCGGACAAGAAGCTGAAGCTGACGATGACCTACCCCATGACGGTGGGCCGGAACTTCGCCGAGGTTCTGCGGGCCGTCGACGCGCTGCAGACCTCCACCAAGGAAGGCGTCGCGACGCCCGCCGACTGGGTACCCGGCCAGGACGTCATCGTGCCGGTGGCCGTCTCCGACGAGGACGCGATTGCCAAGTACGGGTCGATCGACACGGTGCTGCCCTACCTCCGCAAGGCCAAGCTGCCGGCGTAAAGGAACAGAAGCTCAACAAGGAGGGCCGGTCCTGCAGGGGCCGGCCCCTTTCATGCGGTCAGGAAACGTGGACCGGCGTGCCGACCGGGGCGCGCGCGTAGAGGTCCATCATGTGCTCGTTCACCAGCCTCAGGCACCCCGAGGAGAACGACCGGCCCATGGTCCATGGCTGCGGCGTCCCGTGGATGCGGAAGAGCGTGTCGCGCCCGTCGCGGTAGAGATAGAGCGCCGCCGCCCCGAGCGGGTTCATCGGGTGACCCCCGGGCAGCCCGGCGCTGAACTGGCCGTACACCTCCGGCTCCATCCGGATCATGTTGCGGGTGGGCATCCAGCTCGGCTGGATGGCCTTTCGGGCAACGACGGCGGTGCCCCGGAAGGCCCGGCCCGCCGCGCCGATGGCGATGGTGTAGCGGATCGCCCGGCCGGGGCTGTCGATCCAGTAGAGCCGCCGCTGTTCGTTGGAAGCATAGATCGCCCCGACGGTCAGCGCCGGATCGACGTCGATCCACCGCGGCCTGTGCTTGAGCGGGACCCGGTAGTTGGAGGCGCTCAAGGTCTCCGATGCCACGGGCGCACCCGTGGCCACTGCCCCCGCGGCAAGCGCGGAGAGCAACAGCTCTCTTCTCTGAATCATCTGCCCTACCTCTGGCGTTCGGCTTTTTGTTTGCCTGAATTCATAGCACCTAGCAGGTGCAGATGAACGAAGCCTTAACGTCCGGGGGAGGGGCCCGGCGGCGAGTGTTGCCGGAGTGCTTCAGGCCCAGTGCGGACAAACGCCAAGGCCGCTCGCAATCGCGAACGGCCTTGGAAAACGGGCAATCGGTCCGTGGTGACGATCCGCGCCGGAATCAGTGCGCGACGACGCTCGCGCCGACGTTCACCCGCTCGTAGAGGTCGATAACGTCCTCGTTGAACATGCGGATGCAGCCGTTCGAGGAGGACAGGCCGACGGTCCAGGGCTGCGGCGTCCCGTGGATCCGGTAGAGCGTGTCCCGCCCGCCCTCGTAGAGGTAGAGCGCGCGCGCCCCGAGGGGGTTGTCCGGCCCGCCCGGCACGCCGCCGGCGAACTGGCGGTACTTCTCCGGCTCGCGGGCGATCATGTTGGAGGTCGGCGTCCAGGACGGCCACTCGCGCTTCTGGCCGATCGTCAACGTCCCGTCGAACTGCATCCCGAGCTGGCCTACGCCGATCTTGTAGGCGACCGCCTGCATCCCCGGCAGGATGAAGTACAGGTTGTGCGACTGCCGGTAGAGGTGGATGTCGCCCGGGGTCAGCGGCGTGTTCAGCTCGACGATCTCGCGGCGCATGTCCGGCGGTATCTGCACCGGAGCCTGGGCGATGGCCGGAGCGGCGAGGAGCGACGCCCCCGCGGAGGACAGGAAAGTACGGCGGTTCAGCATGTGACGGTTCCCCCAGGAAGAGAGGCGCCGCAGATGCGGCGCCCCGGTTCAGAGCAGCTTGACCGGGGTGCCCTGCGGCACCTGGTCGTAGAGGTGGATGATGTGGCTGTTGACCAGCCGGACGCAGCCGTTCGAGACGCGCCGGCCGATGGTGTTGGGCAGCGTGGTGCCGTGGATGCGCAGGAAGGTGTCCCCGCGCTGCGGCTGGAAGAGGTAGAGCGCGCGCGCGCCGAGCGGATTGTCGGGGCCGCCGGGCATGCCGTCGGCGTATTGCTCGTAGGCTGCCGGATCGCGCTCGATCATCTCGTCGGTCGGCGTCCAGGCAGGCCACTCCTTCTTGGCGCCGACATAGAATTCGCCGGTCTCGTAGAGCCCGGCGCGGCCGATGCCGACGGAATAGCGGATCACCCGGCCGTCGCCCGACGGCAGGGACCAGTACAGACCGAAGTCCTGCGGGAAGACGTGGATCGTGCCGGGTGGCAGGGGCTCGGCCAGCTGGAACATCCTCGGCATCATCTGCGGCGGGAAGACGAAGCTCTCCTGCGCCGAGGCGGGCGCGGGCCCGAGGGACACCGCCGCGCCGGTGGCGAGCGCGGAGGCGATGAAGGAACGTCGGTTCAGCATTGGCGGCTCATCTGTTCGTCGGATTCGGATAATGGTGAGACGGCTCCCCAACTCGGAACCGAGGCATAAGGTAGCCCCTGACCTTGCGGGAAGCCAATTCGTCCACGGCGCACGGCTTTGTGAGAGTCGCGCAAATGTCGCAGCGCCCTGTCCGGAAACGTAAAAGGGCCCCGGCGGACTGGCCGGGGCCCCTTTTCGGTCATGTCGGTCGGAGGATCACTCCGCCGTTTCTTCCTTGGCGGCTTCCTGGCCGGTCTCCTGGTCCACGACCTTCATGGACAGGCGGACCTTGCCGCGGTCGTCGAAGCCGAGAAGCTTGACCCAGACCTCCTGGCCTTCCTTCAGGACGTCCGAAGGATGGTTCAGGCGGCGGTTCTCGATCTGGCTGACGTGCACGAGGCCGTCGCGCTTGCCGAAGAAGTTCACGAAGGCGCCGAAGTCCACGATCTTGACGACCGTGCCCTTGTAGATCTTGCCCTCTTCCGGCTCCGCCACGATCGAGTGGATCATGTCGTAGGCCTTCTGGATGGCGTCGGCGTTCGGCGAGGCGATCTTGATGATGCCCTCGTCGTTGACGTCGACCTTGGCGCCGGAGACCTCGACGATCTCGCGGATGACCTTGCCGCCCGAGCCGATGACTTCGCGGATCTTGTCGGTCGGGATCTGCATGGTCTCGATGCGCGGGGCGTGGACCGAGAAGTCGCCCGCCTCGCTGATCGCCTTCGACATCTCGCCGAGGATGTGCATCCGGCCCTGGCGGGCCTGCTCGAGCGCCTTCTCCATGATCTCGGGCGTGATGCCCGCGACCTTGATGTCCATCTGGAGCGAGGTGATGCCGTCCTTGGTGCCCGCGACCTTGAAGTCCATGTCGCCGAGGTGGTCCTCGTCGCCCAGGATGTCGGTCAGGATGGCGTAGGAGCCGTCGTCCTCGAGCACGAGGCCCATGGCGACACCGGCCACCGCGGACTTCAGCGGAACGCCCGCGTCCATCATCGACAGCGAGCCGCCGCACACGGAGGCCATGGAGGACGAGCCGTTGGACTCGGTGATCTCCGAGACCAGGCGGATCGTGTAGGGGAAGTCGGTCGCCGGCGGCAGAACCGCCTGCAGGGCGCGCCAGGCGAGCTTGCCGTGGCCGATCTCGCGGCGTCCCGGAGGTCCGACGCGGCCCGCTTCACCGACCGAGTAGGGCGGGAAGTTGTAGTGCAGCAGGAAGTTCGAACGGAAATTCCCGTGCAGCGCGTCGATGATCTGCTCGTCGTCGCCGGTGCCCAGCGTGGTCACGACCAGCGCCTGGGTCTCGCCCCGGGTGAAGAGCGCCGAACCGTGGGTCCGCGGCAGCACCTGCGTCTCGGAGACGATCTGGCGCACCTCGTCCAGGGCCCGCCCGTCGATCCGGCGGCCGTTCTTGACGACGTCACCGCGCAGGACGGTGGACTCGAGCTTCTTGAGCGCCGAGCCGAGGTTCGGATCCTCGAGTTGCTCCTCGGTGAGGCCCGCGCGGATCTCCTCCTTGGCGGCGGAGACGGCAGCAGTCCGCTCCTGCTTGTCGGTGATCGCGTAGGCGGCGCGCATCTTGTCCTCGCCGGCGGCCTTCACCGTCTCGTAGAGATCGGAGTAATCCGGCGGCTGGAAGTCGAAGGGCTCCTTGGCGGCATCTTCGGCGAGGTCGATGATGCAGTCGATGACCGGCTGGATCTGCTTGTGGGCGAAGTTCACCGCGCCCAGCATCTCGGCCTCGGTCAGCTCGTAGGCCTCGGACTCGACCATCATGACCGCGTCCTTGGTGCCCGCGACCACGAGGTCGAGGCGCTGCTCGGGGTTCGAGCGCAGGCCCTGCATGTCGTCGACGGTCGGGTTCAGGACGTACTCGCCGTCCTCGAAGCCGACGCGGCAGCCGGCGATCGGCCCCATGAAGGGCGCGCCGGAGATGGTCAGCGCCGCGGAAGCCGCGATCATCGCGACCATGTCGGGATCGTTGACGAGGTCATGGCTCAGGACGGTGCACATCACGAGCACTTCGTTCTTGAAGCCGGGCACGAAGAGCGGGCGGATCGGACGGTCGATCAGGCGCGCGGTCAGCGTCTCTTTCTCGGTCGGACGCGCCTCGCGCTTGAAGAAGCCGCCCGGCACCTTGCCGGCGGCGTAATACTTTTCCTGGTAGTGGACGGTGAGGGGGAAGAAGTCCTGCCCCTCCTTCGGCTGCTTGGCGAAGGTCACGTTGGCCATCACCGAGGTCTCGCCATAGGTGGCGATCACGGAGCCGTCGGCCTGACGGGCAACCTTGCCGGTTTCCAGCGTGAGCGTTTCCTCGCCCCACTGGATGGATTTCTTGGTCACATCGAACATCTGCGTTTTCCTGTCGGGGAGCGCTCCCGGCGGTCCGGGTCTCCCGTGTCAATGGCGGCCCCATTGCCGCCGACCCCATCATCATCCCATGCGCCGGGGTCAGGGCGTCACGTCTCAGATGGGCTGCCGTTATACGAAATCGGCACGATTGGAAAGCGGTGCCGCGCTCACGCGGGCGTGTACCGGGATTCGCAATCCGTGACGTTGTGTAAGAGCGAGTGGACAGCGCGTCGCGCTTAACGATATTGACATTAGTCGCAGGCCCGCGTTCCCAAGGAGCCCCCCGAATGCTGCGGCACCAAAGCCCCCGGCACGATCCCATGAGCTTTCTCGCCGGCGGCGGCGAGATGGGGCAACGGATCCGCGAGTTCGACTGGGCGAACCATCCGCTCGGTACGCCAGACACATGGCCGCAGCCGCTCCGCTCGGCTCTGGCGATCTGCCTCAACTCGGCCTTTCCGACCGCCATCTACTGGGGCAGCGAGCTCCGTCTGCTCTACAACGATGCCTGGGCTCCGATCCCCGGACCGCGCCACCCCGCCGCGCTCGGCGCCCCGGCGCAGGAGGTCTGGTCGGACATCTGGCACGTCATCGAGCCCCAGTTCATCGAGGTCGTCTCGACCGGACGCGGCCTCTTTCTGGAGGAGCAACTCCTGCCCATGCGCCGCTTCGGCGTCGAGGAAGAGCTCTACTTCAACTACAGCTTCACCCCGATCCGCAGCGAGGACGGCGGCATCGTCGGCATCTTCAACAGCGGAAACGAGGTCACGAACACGGTGGTCTCGCGCCGCCACAACCAGCTGCTGCTGGAGGTCAACGATGCCTTCCGCGCCGCGCCGGACGCCTCTTCGGCCCTGGACCGGACCCTGGCGATCATCGGCGAGAAGCTCGACGTGGAGCGCGTCGGCCTGCGCGCCGCGACCTTGCACGACAGCGGGGATGGGCTGCCGATCATCGCCGAATGGACCGCGCCGGGCGTCACGCCTATCGGCGGCAACGTTCCCAGCCGGAGCCTCGGCCCCGCGGTGCTGGACACGCTGTCGGCCGGACGGGTAGTGCAGATCGATACCGCGGCAGAGGCCTACGATCCGGAAGCGGCCGAGACGTTGAGGCGGCTCGGCGTCTCGGCGTCCCTCAGCATGCCGTGGATCGTGGACGACAAGCTCACGGCGGTGCTTTTCCTGCACTCTATCGAGCCGCGGCACTGGACCAACCTGGAGATCGCCACGGTCGAGAAGGTCCTCGACAAGGCGATGAACCTGGCCGAGCGGGAGCGGGCGCTGGCCCGCGAGCGGACCCTCGCGCGCGAGGTCGACCACAGGGCCCGGAACCTCATGGGCGTGATCCAGTCCATTGTCCGGATGACGTCCGCGCCCGACGTTGCCGGCCTCAAGTCCAAGCTCCTCGAACGGATCAGCGCGCTCTCGCGGACCCACTCGATCCTGTCGTCGAACCGCTGGGACGAGATCTCGCTCGCCGACCTGGTCGACCAGGAGATCGCGCCGTACGCGAGCGGTGCGCCTGAGGCGGTCTGGGTCTCCGGGCCGAGCATGACCCTCGACGCCGGCCGCACGCAGTCGATCGGCCTCGTGATCCACGAGCTCGCCACGAACGCCGCCAAGTACGGCGCCCTGCGCGACCCCGGCGGACGGCTGGAGGTCACCTGGTCCTCCGATGCCGAAGCCGAGCTACGGCTGCTCTGGCGCGAGGATGTTCCCGGACTGGAGACGGCCGAGAGTGGGTCCGAACAGAGCGGCTTCGGGTCCATGCTGCTGCGGCGCGTCGCCGAGGATCACCTGGGCGGGACGTTGTCGCGCCGGCAGGTCGGCACCGTCCTGAGCTACGAACTCACCATACCCACCAACCGCTCCGCGCCGGAGCCGACACACTCCGAGCCGCTCGCCGATCCAGCCCGGCCCGAACCCGGCGGACCGCCTTCGATCCTGATCGTCGAAGACGAATCCGTGGTCGCGATGGACATGGCCGAGATGGCGCGGGACCTGGGCTACTCGGTCTTCGAGATCGCGTCCTCCGTCGATTCCGGCCTCGCTGCCGTCGCCGAGCGGCTGCCGGACATCGCGCTCCTCGACGTCGACCTGAAGGGCCGGTCTTCCCTGCCGATCGCCGAGAGGCTGCGGGGGCTTGGCGTGCCGGTCCTTCTCGCCACGGGCTACGACCTCGACAACGACGCGGGGCATCCGGCCAGTGGGTTCCCGCGCATCACGAAGCCGATCAGCGAGGCCGAACTGGCCTGGCATCTCGAGGAGCTGCGGCTGACGGAGACGGAGCGCGCCTGACGTTCAGAAGACGGCGTGGTCGCCCCTGTCGTCCGCGACCTCTCCGCTCAGCATCCTCGCATAGTGGTCGCGCAGCGTCTCTGTCCCGTATTCCGGCGTTGCGTCGGCGTCGTACCGGCCGGTAGCGGGATCGAGCAGCAGCATGGACTCGGTCGCGTAGTAGCGACCGATCCGGGCGAGTTCCGCTTTCGCCTTGAGGTTCGATGACAGGCGACCGCCCACGTCCAGCCCTAAGACGATCCCGTCGAGGAGGCGGTGTGGCACGCGGCGAAAGCGCGGTGGCTCTCCGGTCAGTTCGAACAGCATCTCGCCCTGGGCGCGGGGCGTGAGGGCAGGGCCGGGCCCGCCCACCGGTAGTATGGCGTCGCGCTTCGCGGGATCCGTCAGGCAGTCGACGAGAAACCGCGCGAGGTCGTTGTCCGATATAGGTTTGCAGGCCGTGGCCTCGCCGTCGCCAAAGATCAGGTAGGGCCGTCCGGCCCGGACGCGTTCGACCTGCCCGGAGAGGGACTTGAAGAAGGCCGTGGGACGGACGATCGAATAGCGAAGGCCGGACCGAACAAGGGCGTCCTCGGCGGCGAGCTTGGCCTCTTGGAAAGCGAGCCGGGGTTTCTGGACGCAGATCGCGGACAGCAGGACGAAATGGCCCACGCCGGCCTCCCGGCCGGCCTCGAAGGCGGCCACCGTGGCGCCGTGATCGATGGCCCAGGCTTCCTCCGGGGCGCCGGTCCGCGACGCCATGCAGGAGATGACGGCGTCCGCCCCTTCCATGACCTCTCTCAGCGCCGCCCTGTCGGTGATCTCCATCCTCCGCACCTCGGCGCTCTCGGGGAGTTGCGCCCGGCTCCCGGGACGCAACACGCAGCGCGCCTCGTGGCCCGAGGCGGTAAGCGCGGCCGCGGTCGCGCGGCCCATCGTTCCGCTCGCCCCGAGGAGCACGACCTTCAATCTCTCGCCGGTCATCCTGCCTCCCGCTGATATGCCGCGCTCCGCTTCGGCCGCGCTAGACCGCGTGAAGCCAGCCGTTGACGAGGTCGGCGTTGCGCTGCGCGCCGCCGCCCGGTGTGTACTGCTTGGGAAACCGGATATCCTCGCCGGAAGCGGTCCTGACGACCATCCTGTGCCGCTCGGGCTTGCCGTTCTCCGTCGGCGATAGCGTGTCGACCTCCGCGCCGCGGACGGCACGGAGCGAGCAGATCGTCTCCGAGTCGCCGAAGATGGTCTGCACCCGCTTGCGCACCACGCCGCCCGGTCGGTCGAAGACCAGCTGGGTGCGGCGGACGAAGACATAGAAGACCGGCAGCAGGACGAGAGCGCCGACAGCGATCACGCCCACCCCGAAGATGACCCGGTCGAGAGCGAAGATGCAGTAGAGCCCGCCCACAAACGGAAGGGCGAACGTTCCGAGCAGAAGTGCGGCGACTCCCCACGGCGTCTCTTCGAAGACGAGCAGGTCGTCCGAGTTTTCCGAAGTTTTCATCGCGCGATGGGTGCAAACCCCCGTGCCCATTGTCAATTCGCGTGAGCGCAGGAGATCTGTGTCCGCCGGAACGGAACAGCGTTGCGTCGGGCCCTCCTGCCGAGGCGGGAGTCCAGAAAACCGATACTTTTCAGTGGGGTAAGGTGCCGTCCAAATTTGGACGGCTCACGAAAAAAGGGGCCGCCGAGGCGACCCCTTTCCAGAACGGTTCGACCGGTCGTCAGCGGCGGATGCCGAGCTTGCCGATCAGGTCACGGTAGCGCGCCTCGTCCTTGGCCTTGAGGTAGTCCAGCAGCTTCCGGCGCTGGGCGACCATCTTCAGCAGGCCGCGGCGGCCGTGGTTGTCCTTGGTGTGGGTCTTGAAGTGCTCGGTCAGGGTCGCGATGCGCGAGGTCATGATCGCGATCTGCACCTCGGGGGAACCGGTGTCGCCCTGCTTGGTGCCGAAATCCTTGATGAGCTTCTGCTTCTCTTCGACGGTGATCGACATCGGGGTCTCCTTCATTCGTTCGGGGTCATGGCGCAAGCCGGGATGTCGTCCAGCAGGGCCCTTGGAGTGAAGCCCGCCCCTTACGCGAGAGCGGGGCAGGACGCAAAGGATTTTTCCGTGCGTCAGCTCCAGCGCTCGGGCTGCACCGCGTAACCGATATAGAGCGGGTGCTTCGGATGCCCCTCCTTGGTCAGCCCCAGGTGATGCAGCGGCCGCCCGGTCTCCTCCAGCACACGGTGCACCTCCGCTCCCCGGTCGAGATAGGCGCCATGGGTCCCCCAGGCGCAGACGATCTGGTCGCCATGGTCAGGACGAATCCAGTCCCGCGCGCTCTCGGCGATGGCCTCATCGTTATCCGGGCCCACCGGGTCCTGGACCCGCCGAAGCTCCTTCGGATCGGTGGCCCGCCAGGCGAAGATGTTGGTCACCCGGAACGCCCCGAACCCCAGCGTCCGCGCGCGCCGCTCGCAGCGTTCGACCGTCGGATCGTTGCGCAGCTCCGTCGCGGTCGAAGGGTTGAGCATGACGAAGAGCGCCCGCGCGCCCTCGGGATCCCAGGTCCGGGTGAGCAGGTAACGGTAGTTCTCGCAGGGCGAGTAGACGGCCAGCGACTCGGCGTCGCCCTTGAGGTGCGCACGTTCGATCATGCCGCCCTCGTAGCTGCGAGACGCCGCGCGCGAAAGCTCTGAACCGTGGCGGCAGATGTAGAGCACGCAGCGGTTGACGAAGGGGAAAGGAATCGCTTGACGTAGACTTACGTTGTAAGGTAATGGGTCGACTATAAGCTTACATCGTAAATGCGCCATCGGCGCCCCCGACCGGAGACCACCTCATGCCTGCGACTTCCCTGACCCAAATGGCCCGCGGAGCGGGCGCTCTCTACCTCCTCATCATCGTTCTCGGCCTGACCGCGGAAGTCGGTCTTCGCGGTGGTCTTCTCGTTCCGGGTGATGCCATGGCCACCGGCGCGGCCATTGCGGCGGGGGCGCAGAAGCTGCGGCTCGCCATCGCCTCGGATGCCGTGATGGCTCTCGCGGACGTCGGGCTGGCCGTTCTGCTCTACCGGCTGCTGAAGGACTTCGGCCCGACGCTGGCGCTCGGCGCCACCGCTTTCCGCCTGGTGCAGGCCGCCGTCATCGGAGCGTCTCTGCCGCTGCTCTTCGCCGCGACGGTCCATGCGGGCACGGAAGCCGGCGCGCCGCTGGCCGCGGAGGCCCTGGCCCGTCACGGCTTCGCCTACGACATGGGCCTGCTCTTCTTCGGGGTGAACTCGGTCCTGACCGGCCTGCTGATCGCTAGGACCGGCCGGGTCGGCCGGACGCTCGGCCCGCTCCTGATAGCGGCCGGTGCGGTTTACTTGGCCGGGTCGTTTCTCCGGATCCTCGCGCCCGGTGCGGCGGAGGCCTTCGCCCCAGCCTACGGGATCTGCGTAATCTCGGAAACGGCGGTCTGCGTCTGGCTCCTGTCGGGCGGCGCCTGGCGGGGCCAGCGATCCAGCGGCCTCGCCGCCGCCTAGAGGTGGAAGACGCGGGAGGGGTGAAGTTCTCCCCCCTTCCAGCGGCCCACGGCCACGGCGCGGCCCTGATGGCTCGCCCAGCATTCCTCTCCGTAGTCCAGCTCCGCGCCGATCACCGGCGCGGGGTTGCCGTTTCTCAGGCGGCCCACGCTCTCGTCGGGGCACCGAGCTTCGGTCAGGTCGACGAGACCGTCCTCCAGCGGCAGAAGAAGGTCGTCGAGCTCGGGCGTGCCGGCGAGCTCTTCCACACGTTCGAGCGTCACACCGTCCTCTTCGGCGTCAAAGGGACCGGACCAGACGCGGCGCAGGTGGTCGACATGTCCGAGACAACCGAGCGACCGGCCAAGGTCGCGGGCGATGGCGCGGACGTAACCGCCCTTGCCGCAGGTCATCTCGAGTTCCACCAGATCGGGCGCAAGCCGGTCGGTCAGGACGAGCTCCTCGACCCAGAGAGGGCGGGCCTGGAGCGTCACCTCGTCCCCGGCTCTGGCGCGCTTGTAGGCCCGCTGCCCATCGATCTTGACCGCGGAGAAGGCTGGAGGCACCTGCTCGATCTCGCCCACGAAGGCGCCCAGCGCCTCCTTGATCTCCTCGTCCGTCGGGCGGAGCTCGGAGGTCTTCATTACTTCGCCCTCGGCGTCGTCGGTGTTCGTCTCGGCCCCGAGCCGGACGGTGAACCGATAGGCCTTCATGGCGTCGGTGACATAGGGCACGGTCTTCGTCGCCTCGCCGAAGGCCACCGCCAATACGCCGGTCGCCGCCGGGTCGAGCGTGCCGGCATGTCCCGCCTTCTTGGCGTCGAAGGCCCGGCGAACCCGGTTCACCACGTCGGTCGAAGTAAGTCCCGCCGGCTTGTCGATCACCAGCCAGCCGGAAATGTCGCGTCCCTTGCGGCGCCGTGCCATAGAGCCTCCATGTCAATCGGAAGGCCGGCCGGTTAGCTTCCGGCGCCCTCGTCGTCAAGAACGCCGACGATCGGCCCCATGGCCCAGCCCGCGTCGGAGCGGCCGATTTCCGGTGCGTGTAGCCGGCTGACCTTGCCGTCGAAGTAGAGCGCGTCGGAGAGCCCGAGGCCGTCCCGGAAGAGCGTCGCGAAGTCGTGGAAGTTCACGACCTCCTCGGAGATCGCGAAGACCACGCGATCGCCCTCGGCGGAAGCCCCCACGCCGTTGCGGATATGACGACTGTCGGACCCCTTGATGAAGCGGGGGTGCAATGCGCCGTCGATCACCAGCATCGGCCCGGATTGCGAAGCGAACCGGCAGTCCGGCATGTCGCTCTCGTAGGCACCGGTCTCGATGACGCGGGCCCGCTCCTCCTCGACGCAGAAGACGCCGTTGGGCAGCATACCGAAGTTGCCGGGCCCGGCGTTGGGGATCACGCGCATGATCTCCTCGCCGTCTTCGACGTAGTGTCCGACCGGCGACAGGTCCTCGTGGTACATGCCGCCGTTCATCGCGAAGGCCAGAGGGCCGTTCACCTCCTCGACCTCGCGGAACGAGCCGTAGGCGCGGCCCTCGTCGTCGTTCAGGAACAGGCGGATCTGCTCCCGAGCCGGATCGACCTCGCAGATCGTAAAGTCGGTGCCGCGCCACTCCTTCGGGCCGCACTCGACCGCCGCGGCCGGCGCGGCCATCATCGAGAAGGCGAGCGCGAGCCAGATCATTCGTCGATGTCCTGCCGGACATTGGGATCCGCGAAGAGCTCGCGCGTCTCGTCCATCCGGTCGAAGGTCTCGTCCACCCGGAACCGCAGTTCGGGCAGGTACTTCAAGGTGAGTTCCTTCCCGACCAGACGGCGGATTTCCTTGCGGTTGCGGCCCAGCGCCTTGAGCGTGCCTTCCACGTCCTCGCCGCCCAGCGGCAGGACGTAGGCCGTCGCCACCTTGAGGTCGGGGGAGGTGCGCACCTCTCCGACCGTGATGGACCGACCGGAAAGCTCCGGGTCATGGACGTCGCCCCGCATCAAAACGTCCGACAAGGTGCGCCGGATCAGCTCGCCCACGCGCAGCTGGCGTTGGGAGGGACCGTCATTTTCTCTGTGCTTCGCCATGCGGGCGATGTAAGCCCCGGTGGCCTCGATGCCAAGCGAAGACCGACGTAAAGGAGAGCCCGAAATGAGCGAAGACCTGCCGGGAATCGTCGTCACCGGGGCTGCGGGCCGCATGGGACGGATGCTCGTGCGCGCCGTAGCCGAGAGCGAGGAGTGCCGCCTCGTGGGGGCCTTGGTGCGCGAGGGCCACGACTGGATCGGCCGCGACGTGGGCGAGGCGATGGAAGGCCCTTCGCTGGGCGTCGAAGTGACCTCCGACGCGCTCGAGGCCTTCTCGAAGGCGCAGGCGGTCCTGGACTTCACGGCGCCCGAGGCGACGGTCGACTACGCGGGGCTCGCGGCGCAGGCCCGGGCGGTGCACGTCATCGGGACCACCGGCTTTTCCGACGATCACCTCAAGGCCCTGTCCGCCGCGGCGCGCCATGCGGTGATCGTGCGGGCCGGCAACATGTCCCTTGGTGTGAACCTGCTGGTGGAGCTCACCCGCAAGGTCACCGAGGCTCTAGGCGAAGACTTCGACATCGAGGTCGTCGAGGCGCATCACTCCGCGAAGAAGGACGCGCCCTCTGGCACCGCGCTGATGCTGGGCCAGGCTGCTGCCGACGCGCGCGGGGTCGCGCTGGACGAAGTGGCCGACCGGGGCCGCGACGGGCTGACCGGCGCCCGGGAGAAAGGCGCCATCGGCTTCTCGGCGATCCGGGGCGGCGATATCGTCGGCGAGCACGATGTGCTCTTCGCGGGGCAGGGGGAGCGGATCATCCTGCGCCACGTCGCGACCGACCGGGGGCTCTTTGCCAAGGGCGCGCTACGGGCGGCGCTCTGGGGCCAGGACAAGCGGCCGGGCGAATACACGATGAAGGACGTTCTCGGGCTCTGAGTGAACCGGAGAGGCGCGGGCGGCGTAAAGAGGGCCATGAAACGCCTCGCTCTCCTGCTCGCCCTCGTCGCGGGCCCCGCCGCCGCCGACTGGTCCCGGATCGCCGACCGGGACGCCTTCCTCCAGACCGTGACCGGACGGTCGCTCGACATCGGTCTTTTCGGAATTTCCCTGCAAGTCGGCTCCGACGGCAGCAT
Source organism: Histidinibacterium aquaticum (assembly GCF_008710275.1). GTDB lineage: Bacteria > Pseudomonadota > Alphaproteobacteria > Rhodobacterales > Rhodobacteraceae > Oceanicola > Oceanicola aquaticus. The sequence continues at coordinate 102,979 of NZ_VYQE01000005.1, forward strand.
TCGTGGCGTCGCCCAGGGGCAGGAAGTCTCCGGGAACTGGGCGTGGGAGAGCGGCTACTTCTGCCGGACGCTCGCATGGGGCAGTGAGAGCTGGCCCCGCAATTGCCAGCTGGTACAGCTCGACGGCAACCGCATTCGCTTCACCTCGGACCAGGGTTCAGGCGACTCCGCCCGGTTCACCCTGAACTGAGCGACTCAGAAGTCGACTGCGAGCCCCTTGTTTTCCCAATCGCCGTAGCGCACAGGCTCCGGCCCGTCGCGCCCGCCGAGCTCCGGCGGAAGGTCGTTGCCCTCGGCTGCCTTGCGGCGTGCCTCGGCCTCTTCCAGCGCGCGCTGGGCGGCGGGGGGCAGGTCTTTCGGCGTCTCGGTCATCACCGGCCTCGCTTGCTGCGTCCTCAGGGCTGATATACGGCCCGGGACGCCTCGAACAAGGGATGCCGATGACAGACCCCAAGGGCCTCGCCCCCCGCCGCGCCGCGCTGCGTCTCGTCACTGCCGTGACCGAGGAGGGCCGCCTGCTGTCCGAGCTGGCCGCCGTCCTCGACCCACTGGACGCCGCCGACCGGGCGCGCGCCTCGCGGCTGGCGATGGAGACGCTGCGGGCGCTCGGTCGGGCGGACCGCGTGCTGAAGCCGCACCTCGCGAAGCGCCCGCCGGGGCCGGTGCAGAACGCCCTGCGGCTCGCCACCGTGGAGATCGGGCAGGGCGCGGCGCCGCATGCGGTCACCGACGCCTACGTCGAACTGACGGGAGAGGGCCGCCGCACGCAGACGTTCCGCGGCATGGTGAACGCGGTGCTGCGCAAGGTGGCGGGGCTCACGCCAGAGGCGTGGTCCGCCCTGCCGGTGCCGAACCTGCCCAAGTGGCTGCGCCGCCCGCTCGCCGAGGCCTGGGGCGACCGGAGCGTCCAGCGCATGGAGCACGCGCACTTCCATGGCGCACCGCTCGACCTGACCGCCCGCTCAGATCCCGCCGCCGTCGCCGGGGCCGTCGGCGGCACGCTCCTGCCGACCGGCAGCATCCGCCTTGCGGAGCCCGGCCGGATCACCGCGCTGCCAGGCTACGATGCCGGCGACTGGTGGGTGCAGGATGCGGCCGCCGCGCTTCCGGTGCGACTGCTCGCGCCTCAACCGGGAGAGCGGGTACTCGACCTCTGCGCCGCTCCCGGCGGCAAGACGCTGCAGCTCGCCGCTGCCGGCGCGGATGTCACGGCGCTCGATATCTCGGAGTCGCGCCTTGTGCGCGTGGAAGAGAACCTGGCCCGGACCGGCCTCACGGCTCGCACGGTGGCTGCCGACGCGATGGCCTTCGAGGAGGGCGGCTGGGACGCCATCCTGCTCGACGCGCCCTGTTCCGCCACCGGCACGATCCGGCGTCATCCCGACTTGCCGCATGCGAAGGACGGTCACGACTTCGCGGCCCTGATCGAGTTGCAGACCCGGCTGATCGCCCACGCTCTGACGCTTCTCAAGCCGGGTGGGCGGCTGACCTTCTGCACCTGTTCGCTGCTTCCCGACGAGGGCGAGGTTCAGGTCGAAGACGCTCTCGCGGCCACCGATGGGCTCACTCTCGACCCCCTCCCCGAGGCCTCGTGGATCGAGCCGGAATGGCGAGCGGAGACGGGCGGGCTGCGGCTGCGACCCGATTTCTGGGCCGATCGCGGCGGGATGGACGGCTTCTACATGGCGACCCTCCGAAAGCCTGCGTGACTCGTGGAGCCCCTCCCGCTAGTATCCCGGACAATGACAGAGGGGCCGAGCGCCCCCGCGACGAGGCAGCAGACCTTGGCCCGGATCAGGCTCTCTTCCGCGCGTGTCACGCGCCTGATGAACCGTCTGCAGGCGCGGGCCCAATCGGCGCGCGGGCGGGCGACCGGGTTCCGGAACCCACCCGAGCCGAGATCCATCGGACAGTTCGGGCGCGGTAGGCAGATCCTCGGCGGCACCGTCCTCTTTGCCGGGCACCTGGTCGAGACCGGGGAGGGGACCCTCTGGGACATCGATCCGCCGGATGCAGCCTTCGCCGAGGAGGCGCATGGCTTCGGCTGGCTCGACGATCTCGCCGCCGTTGGCGACGGAAGGGCACGGGCGCTCGCCCGCGCCTGGCTCTGGGACTGGATCGACCGCTACGGCAGGGGACGTGGTCCGGGCTGGGCGCCCGCCGTCACGGGCCGGCGCGTGATCCGCTGGACGACGCATTCGACCTTCCTGCTGCGGGCGCAAGACAAAAGCGCCTCTTCAGATTTCTTCCGGGCGCTCTCCGGGCAGGTCCGCTACCTGTCCCGCCGCTGGCGCGCCGCGCCACCGGGCCTTGCACGGATCGAGGCGCTGGGCGGCACGATCGTCGCCGGGCTCGCGCTGGAGGGCCACGAAAAGGTCGCGGAGCCCGCGGTCAGCGCGCTCGCCCGCTTCTGCGAGCGGGAGATCGCCGCGGACGGCAGCATCGCCAATCGCAACCCGGAGCACCTGACGGAGATCCTGACGCTGCTCAATGTCTGCTCCGGGGCCCTGCGGGCCTCCGGCCGCTCCGTGCCGTCCGCGATGTCCGAGGCCGTCGAGCGCATCGCCCCGACGCTAAGGGCCCTCCGGCACGCCGACGGCGGACTGGCCCGGTTCCATGGTGGGGGGCGGGGGCTCGACGGGCGGCTCGACCATGCGCTCGCGGAAAGCGGGGTGAGGACGCGCCCAAGACTCGAGAATTTTCCGATGGGGTACGGACGCCTGGCGGCGGGCCGGACCACGCTGATCTTCGACGCGGCGCCGCCGCCATCCGGCCCGGCTGCGGCCGAGGCACATGCCTCGACGCTCGCCTTCGAGCTCACCTCGGGACGGCGGCCGCTCATCGTCAACTGCGGCGCGGGCGCCGTCTTCGGTGCGGCCTGGAGACGGGCCGGACGCGCGACTCCCAGCCATTCGACGCTGGGATTGGACGGTCATTCCTCCGCCCGGCTGGGTCCGGCCCGGCGGCATGGGGGCGTGTTGCAGGAGCGGCTGGAGGGCGGGCCTGGCCGCGTGGTGCGCGAGCTCTCGCGACGCGCGGAGGGGCCGCGGCTCGAGATCGCCCACGACGGATACCAGGCTTCGCACGGGCTGACCCACGCGCGGACGGTGGACCTCAGCTCCGACGGGCGACGCGTGACGGGAGAGGACGTGCTGGCCACGCTCTCCTCGTCGGACGAGATGACCTTTTCCCGCAGTCTCGCGGCCTCCCCCGCCGAAGGTCTGCCCTTCTCGATCCGGTTCCATCTTCACCCAGACGTCGACGCCGAGCTCGACCTAGGCGGGACGGCGGTGAGCCTGGTTCTGAAGTCCGGCGAGATCTGGATCCTCCGCCAGGAGGGTGCGGACAGCCTCTCGCTGGAGCCCTCGGTCTACCTGGAATCCGGACGGCTGCGTCCGCGTCCGGCGAAACAGGTGGTTTTATCCGGCAGCGCCATCGCCTATGCGACCCGCATCCGCTGGTCCCTTGCCAAGGCGCAGGAGACGCCGAACGCGCTCCGGGATACCGCCGGAGACGACCTGATGGCGGAGCTGGAGTCCGAGGAGATGCCATGACCGATACCGTCCCGATCCGCCGCGCCTTGCTCTCGGTCTCCGACAAGACCGGCCTCACGGACCTGGCGCGCGCCCTTGCCGAACAGGGCGTCGAGCTGGTCTCGACCGGCGGCTCCGCTCGGATGCTGCGAGAGGAGGGGCTGGAGGTCCGCGACGTGGCCGACCTGACCGGCTTCCCCGAGATGATGGACGGGCGGGTCAAGACGCTCCACCCCAGGGTTCACGGCGGGCTCCTCGCCCTGCGCGACGCGCCCGAGCATGTCGCCGCGATGGAGGACAACGGGATCCTCCCGATCGACCTGCTGGTCGTGAACCTCTACCCCTTCGAAGAGACGGTCGCGGGGGGCGCGGACGAGGCGACGGTGATCGAGAACATCGATATCGGCGGACCCGCGATGATCCGGGCGGCGTCAAAGAACCATGCTCATGTCGCTGTGCTCACCGAGCCGGACGATTACCACGCCCTTCTCTCCGAGATGAAGGACACCGGTGGCGGGACAACTCTCGCCTTCCGCAAGCGCATGGCGATGACGGCCTACGGGCGCACGGCGGCCTACGATACGGCGGTCTCCACCTGGATGGCCCGACAGCAGGAGGAGGCGGCCCCGCGCTGGCGCAGCTTCGCCGGCCGCCGCATCCAGACATTGCGCTACGGCGAGAACCCGCACCAGTCCGCCGCCTTCTACAGCGATGGATCGGGTCGCCCGGGCATCGCCACCGCCGAGCAGCTTCAGGGTAAGGAGCTGAGCTACAACAACATCAACGATACCGACGCCGCGTTCGAGCTCGTCTCGGAGTTCCTGCCGGTGGACGGCCCGGCCTGCGTGATCGTCAAGCACGCCAACCCCTGCGGCGTGGCGCGCGGCTCCACGATGCAAGAGGCCTATTCACGGGCCTTCGACTGCGACCGGACGTCGGCCTTCGGCGGGATCGTCGCTCTCAACCAGGCGCTTGACGGCGAGACGGCGGAAGCCATCGCGGACATCTTCACCGAGGTCGTCATCGCTCCCGCGATCCAGGACGAGGCGCGCGAGATCTTCGCCCGCAAGAAGAACCTGCGGCTCCTGCTGGCGCCGGGTCTCGCAGACATGGCCGCACCCGGGCTCGCCGTGCGGCAGGTCTCGGGCGGCTACCTCGTTCAGGATCGCGATACCGGTCATCTCGGCGCGGACGATCTGCGGGTCGTCACCCGGAAGGCGCCGACGGACGACCAGATGGCCGACCTTCTCTTCGCCTGGACCGTCGCAAAGCACGTGAAGTCCAATGCCATCGTCTACGCGAAGAATCGCGCGACGGTGGGCGTGGGCGCAGGCCAGATGAGCCGCGTCGACAGCACGCGCATCGCCGCCCGCAAGGCGCTGGACATGGCCGAGGCGCTCGACCTGTCGGCGCCTCCGACGCAGGGCTCCGTGGTGGCGTCCGACGCCTTCTTCCCCTTCGCAGACGGACTGCTCGCCGCGGCAGAGGCGGGCGCGACCGCGGTCATCCAGCCCGGCGGTTCGATGCGCGACGACGAGGTGATCGCCGCCGCCGATGAGGCCGGGCTGGCGATGGTCTTCACCGGACAACGACACTTCAGGCACTGAGGGCCCCCAATGCGCACCGTCTACTGGACCGCCTTCTGGGTCTTCCTCCTCGACCAGGCCACCAAGTGGATCGTGGTGCACGGGATGGACCTCGTGGACCGGATGGTCATCGACGTGATCCCTCCGTTCCTCGTCTTCCGGATGGCCTGGAACCGGGGCGTCAATTTCGGTCTCCTCTCCGACTTCGACGCCCGATGGATCCTGATCGGCGTGGCGCTCGCCGTCTCGGCCTTCGTGCTCGTCTGGGTCTCTCGCGAGGGCGGCAACCGCTGGACCTATCTTTCGGCAGGTCTCCTCGTCGGCGGAGCCCTCGGCAACGTGGTCGACCGGGTGCTCTACGGAGCGGTGGCGGACTTCATCAACATGTCCTGCTGCGGCATCGCCAACCCCTATGCCTTCAACATCGCCGACATCGGCGTCTTCGTTGGGGCGCTGGGGCTCGTCTTCTTCACCGGCCGGGGCTCCGGAACGGGACGCGGAAAGACCGCGTGACGCCGGGGCCCGCCTGCGCTAACAGGGGGTTGCATGCCAGAGAGGGACCCATGCGGCTGACCATCGCCCTGATCGCCTGCGTCGCGCTCACCGCCTGTGCCGGGGGGCGGGTCGGCCTGCGCGACCTGTCCACGAACGGCGCGGGCCCGGACGAGTTCTCGGTGCTGCCGCGCAATCCCCTCGAAATCCCGGAAAACCTGAACGCGCTGCCGCCGCCGACGCCCGGCGGATCCAACCGGGCCGACCGCTATCCGATAGGCGAGGGGATCGCCGCGCTTGGGGGCAATCCCGCCGCGGCCTTCGCCGGAGGCATCCCCGCGCAGGACCAGGCGCTGGTATCGGCCGCCGCCCGGTTCGGTGTGCCGACCGACATTCGCGCCACCGTGGCGGAGGAGGATGCGGCGTTCCGCGGCCGCCGTGGGAACTTCACCAGCGGCCTCTTCGGCGGCGACCGCTATTTCAGCGCCTACGCCCCCCAGTCGCTCGACGCGCGGGCCGAGCTCACGCGCTTCCGGCAGGCCGGGGTCCGCACACCCTCCGCACCGCCCGCGGGCCAGTAACCCGGCCTTCACAAGCCCGTTGCGCGTCTTGTGCCCACCGCTCGGTGGCGTAGCTAGATGTGAACTATCCTTGGCCAGGGCTTTACCATGATATTCAGACCGCTCCTGCTCCCGCTTCTTCTCCTCTTCGCCGGCCCGCTCGCCGCGCAGGAGGACGATGTCACGACCTACACGCTCGATAACGGCATGGAGGTCGTGGTGATCGAGGATCACCGCGCGCCGGTCGTCACGCACATGGTCTGGTACCGCGCCGGGTCGGCCGACGAGCCTCCGGGCCAGTCCGGCGTCGCCCACTTCCTGGAGCACCTGCTCTTCAAGGCGACCGACGACCTCGAGTCCGGCGAGTTCAGTGATACCGTGGCGGCGCAGGGCGGGTCGGACAACGCCTTCACCTCCTACGACTACACCGGCTACTTCCAGCGCGTCGCGGCCGACCGGCTCGAGCTCATGATGGAGATGGAAGCCGACCGTATGAATGACCTCCGGCTGACGCCCGAGGATATCGTGACCGAGCGCGACGTGATCCTCGAAGAGCGCAACCAGCGGGTCGACTCCAACCCGGGCGCCCTGGCGCAGGAGCAGATCCGCGCGGCCCAGTATCTCAACCATCGTTACGGCCTGCCGATCATCGGCTGGCGGCACGAGATGGAAGAGCTCGACATGGAGGACGCGCTGAGCTTCTACGATCTCTACTACTCGCCCAACAACGCGATCCTCGTGGTCGCGGGCGACGTGGAGCCCGAAGAGGTGCTCGAGATGGCGCAGGAACACTACGGCCCGATTCCGGCGGAGGACCAGCTGCCCGAGCGCTTCCGCTCCACCGAGCCGCCGCAGCGGGCGGCCCGGCGGCTGACCTTCTCCGATCCGCGCGTCGCACAGCCCTACCTCGTGCGGTCCTACATCGCGCCGGAGCGTGATGCGGGCGCGCAGGAAGAAGCGGCGGCCCTCGTCTACCTCGCCGAGTTGCTGGGCGGTTCGCCCTTCACCTCCGAGCTGGGACAGGCGCTCCAGTTCGACAGCGACATCGCGGTCTACTCCGGCGCGGGCTATGACGGCATCTCGCTCGACAGCACGACCTTCACGGTCTCCGTCGCACCTCAGCCCGACGTGACTCTCGAGGAGGCGGAAGCGGCGATGGAAGAGGTCCTCGCGAGCTTCCTCGAGGACGGGCCCGATGCGGAGGCGATGGAGCGCATCCGCACGCAGCTCAAGGCCTCCGAGATCTACGCCCGCGACAACGTCCAGGGGCTCGCCCGCCGCTACGGCCAGGCGCTGACCTCCGGCCTCACGGTCGAAGACGTGCAGGCCTGGCCCGACATCCTGCAGGAAGTCACGGCCGAAGACGTCATGGAGGCCGCCCGCGGCGTGCTGCGGCCCGAGGGATCGGTCACCGCCTACGTGACCCCCGAAACGCAAGAGACGGCCGCGGCCGAGACCCAGGAGGAGACCCAATGATCCGCATCCTTCTCGCCCTGACGGCGACCCTCTGGGCCGCCACCGCCCGCGCCGAGATCGAGGTGCAGGAGATCACCTCGCCCGGTGGCATCGACGCCTGGCTCGTCGAGAGCCACGAAATTCCCTTTGTCGCGGTCGAGGCGCTCTTCGCCGGCGGCGCCTCTCTCGACCGAGAAGGCAAGCGGGGGGCGGTCAACCTGATGACCGCGCTCATCGAGGAGGGCTCGGGCGACATGACCGCGCGCGAGTTCCAGCGCGAGCTGGAGCGGCTCGCCGCGCGGTTCAGCTACGACGTCTATGACGACGCGCTGTCGGTCTCCGCCCGCTTCCTGTCCGAGAACCGGGACGAGTCGGTCGACCTGCTGAACCAGTCGCTGACCGATCCCGCCTTCGACGAAACGGCGATCGAGCGCGTGCGCAGCCAGGTGCTCGCCAACATCCGGTCTCGTGCCCAGAACCCGAACGACATTGCCTCGGAGACCTTCTACCGCGAAGCCTTCGGCAACCATCCCTATGGCTCCGATATCAGCGGTACGCTCGAGAGCGTCGAGGGTCTGACCCGGGACGACCTGGTGCAGGCCTTCGACGACACCGTCGTCCGCGACCGGATCCACGTGGCTATCGTGGGCGACATCACCCCCGAGGCCGCCGGCGAGATGCTCGACGAGATGTTCGAGGGTCTGCCCGAGACCGGCCCCGAGTTGCCCGAGGAGGTCGAGGTCGGGATCGAGGGCGGTACCACCGTCATCGATTTTCCCTCGCCGCAGTCCGTCGCCTTCTTCGGACACGAGGGGTTGGAACGTGACGATCCGGACTACTTCGCCGCCTATATCCTTAACGAGATCCTCGGCGGTTCCGGCCGGCAGTCGATCCTCATGGAGGAGGTGCGCGAGAAGCGCGGGCTTACCTATGGTGTGGGTACCTACCTCGTGCCCAAGGAACACGCCGAGCTCTACCTGGGGTCGGTGTCCTCGGCCAACGACCGGGTGGCTCAGGCCATCGATGTGATCCGCGCCGAATGGGCCGAGATGCAGGAAAACGGCGTTACCGCCGAGCAGCTGGAGGAGGCCAAGACCTATATCACCGGCGCCTACCCGCTGCGGTTCGACGGCAACGCCCGGATCGCCGAAATCCTCGTCGGAATGCAGTTCACCGGCCTGCCGGCCGACTACATCGAGACCCGCAACGCCCAGATCGAGGCGGTCACGCTGGAGGAGATCAACCGCGTCGCCTCCGAGCTCCTGGCGCCGGAAGAGCTGCACTTCGTCGTGGTCGGCCAGCCGGAAGGCCTCGGCGAAACCAACTGAGACGGGCGAGAATACCCCTCGCAGAATCGAATAGGGCCATGCTACGCCTAGTGGCATGGCCCGCCATGACCCCAACATAGGCGAAAACCGCCCCGTCATCCGTCAACTTGACGAAGGTGCGGTGAACCGTATCGCGGCCGGCGAGGTCGTGGAGCGGCCCGCCTCGGCGGTGAAGGAACTCGTCGAGAACGCGATCGACGCCGGCGCCACGCGCGTGGCTATCGACTATGCCGACGGCGGCAAGCGCCTGATCCGGGTGACGGACAATGGCTGCGGCATGACGGCGGAGGACCTGCCGCTCGCCCTGAGCCGGCATGCCACGTCCAAGACGTCCGGCGAGGATCTCCTCAACATCCACACCTTCGGCTTCCGCGGCGAGGCGCTCCCCTCGCTTGGCGCCGTCGCGCGGCTGACCATCACCAGCCGTGCCACCGGCGAGGAGGCCGCCGAGATCTCGGTCTCCGGCGGCCGGCTGGACAAGGTGCGCCCCGCCGCCCTCTCCGCCGGAACCCGCGTCGAGCTGCGAGACATCTTCCACGCTACGCCGGCCCGGCTGAAGTTCATGCGGACCGACCGGGCCGAGGCGCAGGCCATTGCCGAAACGGTGAAGCGCCTCGCGCTGGCGGAGCCCTTTGTCTCCTTCACGCTCACCGACTGCTCCTCGGAAAGCCCGCGCACCGTCTTTCGCGCCGATGCGCAGACGGGCGACCTCTTCGACGCGCTCCACGGCCGGACCGCGCAGGTTCTGGGCCGGGACTTCGCCGAGAACGCCGTGCCCCTCGACACGGAGCGGGAGGGTCATCACCTTACCGGATACGCTGCCCTGCCGACTTACTCCCGCGGCTCCGCCGTGCAGCAGTTCCTCTTCGTCAACGGCCGGCCGGTCACCGACAAGCTGCTCATCGGCGCGCTCCGGGGGGCCTACGCGGACTTCCTCAGCCGCGACCGGCACCCGGCCGCCGTGCTCTTCGTCGACTGCGTGCCGAAGCTGGTGGACGTGAACGTCCACCCGGCCAAGAGCCAGGTCCGATTCCGCGAGTCCGGTATCGTTCGCGGCCTCATCGTCTCCGGCATCCGCCATGCCCTCGCCGAGGCCGGCCACCGCGCCTCCTCGACGGTGGCGGGCGAGACGCTTGGCGCCTTCCGCCCCGAGCCCGCGCCCGAAGCACGCGTCTACCAGATGGACCGCCCGACGCCCCGGCCCGCGACCTACAGGCCTCAGGGTTTCGCTGAGATGGAGCAACCCTCGGTCCGCTCCGAACGCGAGGTCGCGCGCCGCGCGGACGAGCACGTCGAGGAGGCGAGCCATCCGCTCGGTGCCGCCCGCGCGCAGGTGCACGAGAACTACATCATCGCCCAGACCGAGCGCGGCATCGTCGTGGTCGATCAGCACGCCGCCCACGAGCGACTCGTCTACGAGCGGCTCAAGCGGCAGATGGCGGACAACGGCATCGCCTCGCAGGCCCTCCTGATCCCGGAGGTCGTCGAACTCTCCGAGACCGACGCCGCGCTTCTGCTGTCCCATGCCGAGGCGCTCGCGGAACTCGGTCTGGGGATCGAGCCCTTCGGCGGCGCCGCGGTCTGCGTCCGGGAGACGCCGGCGCTCCTCGGCGAGGTCGATGCCAGGGCGCTCGTCTCCGACATACTCGACGAATTGACGGACCTGGGGGAGACGACCGCCCTGCGCGCGCGCCTCGACGCGATCCTCTCGCGGGTGGCCTGTCACGGATCGGTGCGCTCGGGGCGGCGGATGCAGCCCGAAGAGATGAACGCCCTCTTGCGCGAGATGGAAGCGACGCCGCACTCCGGCCAATGCAACCACGGCCGACCCACCTACGTGGAACTGCAGCTTTCCGACATCGAGCGGCTTTTCGGGCGCAGCTGACCCTTTCCGCGCGGCCGGAACGAATGTAGAACAGGAGCATGATCCAGATCGGCGATACCACTCTCAACCTGTCAGACCCGGCCACTCTCGCGCTCGTCGGGGGCGGGGCCGTGGCGCTCCTGCTCGTCCTGATGCTCATGGCCACCATGCGTCGGGCCGGCGCTTCGGCCCGTGTCGCGGAAGAGCTGGCGCGCCAGCTTGGCGGGGTGAACTCCCGGGTCCAGTCGCTCGCCGACGGTCAGCAGCAGCTCTTCGGCGGTCTCACCTCGGTTTCGGAGGCGCAGGCCCAGAGCCAGACCAAGACGCTTCACCTGATGGAGCAACGTCTCGCGACCGTGACCGAGGCGATGAACCAGCAGCTCGGCGCGACCACCCGGAACACCGCGCAGTCGCTGGGGGAGCTGCAGCAGCGGCTTCAAGTGATCGACAAGGCCCAGGCGAACATCACCAAGCTTTCGGGCGACGTGCTCTCGCTCCAGGACATCCTGTCGAACAAGCAGACCCGCGGGGCCTTCGGCGAGATCCAGCTGCACGACATCGTCCACAAGGCGCTGCCCTCCGACAGCTACACGCTTCAGGCGACGCTCTCGAACGGGAAGCGGGCGGATTGCCTGATCCACCTCCCGAACCCTCCGGGCCCCATCGTGGTCGACAGCAAGTTCCCTCTCGAGCCCTACGAGGCGCTGCGCACCGCCTCGACCGAGCACGAGGCGAAACAGGCCCTGCGCGACCTCAAGACGGCGCTCAAGGCGCATATCCGGGCCATTGCGGAGAAGTACATCATCGAGGGAGAGACCGCCGACGGCGCGCTCATGTTCTTGCCGTCGGAGGCGATCTACGCCGAGCTTCACGCGAACCACGGCGACATCGTGCGCGAGGGGTTCGCGGCCCGCGTCTGGATCGTCTCGCCCACCACCTGCATGGCGACGCTCAACACCATGCGGGCGGTGCTCAAGGACGCGCGGATGCGCGAACAGGCCGGCGCCATCCGCAAGGCGCTCGGCCAGCTTCACCGGGACGTCGAGATCGTGGGCGAACGCGCCGCCAAGCTCGAGACGCACCTGCGCCAGGCAGGAGAGGACGTGTCCGGCATTCTCACAGCGGCGCAGCGCGCCGGGAAGCGGGCCCACCGGCTCGACAACTTCGACTTCGAGGAACTGGCGCCCGAGAGCGACGAGAGCCACGTCGTCCCCTTGTCAGCGCCGGGCCGCTAGGGTTCACTGTGAAGGGTCAGTCAGCGGGGAGCGGATCGATGCGGAGCATTGCAGTAGCGGCAGCGGCAGCGCTTCTCGCGCTCGGCGCCTGCGAGATCACGCCGACGGGGGATACCCGGCCGGACACGCGCTTTTCGGCCAGTAGCCGGCAGCTCTTCCAGGATACCTACCAGGAAATCCCCTTTGCACAGGGCGCGGTCTACGTGATCGCGCCGGACGGGACCTCCGACACGATGGCGACCTACCGGCTCGTTCCCTGCGGCGGCGGCGACCGGATCTGCGGCGACAGCCTTCACGGCAGTGCCGGGCAGGTGACCCGCGGCGCAGAGTTCTTCGAGGTGAGGGGCGCCTATCCCGGCCGGACCTTCCGGCTGAGCCCCGGCGGCGACGGCTACATGCTTCAGGGCAACCTCGCCGTGCCCGTCGCGTGGGACCACGACGAGAGCTGACGTCTCAGCTAGGCTGCGGGACGTAAGGCCCAAGCGACTTCAGGAAACTCCGGATTTCGCGCGGCAGCGGGCCGGCAAGACGTTCGGCCAGAAGGCCCGCGGTCCAAGCCTCGCCGGGGGGCGGGCAGAGTTCCGCTTCGAGCCGGTCGAGCTTGTCCCTCGCCTCGGATGGCAGGGACCACGCCCGGGCTGCCAGAAGCATCGCACGCCATTCCTGGATGCGCGCCAGGTCGCGAAAGACAGAGGCCATCGGGGCGGTGAGCGAGGGGTCGTCCAGCCAGGACGCTCCGCCGAAGATCTCCTGCGTCACGTATTGCCCGGCTCCGTTGCACGCGTAGGCCACGCAACCGGAGAAGCCCAGCCGATCCCGGTCGGGATGGATCGAGCAGAGGCCGGACGTCGCGAGGTGGGGACAGGCTGTATCGGCGGACTTGTCGATGGCCATGCCGTCGCCCTTGTCGAAGGCGAAGGCCATGCAGCACAGCGCGGCGCAGCGGCCGCAATCCTCGGTCAGCTCGGGCGCGTCCATACTCGCGCTTCACCACGCCGGGGCGGAAAAGGAAAGGGGCCGGTCCCCTGCGGACCGGCCCCTGGAGGCATGCGGATGACCTAGGGAGCCGGGTCAGATCCGCATGACTTTCTGGGCAAGCCGCGGCAGCAGGCCGGAAAAGCGCAGCGGCGCCTCCGTCGCGGCCAGGCAGATGCAGTCCTCGCCCGGTTCGGCGATCGGAGTATGGGTGACGTCATCGTCGGCCATCTCGACGTCGCCGGGACCGAAGCGGCCGGCGGCATCCGAGAAGGCGCCCGCAAGAACCAGCGTCATCTCGGAGCCAGAATGGCTGTGGTCCGGAACCTCGACCCCGCCCGGGATGCGCAGAAGACGCACGCTGGCGTCCCCTTCCACCGGGAGGATGGCCTGCGACACGCCGCCGCCGACACGCTTCCAGGACACGGCATCGAGATCGCCGCCGACGTAGGACCGCAGCGGGGCGGGCAGGACGCCGGAGGTCGCGGGCGGCGGTGTCTCCTCGGCCTTTGCCTTTTCCACGTCGATGCCCTCGATCAGGCGGAAGGTCGCGGCGAGGCTGTCTTCGCTCAGCTCGGCCTCGTCCGCCTGGTCCAGCAGTGCGCCGCCGACGGCGTCGAAGGCGTGCATCCGCGCGCGGCACTCGTCGCAGAGCGAGATGTGCGACGCGACCACGAGGTCGAACGCCTCGGGCAGGGTGCCGGCGCAATAGCCCCTCAGCATCGCGTCCGGCAGGTGGTGTGCAATTTGGCGGGTCATCCCGTTTCTTCCCTCATTTCATGGCGCAGGCGATCCAGCGCCAGCCGTATCCGGGATTTGATCGTCCCCAGCGGAAGCCCGGTCTCTTCCGCGATCTGCGAATGCGTGAGCTCGCCGAAATAGGCGCGCTCGACCAGCACTCGCTGCTTTTCGGGCAGGGCCTGCAACGCCTCTGACAGGCGCTCGGCATCCTGCTGCAAAGCCAGTTCTTCGTCCTGCGCGGGCTCCGCCTCGGGGCCCCAGGGCAGGTCTTCCGGCTCTGGCCGGCGGTTGCGGCGCACGATGTCGATCCGCCGGTTCCGGGCGATGGTGTACACCCAGGTGCTCACGCTGGCCCGCGCCGGATCGAACTGCTCCGCCTTGCGCCAGACCGTGGCCATCACGTCCTGCGTCACTTCTTCGGCCATGTCCGGGGCGGACCCGGACTTGATCAGGTAGGCCTTAACGCGGGGCGCGAAATACTCGAACAGAGAGGCGAAGGCCGCCTGGTCTCTCAGGTCGCGAATGGCCTTCATCTCGGCGATCCACGCCGGGGGGCGTGTCTGCTCGGCGGATATCACGACTGGTCCTCTTTCCTCCGGCAATAGCCGGGGCCGAGCCCTTACGGCATCGGGTGTCCGGCCCCGCAGGTCCGGTTTGGCGGCTGGTCGTGATCCCGTCAACATGGCTTCGGTACGCGGGGGCGTACCCGGCGGATCACAACATCCTGAGATTTATTCCGCATTCGATCCGTATTGGCCGTTGCGCCGTATGTCCCACAACGCCGACAAGGGCTGAACGGAACGAAGGACCAGACAATATGCCATTCGAAGCCGGGACGCATGCGCCCCGAACCATCGCCGTCGTCGGCGCGGGAATATCCGGCATGGGAGCAGCCTGGAGGCTCTCGGAGCGGCACCGGGTCGTGCTGATCGAGGCGGAGCCCCGGCTGGGCGGTCATGCCCGGACGCGGACCGCGGGCCGGAACGGAGACCTGACCGTCGACACCGGCTTCATTGTCTTCAATCACGCTAACTACCCGAACCTCGTCGCCCTCTTCGACGAGCTCGAGGTGCCTACCCGTCTCAGCGACATGTCCTTCGGGGCGAGCTTCGGCGGCGGTCGGTTCGAATATGGGTTGCGCAACCTCGGTGCGCTCCTCGCGCAGCCGAAGAACGCGCTGGACCCTCGCTACTTCCGCATGATCCGCGACCTGCTGCGCTTCAACGAAACGGCGCTGGAAGCCTCTCGGCAGGACGGGCTGACCATCGGAGGGCTCTGCGAGACGCTGGGGATGGGCCCGTGGTTCCGGGACCGCTATCTTCTGCCCATGTCCGGGGCGATCTGGTCGACCCCCAAGTCGCAGGTTCTCGATTTTCCGGCCGAGACGATGATGCGCTTCTTCGACAACCATAATCTGCTGCAAACCTCCGGCCAGCACGACTGGTACACGGTCGAGGGCGGGTCGGAGAACTACGTCTCGCGACTGGAAGCCGCGATGGAGCGGCGCGGCGTCGAGATCCGCACCGGGGCGCCGGTGGCCGGTGTCCGGCGCGGACCGGACGCGGTCAGACTGCGCCTGAAGGGCGGCGAGTGGGAGATCTTCGATGAGGTCGTCTTCGCGACCCATTCGGACGACACGCTCGCCATGCTCGAGGACGCCGACGGAGAGGAGCGCAAGGTGCTGGGCGCCGTCCGCTACCAGCCGAACGAAGTCGTCCTGCACGGCGACACCTCGATCATGCCGCGCAGCCGCCGGGCCTGGGCGAGCTGGGTCTACACCGAGGACGCCGAAAAGGTCTCGCCGCGGATCGATCTGACCTACTGGATGAACTCCCTGCAGCGCTGGCTGACCACGGAGCAGGTCTTCGTGACGCTGAACACAACGCGCGAGATCGACGAGAGCCTCGTGTGGGACCGCACGGTCCTGCGCCATCCGGTCTACGACCTCGGCGCTCTTGCTGCACAGAAAACGGCCCGAGAGATGAACGGTCGGCGGTCGACATGGTTCTGCGGCGCCTGGATGCGGAACGGCTTCCACGAGGACGGGCTGGCCTCGGGCTTCGACGTCGCCGATGCCATCAACGCCCGGAGCGGCACAGCGGTGGCGGCGGAATGAGCCTGGCGGAGCGTCTGGATATCCCGGCCGCTCAACCGGTCACCTCCGCGGTGGAGCATGTGCCCGGCGAGACCTACCATGCGCGCCGCGATGGGCCGGACAACGCCTTCCGCTATTCCATCGACTACATTCTGCTCGACGCCGAGGGCCGGCAGGCCGCGCCTCGGCTCTTCTCACGCAATGCCGCGAACTTCTTTTCGCTGCGGGATCGCGACCACGGCGGGCCGCGCCACGACGGGCGGGGGGCGCACTGGGTGCGTGAGGTGCTGTCCGCTCATGGGCTCGATTTGCCCGGGCCGGTGCTTCTCCTCGCGCAACCGAGGGTGCTGGGGCATGTCTTCAACCCGGTCAGCTTCTGGCTCTGCCACGGGGCGGACGGCAAGCTCCGGGCAGTGATCGCCGAAGTGAGCAATACCTTCGGCGACCGGCATTCCTACCTGTGTCACCGCCCTGACCTCGGCGAGATCACTGCCGCCGACCGGCTCACGGCGCAGAAGTGCTTCCACGTCTCGCCGTTCCAGCCGGTCGAGGGGGGCTACCGCTTCCGCTTCGATATCCGTCCGGACGCCATTGAAATCCGCATCGACTACACCACCGAGGCGGGCGGCCTCGTCGCGACCCTACGAGGGCCCCGGCAGCCACTGACCAACCGAACCATCCTGGGGGCAGCTCTCCGGCGGCCCTTCGGTTCGCGCCGGGTGCTGACGCTGATCCACTGGCAGGCGCTCAAGCTCTGGTGGAAGGGCGCACGCTACCGGCCCCGGCCCGAGCCGCCGGCGGACGAGGTCAGCCGGTGAGCCAGCGGCTCTGGGCCTGGTCGGGCTTCGCGGCGATCCTCTCGGGCGCGGGGCTGCCGATCTACATCTACGCGCCCAAGTTCTACGCCGACACCTACGGGACGAGCCTGACAGCGCTCGGCATCGTTCTCTTCGGACTGCGAATCCTCGATTTCGTCCAGGACCCGGCGCTGGGCTGGCTGGCCGAGCGCATCCGGCAGGGGCGGGCGATCTGGGTCTCCCTCGTCGCGGTGCTGCTCGCGCTGTCGATGCTGGGGCTCTTCGCCGTGGCGCCACCCGTCGCGCCGCTGCTGTGGTTCGCCGTCACGATCACCGGGCTCTTCTCGGCCTTCAGTTTCCTGACCATCGCCTTCTACGCGCGGGGGGTCGAAAAGGCGGCCGGGCTGAGCGGCTCGCATGTCCGCCTCGCCGCCTGGCGCGAGAGCGGGGCGCTGGCCGGTGTCTGTATCGCCGCGGTCGCCCCGACGGCGCTCGGGTACGCCACCGATGCGCCTTTCGCCGTCTTCGCCTGGGGCTTCGCCGCCGCGACCCTGCTGGCGACCTTGGCCATGCTGCCGGAATGGCGGGGCCGCGCCCGAACCGAGCCCGCCCCGATCCGGGCAATCCTCGGGGACCGGCCCGTCCGGCGGCTCCTGCTTCTCGCCCTCGTCAACGCAATGCCCCTCGCGGTGACATCGACGCTCTTCCTCTTCTACGTCGAGAGCCGTCTCGCCGCGCCCGGCTGGGAGGGGGCCCTGCTGGTGCTCTTCTTCCTCGCCGCCGCCGCTTCGGCCCCCGGCTGGTCTGCGCTCTCGGGCCGCTACGGGCCGAAGCCGGTCCTGCTCGGCGCCATGACGCTCGCCATCGCGAGCTTCGCGGTGACCCTTGGCCTCGGACCCGGTGACCAGGCGATCTTCGCGGCGATCTGCGTGGTCTCCGGCGCCGCCATCGGCGCGGACCTGACTCTCATGCCCGCGCTCTTCGCCGCGCGCATGGCCGAGGTCGCACCCAACGGCGGGCAGGGGTTCGGCCTCTGGTCGCTCGTCAACAAGATGACGCTCGCGATCGCAGCGGCGGTGCTTCTTCCGGCACTCGACCTCGCGGGATTCGTTTCGGGCGGCGAGAACCCGGAAGCGGCGCTCACGGCCTTGACCTTGCTTTATGCCGGGTGCCCCATCGTCCTGAAGATCGCGGCGATGGTCCTGCTGACGCGCCTTCCCCTCGACGGTTTCGCGACAGGGGAGGGACTTGGCCGGGCCGCGCCCTAGGTCCCCAACCGAGACGCGAAGACAGAAGGACACCGACCCGATGCGCGAGTGGAAAGGCAAGAGATACTGGATTGTGGGCGCGAGCGAGGGACTGGGCCGCGCCGTGGCCGAGTCGATCAGCCGCGCAGGGGCCGAGGTCATCGTCTCCGCGCGCTCGCGGGACCGGCTGGACGATCTGGTGGCGTCCGTCCCGGGCAAGGCGAGCGCCGTGACCATCGACGTCACCGACCAGTCCAGCATTGACCGCGCCGCCAGCGAAGCCGGGGAGATCGACGGGATGGTCTACCTCGCGGGGGCCTACTGGCCGCTCGGGTCCGAGAAGTGGGACGCCGAAAAGATCACCACCATGGTCGACACCAACTTCCTCGGCGCGACGCGCGTCCTGGGCGCGGTTGTCCCGCGCTTCGTGGAGAAGGACGCGGGGCACATCGTGCTGACCGGCTCGCTCTCGGGCTTCCGCGGTCTGCCCGGCGCGCAGGGCTACGTCCCTTCCAAGGCCGGGGTGATGACCATGGCCGAGTGCCTCTACTCCGACCTGCGCCATACCGGTGTCGAGGTGCAGGTGGTCAATCCCGGTTTCGTCCGCACCCGGCTGACCGACAAGAACGATTTCAAGATGCCGCAGCGGATGGAGCCCGAAGACGCCGCGCGGCGCTTCTTCGAGCACATGAATTCCGACGAGTTCAAGATGAGCTACCCGGCGCCGCTGTCCTGGCTGCTGCGCGGCTCCCAGCTCCTGCCGGACTGGATATACTACCCCCTGGTCTCGAAACGGCGCTGACTTGCGGCAGATCAATTCGGAGCGGCGCGGGGGGACTTAATCTCGCGCCAGCTTTGGAGGAGTCACGCCATGCTTCAGATCAGTGCGTCCACGATTGCCGAGATCGCCATTCTCGCGCGCGACGAGCGAAGAGGCGAGGCGCAGTTGCGCGCCTTCGTCGAGCGGCTCTCGGAAGAGAAGCAGGCGGCACTCGTCGCGGTCTTCTGGATCGGCCGCGGATCCTACGACGCGGAAGACCTGGAAGAGGCGCAGGAGACCGCTCTCTCCGAGGCCACCACGCCCACGGCCGACTACCTGCTCGGATCGCCCCACCTCGCCGATCACCTCGAATCCGGCATGGAGGCCCTCGGCCTCGACCCTTCCGAGGAGGAAGAGGCGCTCTACTGAAGGTGCTGGCGGAAGGTCTCTTCCGCGCGCCTCCAGACCTCGCCGTCGGGCAGCGCCAGGAGGTGCGGCAGCAGGTCCGCGGCGAAGGCGGCCGAGGCCTCGCGCGGGAGGAGCGACGGCAGGTTGTCGATCGCCATGACGTCGAGCGGCGGGGTGTCGTGGACCCGCCAGACCGGGTTTTCCCAGCTGCTCGGCTCGTCATAGAGGGGAACCGGGTTGTAGGGGGTCCCCGGGTCGCAGGCCACGTCCCCGATGACCCTCAACCGCCGGTCAGCGTCGAGAAGCTCGGGACCGGCGAAGACTGGGATGCCCGGCATCGCGAGAACCGCGTTGATCATCAGGTCATGCCGCGCGACCTCCGGAAAGGGTCCGCCGCTCGCGGTCTCCTCCTGATCCCAGAGTGTCGCGTCGAGCCCGACCTCGCGCAGTAGGTCCACCGCGCCGCTCCCCACGCGTCCCTTGGCCCCGATCACCAGTGTCCGTGGAGTCGCGCCGTCCAGCGCCGCCGTTACGGCGTCGCGCATGACGTCGGCATTGGGCCAGGGCGCGACCGGAGGGACTGGTCGTCCGGCCACCTGCGCGCCGTAGGCGATGAGCGAGACCGCCGCGCCCACGTATCCCGCGTGGTAGCCGAAGGCCGCGACCCGGGCGCCGGTGTCATCGACGAGGTACTCCAGGTCGAGCAGCGTCCCGCCGCCCTGCCGGAACCGGTCGAGGAGCGCGTCCGCTTGCCTTTGTCCCTTGAAGGCATGGGCGAAAAAGACATGCGTGCCGCGCAGAGGCTCGCCGCTCTCGGGCAACTCCTTGAGCCCGAGCACGACCGCGTCGGCGGGCGCGCTTTCCCAGCTTCCGGTCTCCGCCATTTCGCAGCCGGCCTCTTCGTATCGGCTGTCGGGGACGATCCGCGACGCGCTTCGCTCGACTGTGACCCCGTGTCCGTCCCGGAGGAGGGCCTTCGCGCCCTCGGGCATCAGCGGGGTTCGCTGCTCGGTGGCGCGGCTCTCCGCCCTCAGCCAGACATGGGTCATCGTCGCCTCAGAAATGTGTGCGCAGGTCGGCGCGATCCGGGGCGTCGAGATGCGGGATGGCGTTGAACGCGCCCAGGATCGTTCCGTGCGGCATGACGTGGACGCGGTGGATCGAGGTATTCCAGATGGGCAGCAAGATATGCGCCATACGCGTCGGGTCCAGCCTGAGCAGGTGCCGGACGACCATTCCGATCACCCCGCCCGAGGTGATGCAGAGCACCCGCCGCCCGGGTTCTGCGGCCTCCGTCAGTACGGAGGTGACCCGCGCCTCGAAGTCCGCGAAGCTCTCGTCGCCCCGGATCTCGGCCCTGTGCCAGGCCTCCATGACCTGCGGCATGTGTGCGGCGAAATCCTCCGGGCCCGGCATCGGCACCCCGTGGGTTTCGGCAAGCGCATTGCCGAGGTTGAAGTAGTCCATCTCGTTCAGCCGCGGGTCCGGGGACGGGGACACGCCCATCGCCTCGGCGGTCCCGAGATGGCGCGACAGCGTGCCCGACAGGACCCGATCGAAGCTCGTTTCGTTGGTAGAGAGCCAGGCGCCGAGGGCGGCGGACTGGGCGCGGCCCTTTTCGGAGAGCCGGTCGTAGCTCGCCTCGTCCCTGGCCGCGGAGTTCGCCTGGCCGTGGCGCACGAAGATGATTTCGCCCATGTCGTTCGTCCCGGAAATTGTCTCCCCGCCGTAAACCGCCTCGTGTGTGGGGGCGCAAGCCGGCGATCAGGGTTCCATCAAGAAGACGCGAGGTCGGCGTGAGTTCGGTTGCCACAGGCCCATCGCCTTGTTTTCATGGCTAGGTCGCAGCGCACCGTTGTATTCCTGCCGCGCGCGACGCGAGGCCGGTATTGCCGGCGGATCGGACTGGAGCACAGCGCATTGGCCGGTCGTGGAATACACGTTTCAATTTACGGGAGACGAGACATGAAACTCGTGCACGCCGCCCCGCTGGCGGCCCTTCTTGCCGGTGCTGCCGGCATGGCCCAAGCCCAAGACACGGTCTTCACCGGCACCGATCAGGTCGAAGACGCCAACGAGGCCCTTGCCGAGGACATCGAAGAGGACTTCGAGCGCGATCGGCTGGTCGGCAACGAGGGCCGCGAGCTCGGCTTCTCCGGCTCGCTCGCGCTTCGCGGTTCCGCCTCGACGGGCAACAGCGACAGCGTCGACATCGGCCTTGGTGCCAATTACGGCTACTTCGACGGCACCAACGGCTACGAGCTGCAGCTGAACTATCGCTACGGCGAAGAGGACGGCACCCGCACCGAGGAAAGCCTGCTGTACGATCTCGAGTACACCCGCGACTTCAACCCGCGGCTCTATGGCTTCGCCAAGGTCCAGGGCTCGATCGACGAGTTCTCCAGCTACGAGACGGACACCTTCATCGGCGCCGGTCTTGGCTACCGGATCTACAACACGCCGGACATCCAGTGGTCGGTCCAGGCCGGTCCGGGCTACCGTGTCGCGGAACTCACCGACATCGACGAATCGGACTTCGAGGAAGGCGCCCTCTCGGTGGCTTCGAACTACTCGAACCGCATTTCGCCCGACATCGTGCTGACCAACGATACCGACATCATCGCGTCCGAGAGCGATACCGTCGTCTACAACGACTTCGGCGTGAACTTTTCGGTGGCTGACTCGTTGGCGCTCAGAACCAGCGTCGCGACCGAGTACCACACGGATCCGGTGCCGGGCCGTGAGGACACCGACAACACCTACGGCGTGTCGCTGATCTACGACTTCAACTAATCCCGACTTTGCATTCCCGGGATTTGGAACGAGGGCTTCGGCCCTCGTTCTTTTTTTGTCGGGTCGGTACCTCGACCTGATCTCGGACCCTCCCTCCGCCCCTCATCGTTGGGGCGCAAAACGATGGAGGATCCCATGGCAGATCAGGAAACCTGGCTGAAGAAGACCCTCGCCGACATCCTCGGCGATGACCGCGGCTTGCCCGACTACGTCATCGACCCGCTCCGCAAGTTCGGGCCCGAGGACCTGGACGAGCTCCGCCGCGACGAACGCGAGGCCGTGACCTCCGCCATGTCCCGGGTCGCCCGCCAGTCCCGCGACGCGCGCGGCGGCGAACTGGGTGAGGGCGCCGGACGTCCCGCCTGGGTCGAGGGCGACATCGACTGGGCCCTGCGTGCCGCCCGGGCCGCGCTCGAGGATCAGCCCGCCGGCAAGCGCTCCGAGAAAGCCAACGAGCTTCTCGCCGACTGCGACTGCCCCGCCGCCACCGGCCCCAACCCGGGCGGAGAAGATCCGCGGACCGCCGGTGAAGTCGGAGAGGGCCGCTGAGGAGGAGAGACCCATGACCCGCAAGCAGATCGTCGACGCCCTGATCGCGGAACAGGGCAAGCTTTACTCCGAGGAGATGGGCGCCAACATCGCCCGCGACACGCCGCAGGAGCTCTTTCACTGGCTGATCGGCTCGATCATGCTCTCGGCCCGCATCGGCTCGGAACTGGCTGTTCAGGGCTGCGCGGCACTCAGGGATGCGGACCTGCACAAGATCGACCGCATCCTCGAAGCGGACCGGACGGAGATCGTCCGCTGCCTGAACGAGAACGGCTATGCCCGCTACGACGAGTCCACCGCCGACTACATCATCGACACGGCCAGGATGGTGCGGGACGCCTACGGCGACGACCTCCGCCGGATGCGTGAAGAGAATCCGCGACAGGCCGTTCAGAAGGCCAAGGGCCTGGGGCCGACAGGTGCCGGCATCTTCGCCCGCGAGGTCCAGCTCGTCTGGGACGAGTTCCTCCCCGAAGTCGGCAAGCCCGCGCAGCAGGAGGCCTCCGAACTCGGCCTGCCGGAGGATGGTCAGGCCCTGCTCGACCTCGCCGGGGACCGGGAGAGGTTCGTCCGCCTCGTCGCCGCGCTGACCCGGGCCAAGCTCGAGGGGCCGGCCGACAAGGTGAAGGAGGCCGCGGCCTAGCGGCCGGCCTTCATCTCGGCGATCCGCTCCAGAGCCTCGGCGCGGGTGTTGCGGATGTTGGGACGCACGGTCCGGTTCTCGGCCCGGAGCCGGATATCCCGCTCGGTCTCCGAGCCCGCAGCGTAGCGGACAGAGCCGAGCGACCAGCGGTCCCGCAGGGCCTCCGCCCGGAGCGAGTAGGTCAGCCACGCGGGCTGCTGGATACGCGTCCCCTCGTAGTTGTAGAGGAAGTACCAGCGCCGACCCGTCCCGCGCACGACCTCCTCGATCCAGTTGAAGATGTCGTTCACGTCCCGGCTGTGTTCGAAGGAGATGCCGGAGAGGTCGATTTCCATGATCTCGGTCGCCCGGTCCGGCCTGATTCGGCGCAGGAAGGCGCCGCGCTCGTAGTTCGGCGTGTGCGCAAGCCGGGTCCTTCGTTGCGAGGGCCGCGCGCGGAGCGCCGCCATGGCCTCGTCCCGGCTGGCGAAGAGGTTGGGGTTCTCCCGCTCGGTCCCCTTCGCGCGCTCGATCTGCGGCCCCGCGTTGCGGTCGACCCGGACGGTGCCCATGGAATGGGCCTCGTGCAGGTCCGTCCCGCGCCGCGAGTAGGCGAACCACGCAGCGCGGTCGACCCTGTAGTCCGTGGTATCGACGCAGAAGAACCAGAGCGGCTCGCCGGTCTCGAGGATCCGCGCCTCGATGCGGTCGTAGAAGGCGTTCGCCTCGGCCGAGCTGTGAATGTAGAGGCCGGTATAGTCGATCTCGATCACCTGCGCGCCTTCGTGCACGGTGATCCGCTCGTCGAGAGCGGGGCCTGTGAACTGGGCCCCGACTTCCGCCGGCTGCTTCCTGTCCGCCATTCCTACGCGCCGCGTCGGGGCCGGCGCTGGCCGGCCCCGGTCCGCGTCACTCGGCCGGAACGTAGCGCTCGATCACCAGCCGCAGGAGCGGGCTGGTGGCCGAGATGTCGGTCAGCGCGATCAGGTAGGTGCCCGGGAAAGTTCGCGCGGCGATCTGGCTGTCGTAGCTCTGGCCGTAGTCGTCGTTGTAGGCGATCTCGCGGCCCACGTCGTCGAACACCCGCAGCACCGGGTCACCGCCCGCCGCGGCGCCGATCGCCTCGACCAGAAGCAGACCCGGCGCGTCGAGGGTGACCGAGAACCACTGCGCGGTCTCGCCCTGGATCTGCGCGTCGGTGACGACGCGGCCCGACAGCGTGCCGAGATCGGTGACCGGGTAGGAGCCGTCGAGCGGCGGCGCCGCCTGGCCGCGATTGTAGGTCTCCTGGGCGGCGGCTTCCGGGTCGAAGCCGGAGACCGAGACGGTGACCGGCGCGGTGGCGTCGGACAGCGCGCGAAGCTGCACGCAGTAGGTCCCCGCAGCCAGCGGCGTCGTCATGTCGATCCGGCTGTTGAGCCCGTCGTAATCGTCGTTCTCCGCGTAGAACGTCCCATCGTCCCCGGTCAGGGTCAGAACCGGGTCGGCATCCGGGTTCTCCGCGGTGATCGAGACAGAAGCCGGGCTGGCGAGGTCGAAGGCGTAGGTCGGGACGGCCTCGATGCTTTCCGTCCGGCTCACGCCTTGTGAGAGGCTATCGTCGAGCGGGCCGGAGGCGAGCATCACCGCGCCGCCGCAGGCCTCGGTATCGGTCGCGACCGGGCTGGCCCCGGTGGGTGCCGGCGTCTCGGTCGTATCTCCCGGCCCGGCGGCTGTCAGTGTCGCGCCGCCCTCGGTCAGGGCCTCGTGCTCGGCCCGTCCGATCCGCACCGTCGCGGTCAGCGGCGCGTTGTCGTAGGAGGAGGTCTGCAGACAGTAGGTGCCCGGCTCCAGCGCGACGAGGGCCGCCGACGAGACGCCGCCGCCCGAGTCGTCATCGGTTGCGACCACGCCGCCCTCGCCGTCGAGTACCTCGATGACCGGATCCCCCTGGCCCCGGGCCTCGGCCTCGAGCCGCACGCTCGCCGCCTCCGACAGCGAGAAGAGAGAGGTATGGGCATTGCCCAAAAGCACCAGCGCCAGCTGCTCCCGGAAGGTCTCCGCGCTGCCGATATCGGAGTTCGCCTCGTTGCCGCCGATCCAGGCGCCGGAGCTCAATCCGCCGCAGTATTCCTGCGCGGAGGCCGGAAGGGCGACGGTCCCCGCCGCCAGCGCGCCCAGAATGGTCAGGGGTTTCAACGTCATCTCTATGCCTCCCTCAGGGTCGTAATCGTCCCCTAGGTAAGCGATCCGATGCCGGGATGGCGAGACAAAAGGCGGGACTCCGGTCCGGACAACGAAAAAGGCCGCCCCGGGGGGCGGCCGTCTCTCGATCTGGCATCTGTCCGGCTCTGCCGGGCGATCAGCCCTGGCGTGCCTTGAACTTCCGCTGGGTCTTGTTGATCACGTAGACCCGGCCCTTGCGGCGCACGACGCGGCAATCGCGGTGACGCTGCTTGAGCGAGCGGAGGGAGTTGCGAACCTTCATTCGTCTCGTCCTCTTCATCGCGGCGCGGCGGTGCGCCTGGTTGCAAGTCTGCCCGGACCCTCGCGGCCCCGGCGGCGAAATCATGGTGGGCGGTACTGGGATCGAACCAGTGACCCCTACGATGTCAACGTAGTGCTCTACCGCTGAGCTAACCGCCCGTACCCGTCACGTTTCAGCGTCCCATAACGAAATAGGACGCGGGCGAACCGCGTCGGGTGAGCGGTCTCTAAAAGGAGTCGGGGGCGAGATCAAGGGCTTTTGGGCACCTCCGAAATCGCGCTATCTAATGCCGCGATCGAGGAGCGTTGATGAGTCTGGCCCCGTACCACCTGCACAGTCCCGCGTCCCGGACGACCGCGGCCGTTTTCGCCTCGCCCCACTCGGGGCGGGACTACTCCGCGGCGTTCCTGGCGCGCGCCATGCTCAACGAGCGGGAAATCCGTTCGTCCGAGGATGCCTACATCGACCGCCTCTTCGACAGCGCGCCGGATCACGGCGCGCCGCTGCTCGTCGCGGGCGCTCCGCGTGCCTATGTCGATCTGAACCGGGCGGCCGAGGAACTCGACCCGGCGCTGATCGAGGGCGTGCGCCGCGCGGCCCACAACCCGCGCATCGCGAGCGGTCTCGGCGTCATTCCCCGGGTCGTCGCAAACGGGCGGGCGATCTACTCCGGCAAGTTGCCGCTCGAGGAGGCGCGACGCCGAATCTCGGACTACTGGCGGCCCTACCACGCCGCCCTGCGCGAGCTTCTGGACGAAAGCCACCGGCTCTTCGGCCGGGCCATCCTGGTCGACTGCCATTCCATGCCGCACGAGGCCCTTGAGAACGTCGGCCCCGCCAACGGACCGCGGCCCGACGTGGTGCTGGGCGACCGCTTCGGCGCCGCGGCCTCCGCCGGGGTCATCGAGCGGATCGAGGCGGCCTTCTCAGGCGCGGGCTTCCGGGTGGCTCGGAACATGCCCTTCGCAGGGGCCTACATCACCCAGGCCTACGGCCGTCCGTCGCGTCGGCAGCATGCCGTTCAGGTGGAGATCGACCGGTCAATCTACATGGACGAGGCCACGATCGAGCCGAAGGCGGAGTTCGAGGACGTGCGCGCCGCGCTGGGGTCCGTTGTGGCCGAGATCGCCGCCATCGGCCGGGCTGACGAGATGCCGGTCGCGGCCGAGTAGCTCAGCGCAGGGCCCGGCCCTTCAGGATCGCATCCCTGCCGAAGCGCGCGCGGATCGCGTCCGCCGCCCGCTCCGCCTGGGCCCGCCGCGGCGCGTCCGGGTCGAGCAGGTCGCCGCCCCGATCCGCGGTCTCGGCCCCGGTCAGCTCGCTGATTCCGACCCCGAGCAGCCGGTAGGGCCCGGCGTCGCCCAGCTGGTCGAAGAGGCCCCGCGCCGTCCGGTAGATCCGGTCGGCGAGCTGGGTCGGCTCGCTCAGCGCCTGCCTCCGGGTGAGCAGCCGGTGGTTCGCCCGCTTGAGCTTCAGTGTCACGACGCGGCCCGCGAGGTCCTTGGCCTTGGCGCGGGAGGAAACCTTCTCGGCCATCCGCCAGATGTGGCCGTCGAGGATCTCGGCGTCGCCGGTGTCCTCGGAGAAGGTCGTCTCGTTCGACAGCCCCTTCACCGGCGCATGGGCCGAGACGCGGCGGTGGTCCTCGCCCCGCGCGAGATGCCAGAGCCGGTCGCCCATGCCGCCGAAGCGGGCCTGCAGCGCCTCGCGCTCCCAGCGGTGAAGGTCGGCGAAGGTGCGGATGCCGGCGGCCTCGAGGCTCTCCTGGGCGGCCGGGCCGATGCCCCAGATGAGGCGCACGGGCTTCGGCTTGAGGAAGTCCACCGTCTCCGCTCGGCCGATCACGGAGAAGCCGCGCGGCTTGTCGAGGTCGGAGGCGACCTTGGCGAGGAACTTGTTGTGGCTGAGCCCGATGGAGCCGGTCAGGCCAAGCTCCGCCTGCATCCGCCGCACCAGCCGGGCGAGCATCACGGCAGGCGGCTGGCCGTGGAGGCGCGCGGTGCCGGTGAGGTCCATGAAGGCCTCGTCCAGAGAGAGCGGCTCCACCACCGGGGTCAGCTCGTCCATCATCTGCCGGATCGCGCGGGAGGCCTCGACGTAGGCCTCGAACCGGGGCTTCACCACCACCGCCTCGGGACAGAGCTTGAGCGCCTGGAACATCGGCATGGCCGAGCGGACGCCCTTGATCCGGGCGATGTAGCAGGCGGTGGAGACCACCCCCCGCCGGCCGCCGCCGATGATGACGGGCTTGTCCCGCAGCTCCGGATTGTCGCGCTTCTCGACGGAGGCGAAGAAGGCGTCGCAATCCATGTGGGCGATGGAGAGCTCGTAAAGCTCGGGATGCCGGGTCACCCGCGGAGACCGGCAGGCCGGACAGCGCGGGCCGTCCGGGTAGGCAGTCAGGCAGTCTCGGCAAAGCGCGGGCATGGGAGAGATATAGCACCGCCGGGAGGGGGCGGGGAGGGGGGCTGTGGGGCCTCGGTCAAGACGTGACCAAGGTTGGACAGAGGGGTAAGGCTTTGGTTTTTATGGATAATCGTGGTTAACGCGTTTTGCGTTAACTATCTGACTCAATCACGATCTTCGTGGTTGCTACCGGATGCTGCCATTCTTCGAATTGCTGCTTCCAACGCATCCCACCATAGCGGACCTTGAGACATTGCCGTGTACGCGTAGTGCCGAATGGCATCGTCGTTGTTGACGATGAAAAGAATGAGATAATGCCCTGAGACTGCTTGACCGACGAATCCACCCGGCGGCGCCTTCGCGATAGTCCAAGCCTTTCTGGCTATGCTCGCGACAAAGTTCCAAGCCCAATCTTCAAGTTCGCCCAGTGCTGCAACACCGGCGGCAGAATCAACTTTTGACGTCTCGATATTTTGTCGAGCTGGCCAAGTTGCATCTGCCGATACTGCTGTCGACCTCTCCGCGGCTTCTACAACAGATACTGCAGCCCTTCGACGATCTTGATATCCTTCCTTGCGTGCATGCTTGTTGGCGCGCTCTTCAACGGCTCGAGCTCCAGGATGGCCGAGAAACCAAACTCTATGGGTCTCGGCTAGGTCCTTCAGTCTTGCAGCTACACTGGCGGGGAGTTCTTCAGAATGCCTGTCATCCGCCACAGCCCGATCATGAATCTCAAGAATTGCTTCAAGGCTATTGGCAATAGACCAAATCCGACGCGCACCGATCAAGTTGGCGTTTTGGCTGATCAATTCTTGGTATTTTCGAGAGATGGACGGGAGGTCGGGTGCCGTATTCGTGGCTAGCTCCGCAACTTCAGCGAGACTGGAAGCCTTCTCTTCACAGTCCTTTTGTAGCTCCGCTTGATCATCGTCATCGCTTTCGATCAAAGGTGTGTCGATGAGCGTGATCGGACCTACGTCATCTACCCTAAATTCGGGTCCTCCCTCAACGGCTTCCGGTGGTTCACCCTCGTAGTTGACCTCAAGCCAAGATTTAAGGCGCCTCGTCCTTTCGACACTATTTTCGATAGTAGAAATTTCTTCGAGTTCTGGATTTTCGATAGCCGCCGGGATGCCTTCAAAATTCACTTCTCTCAGGCCCGAACTTTTTGCCAGAGGTCTAAGATCGCTAATCCTCGTTCCTCTGATTTCTAGATCAACTTCTGATAGGGTTCTGACTTCATCTGGTAGGATCGTGAGGTGCCTCAAGATTTCCAGGCCGTCTCTCACCACATCGCCGTCACCACCATAAAACGGACTCAGCGACACGTAAGACCAACTCTCATGAGCAGCTCTTTGGACTAGCCGGGAAGCAGTCTTATAGGCTTCAATTTCCTCTGGTGTGTGCATTCTTGCATAATTTGTCATAAAGACGAAAAACAGCTACTTTGTTGATGACTAGAGTGGTTCTCTACATCCTTTTGAATTCCCGCTCAAGCGATGATCAAAGCTTGCGCGGCGAACCTTGTGCCTTCTCTTCTATTTCTTGAATTATTCTACGCTCCCGATCCTTCGGAGCGAAGACCCGCTCCACGCAGTCCATGATCTCTTCCATCATGGCGCCGGAGGCCTCGGGGCCCGTGAAGCGGAGGCACCAGCCTTCCTTGAGGTATTCGCGG
This sequence comes from Histidinibacterium aquaticum, assembly GCF_008710275.1. GTDB lineage: Bacteria > Pseudomonadota > Alphaproteobacteria > Rhodobacterales > Rhodobacteraceae > Oceanicola > Oceanicola aquaticus. Next base: position 132,570 of record NZ_VYQE01000005.1, read on the forward strand.
CGGCAGGTGAGGCGGGGGCGGATGCGGACGCGGCGGCGGGGATAGCCGGGGCGGGGGGCGTCGCGGAGATCCTTGGGGCTCGCCTCGGCCTCGTCGCAGAGGCGGTCGAGGACGCCGCGCACCTCTCGCGGGGTTCGGGGCGGCTCCAGATCAGCGAGCGCGATCTTAATCTCTTCGCAATATCCCCGGTCTATAGCATGGGCCAGGCGCAGAAGGCGCTGCTGGCTGAAGGTGGCCGGATCGGGCAGGATCCCGTCGAGGCGGGCGTGGACTGTCGCCATTCGGTGCAGGCGCAACCGCTTCTGGCGGGAAACGGTGGGGTAGAGAGAGTCCGTCGCCTCTTGCAGCGTGTCATAGCTGTCGTCGCTCGCGGCATTCGAGATGAAGCGGGCATGGTCCCAGGGGGTGATGGCCTCGTGCTGATCGTTTTCCTCGGCGATCCAGCCCAGCACCTCGCGCCGGTCGTCGATGCGCCGGGCAAGGGCCGGGATCCGCGTGTAGCCCAGCCTTCGGAAGGCCTCGTAGCGCCGCCGCCCCGAGACGAGTGCCCAGGGCAGGGGACCCCCAGTCTCGATCACCTCGATCGGCATGCGCAGGCCGTGCCGCGCGATGGAGGCGCAGAGATCGTCGAGCTCAGCGGTATCGACCTTCCCCCGGTCGCGGGGGAAGGCTTCGGGGTCCACCTCGTCGAGCAGGACGAACTCGGGTTCGGTGAGGGTCTGGGCGGCGTCTTGCGGGGTCAGGTGGGTCATGGCTCCTCGCGTGGTGAACGCGGGGAGGCTAGGCTGACCGGGTTGAGCAGATGTGACCGGAGCGCGCGGTGGAGCAAGATGATTTCAACGGGTCCAAGGTGGCGCTGTTCCTTGGGCCGCGGCTGCTGGTCTTTCTGCGGGACCGGGACCCGGGGATCGACTGGCCCGGCGCCTGGGACCTCCCCGGAGGCGGGCGCGAGGGCGCGGAGTCTCCCTGGGAGACACTGCTGCGCGAGGTCGAGGAGGAAGCGGGCCTCGACCTCCGTCCGGCGGAGGTTCTGTGGCGCGAACGGTCCGAGGGGCTGCGGGGGCCCGTCTGGTTCTGGGTCGCGCGCCTTCCGGAAGAGGCCCTGCGCGGGCTGCTCTTCGGCGAGGAAGGATCCGCGTGGGCGCTCATGACGCCCGAGCGGGTGCTGCGGCTCGAGGGACTGGTCCCGCACCACCGCGCGCGGCTTGAGCGGTACCGCGCGCTCGCCGGGGCCTGGGGCGCACCGGTGACGTAGCAAGGTGCGGGCGGGGGCCGGTCGGGGGCCGCCTAGTTGATGAGACCCGCGTGGATCATCGCGTCCTTGATGGCGATCCGCGTGCCCTCTTCCGCCGTGGTCAGGGGCGAGCGCACCTCGTCCTTGGTCACGCCGAGGAGGGACAGGCCGTACTTCGCGCCCACGGTGCCGGGCTCGAGGAAGACCGCGATGTGCAGGGGCATCAGCCGGTCGGAGAGCTGCAGCGCCGTGGCGTAGTCGCCGGAGAGCGTCGCCTCCTGGAACTCCGCGCAGAGGCGGGGGGCGACGTTGGCGGTGACCGAGATGCAGCCCGTGCCGCCGTGGGCGTTGAAGCCGAGCGCGGTCGCGTCCTCGCCCGAGAGCTGCACGAACTCGGGGCCGCAGGCGATGCGGGTCTTCGGCACGCGGGCCAGGTCGCCGGTGGCGTCCTTGACCCCGATGATCATCGGGTGGCGGGCGAGCTCGGCCATGGTGGCGGGCGTCATGTCGACGACCGAGCGGCCGGGGATGTTGTAGATGATGATCGGCAGGCCGCATTCCGCCGCCGCCGTGTAGTGTGCGATCAGCCCGCGCTGCGTCGGCTTGTTGTAATAGGGCGTGACGACGAGGGCGGCGTCGGCGCCGGCCTTCTTCGCCGCCGTGATCAGGCGGACCGTCTCGGCGGTGTTGTTGGACCCCGCGCCGGCGATGACGGGCACCCGCCCGGCGGCGTGTTCGATCACCGTGGCGACGACCGCGTCATGCTCCTTGTGGGTGAGCGTCGGGCTCTCGCCGGTGGTGCCGACGGGCACGAGGCCGTGGCTGCCCTGCTCGATCTGCCAGTCCACGAGCTTCTTGAGCGCGTCGAAATCCACCTCACCATCTGCGAAGGGGGTGACAAGGGCGGGAATCGACCCTTTGATCGTGCGCGCATCGAGTGTCATATGGTCCTGTCTTTTCGGTCTGGTGGGCCCGGGCCGCGGAAAGAGGCAGCCATCGGCAAAATCGCGCGGACCCTAGACCCTCATGCGCACCTTGCCAAGTTTGTGAATTGCGCGCGGCGGCCCTATGCTTACGTTCGTCGCGCATCAGCCCGGATTTGGATAGCCTCATGCGACTTCTGGCCGCCCTGTGCCTTGCCGCCGCGCCCCTTGGCGCGCACGCGGATATCGAACTCCCCGACCTGACGGACGCCCTCTCCGCCGCAGAGCGCGGTGACTGGACCCAGGCGATCACGCTGGCGACGCCTGCGGGCGACGTCGGGGCCGACCTGATACAATGGATGCGCTTGCGGGATGGCTCCGGCACCTATGCCGAGGCCGTGGCCTTTCTCGACGAACACGGCGACTGGCCCGGCAACGATCGCATCCGCGGATTCGCGGAGCGCAACTTCCCCGCCTTCCTGCCCTCCGCGGACATCCTCGCCTTCTTCGAGGACGAGCCGCCAGTGACGGGCGAGGGCGTCATCGCCCGGGCCCGCGCGCTGGAGCGCCTGGGCCGCGAGGAGGAAGCGCGCGAGAGCGTCGTCACCGCCTGGACCACCGAGATCTTCGAGGAAAGCTCCGAAGAGGCAGTGCTCGAGGCCTACGGCGAATTGCTGGAGCCCTATCACGCGGAGCGCGTCGACATGCTGCTGTTCCGCTGGCGGGTCTCCGACGCGCAGCGCATCATGCCGCGGCTGAGCGACGACCAGCGCGCGCTGGCCCGCGCCCGGATCGGCTACCTGCGCGACCAGGGCGGGCTCGCCGCCATGGTGGACGAGGTCCCCGAGGAGCTGCGGGCGAGCCCCGGCTTTCGCTATTCGCGTTTCGAGTGGCTGGCCGACAAGGGCCGCCGCGAGGAAGCGGTGGAGATGCTGGAGGCCGCCTCGGTCTCGAAGGAGGCGCTGGGCGAGCCCTTCCGCTGGTCCGGCTGGCGCCGCTCGCTGGCGCGCTGGGTGATGCGCGAGGGCGACCCGGAGCTCGCCTACAAGCTAGCCGCGAACCACTTTCTGGAGGACGGTTCCTCCTTCGCCGATCTCGAATGGCTCGCGGGCTACATCGCGCTGACCAAGCTCGATCAGCCGCGCGTCGCGCTGCTTCATTTCGAGACGGTCGAGCGCAATGTCTGGACCCCGATCAGCCAGGGCCGGGCGTGGTACTGGATCGGCCGTGCGCAGGAAGCGCTGGGCGACGCCGACGCCGCGCAGATGGCCTTCACCGAGGGCGGGAAGCACCAGACTTCGTTCTACGGCCTGCTGGCCGCCGAGCGGGCCGGGCTCCAGCGTGACCCCGACCTCGCCGGGACCGAGGACTTCCCGGACCTCGACGAGGCGCTGATCGCCGAGCACCCGATGGTCGGCGCCGGTCTGCACCTGCTGCAGGCCGACGACCCGGGGCTCGCGGTGCTGTTCTTCGCCGAGATCGGCCAGACGCTCGACCGTGAGACCATCGGGTCGGTCGGCGAGGTGCTGGCGGAGTGGGACGAGGCCTATTTCCAGGTCCTGCTGGGCAAGGCGGCGGCAGAGCAGGAGATCGTCCTGCCCGAATTCTACTTCCCGCTTCACGGGCTGGCCGAGATGGACCTGCCCACCGATCCCGCGCTGGCCCTGTCCATCGCGCGGCGCGAGAGCGAGTTCCGCGTCGACGCGGGCAGCCACGTCGGCGCACTGGGCCTCATGCAGCTCATGCCCGCCACGGCGCGCGAGGTCGCGGGCTGGGAGAACCTACCCTACGACCGCCAGCGGCTGACGCGGGACTGGAGCTACAACGCGACGCTGGGCTCCAGCTACCTCGCCTATCTCGAGGAGCGGTTCGGCTATTCGCCCGCGATGATCTCGGCGGGTTACAATGCCGGCCCGGGCCGACCGGCGCAGTGGATGTCCCAGTTCGGCGATCCCCGGGCCGGGGAGATCGATATCGTGGACTGGGTCGAGCACATCCCGTTCCGCGAAACGCGCAACTACGTGATGCGGGTGACGGAATCGATCCCGGTCTACCAGGCCCGGCTGGCCGGGGAGCCCGTGGGCCCCTCGTTCACCGAGCTGCTGACCGGCACGAAGCCCCAGGTGCGCCCGGAGGTCCGGCCGGACGGGTCGCTGACCGCCGAGCCGGTGGTCTCGACCTCGCAGACCACGCTCGACCCCTTCCCGGCGGCGAGTGCGCTGGCCGTGGCCGAGTCGCTCGTGCCGCCGACCCGGCCCGTGCCCGAGGGCGCGATAGAACTGCGGGGCGTCGGCCCGGCCGCGGTGGCCGGCCCGCCGCCGATCCGGCCGCTGTCCCGCCCGGGCCCGGCCGGTGGCTGAGGCCCCGGCCTAGCGCCGCCGGCGTTCGCGCCAGAAGGTAAAGAGCCCGGCCGCGATGACGATGGCCGCGCCGATCGCCACGTTGGGGCGGAGCGTCTCGCCGAAGACGACGATCCCCAGCGTGGCGGCGAAGACCAGCTGGAAATAGGCGAAGGGCTGAACCGAGGACGCCTCGGCCGCTTCGTAGGTCTTGATCAGCAGCCAGTGGCCGAAGGCGCCGCTCAGGCACAGGCAGCCCATCCAGATCCAGTCGGTCGCCGTCATCGGCTCCCAGCTCCAGATGCCGACGAAGGTGAGGGCGATGCCGCCCGTGACGCCGGTGTAGAAAAAGCTGGTCGCCGCGGTGTCGGCGCGGGCGACGTAGCGGGTCAGCAGGCCGTAGAGGGCGAACATGGCGGCGGCCGCGAAGGGGACCAGGGCGGCGGGGTCGAAGACGCCGAAGCCGGGCTGAAGGATGATCAGCACACCGACGAAGCCCACGGCGATGGCGGCCCAGCGACGCCAGCCCACCTGTTCGCCCAGAACCGGTCCGGAGAGGGCCGCGATGATCAGCGGATAGCAGGCGAAGACGGCGTGGCTCTCGACCAGTCCGAGCAGGACGAAGCCCAAGACCATCACGCAGACCTCGAAGCTGAGCAGCAGGCCGCGGAAGATCTGCACGAAGGGCTGGGTCGTCGCGGCCGCCGCGCGGATCGAGCCGGACTGGCGCCGCGCGATGGTCAGGACGAAGAGCGCGAAGAACCAGTAGCGGATCATCACCACCATGAGCACGTTGTAGCGCCCGGCGAGATGCTGGGAGATGCCGTCCTGCATCGCGAAGACGAAGGTCGTGGCGACCATGAGCGCCACGCCGCGGCGGGTATCATTCATTCCAGGCGTCCCGTGGTCATGTGTCTCTTGCGCCCGAAGCCCGGGGCGCGCGCCACCTCGAAGCCCGCCTCCGCCAGCGTCCGCCGGACGTGGCCGGCCGCGGTATAGGTTGCCAGTGTGCCGCCGGGGGCGGTGTGTAGGGCGACCTCTCGCATGAGCCCGGGCTCCCAGAGCTCGGGGTTCTTGGCGGGCGAGAAGCCATCGAGGAACCAGGCGTCGGCCCGGCCCGTCCAGCGGGGCAGGGTCTCGCGGGCGTCGCCCTCCACGACGGTCAGGTCCAGGCCGGGGAGGCGCGCGCCGCCGGGCGTGAGCGCGGCGAGCAGTTGCCGCGTCTCCGCGGCGGGCGCGCCGCAGGCGGAGAGCGCGCGGGCCATGTCGCCGGGGGCCATGGGATAGGCCTCGAAACTGGTGAAGCGGAGGGTGCCGTCCGGGACCGCGGCGCGGAAGGCGGTCCAGGCGACGAGGGCGTTCAGGCCGGTGCCGAAGCCCAGCTCGGCGACGTGGAAGCCGTCGCGGAAACGCCCGGGCAGGGCATTGCCCGCGAGGAAGACGTGCGCGGTCTCGGCCGGGCCGCCCTGCAGGGAGTAGTAGGGATCGTCGAAGCGGGTCGCGACGGGGGTCTCCCCGCTCCAGGCGACCTCGGCGGTCTGGCCTTGCATGGGTCCGTCCTCTAGGTCGGGCCTCGAATGGCGGAAGGGCCGGTGGATGGCAAGCGTGGATGTCACGGTGCGCGGTGCGGGGATTTTCGGGCTCTCGGTGGCCTGGGCCTGCCTGTCGCGCGGGGCAAGGGTGCGGGTCATCGATCCCGGCGGCCCGGGGGCCGGGGCCTCGGGCGGCGTCGTCGGCGCGCTGGCGCCGCATGTCCCGGAGAACTGGAACCCGAAGAAGGCCTTCCAGCTGGAGAGCCTCCTGGCGCAGGAGGATTTCTGGGCGCGGGTCGCGGAGGTCTCGGGGCGCGATCCTGGCTACCGGCGGGCCGGGCGCCTCCAGCCGCTGGCCGACGAGGCGGCGGTGACTCTGGCCCGGCAGCGGGAGGAGACGGCGCGGGCGCTCTGGGGAGAGGCCGCGACCTGGGAGGTGACGGGCGAGACCGGGGGCTGGGGGCTCGAGAGCCCGAGCGGGCTCTACGTGCGCGACACGCTGACCGCCCGGATCCATCCGCGGCGGGCCACCGAGGCGCTGGCCGCGGCGATCTTGGCGCGGGGCGGGGAGGTGCTGCGCGAGGGCGACGACCGGGGTGCGGTGGTCTGGACCACCGGCTGGCAGGGGCTGCTGGAGCTCTCGGAGGCGCTGGGCCGGACGGTGGGCGCCGGGGTGAAGGGCCAGGCGGCCGTGCTGGACGCCGACCTGCGGGACCGGGCGCAGCTCTTCGTCGAGGGGCTGCACGTGGTGCCCCATGCGGACGGGACGGTCGCGGTGGGCTCCACCTCGGAGCGGGAGTTCGAGGCGGCCGGATCGGTGGACGGGACGCTCGAGGACGTGGTCGCGCGCGCCCGGGCCGCGGTTCCGGACCTCGCGGGGGCGGCGGTGCTGGCGCGCTGGGCGGGGGTGCGGCCGCGCACCCGCAGCCGGGCCCCGATGCTGGGGCCCTGGCCGGGGCGCGCGGGGCACTTCGTGGCCAACGGCGGCTTCAAGATCGGCTTCGGCGTGGCGCCGCTGGTGGGAGAGACCCTCGCGCGGCTGGTGCTGAAGGGGGAGGACGCGATCCCGGACGGGTTCCGGGTCGAGGACAGCCTGCCCCGGGGATGACGGCGGGACGGCGCTCGCCTGCGGCGACGCCCCGCCCGCCGTCCCGCGGGCCCTGTCGGCCAGCGTCGTGCTTGGGGCCGGCCGGGGCGAGGGGGCTGTCTGCCCCCTCTTGCGCCCGGTGGGCGCAATTCACCCCCGAGGAATATTTCGGCCCAGAAGAGGGTGGGCGGCGGCTTGCGGCGGGGGGCGTGGGGCGACAGTCTGGCGGCGAAACGGGAAGGAACGACTTTGATGCGGCATGGCGGGCAAATCCTGGTGGAGCAGTTGCGGCGCTTCGGTGTGGAGCGGGTGTTTTCCGTGCCGGGGGAGAGTTTTCTCGCCGTGCTCGACGGGTTGCACGAGAGCGGGATCGCCAATGTCGTCTGCCGTCACGAGGGTGGCGCGGCGATGATGGCCGAGGCCGCGGGCAAGTTGGGCCAGGGGCCGGGCGTCTGTTTCGTCACGCGCGGGCCCGGGGCCTGCAACGCTTCTTCGGGGATCCATGTCGCGCGGCAGGATTCGACGCCGATGGTGCTCTTCGTGGGACAGATCGCGCGGGGGGACCGGGACCGGGAGGCCTTCCAGGAGGTGGACTACCGGGCGATGTTCGGGGGGCTCGCCAAGTGGGTGGCCGAGGTCGACGACACGGCGCGACTGCCCGAATACGTCGCGCGCGCCTTCCGCGTGGCGCGCTCGGGCCGGCCGGGGCCGGTGGTCCTCGCGCTGCCGGAGAACGTGCTCTCGGGCACGGCGGAGGTGGCGGATGCGGCTTCGTTCCCGGCACGGGCCGCGCCGGACCTGGGCGGAGCGGCGCGGGCGGCGATGGATCACATCGCGGGCTGTGCGCGGACCCTGGTCGTCGTGGGCGGCCCGCACTGGTCGGAGACCGCCGCGCGGGATCTCGCGCGCTTCGCCGAGACCCAGGGACTGCCGGTGGCCTGCGGATTCCGGCGGCAGGACTACATGGACAACCGGCACCCGCACTACGCGGGGGATCTCAACGTGGGCGTGAACCCGAAGCTGGCGCAGCGGATGCGGGAGGCGGACGGGCTGCTGGTGCTGGGCTCGCGACTTGGGGACATCGAGACCAAGGGGTATTCGCTGCTCGATCCCGCCGGGCACGGCAAGGTGCTCGTGCATGTCCATGCCGACCCGGACGAGCCCGGGCGGGTCTATGCGCCGGACCTCGCGGTGACGGCCGAGGCGCCGGACTTCGTCGCCGCGCTGGCGGACCAGCCGGCGATGGGCGGAGACCGGGACGGCTGGCGCGCGGCGGCCCGCGCGGACTACGAAGCCTGGCTGACGCCGAAGGAGTCGCCCGGGGCGGTGCGGCTGGAAGAGGTGATCGGCTGGCTCTCGGAGCATCTGCCGGAGGAGGCGATCCTGACCAACGGGGCCGGGAATTACGCCGCCTGGCTGCATCGCTACTTCGTCTACAAGCGACACGGCACCCAGCTCGCGCCGACCTCGGGGTCGATGGGCTACGGGTTCCCGGCAGCGGTTTCGGCCGCGCTGGCGCATCCAGGGAGGCGGGTGGTCTGCCTCGCCGGCGACGGATGTTTCCAGATGACGCTCAACGAGATGTCGACGGCCGTGCAGCACGGGGCGGCACCGGTCGTCGTCGTGGCCAACAACGGCCAGTACGGGACGATCCGGATGCACCAGGAACGGCAGTACCCGGGGCGGGTCTCGGGGACGGCGCTGGCAAACCCGGATTTCGCCGCCCTGGCGCGGGCCTACGGCGGACACGGCGAGCGGGTGGAACGGACGGAGGACTTCCCGGCGGCCTTCGAGCGGGCGACCGCGGCGGGGACCGTCGCGGTGATCGAACTGGTGCTGGATCCGGAGGCACTTTCCCCGTCGGCGACGCTCTCGGAGCTGCGCGCGCAGGGCGGATGATTGTCAGGGCCCGAAAACTGGCTACCGTACGGGGTGTTAACCGGAAGGAAGACCCATGACGGATGTCGAGACGGTAAAGGGCGTGGGCAAGGTCCTCGCGGGCCATTTGCGCCAGAAGGGGATCGGATCGGCTGAGTCGCTTGCGGCGAGCTCGCCCGAGGACCTGGCCGAGGTGCCCGGGATCGGGGCCGAGCGCGCGGCGCGGCTCATCGCCGAGGCCCGTACGATGACCGGGGGCGGTGCCCCGGCCGAACCGGAAGCGGACGCGGTGCCCCCCGACGCGGCGCCCGCGCCCTCCATCGACGCCGGACCCTCCGCGCCCCGGGCCAAGGTGAACGGCGCGGCGGGTGGATCGGCGAAGTCCGGGGGGGCGGCCAAGGCGAAGGGCGGCGGCTCCGGCAAGGCCTCAGCGAAGTCTGGGACCAAGGCGTCGGGCAAGTCCGGGACCAAGGGCTCCGGCGGGAAGGGAGAGACCAAGGTTGCCGATACCCTCGCCGGCTACGAGGAGGCGGCCCGCAAGGCGTTCAAGAAGCAGGCCCGTACCCTCAAGAAGGCGCGGACGCGGCTCGAGGCGGCCCTGAACGACCTGCGCAAGGCGGCCTCGGAAAAGGCCAAGGCGCGGAAGAAGACCAAGAAGTGACGCGCGCCGTCAGAGGGCGCGCGAGTGCGCTCCCTCGGGCATGACGTAGGCATCGAGCGCGTTGGCCACGAGGCGCGCGACGAGAACCTCGTCCCGGAGGATGCGCAGCCGACCGGTTGTGACCGAGACGTGGTCGGGGAAACGTTCGGCCACCGGTGCGGCGAGCCTCTCGAGACGGGCGGCCGGCACACCGAGATCGGTGGCGAGCCGCGCGATATCGACCTCGAAGCGGCACATGATCTCCTCGATCATGGCGCCGCGCAGGCGGTCCTCTTCGGTAAAGGCATGTCCGCGGGCGATGGCGAGACCTTCCTCGCCGATGGCCTTGGCGTAGGCGGCGGAGGTCGGCTGATTCTGGGCGTAACCCTCAGCGTAACGGGAGATCGCCGAGGCGCCGACGCCGACCAGGGTCGTGGAGGTATCGTCGGTGTAGCCCTGAAAGTTCCGGCGGAGGCGGCCCGCGACGGCGGCCTGTGCGAGGCTGTCGCCGGGGCGGGCGAAATGGTCGATGCCGATCATCCGGTAGCCGTCGTAGACCAGCAGGTGACGGGCCGTGTCGAAGAGGTCGAGACGGGTTTCCGGTCCGGGGAGCGCCTCCGTGGGAATCAGCTGCTGGCGCTTGGCCATCCAGGGCACATGGGCATAGCCGAAGAGCGCCACGCGGTCGGGCTCCAACGCCATGACCCGCTGGATCGACCCCGCGAGGCGGGCGCGAGACTGGTGGGGCAGGCCGTAGAGCACGTCCATGTTGAGCGAGCGCACCCCGGCGGCCCGGATCATCCCGACGACGTCGCGGGTGAGGTCGTAGGGCTGGTGGCGTCCGATGGCGGCCTGAACCTCGGGGTCGAAGTCCTGCACGCCGATCGAGGCGCGGGTCATGCCGGCGCCGGCGAGGACGGCGAGACGGGCCTCGTCGATTTCGGTGGGGTCGATCTCGACCGAGAACTCGGCGTCGCGGGCCCAGGGGCGGAGGCCGTGCAGCGCATCGCAGAGCTCGCTCAGCAGGTCGGGGGGCAGGATCGTGGGGGTGCCGCCGCCGAGGTGGATGTGGCCCAGCGTGACCCCGGCGGGCAGCCTCTCGGAGACGCGCGCGAGTTCTTCGAGCACGAGGTCGAGGTAGCCGCGCAGCGGGCGGTTCGTGGAGGTGCCCTGCGTTCGGCAGGCGCAGAACCAGCAGAGGTTGCGGCAGTACGGGACATGGACGTAGAGCGAGACGGGGTGGTCCGTCGGCACCGCGGCCATCCAGCCGGACACGGTCTGCCCGGTCACGCCGCCGGCGAAGTGATTTGCGGGCGGATATGAGGTATACCGGGGGACGCGGGCATCGAGCAGCCCGATTTGACGCAGCGGTTCGAGGGAGTTCATCTTTCGCCCTTCCTTCGGATATGGCAGGCAAGAGTAGGTATTGACCCGGAGACGAGGAGGGTCGTCGCATGATGGACACGACTGTCAGGCAAAGCTGCGACTCCTGCCCGATCCGCCACCGCGCGGTCTGTGCGCGGTGCGAGTCGGACGAGCTTCAGGAGCTTGAGCGTATCAAGTACTACCGCACCCACGAGGCGGGGCATCCGATCTGCTGGGCCGGCGACGACATGACCTTCGTCGCCTCGGTGGTGAAGGGCGCGGCGACGCTCAGCCAGACGATGGAGGACGGGCGCACGCAGATGGTGGGCCTGCTGCTGCCGTCGGATTTCATCGGCCGGCCGGGCCGGACGACCATGGCCTACGATGTGACCGCGGCGAGCGACGTGACGCTGTGCTGCTTCCGCCGCAAGCCCTTCGAGAAGATGCTGGCGACGACGCCGCACATCGGCGAACGGCTGCTCGACATGACGCTCGACGAACTGGACGCCGCGCGGGAATGGATGCTGATCCTCGGCCGCAAGACCGCACGCGAGAAGATCGCGAGCCTGCTGTCCATCGTCGCCCGGCGCGAGCTGGCCATCGGCATGGGCTTCACCGGGGCCTCCAAGGGCATGACGATCGACCTGCCGCTGACGCGGGAAGCGATGGCCGATTACCTCGGCCTCACGCTCGAAACCGTCAGCCGGCAGATCAGCGCGCTCAAGCGCGAGGGCATCATCGTTCTGCACGGCAAGCGGCAGATCGAGATTCCCGACATGGCCGCGCTGATGCGCCAGACCGGCGACGAGGTCACCGCCTGAGGACTGCCCGGGCCCGTTCATGGATCAGTGCGCCATGAGCAGGGGCAGCGCGGCCTCCTCGAGCATGTGACGGGTCGGCCCGCCGAAGAGGGCTTCGCGCATCCGTGAATGGCCGTAGCCGCCCATGACGAAGAGGTTGATCTCCTTGTCGGCAGCGAAGCGCAGCAGCGCGTCGGCGATCCGCGTGGTCGTGCGCGAGAGAATCGTGATCTCGGTGTGGATGCCGTGGCGGGCAAGCATCTGGGCGACCACGCCACCCGGGTCCGACCTGTCGGGCGAATGCGCAGGCGGATCGACGATGACGATCTGCACGAGCTCGGTTCCCATCAGGAGCGGAAGGGCGGCGCGAATGGCGGCCAGACTTTCATCGCTGTCGTCCCAGGCGACCGCGACGCGCTTGGGGGCGGTGATCGCGTCGACGCCGGGGGGCACGACGAGGCAGGGGACGCCACGCTGGAAGAGCGCGGCTTCGAGAACCTGCGCGTGCAGCGGCCCGGCGCCGTCGCCGTAGGGTCGGCGCGCGACCACGAGGTCCGAGTAGCGCAGCATCCGGCCGAGACCGCCGTCGATCCCGAGACGCGGAAGCACGACCGGTTCGGTCCCGTAGCGGACGCGGCCCGGCGGCAGTTCCCGGTCGGCCCAGGCGCAGAGGTCGGCCGCACGCTCCCGCGCCTCGGCGAGCCCGCTTTCCAGGACGACCGCCGCGGCCCCTGCGGGCATCGGCTCGTACCGGGTCGGGTCGATGGCCAGACCGAAGACGTCGAGATGCGCCTCGAGCGTCTCCGCGAGGGACAGTGCGGCGTGCAGGGTGTCGCGGTCACTCTGCCGATCGGTCACCACGGTCGAGATCGTCTTGTACGACATGGCATGTCCTTTCCCCTTCCGCGGCGCTCGCTGGCCGCATCCTCCGCGGTGACAGGTGCCAGCGGGTGCGGCGAAAATCCTTGACCTGAATCAAGGCGGCCGACTCGCCGCGGTGAGAGACCCCCTTCACGAGAGAGAGCCCGGCGGACCGTGTCCGGGCCGAAAAAGGGGACACACGTCATGTGGGATTGGTTCAAGTTGGCGATCCTGGGCATCGTCGTCCTGGTCGCGGCCCTTGCCGCGAACTGGGCGCGCGACCTAGCCTACCAGGTTCATGCCTTGATCGTCTTCGCCGTCGCCGCCGGCCTGTTCATCTGGACAGTCCGCGGGCTCGACGAGGAAAAGCCGCCGGCGCCGACCGGCTACAGCGACGGCGTCGTGCGCGCCGGCGTCATCGCCACCGCCTTCTGGGGGGTCGTGGGCTTCCTGGTGGGCGTCTTCATCGCCTTCCAGCTGGCCTTTCCGGTGCTGAACTTCGAGTGGGCCGAGGGCTACGCCAACTTCGGACGCCTGCGGCCGCTGCACACTTCGGCGGTCATCTTCGCCTTCGGCGGCAACGCCCTGATCTGCACCTCGTTCTACATCGTGCAGCGGACCACTGCGGCGCGGCTCTGGGGCGGCAACGCGGCCTGGTTCGTGTTCTGGGGCTACAACCTGTTCATCGTGCTGGCGGCGACCGGCTACCTGCTGGGCGCGACCCAGTCGAAGGAATACGCCGAGCCCGAGTGGTACGTCGATCTCTGGCTCACGGTCGTCTGGGTCGTCTACCTGCTGATCTACCTCGGCACGATCATGCGGCGCAAAGAGCCCCACATCTACGTCGCCAACTGGTTCTTCCTGTCCTTCATCGTCACCGTCGCCATGCTCCACGTGGTGAACAACCTGAGCCTGCCGGTCTCGATCTGGGGCTCGCGCTCGGTCACGGCCTTCGCCGGCGTGCAGGATGCGATGACCCAGTGGTGGTACGGCCACAACGCCGTGGGCTTCTTCCTGACGGCGGGCTTCCTCGGGATGATGTACTACTTTGTACCGAAGCAGGCCGAGCGGCCGATCTTCAGCTACAAGCTGTCGATCATCCACTTCTGGGCGCTGATCTTCCTCTACATCTGGGCCGGTCCGCACCACCTGCACTACACCGCGCTTCCCGACTGGGCCTCGACGCTCGGCATGGTGTTCTCGGTGGTCCTGTGGATGCCCAGCTGGGGCGGCATGATCAACGGCCTGATGACCCTGCAGGGGGCCTGGGACAAGATCCGCACCGACCCGATCATCCGGATGATGGTCATCAGCCTCGGTTTCTACGGCATGTCGACCTTCGAGGGCCCGATGATGTCGATCCGGGCGGTGAACTCGCTGTCGCATTACACCGACTGGACGATCGGCCACGTGCACTCCGGCGCGCTTGGCTGGAACGGGATGATCACCTTCGCGGCGCTCTACTTCCTCACGCCGCGCCTGTGGAACCGCGAGCGTCTCTACTCGAACGTGCTGATCTCCTGGCACTTCTGGCTCGCGACCATCGGGATCGTTCTCTACGCGGCCTCGATGTGGGTGACGGGCATCATGGAAGGCCTGATGTGGCGCGAAGTCGACGCGCAGGGCTTCCTGGTGAACTCCTTCGCCGACACCGTCGACGCCAAGTTCCCGATGTACATCGTCCGCGGCCTGGGCGGGGTCATGTACCTCTCCGGTGCGCTCATCATGTGCTACAACCTCTGGATGACCGTCCGGCGGGCGCCTGCGAAGCAGCCCCTTGCCGCCACGGCCGTCGCCGCCGAGTGAAAGGGGGCGAGATATGACCGACAAGAACGAAAAGCTGACGGATCCCGACAAGGATCCCAAGGTCGACCAGCTGGGTGAAGGCAAGGTCCCGAACGAGCTGCCGCACCACTCCTGGGTCTTCCGCCACCACGGCAAGATCGAGCGCAACGCGACGCTGCTTCTGGGGCTGAGCCTCGCGGTGGTGACGGTCGGCGGCGTGGTCGAGATCGCCCCGCTCTTCTACCTGGAGAACACGATCGAGGAGGTGGAGGGCATGCGCCCCTACGCCCCGCTCGAGCTCACGGGTCGGGAGATCTACGTCCGCGAGGGCTGCTACGTCTGTCACAGCCAGATGATCCGGCCGATGCGCGACGAGGTGGAGCGTTACGGGCACTACAGCCTCGCGGCGGAGTCGATGTATGACCACCCGTTCCAGTGGGGGTCCAAGCGGACCGGGCCGGACCTGGCCCGTGTGGGCGGACGCTACTCGGACGAGTGGCACGTCCTGCACCTGGAGGATCCGCAGGCGGTCGTGCCCGAGTCGGTGATGCCGAAGTACGGGTTCCTCTCCGACCGGCTCATAGACGGCGAACATGTCGAGGACCTGCTTACCGCGCATGCCGCGGTGGGCGTGCCCTACTCCGAGGAGATGATCGAGAACGCCAGCGCCGACTTCACGGCGCAGGCCGATCCGCTCTCGGACGGCTACGACGCGCTGCTCGCCCGCTACCCGGGCGCGCAGGTCCGCAACTTCGACGGCCAGCCCGGCATCTCCGAGATGGATGCGCTGGTCGCCTACCTTCAGATGCTCGGCACGCTGGTCGATTTCTCGACCTTCACGCCCGAGCCCAGCCGCTAAGGAGGGCGGGATGAACTATCACATTCTGCGCGAGATCGCCGACAGCTGGGTTCTGCTCGCGCTCTTCGCCTTCTTCATCGGAGCCGGCCTCTGGGCCTGGCGGCCGGGCTCGCGGGGCCTGCACGCGGACGCGGCACAGGTCCCCTTCCGGCACGAGGACGGGCCGCCCTGCGACAAGGGCTGCGAAAGCTGTGCCTGCCGGGCGGACGACCGCTGGGCCTTCGAGACGGAGAACGGCAAATGAGCGAGCATGACGATCAGGTCCCCGAGAAGACGGGACACGAGTGGGACGGGATCGAGGAATACGACAACCCGCTCCCGAAGTGGTGGCTCTGGGTCTTCTACGCCACCGTCGTCTGGGGGATCGGCTACACGATCGCCTACCCGGCCTGGCCCATGGTCGACCGGGCGACAGGTGGTCTCCTGGGGTACTCGACCCGGGCGCTGGTCGCCGAGGAGATCGCCGAGGTCGAGGCGCGGAACGCCGATCTGAACGAGGCGCTGGCCAACGTCGACCTCGTGGCGCTCGACGAGACGCCGGAGCTGGAGAGCTACGCGACGAACATGGGGGCGGCCGTCTTCCGGGCGCAGTGCTCCCAGTGTCACGGCTCGGGCGCGGCGGGGGCGAAGGGCTTCCCGAACCTCGTCGACGACGCCTGGATCTGGGGCGGGCGGATCGAGGAGATCGCCTACACCGTCGCCCACGGCATCCGCAACGAGTCGAGCCCTGACGCGCGCTGGTCGCAGATGCCGGCCTTCGGCCGCGACGGCATCCTGTCCGACGAGGAGATCGACCAGGTCGTGCAGCACGTCCTCGCGATCTCGGGGCAGGAGCACGATGCGCAGATGGCCGAGGCGGGGTCGGAGATCTACGCCAGCCAGTGCGCCTCCTGCCACGGCGCGGACGGGCAGGGCAGCCTCGCCCAGACCCGAGAGTTCCAGGAGGGCGGCGAGTCCTTCCCCAACGACGAGACCATCGGCGCGCCGAACCTGACCGACGCGATCTGGCTCTATGGCGGGGACGAGGAAACGCTGACGGAGACAGTCCACAACTCGCGCTTCGGCGTCATGCCGGCCTGGGCGGAGGAATGGCGCCAGCCCGGGCTCAGCCAGGCGGAGATCAACGCGGTTTCGGCCTACGTGCACCAGCTGGGCGGCGGTCAGTAGAGCCGCGGAGGGGCGGGCCGGCACCTGACCGGCCCGCCCCGCTGCGCTGGTCAGTTGCCGGCGAGCACCACGATCATGGCGAGGACGTAGATCAGGATCCCGCCGCCGATCAGCACGTAGTGGAAGTTGCTCGACAACTGGGCCCGCGCGATATTGCGCATCTGGGCCATCAGGTCGGGCCACGTGTAGCTCACGAAATCGCCCTGGGTGAAGACGGCCTTGATCCGCCCGTTCTCGTCGACGACGGGAAGTCGGCGGAACCGCTCGTTCGACATCATCCGCAGCCAGTCCAGCATCTCGTCGGTCTCGCGCGCGAGGCGCGGATCGGTGGTCATGATCTCCGACAGCTTGGTCGAGGTCGGGTCGAGGCCCTTGCCCACGAGCTTGTTCATAATGTCGCGCTCGGTGACGATGCCGATGACCTTGTCGTCGCCATCGACCACCACGACGCAGCCGTAGCTCCTGTCGGTCATCGCGGCGACGGCCTCGGAGACGGTCGCGTCGGGTCCGCGGGTCAGGGGCTTGGGCTTGCTGGCATATTCGGGCCGGTCCATCAGGCGGGAGCCGGCGCGCTGTTCTGCGGTCTGGGCCACGTCTGCACCTCTCGTCGTCGTTGAAACTGAGGCAGCGAGCTAGATTTCCCTCGCGGAACGTCAAAGCGGCGTGTCGATGAATGCCGAAAGCGTGATTGCTTGACCTGAATCAAACGGTCCCGAGAGGACGGGGCGTAGAAGGGCCCCAGTTTTCACGGTCGTTTTTCTGGGATTGCCATGTCCGCTTCCGACGCCCCCAAGCTCTACGCATCCCGAGAGCCGGTCTTTCCGCGCCGAGTCTCGGGCTTCTTCCGCCGCATGAAGTGGTGGATCATGGGCGTGACGCTCGGCATCTACTACCTGCTGCCCTGGATCCGCTGGGACCGGGGGCCGGAGATGCCGAACCAGGCGGTTCTGCTGGACCTCGCCGACCGGCGGTTCTTCTTCTTCTGGATCGAGATCTGGCCGCACGAATTCTACTTCGTCGCGGGCCTTCTGGTCATGGCGGGACTGGGCCTCTTCCTCTTCACCTCGGCGTTGGGCCGGGTCTGGTGCGGCTATGCCTGCCCGCAGACTGTCTGGACCGACCTCTTCATCCTGACCGAGCGGTGGATCGACGGCGACCGGAACGCTCGGATTCGGCTCTGGAATGCGCCGTGGTCGGCCAAGAAGGTTCGCCTACGCGTGACCAAGTACATTGTCTGGGCGCTGATCGGGCTGGCGACGGGCGGCGCCTGGATTTTCTATTTCGCGGATGCCCCGACTCTCGCGGTCGATCTCGTGACCGGGCAGGCGCATCCGGTCGCCTACACCACCATGGCGATCCTGACCTTCACCACCGTCTTCATGGGCGGCGTCGCGCGCGAGCAGGTCTGCATCTACGCCTGCCCCTGGCCGCGCATCCAGGCGGCGATGATGGACGAGAGCACCATCACCATCGGTTACCGGGACTGGCGGGGCGAACCGCGCGGCAAGGGCAACGTCAAGCGCCGCAGCGCCGCGAAGGCCGAAGCGGCCGCCCGGGTCTCGCAGGCGGCGGGCGAGCCTGCCGGCCGGCAGTATCCGCCAACTCCCTACCCGGGCCACGAGAACAAGCTCGGCGCCTGGCCTTCGCCCGACCCGGCAGTGGCGCGCGGGGATTGCATCGACTGCATGGCCTGCGTGAACGTCTGTCCCATGGGGATCGACATCCGGAACGGTCAGCAGATGGAGTGCATCACCTGCGGTCTCTGCATCGACGCCTGCGACGAGGTCATGGGCAAGATCGGCAAGCCGCGAGGGCTCATCGACTACTTCGCGCTCCAGGACGAGCAGGTCGAGCGCGCGGGCGGCACGCCGACGAAGATCTGGAAGCACATCTTCCGCCCCCGGACCATCGTCTACACCTCGCTCTGGTCGCTGATCGGCGCGGCTCTGATCTTCGCGCTCTTCATGCAGCCCGACATCGACCTGACGGTCGCGCCGGTACGCAACCCGGTCTACGTCCAGATGGCCGACGGGACGGTTCGAAACGCCTACGAGATCAGGGTGCGGAACAAGCACGGCGAGGCGCGGCCCTTCCGGATCACTCTCTCGGGCGACCCGATGCTCTACCTCGACGTCGAGGGCACGCCCTACGAGACGGTCACCGTCCCGGCCGACAGCATGGCGCTGGAGCGGGTCTACGTCATGGCGCCCCCGGGATCGGAGCAGGCCGAGGCCGCGCGGACGGGTTTCAGGTTCTGGGTGACGGATCTCACGAACGGGGACCGCACCTACGAGGACAGTCACTTCAACGGATTGGGACGCTGAGATGGAAATCAGGGGACAGCATGTGCTCGCGGGCTTCGGACTGGCCTTCGGCGTGATCATCGCGGTGAACATGACGCTGGCGACGCAGGCGGTGAAGACCTTCCCGGGGCTGGAGGTGAAGAACTCCTACGTCGCCTCGCAGCACTTCGACGACGACCGCGCGGCGCAGGAGGCGCTGGGCTGGGAGGTCGGCGCGGCGCTGGAGGGCGACGAGCTCGTCCTGAGCATCACCGATCCCGACGGGACACCGGTCATACCCGCCAGGATCGCCGGGACTTTCGGGCGTCCGACGAGCGTGGCGGAGGACCAGTCGCCCGCCTTCGTCTTCGACGGTCTCGTGCATCGGGCGAAGGTCGAGGCGGGCCCGGGGAACTGGAACCTGCGGCTCGAGGCGGTGGCGCAGGACGGCACCGAGTTCCGCCAGCGCCTGGTGGTGGAGACCCGCTGATGGCCATGGCCGAGCAGACCGGCCCGGCGGCCTGTCCGGGGTGCCTTGTCGGGCCCGAGATCGCGCGTCGCGCGGACGAGGGCCGGCGGGGCGAGGGCGGGACGGTGCAGCTGGCGCTCCCGACCATCCACTGCGCCGCCTGCATCTCCGGCGTCGAGCGCGGGCTGCTCGATATGCCGGGGGTCAACGACGTGCGGGTCAACCTGACCCGCAAGCGGGCGACGGTCCGGGTGGCCGACGGCCTCGAGCCTTCGGCGCTGGTCTCGCGTCTCGCGGCGCTGGGCTACGAGGCGCAGCCGCTGGATACGGCGACCCTCTCGGCGAGCGAAAGCGACCGCACGGCGCGCGACCTGCTCATGCGGCTCGGCGTCGCCGGCTTCGCGATGATGAACGTGATGCTGCTTTCCGTCGCGGTCTGGTCCGGCGCGACCGACGCCACGCGCGACCTCTTTCACTGGCTGAGCGCCATGATCGCCCTGCCGACGGTGCTCTACTCCGCGCAGCCCTTCTTCCGGTCCGCCGCGGGCGCGCTGCGCGGCCGCCGGCTCAACATGGACGTGCCGATTTCGCTGGCCATCGGGCTCGCGGTGGGGATGTCGCTCTTCGAGACCATCAATCACGGCGAGCACGCCTATTTCGACGCCGCCCTTTCGCTGACATTCTTCCTGCTGGCCGGCCGGGTGCTTGACCAGAAGACGCGGGGCGCCGCGCGCTCCGCCGCCGCCGAACTCGCGGCGCTCGAGTCCCCTGTCGCCCTGCGGCTCGGGACCGAGGGGGCGGAGACCGTGAGGCTCTCGGAGGTCGCGGTCGGTGACCTGCTGTCGGTCCGTCCCGGCGCGCGGGTGCCGGTCGACGGCGTCGTGACCGAGGGCGAGAGCGAGATCGACCGCGCCTTCCTGACCGGGGAGACGGATCCCGTCCCCGTCGGAACCGGGGCGGAGCTGCGGGCGGGCGAGGTCAATCTCACCGGCCTCCTGACCCTGCAGGCGACGGCCGTGGGCGAGGACACGCTCCTGCACGGGCTCGCCGATCTGGTGTCCGTCGCGGAGGAGGCGAAGTCGCGCTACACCTCGCTCGCGGACCGGGCGGCGCGGATCTATGCGCCACTGGTGCACCTGCTGGCGCTCGTCGGGTTCATCGTCTGGATCGCGGCGACCGGCGACGCGCGAGTCGCGCTGGGCGTGGCCGTCTCGCTGCTCATCATCACCTGTCCCTGCGCCCTCGGCCTTGCCGTTCCGGCTGTCTCGACCGTCTCCTCCGGGCGGCTCTATCGCCAGGGGCTCCTGGTGAAACACGGGACAGCCCTCGAGCGGCTGGCCGAGGTCGACGCGGTCGTCTTCGACAAGACGGGGACCCTCACGCTGGGCCGACCCTCTCTCGTGGCGGCGGAGGACGTGCCAGCCGAGACCCTCGCCTTGGCCGCGGCGCTCGCCCAGGGGTCGGACCATCCCCGCTCGCGGGCCGTCGTGGCGGCGGCTGAGGGTCGGGGGCTGGCGCTCCCCGAGGTCACGGAGCTGACCGAGCTGCCGGGTTACGGGGTCTCGGCCCTTTACCGCGGTGAGCGCGTGCAGCTCGGACGGGCGGACTGGCTGGGGTCCGAGGGGTCCGGCACGGTGCTGGCCCGAGAGGGTGTCGCCATCGTGAGCTTCGCCTTCCGCGACGACCTGCGGCCCGGCGCGGCGCAGCTCGTCGCCACGCTCAAGACCCGGGGTCTTCCAGTGCGGCTGCTCTCGGGAGACGGCGAGGGGCCGGTGCGTGACCTGGCCCAGAGCCTGGGGATCGAGGACTGGCGCGCCGGGATGCTCCCCGGCGAAAAGGCAGAGGACGTGGCCCGCATGGCCGAAGCCGGGCGCAAGGTGCTCATGGTCGGTGACGGGCTCAACGACGTGGGTGCGCTCGCCCAGGCCCATGTTTCCATCGCCCCCGCCTCGGCGCTCGAAGCGGCGCGCGTTGCGGCGGACGTGGTTCTCGTCTCGCCGGACCTGTCGCGGGTGGCCGAGGCGCTGCGGATCGCCCGGATCGCCCGGCGGCGCATTCTCGAGAACTTCTCGATCGCCGCACTCTACAACGCCATCGCGATCCCGCTCGCCTTTGCCGGGCTCGCGACGCCGCTGTCGGCCGCGATCGCCATGTCGAGCAGCTCCATCATGGTCTCGCTCAACGCGCTCCGGAGCCGCTGATGGACGTCCTCGTCTACCTCATCCCGGTTTCGCTGGGGCTCGGCCTTCTCGGGCTCGGGGCCTTCTGGTGGACTCTGCGCTCCCGGCAGTACGACGACCCCGAGGGCGACAAGCACCGGATCCTCCGGACGGACTACGACGAGCATCCAAAGGAGTAGCGCGGCTCAGAGAACCGACATGATCTCGTCGAGTGGCTTCTTCATCGTCGCCACCTTGGGGATCGTGGCGTCCGGCGCGGGCTCCCCGACGGCGAGGATCATCACCGGCTTCTCGGAGGCCGGGCGCCTGAGAAGGCCATTGAGGAACTTCATCGGGTTCGGTGTATGCGTCAGGCAGGCGAGCCCGGAGTGATGCAATGCCGAGATCAGGAAGCCAGTCGCGATGCCGACGCTCTCGGGCACGTAGTAGTTCTTGAAGCGCGTGCCGTCCTCGAACTCGCCCCAGCGCTGGGCGAAGACGACGATCAGCCAGGGGGCGGTCGTCAGGTGCGGCTTGTCGACACCGGTGCCGAGGGGCTCCAGCGCCTTGATCCACTCGTCCCCGCCGCCGCCGTCGTAGAAGGCGCGCTCTTCCTCCTCGGCCGCCTCGCGGATCTGCGCCTTGAGATCGGGCGACCGGACGCAGGCGAAGTGCCAGGGCTGGTGGTTCGCGCCGGAGGGGGCGCGGCCCGCGGTATGCACGCAATCCTCGATCACGTCGCGCGAGACCTCGGTTTCGGCGAAGTCGCGGACCGTGTGACGGGTCGACATGAACTCGAAGTAGGCACGGGCGGCCGCGCGGCGGTCGGCATCCGTCATGTCCTGCTGGTCGGGGAGGGGAATGGGCTCGTAGGAGAGATCGGACTTCGCGAACATCAGAGCACCCACCCCGCCATGCGCCGCAGGGCCAGCGTGTAGCCCATCGTGCCGCAGCCCGCGATCACGCCGTCGGCGCGGGCAGCGATGTAGGAATGATGCCGGAAGGGCTCGCGGGCGTGGACGTTGGAGATGTGCAGCTCGATCACCCGGCCCTCGAAAGCGTTGAGCGCATCGAGGATCGCGACCGAGGTATGGGTATAGGCCCCGGCGTTGATGATGATGCCCTCGCAGGTGCCGCGGGCCTGCTGGATGCGGTCGACGATCTCGCCCTCGTGGTTCGACTGGCCGAACTCGGTCTCGAGCCCCAGCTCGCTGCCCGTCTCGGCACAGGCCGCCGCCACGTCGTCGAGCGTCTCGGAGCCGTATATCTCCGGCTGGCGCTGGCCCAGCAGGTTCAGGTTCGGCCCGTTCAGGATCAGGATTTTCGGCATGTCCCCTCCGCCATGGTCGCGGAGGGTTATGGACCGGGGTGCGCGGCGGCGTCCAGTGCGGAGCGCTCAGGCCGGTTCGCGGATATGGCGCATCGCGTCGAGGACCATCGGACGCAGCCCCTCGCCGCCCTCGGCGACATGGTCGAAGAGCTGGCGCCGCATCCGCGGCTCCCAGAAGTCGTTGATATGCGCCGCGACCTTCTCGGGGCCGTCGTCGCCCGGCTGGCTCTCGAAGAAGGTGGCGATCTGGTTGGCCATGCGGACCATCTTGTCAGGCGACATGGGACTCTCCGGTACGGACTCGATGCGGATGGGCGTAGAGGTCGACCCCGCCTCCGCGGGCGAAGGCGGCCAGGGTGAGGCCCGCGCCCTCGGCCAGCCGCAGGGCATGGGCGGTGGGGGCGGAGACCGCGACGAGTACGGGGCAGCCGGCCATGACGGTCTTCTGCACCATCTCGGTCGAGACGCGGGACGTGAGGACTATGGCGCCCCCGGCCGGGTCGATGCCGGCACGCGCGAGCGCGCCGATCAGCTTGTCGAGGGCATTGTGACGGCCGACGTCCTCGCGGGCGAGCACGATGCCCTCGCCGGGCCGGAGGAAGCCCGCGGCGTGGACGGCGCGCGTCCGGTCCTGGAGCGGCTGGTGCCCGCGCAGGTCATCGGTCGACCGGGCGAGATCGCCGGCCGCGAACCGGGCCCCTTCGGGAACCTCGGGCAGGGCGCGGGTGGCCTCGGAGAGCGAGTCGATGCCGCAGAGGCCGCAGCCCACGGGTCCCGCCATGTAGCGGCGCCGCTCGGCCAGGGCGGCGCGGCGGGCTTCGGGGAGCCACATGCGGGCCTCGATGCCCTCGTCGTGCATCGCCACCTCGATCTCGCCGATCTCGGCCAGGTTCGCGAACCCCTCCGTCAGGGTGAAGCCGGTGGCGAAATCCTCGATGTCCTGAGGCGTCGCCATCATCACGGCCTGGGTCGAGCCGTCGTAGACCATCGCCACGGGCGCCTCTTCCGGCAGGCTGCGGCTGATCTCGCGCGCCCCGTCCGGCTGGATCGAGGTGCCCCGGGCCGTTCTGACCGGCGTCCAGCTCATTCCGCCGCCGGAAGGATGCGGCGCGAGCGCTCGGCCATCTCCTGGTACTCTTCCTGCCAGTCGGAGGGCCCGTTCGAGGCCGAGACCTGGACCGCGGTCACCTTGTACTCGGGGCAGTTCGTCGCCCAGTCGGAATAGTCGGTGGTGATGACGTTGGCCTGCGTGCCGGGGTGGTGGAAGGTCGTGTAGACCACGCCGGGGCTCACCCGGTCCGTGACCTTGGCGCGCAGGGCGGTCTCCCCGGTGCGGCTCGCGAGCTTGACCCAGTCGCCGTCCTTCAGACCGCGGTTCTCGGCGTCGTGGGGGTGGATCTCCAGCACGTCCTCCTGGTGCCAGACGGTGTTTTGCGTGCGCCGGGTCTGGGCACCCACGTTGTACTGGCTGAGGATCCGGCCCGTGGTGAGCAGGAGCGGGAAGCGCGGGCCGGTGCGCTCGTCGGTGGCGACATACTCGGTGACGATGAAGCGTCCCTTGCCACGCATGAAGCCGTCGACGTGCATCAGCGGCGTGCCCTCGGGATGGGCCTCGTTGCATGGCCACTGGACTGACCCCTGCTCTTCGAGCACCTCGTAGCTGACCCCGGCGAAGGAGGGCGTCGTCGCGGCGATCTCCTCCATGATCTGAGAGGGGTGCGTGTAGGTCCAGCCGGCCCCCATGGCGTTGGCCAGAAGCTGCGTGACCTCCCAGTCGGCGTAGCCGTTGCGGGGCTTCATCACCTCGCGCACGCGGTTGATCCGGCGCTCGGCGTTGGTGAAGGTGCCGTCCTTCTCGAGGAATGTGGAGCCGGGCAGGAAGACGTGGGCGTAGTTCGCCGTCTCGTTCAGGAAGAGGTCGTGGACGATCACGCATTCCATGGCGGCGAGACCGGCCGAGACGTGCTTGGTGTCCGGGTCGGACTGCAGGATGTCCTCGCCCTGGCAGTAGAGCCCCTTGAAGCTGCCGTCGACGGCGGCGTCGAGCATGTTGGGGATGCGCAGGCCCGGCTCGGGGTCGATCTCCACACCCCAGACCCGCTCGAAGATCTCGCGGACCTCGGGATTCTTCACGTGGCGGTAGCCCGGCAGCTCGTGCGGGAAGGAGCCCATGTCGCAGGAGCCCTGCACGTTGTTCTGGCCGCGCAGCGGGTTCACGCCCACGCCGGGCCGGCCGATGTTGCCGGTGAGCATGGCGAGGTTGGCGATGCCCATGACCGTCGTCGAGCCCTGGGAGTGCTCGGTCACGCCGAGGCCGTAGTAGATCGCCCCGTTGCCGCCCTTCGCGAAGAGCCGGGCCGCTTCGCGCAGCTCGGTGGCGGGGACGCCGGTGAGCATCTCGTTGGTCTCGGGGGCGTGCCGTTCGTCGCTGACGAAGGCGGCGTAGTCCTGGAACTCGTCCCAGTCGCAGCGCTCGCGGATGAAGGCCTCGTCGAAGAGGCCCTCCGTCACGATCACATGGGCCATGGCGGTGATGACCGCCACGTTGGTGCCGGGCCGCAGCGGCAGGTGGTGCGCCGCCTCGACATGGGCCGAGCGGACCAGATCGATCCGGCGCGGATCGATGACGATGAGCTTCGCGCCCTGGCGCAGGCGCTTCTTGAGCCGCGAGGCGAAGACCGGATGCCCGTCGGTGGGGTTGGCGCCCATGACGATGACGACGTCGCTGTGCTCGACGCTGTCGAAGTCCTGGGTGCCGGCCGAGGTGCCGAAGGTCTGGCCGAGGCCGTAGCCGGTGGGGGAATGGCAGACCCGGGCGCAGGTGTCGGTGTTGTTGTTGCGGAAGACGGCGCGGGCGAGCTTCTGGACGAGGTAGGTCTCCTCGTTCGTGCAGCGGCTCGAGGTGATGACGCCGAGCGACTTCTGCCCGTATTTCTGCTGGATGCCCTTGAGGCGCGTCGCGGTGAACTCCAGCGCCTCCTCCCAGCTGACCTCGCGCCAGGGCTCGTTGATCGTCTCCCGGATCATCGGGTTGAGGATCCGGTCCTTGTGGCTGGCGTAGCCGTAGGCGAAGCGGCCCTTGACGCAGCTGTGCCCGCGGTTGGCCTTGCCGTGCTTATAGGGCTCCATCCGGACCAGGCGGTCGCCGTTGAGCTCGGCCTTGAAGGAGCAGCCGACCCCGCAATAGGCGCAGGTCGTCACGACAGAGCGGTTGGGCGTGCCCATCTCGGCCACGGACTTTTCCTGCAGGGTCGCGGTCGGGCAGGCCTGCACGCAGGCGCCGCAGGAGACGCAGTCCGACGAGAGGAAATCGTCGCCCGCCATCCCGGCGGAGACGCGGCTTTCGAAGCCGCGTCCCTCGATCGTCAGGGCGAAGGTGCCCTGCACCTCCTCGCAGGCGCGGACGCAGCGCGAGCAGACGATGCATTTCGACGGGTCGTAGGAGAAATATGGGTTGCTGTCGTCCTTGGGGATGTAGCGCGGGTTCGCCTCCTCCGGACCGCGCCAGCGCGCGTCGGACTGGGAGCGGTAGTGGCCCGTCGTCGGGTCGTAGTGGTTTTCGCCCGGCGTGTAGCGCACGTCGCGCAGGCCGACCTCGCCCGCCGCGTCCTGCAACTCGCAGTCGCCGTTCGCGGCGCAGGTCAGGCAGTCGAGCGGGTGGTCGGAGATGTAGAGCTCCATTACGCCGCGCCGGATCTTCTGGACCTTGTCGGACTGGGTATGGACCTTCATCCCCTCGGTCACGGGGGTCGTGCAGGAGGCGGGCGTCCCGCGCCGCCCCTCGATCTCGACGACGCAGAGCCGGCAGGAGCCGAAGGCCTCGACGCTATCGGTCGCGCAGAGCTTGGGGACGGAGAGGCCCGCCTCGGCCGCGGCGCGCATGACGGAGGTTCCCCCGGGCACCGTCACCTCGAAGCCGTCGATCGTCAGCGTGACCGGGGCGCCGGTCCTGGCCGGGGTGCCCATGTCGCGGTCGTCGGGGATGATGAAGTCCTTCATGCGGGGGCTCCGGTCGAGTGGCGGTGAAGGCGCTTCGAAGCGCCTTGGAAACGCGGTTTCGAAACCGCGTGGGGAAGGGCCTTCGAAGACCCTTTGCCTCGAAGCGCGGGCGTCATTCCGCTGCCTCCCGGCGGCCCGCGAAATCCTCGGGGAATTTCTGCAGCGCCGACATGACAGGGTAGGGGGTGAAGCCGCCCAGGGCGCAGAGCGAACCGCTGGTCATCGTCTCGCAGAGGTCGGTCAGCAGCGGCGCGGCGGCCGGGTCTCCGGCGGCGATGCGGTCGATGGTCTCGACCCCGCGCACCGCGCCGATCCGGCAGGGGGTGCACTTGCCGCAGCTCTCCACCGCGCAGAACTCCATGGCGAAGCGCGCCATGCCCAGCATGTCCGCCGTCTCGTCGAAGACGACGATCCCGGCGTGGCCGATCAGCCCGCCCTGGCCGTCGAACTCCTCGTAGCCGAAGGGCGTGTCGAACTCGTCGCGGCTCATGTAGGCGCCCAGCGGGCCGCCGACCTGCACCGCCTTCACCGGCCGGCCGGAAGCGGTGCCGCCGGCGATGTCCTCCACGAGTTCTCCCAGTGGCATGCCGAAGGCGGTCTCGAAGAGGCCGCCGCGCGCGACGTTGCCGGCGATCTGGATCGGGATCGTGCCCCTGGAGCGGCCCAGGCCGAAGTTTGCGAAGTGCTCGGCGCCCTTCTCGAAGATCACCGGCACGGTGGCCAGCGAGATGACGTTGTTGACCACTGTGGGCTTGCCGAGGAATCCCTCGAGCGCTGGCAGCGGTGGCTTGGCGCGCACCACGCCGCGCTTGCCTTCGAGCGAGTTGAGCAGCGAGGTCTCCTCGCCGCAGACATAGGCGCCTGCGCCGACGCGGATCTCCATGTCGAAGGCCAGCCCCGAACCGAGCACGTCGGGTCCGAGCACACCGGCGGCGCGCGCGATCTCCACGGCCTCCCGCATGACCTCGATGGCGTCCGGGTACTCCGAGCGCAGGTAGACGAAGCCCTTGTTCGCCCCCGTCCCGATACCGGCGATCGCCATGCCCTCGATCAGGGAGAAGGGGTCTCCTTCCATGATCATCCGGTCGGCGAAGGTGCCGCTGTCGCCCTCGTCGGCGTTGCAGACGATGTACTTCCGGTCGGACCGGGCCAGGCGGACGGTGTCCCACTTGATCCCGGTCGGGAAACCCGCGCCGCCGCGGCCGCGAAGGCCGGAGAGCTTCATCTCGTCGATGATCGCCTCTCCCGACATTTCGAGTGCCCGGCGCAAGCCCGCGAGCCCCCCGTGCGCCTCGTAGGCCGCCAGATCGAGCGGATCGATCACGCCGCAGCGGGCGAAGGTCAGGCGCGTCTGCCGGCGCATCCAGTCGAGGTCTTCGGTCGGGCCGAGGGCGAGCGGATCGTCCTCGGGGAGGTCGAAGAGGCGGTGGACGGCATCCGGAGTCATGGGACCCCAGGCGAGGCGACCCTCCGGCGTGTCGATCTCCACCAAGGGCTCCAGCCAGATCATCCCGCGCGACCCGGTGCGAACGAGCTCGACCGTGATGCCCCGGGCCTTCGCCTCGGCCTTGATGGCTTCGGCCACCTCTTCGGAGCCCAGCGCCTTCGAGGCGCTGTCGCGGGAGAGGAATATCTTCATGCCCGCACCTCCTGCAGGATCGCGTCCAGCCGGGTGTCGTCGACCCGCCCGTGGACCCGCTCGTCGACCATGACGGCCGGTCCGCAGGCGCAGAGGCCCAGGCAGTAGACAGGCTCCACCGTGATCGATCCGTCGGCCGTCGTGCCGTGCCAGTCGACGCCGAGCCGGTCGAGCGCGCGCTGCGACAGGGCAGAGCCACCCACGGCCTGGCAGGCCTCGGCGCGGCAGATTTTCAGGACATGGCGCCCGGCCGGCGCATCGCGGAAGTCGTGGTAGAAGCTGACCACCCCATGCACCTCGGCGCGGGTCAGGTTCAGCGTCTCGGCGATGACCGGGATCGCGGGCGCGGGGATATGTCCGTACTCCGCCTGGACCGCGTGCAGGATCGGAAGGAGCGGCCCCTCCATGTCGAGGTAGGGCGCGATCAGCGCACGAAGGTCGTCGACCGGGGGGGATTGGGGCATGTCTGGCTCCGGAGCGGATACGCCTGCTGCCTGCCGCAGGGTGCATTCGAAATCAATATCGTTGATCCGTCAAACGATAGGCGGATTCTATCGTTCACCCTGCCCCGAAGCGAGCTCCGCCGCCGCGTCCAGAAGCGACCCAAGCACCGGCGTATGCGGCTCCTGATATGCCGCGACGAGACCGACGGCGTGCCCCGCGTCGCTCTGCTGGATGGGGATGGTCCGGAGTTCGTGCCCCGTCGCCAGGAAGTCCGCATGGCCGGTCGGCAGGATGGTCGCCCATCCCCCCAGCATCACGTGGTTCACGAGCACCACCGTGGAATTCGAGACCATGGCGGCCCGGGGGCTGAGCCCCTCCTCCATGAAGCGCCGGTTGATGATACGGCGATTCTGCATGTCCGGCGTCAGAAGGCAGAGGTCGATGCCGTCGAGGTCGGCCCAGTCCACCGCGTCCCGGTCGGCGAGCGGGTGATCCGGCCGACAGAAGAGCGAGTATGTCTCGCGGTAGAGCAGCTCGGTGGTGACCCGTCCCAGGGGTTCGTTGTCGAGGTAGGAGATGCCCGCGTCGATCTCGAGATTCTCCAGCAATTCCAGGATTTCGGCGGATGTCCGCGAGATGATGGTGAAATCGACGTTCGGATGTCTCAGCGCAAAGCCGTGGGCGAGGCGGGAGGCCCAGGTCAGGGCGGTCGGGATGACGGCGAGCCGGAGGTGACCGGAGAGACCCTCGCGGCTGTAGCGCATCTCGTCGCGCAGGCGGCGCGTGTCGCCGACAATCTGACGGGCCCAGACCAGGGCGCGCTGTCCTTCCGGCGTCAGTCCTCCGAAGCGGGATCCGCGCTGGACCAGTTTGACACCGAGCTGATCCTCCAGCTGCCGGATGCCGGTCGAGAGCGTCGGCTGGGTCAGGCCGAGGCTCTCGGCGGCGCGGCCGAAATGGCGCTCCTGCGCGAGGGCGATGAGCATTTCGAGCTTGCCGATCATGGCCCCGAGAAGACGCCGAGCGGCTCTCCTGCGCAAGTCCGGTGGAGCGGGTCACTGTCCCTTCGCGCGCAGGACCGCCGGCAGGGTTGCTGCAAGCAGGCGGAGGTCGTGAGCAAGGGAGAGCCGCTGCCAGTAGAGATCGTCATAGCCGACCCGATCCGCGAAGGAGGTCCGACCGCGCCCGCTTACCTGCCACTCGCCGCTGAGCCCCGGCCGCATCAAGAAGTAGGCCGCTCCTCCGGCCTGCCGGTAGAGTTCCGTCTGCTCGACGGTGAAGGGGCGGGGACCGACGAGGCTCATTTCGCCGCGCAGGACGTTCCAGAGCTGCGGGAGCTCGTCCAGACTGGTCCGCCGAAGAAGGTTGCCCAAGGGGGTAATGCGGGGGTCGTTCAAGAGCTTCTGGTTGAGCCTCCATTCGCGATCGATGGCAGGGTCCTGGTCGCGCAGGACGCAGAGAGCGGCTTCCGCGTCCGGCACCATCGAGCGGAATTTCAGACAGTCGAAAACCCGGCCGCCCGCTCCGACGCGCCTCTGCCGGAAGAGGGCCGGGCCGCCGCCCCGTTTCAACGCCGCCCAGATCAACGCCATCACCGGAGCGAGCACCATGAGGGCAGCGAGGCAGAGCGAAAGATCCAGCAACCGCTTCCCGCCGAGACGATACGCGTTGGGACGGTGGGCGGCATGGACGGGTGTGGCGAGGCCATGGGCGAACGGCTCGAGCTTCATCTTCTGGGCACCTTCGGCAGCGCCGGAGGGCCATGTCGCGCGCCGGCAATCGACGACGATTGGGCGCGGCGGCTCCTAACGCTCGGTTAACCGTGACTTGGCGCCAGAGGCCTTTTCGGGGACGGCGGTCCGGACCCGGCCAGCGGTCCTGCAAAATGGGCGACAAAAAAAGTAAGGATTGACTTGTCCGAGGCTTTCGGTCAGGGATTCCCGCAGAAGCTCGTCGCAAGCCTTTCCCGACCGGACCTTCGCAGATGACTGTTATGACCCAATCCTTTGGTGCTGCGCCCGTCGGACACCTGGACGCGATGCCCGAGGATCAGGCGTTCTGGATACGGTCCCTGCGTCTCTGGTGCGCCGGCGACGGCGAACGCGACTCCCTTGCGGCGGGCTTCGCCGACCGTCTCGGCGCGCGGAGAGCTGACCTGGCCCTCGCGCGTTTCGATGATCTCATGACCCTCACCCTCCAGCATTCCCGCCGGCCGCTTCTGCGCCATGCGCGCGACTGCCGCTGCGCCGGGGCCGACGAGGCCGCCTTCGCGCTCTTCTGCTCGGTCGCCGGCGCGGGCGAGCGCGAGGACGCGATGCTCATCGGCTGCCTGCTGATGCGGGCCGACGTCGTGCCCATGGCGCTGTCGCTCGCGCAGTCGGTCTCTCTCGACCTGCGGAGGCCCGCGGCCATGCCGGCCGGGGCGCTCTATCACTGACCCGTCTGACGAAAGGACCTTCATGACCCGAACGCTGACCGCGGGCCTCGCCCTCGCGACCGCCTTTGCCGCGCCTGCCATCGCCCAGGAGAAATCCGCGGTTCTGCAGACCTATGCCGATATCGGCGAGGCCGCCTACGGCGACAGCCTCACGCTCGCGCAGGAATTGCAGAGCGCCGTCGAGGCGCTGATCGCGGAGCCCTCCGCCGAGACCCTGCAGGCCGCAAGGACTGCCTGGATCGAGGCGCGGGTGCCCTATCAGCAGACGGAGGTCTTCCGCTTCGGGAACCCGATCGTCGACGACTGGGAGGGCAAGGTGAACGCCTGGCCGCTCGACGAGGGCCTGATCGACTACGTCGATGCCTCCTACGGCGGACCGACCGACGAGAACCAGTATGCGGGCCTGAACGTCGTCGCCAACGAGACCTTCACGCTCTCCGGCGAAGAGATCGACGCCTCCGAGATCACGCCCGAGTTGCTGGAAGAGACCCTGCACGAGGCCGACGAGGTCGAAGCCAACGTGGCGACCGGCTACCACGCTATCGAGTTCCTGCTCTGGGGGCAGGACCTGAACGGCACCGATCCCGGAGCGGGCGAGCGTCCCTGGACCGACTATGCCCAGGGCGAGGACTGCACCAACGGCAACTGCGACCGGAGGGCGGATTACCTGCAGGCGGCGACGGACCTGCTGGTGTCGGACCTCGAGTGGATGGCCGCGCAGTGGGCCCCCGAAGGCGAGGCCCGCGCTGCGGTGACCGAAGACGAGGCGGCCGGTCTGCGCGCCATTCTCACCGGCATGGGGTCGCTCTCCTACGGTGAGCAGGCGGGTGAGCGCATGAAGCTCGGCGTCATGCTCAACGACCCCGAGGAAGAGCACGACTGCTTCTCCGACAACACCCACAACAGCCACTTCTACGACGGTCTGGGCATCCGGAACGTCTACGTGGGCGAGTACGTGGGAATCGACGGCACCGTCACCTCGGGCCCGTCCGTCTCCGATCTCGTCGCCGCGGCGGATCCGGAGGTCGATGCCGCCCTCACGGCCGATCTCAATGCGACGATGGCGGAGCTCGGCCAGCTCAAGGCGGCGGCCGAGGCGGGCTACGCCTACGACCAGATGTTGGCGCGGGGCAACGACGGCGGCGAGGCCCTCATCATGGATGCCGTCGACGCGCTGGTCAGCCAGACGCGGTCGATCGAGCGGGCCGTGGCCGCGCTGGACGTCGACCAGATCGGATTCGAGGGCTCCGACAGCCTCGACGATCCCGACGCGGTCTTCCAGTAACGCCGACGGATATTAGGTTTGGCGGGCGGCCCCTGTGGGCCGCCCGTTGACGTTAAACGAGACCCGGAGACCCCGATGGCCAAAAAGAAGAAGGTGCCGAGCCCCTGCATCGACGTGTGCAAGTTCCGCCGCGAGGGTCATTGCATCGGGTGTTCGATGACGAAGCCGCAGAAGAAGATGTTCAAGGCGCTGAAGAAGCCGGAACATCAGGAGGCTTTCGTGGTGATGCTGCGGCACCAGCAATCCGACATGGGCAAGTATACCCACTGGACCGAAGCCTATCTGAAGAAGTGCGCGAAGAAGGGCGTGAAGCCCCCCTTCGCGGCGTAGGCCTCGCTCAGCCCTGCAGGTGGGCGCGCAGCATCCAGGCGAACTTCTCGTGGGTGCGGCCGCGCTCGATCGCCAGGTCCTCGGTCAGCGTGTCGCCGGCTTCCGAGGCGATGTGCTCGAGGCCCGAGAGGGTGGAGGCGAGCTGCTCTTCGGCCTTCATCAGGCGCTCGATCATCTCCTTGTCGGACTGGGTGCCGTCGGCCTCTTCGACTTTGGACCGCTTGAGCATCCCGGCCAGCATGCCTTCGGCGTGGGCGTCGAGCGCGCGGATGCGCTCGGCGAGGTCGTCCTGTCCCTGGAAGTGATCCTCGTAGATTTCCTGGAAGAGCGCGTGAAGCGGGCCGAAGGCCATGCCGGTCACGTTCCAGTGGAAGTTCTGCGCGAGCATCGTCGTGACGGCCGTCTCCGCGACGGACTGGTTGAGCGCCTCTGCGATGGCTTCGCGGGCGGAGGGGCTGAGGGAAATCGCAGTCTCAGGCATGGTCGTTCCTTTCCGTTCTGTCGGGGACGATCCCGTCCCGCGGCTTCCTCTAGTTTAGAATAATTCTAAGCTGCTTCAAGTGTCCTCGCGAGCCCCGCCGCGAGAAATCCGAGCGGCCGGCGGTCGGCATGGGCAATGCGGCGGCGGATCAGGAAGGTCGCGCTGTCCTCGTCGCCCCGCCGGAGCGCGTCGATCAGGGCGAGAAGCCAGCGCTCGTCAAAGCTCACGTCCCGGCTGCCGGGGCGGTAGAGAACCCAGCGGCGACCCGGAACCTGGTCGAGAGACCGCATGAGCGCCTCGGCGAAGGCCGCCGAACCGGCCTCGCGGTCGGAGCCGAGGGCCGCGCAGGTGTCAAATAGATCGCTTCGCGCTGCGGCACGGCAGCGCATCCCGGTCATGCGGAGCCGGCCCAGAAGGTCGCGGTCCCCGGGTGTCAGCGCCGAAATGCCATCGGTTTCGGGTACTTGTTCGCCAGCAAGGGCCATTGCCGTCATCCTGTCAGCCTTCTCCTGCCAGAGCGGGAGGGATCGACTCCCCTAATTGCCGACGATATTACTCAGGAAAACGGATCAGCGAAAGACCTTCCATATGCGGCTGCAGGTACTTCTTGTCGCAACCCTCGGCCTCGCGGCGGTCGTCGGCCATGCCGGGCCGGGCGACGATCTGTCCTCGCCGTTTCTCGACGTCGTGCCGCGAACTGAGGAAGAGGCGGAGAGAATCGCTGTCGTCACCGCCCTGACCGGAGATTTTTCCGAGCCCGAACCCTTCGAGGCAAACCCGGGCGGCGGCGCGACCGTCAGGGCTAGGTCCGATGCCGACGCCTTCTCGCAGGCCTCGGGCAACATCAGCTTCGAGCGCGAGCTCGACTTCAAGGTGGGCAACGGGCTGTTCCGGAAGCTCTGGGTTTCCTCGCCCGCCTCAACCCTCGCGTCGGACGGGCTCGGCCCGCTCTACAACGCGCGCAGTTGCCAGCGGTGTCACCTGAAGGACGGCCGGGGCCACCCGCCGAACGGTCCAGACGACGACGCCACCTCGATGTTCCTACGGGTTTCGATTCCGGCGCCGCCGGAGGCTCCGATGTCGGAGATCGAGGCCTTCCTGCTTTCGGTGCGTAACGAGGAGACCGCCCGCACGCGGCCCGATCCGATCTACGGCGGTCAGCTGCAGGACTTCGCGGTTCAGGGCCATCCCGCCGAGTACCGGCTCGGGGTGAGCTGGACCGAAACCGAGGTGCCGCTGGCAGGCGGCGAGACCGCCTCGCTCAGGACGCCGGAGTGGCGGGCCGAGGACCTCGGCTACGGCCCACTCGCCGAGGACGCGATGATCTCGCCCCGCGTGGCGCCGCAGATGATCGGGCTCGGCCTGCTGGAGGCGATCCCGGCTGCCGACATCCTCGCTGCCGCCGATCCGGACGACGCCGACGGGGATGGTATCTCGGGCCGTGCGCAGATCGTCTGGTCGCAGGAGCACGAACGCCCGATGCTGGGCCGGTTCGGCTGGAAAGCCGGCTCTCCGACGATCCGCGAGCAGAGCGCCTCGGCCTTCACGGGAGACATCGGCATCTCGAACCCGATCTTCACGGCGCCTTGGGGCGACTGTACCGCCGGCCAGCCCGACTGCCGTGCGGCGCCGCACGGGGACGGCGACGAGCGCGAGTTCGAGATCGATGCGGAGGCGCTCGACCTTGTCACCTTCTACAGCCGCAATCTCGCGGTTCCCGCGCGCCGCGACATGGACGCTCCCGAGGTCCTGCGGGGCAAGGAAGTCTTCTACGAGACCGGCTGCACCTCCTGTCACACGCCGAAGCACGTGACCCACCGGTTGGCCGACCAGCCGGAGCAAAGTTTCCAGCTGATCTGGCCGCACACGGACCTCCTGTTGCACGACATGGGCGAGGGGCTGGCCGACAACCGGCCCGAGGGCCGGGCCGACGGGCAGGAATGGCGGACGCCGCCGCTCTGGGGGATCGGTCTGACACCGCAGGTCAACGGGCACAGCACCTACCTCCACGATGGCCGGGCGCGGTCGCTGCTCGAGGCCGTCCTCTGGCACGGGGGAGAGGCGCAAGCGGCACGCGACCGCGTCGTCGACCTGTCGCCCGAGGACCGCGCCGCCCTGATCCGCTACCTGGAGAGCCTCTGATGACCCGCCTTCCGCTCGCCGCCTGTCTCGCCCTGATCGCATGTCCGGCCGTGGCCGGAGTAGAGGAGGCGGTCGAGGGACATATCCTCCCCGGCTTCGAGCGCTTCGCCTCAGAGGCCGCCGACCTCGCCGGGGCCGCCTCGTCTGACTGCACCGCCGAGGGCGCCCGGCCCGCCTTCCACGAGGCCTTCGACGCCTGGATGGGGGTCTCGCATCTCGGGTTCGGTCCGGTCGAGGAGGACGGCCGCGGGCTCGCCATCGCCTTCTGGCCCGATACACGCGGCATGATCCCCTCGACCCTCGCCCGGCTCGTCGCCGACGAGGACCCGGCGGCCGGGGACAGCGAGAGCTTCGCCGAGGTCTCGGTCGCCGGGCGCGGGCTCTACGCGCTCGAATACCTGATCTACGACGAGGGTTTCGCGGGCTACGAGGCGGGGAGCTATACCTGCGCGCTGGTCACCGCCATCGCCACCGATCTTGCCCGGATGGCGGACGACCTCGCCAACGAGTGGCAGGAGACTGCCGGGCCCGCGCTGCTCACCGCCGGGGAGGCCGGGAACGCCACCTACCTCAGCCGGGCGGAGGCGGAGCAGGCGCTCTACACGGCCCTGCAGACGGGACTCGCCTTCACTGCCCAACAGCGGCTCGGGCGTCCGCTCGGCACCTTCGATCGCCCCCGCCCGCGCAGGGCCGAGGCCTGGCGGTCGGAACGATCGCTGCGCAACGTGATCCTCTCGCTGGAGGCGCTGGGCGAACTGGCCGAGGCGCTGACGGACGCCCCGATCCCCCGAACCGAGGAGGCCTTCGAGGCGGCACTGGAGGAGGCGCGGTCCCTCGAAGACCCGACCTTCGCAGGGGTCGAGGAGCCTGCAAGCCGGCTACGCGTGGAAATCCTGCAGCAGCGCGTCGAGGCCGTCTCCGACGCCGTCGCCGGCGAAATCGGCGCGGAGCTCGGGGTTACCGAGGGCTTCAACGCGACGGATGGAGACTGAAATGCCGACACGCCGGGGATTCCTCGCCAGCCTCGCCGCCGCGGCGACCGTGCCGCAACTCTCCTGGGCCGATGCGGGGGCTCCGGCCTTCCTCGCCGCCGCCCGGGAGGCCGACGGCTCCTTCGCCTTGTTCGGGCTCACGGAGCAGGGTGCCGACCTCTTCCGCGTCTCCCTTCCCGACCGCGGACACGCCGCCTGCGCGCATCCGCACGCACCGGAGGCCGTGGCCTTCGCCCGCCGACCCGGAACGTTCGCGCTGGTCATCGACTGCGCCTCGGGC
The DNA here is from genome assembly GCF_008710275.1 of Histidinibacterium aquaticum. Lineage (GTDB taxonomy): Bacteria > Pseudomonadota > Alphaproteobacteria > Rhodobacterales > Rhodobacteraceae > Oceanicola > Oceanicola aquaticus. The sequence goes on from NZ_VYQE01000005.1 coordinate 169,309, forward strand.
AGCCTGATCCGCCGGCTCGAAGCGCCGGAGGGGCGGCACTTCTACGGTCACGGCGCCTTCCTGGCCGACGGGGCAATCCTCTGCACCGCCGAGAACGCCTACGAGACCGGCGAAGGGAAGATCGGCCTCTGGTCCCGGGACGACGGCTACCGACGCATGGGCGAGATCGAGAGCGGCGGCACGGGCCCTCACGACATGCTGACCCTGCCCGGCGACATCCTGGCCGTGGCGAACGGCGGCATCCGGACGCATCCCGACCGGGGACGGGAGAAGCTCAACATCGACACCATGCGCCCGAACCTGGCCTACGTCAGTGTCTCGGGCGGGGTGGAGGAGGTCGTCGAGCTGGACCCCGGCCTGCATCGCAACTCGATCCGCCACCTCGCCGAGCACGATGGCCAGGTCGGATTCGCCATGCAATGGCAGGGGCCGCTGCCCGATCCCGCGCCGCTGGTGGGGCTACATCGCCGGGGCGGGGCTCCGGTCCTTTGCGCGACCGATCTTGCCGAACAGATGGCGATGGACGGCTACGCAGGGAGCATCGCGATGACGGCCGACCGTGTCGCGATCACTTCGCCCCGAGGGGGGCGGGTGCATCTGTTCGGGCGAGATGGGTCGTTCCGCGCGTCGGTCCGGCGTGCGGACGTCTGCGGTGTCGCCGCGCAGCGCGGCCGGCTCTTCGCGACGGACGGCCTGGGCGGGTTGCACCGCATCGAGGGCGACGCGCTCCGGCCGCTGCGGCTTGCCGAGGCGCGGAACTGGGACAACCACGTCGTCCGGATCTGAGCCTCACGTCGGCTCGGCGGTGCCCTCTTCGCCTTCGGCCAGGACCAGGGTCTCGGGCGTCGAGGTTCGAACGATGGGCTGGACCTTGAACGCCGTCTTGTCCTCCTGCGCGACGCCGGGCCGGGCCCGCAGCCGGAGCACCGCGAAGATGATGAGCAGGACGTGCCCGCCCGCGGTCACCCAGAACAGGCTGGTGAAGCCGTAGGCCGTCATCGCGAAGCCGGCGACGGTGGGGCCGATGATCGAGCCGATCCCGAAGACAAGCAGCAGACCGCCGCTGACCTGGAAGTACGTGCCGGGCGAGGCGTGGTCGTTCGCATGCGCCACGATCAGTGGATACATCGAGAAGACCGCCGCACCGAAGATTCCGGCGGTGGCGAGGTTCGCCCAGGTGCCGCTGGGCGAAACGAGGACGAAGATACCATCGGCGACCAGCGCCAGGGCGGCGATCCCGATCAGGACCTTCCGCCGGTCGAACCTGTCTGAAAGCTCGCCCACCGGGATCTGCGCGAGGGCGCCGGCGAGGATTGGAACGCTGGCGAAAAAGGCGACCTCCCGCAGGGTGAGGCCGACGCGGGCGGCATAGACGGCGGAGAGGGCTCCGAATGACCCGTTGGAGAGCCCGGTCATGAGGACGGCGAAGACGGCGATGGGCGAGTTGCGCCAGAGCGCCGGCAGGTCCAGCGACACGCTCGCCAGCGCGGTCGGCGTCGTCGTGGCCGAGAGCGCAGTGGGAAGCAGGGCCATGCTGTAGACCAGTGCCGCCAGCACGAAGAAGAAGAAGCCCGAGGGGTCGCCCAGTGTGAGGGCCAGTTGCCCGGCCGTGGTCGCCGCGAGATTGACCATCGTGTAGACGCCGAAGATCCGCCCCCGGGAGTTCCGGTCCGCGCGCTCGTTCAGCCAGCTCTCAACGATCATCGCGGCGCCGGCGAAGCAGAAGCCCGAGATGCCGCGCAGGGGAATCCAGACCCACGGGGTGAGCATCAGAAGAGACAGCAGGACGGCGATGGAGGCGATGGCGCACATCGCGCCGAACGAGCGGATGTGGCCCACTCGCGCGACGAGGCGTGGCGTGAGCAGGCAGCCCGCCACGTACCCCAGCGCCCAGCCCGTCCCGAGCAGACCGAGCGCGCTCGCGCTGAAGCCCTCGATCTCGCCCCGGACGGGCAGGATCAGCCCGTTGACCCCGCCTGCGAAGAGCAGAAACGCGGAGCCGAGGAGCAGGGCCCCGAGCGGCAGCAGACTTCTTACCATTGGCCTCAGGCCTTCCTTTTCCGGGGCGGACCCTAAGCAGGGTCCGGGCCGGTTGCCAATGGGTTGAGAGGCGTCAGCCGGGTGCGAAACGCGGGCGTGTGCGGTTGGCGAGCGCGACGAGCGAGAGCATCACCGGGACCTCGACCAGCACTCCGACGACGGTCGCAAGTGCGGCGCCGGAGTTCAGCCCGAAGAGGCTGATGGCGACCGCGACCGCGAGCTCGAAGAAGTTCGATGTGCCGATCAGGGCGCAGGGGGCCGCGATGCGGTGAGGGACCTTGAGCGCGTAGGCCGCGCCGTAGGCCAGGGCGAAGATGCCGTAGCTCTGTATCAGGATCGGAACCGCGATGAGCGCGATGACCGCAGGCCGCTCGAGAATGACTTCGCCCTGAAGGCCGAAGAGGATGAGAACCGTCAGGACCAGGCCGAGGACGGACCAGGGCTTGGCCCTGGCAGCGAAGCGGGCGACGGACTCCGGTCCGCCCAGTCGTCGACGGGTCAGCAGACCGGCGAGGAGGGGCAGGGCGACGTAGAGCACCGTTGCCAGGACCAGCGTCTGCCAGGGGACCACGATATCGGTGACCCCGAGCAGGAGAGCGACGATGGGTGCGAAGGCCACGACCATGATCAGGTCGTTCACCGAGACCTGCACGAGCGTGTAGGTCGCGTCGCCCCTGGTGAGTTGGGACCAGATGAAGACCATGGCGGTGCAGGGCGCGGCCCCCAGCAGGATCAGGCCGGCGGTGTACTGTGCGGCGTCCTCCGGGGAGATGAAGCTCGCGAAGACATGGTCGAAGAAGAGCACCGCGAGGGCGGCCATGGTGAAGGGCTTGATGAGCCAGTTGACCGCCAGCGTGATGAGCAGGCCCCTCGGTTGCCTGGCGATCCCCGCCACCGCACCGAAGTCCACGCCCACCATCATCGGATAGACCATCGCCCAGATCAGCACGGCGACGACGAGGTTGATCGAGGCGACCTCCGCGGCGGCAATGGCCTCCACCACGCCCGGGACGAGGGTGCCGAGCGCGATCCCCCCGACCATCGCGAGGGCGATCCAGAGGCTGAGGTAGCGTTCGAAGGTACTCATGCCGGGGCTCTCGATGGTGTGTGCGCGTCGAGCTTGCCCGCGCCCAGCCAGCTGAGCCCGACGAGAATCGCGGCCGTTCCGAGGCAGAGAGGCAGTCCGCCCAGCTGGTAGGTGAGGCCCGACAGCAACGTACCGAGCAGCCGCCCGGTCGCATTGGCCATGTAGTAGAAGCCCACGTCCATCGTGACCCGCTCGGACTTCGAGAAGGCGAGGATCAGGTAGGAGTGGAGCGACGAGTTCACCGCGAAGATCGCTCCGAAGACCAGCAGGCCCGCGACAAGCGATACCGTGAGCCAGGGCGCCGGGTCGCCTGCCACCCAGACCAGCACGGCCAGGGCCGCCGGAACGGCGAAGAGAAGGCCGGCCCACCGCCGGGCCTCTTCGACGAGTTCGGCTTCCGGCCGGTCGGCGGCGTGCAGCAGGCGCGGCGCCGAGGCCTGAACGCCGCCGTAGAGGATGGTCCAGACCGCCATGAAGCTGCCGATCATGAAGAAGGCCGCGCGGTCGCCGGCCTCCGACCCGTCCGACAGGACCGCGTAGAAGTAGATCGGGATACCGACGACGAACCAGACATCCCGCGCGCCGAAGAGAAAGACCCGTGCCGCCGAGAGCCAGTTGATGTTGCGGTCCTTGGAGAAGACCTCGGCGAACTTCGCGCCTTTCCAGCCCTGCGGCAGGCCCCCGGGCATCCGGAGCACGACGGCGAGGAGGATCACGGCCAGGACCGCGGCCATCGCAAGGACGGCAGGGACGAAGCCCACAAGGGCGAGCAGGGCCGCGCCGAGCAGGAAGCCCAGCCCCTTCACCGCGTTCTTGGATCCCGTGAGCACCGCCACCCAGCGGAAGAGCCCGCCCCGCTGCGCCGGGGCGAGGACCTTGACCGCACTCTTCGCGCTCATCTTGGAAAGGTCCTTCGCCACGCCGGAGGCTCCCTGCACCGCCATGACATAGGCGACCGAAGCCCAGAGCGCCCACTGCGGGTTCAGCCCGGCGAGGGCGAGGAGGGCCACAACCTGGATCGAAAGCCCGGCGTAGAGGGTCGAGGTCAGGCCGAAGCGCGCGGCGATCCAGCCGGCGCAGAGGTTGGTCACGATCCCGGCGATCTCGTAGAGCACGAAGAGGTAGGCCAGCTGCACCGGCGAGAAGCCGAGCGTGTGGAAATGCAGCAGAACCAGCATGCGCAGAGCGCCATCGGTGAGCATGAAAGCCCAATAGGCGGCGGTGACGGCGATATAGGCGGAGAGCCCCTCGGGACGGCTCATAGTGTTCGCCCGACCATACGGGCGACATCGACCAGCCGGTGCGCGTAGCCCATCTCGTTGTCGTACCAGGCGTAGATCTTCACCTGCGTGCCCGCGATGACCATGGTGGACAGCGCGTCGACGATGGAGCTGCGGCGGTCGTTGACGTAGTCGGCCGAGACGAGCGGCCGCGTCTCGTAACCCAGGATGCCTTTGAGCGGGCCGTCGGCGGCCTCCTTCAGCAGCGCGTTCACCTCTTCCGCCGTCGTCTCACGCGCGACCTCGAAGACGCAGTCGGTGAGCGAGGCGTTCAGCAGCGGCACCCGCACGGCGTGGCCGTTCAGCCGGCCCTTCAGTTCGGGATAGATCAGCGTAATCGCCGTGGCCGAGCCGGTCGTCGTCGGGATCAGGGAGTTCAGCGCAGAGCGAGCGCGACGCGGATCCTTGGCGGGCCGGTCGACGATCGTCTGCGTGTTCGTGACATCGTGGATCGTGGTGATCGAGCCGTGACGGATGCCCAGCCCCTCGTGGATTACCTTTACCACGGGGGCGAGGCAGTTGGTCGTGCAACTCGCGGCCGTGACGATATGGTGTGCGGCCGGGTCGTAGGTCTCCTGGTTGACACCGTAGACGATGTTCGCCGTGGGGCCGTCCTTGACCGGCGCGCTGACCACGACTTTCCGGACGCCGGCGGCGAAGTAGGGGGCGAGCGCCGACTCATTCTTGAAGGCACCGGTACAGTCGATCACCACGTCCACGCCATCGAGCGGCAGCCTGGACGGGTCCCGCTCCGAGTGAAGCGGCAAGCGAGTGCCGTCGATCGTCACCGCGCCGGGCTCGTACGAGAACTCCGCCGTCCACCGCCCGTGGACGCTGTCGAATTCCAGCAGGTGGGCGTGGATCTCCGCGTCACCGACAGCGTCGTTGATCCAGGCGATCTCCGCGCCGCTTTCCAGAAGCGGACGCAGGGCGAGCTTGCCGATCCGGCCGAGGCCGTTGAGCGCGTAGGTGGTCATGCCGGGTCCTTCCTGACGGCGAGGTCGTCGACCGCGGCCTGGAGCGCCATTCGGTCGAGGGTGTCGATATTCAGGGCGGTGAAGAGCTCGATGCGCTGTCGAAGCGCGCTGTAGGCCCCATGAAAGGCAAGCCGCTTCTCGGCCTCGGTGCCGGTCGCCTTCACCGGGTCCGGCAGCCCCCAGTGTGCGGTGACGGGCTGTCCGGGCCAGGCCGGGCAGTCCTCGTTCGCCGCGCGGTCGCAAACGGTGAAGACGAAGTCCATGCGTGGCGCGGTGCCCTCGCGGAACTCGGTGACGTCCTTGGCGCGCAGGGTCGACGTCTCGTGACCGTTCGCCTCCAGAACCCGCAGGGCGAAGGGGTTCAGACTGGAGGAGGGCGCCGTCCCGGCGGAATACGCGCGGAAGCGCCCGCCGCCGATGTCTCTGAGCAGCGCCTCGCCGAAGATCGAGCGGGCCGAATTACCGGTGCAGACGAAGAGGACGTTGAAGGGGCGCGACAGTCTCGCCTCGTCCCGCCGTTCGGCGAAAGGTGTCGGGCAGAGTTCGGGGCGGCCGCGGCAGCAATCCTCGAACAGGTAGGACATCAGCGCGCCGGACCGGCCCATGTCGACCCGGTAGAGCAGGGACCGTCCCTCCCGGGCTTGCAGGATCAGGCCCGCTTGCCGGAGGCTGTTGAGATAGGTCGAGAGCGTGCTGAGCCGGGTGCCGAGCGTCTCCGCGATCTCACCGGCAGAAAGCTCGTCCGGATAGCGCCTGACGAGCAGCCGAAACAGCGCGAGTCGTTGTGGATGCGCCAAGGCGGCGAGCTGATCGAGGTATTTCGATTCCATATTTCATGGATAGTCGAAATATCACAACCAAGCAACTGAAAGGTTGGCTCGCACCGACCAGTGCGACCGCGTGGGGCGAGCGATAGGATTTTTGGTGAGTTTGGTCGGAGTGGCGAGATTCGAACTCACGACCCCTGCCTCCCGAAGACAGTGCTCTACCAGGCTGAGCTACACTCCGACCGTGGCGGACGCGTAGCTTCGCGGGCGGGGATTTGCAAGCGTCAATCTGCGTCCGGATGCTTGCCGCGAAGGCGCAGGACCGGGCCGATGCGGAAGCTCGTTGAGGTCTCCGGGCGAGAGCGTGTCCGGAGCACGGGGCGGGTTCCGGATGCGCCCGTCCGGCTCTCGCGGAGGACGATATAGAGACCGCTCGTGATGATGATTCCCGCGCCGATCCCGGTCCAGAGGTCGATGCTCTCGTCGAAGAAGATCAGCCCGTAGGCCGAGGCCCAGAGGATCTGCGAGTATTGCATCGGGGCGACGATCGCCGCCTCGCCGGCGTTGTAGGCCGAGACGATCAGCCAGCCGGCGGTCCAGCCCATCATGGACAGCAGGAAGAGCAGGCCGAGATGCTCCACCGGCATCGGCTCGTAGACCCAGTAGAGCGCGGCCCCCATCAGGACGACGTTTGCGACCATTGGGTAGAGCAGCAGAACGACCGGGCGCTCGTCCGCCCCGATGCGGCGGACGACGATCGAGGCCGTCGCGCTCCCGAATGCCGCGAGGAGCGCGGCCAGGTGGCCCAGGGAGAGCGCGGTCGAGCCCGGGCGCAGCACCACGACGACGCCGATGAGACCGACGATGACCGCCGCCCAGCGGCGCAGGCGGACCCGCTCCCCGAGGACGGGGATGGCGAGCACCGTGATGATGAGGGGGGAGGCGAAGAGGATCGAGTAGACCTGCGCCAGCGGCAGGACGGAGAAGGCGTAGAAGGCGGAGAGGCCGGTCATAACGGCGGCCCCGGTGCGCAGAGCCACCCACCAGGGGTGGACGGGCTGCAACGTGCCGGGCTTCGCGTCGGCGACCAGCATCACGGTCATCAGCGGGAAGCTGAGGAGGACCGAGAAGAACACGAGCTGGACGGGCGAGTAGGTGCCGCCGAGCACCTTCACCAGCACGTCGTGCGTGGCGAAGATGCCGAAGGCGAGGAGCGCGGTCAGCGCGCCCTTCAGATTACCATGCATCGCGCGTCTCCTGCAGCGCAGGGGCGTCTGCCGCTCCGGGGGCGGGGGCGGCCAAGCGGCCTCAGCTCTCGGCGAGGGCCGCGACGATGGCGTCACCCATTTCGGAGGTAGAGACCGGCTGCCGGCCCTCCTCGCCCAGGAGGTCGGCCGTGCGCAGGCCCTTGGCGAGGACGGCTTCCACCGCCTTCTCGAGCCGCGCGGCCTCGTCGCCGCGATCGAAGGAATAGCGCAGGGCCATCGCGAAGCTCAGGATGCAGGCGATCGGGTTGGCCTTGCCCTGTCCGGCAATATCCGGCGCCGAGCCGTGGACGGGCTCGTAAAGCGCCTTGGGCCGGCCGTTCGCCATGGGCGCGCCGAGGCTGGCGGAGGGCAGCATCCCGAGCGAGCCGGTGAGCATGGCGGCGAGGTCCGACAGCAGGTCGCCGAAGAGATTGTCGGTGACGATCACGTCGAACTGCTTGGGCCAGCGGGTGAGCTGCATCGCGCCCGCGTCCGCGTACATGTGCGACAGCTCGATGTCGGGATATTCCTCGTCGTGGACCTTCTGGACGACTTCACGCCAGAGGATGCCCGATTCCATGACGTTGGCCTTCTCCATCGAGCAGACTTTGTTGCCGCGGCGGCGGGCCAGCTCGAAGGCGGAGCGGGCAACGCGCGCGATCTCGCTCTCGGTGTAGCGCTGGGTGTTGATGCCGACGCGCTCGTTGCCCTCGGTGACGATGCCGCGGGGCTCGCCGAAGTAGACGCCGGAGGTCAGCTCCCGGACGATCATGATGTCGAGACCCGAGACGACCTCGGTCTTGAGCGAGGAGAAGTCCGCGAGGGCGTCGAAGCACTGGGCCGGGCGGAGGTTGGCGTAGAGGTCCATCTCCTTGCGCAGGCGCAGCAGGCCGCGCTCGGGCTTCACGGAGAAGTCGAGCGTGTCGTACTTCGGGCCGCCGACGGCCCCGAGGAGAACGGCGTCGGCCGCCTGAGCCTTTTCCATCGTGGCGTCGGTGAGGGGCGTGCCGTGTGCGTCGTAGGCCGCGCCGCCGACCAGATCCTCGTCGATGTCGAAGACGAGGCCCTGGCTGCCGAACCAGTCGGCTACCTTCCTGACCTCCGCCATGACTTCGGGGCCGATGCCGTCACCGGGAAGGATGAGAAGGGAAGGGTTCGCCATTCTGCGCCTCACGCGATCTTGTCTGAGCGCTGTGGCGCTATCCCGGGGTGAACCGGGGGTCAAGGGAGAGGCCCCACCTCACCGTGAGACATCGACCCAAACGAGCCTGTGCGGGCCGGCGCGATTGCCGTCCCGGCCCAGGAGCGTCGCTCCGCTCGACCCGGCGGTGGGCCAGAAGACCCCCGAACGGAGAACGGTCCAGTCGGCGGAGGGAAGCACGTAGGACACCCGGAGGTTGCCCGGCACGGGGTCCTGCCAGTTGGCGGTGTCGTTGGGATCCCCGGCCGCCGCGGCGCCGGCGCTTTCGGGCCGGGGGTCCTGGATGTCGCCGCGGGCGAGGAAGGCCGCCATGGCGGCAGAGGACCCCTCTCCATCGCGTGGATCGAGGTTCGTGTTGCCCGTGAAGGCGTAGTGTCCTTCGGGGGCCTCTCCGATCCCGCCATCGAGCAGCGCCTCCCAGAGGCGGAGTTCGTCGCGGTTGCGCAACCCGTTGCGATCCTCCGGTCCGTCGAAGACGGGCGGCGTCGCGGAGGAGACCAGGAGCGATATACGTCCCCCCGGGGCGGCAATCGGAACGATCCAATGGCCGGTGGATGACAGCCGCTGAATCCCCTCTGCCTCGGCGGAGAAAAAGGGGTCACCGTCGAGCCGCGGCAAACGCGCCCCCGGCAGATCTCGCCAGAGCAGCGCCGAGAAGTCCTGCACGTTGTCCGTATCGACCGACCATCGCGAAAGGATCGCGAGGCCCCCGTCGCCGGCAAATCGCCCGTAGCCCTGGGCATCCCGCGCCTCGCCCGGCCGTCCGTTGCCATCGAGATCGAGCCCCGTCGCCAGGCCGGCATTCGGGCGGAGGGCGAAGTGGTGATCGAAGCCGCCCGCAAGCTCGCCAAAGGCGCGGAGCGCTGCGGCGTTCGCGTCGTAGTCGAAATCGGTCAGCACCAGGATGTCAGGCGCGATCTCTCGCACGACCTCTGACGCGGCTGCGCTCTGCTCGTCGCCCTCCAGGATGTCTCTGAGGAGCAGGCCCGGACCGTCACGCGACAGGGGCGCGGCATAGGTCGCAATCCGGATCGTCTCGGCGAAGAGGCCCGTGCCGAAGACGAGCCAAAGCAGGATGCAGACCGCGATCAGGCGGTAGCCATGCCCTCTTCCTTTGCGGCCGCGTAGGCGCGCAGGCGCTGGTTGCGGATCATCTGCGCGACGCGGTGGAGCGCGATCCCGCGCATGAAGAGGGATGCCGGCAGAAAGGCCCATGCGGTGGTCGTCCAGATCAACGTATGGGGGTTGTCTAGCGAGATCGGGTTAAGAATTGCTGAAGTCACCTTCACGACCGCCGGGATGATGAAGGGCAGCAGGAAGCCCAGCACGAGGTTGACCTGGGCATCCCGCTGCAGACGGTCGACGACGTCGCCGCCGGCGGTCGGATCGAAGGTCGGCAGGTTGACCCAGACGTTGAAGCCGCCGTGGCGGGCGGGCCAGTGGGCGAGCCACATGACCAGCGCAAAAGCGACCAGCGACAGGATCGAGATGAGATAGCTCAGCCCCGCCGCCGTCCGCAGGTCCTGCAGGAGCGCGTCGGGGCTGTCGGCCGGCATCATCAGCAGGACGAGCCGGACCGGCGAATAGGGGAAATCGATCAGCTCGCCCACGCGGACGCCGACGACCGAGAAGAAATCGGTGATCGTCGTCGGCACGGCCTGCCCGCGGGCGATCACGGTAAGGAAGAACACGCAGGCGAAGAGCGCACAGAACCGGAGTCGGTTGAACGGCGGGGCGTCCCGGAACTCGACCAGGCTCGGGTAGTGGGAATTGTACTCGATGAGCGTGAAGAGAGCCGCGAGCAGCGCGACGAGGGCCACGATCTGAGCGGTCTCGGGATGCGTGCCCGGCAGCAGGACCGAGGGGGTCGCAATCAGCAAGACCACGAGCATCGCCCGCAGAAGAGCACCTGTCAGTCTCATCGCTCGTTGTCCTCAATCCGGCCGCCCCGGATTCGATGCCCGGCGCTTGTTCCAGCTTGATGTCGCGCGGCTTTCGCCGGCTGCCTCAATATCGCCATAGTTTTGTCCGCTTCCCCACGGCCATCAAGCCGCGGGGGTAAAAGGCATTTCGAACGGGGCGGTTTTGGGGCAGGACTGGTGCGGAACTGCAACCATTCGCGATAGACTGCCGGGCCGTTCAGAGCGGGTCACAGGATGTCGAGGCGACGCCTCTCCAGGCCCTAAATGTAGGTGTTCTCGGCAGCGATCGCGGTCGTCGGGCGACCGCTACCGAGATGGTGATCATTCCGGGCTCAGACCCAGGGACGGGCCTGACCGGCCTGCGCCTCGAAGCTGTCGATGGCCGAGACCTTCTCCAGCGTCAGGGCGATGTCGTCGAGCCCGTTTAGCAGGCAGTGCTTGCGGAAGCTGTCGATCTCGAAGTGGAAGACCTCCCCGTCGGAAGAGGTGATCGTCTGGGCCTCGAGGTCGACGGTCATCCGGGCGTTCTGCCCCTTCTCGGCGTCCTTCATCAGCACGTCCACCTGGTCCTGCGGCAGCACGATCGGCAGGATGCCGTTCTTGAAGCAGTTGTTGTGGAAGATGTCGGCGTAGCTCGGCGCGACGATGGTGCGGATCCCGAAGTCCTTGATCGCCCAGGGCGCATGCTCACGCGAGGAGCCGCAGCCGAAGTTCTCGCCTGAGATCAGGATCTCGGCGTCACGATAGGCCGGCTGGTTCAGCACGAAATCGGGAATCTCGTTACCGTTGTCGTCGTAGCGCATCTCGTCGAAGAGGTTCACGCCCAGTCCCGTCCGCTTGATCGTCTTCAGGAACTGCTTGGGGATGATCATGTCGGTGTCGACATTGATGATCGGCAGCGGGGCGGCGATGCCGGTGAAAGTCTCGAACTTGTCCATCGGGCCGCTCCTTATGCCGGTTCCGGTTCGGGTGTCATCATCTCGCGCACGTCCGTCAGCCGGCCGGTGATCGCGGCTGCGGCGGCCATCTGGGGCGACATGAGGTGCGTGCGCCCGCCGCGGCCCTGGCGGCCCTCGAAGTTGCGGTTCGAGGTGGCGGCGCAGCGCTCGCCGGGGGCGAGCTGGTCAGGGTTCATGGCGAGGCACATGGAGCAGCCCGCGAGCCGCCATTCGAAGCCCGCATCCTGGAAGATCTGGGCGAGGCCCTCTTCCTCCGCCTGGGCGCGGACGAGGCCGGAGCCCGGCACGACCATGGCGCGCAGGCCCGGCTTGATCTTCTTGCCCTTCAGGATTTTCGCAGCCGCCCGCAGGTCCTCGATCCGGCCGTTGGTGCAGGAGCCGATGAAGACCGTGTCGATCTCGATGTCCTGCAGGCGCTGGCCGGGCGTGAGGCCCATGTACTCGAGCGCGCGCTTGGCGCCCTGCACCTTGCCGCCCTCGAAGTCCTCGGGCGCAGGCACAACGGCGTCGATCGGCAGCACGTCCTCGGGCGAGGTGCCCCAGGTCACGACCGGCGCGATATCCTCGCCGCGGATGGTGACGACCTTGTCCCAATGCGCGTCGTCATCGGAATAGAGGGTCTTCCACCACTCCATCGCGGCTTCCCACTGCGCGCCCTTCGGCGCATGGGGGCGGCCCTTGATGTATTCGAAGGTGGTCTCGTCCGGCGCGATCAGGCCGGCGCGGGCGCCGCCCTCGATGGCCATGTTGCAGACGGTCATCCGGCCTTCCATCGAGAGCGAGCGGATGGCTTCGCCGCAGTACTCGATGACGTAGCCGGTCCCGCCGGCGGTGCCGGTCTTGCCGATGATCGAGAGCGTGATGTCCTTGGCCGTGACGCCGGGTGCGAGCTGCCCGGTGATCTCGACCTTCATGTTCTTCGACTTGGACTGGATCAGCGTCTGCGTGGCGAGCACGTGCTCGACCTCGGAGGTGCCGATGCCGTGGGCCAGGGCGCCGAAGGCACCGTGCGTCGCAGTGTGGCTGTCGCCGCAGACGATGGTCATGCCGGGCAGGGTCCAGCCATTCTCGGGGCCGATGATGTGGACGATGCCCTGCCGGACGTCGGAGACGGGGTAGTAGTGGACGCCGAACTCCTTGGCGTTGGTGTCCAGCGCCTCGACCTGGATGCGGCTTTCCTCGTTGGTGATGCCGTTCACGCGGTCGGCGGTGGTGGGCACGTTATGGTCCGGCACCGCGATGGTCTTCTCGGGCGCGCGCACCTTGCGGCCGGCGAGACGCAGGCCCTCGAAGGCCTGCGGGCTCGTGACTTCGTGCACGAGGTGGCGGTCGATGTAGAGCAGGCTGGTGCCGTCCTCGGCGGTGTCGACGAGGTGGGCATCCCAGATCTTGTCGTAGAGCGTCTTGGGGGACATGGGTCCTCTCCCTTGGGCGTAGAATGAAACGGCGGATCGGGCGCGCGGGCGCCTCCCGGACCGGTCAGGGACGGCCGAGGATCGAGAGCGTCGCGCCATAGAACCGCCAGGGCAGGCGGGCGCGGTCGTCCATATCGAAGATGCGTTTCATGGCAGAGGCTCATACACGCGCGCCGGGCGCCCCGCAACAGCCTCGCGCATGTGTGTCGGCCGCCCATGGCGCGCACCGCTCCGGTCACGAAGTCCGGACTGCCGCGCTGGTGTCTTGCCGTTGCCGGACCGCCGCGCGACAGTCTGCCGATGGACCCGGAAACGACGGACTTCAACGCGGCCCTCGCGCGCATCATGGAGATCGGACAGGGGCTGTTCGATCAGGGCGGCGTCTTCCTCAATTCCCTGATGCGACCCTGGAATGCCTACCAGGTCGTCATAGCGCTGACGCTCTTCCTCGTCGCGCATGTCCTGAATGCGATCGTCGCTCCGCGCCTGTACGAATGGATGCGCACCCGCGAGGGCTGGGCAAAGTGGCGCTTGCGGCTGCTGGTCCTCGTCCACCGCAGGCTGCGGATGATCTTCTTCGTGGGCCTGATCTGGCTGACGGTCTGGATCATGCGCGAGGTCACCTGGCCGTCGCGGTCCTACCTCCTGACCATCACCGCCAACCTCTCGCTCGCCTGGCTGATCATCGCCCTGACGACGCGGATGATCTCGAATCCCCTCCTGAGGACGATCGTCCGCTACGGCGCCTGGGCCTGGATCACCTTGCAGATTCTCGGCCTGACCGACGAGGTGGGCCGGCTCCTCGACAGCATCGCGCTGGAGTTCGGCGAGACCCGCTTCTCCGTTCTGCTGCTGCTGCAGGCGGTGCTGGTCGTGGGACTCCTGCTCTTCGCCGCGCGGTTCCTCTCGGCGCAGACCTCCGTCCGGATCCAGTCGAACGAGGAGCTGTCGCCCTCGCTCCGGGTGCTCACGGTCAAGCTGGTGCAGGTCCTGCTCTACGGCGCGGCCTTCTTCATCGGGCTGCGCGCCGCCGGGGTCGACCTGACGGGGCTGGCGGTGCTGTCAGGCGCGATCGGCGTGGGCCTGGGCTTCGGCCTGCAGAAGGTCGTGTCGAACCTCGTTTCGGGGATCATCCTGCTTCTCGACAAGTCGGTGAAGCCGGGAGACGTGATCTCGCTGGGCGAGACCTTCGGCTGGATCAACGCCATGGGCGCCCGCTATGTCTCGATCACCACGCGGGACGGCAAGGAGTACCTGATCCCCAACGAGGACCTCATCACCGGGCAGGTGGTGAACTGGTCGCACTCCAACGATTTCGTCCGCCTCGACATCTACTTCGGCACCGCCTACGGCGACGATCCCCACCTCGTCCGGCGCATCGCCATCGAGGCGGCAAAGAGCGCGAACCGCGTCCTGAGCACGCGGCCGCCGGTCTGCCATATCGTCGGCTTCGGCGACAGCTCGGTGGACTACATCCTGCGGTTCTGGATCTCCGACCCGACGGGAGGCCTCACCAACATCCGGGGCGACGTCTACCTCGCCCTCTGGGATGCCTTCCAGGAGAACGGCATTTCCATCCCCTTCCCGCAGCGCGAGGTGAAGATGCTCTCCGGATCGGAGCTCTCGGTCGGGGAGGGACGCCGAGACTGACCCGTTGTGTTGGCTTTTATTGAAATGTCACCGGCCGATTGTTACCTTTGAGCCAGCCCGGCGCCGGGGTGGTTCAGGCGCATCAGACCGGAGGACCAGGACCTGTCTTTCCCTTCATTGGCGGCCGCGCCCGCTTCTGAACGCGCCGGCATGGCTGCCGCGCACACCCAGGCGACGAGCGACACGATCCTCGCCGCGATCCTCAAATCCCTCGATGACGACAAGGCCGAAGACATCGTGCAGATCGATCTGCGCGGGCGCTCGGAAATGGGCGACTGGATGGTCATCGCATCGGGCCGCTCGTCGCGCCAGGTCGCGGCGATTTCGGAGAAGCTCACCGACCGGCTCAAGCAGGAGCTGGGCGTGATCTGCAAGACCGAGGGCAAGGAGAGCGGCGACTGGGTTCTGATCGACTCGGGCGACGTGATCGTTCACGTCTTCCGTCCCGAAGTGCGCGAGTTCTACCAGCTTGAGAAGATGTGGCAGCCCGCCGGGCAGGCCGCCGGCCGCTAGGGCTTGCGCGTCTCGATCTGTGCCGTCGGCCGGATGAAGGCCGGGGCGGAGCGTGATCTCATCGACGACTACCTGACCCGGTTCGACCGGACCGGGCGGAGCCTCGGGCTCGGACCTGCCTCCGTCGTGGAGGTGGACGACCGCAAGGGCGGCGGGATGGCCGGGGAGGCGGTTCTGCTGGAGAAGGCGGTGCCCGAGGGCACCGCGCTCTGCTGTCTCGACGAGCGGGGGAAGGTGATGACCTCGCCGGAGTTCGCCGAGCTGCTGGGGGGCTGGCGAGATGCCGGGCGCTCCGGGGCAGCTTTCGTGATCGGCGGGGCGGACGGGATCGCGCCTGAACTCAGGGAACGGGCGGAGGTCCGGCTCTCCTTCGGAAAGATGGTCTGGCCCCATATGCTGGCGCGGGTGATGCTGGCCGAGCAGCTCTACCGGGCGGCCTCGATCCTCGCGGGGAGCCCGTATCACCGGGTCTGAGCGGAGGTGTCCAAGTTTGGACACCTGGCTTAGCCTCTGATTTCAAAAGATATTCATGGTTAACGGCGATTCCGTTAACCTTTTGATGCGCTCGGTCAGAGGGTCGGGCGCACCGTGCTGCCAGAGCATCGAGACCGCCGCCTTGACGCGGATCCAGCCGCGCAGGCGGTCGGGATCGAGACCGGCCCCGGAGGAGACGCGGGCGAGGCGCTCGACGAAGACCTGCGGCCGGATGGCGAGGCCGTGTGCGGGGTCGATCGCGTCCGGATTGAAGAAGAGCCGGGCGAAGTCGAAGGTCCGGTCGCCGTGAAGGCCCTTGGGGTCGATGACCCGCCATCTCCCGCCGAAATCCAGGATATTGCCGTGATGCAGGTCGCCGTGCAGCGGTAGGGGGGCCGTCGTGCTCTCCAGCAGATCGCGGGCCAGGGCGGCCTCGCCGGGGAAGCGCGCGGCGCCCCGGGGCGAGAGCAGGGCGGCGAGATAATCCGAGAGCGGTTCGGTCTCCGGTGGATGCGCACGCGCTTGGTGCAGTCGGGAGGCGACCTCGAGGATGACCTCGGTCGCGGCGGCGTCGTCGGTCAGGGCGAGGGTGACGAGGTCCGGTCCCGTGGCGCGCTCGAGCAGGAGGGCCGGGCCCTCGAACTCCAGGACTTCCGCCGCCGTACCGGAGCCGAGCCACCGGAGCAGCGCGGCGCCGCGGCGCTCTTCCTCCGAACGGGCAAGCTTGAGCATGGCGGGCCGGTCCCCGGCGCGGACCGGGAGCAGGTCGGAGGAGGGCGTGCGGATCGGCGCCCCGTCGGGGGCGAGGGTCCAGCGCTCGAGCCAGGGCGCGAAGGGGGACATGGGCGGAGTTCCGGGGATCGGGTGCGTTTGAAAACGCACCCTACGGATCATCCTTGGTGATGGGAGGGGTCAATATCTCGCGATTGACCTGCGCGCGGGACCGGGGAAGATGCGCCTGATGAAGAGCCAGGCCCCCCTGATAACCCCGGTGCTGATCGCCGGGTGCATGATCGTCATGATCGGCTTCTCGATCCGGGCGGCCTTCGGCGTGTTCCAGATCCCCATCGCCGAGGAATTCGGCTGGGCGCGGGCCGAGTTCAGCCTCGCCATCGCGATCCAGAACCTGGCCTGGGGCATCGGCCAACCGATCTTCGGCGCCATCGCCGAGAGGATCGGCGACCGGAAGGCGATCGTGATCGGCGCGCTCTGCTACGCGGCGGGACTGATGCTCTCGGCGATGTCGACGACGCCACTCGCGCACCAGGTCTGGGAGATCTTCGTGGGCTTCGGCATCGCGGGCACCGGCTTCGGCGTGATACTCGCGGTAGTGGGACGCGCGGCCTCGGACGAGAACCGCTCCATGGCGCTGGCCATCGCGACGGCCTCGGGCTCGGCGGGACAGGTCGTGGGGCCGCCGGTGGCCGAGTGGCTGCTGGGGATGATGGGCTGGTCCTCGGTCTTCATGGTCTTCGCAGGAATCGTGCTCGCTTCCCTGCTCTTCCTGCCGATGATGCGGGCGCCCGCGGCGTCGACGACCGAGTTGCAGGAGAGCATGGGCACGGTGCTGCTGCGCGCCTTCCGTGATCCCTCCTACACGCTGATCTTCCTCGGGTTCTTCTCCTGCGGCTATCAACTGGCCTTCGTCACCGCGCATTTCCCCGCCTTCGTGGCCGAGGCCTGCGGCAACATCGCCTCGGGGTCGCTGCTGCACGCTCTGGGGGTCACGACGACGAGCGCGCTGGGCGCGGTGGCGATCTCGGTCATCGGGTTCTTCAACATCATGGGCACGCTCGCTGCCGGATGGGCGGGCAAGCGGTATTCGAAGAAGTACCTTCTCGCAGGAATCTATACCGCGCGGACGATGGTCGCCGCGGCCTTCATCCTGGTGCCGATGACGCCGGCGACGGTGCTTCTGTTCTCGGTCAGCATGGGGTCGCTCTGGCTCGCCACGGTACCGCTGACCTCGGGTCTCGTCGCGCACCTCTACGGGCTGCGCTACATGGGGACGCTCTACGGCATTGTCTTCTTCTCGCACCAGCTGGGGTCTTTCCTGGGGGTCTGGCTGGGCGGGCGCATGTACGACCTGACCGGCGGCTACGAGGCGGTCTGGTGGGTCGGCGTGGGGGTCGGTGCGCTCTCGGCGGTGCTGCATCTGCCGATCAAGGAACGGCGGACGCCGCTGGCGGCGGCGGCCTAGCCGACCCAGGCGATCACCGCCGAGACGGTGAGGATCGAAAGCGCTGTCGAGATCAGGATCGAGGCCGAGACGCGGTGCGGCGCGACGCCGTAGTGCTGGGCCAGGATGTAGACGTTGCCCGCCACCGGCAGGGCGGCCGCGGCGATCATGACGGCGGCGGCATAGGGCTCCACCTCGAATATCCAGAGCGCGGCGACGGCGACGGCGGCGGGATGGAGGACGAGCTTGGCGAAGCTGAGCCAGCCCGCGACGGCGAGCCGTTCGGCGGACTTGGTGGCGAGAGAGGCCCCGATGGCGAAGAGGGCGCCGGGGGTGGCGGCGGAGCCGAGCAGCACGAGGAAGTCGTTGGCGGGCCCGGGAATCGGGACCTGCAGGCCGGAAAGCGTGAGGCCGAGCGCGATGGAGACGATCATCGGGTTCTTCAGCAGGCCGAGGGCCACGGTGCCGAGCACAGCGGGCCGCAGGCGGCCGTCGCGGCGGCCGGTGATCAGGATCACGATGAGCGATCCGAAGACGACAAGGTCGACCGCCAGCACCAGCATGTTGAAGCCGATGGCCTCCTCCCCCAGCAGCAGGGCCAGCATGGGTATGCCGAGGAAGCCCACGTTGCCGACGACCGCGCATTGCGCCTCGACCGCGGCCTCTTCCAGCCCGCGGCGCCGGACGAGGGCGACGGCGGTGACCAGAACGTAGACCAGCGCGCTGGCGGAAAAGTAGGCGAGCACGAAGGGCCAGCTCCAGAGTTCGGCCAGAGAGAGGTTGGCCGAGAACCGCAGGAGCATGGCGGAAAGGGCGAAGTAGAAGACGAACTTCGTCAGGTAGGCGGTGGCTTCGGGAGTGAAGAAGTTCACCCGGCCGGCGCCGTAACCCAGCGCGATGACCGCGAAGAAGGGCAGCGTCTCGCGCAGGACCTCGAGCATGTCAGAGCGTGGCGTGCATCTCGCCCACGACGCGGCCGTCCCAGTTCGCGAGATCGGGCGCGAGGCGCTTCTTCGCGAGCGGGTGATCGGGGTCGAGCACGCCTTCCCGGGCGAGAAGGGCGGCGATCACGCATTCGGCGGCGCGGGTGGCGCCGTCGGCGATCTTGACGGCGATGCCGAGTCGCTTCTCCGGGACGATGGCGACGAAGACGCCTTCGGCCCCGGTCTTGATGGCGGCTCTGCCCTCCATCGCGCGCATGAGTTCGGTGCAGGCGCGCCCCTCTCCGGCCACGAGGTCGGGGCGGAGCACCATGGCCTCGGTCAGCGCGGTCATCGCCCGGTCGCGGGCGCCCGAGCGGGTCGAGGCGCAGGCGAAGCGGGCCATTGCGCGGGCGAGGCCAGTGACCGTGCAGGCGAAGTTCGGGGCCGAGCAGCCGTCGATGCCGAAGCCCGGGGTCACGTCGCCGGTGACGTCCTCGAAGGCGGCGCGAACGGCGCGCTGCACGGGATGGTCGGGCTCGCAGTAGTCGGGACCGGCGTCGAGGTGGCCGGCGAGCTGGAGAAAGCCCGCGTGCTTGCCGGAGCAGTTGTTGTGGACGCGGGTCGGCGTCTCGTGAGCCCGGATCATCGCGAACTTCTCGTCCCGGTCGCGGGGCGGCTGGGGCCCGCAGACGAGCGCCTCGGCGCCGAGGCTGAGGTCGGAGAGCCAGGCCGAGACGCCCTCCCGGTGGAGCGCCGCGCCTTCGTGGCTGGCGCAGGCGAGCGCGCGGCGCTCGAGGGCGAGATCGGGAAAGGCCTCGGCCAGGGGCAGGGCCTGGATCATCTTGCAGGAGGAGCGCGGGTAGATCAGCGCCTCGGGGTCGCCCCAGGCCTCGCGGATGGCGCCGCTGCCGTCGGCGATGACGGCATGGCCGGCGTGCCAGCTTTCCAGCATGCCGCCGCGCGTGAGCTCGACCAATTTTTGCGCCTCAGCCATTCACATCCCCCTGATTTTTCCGCGTCCCTCTCCCACGCAGGCGTGAGGGGGCGGGGCTTTTCCCTTGCGGCGGAATCCTGCTAGGAGGTTGCCTACCGGGTTGAACCGGGCCCTGCCAGCCGGAAATAAGAGCCGCCGAAGCGCCCTGAGCGGTGGCAGGGGTGACACGCACGAGGCAAGGACAGCTAGGAGGCTGTGGACATGATTTCAGGGGTTCTGCGTAGCGCAACGTTGGCCGTGGCCTGTCTGGCGGGAACGGCTCTTTGGGCTCAGGAGTCGACCAACCGCGTCGCCGCAGACACGGACTGGAGCGTCTTCGTCGAAGGCGACCCGCAGGAATGCTGGAGCGTTTCGGCGCCGAAGGAGACGGCCCTGCTCGACTCCAGCGGCAACCCGACGGACGGCATCCGCGGCGACATCCTGCTGTTCGTCTTCTACCGCCCGGGTGCGGGCGTCGACGGGCAGGTGACCTTCACCGGCGGCTATCCCTTCGCCGGCGGCTCGACCGTGACGCTCGACATCGGCGGCGAGAGCTACGAGCTCTTCACCGAGGACGAGTGGGCCTGGCCGGCCACGCCCGAGGACGATGCCCGCATCGTCGCGGCGATGAAGCGCGGCGCGAGCGCCGAGCTGACAGGTCGCTCCGGCCGGGGCAACACGACCGTCGACGAGTTCTCGCTGCTCGGCTTCACCGCCGCGGTGGAAGAGGCGCAGCGCCGCTGCGACGGCTGAGGCACAGCATGGGGACGGACGGCATGAAGATCGTGAAGCTCCAGGCGGCGGTAGCCGCCGTGGCCTTGATGGCCGGATTTCCGGCCCTGGCCCAGGACGCGGCCGAGGAAGAAGTCGAGACCGATTGGTACGTCTACGCCGCCGACGACGGCTCGGAGTGCTTCGCCATCTCCTCTCCGACCGGGGCCAGCTATTTCCGCGAGGGCGAAGAGGTCAGCGCGAACACCGACCCGCCGTACCTGACGGTCGTCTATCGCCCCGCCGAGGGGGCCGAGGGCCAGGTCGCCTACCACGGCGGCTTTCCCTTCGGCGACGAGCCCATCGAGGTGACGGTCGGCGGCGAGGAGCACGAGCTCTTCACCGAGGAGACCTGGGCCTGGCCCGCAAATCCCGAGGCGGACGCGGAGCTCATCTCCTCGATGCGCGATGCGGACGAGATCGAGCTGTCGTCGTTCTCGTCCCGCGACACCAATGTCGTGCACACTTTCTCGCTGGAGGGGTTCCCGGCCGCGGTGGACGAGGCGGAGCGGCGCTGTTCCGGCGACTGACCGCCTGATTTGAGACTTTTTCGACCGGATGAAGCCCGGGATCCTTTGGTGATCCGGGCTTTTTCCTATATGAGGCCGGTCTGACCCGAACGGAGGCCGCTATGGACGCGCCGATCACTCAGGACGTGATGACGATACCGCGGAAGACGGCGGAGGCCGATCCGCGCGTGAACATCGTCGGTCTCACGCGCGACCAGCTGCGCGACGCTCTGATCGAGGCGGGGACGCCCGAGAAGCAGGCGAAGATGCGGCTCAACCAGGTCTGGCAGTGGGTCTACTACTGGGGCGTGCGCGATTTCGGCGAGATGACCAACCTCGCCAAGGCCTACCGGGCGCTCCTCGACGAGAGCTTCCGCATTGCCCTGCCCGAGATGGTCTCGCGCCAGGTCTCCGAGGACGGCACGCGCAAGTACCTCGTCCGGATCGCCGGCGGTCACGAAGTCGAGGTCGTCTATATCCCCGAGGCGGATCGCGGCACGCTCTGCATCTCGAGCCAGGTGGGCTGCACGCTGACCTGCTCCTTCTGCCACACGGGCACGCAGAAGCTCGTGCGCAACCTGACCCCGTCCGAGATCGTGGGCCAGATCATGCTGGCGCGCGACGACCTGGGCGAGTGGCCGAAGCGCGGCGAGGCCAAGGACGAGACGCGGCTGCTGTCGAACATCGTGCTGATGGGCATGGGCGAGCCACTCTACAATTTCGACAACGTGCGCGACGCCATGAAGATCGCGATGGACGGCGAGGGCATCGCCCTGTCGCGCCGCCGCATTACGCTCTCGACCTCCGGGGTGGTCCCCGAGATTGCGCGCTGCGCCGAGGAGATCGGCTGCCAGCTCGCCGTGTCGTTCCACGCGACGACGGACGAGGTGCGCAACAAGCTCGTGCCGATCAACAAGCGCTGGAACATCGAGACGCTGCTGGCCGCGCTCAAGGCCTATCCCAAGGCCTCGAACTCCGAGCGGATCACCTTCGAGTACGTGATGCTCAAGGACGTGAACGATACCGACGCCGACGCGCGGCGGCTGGTGAAGCTGCTCGAGGGGATCCCGGCGAAGATCAACCTGATCCCCTTCAACGAGTGGCCCGGCGCGCCCTACGAACGCTCCGACTGGTCCCGGATCAAGGCCTTCGCCGATATCGTCTACAAGGCGGGCTACGCCGCCCCGATCCGCACGCCGCGGGGCGAGGACATCATGGCGGCCTGTGGCCAGTTGAAGTCTGCCACCGAGCGCGCCCGCAAGACGCGCCGCGAGATCGAGGCCGAAGCGCGCGGCTAGGAAACCGCGCGCTCCCGGCCGGGTTGTCGCTCCGATCCGAGACGGAAAGGAACGGCAGATGGCCTACAGCGAAGGCGACAAGGTGGAGTGGGACTGGGGCAACGGCACCGGGACCGGCAAGGTCACGAAGGTCTACACCCGGAAGATCACGCGCAAGATCAACGGCAGCGAGATCACCCGCGACGCAGACGACGACAATCCCGCCTATTCGATCGAGCAGGACGACGGCAGCGAAGTCCTGAAGAAGGACAGCGAGCTGCGTAAGGCCTGACGCTTTCGCGCGCCTCCGATCCGCTGTAGTCAGCCCCGAAACGGAGGGTGACATGGCGGACGTTCTCAACATCGGCAAGGCGCAGTTCACGGCGCACCCGGTTTCTGCCGCGACGGCGGAGGCGGTGCTGAGCGACCCGATTCCGAAGAGCGCGGTCTGGCGCGATGTCTGGCGGTGGGACGGCACCACCGGCAAGGTCCTGGTCGCCGCGACCGAAAAGGCCGCGGTCCCCCTTCCCAATGCGCTCGTCTTTCGCCGGGCGCGGGCCGACGACGCGGGCGTCGTCGCGACGGACCCCGAAGCGTCGAAGAAGATGGCGCAGCGGTTTCTCGAAACCGTCGGCGCCCCGGACCTGAAGACGGTCATGCAGGCACTGGCGAAGGTCATGACGATCCCGCACAAGGCGCTGCCGCTCGACCGCTTCGAGCGGCTGAAGCCGGTGGTCGGGTTCACGCTCAAGCAGCACACGGACTTCGTCGTGCTGGAGCTGCGCGGACCGGACGGCATCTCGGCCTTCCTCTGCCTGCCGAACCGGGTCAGCTATCACCACGAGATCGCCCAGGTCCTCGACGAGATCGGCTTCGAGGACCTGATGGCCGAGGCGCCGGAACTGCGCGAGGTGCAGCCCTCCTTCGTGGTGCCGGCGAAGTCGGTGGCGAATGCCAAGCTGCGGCGGATGGCGCTGGCGAAGCGGGCCGACGAGATGGCGGCGGCCAAGGCGCGACTGCCCGCCGGAGCGGGCGGCGAGGTGGCCCGGCAGAACATGGAGGCCCGTACCCTGCGGCTCGCCGAGGAGCAACGCGCGCTGACCCCGGCCAAGGCGAAGGGCGGGAGCTGAGAGCGGAACCGCCGCGTCTTCGATGTGATCGGGACAGGCGGGTCAGGCCTTCCGGGACGCGGAGACGGAGGCTCCTTTGCCTTTGAGGCGGACGCGGACAATGGTTGCGTTCTCTCCGTCTCGCGTCACCTCGGCAATGCCCGAGGCCTGCACAAGGTCGGTCAGCCGCTGGAACCCGAAATTGCGCGCGTCGAAGTCGGGGGCCTGCTTGGCGAGATGACTGCCGACTCCGGAAAGTTTGGCCCAGCCGTCGTCCTCCACCGTCGCGTTGATCGCTTTTCCGAGCATGTCGAGCGCAGGCTTGTCGAGTTTGACTTTCCGGGCGGGCTCGGCAGGCGGCGCCTTTTGGGTGGCAGATTGATCGGCATCCGGCGGTGAAAGAACGTCGAAATAGACGAACTTTTCGCAGGCGGTGATGAAGGGCCGCGGCGTCTTGCGTTCCCCGAAACCGTAGACGGCGACGCCCTGTTCCCGGATCCGGGCGGCCAGGCGCACGAAGTCGCTGTCGCTCGACGCGATGCAGAACCCGGAAAAGCGACCCGTGTAGAGGAGATCCATCGCATCGATGATCATCGCCCCATCGGTCGCGTTCTTGCCGGTGGTGTAGGCGAATTGCTGCACGGGCTGGATCGAGTGCTCCAGAAGGCAGTTCTTCCAGCCGTCGAGATTCGGCTTCGTCCAGTCGCCGTAAATCCGCTTTACGCTCGTCGTCCCGTAGGTCGCAATTTCCGCCAGCAGCCCGTCCACGATCTTTGGAGAGACGTTGTCGCCGTCGATCAGCAATGCCAGCGCCGGGCTCACCTCATTCGCCATCGTCACACCTCAATACCCGGCGCCTTGTCCGGCCGCGCGAAACTGTCGGGCCCACGCCCATCAGCTGAACGATCGGACCTTCGGAATGAGAACGCCCCCGCAGATCTCTGCGAGGGCGTTTCCGTGGTTTAATTGTGTGGAGGCCGCTGGGCGGCCCCTGTCGCGCCTATGCGAGGAGCTTCGCGGCGTCCTTGGGCGAGAGGGCCTCGGGGCGTTCGCAGGTGGTCGTCATCTCGACGAAGCTTTTCTCCTCGGCCGCGCGCAGGATGCCGGTCATGACCTCGACGGCGTGGACGGCGAGGTCGATGTCGCAGCGGTGCTTGCGGCCCGAGGCGATGCCCTCGGCCATGTCGGCGAGGCCGGCACAGCGGTAGTTGGCGAGCGCGCCGTGCTTGGGGTGGTCCTGGTTCGGCACGCCGAAGGGATGCTCGCGGCCCGGGACCTCGGTACGGTCGCCGTCGCGCTCGGTGATCTCCACCTTGCCGCCGAAGAAGTTCGGGTCGGGGACGAAGATCGAGCCGTTCTCGCCGTAGAGCTCCATGTTGTAGTGGCCGTGGGACCAGACGTCCCAGCTCGCGCCGAGGGTCACGAGGGCCCCGTTCGCGAACTCAAGGATGCCGTGGATGTTGGTCGGCGTGTCGACGGGCACGGTCTGGCCCTCGCGGGGGCCGTTGCCGATGGTGCGCTCTGGCCAGGTGGCGGCGGCCATCGCGGTGACGCGGGCCACCGGACCGATGAGCTGGATGAGGTTGGTGATGTAGTAGGGCCCGAGGTCGAGGATCGGCCCGGCGCCCGGCTGGAAGAAGAAGTCCGGGTTGGGGTGCCAGTTCTCCATCCCGTGGTTCATCACGTGGGCCGTGCCGCCGACGATCTTGCCGAGGCCGCCCTCGTCGATCGCCGCGCGCGCCAGCTGGTGCGCGCCGCCGAGGAATGTGTCGGGCGCGGAGCCGATGCGCAGGTTCTTCGAGCTGGCGAGGCTGCGGAGGGCCTCGCCCTCTTCCAGCGTCAGCACCAGGGGCTTTTCCGAATAGGCGTGCTTGCCGGCCTCGAGGATGCGGGTCGAGACCTCGTAGTGCGCGGCGGGGATCGTGAGGTTGACGATCACGTCGATGTCGTCCGCGGCGAGCAGGTCCTCGACTGTATGTGCGCGCACGCCGAACTCCTCGGCACGGGCGTTGGCCGCCTCCATGTTGATGTCGGCGACCGCGCGCATGTCGAGCGCGCGGAAGAGGGGGCCGAGCCTGAGGTAGGCCGCCGAGATGTTGCCGCATCCGATGATGCCGACGCCGAGCTTTTTCATAGTCTGTCTTCCTTGTTCGATTGGGTCCGGGCGGGGGCAAGGCCCTTCGAAGAGCCTTGCGAGGCCGCTTCGAAGCGGCGTGGCCCGGAGATCAGAGGGCTTTCACGGTTTCCAGCGACCGGCGCGCGAAGCGCTCGTGGTCGGACGGATTGTCGTGCTCCAGCACGTAGTGGCCGACGCCCTGGGCCTGCAGCGCGGCGTGGAGCGCCGGCCAGTCCATCGTGCCGTGGCCCACGTCGGCCCATCCGTCCTCGTCGGCGTTCTCGCCCGCGGGGGCGATATCCTTGACGTGGGCGGCGACGAGGCGGGGGCCGTACTTCTCGATCCAGGTGAAGGGATCCTGGCCGCCCCGGACCACCCATGCGACGTCGAGTTCCAGCACGAGGTCGTCGGAGCCCGCCATGATGAGATCGAGCGGCATGTCGGGGCCCTCGACCTGCGCGAACTCGAAGTCGTGGTTGTGCCAGCCGAACTTGAAGCCCGCGTCCTGGATCGGCTTGCCCGCCTCGGCGAGGCGCTTGCCGAAGGCGGCCCAGCCGGCCGCGTCCTTCTTGCGCTCGTCGGGGCCGACGGCGGGGACCATGACAGCGCTCATTTTCATCGTCTTGGCCATTTCGATGGCCTTCTCGGGCGTCTCTTCGATCATCTGCAGGCCGAAGTGCCCGGTCGGCATGGTGAGGCCGGCGGTGTCGAGCTGGTCCTTCAGCTTCGCGGGATCGTCATAGAGACCGCCGAAGCCCTCGACCTGCTCGAAACCGGTCCGCGCCAGCATGGCCAGCGTGTCTTCGAGCGGCGGGAAGTTGCGGGAGCAGTAGAGCTGGTAGGCGATGGTGGGCATCGGTCGTCCTCTGGTCAGTGTTTCGCCACGGTGGCCGAGTGCAGGTCGCGCAGGGTGAACTGCGGTTCGGCCGCCGGGTCGTCGGGGGTGAAGGTGACCCGGGCCGCGTGGCCCGGGAACAGGTGGAAGGCGGCGTCGGAGACATGGCCCGGCACGTCCGCCTCTGCGGTGACGAAGAAGGCGGGGGCCTCCGTCGCCTCGATGTGCAGCGCCCAGGCGTCGCCCTCGCGTTCGGCCCGGAGCTCGAGGCCCGGGGGCAGGAGGTCGTAGGTCTTCCAGGGCCGGGGCGCGATCACGTCGCCGCCGGAGTGGCCCTCGGGGCCCGTCCAGACGAGGGCGATCATCTCCTGCTCGGCCAGCTCGGAGGCGGGGATCTCGCAGAGCACCTCGGCCTCGGTCCCGAGCGTCGCCGCGCCGGAGGTGAGGCTGCGGCCCTCGCCGTCGGGCGTGACGGCGTAGACATCGACCGAGACCTCTGCCGGATCGGGCAGGTCACTGATGCCAACGATCTCGAGCCGCGCGCCGTCGGGGCGGACCACGACGTGAACCGGCGCATAGAAGTCGCGGGCCATGTGGTGCAGCAGTTTCCAGGCGCCGCCGTGGTCGATCGAGGACCAGGAGCAGACCGGCCAGGTGTCGTTGAGCTGCCAGTAGAGGGTGCCCATGCAGTGCGGCTTGAGCGAGCGCCAGTGCTCGACAGCGGTCTTGATGGCGAGGCCCTGCTGGAGCTGGGATAGCCAGACGAAATCCTCGAACCGCTCCGGCCAGCGGAAGGTGCGGAACATGGTGGAGGCGATCCGGGCATTGCCGCCCTCGTTCTTCTGGTGGCTCTCGAAGACGGGCGCGGCAATGTTCCAGTCCACCGGGTCGGCGAAGCGCGCGATGGTGTCCATGCGGGGGTAGGACTGGAAGCCGAACTCTGAGCAGAAACGGGGCGAGACGTCCCGGTAGTGCTCGAACTCGCGGTTCTCGTGCCAGACCGACCAGAAGTGCATGTCGCCGGAGCCGTCCTCGTGCCAGCTGTCGCCGAAGTTCATAGGGCCGGGGCAGGGGGAGGAGGGCCACCAGAGGGCGCCGGGGTCGGTCGCCTTCAGTTCGTCCTCGATGCAGCGGTTGAGGCGGTCGTAGTTCACCAGGTAGCGGTCGCGGTCCGCGACGCTCTCGGGGAACCAGGTGAGGGCGCCCACCAGCTCGTTGTCGCCGCACCAGAGCGCGAGGCAGGCGCGGTGGTGGAGGCGGGCGACGTTCTCGCGGACCTCGGCGCGGACCTCGGAGAGGAAGTCCGGAGTGGAGGGGTAGAGGTTGCAGGAGAACATGAAGTCCTGCCAGACCATCAGGCCCATCTCGTCACAGAGGTCGTAGAACCAGTCGGGCTCGTAGCGGCCGCCGCCCCAGACGCGGATCATGTTCATGTTGGCGTCGACTGCGGACTGCAGGAGGCCGCGGACCTGCTCTCGGTCGATGCGGCCGGCGAGCGCGTCGGCCGGGATCCAGTTGGCGCCCTTCATGAAGACCTCGCGCCCGTTCACGGCGAAGGCGAAGCGGGCGCCGGCGGCGTCGGGGTCCGTCAGGAGCTCGACCGTGCGCAGGCCGAGGGTGCGGGTCTCGGTGTGATCGCCGAGGGTGAGCGTCAGGGTGTAGAGCGGCTGCGCGCCCTGGCCGGCGGGCCACCAGAGCTCGGGGTCCTCGATGGTGAGGGTGGCGGTGGCGCGTCCGCCCTCTCGGGCGACCTCGCCGCGAATGGCTCGTCCGCCCGGGCGGGCGACCTCGCAGGTGAGGGGCGTGTCGGTGGCGTGTTCAAGGTCGGCGGTGACGTGGAGGCGGACGGTGCCCCCGGTGTGCTCCTGGCGGATGTGGACCGCGCCGATGCGGGGTCGGGCCGCCGGCTCGAGCGCGATTTCGCCGTAGAGGCCGAAGGGGGCGAGCGCGATGTTCCAGTCCCAGCCGAAGTCGCACTGCACCTTGCGGAGCATGTTGCCGTGGGGGATCGGGCTGTTGCCGGAATGGTAGGGGATATAGAACGGCTGGTCGGCCTGGGCCTTTGCCGCCTCGCGGACATTCGAGCGGAAGAGGATCTCGACCTCGTTCTCGCCCTCGTGCGCGACATGGCCGATTTCCACCCGGTAGCTGCGGAAGGCGTTGCGGGCCGAGAGCACCTCGGTGCCGTTCCAGCGCACGGAGGCCACGCAGTCCAGGTCCGAAAGGCAAAGCACGAGGTCGGTGCGGTCGAGCGTGACCGTGCGCCGGGCGGTCCAGTCCCGCTCGGCAATCCAGCGCAGCTCGTACTCGTTGCGGCCCCAGTAGGGCTCGGGAATTCGGCCGGCCGCGTGCAGCGCCGAAATGGCGTCTCCGGGGAGCGCCATCTCGATGGCGTGCTCCCCGGTCTCGTCTTCCAGCGTCCAGCGGCCCGACAGGTCGAGCCGGTGGGTCATAGGCGCTCCTCGGAGGACTTGTCGAAGAGCGAGCCCTTGGCGGGGACGAGGCCGATGGGCAGCGTCTCGCCGGGGGAGACCTTGGCCTGGCCGTCCATGCGGATGCGGAAGCGCTCCTTGCCGAGGGGTGCGTAGACCAGCGTGTCGGAGCCCATCGGCTCGACCAGCTCGACCTTGACCTCGGTCTGCACCGGGCAGGAGGCGACGAGCTCTCCGGTCACGACGTGTTCGGGCCGGATGCCGAGGATGGCGGGTCCATCCGAGACCTGGGGCGCGGAGTACTCGTAGCCCTCCATCGGCAGGCGCAGATCGCCAGCGGTGAACACGCCGTTCTCCAGGTGCCCGTGCATGAAGTTCATGGAGGGGCTGCCGATGAAGTCCGCCACGTAGAGGTTCTGCGGCTTGTTGTAGATGACGTCCGGGCTCGAGAGCTGCATGATCTGCCCGCCCTTCATGATCGCGATGCGATCGGCCAGCGTCATCGCCTCGACCTGGTCGTGGGTGACGTAGATCATCGTGTTGCCCAGCCGCTGGTGCAGGGTCTTGAGCTCGACCCGGAGGTCGGCGCGCAGTTTGGCGTCGAGGTTCGAGAGCGGCTCGTCGAAGAGGAAGACGTCCACGTCGCGCACGAGCGCCCGGCCGATGGCGACGCGCTGGCGCTGGCCGCCGGAGAGCGCGCCGGGCTTGCGGTCGAGCAGCGGCTCGATCTGAAGGATCTCGGCGGCGCGGGCGACGCGGGACTCGATGTCCTCCTTGGGCAGGCGCGCGTTCTTGAGGCCGAAGCTGAGATTCCCGCGAACGGTCATCTGCGGGTAGAGCGCGTAGGACTGGAAGACCATGCCGATGCCGCGCTCGCTTGGCTCGGCCCAGGTGACGTTCTTGCCGCCGATCCAGATCTGGCCGCCGGTGATTTCCAGAAGGCCGGCGATGCAGTTCAGCAGCGTGGACTTGCCGCAGCCCGAGGAACCCAGCAGGACGAGGAACTCGCCCTGGTGGATGTCGAGGTTGAGGTCCTGGAGGACCTTCACCGCGCCGAAGCTGAGGTCGAGGTTCTTGATCTCGACCGAGTTGCGCGAGGAGACTTGGGACATTTCGTTCATTTGCATCAGCCTTTCACGGCCCCCGCGGCGATGCCGCGGACGAAGAGCTTGCCGGAGAAGAAGTAGACGACGAGCGGCACGAGACCGGTCAGCAGGGTCGCCGCCATGTTGACGTTGTATTCCTTCACGCCCTGCACCGAGTTGACGATGTTGTTCAGCTGAACCGTCATCGGGTAGTTCTCGGGGCGCACGTAGACGACGCCGAAGAGGAAGTCGTTCCAGATACCGGTGACCTGGATGATCAGGGCCACGACGAAGATCGGCAGCGACATGGGCATGATGATCCGCACGAAGATGCCCCAGAAGCCGGCGCCGTCGACGCGGGCCGCCTTGAAGAGCTCCTCGGGGATCGCGGCGAAGTAGTTGCGGAAGAGCAGGGTGTTGATCGGCATCCCGAAGGCGACGTGCACCAGAACCAGCCCGGTGAGCGAGCCGTAGAGGCCGGCCTCGCGCAGCAGGATCACGATCGGGTAGAGCATGACCTGGTAGGGAATGAAGGCGCCGATCATGAGGATCGTGAAGAAGACCTCGGACCCTTTGAACTTCCACATCGAGAGGGCGTAGCCGTTCACGCTGGCCACGGCGATGGAGATGATCACCGAGGGGATCAGGATCGTCACCGAGTTCCAGAAGCCGCGGGAGAGGCCGTCGCAGTTGATGCCGGTGCAGGCCTCGGACCAGGCCTTGATCCAAGGCTGGAAGGTGGCCTCGATCGGCGGGGCGAAGATGTTGCCCACGCGGATCTCGGGCATGCCCTTCAGCGACGTGACGAGCATCACGTAGAGCGGCAGGGCGTAGTAGACGGCGACGACGAAGAGGGTGCCGTAGACGATGATGTTGGTGCGGCTGAAGACCTTCTTCGGCCGCGGGCCCGATGGGCCGTCGAGGCGGTCGCGGACCGGCTCTTCGGCCGCCATGGTGCTGGCGAGAGTTCCGACGTTAGCCACGCTTCCGTCCTCCGAATTCGAGATAGGCCCAGGGCACGAGGATGATGACGACCATCACGAGCATCATGGTCGAGGCGGCGAAGCCCTGGCCGAGGTTCTGACCGCCGAACATGGCCTGCATGACGTACTTGGCAGGCACCTCGGAGGCGATGCCGGGTCCGCCCGAGGTCATGGCGACGACGAGGTCATAGAGTTTGACGATGCCGCTGGCGATGAGCACCAGCGAGGTCACGAAGACCGGGCGCATCATCGGGATGATGACGCGGATGTAGGTCTTGACCGTGCCGATGCCGTCGACGCGGGCGGCCTTCCAGATGTCCTCGTCGATGCCGCGCAGGCCGGCGAGCATGATGCACATGATCAGGCCGGTGCCCTGCCAGAGGCCGGCGATCAGCAGGCCGAACATGACGAGGTCGGGATTGTTCAACGGGTCGAAGGTGAAGCTCTCCCAACCCATGCCGCGAACCACCTGCTGGAAGCCCAGCTCGGGGTTGAGCAGCCACTGCCAGATCAGGCCGGTGACGATGAAGGAGAGCGCGAAGGGATAGAGGAAGATCGTGCGGAAGGCGTTCTCGCCGCGGATCTTGCGGTCGAGCAGCGCCGCGAGCACGAAGCCGATGACCAGCGTGCCGACCACCGAACAGACCCCGTAGATCGCCAGGTTCTCGATGGAGACGAGCCATTTGCGCGTGCCCCAGAGGCGGTCGTACTGTTCCAGCCCCGCCCATTCGAGCCGGGGCAGAAGGCCCGAGTCGGTGAACGAATAGACCACCGTCCAGATGGTCCCGCCGAGGAACACGACGAGCGCCGTGAACATCATCGGGATCAGTGCCATCTTGGACTGGAGGTTCTTCAGTATGCGGACCGGGCGGCGCGCCTCGGTCCCGGCCTGCGCCGCCGGAGCGTTACCGGCCTCATCGGCGATTGCCATGGTGTCCTCCCAAACTGCCATGCCCCCTCAGTCCGGCACGGCCTCTGATGGAATGGGCCCCCGAAGAGGGGGCCCATCCGTGATCGTGGAGAGGCCGATTACTCGGCGTCTTCGATGATCTGGGCGTACCGCTCCTGGGCGTCCTCAGCAGTCATCGAGGGCGTGTTCCAGAACTCGGTCATCAGGTCGTTGGCCTGCGTGATCGTGTCGGGCGTCAGCAGCTCGTTGCCGGAGGGCAGCGTGTTGCCGGCGGCCAGCAGGTCGAGACCTTTCTGGGTGCACTCGTTGACGGTCTCGAGGTCGACGTCGCCGCGGATCGGCAGCGAGCCCTTCTTGGAGTTGAAGGCGACCTGAACCTCGGGGGACAGCAGCAGCGCGGCCATCTCCTTCTGGGCGGCCTCGATCTCGGGGTCGCCGGTCACCGGGAAGTAGAAAGCGTCGCCGCCGGTGTCGAGCACCGCGACCTCGCCGAGACCGGGCAGGCAGGAGTAGTCCTCGCCGGCGGTCATCTCGGCCACGGCGAATTCGCCCTGGGCCCAGTCGCCCATGATCTGCGCGCCGGCCTGGCCGGTGATCACGGCGTTGGTGGCCTGGTTCCAGTCCTGGACGTCGATGCCGTCGGACAGGTCACGCGCGTCGGCGAAGGCCTGGAAGACGCGGGCGTAGTTCTCGCCACGGGCGACCTCGGCGTTCTTGTCGCGGTTCACGGCGAGCCAGTCTTCCTGACCGGCCAGCGCGATGGCCATCACGCCGAACATGCCGTTCTGCTGCCAGGCCTGGCCGCCGACGGCGAGCGGGGTGACGCCGGCCTCTTCGAGGGCGGAGGCGGACTCGGTGAACTCGGTCCAGTTCTGCGGAACCTCGAGGCCGTTGTCCTCGTAGGCGGCGTTCGAGAGCCACATCCACTGCCAGGAGTGGATGTTGACCGGCGCACAGTAGACACGGCCGTCGATGGTGCAGGCGTCGAGCAGCGTGGAGGGGTTCACGATATCGGCCCAGCCCTGCTCTTCGGCGACGTCGGTGAGGTCGAGCAGAAGGCCCGCCTCGATCAGTTCCTCGGCCTGGCGGCCGTGGTTGAACTGGAACGCCGCCGGCGGGTCGCCGCCGATGATCCGGCTGACCATGACCGGGCGAGCGGTGTCGCCGCCGCCGGCGATCGCGCCGTCGACCCAGGTGTGGTCGGTCCGCTCGTTCACCGCCTTGGCGAACTCGTTCACCGCCGCAGCCTCGCCGCCCGAGGTCCACCAGTGCATCACCTCGAGTTCGACGGCGTTCGCCGCGGACGCGCTTACGATAGCGCTAGCAGCCAGAAGTTTAGTGGTCAGTCTCACGATTTCTCCTCCCTAGACTAAATCGTTGTAGGCGAGGCTATATCGATTTAGAAATATGACTCAAGAGCTTTCCTTTCCGAATGTCGTGACGATGTCGGGAGGTGGGCTAAGTCTCGGTGGTTGAACCCGAAAAGGGCACTGCCGCAGCCGACCAGGAAGGGGCGCCGGCGGTCCGCCGCGCGTCGGGACGTTGAAGAAAACCGAGGTTCCCTTGACCGCAGAGGCGAGGCCGGCCGGCACGAAGCCGACCCTGAAGACGATTGCCGAACTATCGGGCCTCGCGGTGCCGACGGTGAGCCGTGCGCTCAACGATGCGCCCGATATCGGGGCCCGCACCAAGGAGCTCGTGAGGCGAATCGCGCTCGAGATCGGCTACGTTCCGAATCGGGCGGGCGTCCGTCTGCGGACCGGCCGGACGCAGGTGATCGCGCTGATCATCTCGACCGAGCACGAGATCATGAACCACACCGCCCGGATGATCTCCTCGATCGCGGGCGGGCTGAAGGGGACGGCCTTCCACCTCAACGTGACGCCCTACTTCCCGGACGAGGACCCGATGCGGGCTGTCCGCTACGTGGTCGAGAACCGGCTGGCCGATGCGGTGATCCTGAACCAGACGCAGCCGCGCGACCCGCGCGTGGCCTACCTGCGCGAGCGGGGGTTCCCCTTCGCCACGCACGGCCGCACCGACTGGTGCGAGAGCCACCCCTATTTCGACTTCGACAATCTCGTTTACGGCCGGATCGGTACGGAGAAGCTGATAGAGCGCGGCCGCCGCGAGATCGCCGTACTCGCTCCGCCGCTCGACCAGATGTACTCGCAGCACATCGTCGCCGGGGCCGCGGAGGCCGCCAAGGCTGCCGGTGCGCGGCACATGGTCATCGAGGGCGCGACCACGAACGATCACCACGAGAAGATCCGGGCCGCCGTACATGCCCAGGTCGAGGCGCGTCCCAAGACCGACGCCATCATCTCGAGCTCCGCCTCCGGGGCCATGGCGGCGGTCGCGGCGCTCGAGGCCGAAGGCCTGGTGCTGGGACGGGACGTCGATGTCTGCGGCAAGGAGAGCCTGCCGATCCTGACGCTTTTCCGTCCCGAGATCGTCGCGGTGCAGGAAGATGTGGCCCGGGCCGGCGCCTTCCTGGCGCGAGCGGCGATGCAGGCGATCCTGGAACCCGACGCCCCGCCACTTCAGGGGCTCGACATCCCCGACACGTGACGTGAGGTTGCGGGTCGTAAGAGTTGCCAATCAGGGAGGATGCGTATGGCGACGCAGATTAAGGGCCCGGCCTTGTTCCTGGCCCAGTTCGCGGGCGACGAAGCACCGTACAATTCGTTGAAGAATATCGCCGAGTGGGCCGCGGGCCTCGGCTACAAGGGGGTGCAGATCCCCACGTTCGATCCGCGGCTCTTCGATCTCGACAAGGCGGCCGAGAGCAAGGACTACTGCGACGAGGTCAAGGGCACCTGCCAGGAGGCCGGGGTCGAGATCACCGAGCTCTCGACCCACCTTCAGGGGCAGCTGGTCGCGGTGAATCCGGCCTATGACTCGGTCTTCGACGCCTTCGCGCCCGAGAAGGTGCACGGCAATCCGAAGGCGCGGCAGGAGTGGGCGGTCGACCAGGTTAAGAAGTGCGCCGTCGCATCCAAGCACCTCGGCCTCTCGCACACGGTCTCATTCTCCGGCGCGCTCGCCTGGCCCTACGTCTATCCCTGGCCGCAGCGGCCCGAGGGGCTGATCGACGAGGCCTTCGACGAGCTGGCGCGTCGCTGGAAGCCGATCTTCGATCACTACCAGGAGCACGGCCAGGACATCGGCTTCGAGCTGCACCCGGGCGAGGACCTCTTCGATGGGGCGACCTTCGAGATGCTGCTGGAGAAGGTGGGCAACCACCCGGCCTGCATGATCAACTACGATCCCAGCCACTTCGTGCTGCAACAGCTCGACTACGTGGCTTTCATCGACATCTACCACGAGCGCATTAACGCCTTCCACGTCAAGGATGCCGAGTTCAATCCGGACGGCCGGCAGGGCGTCTACTCCGGCTACCAGGGCTGGGTCGGGCGCGCC
The DNA here is from genome assembly GCF_008710275.1 of Histidinibacterium aquaticum. Classification (GTDB taxonomy): domain Bacteria; phylum Pseudomonadota; class Alphaproteobacteria; order Rhodobacterales; family Rhodobacteraceae; genus Oceanicola; species Oceanicola aquaticus. Next base: position 204,366 of record NZ_VYQE01000005.1, read on the forward strand.
GGACGCTTCCGGTCGCTGGGCGACGGCGATGTCGATTTCAACGCGATCTTCTCCAAGCTCACGCAGTACGGCTACGACAGCTGGGCCGTGCTCGAGTGGGAGTGCTGCATCAAGTCGGCCGAGCAGGGCGCCGCCGAGGGCGCGCCCTTCATCGCGAGCCACCTGATCGAGGCGCCGGCCAAGGCCTTCGACGATTTCGCGGGCGGCGAGCGTGACGAAAAGCAGATCAAGGGGATGCTGGGACTATGAGCCGAGTGAGACTTGGAATGGTCGGCGGCGGCCAGGGCGCCTTCATCGGGGGCGTGCACCGGATCGCCAGCCGCATCGACGACCGCTTCGAACTGGTGGCGGGGGCGCTCAGCTCCACGCCGGAGAAGGCCAAGGCCTCGGGCGAGGCGCTGGGCCTCGATCCCGAGCGGAGCTACACCGACTACGAGGAGATGGCGAAGGCAGAGGCCAGCCGTCCCGACGGCATCGAGGCGGTCTCGATCGTCACGCCGAACCACATGCACGCGGGACCGGCCATCGCCTTTCTCGAGGCCGGGATCCACGTCATCTGCGACAAGCCGCTGACCACCTCGATGGAGGAGGCCGAGCGGATCGCGAAGGCGGTCGACGCCTCGTCGGCGAAGTTCATCCTGACGCACAACTACACCGGCTACCCGCTCATGCGGCAGGCGCGGCAGATGATCGAGCGCGGCGACCTGGGCAAGATCCGGGTGATCCAGGCGGAATACGCGCAGGACTGGATGGCCGAGGAGCCCGACGCCGACAACAAGCAGGCGGCCTGGCGGACCGATCCCAAGAAGTCCGGCGGCGGCGGCGCGATCGGCGACATCGGCACCCACGCGCTCAACCTCGCGACATTCGTGTCGGGGCTGAAGCCGGAGGCGCTGCTGGCCGACCTCGATGCCTTCGTCACGGGGCGCCAGCTCGACGACAACGCGCACGTCCTGCTGCGCATGTCCGGTGGCGCCAAGGCGATGCTCTGGGCGAGCCAGGTCGCGATGGGATGCGAGAACGGTCTCACCTTGCGGATCTACGGCGACAAGGCCGGGATCGAATGGGCGCAGGAAAATCCGAACCGGATGACCTTCACCAAGTTCGGTGAACCCAAGCAGATCATCACCCGCGGCGGCGCCGGTCTTGGCGGTGGTGCGGGCGACTGGACCCGCATCCCTCCGGGGCATCCGGAGGGTTACCTGGAGGGCTTCGCCAACGTCTACACGGACGCCGCCGACCTCATCCAGGGCAAGGCGGACGGGGCGCTTCTGCCGGGCATCGAAGCCGGTCTCGAGGGCATGTGGTTCATCGAGGCCTGCATCGAGAGCTCCAAGGCAGGCGGCACCTGGGTCAAACGGTGAGCCTGCACCCGGACGAGATCGCGGTTGCGCCCGCGACCGTCCGGGCGCTTCTGGCCGGCCAGGCGTCGCGCTGGGCCGGCCTCGACCCCCACCGGGTCGAACAGGCGGGCACCGATTTCCACCTGTTCCGGCTTGGAACGGACATCGTGGTCCGCCTGCCGCGCCATCCCGCGGCCGATGCCCAGATGGCGCGGGATGCGCTTCTCTTGCCGCGGCTCGGCCCGCTCGTGCCGCTCGAGACCCCGGAGTTTCTCTTTCTCGGACAGCCGGGCGCGGATTTTCCATTCCGTTGGTCGATCCAGCGCTGGATCGAGGGCGAGGATGCTTTGCGGCATCCCGAGCCGATCGCCTGCGGCGGCGAGCTGGCGCGCTTCATCGCGGCCCTGCGCGAGGTCGATCCCGTGCTCGCCGGCCCCCCGCATGGCAACCGGGGCGTGCCCCTGGCCGAGCGCGATGCCGAACTCCGGAGCGCGCTGGAGCAGATATCGGAGCTTCCCCGGGACAGCGTGCTGGACCTGTGGGAGAGGGCACTCCGCGCGGCGCCGCCGGAGCGGCTGGCCGTCGTCCACGCAGATCTTCACCCCGGCAACCTGCTGGTCCGCGACGGTCGCCTGACGGCGGTCATCGACTGGGGCCTGGTCACGCAGGGCGATCCGGCGGTCGACCTCATGTGCGCCTGGGCGGTGCTCGACCGCGGAGACCGTGCGGCGTTCCGGGCCATACTGGCGCCGGACGAGGACGAGTGGCTGCGAGGCATGGGCTGGGCGCTCGCCTTCGCCTTGCCGATCATCCCCTACTACCGGGAAAGCGACCCTGCCTTCGCGGCCCTCGCCAGGCGAACCGTCGAGAGGCTACTCGCCGTCTGACGACAGCCGAGCTGCGACCTCCGCGACCATTTCCTCGGGCCTCTGGTCGGCGGAGACCCGGATCGCGGTCTCGTCGTCGCCCGGCGGTTCCAGCGTCTCGAACTGGCTGTCGAGGAGGGACAGCGGCATGAAGTGGCCCTTCCGGCCCTGCATGCGTTCCGCGATCAGCTCCTTGCTGGCGTCCGGATAGACCGTGATCAGGCCCGGCAGCTGCGCGCGGAGCCGGTCGCGGTAGCTCCTCTTGAGGGCGGAGCAGGCCAGGACCGTCTCGTGGAACTGCCGTTTCTCCGCCGCGGCCCGGGCGAGCTGGTCGAGCCAGGGCCAGCGCATCTCGTCGGTCAGCGGCTTGCCCGAGGCCATGCGGTCGACGTTCGACTGGGGATGATAGGCGTCACCCTCCAGGAAGACCGCACCGAGCCGCTCCGCCAGCGCGGAGCCCACGGTCGACTTGCCCGATCCGGAGGTACCCATCACGAGGATGGCGCGGTGTTTCGGCGTTTGCGTCATGCGCAGGACCCTGAGCGATCGGACTTCCGGTGAAAAGGCCCTAGCGGCCGGGAATGTTGTGGCGCTTCTCGCCGGCGCCTTCCCAGGTGTCGATGGCCTCCAACGCGCTCTCGGCATCCTCCACGAAGCGGAAGAGCTCCAGGTCCTCGGGCGAGATCGTGCCCGCGTCGGCCAGCGCCTCGAAGTCGACGATCCTGTCCCAGAAGCTGCGCCCGAAGAGCAGGACGGGGATCTTCTCCATCCGCCCGGTCTGGATAAGCGTCAGGCATTCGAAGAGCTCGTCCAGCGTGCCGAAACCGCCCGGGAAGACGCAGACCGCGCGGGCCCGCATCAGGAAGTGCATCTTCCGGATCGCGAAATAGTGGAAGTTGAAGCAGAGTTCCGGCGTGACGTAGCCGTTCGGCTCCTGCTCGTGCGGGAGCACGATCCCGAGTCCGATCGAGCGCCCGCCCGCGTCGAGCGCGCCGCGGTTGCCGGCCTCCATGACGCCGGGACCGCCGCCGGTGACGATGACGTCCTCGCGGCCGCCCCCCGCGAGCGAGCGTTCGGTCACCAGGCGGGCGAAGCGCCGCGCCTCCTCGTAGTGCTCGGCCAGGCCGGCGAGGGTCTTCGTGCGCGCCTCGTCGCGACGCGCCGGTTCGGGAATGCGTGCTCCGCCGAAGAGGACGATGGTCGAGGCGATCTCCGCCTCGTTCATCGTGAGTTCGGGCTTCAGCAGTTCAAGCTGCAGCCGGACGGCCCGCAGATCCTCGCGGAAGAGGAAATCGGGGTCGTCGAAGGCAAGCCGATAGGTCGGTGAGGCCGCCTGGGCCGATTCCGGTGCCTTCTCGACGGCTGTCCTGTCCTCCCGGCTGTGGCGCAGGGGGTGGCGATGTCGGTCGTCCATGTGGGGTCCTTGCAGGGCTTTGTCCCTTGATGGCAGGGTCCCGCGGTGAAGTAAAACGCGAGCCGCTCATGGACATCCCGACCCCCGACGACATCGCCGCCGCGGCGCGGCGCATCGCTCCTTCCGTCCACCGAACGCCGGTCATGTCGAGCGATGCTCTCTTGCCGGGACGGAGCCTGGAGCTGAAGCTCGAGAACACCCAGAAGACGGGCAGCTTCAAGGTGCGCGGGGCCTTCGAGACGCTGCTCTCGGGGACGGTGCCCGAAGCGGGCGTGGTCGCGGCATCGGGCGGAAACCACGGCGCGGCGGTCGCCCACGCGGCGCGGGCCCTCGGCCACCGCGCAAAGATATTCGTTCCGGAGATCGCGGGACCCTCGAAAATCGCCCTGATCGAGGAGACGGGCGCCGAACTGGAGGTCGTCGGCGGCGCATACTCCAACGCCCTGGAAGCTGCGCAGGCCTGGGAGGCGGAAACAGGCGCAGGCCAGATTCACGCTTACGACGCCTTCGGCACGCTGGCGGGGCAGGGAACCGTCATGGCCGAGTGGGAGGATCAGGGGCTCGAGGCCGATACCGTGCTCATCGCCGTCGGCGGGGGCGGCCTGATCGGCGGAGCGCTGGCCTGGCTGGACGGCCGCCGGAAAGTCGTGGCGGTGGAATCCGAGGGGACGGCGACGCTGCATACGGCTCTGCGGGATGGGCCCGGGGCCGAGATCGAGGTCTCGGGCATCGCCGCGAACGCGCTCGGCGCGCGGAAGATCGGCGCGCGGGGATACGAGCTGGCGAGGAGGTACGGGGTCGAAAGTGTCCTCGTGAGCGATGAGGCCATCGCCGACGCGCAGCGGCGGCTTTGGCGCGGCGTGCGGCAATGGGTCGAGCCGGCCGGCGCCGCGGCCCTCGCCGCCCTGAGCAGCGGGGCCTATCGCGCCGAGCCGGACGAACGCATCGCCGTGCTCGTCTGCGGGGCCAATCCGGCGCCCGCGCCCTTCTAGCGGGCGGGGCGGATCACGCCTTCGCAGCTGATGCGGCCGTTGGTCAGGCCGATCCGCTCGCCGTTGTGGATGAGGTGCCAGGTGGGCGCGTAGTTCCCGACCTGCGCTCGCGCGTAGGAGCAGCCGGTGGTCGGATCGGTCCAGAACTGGGCGGTCGAGGCCGCCGGCGGCGCATGCGGCGAAACGGTTCCGTAGGCCATGCCGCTCCAGTTGGAGGTGGAAAGGGTCTGGGCCTGCGCGCCGAGCGGCGTCAGGGCGATGGCGGCGACGGCAGCGAGGAGGGTGCGGGTCATCTTCGGGTCTCCCGGATTGCGTTGGCCCCTTCAGTCTCACCTTTCGATTGTCGGACTGGTGGAGCGGAGACGGCAAAACCGTGGCAGATCGCTCGTATTCGGCGGGTTCGACGCCGTGATTGCGCGCGGGCGGTCCATCGGGCACAAACCGCGCGACCGATGCACATGCCGGAGGGCCCAATGTCGAACGCCAATCTCGAAGCCGCTATCGAAACCGCCTGGGACATCCGTGACCAGATTACCCCTTCGACCGGCGGGGAGACGCGGGAGGCGATCGAGGACACGCTCGACGCCCTCGACAGCGGTTCGCTCCGCGTGGCCGAGAAGGGCGCCGACGGCGAATGGCAGGTGAACCAGTGGGCCAAGAAGGCGGTGCTGCTCGGCTTCCGCCTCAAGGACATGGAAATCCAGCCCGGCGGTCCGCAGGGCGGCGGTTGGTGGGACAAGGTGGACAGCAAGTTCGCGGGCTGGGGCGAGAACGCCTGGCGGGCGGCCGGCTTTCGCGCGGTGCCGAACTGCGTGGTCCGCAAGTCCGCCTACATCGCCCCGGGCGTCGTGCTGATGCCGTCCTTCGTGAACCTTGGCGCCTACGTGGACGAGGGGACCATGGTCGACACCTGGGCCACGGTCGGCTCCTGCGCCCAAATCGGGAAGGGCGTGCACCTGTCGGGCGGCGTCGGCATCGGCGGCGTGCTGGAGCCCATGCAGGCGAACCCCACGATCATCGAGGACAACTGCTTCATCGGTGCGCGGTCGGAGGTCGTCGAGGGCGTCATCGTGCGCGAAGGCTCGGTCCTCGGGATGGGCGTCTACATCGGTCAGTCCACCAAGATCGTCGACCGCGAGACCGGCGAAGTCTTCATGGGCGAGGTGCCGCCCTATTCCGTCGTCGTCTCCGGTTCGATGCCGACGAAGAACAACCTCAACCTCTACTGCGCGGTCATCGTGAAGCGCGTGGACGAGCGGACGCGGTCGAAGGTCGGCATCAACGAGCTCCTGCGCGACTGACGACCGCAGGTGGAACCGGTCACCTCACGGAGTCGTTAACTGCCGAGACAGGCGCGGGCAGAGTGCCTCCGCGCGCAAGAGACACGAGGACTGATCAATGACCGGAGTAGGCTGGCTCGCAGCTATCATCATCGGCGGCATCGCAGGTTGGCTTGCCGAGAAATTCATGAAGGCCGACATGGGTCTTCTGATGAACATCATCCTGGGCATCGTCGGCGCCCTCATCCTGAACGCCATTCTGCTGGCGATCACGGGTGGCACGCTGGGCGGCTGGATCGGCCAGCTGATCATCGGCTTCATCGGCGCATGCCTGCTGATCTGGGTCGCCAGAATGGTGCGCAGCAAGACCTGACGCGCCCTGCGGCAAAGACAGGAACGCGCGGCCCGCTCCCGAACAGGGGCGGGCCGTTTTAGTCTGGAGGGAGTGACGTATGGGACTGGGCTTCTTCGGATCGATCATCGTCGGCGGCTTCGCCGGCTGGATCGCCAGCCTGATCATGAAGGCGGGCACGGGGATCGTCGCGAACATCATCCTCGGTATCGTGGGCGCGATCGTGCTGAACGGGCTTCTTCGGGTCATCGGCATCTATACCGCCGACGCCTGGCTCACCCAGTTGATCGTGGGCGCGGCCGGGGCCTGTTTGCTGATCTGGGGCTACCGCAAGATCACTTGACGCCGCTTCGGGGCGGAGCGATGAGGCGGACATGGCGCAACGGGTCTTCACGCTTCTTGTCGAGGTCGGCCGCAAGGCGGGCGACGGCCTGCCCAAGGAGGCAACGGGCGGGGCCCTGATGTGCTTCGCCTCCGGTGTGGACGAGGCGGAGGCCGTGAGAGAGACCGTGGCGGTCCTCAAGCAGGCCGATCTCGCGCCGCTCGACGTCTCCGGCTACGGGACGCTGGAAGAGCGTGAAGCCGAGGGTCATGACATCTCCGACGAGGAGCGGGCCCTGATGCAGCGCGCGCTCGACGAGAACGCCGTGATCGTCGCGCAGATGACACCCTTCTACGACTGAGACGCCGGATGGTCGCGTCGCACCGCAGCCGCAGCGATTGCGGCCGGGGAGGTGCGGGGGTAGCGATGGGGCAAGGAGACCGCCATGCCGCCCACCGATCCCGTCGCCCTCACCGCGGAACTCGTTCGCTGTCCCTCCGTCACGCCTGAAGAAGGGGGCGCGCTGAGGCTGCTGGAGTCGGTGCTCGCCGAGGCCGGGTTCGAATGCACGCGGGTCGACCGCAACGACGTGCCCAATCTCTACGCGCGTTGGGGCGGGAAGGATGCGCCGCGGCGCTTCGGGTTCAACGGCCATACCGACGTCGTCCCGGTCGGAGATGCGGCAGCCTGGACCCACGAGCCGTTTGGCGGCGAGGAGATCGACGGGGAAATCTGGGGCAGGGGCTCGGTCGACATGAAGTCGGCGGTAGCCGCCTTCGTCTCCGCCGCCGTGGATTTCGTCCACGACACCCCGCCGGAGGACGGCGCCCTCATTCTCGCGATCACCGGGGACGAGGAGGGGCTCTGCCAGGACGGCACGCTGGCGCTGCTCGACTGGATGAAGGAGACGGGCGAATCGATGTCGGTCTGCCTCGTCGGGGAGCCGACCTGCCCGGAAACCATGGGCGAGATGGTGAAGATCGGCCGCCGCGGCTCGCTCAACGCCTTTTTCACGGCCAGGGGCAAACAGGGGCATTCGGCGTACCCCCACAAGGCGCTCAACCCGCTGCCCGCGATGGCGCGGCTCATGGATCGGCTGGGCTCGCACCGGCTGGACGACGGAACCGATCACTTCGACCCCTCGACGCTGGCGATCGTGACGATCGACACCGGGAACACCGCCACGAACGTCATCCCGGCGGAGGCCCGCGCCACGGTCAACATCCGCTTCAACGACCTGCACGACGGCGCCTCCCTGATACGCTGGCTGGAAGAGGAGGCCCGCGTGGTGGGCGAGACCTTCGGGCTCGAGATCGAGGTCGCGGCGCGGGTGTCGGGCGAGGCTTTTCTGACGCCGCCCGGACCGCTGTCGGACCTCGTGGCGGGTGCGGTGGAGGCCGAGCTCGGCGTGACGCCGGAGCTGTCCACGACCGGGGGGACCTCGGATGCGCGCTTCGTCAAGGACCATTGCCCGGTGGTGGAGTTCGGTCTTGTTGGGCGCGGCATGCACGCCGTGGACGAACGGGTGCCGGTGGAGCAGGTGCACCAGCTCAAGGCCGTCTATCGCCGCGTGCTGGAGGATTACTTCGCCTGATCCGATCCCTTGCTTTCGCGATGACGGCCCCCGCCGCCCGTGCTAGGCAATCGCCATGGCTCGCATCCCTTCCAAGGAGGAGATCCTGAACTGGATCTCCGAGAACCCGACCCAGACCTCCAAACGCGACATCGCCAAGGCCTTCGGCCTCAAGGGCGCCGAGCGGATCGACCTCAAGCGCCACTTGCGCGCACTGGAGGACGAGGGGCACCTGCAAAAGAAGCGCAAGGGGTACCGCGACCCCGAGAAGCTGCCGCCCGTCTCGGTTCTTCAGGTCCTCGGCCCGGACGCGGACGGCGACCTTTATGCCAAGCCGCTGGAGTGGCACGGCGAGGGGCCGGAGCCCTCCGTGCTCGTACAGCCGCGGGAGAGCGATCCGGCGCTGGGCGAGGGCAACCGCATCCTCGCGCGCCTCACCGAAGTCGATGGAGAGGATCACGCCTACACCGCCCGGCTCATCCGCCGGATCGGCTCGAACCCGCTGCGTGTGATCGGCATCTTCCGCAAGGGCTCGGAAGGCGGGCGGATCGTTCCGGTCGAGAAGGGGTCGGACAAAGAGTGGATGGTCGCGCCGGGCGAAGACCACGGCGCCCGCGACGGGGAACTCGTCGAGGGCGAGCAGGCGGGGCCGAGATCCCGCATGGGGCTTCCCCGCGCCCGGATCGTGGGGCGGCTGGGCGACCCTTCCGCGCCGAAGGCGGTCTCGCTCATCGCAATCCACGAGCACGGCATCCCGGACCGGTTTCCCGATGCCGTGGTGGAGGAGGCCGACCGAATGAAACCCGCGGGCCTCAAGGGCCGCGAGGACCTGCGCGATCTGCCCCTCGTCACGATCGACCCCTGGGATGCCCGGGACCACGACGACGCCTGCTACGCGCACCCCGACGAGGACCCGAAGAACCCGGACGGACACGTCATCTGGGTCGCCATCGCGGACGTGGCCCATTACGTCCGCCCCGGCACCCAGCTCGACCGGGAGGCGCGCAAGCGGGGGAATTCCACCTATTTCCCGGACCGCGTCGTGCCGATGCTTCCCGACAGGCTCTCGGGCGATCTCTGCTCCCTGCACGAGGGCGTTCCCCGGGCCTGTATCGCGGTGCGGATGCGCATCGACGCGGGGGGCGAGCTGATCGATCACAGCTTCCACCGCGGCCTGATGAAGTCGCCCGCCTCCCTGACCTATGAAGAGGTGCAGGCGGCGATCGATGGCGAGCCGAACGACAAGACGGGTCCGCTTCTGGAGCCGGTCATCGAACCGCTCTACGCCGCCTATGCCGCGCTGAAGCATGCCCGCGGGACACGCCAGCCGCTCGAGCTGGATCTACCGGAGAGGCAGATCGTCATCTCGGACGAAGGCGAGGTCACCTCGGTCGATTACAAGGAACGGCTCGACGCGCACCGGCTCATCGAGGAGTTCATGGTGCTGGCCAACGTGGCGGCCGCCGAGACCTTGATCCGGAAGAAGACGCCGCTGCTGTTCCGGGTCCACGAGGAGCCCAACCCCGACAAGCTCGATGCGCTGCGGGAGACCGCGGAGGCGGCGGGGCTTCAGCTCGCCAAGGGACAGGTGCTCAAAACCGCGCACCTCAACCGGCTGCTGGGACAGGCCGCGGGCACGGAAGAGGCCGAGCTCATCAACATGGCGACGCTGCGCTCGATGACGCAGGCCTACTACAACCCGGAGAACTTCGGCCATTTCGGTCTGGCTCTGCGCAACTACGCGCATTTCACCTCGCCGATCCGGCGGTATTCCGACCTGATCGTGCACCGGGCCCTGATCACGGCGCACGGCTGGGGGAAGGACGGGCTCTCGCCGGAGGAGCTCGAAGATCTCGACGCCACGGCCAAGCACATCTCCGATACCGAGCGCAGGTCGATGGTCGCGGAGCGCGACACGACGGACCGCTACCTCGCGGCCTATCTCGCCGACCGGGTGGGCGCGCAAATCGGGGGCCGGATCTCGGGCATCGCCAAGTTCGGCGTCTTCGTGAAGCTGGACCAGACCGGGGCCGACGGGATGATCCCGATCCGCGACCTGGGTTCGGAGTTCTTTCACTATGATCCGGACAGCCAGACGCTGATGGGTGCCGACACCGGCACCGTTGTCCGGTTGGGCCAGCGGGTGACGGTGCGCATAGCGGAGGTGACGCCGGTCACGGGCGGGCTGATCCTGGAGCTGCTCGACCTGGAGGGCGAGAAGCTGCCCAAGGGGCGCGGCGGCGGGCGGCCGCGCGGCAAGCCCGGGCGCTCCGGACCCCCGAAGCGAAAGCAGGCGGCAGCCAGGAAAAAGGCCCAGAAGACCGATCGCAAGGTGAAGCGGACCCGACGCTAGGCAGTCGTCGTTCACGTCACTAGACTCATGATCGAGGCAGACCGGCAGGAGATCCGAAATGCGGTATGCGGCACTGATGGTCGCGCTGCTCCTCTGGCCGCTTCAGGTGGGCGCGCAGGGCGCGCTGGGCAATCTGGCGGAGGTAGAGGACGTGCGGGGCGAAGCGAGCGGGCCCGAGGCCTTTGACGAATGGCTGGCGGGCTTCCGCGAGAGGGCTCTTGCCGCCGGCATATCCGAGGAAACGCTGGACGAGGGACTCTCCGGGGTTTCCTACCAGCCCGAGATCATCGACCTCGACCGGAACCAGGCCGAGTTCGTCAAGCCGATCTGGACCTATCTCGACACCGCCGTCTCCGAGCTGCGGGTCGCGAACGGACGGGACGCGGTCGCTCGGCAGGCCGATTTGCTGGCGGCGATCGAAGAGGAGTACGGCGTCGACCGCCATGTCGTCGCGGCCATCTGGGGGCTCGAGAGCGCCTACGGCGTCGTGCGCGGCAGCACCGACACGCTCGCCGCCCTCGCGACGCTCTCCGCCGACTCCCGCCGCGGGGCCTTTTTCGAGGAGCAGCTTCTGGCTGGCCTGCAAATCCTTCAGTCCGGCGCCGTGGACCGCAACGAGATGCAGGGCAGCTGGGCCGGCGCGATGGGCCATACGCAGTTCATGCCGACCTCCTACCTGGAACATGCGGTCGACTGGTCCGGCGGCGGCCAGAGCGATATCTGGAACGACAATCCGGCGGACGCGCTGGCCTCCACGGCCGCATACCTCGCCAACTTCGGGTGGACCGAAGGACAGCCTTGGGGGCTGGAGGTCAGGCTTCCCGAGGACTTCGATTTCCTGCTCGCGGACCGGGAAGTCACCAAGCTGCCCTCCGAGTGGGCGGCGATCGGGATCGAGCCGGTCTCCGGCGAAACCGTCCCCGACGACCACGGTCCCGCCTCGATCCTCCTGCCCGCCGGGCACGAAGGGGCGGCCTTCATGGTGTTCGGCAACTTCGAGGTGATCGAGGCCTACAACACGGCTGACGCCTATGTCGTCGCCGTCGGACATCTCGCAAATCGGATCGCCGGAGCCGGTCCGCTGGAGGGGGAGTGGCCCCGCCATCTGCGCGGCCTCGGGGCCGAGGAACGGCTCGAACTGCAGGAGCGGCTGACGGAGGCCGGTTTCGATACCCAGGGTGTCGACGGCAAGATCGGGCCGAACACTGTGGACGCGATCCGGGCTTACCAAGTCGCGGAGGGTCTATTGCCGGACGGCTTCGCCTCGGTGCCCCTGCTCGAACGGCTGCGCTGACCTTCGGTGTGAGGTCGGGCCGCTACTCCGACAGCGGCTCGCAGCCCGCTCCCTGCATGCAGCTGACGATCCGGACGAGGGTCTCCCGCGACGGATCGGTGAAGACATCCGTCCGGCAGGCATCGATCCGAAGGGTCAGGCCCTCATCGGTCACTTCCACGAAGGACAGCGCCTGGGCGGGACTTTCGAGCGTTCCGCACCAGGGACCCGCGCAGGACGGAATGAGCGAAACCGTGCCCTCGTAGCCTTGCGTGAAACCCTCGGGCGTCAGGACGTTCCCGCTGAAGCGGGCCTGCACGGGCTCCGGCGCGGCGGGCGGCGCCTCCCCGAGCATGGCCTCCGGCATGCGGCTTTGATCGAAGGTGAACGTGCCGTTGAGGACGGCGTACTCGGTCTCGGACGCCTGAGCCTCGGCAAATCGTCGGGCCGGATCGGGGACAAGGCAGCTCAGTGCCGCCGCCTCGGTGGCCGAGACCAGGGCGGCGGTCGCGAGGAGGGTGCGGATCATATCAGTTCTCCGAATTCGTCTAGGACGCGGGCGTAGACCTCCCGCTTGAATGAGACGATCTTCGCGAGCACATCCTTGGGCGGAAGCCATTGCCATTCGGAAAATTCCGGGTGCGCCGTGGCGATGACGATCTGATCGTCCGAGCCGTCGAAGCGGGCCAGGACCCACTTCTGCGTCTGCCCCCGGAACCGCCCACCCCATCGCCGGGCCGCGATTTCGGACGGAAAGTCGTAGGACATCCAGTCCCGGCTCTCAGCTTCGATCTCGACCAGATCCCGGGTGACGCTGGTCTCCTCCTCGAGCTCGCGCAGCGCGGCTTCTCTCGGGGTTTCGTCCCCATCGATGCCCCCCTGAGGCATCTGCCAGGCGGGTTCTGTCAGGTCCGCGCGCTGTCCGACGAAGACCTGCCCCTGCCGGTTGGCGAGCAGGACACCGACGCAGGGACGGTAGGGCCTCGGGTCCTCGGCAGGCATGGGCGGTCTCCGGTCTGGGGTGTCCGGCGGAGGGTCGTCGCAGAGCGCCCGGGGGTCAAGTGAAAGGGATGCCATAAAAAAAGGGCGCCCGGTTTCCGGACGCCCCTTTCGGATCAGATGGACTTGAGCCTATTCGACCGAGGCTGCGGCCACGGCCGCGGCGGCCTGCGGGCCGAGGGCGGAGAGGCCCTTGAGGATGTCGATGGCATAGGCCAGCTGGTAATCCTCTTCGCGCAGCTGGGCGGCGGCCTCGGCGCGGGCGCGCTCTTCCTCGAGCTGCTCGATCTCCTCGTCGCTCAGGCTGTCGTTGTCCAGCGCGCCGCGCAGGTCGGCCTCGGACTGGAACCGCGGCAGGTTCGAGGGCATCTCGGTCTCGTCCTCGGACTCTTCGACCGCGGCGGTCGCCGGACGCGGCTGCTCGACGATGATGTCGGGCGAAATGCCGAGCGCCTGGATCGAGCGTCCGGAGGGCGTGTAGTAGCGCGCCGTTGTCAGCCGCATCGCGGAGTCGCCGCGCAGGGGCATGACCGTCTGGACGGAGCCCTTGCCGAAGCTTTGGGTGCCCACGACGATGGCCCGGCGGTGGTCCTGCAGCGCGCCTGCGACGATCTCCGAGGCGGAGGCCGAACCGCCATTGATCAGCACGACGATCGGCTTGCCCTCGGCCAGGTCGCCGTCACGGGCCTGGTACCGGTCGCTGTCGGTGGTCTGGCGGCCGCGCGTGGACACGATCTCGCCTTCGTCGAGGAAGGCGTCGGACACGCGGATCGCCTGGTCGAGCAGGCCACCGGGGTTGTTGCGCAGGTCGAGCACGATGCCGTTGATGTTGTCCATGCCTCCCGCTGCCTCGACCTGCTCCTCGAGGCCCTCGGCCAGGTTGGAATAGGTCTGGTCGTTGAAGGTGGAGACGCGGAGCACGACGCTGTCGCTCTCCGTCCGGGCGCGGACTGCCGTCAGCTTGATGGTGTCGCGCACCAGATTGACCTGGAGCGGTTCGGGCTCTTCCTCGCGGACGATGGTTATTGTCAGCTCGGAGCCCACCGGCCCGCGCATCATCTCGACCGCCTCGTCCAGCGTCAGACCGAGAAGGCTCTCGCCGTCCACCGCCGTGATGAAGTCACCGGCAAGCACGCCCGCGGCGTCGGCCGGGGTGCCGTCCATGGGCGCCACGACCTTCACGTAGCCTTCTTCCTGGGTCACCTCGATGCCGAGCCCGCCGAATTCGCCGCGGGTCTGGACCCGCATGTCGGCGGCGTCGTCGGGGGAGAGGTAGCTGGAGTGAGGATCAAGCGATGTGAGCATCCCGTCGATCGCGGCCTCGATGAGCTCACCCTCGTCGACCTCTTCGACGTATTGCGCGCGGATGCGCTCGAAGATGTCGCCGAACAGGTCGAGTTGCTCGTAGACGTTGGTTTCCTGCTCCTGGGCGAGCAGCGGGCCGGCGACCTGGGTGGTGACGACGGCGCCACCGAGAATGCCGGCCGCGGCCACCATCGCGAATTTCTTCATTGGGTGCTCCTCATCTCCGCAGAGAACCAGCTTGCTGGGTCTGCGGTATCCTGCCCTTCACGGACTTCCACATAAAGGGTCTCGGACCGCGGCGCATCCACGCCCTCCGCGCTTTCGCTCAAAATCGCTTGAACCTCGCCCGTTTCGCCTCCCATCAGCCCCAAGGGAGCGCCCTGCGGCACGACCTCTCCCGCCCGGCCATAGGTCTCCGAAAGCCCCGCGAAGACGAAGAGCGTGTCCGGCGCCGGCTCGACGATGACGACGTTGCCGTAGTCGAGAAGCGGGCCGGTGTAGCGAATCGTGGCGGCTGCGGGTGCGGTGACGAGGGCGCGCGGCCGTGTCGCGAGCACCCATCCGGGCCGTTCGATGCCCGCGGCATCGGTCTCGCCGTAGCGGCGGAGGATCGTGCCGTCGACGGGCAGGGGCAGCTCTCCCCTGAAGGCCGAAGCATCGGGCGGGGGCGCCTCGCCATCGGCGGCGACGGTCATCGCCAGGCCGCTCGCGAAGCCTTGGAGGGTGTCCGACGAGGCGACCAGGGCCGCCATGGACACGCGGTCCTCGACGAATCGGCGGGGCAGGTCGGTGCGTTCGCCGATGGCCTCCGAGAGCGCGGCCCGGGCCTCCTGCGCCCCGGCGAGTCCTTCTTCCAGGGTCTCCGCGGCATTCTCCTGGAGGCTCTGGAGCAGGGCCAGTTCCTCGAGCCGCGCGCGAAGCTCCTCGGCCTCCGCCTGCAGGGCCGGGGTGACATCCGAGAGGATCATCCCCGAGCGCGCGGTGCCGGTCGCCCCTGACGGGTGCAGCATGAGCAGTGGCGTGGGTGCTGCGGAGAGTGTGGAGAGCACGCCCAGAAGGCGCGAGACCTCGCCGCTCCGGGCGTCGAAGTCGAGCTCGATCTGCCGTTGCCGGATCGCCGCCTGGCGGAGCCCCTGCCGGAGGGCCGAGAGCCCGTCCTCGTAGGCCCGCACGGTTTCGGTGAGGGCGTCGACGCGGGCCTCGCCGGAGCGCGCCTCGGCCAGCATGGTCGCGGCGCTGTCGAGCCGTGCCGCCGCCGTCTGCGCGGCTTCGGCCGGGTCCTGCGCCATCGCGGGACCAGCCAGCAGAACGAGGAAGGCGAGCGTGCGGATCATCTGTCGATCAGGCTACGGCCCGTCATCTCGGGGGGCAGGTCGAGGCCCATGAGGTCGAGAAGGGTCGGGGCCAGGTCGGCGAGGATGCCGTCGTGCAGCGTCGCGCCCTCGGGGCCACCGACCACGATGACGGGCACCGGATTCAGGGTATGGGAGGTGTGAGGGCCGCCCGTCTCGGGATCGACCATCATCTCGCAATTGCCGTGGTCCGCGGTGACGATCATCGCGCCACCCACTTCCTTGAGCGCCGCGAGCGCCTCCTCCAACCCGGAATCCACCGCTTCGCAGGCGGCGATGGCGGCATCGAGGTCGCCGGTGTGACCCACCATGTCCGGGTTGGCGAAGTTGACGACGATGAGGTCGTAGCCGCCGTGGATCGCCCGGACGAGGGAGTCGGTCACCTCGGGCGCGCTCATCTCCGGCTGAAGGTCGTAGGTGGCGACGGAGGGCGACTTGGGCATGTGCCGGTCCTCACCCTCTTCCGGCGTCTCCTTGCCCCCGTTCAGGAAGAAGGTGACGTGCGGATATTTCTCGGTTTCCGCCAGCCGGAACTGCCGGAGGCCTTTCGAGGCGACCCAGGCGCCGATGGTGTTCTCGACCGGCTTCTTGGGAAAGACGCTGTCGTACCAGGCGTTGTGGTCGGTCGAGTAGTCGACCATGCCGAGCCGGGCCGCGAGCGGTGGAGGGGCGCCCCGGTCGAAGCCGTCGAACTCCGGATCGGCCATGGCGCGCAGGATCTCCCTGGCTCGGTCGGCGCGGAAGTTCAGGCAGAACAGGCCGTCGCACTCGGCCATGCCCTCGTAGCCTTCGATCACGGTGGCCGGGATGAACTCGTCGGTGATGTCCTCGCCGTAGGCCGCCTCGATCGCCGCCACCGCGTCCGGAGCGGTCGGCCCGGAGGCTTCCGCCATCGCCCGGTAGGCGGTCTCGACGCGTTCCCACCGGTTGTCGCGGTCCATGGCGTAGTACCGACCGATGACGGTTCCGATGCGCACGTCCTCGGGCAGATCCCGCAGCAGCCGCTCGGCAAAGTCGCGGGCCGAGGTCGGCGCCACGTCGCGTCCGTCGGTGATGGCATGCACGACGACCGGGAGGCTCTTGGCCGTCAGGATCTTCGCGGTCTCGATCAGGTGGGCGATGTGACCGTGGACCCCGCCGTCGGAAATGACGCCCATCAGGTGGGCCGTCCCGCCGGTCTCCTGCAGCTTCGTCACGAAGTCCCGGAAGGCGGTCTGGGTGCCGTAGCTGCCGTCCTCGAGCGCGAGGTCGATCTGTCCGAGGTCCATGGCCACGATGCGGCCCGCGCCGATGTTCGTGTGCCCGACCTCGGAATTGCCCATCTGGCCCGAGGGAAGACCGACCTCGGGTCCATGCGTCGTCAGCTGCGCGTGCGGGCATTCGGCCATGATCCGGTCGAAGGCCGGCGTCTTTGCGAGGGCGGGGGCATTGGCCTCCGTCTCCTCACGAAGTCCCCATCCGTCCAGAATGCAGAGAACCACGGGTTTCGGTGCCATTGGCTGCCCTCCGTTGTGTGCGGTCCTCCCTAGCGCCCTTCCGGTCCGGATTGAACAGGAGGGATGATCCGCGGACCGAATTACTTCGCAGCGCCCTCGAAGCCATAGATCAGGTCGGTGATCGAGGCGTGGCCGATGTGCTCGGGCCGCCGCTCGATGAGTTGGCCGCCCATCTTCTCGTAGAAGGCGCAGGCCCGGTCGTTGCCCGCGAGAACCACGGCGGTGAAAGGGCGCTCGGGCCTGACCCTCTCGAAAAGCGCCCGCCCCAGGCCTGTGCCGTGAGCCGAATGCAGGGTGTAGAGCGCGAGAAGCTCGTCGGGCCAGGCGGACAACCTCTTGTCCCGCTGCGGCCCGGACTGGGCGAAGCCGACATCGGGCGCGAACGCGACCCGCGTCGAGGCCTCTTGCAGCATCCGCCGCCATTGCGGCAGGCGAACCTCATAGTCCCGCGCATCGATCTCGCTGTCCGGAAGGAGGCCGCGGTAGGTCTCGTCCCAGCACTCGACATGCAGGCGGGCGAGCGCGGACGCGTCTTCGAGGCGGGCCTCTCTGATCTCGTGCTCGGTCATTCTTTTCCTCGGCGCGGCAGAGGGGTAAGCCTCGGCGCCATGAGTGTCGAGCAGGCTTATCAGCGTCGTGTCGAGGCGGGCGGCCTTTCGCCCGATCCGGAGCAGGAGGCCGTCCTCCCTGAATTGGAACGGATCCGGAGGGAGCTTTCGGAGCCGGTCAAGAAGCGCGGCTTCTTTCGCCGGGCCGAGCCGGAGCCGATCAAGGGGCTCTACCTTTGGGGGGGTGTCGGCCGCGGCAAGTCCATGCTGATGGACCTGCTCGTCGAGGAGGTCGAGGTTCCCTGCGAACGGCGGCACTTCCATTCCTTCATGCAGGATATCCACGCCGGCATGAACGAGGCCCGCAAGCGAGGGGTCGACGATGCGATCAAGCCGGTCGCCGAGGAAATCGCCGGCCGCCTTCGTCTCCTGGCCTTCGACGAGATGCAGATATCGGACATCGCCGACGCGATGATTGTCGGTCGCCTCTTCGAGCGGCTCTTCGAGGGCGGCGTGACGGTGGTGACGACATCGAACCGGCCACCGGAGGATCTCTACAAGGACGGGCTGAACCGGAACCTCTTCGTGCCCTTCATCGAGCTCATGCAGGAGCGCTGCACGGTTATGCAGCTCGATAGTGACCGGGACCACCGGCAGGGCAAGCTGAAAGGCACCCAGACCTACTTCAGCCCCAACGATGCCGAGGCGCGCGAGGCGTTGCGTGATGTCTGGGAGCGGCTGACGGACGGCGCCGAGGGCGAGAGGCTCTCGCTGAAGGTCAAGGGGCGCGAGGTGGAGATCCCGGCGTTCCACAATGGAGTCGCCTGGGCGCGCTTCTACGACCTCTGCGGACGGCCGCTCGGCGCTGCGGACTACCTCGCGCTGGCCGAGGCCGCGCGGGTCGTGCTGATCGAGGACATTCCTCGCCTGTCGCGGGCCAACTTCAACGAGGCGCGGCGCTTCGTGACGCTGATCGACGCCCTCTACGAAGCCAAGGTCAGGCTCTTCTGCTCCGCCGCCGCCTCGCCCGAACTGCTTTACGTCGAAGGGGAAGGGTCCTTCGAGTTCGAGCGCACGGCGAGCCGGCTCATCGAAATGCAGTCGGAGACCTGGGGCCTCAGAGAGACGGAATGATGAGCGTATCGCCCGCCTGCGGCGGACGGTCCTGGAGCGCGCGGCGGTTCGCCTCCTCGATCAGGGTCGAGAGGGATGGGTCGCCGAAGAACCGGGCCGCGATGCTGCGGGTGGTGTCGCCCGACTCGGCCACGTAGGCCAGCGGACCTGCGGTGGGCAGGCCCTCCATGGTCGGGGGCATGCTGCGCGGAAGGAGACCGGCCGCCGAGACGAGAGCCGTCCGCTCCGGCTCGTTCGCAAAGTGCGCGCCGGGTTCGGGCCTGAGAGCCCCGAGAACGATCACGCCGGCCAGCGCGGCGGTCATCAGTCCAAGGATCGAGAGTGAGGGTCTTGCGGCCGGAGCCGGATCGGTTGCCTGCGTCATGTCGAGGTATCCCCTCGGATAATGCCCCGCGTTTTTTCGGGGTCTTGCTGCTCTAGGTTGAATGTAGCGAGAAAGTCGCGATCGGTCAATTTCTTCCGAGTACCCCGAAAACAAGAGGACGGGCCGAAGCCCGCCCTCCCGCCCTGCCAAGACGGAACCCGGTCAACCGGGAATTCTTTAATCGGAAAGCGGAATTGCCGCGCTTCGGTCGAGAGTGCAGGACCCTGCGAAGCCTTGCCAGACAGGGGTCCGGCAGCACGGCGTCAATTCGGCTCTCCGGAAATGCGTCGCTGATACCCTTTAAACAAGATTTAGATGCGTGAACGATTCGGCGTCAATATCTGATCGCATCTGCCCGCGATTATCTTGCGTTCTCCCGGAGCACGTGCCCGGCCAGGTAAAGTGATCCGCAGATCAGGATGCGCGCGCCGGGGTGCGACGAGGAAATCTCTCGCAGGGCAGTTGTCAGGTCGGGCGCTTCGGAAACGCTCGCGAACCCGGCCGTTTTCGCGGCTCGTGCGGTCTCTTCCGAAGGCAGTGTCGCCGTTTCGCCCGGAATGGCGATCGCGGTGAGGCTCTCGCTCATGGTGGCGAGCGGGCGGAGGTATCCGCCGATGTCCTTGGTATTGAGCATCCCGCAGACGAGGTGCGTCGGTCTTGCCGGAAGGCGATCTAGCGTCGCCGCGAGCGCGCGTCCGGCAGCCGGATTATGTCCCCCGTCGAGCCAGAGCTCGCATCCCGGCACTGCCTCGGGCAGGGGGCCGTTCACCAGCCTTTGCATCCGGGCCGGCCATTCCGCGCGGGTCACGGCGGCCTCGCAGGCCGCTTCACCCATTCCGAGATCGCGCAGCGCGGCGAGGGCGACGCCCGCGTTCTCGATCTGGTGCGGGCCCGGAAGATTGGGCCGCGGCAAATCCAGCAGCCCGCGCTCGTCCTGGAATGTCAGCCGCCCGCGCTCTTCCATGACGTGCCAGTGCTGGCGGTAGATGCTCAGGGGAACGGAAAGACGTTCGGCCCCTCTCTCGATCACCTCCAGGGCCGGTTCCGCCTGGGGACCGACGACGCACGGAACACGCCGCTTCAGGATGCCCGCCTTCTCCCCGGCGATCTCGGGAAGCGTCTCCCCCAGGAAGGCCTGATGGTCGAGATCCACCGGCGTGATGATCGTCAGGCGGGGTGCGGCGATGACGTTGGTGGCGTCGAGGCGGCCCCCGAGCCCCACTTCCAGCAGGGTGAAATCCGCGGGCGTCTCCGCCATGGCGAGGAGCGCCGCGCAGGTCGTGATCTCGAAGTAGGTGATCGGTTCGCCGCCGTTCGCCGCTTCACAGCGGTCGAGGACCTCGGTCAGGTGATCCTCGCTGATGAGCTGTCCCGCGAGACGGATGCGCTCGTGGAAGCGGGCGAGATGCGGGGAGGTGTAGGCGTGCACCGTGTGTCCCGCGGCCTCCAGCCCGGCGCGGATCATGGCCTGGGTGGAACCTTTCCCGTTCGTGCCGGCGATGTGGATCACCGGGGGCAGCCGGTCCTGCGGATTGTCGAGAGCCTCGAGCAGGCGCCACACCCGGTCGAGCGTCAGGTCGATGACCTTGGGATGCAGGGTCATCATCCGTTCGAGGATGACGTCGGAGGTTGCGGTCATGCGGGTCTCCGGCAGAGGCTGAGGTGCCCCGCGTCGCAGGCGGTCAGGCGCGGAAAGTGGGCCGTGCCGGTGCCGGGCCGAGACCCGGCGAGAGCAGGGATCACTCCTTGCTCTCTTTGGCTGGCTGCGGGGGCTCGGCCGGCACGGGGGCTTCCAGCTCGGTCACGGGAGCCGGGGCGGGCAGGTCGCCGCGCACTGCCGGGTCGAGCCCGAGGAGCATCCGGGTGATCGTGATGAGTTCGTCCCGCAGTTCGCCGCGAGGCGTCACCCGGTCGAGCATGCCGTGGTCGAGCAGATACTCCGCGCGCTGGAAACCCTCGGGCAGCTTTTCCCGGATCGTCTGCTCGATCACGCGGGGCCCCGCGAAACAGATCAGGGCGCCCGGCTCGGCGATCTGCACGTCCCCCAGCATGGCGTAGCTGGCCGTGACGCCGCCCGTCGTCGGATGCGTCAGCACGACGATGTAGGGCAGACCGGCCTCTTTCAGCATCTGGACCGCCACCGTGGTCCGCGGCATCTGCATCAGGCTGAGGATACCCTCCTGCATCCGCGCACCGCCCGCGGCCGAAAAGAGGATGAGCGGCCGCTTGAGCTCGACCGCCTTCTCCGCTGCGGCGAGGATCGCGTTGCCGACGTACATCCCCATGGAGCCCGCCATGAAGGAAAAGTCCTGCGCGGCCGCCACGATCGGCGTGCGGCCGATCTCGCCGGTGGCCACCAGCATCGCCTCGTCCTCGCCCGTGCTGCGCTGGGCGGCTTTCAGGCGGTCGGGGTAGCGCTTCTGGTCGCGGAACTGCAGCGGGTCGGTCGTGGGGACCGGAACATCGACCTCCGCGAAGGAGCCGTTGTCGAACAGGGCCTGGAACCGCGCGCGGGGCGTCAGCGCCATGTGGTGGCCGCAGTTCGTGCAGACGTTCAGGTTCTCCGCGAGCTCGCGGTGAAAGAGCATCGTTCCGCACTCGTCGCACTTGCGCCAGAGATTCTCGGGGACCTCTCTGCGCGAGAAGATCGAGTTGATGCGCGGGCGGACGTAGTTGGTGATCCAGTTCATGCGGGCCCCGTTGACGGCGTCGGCCCGAGATAGGACGGGCGGGTCGCGAATGCAATCGACGGAGCGATTGCCCACCCGGCGGCGTTGGGGCTTTATGACCGCATCGGATGTGAGGAGGTCCCCCTATATGAAACGCCTGATCCCGTTGATGTCGCTCGGTCTGCTTGCCGGCTGCGAAGAGCTTGCCATGGCCGATCTGAGCCGGGTCGACGCCCGGACGGCGAACCCCGGCTTCCCGGCCGAAGAGGCTGCCTGCGTCGCGGCTGTACGGTCAGAGACCCGCAGCGTCGACGTTCGCGTCCAAAACAGCGAGCGCGAGGGCGAGCTCGTGCGCGTGCGGCTGGTTTATGGACCGGACGCCCAGCCCTGGACCTGTCTCTCGGACGCCGCGGGCAACACTTCCGATGTCGCGCCCGTCGGCGTGGCTCCCTTGCAGGGGCCCGCGTCGCCCGAGCCCGACGCCCGCTCCGAAATCTCGCGGCCGGTCCCGCTCGAGCAGACCGAACCGGTGCCACTCAACGACGAGATCACCCAGCCGCCCGGCGAGATCCAGACGGCGCCGCTGGGCGACGAGGCCTTCGCGGACGCGCCGGAGTGATCGGGCTCGCTCGGCACCACTGAGCAATCGGGACGGTCAGGCGGTCTTGGCGGCCGCCTGGCGCAGCACGTCCACATAGCCCCGGGCCGTCGTCATGCGCCCGGCGAGACCCTTGTCCCGCAGCAAGGCATGAAGCCTGGGAAGATTGCGGCAGGGGACATGCATGACGAGATGATGCTCGAGGTGGTAGTTCACCCAGTACGGGGCGAAGAGCGTCTTCTCGATCCAGTTGGCGTGGGTGGTCCGCACATTTCTGAAAGGGTCTTCCGACCGTTCGACGGCGCCGTGTTCGGCGATGTTGCGGATGCGCAGGACGAGCTGGAACCACGTCAGCAGCGGCAGGAGCCAGAAGGCAAAGTACCACCACCAGGCGCCGACCACCCACATCACGAGGAAGATCACGCCGTTGGCCAGGAAGCCCCGGTTCAGCTGGTTCACGAAATAGGCCACCGTGAGGTCCGGCGGCGTGTCCTCGACGTCGCCCGCCATCCGGAAATGGAAGGCCAGCCGGAGGGCCATCAGCTTGAGTCCGGTGCGGCCCGAAAGATCGCGGAGCAGCTTGCGCGCCATCGACGCCCGCGTGGTCGGGTAGGTCGAGGTGAGGGCGAGGTCGGGGTCCTCGTCGGTCTGCGTGAACCGGTGATGCTTCAGGTGATAGCTCCGGTAGGCCGGGAGGTCCGCGAGAATGGGGCGGCCGCAGAGCCATTCGCCGAGTGTCTCGTTCAGGTTTCGGTCGGCGAAGAGCGCGTTGTGGGCCGCTTCGTGCATCAGGATCGCGAGCCCGAGCTGTCGCGACCCGATCAGGAGTACGGCGAGGATGAATGTCAGCGGGTTTGGCCAGAGAGAGAAGAGCGCGAGCGAAAGGGCGATGACCCCCCAGCAATGCGCCAGCAACAGCCAGCCCCAAGTGTCCGAACGCCCCGAAAGCTGGCGGATTTCCTCGCGTGTGAAGATGTTCTGGTCCGATGCCATGGCGACCTCCCATCGGAATGCGCCTAGTTTACCAGAACGTAAGGCGCCCCCAAAGCAGAGCGTCGCGTCACGCACGGCTCTTGCCCGGCCCGCGGGGCAGGGATAGACCCGGATCGGACAAGGACGAGGGAGGCGCGCGATGCTCAAGGGCAAGATGGACAAGGCGAAACTGCCGAGCCGGCATGTGACCGAGGGTCCGGCGCGCGCGCCGCACCGCTCCTACTACTATGCCATGGGTCTGACGGCGGAGGAGATCTCGCAGCCATTCGTCGGCGTGGCGACCTGCTGGAACGAGGCCGCCCCCTGCAACATCGCGCTCTCGCGGCAGGCGCAGGCGGTGAAGCTCGGGGTCAAGCACGCCAATGGCACGCCGCGCGAGTTCACGACAATCACCGTGACCGACGGCATCGCGATGGGCCACGAGGGGATGCGCTCCTCGCTCGCGTCCCGCGAGGCCATCGCGGACACCGTCGAGCTGACCATGCGCGGCCATTGCTACGACGCGCTCGTCGGCCTCGCGGGCTGCGACAAGTCGCTGCCGGGCATGATGATGGCGATGGTCCGTCTCAACGTGCCCTCCGTCTTCATCTACGGTGGCTCGATCCTGCCGGGCAAGGTGCCGGCCGGGGCCAACGTCCCCGAGGATTTCGCCACCCGCGACCTGACCGTGCAGGACATGTTCGAGGCGGTCGGCCGCCACCAGAACGGCACGCTCTCGGACGAAGCGCTCGCGGTGCTTGAGCGTGTGGCCTGTCCCTCGGCCGGGGCCTGCGGCGGGCAATTCACCGCCAACACCATGGCCTGCGTCTCCGAGGCGATCGGTCTCGCACTGTTCAATTCCTCAGGCGCTCCGGCGCCCTACGAGAGCCGCGACCAGTACGCCACGGCCTCGGGCGATGCGGTCATGCACCTGCTCGAGCAGAACATCCGCGCCCGCGATGTCGTCACGCGCAAGAGCCTCGAGAACGCGGCACGTGTCGTGGCCTGCACCGGCGGCTCGACCAACGCGGGCCTGCACCTGCCGGCCATCGCCCACGAGGCGGGGATCGACTTCGACCTCTTCGACGTCTGCGAGATCTTCCACGACACGCCGTACTTCGTCGACCTCAAGCCGGGCGGTCAGTACGTCGCCAAGGATCTCTACAACGCGGGCGGCATTCCCGTGGTGATGAAGGAACTGCGCAAGGCGGGTCTGATCCACGAGGATTGCATCACGGCCTCCGGCCGGACCATCGGCGAAGAGCTCGATCTCATCACCGGCGAGCCGGACGGCAAGGTGATCTACCCGATCGAGACGCCCATCACCAAGACGGGCGGCGTCGTGGGCCTCAAGGGCAACCTTGCCCCCGAAGGCGCCATCGTGAAGGTCGCCGGCATGTCGGCCGAGGAGCAGGTCTTCACCGGGCCGGCCCGTGTCTTTGAGTGCGAAGAGGATGCCTTCGAAGCGGTCAAGGCGCGGTCCTACGAAGAGGGAGAGGTGCTGGTGATCCGCAACGAGGGTCCCGCCGGCGGTCCCGGGATGCGGGAGATGCTGGCGACGACGGCCGCGCTCTCCGGCCAGGGAATGGGCAAGAAGGTGGCGCTCATCACCGACGGACGTTTCTCCGGTGCGACGCGGGGCTTCTGCGTCGGCCACGTCGGCCCGGAAGCCGCGCAGGGCGGTCCGATCGCGCTTCTGAAGGATGGCGACATGATCACCATCGACGCCGTGAAGGGCGAGATCTCGGTCGACGTATCCGAAGAGGACTTCGAGTCGCGCCGGGCCGAGTGGCCGGGTCCGCGGCAGACCGAGTACACCTCGGGCGCCCTGTGGAAATTCTCTCAGCTCGTCGGCTCCACGCGCCTCGGTGCGGTAACCCATCCCGGGGCCCGCGAGGAACGCCACGTCTACATGGACCAGTGACCGCCATGCGGGGCGTGGCTCTCGCGACGGCTGTGCTCGCGGCCGGATGTGCCACCGAGCAGCAGTTGCAGAGCCCGCCCCCGACTTCATTGGCGCTCTACGATGGGGCGCTTCGGGCCGTCGGCCCCACCGGCTATTGCGCCGCGAGGGGGGCGAGCCAGCCCACCTCGGGCTTCGCGGTCTTTGCGCCCTGTTCCCGCCTGCTGGGTGATGCCGCGGACCCGGAGCGGGACGCCGTTCTCACGTTCCAATCCGGAGAACCGGGCAGCGCCCTCGTGACGGGCGCGGTGGCCGACCTCGTTGCCCTGCTCGAAGGTCCGGAGGGCGGGGCGCTTCTCACGGTGGACATGCCGGTTGTGGTCGCCTCCGTCGAAACCGGAGACGACGTGGTCTTCGTCGAGTATTCAGAACTGGGGGTCGAGGTTGAGACACCGCCGCCGCTGTGGCGGGCGTTCTTCGACATCGGCGACCGGCTGGTCACGGCCAGTATCCGGCCGGTCGAAGGGGTGGACCTCGGAACCGAGGCAGAGCGAACGTTGGTCGGCGAGGCCGTCGACGCGATGCGAGAGGCCAACGACTGAGCGCGGCGCCGCAAGGACGGCAAGCGGCGGGAAGGATACGACTGTCGATGGCGGACGCGATCGAGACCCTGCTGAACTCCGCCACCCTGCGCCGATGGCGCCGGGCAGCCGAGCGCGCGTCTGGCGACTCCCTGAAGGTTCTCCGCCGTCGCCGGCAGCAGGCGCGGCAGCTCCGCCAGTCTCTCGACCGGCTCTTGTTCGTGGCGGACGAACGCCTGTCTCTTCCCTTGATCGGCAACGAAGCCTTTGCACGTCCGCCCGGCACCGACTGGGCCTGGAGGCCGCCACTCTGGCGCGGGGCGCTTCCTGTGCGGGGGCTGGCCGCAGTGGAAAGCGGGCAGGCCATGGGCGACGAAGTCGCTGTCTTCCACGACTGCGCGATTTCCGAACTGACCCTGCGCCAGGTGCGCAACCTGCGGGAGCGGGACCTCGCGCCCTACGGTCTTCGCATGGACGTGTTCCGGTTCGACGGCTCGTTCCTGTCGCTCGCAGTCGAGCTTCCGGCGGAGGCCGCACGCGACCTGAAGAAGCGCCACCTGATCAGGCTGCAGACGATTATGGAGACCGAGTACCCCATCGAGGTCTTCGCGCGGCTGAACGTCCGGCACGGGCCCAATACGGAGCAGGTCGTTCGCGAACTTCCGATGAACGAGTCGGAGGTCCTCGTGGAGTTCGATCTCGCCTATACGAACCTCAACGAGAAACGGGTGGAGAAACTCTGGGTCGACCTGATCTTCGAGGGACCCGAGATGAACCAGGTGACCATCCGGGACCTGACCCTGTGCCGCTATCCCCGCGCCGAGATCTGACGGAGTTCCCATGGCAGAGATGACACTGACGAAAACTCGCCTCGCCGGTGGTTTCTGGGAGGGCGTCCTGACCGGCGCTCCGATGGAGCCCAGACTCTCCGTTCACTGGGACGAGCGTACGCTGCCCGATGTCGAAATCACGCCGTCCGACGGAGTCCACCTGGTGCGCATCCCGATCCCGGCGGACGTGGTCTCCGACGGCGTGCAGACCGTCGTGGTGTCGAATGACGAGACGGGCGAACGTCTGACAAGCTTCGCGGTGCTCGCCGGAGAAGCCGTCGAGGAAGACATCCGGGCGGAGGTCGATCTGCTTCGCGCCGAGCTCGACATGCTCAAGAGAGCCTTTCGCCGGCACTGCTCGGAAACGGCTTGAACTGCCCGTGACGCCGCGTTCCGGGTGACCCGTGCCTTACGCTGAGCGACAGCAGGGGCAGGAGGACCCGCGATGACCGATTACCCCAATCTGCTTTCCCCGCTCGACCTGGGGCACGTCGTGCTGCCGAACCGGGTTCTCATGGGCTCGATGCACACGGGCCTTGAAGAGACCAAGGATTGGGAGCGCGTCGCGACATTCTATGCCGACCGGGCGCGCGGGGGCGTCGGCCTCATGGTCACAGGCGGCATGGCCCCGAACCGCGAGGGCGGCGTCTACCCGGGGGCGGCCGGCCTCTTTACCGATCAGGACATCGCGAACCACCGGGTCGTGACGGATCGGGTTCATTCCGAGGGTGGGCGGATCGCGATGCAGATCCTCCACGCCGGCCGCTATGCCTATTCGCCCGAGTGCGTGGCCCCCTCGGCGATCAAGTCGCCCATTTCGCTCTTCAAGCCCGCGGAGCTCGACGAAGAGGGCATCGAGAAGCAGATCGCCGATATCGTCACTGCCGCGAGCCGTGCGCGCGAGGCCGGGTACGACGGCGTCGAGATCATGGGGTCTGAGGGCTACTTCCTGAACCAGTTCCTGGTGACCCGGACGAACAAGCGGACGGACCGCTGGGGCGGGACCTACGAGAACCGGATGCGCCTGCCGGTCGAGGTGGTGCGCCGGGTGCGCGAGGCGGTGGGTCCCGATTTCATCGTGATCTACCGCATTTCCCTCATCGACCTCGTTCCCGAGGGGTCGAGCTGGGAGGAGGTCGTGCAACTTGCCCACGCCATCGAGAAGGCGGGCGCCTCGATCCTCAACACCGGCATCGGCTGGCACGAGGCCCGGGTCCCAACCATCGCCACGAGCGTGCCGCGTCGGGCCTTCGCCTGGGTGACCCGGAAGCTCATGGGCGAGGTCTCGGTCCCGGTCATCACGTCCAACCGGATCAACACGCCGGAGGTCGCGGAAGAGGTCCTCGCCGAGGGCTGCGCCGACATGGTCTCGATGGCTCGTCCTTTCCTCGCCGATGCAGACTTCGTGGAGAAGGCCCGCACCGGCCGGGCCCGCCAGATCGCGCCCTGCATCGCCTGCAACCAGGCCTGCCTCGACCACACGTTCTCCGGCAAGATCAGCTCCTGCCTGGTCAACCCGCGCGCCTGCCACGAGACGGAGATTCCGCTTGTCCCGGCGACCACGCGAAAGACCGTCGCGGTCGTGGGGGCCGGCCCGGCGGGGATGGCCGCCGCGATCACCGCCGCGGAACGCGGACATGGCGTAATCCTCTACGAGTCGAGCGACCGGATCGGCGGTCAGCTCAACCTCGCCCGGCGAATCCCGGGCAAGGAGGAGTTCGACGGGCTCGTCGACTGGTTCGCGGCGCGCCTCTCGGCCGAAGGCGTGGATATCCGGCTGAATACGACGGTCAGGTCCGACAACCTACGGGACTACGACGAGGTCGTTGTGGCCACTGGCGTCACGGCCCGAGACCCCGGGATCCCGGGACAGGATGCTCCGCATGTCTTCGGGTACGGCGACGTGATTCGTGGAGCGCCGGTGGGAGATCGGGTCGCGATCGTCGGCGCCGGCGGGATCGGCTTTGACGTGGCCGAGTTCCTCGTCACCGGCGAGAGCCCGACCCTCGATCTGGAGGCCTGGATGGAGGAATGGGGCGTCACCGACCCGGAACGGGAACGCGCCGGCCTCATGCCTGAGGGCCCCCAGCCCGAAGCGCCGGTGCGCAAGGTCACCTTGCTGCAACGAAAGTCGGAGAAACTGGGCAAGAGGCTGGGCAAGACGACTGGCTGGATTCACCGCGCGGGGCTGCGGGCGAAGGGTGTCGAGATGGTCGGCGGCGTGAATTACGAGCGGATCGTCCCCGAAGGCCTACAGATCAGCTTCGGCGAGGCACGGGAGCGCCCGACGCTCATCGAGGCGGACACCATCGTCCTGTGCGCAGGGCAGGAGAGCGCCCGGTCGCTGGCGGACGCCTTGCTGGCCGACGGTCTGACGCCGCATGTCATCGGAGGGGCGGATGTTGCCGCAGAACTCGATGCGAAGCGCGCAATCGACCAGGCCGTTCGACTGGCCGCGACTTTCTGAAATCAAATCGGTACGTTTCGAGTCGGCGTACAGACTGACCAAATTTCGCTAGATTGTCTGTTCAGCGGCCCATTGCTGCCCGAATTGCGCGCCAAACCGGGGGGGCTCGCAAGGATTATCGCAGAAGGGCTGCCAATGGATCGCCTGACCGAAATGGAAGCCTTCGCAACCGTCGTTGACCAGGGTGGGTTCACGGACGCTGCGAAGAAGATGGGGATCTCCAAGTCCGCCGTGTCAAAGCACGTCTCCTCGCTCGAGGCGCGGCTCGGGGCGCGCCTTCTGAACCGGACGACCCGCCGCGTCTCTCCGACCGAGATCGGCCTCGCCTACTACGACCGGGCCCGCCGGGTCCTCAACGATGCCGGAGAGGCCGATGCGCTCGTGACTTCCATGCAGTCGGCCCCTTCGGGTCTGCTGAGGATCTCCGTCGCTACCGATTTTGGTGTGAACCACCTTTCGCCCGTCTTGGGAGAGTTCCTGTCGGAATTCCCCGAGATCACGGTGAACATGGTCCTGAACAACCGCTACGTTGAGCTCATCTCCGAAGGTTTCGACATGGCGGTCCGCATCGGGGAGCTTGAGGATTCGACCCTTCGCGCCCGGAAGCTGACCGAAACCAGCAAGCGCATGATCGCCGCGCCGTCCTATTTCCAGAAGTACGGGCGTCCGCAGCGGATCGACGATCTGAACGAGCACAAGCTCCTGCACTACTCGAACCAGTCCAACGGTGCTGTCTGGAAGCTGACGGCGCCTTCGGGCGAGAAACGCCAGGTCCGCACGGCCGGCTGGCTCACCGTGAACGACGGGCAGTCGCTGCTCAACGCCTGCATTTCCGGGCTCGGCATCGCCTATCTTCCCTCCTTCCTCTACGCCGACGCCTACGCCGCCGGACTGGTTGAGGAAGCGATCCCTGATCTGCCGGTCGAGACGCAGGGTATCTACGCGGTCTATCCTCCCGGGCGGTTCACCCAGCCCAAGGTTCGCGCCTTCATCGACTTCCTCGTGCATGCATTTGCCGAGAAGGGCCCGGACAACTGGTGACCGCCCGAGCGCGCCAAGCATGAAGCGCGCTCATCTGGATCATGTGAAAGCTTGATTTGAGCGGCTGGGGCCGCTCGTCCTATATGTTTCCCATCGGAAACGGCCCGCGCCGGGAGAGCGCGGAGACCCCGCCGCCGAAGGAGAAACCGCCCCGGTAAACTCTCAGGCACAAGGGACCGGACGGGCTGCAACAACTCCGAAGAGTGGGTGCCGGGAAACGGCACCCCGCCGAAGGAGCAAGCCACACGGGCCAGGAGGCCCTGCGGCGAATCTCTCAGGCTCTGAACGGAGGGGGCAGTGGCGCGCGCGAGCGCGTGATGGAGCAGGCCATGACCCACTATGCCGTCCTCGGAGCGGGCATCACGGGCGTTACTACCGCGTATTCGCTGATGGCGCGCGGGATCGAGGTAACCGTCTACGACCGCAACCGCTATGCCGCGATGGAGACATCCTTCGCGAATGGCGGGCAACTCTCGGCCTCGAACGCCGAAACCTGGACCCAGTGGTCCACGGTTCTGAAGGGCATCCGGTGGATGCTGACCCCCGACGCCCCGCTTTCGGTCAATCCGCGGCCGAGCTGGCACAAGTTCAGCTGGATGGCAGAATTCCTCGCCGCGATCCCCCGCTACCGGTCCAACACGATCGCGACGGCGAAAATGGCGATCGCGGCTCGCTCGGGGATGGCCGAAATGGCGGACCGCGCGGGGATCGACTTCGACTTCTCCCCGGCCGGCATCCTCCATTTCTACGAGACCGAACGCGATCTCGCCCACGCCCGCAAGGTCACGGCCATGCTCGGCGAAGCGGGGCTGACGCGACAAGAGCTTTCGGCGAAGGAGGTCCGTGAGATCGAGCCCCGCCTGCAGGCCGATGTCCTGGGCGGCTTCTGGACCGAGAGCGACTCCACCGGAGACATTCACAAGTTCACCGTCGGACTGGCGGACTGGCTGTCCGAGCGCGGCGTGCGCTTCCGGATGGGGACCGAGATCGAGGATGTCGTTGCCGGTGACGGGTCCGTCCGCATCGACACCGAGGAGGGAACGGATCGCTTCGACGGCGTCGTGGTCTGCGCGGGCGTGGGCTCGCGCGACATCGCGCGGAAGCTGGGAGACCGGGTGAACATCTACCCTGTGAAGGGCTATTCCATCACGGTGAATCTCGCCGACCGGCAGAGCCGCGAGGCCGCGCCGACGGTCTCTCTTCTCGACGACAAGGCCAAGATCGTCACTTCGCGCCTGGGACGCGACCGTTTCCGCGTGGCCGGGACCGCCGAGTTCAACGGGCGCAACCGCGACATCCGTGAGGACCGCGTCCGGCCCCTGACGGAATGGGTCGAGCGGCATTTCCCGGGTGTGTCGACAGAGAGCGTGGTCCCCTGGGCCGGCCTCCGGCCGATGATGCCCGACATGATGCCGCGCGTCGGCCCCGGGCGGGCACGCGGCGTCTACTACAACACCGGTCACGGACACCTCGGCTGGACTCTCTCGGCCGCGACCGCCGACGCCGTGGCGGCGCATGTCATCGCGGACCTGCGGGAGAAGGCGGGGCAGGGAGCTCGCCCGGCACTCAGCCCGGCTTGACCGGCCAGCCCTGAATGTAAAAAAGCCCCGGCCCAAGGGCCAAGCCCCTTACCAAAGGTGTTTTAGAAAATTCTTCGGTTGGCCACTCTGTGGCCAACCTTTCTCTTAAAGGACTGGCTTGACGCAATCTCACGATGGAGGTGTCAGGTGAAGTCTGTCTCGCAAAAATCTGCGACTGCAAGGAAGCGGCGTCTTCCACTCCCGTTTTTCGGGGTCGATGTAAACTTTTGCCGAAACGCGCAATGCGCCCAGTTCGGCATTTTTCCCGACCCGCGCGATGGGCGTGGGGGCGGTCTCTCGTCGGCGAATACCAATTTCCCTCGCGGGGAAGTCGGCGGTTCGGGCGACAAGAAAGCCTTCACCTGCGGCTCGTGCGGACAGGAGTCCGTGGTCAAAAACAACCGCGCCATCGTTGAAGAATACACGCGTCTGCGCCGTTTGCAACGCCCTGACGGGGCAGGAAGATCGTGCCGGAAGAACCACTGTCTCTCGAATGGAAAATCTGTCGATGACAGACCGGAGCTCTATCGCAAGTCGGGCCGCAGCAAAGCCGGAAACCAACGCTATACTTGCAAGCGTTGCCACTCGACATTCACTGTCGGGCACCCCGCAAGGACCCATAAGCGCAGGTCGAAGAATGGCGAGGTCCTCAAGCTTCTTGTGCACGGCAACTCCCTGTCGAAGATCTCGGAGATTGCCGATCTCGCCCCCAGGGATGTCTACCGCAAGTTGGACTTCATCCACGCGCGTGTTCGGGAATTCACGGCACGCCGCGAGGGTGATCTTCGTGGCGTAGACTGGGAGCGATACGGACGCCGGTTCGCTACGGACGGCCAGACCCTCACGCTCAACTGGCCAAACCGGAAGAAGCGGGCATCGGTCGCGGTTCAGCATCTCTGCACCGCGCACGCCAACTCGGGATACATCGTCCTCGGCCACCTCCAGTTCGACCCGGCGGGTGATATGGAGCAGGTCGAGATCGACATGGCGCTCAACGGAGACATCAAAAAGGCGCGCTGTATGCGGCGACACGGGCGCCTGTGGACCGCAGCGGAGTTCAAGAAATATCTCGACGATATCACCGCGAAGGTCGTCCTCGACCCGGAGATCGCGGCAGACGTCGATCTCGGGCTTCAACTCCCCCACGAAGGCGGTCTCGTGCGCCAGGACACCCAGCAGTATGCCCACGCCTTGATGCTCAGGCGGATGGTCTCGCACTCGGGCTGCCGCTTCTACTTCGTCCAGGACGGGGATGCGGGCCTCAGCAAGGCATTCCTGGCGGCCTTCGCCCCCGAAGTTCAGGCCGGTCGTGTCGACATCGCCACCGTGGCCTTCGACAAGTATCAGGTGAACGATATCCGTGAGGCGCTGTGGGCCCAAGGGCGCCGCGACCTGCGCAACGACCTGGGCCTTTCGGCTCATCAACTCGACAGCCTGCCCGAGAAGATCTTCAACGAGGAGATCGACCGGGAGATCGTGAAGCGCCTTGCCGGTCATCGGCTCGGCACCCCGTTCGCTTGGCCATACCATACGAAATCCGAGCCCTCGCGGGTCGTCGACTTGAAGACCGACCGCCCCGAACTGACCACGGAACGGTGCGCGAGGCTGATACGACTCGCCACCCTGCGCAGCGTCGACAGCTACTTCCACAAGATCCGCAGCAATGTCCGCCCCGCATCCCGGCCTGTGTCGACTCCGAGCAGCAACGGCCGCACTTGGGATCGGCATTTCCTCTACCGGCCAGAGATGTTGGTCAAGATCATCGAGATCTATCGGTTCCACCACAACTGGATGGGCACCCGGCAGACGAAACGGACGCCTGCAATGAAGCTGGGCCTGGCGAAAGGCCGGATTTACGAGCGAGATCTCTTCGGCGAATGAACGAGAAAGCGCGCCGCCGAGGCGACGCGCAATCTACAACACCTTTGGTAAGGGGCTTGCCCAAGGGCCGGGGCAGTATAAGGTCATCGAGCAGGGACAGGCAGATGACCGAATCTGGATTTCTCGGAGCCGTTAAAGGACCGACCGGAGATCGCCGCTGTCGGACATCGCGCGGGCGCGGGCGGCGAGGCCTGCGCGGACCTTGTGCGACGGCATGTCGAGGGGGGCGGGGTAGCGGGCCGGGTAGCGGAAGGTCCGTCCGTCACGGGCGATATCCACCTTGGCTTCGAAGGCGCCGTCGGCGGCATTGTAGCGGATCGGGCCGAAACTCACGTTGTCCATCTCGAACTCCTCAATATCCGACCGCGGGTTTGGGCAACACTCTTGCCTGTCGCGGTCCTTATTGACGAATAAACTTGCATCGGCCGAAAAAGTTTCAGCGCCCGAGTCGGCGCCAGAATCACTCCACCGTGAACAGCGGATCAGCGGTTCGGCTGGCGGGCCTGTGGCGATGACAGTTCGGAGACGATGGACTGCGCAGTGCCGCGCGGGTCGGGCGACTGCCAGACCGGCCGGCCGACCACGACATGATCCGCCCCGGCGGCCACGGCGGCGGCCGGGGTGGCGATCCGCTTCTGATCGCCGCTCTCGCTGCCGGCCGGGCGAACTCCCGGCGTCACGATCAGGCGTCCCTCCGCCTCGGGAAGGGCGCGAATGGCGGCGGCCTCGTTCGGGCTGGCGATCACGCCGTCGGCACCGGCCTCGAAGGCCCGCGCGGCTCGTTCGGGAACGAGGTCCGGGATCGTACCCGGCTTGATGCAGGCATCATCGAGGTCGGCGCGGTCCAGGGAGGTGAGGATGGTCACGGCGAGGATCTTCATACCCGAGTCGCCCGCCCCCTCGCGCGCCGCGCGGACGACATGCGGGTCGCCATGGACGGTGAGGAAATCGAGGTCGAACTGGGCCAGTCCGCGCACTGCAGCCTCGACCGTGGCGCCGATGTCGAAGAGCTTCATGTCGAGGAAGATGCGCTTGCCGTGCTCGGTCTTGAGCTCGTTCGCGAGGGCAAGGCCGCCGCCGGTCAGCATACCCAGCCCGATCTTGTAGAAATTCACGGTATCGCCCAGGCTCTCGGCCAGACGAAGCCCGGACAGCGCGTCGGGCAGGTCGAGAGCGACGATGAGACGATCATCCGCGGTCATTTGTGCGTCTCCGGCTGTGTCGGGACCGAGTGACGCAGCTTTCGCCCTTGGTCAAGGCGCACGGGAACGGCAAACGGGGTCCGTGGGTTCCCCAAGGAACACGAGACAGGAGTAGACGATGGCAGGCATGGACCTGAGTTTCAAACGCGCCGACCGCGGGTCGAGCGTTTTCTGGCGCATCATCGCCGTGGCCGTGGGCGTGGGGCTGATCATCGCCCTGGCGCTTATTCTCGATGCGCGCACCGGAACGCCGGTGGATGTCGAGAATGAAGACGGCATTCCCGTCCAGACCGGTGAAGGCACCGCGCCCGAGGGCGTTGCCGATACCTCCGAGACGACACTCTCCGATCCCGCCGCCGACAGCGCGGTCGAAATGGGAGCCGGGGCCGATGTCGCCGGCGACGGCGTGACCGACGAGGGTGCTCCCTCCGCCCGCACCGACGAGTCCCCCGAGCGCGGCGTGACCGAGACCCCGGGCGAAGGCGAACCGCCGGTCGAGCCGGGCTCCGTGGTCGAGGACGAGGACGGTGCTGCCGCTGATGGTGAGACCGCGACCGAGGGCGAAGAAGCGGCGACCGAGGACGGGGCCGCCGCCGAGCAGACCTCTGAAGAGGACGCCGCGGCTGCCGACGAGGGCACGTCCGAGGCCGGCGAGGCGCCGGTCGCGAGCGAAGGTTCGGAGACGGGGACCGCCGAGGAAGGCGACGCCGCCACGACCGAAGCTCCCGAGAACGCGCCGCTCGAAGAGTCGGCTCCCGGCGAACCGGCGGAAGAGCAGGAAGCCGCTGCTCAGGACGGTGACAGCGAGCCCGTCGCCACGATGCGCCGGGCGCAAGATGACGGCACGAGCGAAGACGCCGGCCCGGTAGCCGCGATCGCCTCGGGCGAAGAGGACGAAGGGTCCGTGCCGGGCGACGACACCGCGGCGTCGATCACCGAACAGGGCGCGGAACAGCCGACCGACCTCGTCAATGACCCCAACGACGGGGCGCCGATCGATCCTGACGGTGGCGCCGGCAACTTCTACCCGACGCCCTCCGGCCCCGAAGGCCGTGACGACAATCCGCTCACCGCGGAGTGAGACCGGCGGCCCGCGCCATGCTATCTTGACCCCGCAGGAATCGGGAGCGGTGGCATGGCGCGGGTCGATCTGTTGCTAGGGACAAGCAAGGGTGCCTTCATCATCGAAGGCGACGAGGACCGGGAGAACTGGACGATCCGCGGACCGTTCTGCGACGCCTGGCCCATCAACCACATGACCTACGATCCGGAGAGCGGCGCGATCTACGCAGCTGGCGGCTTCGGCGCGTTCCTCGGGGTGGACGTCTGGAAGACCGAGGATCACGGCGAGAGCTGGACGCGGTCCGGCGAAGGGTTGGCCTACGATGACGACACGGCGATCGATCAGGTCTGGTCCCTCGGGGCCGGTCACGGAGCGATCTACGCCGGTGTCAAACCCGCCGGCCTCTTCCGAAGCACGGACCACGGGCAGACCTGGAGCCACGTCCGTGGCCTGTCGGAGCACCCGACCAGGCCCGACTGGCCGCCAGGGGGCGCCGGGCTCACCCTTCATCACATCCTGACGGACCCCGAGAGCGCCGACCGGCTCTGGGTTGGCATCTCTTCCGCGGGCACCTTCTATTCCGAGGACGGCGGCGAAACCTGGTCCACACGCAACAAGGGCGTGAAGGTGCTGGACTGGGACACGGGCGAATACACCTACCCCGAGTTCGGCAACTGCGTTCACGGCCTGTCCCTCGGGCCTTCCGGGACGATGTACCAGCAGGGACATAACGGCATGTTCGTCAGCCGGGACCACGGGGCGGAATGGACGGCGATCGACGACGGCCTGCCATCAACCTTCGGTTTCCCGGTCGTCGCGCATCCCCGAGCCCCGGACACCGCCTGGTTTTTCCCGATGAACGGCGACATCAAGG
This sequence comes from Histidinibacterium aquaticum, assembly GCF_008710275.1. GTDB lineage: Bacteria > Pseudomonadota > Alphaproteobacteria > Rhodobacterales > Rhodobacteraceae > Oceanicola > Oceanicola aquaticus. The sequence goes on from NZ_VYQE01000005.1 coordinate 240,993, forward strand.
GCAGGCACTGCCCGGATGGCAAGGCCGCGGTCTGGCGGACCCGCGACGGCGGGCAGACCTGGGAGGACCTCCGGGAGGGGCTGCCGCAGGAGCACTGCTACTTCACCGTGCTTCGCCAGGCGATGGCGACCGACGGGCTGGAGGACATCGGTCTCTACTTCGGCACCAACTCCGGCTCGCTCTACGCCAGCCGGGACGGCGGAGACCGCTGGAGCTGCGTCGCGCGGGACCTGCCGCTCATCTACTCGGTGGAAGCGATGCGCGTCGCGTGACACCGCCGGAAAATCGATCCCGATCCGTGGCCTGACGCCTTGATCGCCCCCGTCGCACCCCCCACATCTTGTGCCGGAGGCCGGGACGAGAGGCGCGCTGCCTGGCGGGCGCCCGAACAAGCCCGGTGCTTGCTAGAGGAGAAAGTACCATGAACTTGGACAAGTTCACGGAGCGGTCTCGCGGTTTCATCCAAGCCGCACAGACGATCGCCATGCGGGAAAGCCACCAGCGGCTGACCCCCGAACACCTGTTGAAAGCGCTGATGGACGACGAGCAGGGACTCGCCGCCAACCTCATCCGGAGCGCGGGCGGCGCGCCCGACCGCGTGGGCGAGGCGCTCGATCTCGCGCTTGGAAAGCTGCCGAAGGTGTCCGGCGATGCCGGGCAGGTCTACCTCGATCCGACCACCGGCAAGGTGCTCGACGAGGCCGAGAAGCTTGCCAAGAAGGCCGGCGACAGTTTCGTTCCCGTGGAGCGCATCCTGACCGCGCTCACCATCGTCAAGTCGAAGGCGAAGGAGGCGCTCGACGCCGGCAACGTCTCCGCCATGACGCTGAACTCGGCGATCAACGACCTGCGCAAGGGACGTACGGCGGACACCGCCTCGGCGGAAGAGGGCTACGATGCGCTGAACAAGTACGCCATCGACCTCACCGAGCGCGCCCGCGAGGGCAAGATCGATCCGATCATCGGCCGTGACGAGGAAATCCGCCGTGCGATGCAGGTTCTCAGCCGCCGCACGAAGAACAACCCCGTCCTCATCGGTGAGCCTGGCGTCGGCAAGACCGCCATTGCCGAGGGCCTCGCCCTGCGGATCATCGATGGCGACGTGCCGGAGAGCCTGCGCAACAAGAAGCTGCTCGCCCTCGACATGGGCGCGCTCATCGCGGGCGCGAAATACCGTGGCGAGTTCGAGGAGCGTTTGAAGTCGATCCTGAAGGAGATCGAGGCCGCCGCCGGCGAGGTCATCCTTTTCATTGACGAGATGCACACGCTGGTGGGCGCGGGCAAATCCGAAGGCGCCATGGACGCGGCCAACCTCATCAAGCCAGCCCTGGCCCGGGGTGAGCTGCACTGCATTGGTGCCACTACGCTCGACGAATACCGCAAGCACGTCGAGAAGGACGCCGCTCTCGCCCGGCGCTTCCAGCCCCTGATGGTGGAAGAGCCGACGGTCGAGGACACGATCTCGATCCTGCGCGGCATCAAGGAGAAGTACGAGCTTCACCACGGCGTGCGGATCTCCGACTCCGCGCTGGTCTCGGCGGCGACGCTCTCGCACCGCTACATCACCGACCGTTTCCTGCCCGACAAGGCCATCGACCTGATGGACGAGGCCGCGAGCCGCCTGCGCATGGAGGTGGACTCCAAGCCCGAGGAACTGGACGCGCTGGATCGCCAGATCCTGCAGTACCAGATCGAGGTCGAGGCGCTGCGCAAGGAAGACGACCAGGCGTCGAAGGACCGGCTCGAGCGGATCGAGAAGGAGCTCGCCGAGCTGCAGGAACGCTCGGACGAGATGACCGCCAAGTGGCAATCCGAGCGCGACAAGCTCGAAAGCGCGCGCGAACTGAAGGAGAAACTCGACCGGGCGCGGGCCGAACTCGACATGGCCAAGCGCGAAGGAAACCTGGCGAAGGCGGGTGAGCTCTCCTACGGCATCATTCCCCAGCTCGAGCGTGAGCTCGGCGAGGCCGAGCAGGCCGAGGACGAGGGGCTGATGGTCGAAGAGGCCGTGCGGCCCGAGCAGATCGCCGAAGTCGTGGAGCGCTGGACCGGTATTCCCACCAGCAAGATGCTGGAAGGCGAGCGCGAGAAGCTGCTGCGCATGGAAGAAGGCCTGCACAAGCGGGTCATCGGACAGAACGCGGCGGTCCAGGCGGTGGCGAATGCCGTCCGCCGGGCGCGCGCCGGGCTGAACGACGAGAATCGGCCGCTGGGCTCGTTCCTCTTCCTGGGCCCGACGGGCGTGGGCAAGACCGAGCTGACGAAGGCCGTGGCCGAGTTCCTCTTCGACGACGACCAGGCGATGGTCCGGATCGACATGAGCGAGTTCATGGAGAAGCACTCTGTCGCCCGTCTGATCGGCGCGCCTCCGGGCTACGTCGGATACGACGAGGGCGGGGTTCTGACCGAGGCCGTTCGTCGGCGTCCCTATCAGGTTCTGCTCTTCGACGAGGTCGAGAAGGCGCACCCGGATGTCTTCAACGTGCTGCTGCAGGTTCTGGACGACGGCGTGCTGACCGACGGCCAGGGCCGGACGGTCGACTTCAAGCAGACGCTGATCGTCCTGACCTCGAACCTCGGGTCGCAGGCGCTGAGCCGTCTTCCCGACGGGGCGGACAGCTCCCAGGCGCGGCGTGACGTGATGGACGCGGTACGGGCGCACTTCCGGCCGGAATTCCTGAACCGGCTGGACGAGACCGTCATCTTCGACCGGCTGAACCGGGAAGACATGGACGGCATCGTCGACATCCAGCTCGCTCGGCTCGAGAAGCGGCTGCAGTCGCGGAAGATCGAGCTGGAGCTGGACGAGGGCGCTCGGAAGTGGCTGGCCGACGAGGGCTACGACCCGGTCTTCGGGGCCCGACCGCTCAAGCGGGTGATCCAGCGGGCGCTGCAGGATCCGCTGGCCGAGATGCTGCTGGCGGGCGACATCCTCGACGGGGCGACTGTGCCCGTCAGCGCGGGGGCCGACGGGCTGATCGTCGGGGACCGTGTCGGACGGAGCAAACGCGACCGGCCGGAAAGCGCGGTCGTCCACTAGGGTCCGCGTAGCTTGATCCAAAAAGAAAGGCCCCCTCCGCGGAGGGGGCCTTTTTTGTCAGCGAGCGAACTCGCTCTTACATCTCGGGCATCAGAACGCCGTCGATCACGTGGATCACGCCGTTGGTGGCCTCGATGTCGGCGGTGGTGACGGTCGCGCCGTTCACCATGACCGTGTCGCCGTCGATGGAGATCTCGACTTCGGCGCCGTTGACCGTCTCGGCGGTCATGCCGTCCTCGAGGTCGCCGGACATCACCGAGCCCGGAACGACATGGTAGGTCAGGATCGAGGTCAGTTCCTCTTCGCTCAGACCGTCGAGCGTGCCCTCGGGCAGCGCCGCGAAGGCGTCATCGGTCGGCGCGAAGACGGTGAACGGGCCTTCGCCCTGAAGCGTCTCGACGAGACCGGCGGTCTCGAGCGCGCCGGCGAGCGTGGTGAAGTTGCCGGCCTCGGCAGCGGTGGCAACGATGTCCATACCTTCGTGCTCGGCCGCGAAGGCGGCGGTGGCGAGCGCGGCGGTGGAGGCGGCGGCAAGAATAGTCGTGCGAAGCATTTCAAACTCCCTTTCGTCAGTTTCGGATGTCTCTACTGACATCGCCCTCTACTACGGCTCCGAGGCCAACCGGTTCACTGACAGGCGGGTGAAGATAGGCGCATGGACCCCATTGACCGAACAGGATGGCCGCCTAAGCGTCGGCCTCTGCGAATTTCCAATCACATTGACTTTAGGTCAGGTGATCGCCGCGTGACCTTCGGGGTGCTCATTACAGCAGCCCGCGCCATCGTGACGAATGTAACCTAGGTTCTCGCGCGGCTTTCCTTACCTTGGGAAAGACAAGGATAAGGGAGAGGCCACATGGCGCATCGCTGGATCAACACGCTCACGCGGAACGACGTGACTCCGATCGGGCACTACCTGAACCGCCGCCAGATCATGGCCGGCCTCGCCGCGGGCGGCTTCGGGGCGATAGCCTCTCCGGCGCTCGCCCAGGACGAGCTCGAACCGAACAGCCTCGAGGACATCACCAGCTACAACAACTTCTATGAGTTCGGGACCGGCAAGAACGATCCGGCCCGCAATGCCGATGCGCTTGAGACCGCGGATTGGCGGGTCACGGTCGACGGCCTCGTCGACAACCCGGGTGAATATAGCCTCGAGGACCTGATCGGCGGGCTCACGGAAGAAGAGCGCATCTACCGCTTCCGCTGCGTGGAGGCCTGGTCGATGGTCGTGCCGTGGCGGGGGATCGAGCTTGCCGATATCCTGGATCGGATCGGCGTTCAGGACGGGGCGCGTTTCGTGGCCTTTGAGACGGCGGTCCAGCCGGACAACATGGTCGGCGTCCGCCGGCGCGTTATTCCCTTCCCCTATGTGGAGGGCCTGCGGTTGGACGAGGCACGCCATCCGCTCACGCTCATGGCGACCGGCATCTACGATCAGCCGATGCCGAACCAGAACGGCGCGCCGATCCGGCTGGTCGTCCCGTGGAAGTACGGCTTCAAGTCCATCAAGTCGATCGTCCGCATCTCCCTCGTGGAAGAGGAGCCGCCGGCCACCTGGAACATCATCAATCCGCGGGAATACGGCTTCTACAGCAACGTGAACCCCAACGTGGATCACCCGCGGTGGTCGCAGGCCACCGAGCGCGAGATCGGCGGAGGCCTTTTCGCGCCCCGTAAGCCCACGCTCATGTTCAACGGGTACGAGGAAGAGGTCGCCTCTCTCTACGAGGGGATGGATCTGCAGGAGTTCTTCTGATGGCACAGGCGATCAACCAGGCGCTTCGCCGGGTCCCGGCCTGGCCCATCTACCTTCTCGGGTTCGCCTGGATCGGCGCGCTCTTCTATAGGGGGGCGACCGGGGCGCTTGGGCCGGAGCCCGTCGAGGCACTCGAACATGCCTACGGTGAGCTGGCCCTCCAGTTGCTGATCGCGGGGCTGGCGGTCACGCCTCTCCGCAAGCACGCCGGGATAAACCTGCTCAAGTTCCGGCGCGCAATCGGGCTCATGGCCTTCTATGTGCTGATCGCCCATGTGCTCGTCTGGGCGGTGCTGGACCTGCAGTCGGTGGCCCGTGTCTGGGCCGATATCGTGAAGCGGCCCTACATCACCATCGGAATGGCGGGATTCCTGCTCCTCGTGCCCCTCGCACTGTCGTCCAACAACCTGAGCATCCGCAAGCTCGGCGGCGCGACCTGGCGCCGGCTGCACAGGCTCGTCTATCCGGCGGTCATCCTCGGGGCGCTGCACTACGTCTGGCTCGTGAAGGGCTTTGAACTTGAGCCGCTTCTGTACGCCGGGACCATCGGGGTGCTTCTGCTTCTCCGTGTGCCGCGGTCCAGACGACTCGCGACGGCCTGAATCGCCCCGATTCATCCCGGTGAACCGCTGAGTAGGCCGGCGAGTTCCCGGTGACTCGGGCGCTCTTGGGGGTGACACAGAGGGAGACCCAAGATGTTGGATCGGAGCCGGCAGGGGCAGGGCAATATTCTTGTCTCGGGACCCTCCGTCACAGGAACGATATTGCAGTAACCGACTGAAAAACCGGGTAAATCGGGGTCTGTCACAAAAAATGCGTCTTTCCCGAAAAAAGCTCTTGCGAGGTCCGGCCGCAAACCGTAGATACCCCCTCACCGGCGGCGCTGAGGCGCTGGCGGGACGCTCCACCGGGTCGGACGCGATAGCGGAAGGCGGGGTGAGGCGGCAGGAAATTCGAGAGCATGCAGGCGGGGCGCGCCAAGGAAGAAGGGCGCATCCAGTCGGTTTTGTCTCTCACGCTCTTTGAAATCGCGAGTATCTGAAGAGATATGTGGGCGGTTTGGTTCATTCGATGGATCAGACA
>NZ_VYQE01000006.1 GCF_008710275.1 Histidinibacterium aquaticum
TGTCTGATCCATCGAATGAACCAAACCGCCCACATATCTCTTCAGATACTCGCGATTTCAAAGAGCGTGAGAGACAAAACCGACTGGATGCGCCCTTCTTCCTTGGCGCGCCCCGCCTGCATGATCTCGAATTTCCTGCCGCCTCACCCCGCCTTCCGCTATCGCGTCCGACCCGGTGGAGCGTCCCGCCAGCGCCTCAGCGCCGCCGGTGAGAGCTGCATTTACAGACGGTCTGCGGAGTCCGCAAGAGAAAAATCTTCATCACGTAGGGTCACGGTGCTCACCGGGGCTTTTCTGGGCGTCCCCAGCGCTCGCGCGGTCTGCCAGCTTGCACCTGTCAGCCCCTATGGTGATCCGGGACCCGACCGAGAGACGGATGCCTTGCCCGACTCGACTCGCTCCTCTGCATCGCCCTTCACATGGGTCGTGCCTTCAGCGGGTCAGGCCTTCGGTAGGACGGGGCGGGACCGGCTGCGTGACCAGTTCGGGCGGGCGCTTCTCGTAGAATGCGTTTCCGCCGGCGACGAGCACGTAGTGCATGTTGTTGTAGCCCGCACGGTAGCTGGCGGCGTGGAAGAACTCGGCATCGCCGACCATGGGGTGCCGCTCCCCGGCCAGAACGGAGACGGCGGCCTCTCTCACAAGCGGGAGAGCCGGGCTCGTCATCCTCCGCGACATGACACCGGACGCGAACTGCCCGGGCTGCGAGACCACCCGGCACACCGTATCGGGGTAGTCATCGGAGCTCACCCGATTCATCACGACGCTGCCAACGGCGACCATGCCGTCCCGGCTCGAGCGGTTGGACTCGAAATACATCGCCCGCGCCATGCAGTCTGCCTGGCGACCGCTCACCGTGACACGCGACGAGCCCAGCACGCTGCATGAGGCCAGGGCGGCGAACGCGAGCGCCGCGCCCCCTGCCCTAAGAACAAAGCTCATCGTTGTCTCACCCATGTCTGCAGTCTGCCTCGGATCATTCTGTTCTTTGGTCGCAGGAATATCAGCTCCTCGTTGCTCCTCGCAAATTAATCATGGGCAGGAGCGTCCGGGATCTGAATGTTTTGCGAAGGCTCGGCAGGTCCACGACCTGCGCCGGTTGGTGATCCCGTCGGCTCGTGGCTCCAATGCTCCGATCGAGGCAACTTTCAGCTTCACGACCCTAAAGATCGAGGTAGCTCGCAAGAGCCTCGTTGAACGCGCGTGGCTGGTTGATGTTCGCGAGATGGCCGGCATCGGGGATTTCGATGTACTGGGCCCGCGGCGTCACCCGGGCCATCTCCTGCATCTCTTCCGGAGGGGCGCCCTTGTCCTTGCCGCCGCAGAGGTAGAGGACCGGCAAGGTGATCTTGTCCAGATCCTTGAAGAAGTTCAGCTCGCGCAGGGCGTAGCAACTCGCGATATAGCCCTTGTCACTGGTTCCACTGATGATCTTCGCGCAGGCCTCTGCCACATCTGGATTGGCCTCGCGGAACTCGTCGGTCAGCCAGAGGCCGAGCGACCCCTCGACCACGGCCCCTACACCACCGTCCTGGATGGTCGCGATGCGCTGGTCCCACATCTGCCTGTAGGCATCCGTCGCGACGGATCGCGCATCTGCGAAGACCATCCGCCCGAAGCGTTCGGGGTGATCGATCGCCAGACCCATGCCGGTCATCGCCCCCATGGAAAGGCTGATCCAGTCGGCCTTGTCGACGCCGTGATGATCCATGATCGCGATTGCGTCTTCGGCAAGGTCCTCAAACGAATAGGGCCCGTCAGGCGCATCGCTCTGCCCGTGCCCCCGCTGATCGTAGCGCAGGACGCGGTACTTGCCCGCGAGCAAGTCGACCTGACCGTCCCACATGGACAGGTCGGCGCCGAGGGAATTGGAGAGCATGACCCAGGGCGCGCCCTCGGGACCCTCGATCCGGGTGTTGAGAGCGATACCGCTGGGCAGTTCGATGCGGGGCATGTCGGTTCCTCCTGGATGGCTTCAAGTCGACGTCCGTGCGAAGGCCTGCCCCGCCGCCGGACGGGCGGGGCAGACCGGCCCGTGGGATCAGTCGAAGGTGAAGGCGTCGTGATAGGCGCCCTGGACGCGGCCGCCCGGAACCGGACCGCCACCCGGGGCGTGAATCATGTTGCCGATCACGGCCACCGTCTGCCCGTGAAGGCCGTGGCGCGGCACCCGCATGGGCGTCAGCGCCTCCCAGCTGTCAGACTGGGGGTCGTAGGCCTCGTTGGTGCCGAAAACCATGCCGGTGGCCTCGCCACCGAAGACGACGATCTTGCCGTTGACGTAGGCTGCCGACGGCCCGCTCCGCGGCACGGGAAGCGGTGCGCGGAAGGACCAGCTATCCTCCTGCGGGTCGTAGACGCCGTGCATGCCGGTGTTGAAGTCGTAGCTGTCCATCCGACCGCCGATGGCGTGGATCTTGCCGTCCACCAGTACGACGCCCATGTGGTCGCGCTGTCCCGCGAAGGGCTGGGTCTTGGTCGTGCCCATCATCGGCGCGACGTCGTGGTAGCTGTCGGTCTTGGGGTCGTAGATCTCGTGCCACTCCACCGACCGGACGTCACGCCCTCCGAGCAGGTGGATCTTGTCGCCGACGGTCAGGGCGAAGATCGCCCCACGAGGACGAGACAGGGGCGCGATCGGAGACCACTCGTCGGCGTCCACGTCATAGACGAAGCACTTCGAATGCGGGCAGCGGTTCTGTTCCACGAACCCGCCGAAGCTGTAGATCTTGTTGCCGATGGCCGCCGCGGAGTTGTGATTGCAGCGATGGGGGAACTCGGCCTTCATCGTCCACTCGCCGGCGTCGGGATCGAAGACCTGATGGTAGTTGCCGTCCACCCGGTGATTGGCGTAGCCGCCGAAGACATGGATCTTTCCCTGGCATTCGACGACACCCATCTCGCCCACCGGGTGCGGCAGGCGTGGTTGCTCGAGCCACCGGCCCTTGTTCTGCGCGTCGGGCGCGACCGTCGTCATGTACCGCTGTTTGTCGGCGTTGTCGGGAATGTCGGTTATGCTCTTGTCGAAGAGACCTTGGAAGAGCGGAGCGTTCATTTGAGGCATCCTTCTTTCTGGGTTGAGGTTCAAAGCGCCGGTTCGGGGATCACGCCCGAAATTCCGGCACCGCGTGCTTCATCAGCTGGTGGGTCAGCTCGACGCCCTCGCGGCAGACCTCGACCGGGTCGCGCTCCCAAATCTCGGGATTGGGGGCCTCGAAGCTCATGTGGCCGGTGTAATTCTTCTCGTGCAGGAGTTGGAAAAGCCGGTCCCACTCGATGACGCCCTCGCCGGGCATCAGGCGGTCCATCGGCCGCTTCACCCCCGTCACGGGGTTGGGCGACAGATCCGAGAACTGGAAGTGCATGAGGTCTTCTGCGGGAACCTCCTCGAACCCACGGCCGGGCCGACCGCTGCGGGCCAGGTGGTAGGCGTCGAGAAGCAGGCCGACATTCCGCTTGTCGGCCGTTTTGACGAGGTCCAGCAGGGTTTCGACCGAGTTCAGGTTGGGATGCTGCGAATTGAACTCGATGGACAGGTCCAGCCCGTATTCGGCGGCGATATCCGCTCCGCGTCGCAGGTACCCAACCGCGTCCTTCAGCGAGCCCTCGTAAGGTCCCGGCGCCGACATCAGTTGCGGACAACCGATCGCGACCGCGTTCTCGCAGGAGGCCCGGAAATCATTGAAGAGCCGGCCGCTCTCCTCCTTGTCCTGAGCGAAGAGCCAACCGTATTCCACGCCGAGCACGGCGACCTTGACCCCGCTGGCCTTGATCAGGTCGATCACCTGGTCGTTGGTCATGCCGTCGGCATAGCACCGATAGAAGTCCTTCCGCCGAAGCTCGGCTGCGTCGTAGCCGGCGGCCTTGATCACCTCGAGAGCCTCCCCGAGGGGGGTCGTGTCGATCGTCCAGGTATGTAGGCTCAATCGTCCGAAGCTGCTCGTCATCTGTTCAGTCCCATATCTGTCGTTACAGAAGTCTCCTCGCGCCCCGGGCTCAAAGCCCGAGAAGCGCCTCGGCATTCGCCGAGAAGATCTTCTTCTTGGTGTCGTCGTCCGCCGGGTAGGCCGAAAACCAGTCGACCCCGGGCTTCATCGCTACGAAGGGCCAGTCCACGGCGAAGAGGATCCGGTCGGCACCCATCTCGTCGATGCAACAGCGCAGCGCGGTATCCGAGAAGAAGCCGCTTGTGGTGATGTGAAAGTTGTTCCGGAAAATGCCGGCGAAATCCGTGGGAGCGTTGGCAGGGCGCCGGAAGGACTCGTCGATCCGCGTGAGCTGAAGGGCAATCCCCTCGCCGAGGTGACCGAGGATGATCTGCAGGTCCGGGTATCTCTCGAACACGCCGCTGAGGACCATGCGGATCCCGAGCGTGCCCGCCTCCACGCCAAACCCCCAGGCCGCCCCGAGAAGGTCGGGATGAGAACTGGCGTATGTGGCGTAGTAGGCCTCCTGCACGCGCTTGTCGGGCAATGCCGGGTGCAGGTAGACCGGCACTTTCAGCCGTGCCGCGCGCTCGAAGATCGGCCAGAACTCCGGCTCATCGGGGAACCTGCCGTTGGTTGGCCCGTAGAGCATCGCACCCTTGAAGCCATGGCCCTCGACCACGCGCTGCAACTCGTCCGCCGCCGCCTCGGGCGCGGCCTGCGGCAGTGTCGCGAAAGCTGCGAAACGCCCAGGTTGGGCCGCCACGACATCCGCCAGATAATCGTTCACCGCCTGGCAGGCGGCAACCGCTTGCTCCGGGATCAGCTTCTGCCCCCCGGGCGGGGCGTGGGACAGGACCTGAAGATCGATGCCGGCCTCGTCCATGTCCGCGATCCGGCCGGAAGAGACGTCCTCGAGCTTCTCCATGATTTTCGGGCCGCGATCGAAGTTGCCTTGGAAATGTCCGGCGAACTCCCGGCTCCAGAAATGCTCCTCGATCGCGATGACTTTCATGGGGTGGTCCATCCTTTTCGGTTAATGTCGGTGCCGCCCGCCCCATCCGGGGCGCGGGCGCCCGTTCATTCTCAGCTCGTTGCCCTGTCGGCCTGTGCGATCATGTCCTTGGCGACCGCGATGCAGGCATCACTGAGCTCGTCGGCCGGCATCTTCGGGCGTCCGATCAGGAAACCGCTCTGCGCATGAACGGCCACATCCATCAGCTCTTCGCGGTCCATACCGTCCCCCTCGGCAGCCAGCGTTGCGTCCACCTTCGCGATCAGGCTTCGGGCGACCGCCATGGTCTCGTCGAGCAGGCCGGCGGCATCGGCAGTGCCGCGCCCCTTCAGCAGCGCCGAGAAGGCATGCACGCCCATGTCCATGAGTTCGTCGCGTGGGGGCGCATCCGGACTCTGCGCGACCGTCTCATCGACCTTGTCGATCAGCATCTGACCGATGCGCATGGAGTCGTCGTAGAGGTCCATTGCGCTGGCATTCTTGTTGTCGTCCATCAGCGGCGCGAGGGCGTGCACCGCCATATCCAGAAGTTCTTCGCGATTGGACAAGCCTGGTCTCCTATGTCTCGTTGAGGCCGTTTGGGTCCGTCTGACCCTTCGACCGTGTGTTTCTCGTCTGTGGGCGCCGGGCCGAACGGTCCGACGATCGGTCAGCGAAGGGCGTGACCGGTCTCGATGTCGAAAAAGTGCATGGAATCCGCTTCGTATCCCAAGCTCACGGTCTCTCCGTGGCTCGGCACAGTCTTGGGAGCGATGCGGGCGACGAGGCTCAGATGCTGCACATCCGCGCTCGCGACCTTGCGCGCCGCCCCGTTTCCGAAAGTCATGCTGCTGTCGATCTGCTCGGCATCGGTCGGCAGGTAGACCAGCGCCTCCGCGCCGAGCATTTCCACCATGTCGACTTTCGCCACGATATGCTTGTTCTCGGGCAGTTCCTCGGTGGCGATGGAGAAGCATTCCGGTCGGGTACCGAGCACGACATCCTTTCCGATGCGCTCTCGAACCAGTGGATATTTCTCGATGCTGCTCGGATCGACGGAAAGCGAGAAAGTGCCGAATTTCGCCGCAAGGCCTCCGCCTTCTTCCACGATTGTTGCCCGGCAAAGGTTCATCGGCGGCGACCCGATGAAACCGGCCACGAAGACCGTCTCGGGCGATTTGTAGAGCTCTCCGGGCGGCGCGAGCTGTTGCAGGATACCGTCGTGCATGACGGCGACACGATCACCGAGCGTCATGGCCTCGACCTGGTCGTGCGTGACGTAGAGCGTCGTCGTTCCCAGTTCGCGCTGCAGGCGGGCTATCTCGCCCCGCATCTGCACACGGAGCTTGGCGTCGAGGTTCGACAGCGGTTCGTCCATGAGGAAGACACGCGGCTCGCGCACGATGGCACGGCCCATGGCGACGCGCTGGCGCTGACCACCAGAGAGTTCCCGGGGATAGCGATTCAACAAGACTTCGAGATCGAGAACGCTTGCCGCCGCGCGCACCCTCTTCGCTTTCTCGTCCGCGCTGACACCGGCCATCCTGAGCGGAAAGCCCATGTTCTGTTCAACGGTCATGTGCGGATAGAGCGCGTAGGTCTGGAAGACCATGGCGATGTCCCGCTCGCGCGGCGTCAGGCCATTGACCGCCTCGCCATCTATGAGGATCTCACCGCCGGAGATCGCCTCCAGCCCCGCGACCATACGCAAGGATGTGGATTTCCCGCAGCCTGACGGCCCGACGAGGACAAGGAACTCCCCCTCTTCGATATCGAAGTTGAGATCGTTGACGGCGACCGTGCCGTCGTCGAACCGCTTCATGACATTTCTGAAATTGACCTCACCCACGGCACGCCTCCGATTGCTGGGCGACGCCGGTGACTGCGGCTCGATGCCCTTTGGTGGTGGTCAATTGACGGTGCTGTTTCATGACAGGATGTCTTTCCCGTGCTTGTGCGTCGATTGGGAGAACGGCGCGGCCTCGCGCCATCCGCTTTCGATGTTGGGTCCGGTTCATTTCACGGCACCACTCAGCAGGCCCTCGGCCACGTACCGTTCGATCCTCAGGTAGACGAGGACGAGCGGAACGATGGTCAGGAGGGCGAAGGCGTTCTGGATCGGGTAGTCGGCGATCCCGGTGGCGTCCTGCATCAGGAAGAGCTCGTAGGGCAGCGTGCGGGAGTCCGCCGTCTGGGTCAGCGCCAGCACCAGCTCGAACTCGTTCCAGGCCTCGCGGAAGGCCAGCACCGCCACGGTGATCAGCGCCGGGATCGCCAGCGGCAGGATGACGGTGCGGATGGTCGCGAACTGGGTCGCACCGTCGACCGCCGCCGCTTCCTCCAGTTCTCTCGGGATCGCCTGGAAGAAGCCCACGAGAAGCCAGACCGCGAGCGGCAGGAGCATCCCCGTGAAGACGAAGATCAGGAAGAGCCGGGAGTCGAAGGCGCCGAGCTCGACCGCGAGCAGGAAGAGCGGGAACATGAGCCCGACCTTCGGCGCCAGCATCGGCAAGAGCGAGAAGAGCAGGAGCAGGTGCCGGCCGCGGAAGCGGAACCGGGCAAAGGCGTAGGCGGCCGGCACCCCGACGATGAGGGTCAGGATGAGGCTACCGAAGGCGATGACGATGCTGTTCCAGAGCGCCTTCTGAAAGCCCGGTCGGTCGATCACCCGCGCATAGGCATCCAGGGTCGGCTCTGCGGGGATGATACCGGGATCGGCGAAGACCTGCGCCGGCTGCTTGAACGACACCGACAGCGAGATCAGGAAAGGCCCCATCGTCCAGAGCACCAGTGCCGCCAGTGGCAGCCAGACCATGGCCTGGCGGAGCGGCCCGCCGAGCCACTTGCGGTACCACGGCGGGCTGCGCCTGCGCAGCGATGTCATGGTGGTATTCGGGGAAGTGTGCGTGACCGACATGCTATTTCGTCCCGAATTTGCGCTGGAGACCCAGGTAGAAGAGCGTCAGGGCCGCGTTCAGCACGAAGATGATGATGACCAGCGCCATAGCCGTTCCGGTCTCGTATTCGTCGAAGCCGAGCCGAACCATTTCGAGCGTCAGGAGCTGCGTGGCTTCCCCGGGCCCGCCGCCCGTCAGTGCGAGCACCGTCCCTAGCGAAGTGACGGCCTTGAAACTGAGCCAGACCGTGGCGAGCGTGATCTGGGGCGCGATCAGCGGAATGGATATGTAGATCGCGCTACGAAGGCCGGTCGCCCCGTCGACGAGGGCCGCCTCGGTCAGCTGGTCGTCGATCGTCTGCAAGCCGCCGAGAATGAAAAGCAGTGCCAGTGGAAGGTCGGTCCAGACCTGCGCGATGATCACGACGATCATTGCGTAGACCCCGTTCGACAGCCACGGGACGGCACCGAAGCCCATGAACTCGAGGACCTGGTTCGGGAAGCCGAACTCGCTGTTGAACATCGTGCGGAACATGAGTGCCGCGGCGACGCTCGAGACGATGTAAGGCAGGATCGCCAGGCCCCGGATGAATCGGAGGCCCGAGACAACACGATTGAGCGCGAAGGCGAAGATGATGCTGAGCGTCAGGCCCAAGGCGATCACGCCGAACACGAAGATACCCGTCCGCCAGAGCGAAGACCAGAACGAGGGCTCGCTGAAGACGTCGATGTAGTTGCCGAAGCCGATGAACGGCGACTCCTGTGAGAGCGGGCTGATGTCGTAGAGGCTCTGAACCGCGGCAAACAGCACTGGAAAGGCCAGAACCACGGCCACGATTATCATCGCCGGCGCCGAACTGAGGTAGGCGATCCACGGATGCTGCCAGCCGACGATCCGTGTCGCCGATGCCATGTCCGTGCTTGGGTCACCCTCCGCCATTTATCGATCCCTTGCGTGTAGGTTGGACGTTCGTCCCGGCGAGGCGCGCAGTCCGATCCGGCGGCCGCGAAGCGCACCAATCGAAGAGCCGCGAGCAGTCGGCCGAAACCGGTTGTCGTGAGAGGGGCGGCCGTTGCCGGTGACGCCGGCCGCCCCTGAACGGGTCCGTGATCAGTCCTCGCGGATCGAGTCGAACTGCGGCTGCCACTCGTCGGCCACGGCCATGGGATCCATGTCCGGATTGGCGACGGCGAACTCGTTCAGCCGTTCCATGAGATCCTCGGCTTCGGGGAAGTCGAGATCGACAGGGAACACGCCCATGTTGCTGAAAGCCTCGACATTGTCCTCGTCCCAGATCGGCAGCCACTGGTTGAGGGAGTCGGGATCAGCGAGCACGGCATCGGTCCGGTGAGGGTCGGCACCTTCCAGCATGAGATAGAGCGCTACGTCGGGGTCCATCAGGAACCGGAACACGAGTCCGGCTTCATCCTTGGCACCCCGCTCCACGGCGTCCGCCGTAATGAAGAACGTCCGCGCCGGCGCGACGATCACGCCGTCCTCGCTTTCGCCGCTGCGGCTCGTCGGCATGGGCACGAGGTTGAAGTTCGTGTCCGGCTCCAGCCCGGCATCCTGTGCACCCACGGAGGTCGGCGCGGAGTCGAGCATCATGCCGATATTGGAAGCCACGAAGCCGCCGCGCATGTTGTCGTCGTTCCAGGCGACAGCCTCGGGGCTGATCAGTTCTTCGCGGGAGAGAGTCTGGACGAAGTCGATCCAGTACTGGCCGCCCTCCCCGCGCAGGTCGGGGATCGAGCCGTCGAACTCCACGCCCATCGCGGACATGGACGAATAAAGATGGTTGGCTCCGTTTCCTCGCTGGGCCCACCAGCCGAACGGCACGACGTCCGGCTGAACCTCCTTGATGGCCCGGGCGTATTCCAGAACGTCGTCCCAGGTCTCGGGCGGTTCCGTGATACCGGCCTCCTCCAGCCAGTCTGTCCGGAAGAAGACCTCTTCCATCGACGCGGTGTTGGCCATGCCGATCAGCTCGTCGTTCCACATGGCGTCGTTCCACGTGGCCTCGTAGATCTGGCCGAACCCCTCGGGATCCTCTTCCTGCCAGGTGTCCACGATGTCCTGCACGGGCGCGACCACCCCGGCCTCCGCAACCACCGGCCGTAGGAACCCGTCGAGGTGCACCACGTCAGGCAGCTCGAGGCCCGCGTCACGCATCCGGATCAACTGCTGGAAAAGGTTGTCGCTCGGCTGCACGTCGACCGAAAGCGTGATGCCCGTCTCCTGCTCAAACCTGTCCAGCTGCTCGCGGGACGGCACCGTATACTCACGGGCGAACCAAACGGAGAGCTCGGTGACCTCCTCGTCCTGCGCCTGCGCAGGGCCCGGAAGACCGGCCCCCATCACGGCCGCCATCGCTACCGCTAGCGCCGCGCTGCAGCGTGGTATTTTGCTGCAGACGCGAGCATCCGCGAATTCATGGGTCTTGGTGTTCAGCATAGTCTCCTCCCTAGAAACGTAAGCCTCTGCGATGCCGTAAGCGCTCCTCCACGCCCCATACATCTATAGACATCTTACTTGCGATTGGCGATGACGCAAGGTACTGATTTGATCGATCCAAGAGGGATGGAAGAGCTTTGATAAACTCAATAAATCCGACCGACGGCGCCCAGATCGAAAGCTATGCGCCCCATACGTCCGACGACGTTGACGCGGCATTGAGCGGTGCTGTCGCGGCGCAGGCAGCCTGGCGGGAGGTCCCGGTCGAGGATCGCGTCAAGCTCCTGAGTTCCATGGCGAAAGAGCTGCGCAGCGGTCGCGATCGCTATGCCGAACTGATCACGAAAGAGATGGGCAAACCGATCTCCGAATCGCGAGGAGAGGTCGAGAAATGCGCGGTCACCTGCGACTACTATGCCGAGATGGCGCCCGCCCTTCTGGCCTTCGAGCCCCTGCCCTCGAACGCTACCGAGTCCGGCGTCGTCTTCGATCCGCTGGGCGTCGTGCTGGCCATCATGCCGTGGAATTTTCCCTTCTGGCAGTTCTTCCGATTCGCGGCGCCGGCGCTGGCAGCTGGGAACGGTGCGATCCTGAAA
The DNA here is from genome assembly GCF_008710275.1 of Histidinibacterium aquaticum. Classification (GTDB taxonomy): domain Bacteria; phylum Pseudomonadota; class Alphaproteobacteria; order Rhodobacterales; family Rhodobacteraceae; genus Oceanicola; species Oceanicola aquaticus. The sequence continues at coordinate 10,868 of NZ_VYQE01000006.1, forward strand.
CACGCGGCAAACGTCCCCGGCTGCGCTTTGGCGATCGAGGCGCTGATGAGGCGCGCAGGTTGCCCAGAGGGCCTGATGCGCAGCCTGCTGATCAGCTCGCGCGAGGTCGCGCCGATCATCGCCGACGACCGGATCGCGGCGGTCACTCTGACCGGTTCGACGGAGGTTGGGCAGATCGTTGCGAGCCAGGCGGGCGCAGCACTCAAAAAGCAGGTGCTCGAGCTTGGCGGATCCGATCCGTTCATCGTTCTGGCCGACGCTGACCTCGAGGCCGCGGCGGAAACCGCCGTCAAATCCCGCTTCATCAACGCCGGGCAGTCCTGCGTGAACGCGAAACGCTTCATCGTCGAGGAGGCCGTGGCCGATCGCTTCGCCGAACTATTCCGCGACGGGATCGAGCGACTGAAGATCGGGGATCCGATGGATCCCGAGACCCAGATCGGACCGATGGCGCGCGCCAACCTGCGCGACGAACTCCACGATCAGGTGCAGCGGTCGGTCAAGGCCGGCGCCAAGCTGATCATCGGTGGACGACCCGTCGAGGGCAGCGGCTACTTCTACTCTCCGACCCTTTTCGACAAGGTGACGCAGGAGCATGCCGCTTTCCGCGAAGAGATGTTCGGCCCCGTAGCCTCTATCGTCCGGGCTCGCGATGCCGACCACGCCGTCGAACTGGCCAACGACAGCGAGTTTGGACTGGGCGCCACGATCTGGACTTCCGACGTGGAAAAAGCGCGACGGATGTCGCGGACCCTCGACGCGGGCGCGGTCTTCATCAACGGTCTCGTCGCATCGGACGCCCGGCTGCCCTTCGGCGGCATCAAGAAATCCGGCTATGGACGGGAGCTGGGGTCCTACGGCCTGCGCGAGTTCACCAACATCAAAACGATCTGGATCGGCCCTGCGAAGGGCTGAGATTTGGACTAGGAGGCGGAACAATGGACGCTGCAATTCTGAAACCGGACGAACTTCCCGTGAACGACCGGGGCAACGGCGCCCGGACGATCCCTCTCGTGACCCGCAGCTGCGGCTCCAGCAGCGTGATCAACGGCATCACCGAGTTCGATCCCGACGCGAAGATCGGGGTTCACTACCACAACTGCGAGGAAAGCGTGATGATCCTCGAGGGCGATGCCATCGCCGAGATCGACGGCACGCCCCACAAGCTGAAGGCTGGAGATACGACCTGGATCCCGGCCGGAGTGCCCCATCGGTTCATGAACGACGGCACCGGCAAGATGCGCATCTTTTGGACCTACGCCGATATCGATGCGACCCGCACGATGGTCGAGACCGGCGTGACCCAATCCATCGACCAGGAACACGCGACGGCCAAAAAGCTATGATCCGCGAAGTCGCGATCCTGACGATCGACCCGGCGCGGGCGACAGAGTTCGAGGGCGCAGTGGCCGAGGCCCGACCGTACTTCGAAAGCTCCGAGGACTGCCTGTTCTTCACGCTTGAGCGCGTGATCGAGACGCCGGGGAGCTATCGGCTCGTCGTCGGCTGGACCTCCGTCGAAGCGCACATAGAGAGATTCCGCGCGAGTGCAGAGTTCCAGAAGTGGCGTGACCTCGCAGGCCCCTTCTTCGTCGAGCCGCCGGTTGTAGTTCACACCGAGCAGGTGATCTGAGGCTCAGGTTCAGGGCTGCTTGTCGATCGGCTCGGCTTGATGTTCGTGCAGGTTCAGTCGCCACAGCAGCGGCATCTTCCGCGCGATGACCACCGCCACCGCCACGGTGATCGTACCGCCGACCACCACGGCCCGAACCGGGCCGATGAGGGTCGCCATGGTGCCGCTTTGCATCGCGCCGAGTTCGTTCGACGAAGCTACGAAGATCATCCGCACCGCCGCAATGCGCCCCCGCATGTGCTCTGGCGAGGCGACCCTCAGGATCGCGTGCCGGATGACCATGCTGAACCCGTCGCAGATCCCCGCCAGGAACAGCATCGCCATCGAGAGCCAGAAGCTGGTCGAGAGGGCGAAGACCATCATCGACAGGCCGAAGCCGACAACGATCAGGTGCAGGGCGTGCCCTGCCCGGGCCGCCGGCATGGCGTAGATCGAGGTCACTGCGGCAACGAAAGTGCCCGCGGCGATGGCCGAACGGAGGAGGCCGAACCCGTCCGGACCGGCCTCCAGAATATCGGTCGCGAAGATGGGCAAAAGCGCCGCCGCCCCGCCGAAGAAGACCGCGCAGAGATCGAGCAGCATCGAACCGAAGAGGACCTGATTGCGCCAGACATAGGTCCAACCCTCCCGGATACGCTGCAGGGGCGGCAACCCGACCTCGACCTCGGGAACGGGCTTCTGCGCAATCCCCAGCGCCACGAGCAGCGTTGAGACGCCGAGAAGGATGGCCATCGCCCCGTAGGTCGGTCCAGCGCCAACCTGCGCCCAGAGGACGCCCATCAACACCGGCCCCGCCATGTCGGCCACCCTGCCCGCCGTGGCGACCATCGGCAGCGCCTTCAAGATATGGTGGCGCGGGATAATCTGCGCCTCGAGCCCGACGTTGGCGGGATTCTCGTAGGTGCGGATCGTGGCGGAGGCGAAGCCGCCCACGAGAAGAAGCCAGATCGTCTCTGCGCCGGCCGCCGAGACGACGGCAAGTGCCAGCGCCACGAAGCCCAGCGCTGCGAATGAGATCGTAACCAGACCGCGGCGAAGCCGCTTGTCGGCGACATCGCCGGCATGGAATGCCAGCGTCAGTGCCGGGATCACCTGGACGAAGCCGAGCAGCGCGAGGTCGAGCGGGTTCTCGCGGAGCTCGTAGACATGAAAGGCGAGCATCACCGTCAGGGATGTCGCGCAGAAGTGGAACAGCGAGTTGCCGACCAGGAACACCCGGAACTCCCGGTTGCCCAGCACCTCGGCGTTCGTCGGCGGCCTGCGTGGCGCCGCGGGCGCGTCGACCATCAGTGGACGCGGCCGCGCAACGGCTGCCCGGCGCCCGCCAAGTTGTACATCCGCATCCTGTCAGCCCCGCGCCAAGCGCCCCGAATTGCTTTCCGAAAAAGCCAGCAGTAAATACATATCAAGATGACTGGACCGGAGCAATTTCCCAGCAATCGCCACCAAAAGATACATCCGGCCGCAAGAGGCAACGACCGGGCGAAGTGCCTGCGACACGCGACGCAGGCATAGTCGCCGCTGGCACCGGGCCCGAAACTCCGCTCGGCGTCCGGACGCACCTACGCCTATTCTTTAGGGTTTGAACCAAAATGACACAGGAAGAGACAGCGCTGACGCTGCCGCCGCTGCGCCATGAGACGCCCACACCGCTCTGGCTTCAACTCAAGCACGCGCTGAGAGACCACATCACTTTCCACTTGTCGCCCGGCGCACGAATTCCCTCGGAATCCGCGCTCTGCCGGTACTACGGACTGTCGCGCATGACTGTCCGGCAGGCGATCACCGCACTCGTCAACGAAGGGTTGCTCGGCCGCCACCAGGGCCGAGGAACCTTCGTGATGCCGAGCAGGATGTCGATCCCGCCCCGCAGCCAGGCTCATTTCCTCGACGACGGTTTCGAGGCCACCGACGACCTCACGATGCAGATCGACGAAACCGCGCTGGAGCCGCCGCCTCGCTGGATCCGCGAGAGGCTCGGCATGGGTGCCATCGAGCGCGCTCACAAGATCCGCCTGAACCTCGCAGCCGATGCCGACGTCCTTGCGTCGCGCACCATGTACATCCCCGAACACGTCGCCCCGAGCCTTCCGGCACTGGACCTCAAGACCCCGGTGCATCGTATTCTCGAGGAGAGCTACGGCCTCCAACCGGCAATGGCCGACGAGACCATGCGCCTCATCCGGGCCGACCAGCTCCGCGCCGACATGCTTCGCACCGAGCCCGGCAAGCCGCTGATCCTCGTCGAGCGCGTGGTCTTTCTGGCGGGCGGCGAACCTGTCGAATACGCCCGAACCTATTATCAGGCCGAGCGATACCGTTTCGAGCACAAGCTGGTTCGCCCCGATGCGGCGGATGCCGGTGAGCCGGAATTCGGCGAACGCAGGCACCTGGTGGGGGGCTGAACGGGCGACCGGCTTCGGCAAGACCTCGAAAGACGCGGGATCGGCGACGGCCAAGAGCTGACGTTGAAGGTCAGCGGAGAAGGTGGCCGCTTTCGGCCCTTGGTACCACATGGCTCACGCATGCGGCGACCGTCCGCTTCTCGAACGTAGAATGTCGAGCCGCTCGATAATGGCTCTCCCCTACGCCAAGCTCTGAGCCTGTGAGATCCCATCTCCAGCTCCGATCGACCACCACCGGCCCGGACGGACTTGGCGGGTGGTCATACTCTCCTACGTTCCCCGACGAGCCTGCGCCGCGAGGCGTTAAATTCTCGAAGGCAAGAAACGGACCCCCCATGAAGAAGCACATGATAGTCGCCGCCGCCCTGTTCGGCGCACACACGACAGCCGCCCAGGCGGAGATTGTCGTATCCTCCAAGATCGACACCGAGGGCGGCCTCCTGGGCAACATGATCGCGCTCGCGCTCGAAGATGCGGGTCTGCCGGTGGAGCGCCGTCTGCAACTCGGCGGCACGCAGGTCGTCCGCGAGGCGCTCCTTGCCGGGCAGATCGACATCTATCCGGAGTACACGGGAAATGCGGCCTTCTTCTTCAACGAGGCCGAAAGCGACGTATGGAACGATGCCGAAGCGGCACATGACCGCGCGGCCGAGCTGGATGCCGAGGCGAACGATATCACCTGGCTCGAAAGCGCGCCGGCCAACAACACCTGGGCCATCGCCGTCACCGGCCCCGTGGCCGAGGAGAACGACCTGTCCACGATGACCGATTTCGGCGAGTGGGTGTCGGGCGGCGGCGAGATCAAGCTGGCTGCCTCGACCGAGTTCGTGTCCTCCCCCGCCGTCCTTCCGGCGATGCAGGAGACCTACGGCTTCGAGCTGACCGAGGACCAGACGGTGATCCTCTCGGGCGGGGACACCGCCGCCACGATCCAGGCGGCCGCGCGCGGCACCTCGGGCGTAAACGCGGCCATGGTCTATGGCACCGATGGCGGGGTCGGCGCGACGGGCCTCGTGGTGATGGAGGACGACCAGGGCGTGCAGCCGGTCTACGAGCCGACGCCGATCGTCCGCGCCGAGGTGCTGGAAGAGTATCCGTCCATCCCCGAGGTGCTGAACCCGATCTTCGCCGAGCTGGACATGGCGACGCTTCAGCAGCTCAACGGCCGCATTCAGGTCGGAGGCGAACCGGCCGAGGCCGTGGCGCGAGAGTACCTCACCGAGGCCGGAGTGATAGACTGAGTGTGCAGACGATAGCGACCGGGGATGCGCGGCACCGCGTATCCCCACCCGGCCTGCTCTTCGCCGCACTCGGACTGGCCGCTCTGTTCGGCCCGTTCATGACGCTCGCCGCCAATCGAATCGTAGCGGGCGAAGGCGTTTCCATCTGGGCGGTCGCCCCCCCTTCCCTCACCCTGCCCGGAGTCGTGGCAGTCTTGCTCGGACTGGTGCTGGGCCTTCCCGCAGTCTGGCCGCGTCTCCGGCTCCTGGGGGCGGTTCTCGGCCTCGGAGGGCTGCTGTGGCTGCTGGCCCAAGGGGCGCCGGCGATGCTCGAAGACGGGGGAGACTACGCCCGGGTTTCGCCCGCCATCGGCTTCTGGTGTCTGCTGACGATCCTCATGCTCTTGATGGCGGATGCGCTGGCGCAGCTGGCGCCTGGCCCCCTCATGCGCGGCGCGCTGCTGGCGGCGGTGCTGGGCGCTTTGGCGTTGATCCTCTGGTCTGGGGCGCTTTCGCCACTGTCAGTCATGCAGGAATACTCCAGCCGGAGGTCCGCATTCATCGACGCGACCGCGCGTCATTTGCAGCTCGCCTTCGGCTCCCTCGCGACAGCAGCGGTCATTGGCTTTCCAATCGGGATCCTGTGCCACCGCGACCAGAGGCTGCGCGGCACCACCCTGCCCGCTCTGAGCTTTCTTCAGACGATCCCGTCTCTGGCCATGTTCGGCATCATGATCCCGATCCTTGGCTGGATCGGCGACACCGTTCCCGGTGCACAGGCAATCGGCATCGCCGGCATCGGGTTCGCACCCGCGTTCCTGGCGCTCGTCCTCTATTCGTTGCTGCCCGTCGTCGCCAATACCGTGACCGGCCTTGCCGCCGCTCCGCCCACGGCGATCGAAGCCGCGCGCGGAATGGGCATGACGCCCGGCCAGCGCCTCCTACGGGTGGAGCTCCCGCTGGGCATGCCGGTCATCCTGACCGGCCTGCGCATCGTGCTGGTGCAGAACATCGGCCTGGCCGTTATCGCCGGGCTGATCGGCGGCGGTGGCTACGGCACCTTCGTCTTCCAAGGCCTGAACCAAACCGCGACCGACCTGATCCTTCTGGGCGCCCTGCCGACCGTCGCCCTGGCGCTCGTCTCCGCCATCGTAATGGACATCCTGGTGGAACTGACCCGCCCGAAAGCCACGAGGACCGCATGATCGAGATCGACCGGATCACCAAGGTCTACAACGGAGCACCGGCGGTGGATGCCGTCAGCATGACCGCCGAGAGCGGGACGATAACCGTCATCGTGGGCACCTCCGGATCGGGCAAGACGACCCTGCTGCGCATGATCAATCGGCTCGAGGAGCCGACCTCGGGAGAAGTGCGGATCAACGGGGAGTCGACACTCTCGACGAAGCCGCATCTCCTCCGCCGGAGGATCGGCTATGTGATCCAGGGTCACGGGCTCTTCCCGCATCACACGGTGGCGCGCAACATTGGTGCAGTGCCGAGGTTGCTGAACTGGCCGAAGGACAAGATCCGCGCCCGCGTCGACGAGCTGCTGACTCTGTTTTCGATGGAGCCCGAACAGTTCCGCGACCGCTTCCCGGCCGAGCTTTCGGGCGGTCAACAGCAGCGCGTCGGCGTGGCGCGCGCGCTGGCGTCCCGGCCGGACCTCCTCTTGATGGACGAACCCTTCGGCGCGTTGGACCCGATTATCCGAGCGCGGGCCCAAGACGATCTGCGCCAGATCCAGCGGGCGCTCGGCTCGACCATCATGTTGGTGACGCACGACATGGAAGAGGCGATCCGGCTGGGCGACCGGGTTGCGGTGATGGACGAAGGCAGCCTCGTGCAGCACGGCAGTCCGGCCGAGATCGTCGCGCGCCCGGCGTCGCCCTTCGTCGCCGACATGGTCGGCGGCATGGAACGGCCGTTGCGACTGTTGTCGCTGGTGCCCCTGTCGGAGGTGGTGGAGGACGGGGACGCGCCGGGCGACGCCCTGCCGGAGGACTGCAGCCTGCGTGACGCCCTCTCCGCCTGCCTGTGGACCGGACGAACGGCGGTCCCCGTGGAACGCGAGGGAGCCCTCATCGGACGTGTGACGTTGGAAGCTATCCGCGCACGGGCGGAGTTGAGCGCGTGAGGCCCGGCATCGTCCTGCGCCCGGCCGTGATCCTGCTGCTCCTGGCGCTCGTCCTGCAGCCGGAGTGGTTCGAGCCGGTCTTCGCACCACTCGCGCCCGAAGGGGCGCCGGTAATCTATGCCAGGAGTTCGCTCCTGTCCTTGTCGCTGAGTCATCTGGGCCTCGTCGCGGCGGCAACGGCGGCGGCGACGCTTGTATCGGTCACCCTGGCGATCCTGGTGACGCGCGAGGCCGGGGCGGCCTTCCGCCCGCTGTCGCGCACGGTCACGAACATGGGGCAGACCTTTCCGCCGGTCGCCGTCCTCGCCCTCACCGTGCCCGCCCTGGGCTTCGGCGCCGGACCGACCCTGGTGGCGCTGTTCCTCTACGGCCTGCTGCCGATCTTCGAGAACTCCATCGCGGGACTCTCGACGCTTCCGCCGGCGACGATAGAGGCGGCGCGGGGGCTGGGGCTCAACCGCCGCCAGCGTCTGATCCAGGTGGAACTGCCCCTCGCGCTACCCGTGATCCTGACGGGCATACGGCTGTCGGTCGTCATCTCGCTGGGGACCGCGACCATCGGCTCCACCGTGGCGGCTCGGACGCTGGGTGAGGTGATCATCGCCGGGCTTCTGACAAGCAACACCGCCTACGTGCTCCAGGGCGGGCTGATCGTCGGCCTCTTCGCGGTGGCCGTCTATGATGCACTCACCCAGCTGGAAGCCCGCCTCGCCCGCCGCTCCCGCGCGACGAGCACGCCTTGATGAACCCGCAGACCGCCGTCACCTCCGCACGTTCGGCAATTCTCTTAGGACGCGCGCGGCGAGCCGACGTCGCTTGGTTGAGGTAAAAGTCGAAAGAGGCGGACAGCGTGGCTGTCCACCCTTCGTTCATGAGGCAAAGGCCAGCGGCCGCCTGCCCTCGTCTCACATCTTGCCGCCGTAGACCGGGAAGACGCTCGCGTCGCCGTAGTGCTCGATCGGCTTGGCGTTCTTGAGCAGCTCCATGTCGTCGTCGGAAATCTCGAAGTCCACGTCCGCGTTGTTGCGCATGTGCTCGGGGTTCGCCGTCTTCGGCAGCGGCAGAAGACCGAGCTGAAGGGTGTAGCGGATGCAGAGCTGCGGGACGCTGACGCCGCATTTCTTCGCCATTTCGCCGATCTCCGCATTGTCGAGGATCTGGCCGTGACCGACGGGCGAATAGGCTTCGACAAGCAGGCCGCGCGACTTGGTGTCCTCGATCAGCTCGAAGGGCGTGTTGCTGACGTGTGCGAGGATCTGGTTCAGCATCGGCTTGACCGAGGCGTTTTCGAGCAGGTTGTCCAGATCGCGCGTCTGGAAGTTCGATACCCCGATCGCACGCAGCTTGCCGGCCTCGTAGGCCTCTTCCAGAGCCTTCCACGCCGCAAGGTTGCCTTCGAAGTGGCGCTCGTCCTCGCCGAAGTCGCCCCAGGGCTGCGGGCTGTGGATGATCATCATGTCGATGGTATCGAGGCCCATGGTCTCCAGCGAGCCATCGATGGAGGCCTTCGCCTCTTCGTAGCTCTTGATGCCGGCATCGAGCTTCGTGGTCACGAAAAGCTGGTCCCGGGCCACGCCGGCGTTGCGGACGCCCTCGCCCACGCCGCGCTCGTTGCCGTAGGCCTGCGCGGTGTCGATGTGACGATAGCCGATTTCCACGGCGACCTTCACCGCGTCGGCGACCTCGTCATCGTCGATGAACCAGGTGCCGAGCCCGAGCTTCGGGATCTCGACTCCGTTCGGAAGGGTGTAGTTTTCTTCGAGGATCATGGTCGTTCATTTCGTGTCTTGGTTCAATCGACCCGTTCGAGCCGAACCGGTCCATCGGTCAGCCCGTCGGGAGGTGTGTCGAAGCGACCCAGCCGGACGAGCCCCTGGGACTCCTGGAAGGGGCGAAAGAAGATCGCGAGGTTTCCCCACGGCGCGTAGAGCGTGATGTCGCCAGCCTCCGGCTTGTAGCTTTCGGGCGCAGCGGACGTGTCGAGGGCGCGCGGCAAATCGGCGATCTGCTCGATTCCGTGGAAATCCCTGAGCGTCAGATCGAGCGGCAGAAGGGCGGCGAAGTCGGACGCGACCGCGGTGCCGTCCAGCGTGCCGGTCAGGACGGTCTCGCCGGAGATGAGTCGAATACGCGTCATCGCCGTTCCCTCTCAATCCGTGACCGCTTCACCGCGGCGCGCGTAGGTCACGCTCCAACTCTCGTCTGCGCTGGTCGGCTCCAAAGTCAGCCGGTCGTCCGCGACCTCGTAGGTCCGTTCGAGCTCCTGCCCGATCAGGTCCCGCGCGATGGCGGACTCCACGGTGAAGGTGACGCCCTCCGGCGTAACGAGCTGCCAGACACCGACGCTCGGGTCCGCGGAGGCCTCTTGCGCCAGACCGGAGACCGGCAACCCGGTGAGCCCGGCGAGGAAAGCGAGGATCGGGGCATGACTCATTGCAGAAGTTCCTTGCTCTGGGGGCGGAAGGTTCGGCCCGCTGACAGGACAGGAGATCGGCCCCGAAGCGCGGGAAGTGAATGCGCGCGCCGTGCACAGCACTCATGGTTTCAGCTCATCAATCCGGTCACCGACGCGCAATACGGCGAGTAATGCGTCTCGGGGCGCCGGCTGCCCGCTCGAAGGAGAGCGGCGCCCGGGCCATGCTGCATAATCCATGGACATGATGAGCCCTGCCCATGTATCCGGCGACGAGCGTCATTCCCCGGACGGGTCGGTCTGCATGCTGCGCGAGAATATCAACGATCTCATCGCCCTGGCCGCCGTGGCCGAGGAGAGGAGCTTTACCCGGGCCGCCGCGCGGCTCAACGTCTCGCAATCGGCACTGAGCCATACGATCAAGGCGCTGGAGACGCGGCTCGGTCTGCGGCTCCTCACGCGGACCACGCGCTCCGTCGCGCCGACGCTCGAGGGCGAGGACCTGCTGGCGACGCTCAATCCCTGCTTCGACAAGATCGAGGCGCGGCTGAGGGCGCTGAACGACGCGCAGGACCGCCCCTCGGGGACGGTCCGGATTGCCGCCGCCGAGTATCCGATCGAGACGCTGCTCTGGCCCAAGATCTCGCCGGTGCTGAAAGAGCATCCGGCGGTCAACGTCGAGTTCGTCATGGACTACGGCTTTACCGATCTTGCAGCCTCCCAGTGCGACGCCGGGGTACGCTACGGCGAACAGGTGAGCGATGGCATGATCTCGATGCGCATCGGCCCCGACGAGCGGATGATCTGCGTCGGCGCGCCTGGCTATTTCGATGCCGCCGGCGTTCCGAAGACCCCGCACGATCTCGGCGAGCACCAGTGCATCAACCTGCGCCTGACCAATCACGGCGCGCTATATTCCTGGGAGTTCGAGGACCCGGATGGGACCGAGATCCGGGTCAAGGTGCAGGGCCAGGTCTGCTTCAACACGATCAACCCGATCCTGCGCGCCGCGATCGACGGACACGGGCTGGCACTGGTGCCCGACCGGCTCGCCGAACCGGCCATCGCCGCCGGGGAACTGCGCACCTGCCTCGATGACTATTGCCCCGCCTTCCCGGGCTTCCACCTCTACTACCCCAGCCGGCAGCGGCCCTCCTCCGCTTTCGGGGTCGTCCTGGAGGCGCCTCGGGAACGGACGTGACCATCCATGAAGCACCCTCATGAGTGGGGTGATCGGGCCGGGCATTAAGGTCGGACGTCCGCGCATCATCTCTTGATGCGACTGAACCATGCGCCCGACCCGAAAGGAGCCTTCGATGAAAGCCCGCCTTGTGACCGTCTCTGCACTCACCGCCCTCATGGCCACTGGCGCCATTTCGCAGGATCTCTCCACCACGCTCCCCGACGCGGTCGGCCAGGTCGCTCCCGCGTTGCAAACCTACGCGTCCGAAGACCTCTTCGGCGAGGTCTGGCAGGGCGAGAACCTCTCGGTCCGGGACCGCGCGCTCGTCACCTTCGCCGCCATGATGACGCGGCATGAGACCGGCGAGCTCTCCGAGCACGTGGCTCTGGCGCTCGATGCCGGAGTCACCCCGGCGGAGATTTCCGAGACGATCACGCACCTCGCCTTCTACTCCGGCTGGGGCAATGCCACCGCGGCGGGCGTGGCCGCGGCGCCCGTCTTCGAAGAGCGCGGCGTGAGCGCGGACGATCTTCCCGCCGCCGACCCCGAGCTTCTGCCGCTCAACGAAGAGGCCGAGGCCCGGCGGCAGGAGACGGTGCAGGGCATGTATGGCAACGTGAGCCAAGGGGTCGTCGACAACACCGAGGAGCTGCTCTTCCGCGATCTCTGGCTGCGGCCCGCGCTGGAGCCGCGCGACCGGAGCCTCGTCACGGTCGCCGCCCTGATCGCCGCCGGACAGCCCGAGCAGATGACCTTTCACCTGAACCGCGCGATGGACAACGGCCTGACCCAGGACGAGGCCGGCGCGATGCTGTCGCATCTGGCGTTCTATACCGGCTGGCCGCGGGTCTTCTCGGCGCTGCCGGTTGCGGCCGACGTCTTCGAGAGCCGCGCGGAGTAAGCGCCATGAGGATCGGCATCCTCGGATCGGGGCTCATGGGTGGCGCGCTCGGCCGGGCCTGGGCGGAGTCGGGGCACGACGTCACCTTCGCCTATTCGCGGGACCGCTCGAAGCTCGAGGGCCTCGCGGAGGAGACGGGAGGGTCGGCGGCAAGCGTCGCGGAGGCGGTGGCCCGGGCCGACGCCCTGCTGCTCTCCGTCCACTGGTCGCGCATAGACGACGTCCTCGAACAGGCAGGAAATCTTGCAGGCAAGATTGTCCTCAACTGCTGCGTGCCGCTTGACGAGAGAAACAGCGACCTCGTCCTCGGCACCGCCACCTCCGGAGCGGAAGAGCTCGCGCGGCGACGTCCCGAGGCGCGCTGGGTCTCCTGCTTCAACACGGTCCCCTCAGAGGCCTTCGCGCCGGTGCGCGCGCTGAATGGCGACGCTCCACGGCCCCAGGTTCTGACCTACGGCGACGACGCTGAGGCAAAGGACATCGCCCGCGCCCTCGTCCGCGATGCAGGATTCGAGCCGCTGGAGGCGGGGCCTTTGCGGACGGGCCGCTTTGTCGAGCCTTTCGCCATGGTCACCGCCGAGCTCGCCTATGCCCAACCCGGTGGCCCGGCATTGACCTACCGTTTCGAGAAACTGAACCAGGAGGAGACCTTATGAAAATCACCCGCGCAGGCACTGCCCCGTCCAATCCGGGACCGGAAGAGACCTTCACCGGGACCGTCCGCATCGACCCGCTCTTCGCGGCCGAAGCGCCGGGCCGGACGATGGCGGCCCATGTCACGTTCGAACCGGGCGCCCGCACGGCCTGGCACACCCACCCCGCGGGACAGGCCCTGATCGTGACCTTCGGCCGCGGCCGCGTTCAGCGCGAGGGCGGTCCGGTCGAGGAGATCCATCCCGGCGACGTGGTCTGGTTCGAGCCCGGCGAGAAGCACTGGCACGGCGCGTCCCCCGAAACCGCGATGAGCCACTACGCGATACAGGAAAGCGTCGACGGCGGGCCGGTCACATGGATGGAGAAGGTATCGGACGACGACTACGCAGGCTGACGCGTTGGGCGGGACGCCACTCATGACCGCAGACGGCGTGCCGCTCTCGCGAAAGCGCGCGCCTAACCGCTCGCCCGGAGCACGAGCTCGGGCTGAATGAGCAGGTGCTCGCCCGTCGTCTCGCCCCGAATGCGCCTCTGCAACGTCGCGGCGGCCCGGCGCCCGATCTCGACGCCGTGCTGGTCCACGGAGGAGAGCTTGATCGGAGGCAAGGCTCCGACGTGGGTATTGTCGTAGCCGACCACCGCGACCTCTTCCGGGACCTCGTAGCCTTCGTCCCGCGCCAGCGTCAGGAGCGGGATGGCGTGGATGTCGCTCCAACAGAAAACGGCTCCGGGTTTCGGCAGATCGCGAAGGAGTTCGGACAGTTCGGCAAGATTGCTGCCGGTCTCGCTGTCGGAGCGGACCACCTGAACCCGGCCCTCGAGCCCGGCCTCCTGCATTTCGGCGCGATATCCCGCCTCCCGCCGGTCGTAGACCTCGTAGCCTCCGGGACGCCCTGGTGCGGTGAGCATCCATATGTCCTCGTAGCCGCGGTCGATCAGGTGCCGCACGGAGAGCCGGGCGCCCTGTTCGTCGTCGGAGTTCACGGTATCGAAGGCATCCGCCGTCGGCTCGTGATGCCCGATGACGACCGAAGGGATCTGACGGGCGTATCCGGCCAGGACATCGGCGGCGAGACGCGGCGCCACCAGGATGACGCCGTCCATACGCGGCGGACGGATCGAGCAGGTGGGCACCCCCATGGAGCTCTACGAGCGCCCCGCCACCCCCTTCGTCGCGGGCTTCATCGGCAGCCCCCGGATGAACCTCTTCGAGGGCGATCTCGCCCGGGAGATGGGCTGCGAGGTCTACGGCATCCGCCCCGAGCACCTCGAGGTCTCCGAGACCGACGGCCGATGGACCGGCCGCGTCCGCCACGTCGAACGCCTCGGCGCCGACACCATCCTGCACCTCGAGGTCGAGGCCCTCGGCCCCCTCCTCGCCCGCGTCGACGGAAGCCGGACCTTCAACCCCGGACAAACCGTCCACGCCACCCCAAACACCGACAAGGAGTTCAAGTACTGAAGAAGGGGACCCGGCGGCCGCGAGGCGGCGCTCGGTTTGTCCGGCAGATCCGTGATGCGCGGCCGCGCGCCGGGCGCCGCGCCGAGGAGCCTACTGGGGACCGAGTTTCGGGCCCCAGACGAGCGAGGTCTGGTGCCGCTCGATCAACGTTCGCAGGGCGTCGAACTGCCGGAAAATGTGATTGGCGAGCTTGTCGGCGCTCGGTGGTCGGCTCTCGGCGGCTGAGCGCAGGATACCCAGCGACCGGGGCGGTTGCGGGATTTCGACGGGCAGGACGGTGATCCGCCTGTCCTTGCGATGGGCGAAGACGACCGAATGCGGAAGGATCGTCAGGGCGTCCGTCTCTTCGAGGTAGTTGAAGACCGACAGCAGCGAGCCGCCCGAGTAGCGGATGCCGATCTCGGGCAGGCCGATGGTCAGGAGCAGCGCGTGCAGGTCCGCCAGCAGGGGTGAGCCCGGCAGCGGGGCGATCCAGGGGTAGTCGACCAGATCGTTCGTCCCGAGCTTCGTCCGGCGCAGGAGCGGATGGGAGCTCCGGCAGGCGACGACGTTCCGGGCGGCGAGGATCGGGGTGAACTGGAACCCGCGCGCGGCCTCGACAAGGCCCAGCGGACAGATCGCAAGATCGAGCTGGTTCGAGGCGATGCCCTTTTCGAGATCCTCGAGGTTGCCGTAGCTCTGCTCGACCCGGATCTCGGGCTCGATCGTCTGGAACTCGCCGATCATGCGGCTGATGAAGGCGTCCATGAAGAAGGGCACGCCGGCAATGCGCACCGTGCCCCGCGACCCGGCCCGGAAACCAGCGACCGTCTCGGAGGCCTTCCTCGCGGCCTCGAGGATGACCTGCCCGTGCTGGGCGAGTTGCGACCCGATGAGGGTCGGCTCCAGCGGCCGACGGCCCGGCTTGAAGAGCGGCTCTCCCACGCGCTTCTCAAGCGCCGACATGGTGCGCGAGATCGCGGGCTGCGACAGGCCGAGCCGGACGGCGGCATTTGTGACGCTGCCGGTCTCGACGACCGCCGCGAGCTGAGCCAGGTGCTTTTCCTCGAACTTCATAACGTATCGTTATATTGCAGGCTGAAGAAATGATAGTCTGTTCGTCTGGCCGGCGTATCTTCGGGTCATCGGGAGGAGGCGAGCCGATGGCGCACCGCGGGATGCGGCGCCGTCGGGCGATGGCCGACGACCCGCTGGCGACATGGGAGGACGGCCGAAATGGACCAGGTCAAGGGATACCATCACCTGACGATGAGCACCGACGGGGCTCAGGAAGACTACGATTTCTTCACGAAGACGCTGGGGCTCTACTCGGTGAAGCGGACCGTCCTCTTCGACGGCGTCATCCCGGTCTACCACCTCTACTACGGGTCGAAGGGCGGGGATGAATCCACGATCCTCACGACTTTCCCGTTCCGCAAGCCCGGGGTCTACGGCCGGCGCGGGACGAACCAGTCGAAGATCGTCCAGCAGGCCATCCCGGTCGGCGCCTCGGAGTTCTGGGTGAACCGGCTCGGCGAACACGGGTTCGAGGCGACGACATCCAACCGGTTCGGGATCGACCGCGTCGATTTCCGCCATCCCAGCGGCATCGAGATGCAGCTCGTCGAGAACCCGGGCGATCCGCGCACCCCGATCGTCAAGGAAGAGGCGGGCATCGGCGCGGACCACGGGATCAAGGGGATCTACGGCGGGGTGGTCGCGGTCATGGACCGGACGGCGATGGACGACTTCCTCACCATCGCGCTGCCCCTCAAGAAGATGGCCGACGACGACGACGGCATGGCCTACGAGGTGCCCAACGCCAACGGTCCGAGCAGCGTGGTGGAGGTTCTCGAGATCCGGGACGAGCCCCAGGGCACCTGGACGCTCTCGGGTGGCACCATCCACCACTTCGCGCTGAACACCGGCGACGAGGAGAACCAGATGAACCTGCGCGCCCATATCGAGGGGCTCGGGTTCACCGACATCTCCGAGCAGAAGGACCGGATGTACTTCAAGTCCTGCTACGTGCGGTCCCCCGGCGGCGCCATGTTCGAGCTCGCCTGGACGGTGCCGGAGGGCTGGGCGCGCGACGAACCGGCCGACGCGATCGGGCAGACTCTGGTCTTCCCGCCCTGGTTCGAGGACCGGAAGGACGAGTTGATCGAAGGGCTGGAGCCCGCCAGCTTCCAGGACGCCTGAGGTCATGGCCGGTATGGCGACAGCCGGAGCGGAGCCTGGCGCGGCGCGTGCGGTCGCGGTGCTACTGCATGGTCGCGGCCAGTCGCCGGACTTCATGCGCGAGGCGGTCGTCGGCCGCCTCGCGGTGGACGGGGTCCACTACCTCATGCCGGCCGCTGCAGGCTCGTCCTGGTACGAGGCCAAGGCGGTCGACCCCCTGAACGAGGAGACCGAGACCCAGTTGCGCGCGGCCCTGGCGCAGCTCGAGGACGCTCTCGAGGCGGCCCGGACGACCTGCCCGGGCCTTCCCCTCATCCTCGTCGGGTTCTCGCAGGGGGCCTGCCTGATCATCGAGCACCTGATGCGCGGCGGCACGGCCGATGCCGCCGCGGCGCTCACCGGCTGCCGTGTCGGCGCGGCAAGCGATGATCTGCCCCGGGCCGACCTGCGGGACATGCCGGTCTATCTCACCAATGGCGACGAGGATCCCTGGATCCCCGTTTGGGCCTACCAGAAGTCGGTCGGAGATTTCGTCGCCGCGGGCGCACGGGTGCGCTGCGATATCCTGCCCGGTCGCCCGCACGAGATCTCCGCGGTGGAGATCGCCGTGCTCGACCGTCTGATCGCGGACCTGGCAGGGGGCACCCCGCCGCTGGGAGGTGCGACGTGACCCAGTTCCAGCCCGGTTTTCTCTTTCCCGGCATCGAGACGCGCGTGCTCTTCGGCCAGGGGACCCTTGCCAAGGTGGGCGAGGAGATCGGCCGCCTCGGCCACGGGCGCGCGCTGGTCCTGACCACCCCGCCCCAGGCCGGTGACGGCGAGGCGCTCGCGAAGGACCTGGGCGACATCGCCGCCGGCACTTTCACCGAGGCCGCGATGCACACGCCGGTCGAGGTCACCGAGCGCGCGCTGGCGGCCTACGAGACCGCCGGCGCGGACTGCGTCGTCTCTCTGGGCGGCGGATCGACGATCGGACTGGGAAAGGCCATCGCCACCCGCACCGGCTGCGACCATGTCGCGGTGTCCACGAGCTATGCCGGATCGGAGATGACCGACATCCTGGGCGAGACGCAGGGCGGAGAGAAGACGACCCGCCGCGATCCCTCGATCCGGCCGGAGGTCGTCATCTACGACGTGGACCTGACGCTGGGCCTGCCGCTGGAGATGTCGGTGAAATCGGCGCTCAACGCCGCGGCCCACGCGGTGGAGGCGCTCTACGCCCCCGACGCCAACCCGGTCACGAGCCTCATGTCGCTCGAGGCGCTGGAGGTGATCCGCGACACGCTGCCCGCGCTGGCCGAAAATCCGCGCGACGTGGAAGCCCGAGCGCGGATGCTCTACGGCGCCTGGCTCTGTTCGACCGCGCTCGGCTACGTCGCGATGTCGCTGCACCACAAGCTCGCCCATGTGATCGGCGGGTCCTTCGACATGCCTCACGCGGATACCCACGCGATCCTGCTGCCGCATACAGCCGGCTTCAACGCGGGCGGAACGGACAAGCTGGCACCGGTGGCCGATCTCTTCGGCGGCTCGGTCGGCGGCGGGCTCTGGGATCTCGCGAAACGGAGCGGCGCGCCGCTGCGGCTCGCCGATCTGGGGCTGACCGAAGCCGACCTCGACCGCGCGGCCGAGATCGCCCTGAAGAACAAGTACGAGAACCCCCGCCCCTTCGACGAGAGGGACATTCGGGAGCTTTTGCAGGCGGCCTGGGAGGGGACGCGACCTGCGAATTGAGACGCATCACTCGGGAGGAGAGAGATATGCTGACCAGAAGACGCCTGCTGAAATCCGCCGCCGCCACCGGTTTCGTGACCGGCGCAAGCGGTCTCGCCATGCCGGCCCTCGCACAGGGCGCGCCGATCCGGATCGGCTACGTGAGCCCGCAGACCGGCCCGCTCGCGGGCTTCGCCGAGGCCGACGCCTTTACCATCGAGGCCTTCAACCGCATCGCGGCTGACCAGGGCTGGAACATCGAGGTCATCGTCAAGGACAGCCAGTCCAACCCGAACCGCGCGGCCGACGTGGCGCAGGAGGCGATCATCGACGACGGCATCCACCTGATGCTGGTGGCCTCGACACCCGAGACGACGAACCCCGTGACCACGGTGGCCGAGAGCGAGGGCATTCCGACGATCTCGACCATGGCGCCCTGGCAGCCCTGGTTCATCGGTCAGCAGGGCAATCCCGGCGATCCGGGCAGCTGGCGACCCTTCGACTATTCCTACCACTACTTCTGGGGGCTGGAGGACGTCATCGCCGTCTTCACCAACATGTGGGACCAGCTGGACACCAACAAGGTCGTCGCGGGGCTCTTCCCGAACGACGCGGACGGCAATGCCTGGGGCGATCCGAATACCGGCGTCGCGCCGGGCTTCGCCGAGGACGGTTACGAGACCGTCGACCCCGGTCGCTACCAGAACCTGACCGACGATTTCACCGCGCAGATCAACGCCTTCAAGCAGGCGAATGCCGATATCGTAACCGGCGTAGTGATCCCGCCGGACTTCACCACCTTCCGTAACCAGGCGAGCCAGCAGGGCTTCAACCCCAAGGCCATCACGGTCGCCAAGGCGATCCTCTTCCCGCAGTCGGTCGAGACACTGGGCGAGGCCGGGCACAACCTCTCGTCCGAGGTCTGGTGGTCGGCCAACCATCCGTTCACCTCGTCGCTGACGGGGCAGAGCTCGTCCGAGCTCGCCGCCGCCTTCACCGAGGCGACGGGCCGCCCCTGGACCCAGCCTATCGGCTTCATCCACTCGCTCTTCGAGGTCGCCGCCGACGTGATCCAGCGGACCGAGGATCCGACCGATCCGGACGGGCTCGCTGAAGCCATCGCCGCGACGAACCTCGACACCATCGTCGGCCACGTGGAGTGGAACGGCGAGGGCGTGCCCGACTTCGCGGCGCAGAACGTCTGCAAGACGCCGCTCGTCGGCGGCCAGTGGCGGCGCCAGGACGACGGCAGCTTCGAGCTCGTCGTGGTGGACAACCAGACCGCGCCGCAGATCCCCACCCAGGGCGAGATGCAGCCGCTGAGCTGATCCCCTGCCCGCCCGGCGCGAAAACCGGGCGGGCCACAATCCAGAGACAGACACATGCCCGCGATCCTGTCGCTCAAGGACGTATCGAAGAGCTTCGGCGCGCTGACCGTCACGGACAGCGTGACCTTCGACGTGCCCGAGGGCCAGGCGCTCGGGATCATCGGGCCGAACGGCGCGGGCAAGTCGACGCTCTTCAACCTGATCACCGGCAACCTCTCCGCGGACAAGGGCCGGATCGAGTACGACGGGCGCGACGTGACCAAGGTGCCGCCCATGCAGCGGTGCCTGTCCGGGATCGGGCGGTCCTTCCAGATCCCCCAGCCCTTCGACCGGCTGACGGTCTTCGAGACCCTGCTCGTCTCCGCCACCCACGGCCGGGGCGCGCCCGAGCGCGAGGTCGAGGACGACTGCGCCGCCATCCTGGAGCGAACCGAACTGATCGGGGTCGCCAATCGCCCCTCGGGCACCCTCACCCTGCTCCAGCGCAAGCGGCTGGAACTGGCGCGTGCCATGGCGACGCGGCCGAAGCTCTTGCTGCTCGACGAGATCGCGGGCGGGCTGACCGAGGGCGAATGCATCGCCCTCGTCGAGACGATCCGCGCGATCCACGCCGAGGGCGTCACGATCATCTGGATCGAGCACGTCCTTCACGCCCTGACCAGCGTGGTGGAACGGCTGCTTGTTCTCGACTTCGGCAAGATCATCGGCATCGGCGACCCGGACGAGATCATGGCCTCGCGCGAGGTGCGCGAAATCTACCTGGGGATCGAGATCTGATGGCGCTGCTGGAAACCCGAGACCTGACGGCCTTCTACGGCGACTTTCAGGCGCTCTTCGGCGTCGATCTCACGCTGCAGGAAGGCGAGACCGTCGCCGTCATCGGCGCCAACGGCGCGGGCAAGACTACCCTCATGCGCTCCGTCTCCGGCCTCATCCGGCAGACACCCGGGATGGTCCGGCTGGACGGGCGCGAGATCGGCGCCCTGCCCGCCGACGAGATCATGGCCCAGGGGGTCGCGATGGTCCCCGAGGGCCGCAAGCTCTTTCCCTCCCTCTCGGTCGAGGAGAACCTGCTCATGGGCCGCCATCGCCGGAAGGTGAACGGGCCCTGGTCGCTGGACAGCGTCTACAGGCTCTTCCCGATCCTGAAGGAGCGGCGCAATCAGCCCGGGACGGCGCTGTCGGGCGGTCAGCAGCAGATGGTCTCCATCGGGCGGGCGCTGATGTCGAACCCGCGCGTGCTGCTCTGCGACGAGATCAGCCTCGGCCTCGCCCCCGTCGTGATCCGCGACATCTACGCCGCCTTCCCGCGGATCCGCGAGACGGGCGCGAGCGTGATCGTGGTCGAGCAGGACATCGGGCAGGCGATGAAGGTCGCGGACCGGGTCTACTGCATGATGGAAGGCCGCGTGACGCTCTCGGGCCGGCCCGACGAGCTGAGCCGCGAGGCCATCCACGACGCCTATTTCGGAGCCGCCGCATGATCTGGATCGACACCATCGTCCAGGGAATCCTCCTCGGCGGCCTCTACGCGCTCTTCGCCCTGGGGCTCTCCCTCGTCTTCGGGATCATGCGGCTGGTGAACCTCGCCCACGGCGACCTCATCGTCCTGGCCGCCTACCTGATCCTGGTGCTCGTGACGCTGCTGGGGCTGGGTCCGTTCATGGCCGCTCTCCTGGCCGCGCCGATCATGTTCGGCATCGGCTGGGCCCTTCAGAGACTGGTGCTGAACCGGGTGCTGGGGCCCGACATCCTACCACCGCTCCTCG
This sequence comes from Histidinibacterium aquaticum, assembly GCF_008710275.1. Lineage (GTDB taxonomy): Bacteria > Pseudomonadota > Alphaproteobacteria > Rhodobacterales > Rhodobacteraceae > Oceanicola > Oceanicola aquaticus. The sequence goes on from NZ_VYQE01000006.1 coordinate 31,846, forward strand.
TGACGTTCGGGCTGTCCGTCCTGCTGCAGAATGCGCTGCAGGAGGCGTTTTCCGCCGACAGCCGCAGGATACCCGCAGGCTGGCTCGAGACCTCCTCGGTCTCGCTCGGGCCGGTTTCGCTCGGGCTCATGCCGCTGCTGACCTTCGCCTCGGCGATCCTCGTCACGCTGGCGCTGCAATGGCTCTTCTACCGCACCGCGCTCGGACGGGCGTTCCGGGCGACCTCGGACGATCCGACCACCGCGAGCCTCATGGGCGTGAAGCCCGAGGCGATCTTCGCCAAGGCGACGGGCATCGCCATGGTCGTCGTCACCATCGCCGCGCTCTACCTCGGAACGCGCGCGAACTTCGATCCGACCATCGGGCCGGCCCGCCTGATCTATGCCTTCGAGGCCGTCATCATAGGCGGGCTCGGGTCCCTCTGGGGGACGCTGGCGGGCGGGGTGATCATCGGCGTGGCGCAGACCGTGGGCGCGCAGATCAATCCCGAATGGCAGATACTCGCGGGTCACGTCGCTTTTCTCGTCGTGCTTCTGGTCCGCCCGCGCGGGCTCTTCCCGAGGGCGTTCGACTGATGGCCCGTAGTTCCTACAAGGTCACCACGCGGACAGGCGCCTCGCAGATCGCGGCGCTCGTCGCCGCCGTGCTCCTGGTCGCGGCTATCGCGCTGCCGACCTTCGCGTCGCGCTCGCTCATCCAGGACATGTTCTTCATCCTGACCATGCTGACGCTCGCGCAGTTCTGGAACCTGCTGGCAGGCTACGGCGGGCTGGTGAGCGTGGGGCAACAGGCCTTCGTGGGCTTCGGCGCCTACATGCTCTTCGGCGGCGCGATCCTGTGGGGTGTCGATCCCGTGGCCGGTCTCCTGCTGGCGGGCGTGGCGGCGCTGGTCCTCGCGGTCCCCACCGCGTTTTTCGCTTTTCGACTGCACGGCGCCTACTTCGCCATCGGCACCTGGGTCGTGGCCGAGGTGGTGCGGCTCTCGGTCGCCCAGTGGAAGGCCGTGGGCGGCGGTACCGGCACCTCCCTGCCCCGCGACGCGCGGGACCTCATGTGGGGCGTGCAATGGATCGAGAGCGCATTCGAGGTGAGATCCTCCGAGGCGCGCGACATCCTCACATACTGGCTCGCCCTCGCGCTAACTGTGGCGACCATCGGCGGCGTCTACTGGTTCCTGCGGACCAAGCGGGGCCTCGCCCTCGCCGCGCTGCGCGACAACGTGGAAGCGGCGCGGTCCGTGGGCGTCGACTCCGAGCGGATGAAGTGGATCGTCTTTCTCGTCGCCGCCTTCGGGACCGGCATCGCGGGCGCCCTGATCTTCCTCCAGAACGGCCGGATCAGCCCCGACAGCGCCTTCTCCGTCATCGACTGGACGGCTTTCGTCATCTTCATCGTCGTGATCGGCGGCATCGGGACCATCGAGGGTCCGATCGTCGGCGTCCTCGTCTTCTTCGCCCTGCAGACGCTGCTGGCGGACTACGGGTCATGGTACCTGATGATCCTCGGCGCGCTCGGCATCGCGGTCATGCTCTTCTCGCCCGGCGGGCTCTGGGGGATAATCTCCGACCGCACCGGACTCAGGCTCTTCCCGATCCAGCGGCGGCTGGAGCGGCGCGACGGACTTCAGCAGAAGGAAGTGGAGGAGGAAAGACCATGACTGAGACGACGACAGGACCGGGCCGCCGGAGCGTGATCGCGGGCGGCGTGGCATTGGCCGGGGGCGCGGCACTCGCAACCGCGGCGCAGGCGCAGGACGCCGAACAGGCCCGCAAGGACATCGCCGAGAGCTACCTCAAGGCGCTCGACGCGGGCGGGACCTCGCCCACCACGGGCCTCGGGCTCTTCGAGCACTTCACCGAGGACGCCGAAGTCTACTTCCCGAAGTGGGGCGTGGCACGCGGCATGGACCAGATCGTGCAGATGTTCACCGACGTGGGCGGCACCCTCAACTCGATCACCCACCACTACGACGGCTTCACCTGGTACATGACGGGCACCGACCGCTTCGCCGTGGAGGGCACGAGCGAAGGCTCGCACCGCGACGGGCCCTGGATGGCGGGTGAGCCCGACTATGGCGCGGGACGGTTCTGCGACTGCTTCGAGGTGCGCGACGGCAAGATCGCGCGCCTCTTCATCTACCTCGATCCCGACTACGCCGGACAGGACACGTCCCGCTACGGTTGGATCGAAAGCTAGGGGGCCCGCGCGGCTGAGGGAGGACCAGAATGGCAGAGATCGAAACCGACGTCCTGATCGTGGGCACGGGCCCCGCGGGCAGCGCAACGGCGGCCCTGCTGTCGAGCTACGGGATCGGGAACGTCGCGATCAACCGCTACCGCTGGCTGGCCAACACGCCGCGCGCGCATATCACCAACCAGCGCACAATGGAGGTGCTGCGGGACCTTGGCCGCGATGTCGAGGAAGAGGCCTACCTGCATGCGACCGAGGGCGACCTCATGGGCAACAACGTCTTCTGCGAGAGCCTCGCGGGAGAAGAGCTGGGACGGATGCTCTCCTGGGGCAACCGTCCCGAAAGCCGGGCGGAACACCTGCGCTCCTCGCCGTGCCACATGAACGACCTGCCCCAGACCTTCATGGAGCCGATCCTCTTCAAGACCGCCTGCTCGCGCGGGACGCAGGCGCGGATGTCGACGGAATACATCGCCCATGTCGAGGACGCCGAGGGCGTCACCACCACCTGCCGCGACCGGCTGACGGGACGCGAGTTCGAGATCCGGTCAAAATACCTGGTGGGCGCCGACGGCGGCAATTCCGCGGTCGCCGAGACCTGCGGCCTGCCCTTCGAGGGGCAGATGGGCGTCGGCGGCTCGATGAACATCCTGTTCCGGGCCGACCTCTCGCGCTTCGTCCGGCATCGGCCGAGCGTGCTCTACTGGGTCATGCAGCCCGGCGCGAACGTCGGCGGCATCGGCATGGGTCTCGTCCGGATGGTGCGGCCCTGGAACGAATGGCTGATCGTCTGGGGCTACGACATCAACGAGCCGCCGCCCGAGGTCGACGAGGCGATGGCGACGGAGGTCGCGCGCCAACTCGTCGGCGACCCGGAGCTCGAGATCGAACTGCTCTCGGCCAACACCTGGACCGTCAACAACATGTACGCGACGCACATGCAGACGGATCGTGTCTTCATCATGGGCGATGCCGCGCACCGGCATCCGCCCTCGAACGGGCTGGGCTCGAACACCTCGATCCAGGACGGCTACAACCTCGCATGGAAACTCGCCCACGTGCTGAAGGGCGCTGCGGGTCCGAAACTGCTGGAAAGCTACTCCGCCGAGCGCGCGCCCATCGCCAAGCAGATCGTGACCCGCGCGAACCAGTCGATCGGCGAGTTCGGCCCGATCTTCGACGCGCTCGGGCTGACGGACAGCACCGACCCCGAGGTGATGCAGGAGAACATGGAGAAGCGCGGCGACCGGGGCGAGGCCGCCGAGGCCCAGCGCGAGGCGCTGCGCAAGGCCATCGAGTTCAAGCGCTTCGAGTTCGACTGCCACGGCGTCGAGATGAACCAGCGCTACGACAGCGAGGCGGTCGTCCGGGACGGTCAGACGGACCCCGGCTTCGAGCTGGACGCGGAGCTGCATTACCAGCCCACGACCTGGCCGGGGGCCCGCATCCCGCATTGCTGGCTCTTCCGGAACGACGGCGAGAAGCTCTCGACCCTGGACCTCTGCGGCAAGGGCCGATGGACGATCTTCACCGGCATCGGCGGCGAGGGCTGGGTCGAGGCCGCGAAGGAGGTCGGCCCCGAGATGGGCGTGGAGATCGAGGTCCACGTCATCGGACCCCGCCGCGAGATCGAGGACCACCTCGGCGACTGGGCCCGCCTGCGCGAGGTCTCCGATACCGGCGCCGTCATGACCCGTCCCGACCAGCACGTCTGCTACCGCGCCGCTAGGGCGCCCGGGGATCCCGCCGCCGAACTGCGCCGCGTCCTCGGCGCCATCCTGCAACCCACCCGATGAGGAGCGCGCCATGAGCCACGCCGCCGAACAAGGTTATTTCACAGAGGAGAACTCGGCCGAGGTCGTCGTTTCCCGAAATGCCCAGGCACAGGATGCCCGGCTTAGGCAGGTCATGGAGGTGCTCGTCCGCCACCTGCACGCCGCGGTGAAGGAGATCGAGCCGACGCAGGAGGAATGGCTCAAGGCCATCCTGTTCCTCACGGAGACGGGCCACACCTGCACCGACTGGCGGCAGGAGTACATCCTCCTGTCGGACGTGCTCGGAGTTTCGATGCTCGTCGACGCGATCAACAATCGCAAACCCACGGGCGCGTCGGAGTCGACGGTCCTCGGGCCATTTCACGTCGAGGGCGCTCCGGAGCGGGCGCTCGGGGACGACATCTGCCTCGACCAGAAGGGTGAAGCGATGCTCGTCCGGGGCCGCATCCTCGACATTCGCGGCAACCCGATCCCCGGGGCGAAGATCGATGTCTGGCAGGCCAACGACGAAGGCTTCTACGACGTGCAGCAGAAGGGGCTCCAGCCCGACTTCAACCTGCGCGGCGTCTTCAGGTCGAACGAGGCCGGAGAGTACTGGTTCAAGGGCGTCCGGCCCAAGTTCTACCCGATTCCCGACGACGGGCCGGTCGGACGGCTGCTGGGGGCCCTCGGGCGTCATCCCTACCGACCCGCGCACCTTCACTACATCATCGAGGCCGAGGGCTTCGAAACGCTCGTGACGCACATCTTCGACCCGGACGATCCCTACATTCATTCCGACGCCGTCTTCGGCGTGAAGGAGAGCCTCATGGCCACCTTCGATCGCGTCGAAGACCCTGCCCGCATCGAGGAATTCGGTTTCGATGGCCCGTTCTACGACGTGGAGTACGACTTCGTCCTGAACCCGCGCTGAGCCGCCGTGACAAACGGATGCTCCCCGTATCCGCGTCACTCGGAATGGCTTGGCAGAGTTCCGGCGCCGACGGGATCCTGCCCTCTCCTCCTCATGACGGCGCGGTACGCCGGATCACGGAAGCAGCCCCGCCGGGAGCGCCGCCCAGCCAGCCGCCCAGAGGACCGTCGTGAGCAGCAGGACGATCAGGGCGGCCCAGAGGCTCCCGAGCACGGTGCCGCCCAGTCTCGCGGCAGGATCGGTGTCGGCGGCGAAGACGGCCGGACCGATGACGCGCAGGTAGTAGAACAGGGACAGGACCGTGTTGGCGACCGCGACGACCGCCAGCCAGGCCAGACCGGCCTCCAGCGTCGCGAGAAAGAGCGCGAACTTGCCGAGGAAACCCGCAATCGGCGGGATGCCGACGAAGGACATGAAGGCCAGGGCGAGCGCGATCGCCGCGAGGGGCTGGCTGCGGATCAGACCCCTGTAGCCCTCGATGTCGGTCAGGCCACGCAATTGCGCGACGGCCGCGAAGGCGAGGATGTTGGCGATGCCGTAGACCGTCATGAAGGCGAGAAGCGCGGGCAGCGCCTCGGGCACCGCTCCGGCAACCGCGACGGCCATCAGGGCGTAGCCGGTCTGACTGACCGAGGACCAGCCGATCAGCCGGCGGACGTCCTCCTGCCAGAGCGCCGAGAGATTGCCGAGCGTCATCGTCGCCGCCGATACGAGGGCCACGAGGATCGGTAGCGCCGCGATCCCGGGGGCCAACGCGACGAGCCGGTAGAGCGCGACGGCGCCCGCGAGCTTGGGGATCACGGTCAGGAAGGCGGCTGCAGGGACCGGCGCGCCTTCGGCCACGTCGGGCACCCAGGTATGTACGGGAACGGCTCCGAGCTTGAAGAAGAGCCCCATGAGGATGAGCGCGAGCCCCGTCACCGTGAGGGGATCCCCGGGGATCGCGCCCGCGAGGGTGGCGTAGTCTGTGCTCCCCGCCATGCCCATGACGAGGACGACGCCGATGACCAGCAGGGCATTGGCGAGCGCCCCGACCAGGAAGTACTTCATCCCGGCTTCGAGCGAGATCTCCCAGTCGCGGTGGTAGGCGGCCAGGACGTAGCCTGTGACCGAGGACAGCAGGATACCCATGACCAGCTGCATCAGGTCGGCCGCCCCCGCCATGGCCATCGCGCCCAGCGCCGAGAACAGAAGCATCGCGTAGAACTCGCCGTGCCGGCGGTCGGTCGAGAACCAGCGCGGCGACATCCCCACGCAGAGGATCGTCAGCCCCGGGATGGCGAGCCGCGCCCAGGTGGTCGCGCCGTCCAGCGCGAAGGTGCCCGAGAAGGTGAGGCGCGCCGCCCCGGCCTGGCTCCAGGCGATGCCCATCGCGACCGCGAGGCCCGCGGCCGCGAGCGCCGCGCACCACCCGTGGCGGCGCTGCGGCAGCGCCATCGCCAGCAGGAGCGCGGCGACGGCCGTCAGCAGCACCGCGAGTTCGGGCGCAAGGTCGCCGACCGGCATGTCAGCCTCCCGCGCCGATCGCCGGGATCACGGCTGCGGCGTCGATCAAAGCCAGGAGCCAGGCGGGCCAGATACCGATCAGCACCACGAGCGCCAGAAGCAGCGCCAGGATGGCCGCCTCCGCCGTCGTGAGATCGGTGAAGCCCCGTCGCTCGTAGGGTAGATCACCGAAGAACGCCTGCCGGAGCATCCGCAGGAACAGCGCCGCCGTGATCAGGATGCCGAGAAGTCCGATCGCCGCGAGCCAGGGGTAGACCCCGAACGCCCCGAGGAAGATGTGCAGCTCGGCCACGAAGCCCGCGAGCCCCGGCAGACCCAGCGAGGCGAAGGCGGCCAGGGTCGCGGCGCCCGTCAGGCGCGGCGCGGTCCCGGCGAGCCCGCCGAAATTCGGCAGGTGATAGTCTTCGGCCCGCGCCCATATCGCCCCGGCGATCAGGAACAGCGCCCCGGTGATCAGGCCGTGGGCGACCATCTCGACCACGGCGCCCGTAAGCGCCAGCTGGCGGGCAGTCTCAGACCCCAGTGCGGAGCCCGCGACCGCGATGCCCAGCACGGTGTAGCCCATGTGGTTGACCGAGGTGTAGGCGATCCGGCGCTTCAGGTTCTCCTGCGCGAAGGCGACGATGCTGCCCCAGAGGATCGAGATCACGCCGAGGATCGCGAGCGGCAGCGCCCAGCGGGCAAAGGTCTCGGGCATCATCTGGAGTGGTATGCGGATCAGCCCGTAGGTCCCCATCTTCAGCAGCACGCCCGCAAGGATCGCCGAGGCCGGGCCCGGCGCATCCACGTGCGCGGGCGGCAGCCAGGTGTGGAACGGAAAGACCGGAGTCTTGATCCCGAAGCCGATGACGAAGGCCAGGAAGACCAGCCCCGGCAACGCGCCGGCGGCGGCCAGCGGCGGGCTGTCGATGATCGCGCGCATGTCGAAGGTCAGCTCCGGCATGTTCAGGGCCAGGACGATGATCCCGATCAGGATCAGCAGGGAGCCCGCGAGCGTATAGACGAAGAACTTCAGTGCGGCATGCTGCGCCTCGCCGTGGCCCCACCGACCGATCAGGAAGTACATGCCTACCAGGCTCAGGTCGAAGAAGACGTAGAACACGATGAGGTCGAGCGTCACGAAGAGGCCGATGGAGACGCCCGTGAGAAACGCCATCCAGGCGTAGTAGGCCCGCGCGCCCTCCAGCTGCATCGGCCATGCGGCGGAGGCGGCGAAGAGAAGCGCGCTCATCAGCGCAAGCGCGAGAGACATCCCGTCGACGCCGACGCGCCAGGCGATCCCGAGCGTCGGAATCCAGGGCACTTCGGTCACGGCGCGAAACCCCTCGCCCCCACCGGCCCAGACCGAAACGAGCGCCAGCAGCGACAGCACCGCGGACCCAGTGGCGGTCCAGCGCGCGGCGGCGGCCCCCAGGGGCGCGAGCGCGAGCAGCAGCGCCGCGGCGAGCGGGACGAGTACGGCGAGTGTCAGCATGGGTCAGCCTCCGATAATCAGCAGCCCCACTGCCAGCGCGAAACCGGCCATGAGAAGGGTGTAGTAGTGGTGGGAAAGCCCCGTCTGCAGGCGGCGAAGGTCGGCGCCCGCCATCCCGGCGAGCCTTCCGCTTCCTCCGGGGATGATGTCGCTCAGCCGTTCGCCGACGCCAGCCGCGAGAGCCGCAAGTGCGGAGGCCGCCTGCACGGCGATCCCCACCGCACCGCGCCATACCCGCGAGGTGCCCTGCGACGCCCGGCGTGCGGCGCCCGGGGCGAGGCCGTCGATATGGTCGTCGTCGAGCCGCGCCAGCTGGCCGGAGGCCTGCCGACCGAGCGCCGCCACACCCCGGGGGATCAGGTCGATCACGCCGTCGTCGAGGCGCGCGGCCACCCCGGCCAGTCCATGGAACGGTCGGATCACGCCATGCTCGTAGAGGGCGGGCAGACCCAGCCACTCCTGCCCCGGCGGCGCGGAGGGGGCGCGTGCCGCGCGCAGGCCGGCGAGCACCCCGAGCGCCACCGCCGTCAGGGACGCGATCAGCCCGAGGCGCGTGCCGGTCGGGAGTTCCGCCCCGATCCAGGCGGAGACGGCGTCATGGGCCCAAGGCAGCCACAGGACCGACATGGCGAGAACCGCCCCGGAGAGGCAGAGGAGTGCCGCGCTCTCGCCGCGACGTTCGGAGGCTTCGTCCCGGTCGCCCGGACCGAACGCCGTGACCGCGAACCGCGTCGCGTAGGCCGCGCTGAGCCCGCCCGCGAGGATCGCCGCCGTTGTCCAGAACAGGCCGGCATGTTCCGCGGCCTTCACCATCTCCTCCTTGCTCCAGCCGCCCGAGAGCGGCGGCACGGCGGCAAGGGAGAGCGCCGCGATGGCGGTCAGTCCCGCGCTCACCGGTAGCGCGCGCCCGAGACGCGCCTCGCGCAGATCGAAGCTGCCGGTGACGCGATGCACGGTTCCCGCCGCGCAGAACAGGGCGGCCTTGGTGGCGGCGTGAACGACGAGGTGCAGTACGGCAACGCCCGGGTACCCTGCCCCCACGGTCGCGATCATCAGGCCCATCTGCGCCGAGGTCGAGCCCGCCAGCAGCTTCTTGGCGTGGACCTGGCGGACCGCCACGACACCGCCGAGTACTGCCGTCGCGAGGCCCAGGGCCATCGCCGCCGTCCCGAATCCCGGTGCCGCCGAGATGTAGGGGTGCAGCCGCGCGAGGATGTAGACGCCCGCCGCGACCATCGTGGCGGAGTGGAGCAGCGCCGAGACCGAGGTCGGGCCGTCCATCGCGCGAAAGAGCCACGGCGCGAAGGGCACCTGGCCGGCCTTGGACACCGCCGCAACCAGCAGGCCGAAAGCCGCGAGCGCCAGCGGCCAGTCGTCGAGCCTGCCGAGCGCGTCGTACTCCGCGCCGCCCGTGACGGTGAAGGTCGTCAGCACGGCGAGAAACAGCCCCAGGTCCCCGGCGCGGGTCAGCACGAAGGCGAAATTCGCGGAGAGACCCGGCGGCTGCTCCCGCCACCTGTGGCCGATCAGGACCCAGGAGCAGGCACCCACGATCTCCCACCCGATCAGAAGCGTCACGAGGTCGTCCGCGATCACGACAAGCTCCATCCCCCCGGTGAAGACGAGCATGAGCCCCACGAGGCGCGGCAGCCCGCGCGCCTCTTCGTGGGACGCGGCGAAAAGCGTGATCGGCAGCAGGATCGCCGGGACCAGAACGGCGACCGCCTGCGCCAGGGGCGGAAGCGCCGCCTGAAGGGTGAGGACATCGGACCAGTCGAAGCGTCCGGATCGGCCGCCTGCGATTAGGGCCAGCAGGAGCGTCGCCACGGTGGCGAGCCCCCCCAGGAGCGCGGTCCGGCCCCGGGACGCGCCGACGGCCCAGATCCCCAGACCCGCGAGGACCGGCAGGTATGCCAGTGCCCAGATCATTGCTTGAGCGTCCCGAGGCTCTCGGTCATGTCGGCCTGCCGCTTGCGGTAGAGCGCGACGATCAGCGCGAAGCCGATGGCCATCTCCACGGCCATCACCGCCATGACGATGATCGCCAGCAGCTGGCCCTCGGGCATGCCGCCGAGCGACAGCGACCAGAACCCGATGATCGCGAGGAGCGCACCGTTCAGCATGAGCTCCAGCCCCATCATCAGCATGACGAAGCTCTGCTGGCTGAGAGCCCCGTAGAGCCCGATGCCGACCAGCGCCGCAGCGCCGAGGAGAACGATGGTCAGGGTCATCAATGGCCTCCGTGGTGGTGGTGGCCATGCCCTCCGCCGCCCTCGGGACGACGCCCGGCGGGCTCGCCGCCCTCGGTGAGGCCGGGCGGGCGCGCGCCCTCGTCCGCCGCGCCGTAGCGCCCCTGCCGTGACGACAGGATCACCGCCCCGACCATGGTCGCCAGCAGGGTGACGCCCGCGGTCTCGAAGATCAGCATCGAGGGGCCCAGCAACTCGTGCCCGAGTTGCGCCACCACCTGCGCCTCCTCCGGGACCGGATCGCGCGGCAGCGGCGACAGGAGGACCGCCGCCCCCAGTCCAATGAAGGCGACCAGCCCTGCGCCGATAGAGAGCCGGTGCTGGTGGACCATCATCATCGGGTTCAGGCCCGCGGGGTTCATCATGAACATGACCATGAAGATCGCCATGACCATCATCTCGACGGCCATCATGAAGACGGTCGCCACCCCGATGTACGGCGCAGAGAGCAGCACCCCGATGCCTCCCACGGCGACGAAGGACAGCATCAGCGAGAACGAGGCGCGCACCATGCTGTCGACGCGGAATACGCGCCATCCGGTCCAGACGGCGAAGGCGGCGAGCAGGGCGACGGCCAGGTCGGTCATAGCGCCAGCACCCCCGAGATCACGAGATCGAGGAAGGAGAGCGGCAGAAGGACGACCCAGAGGATCCCGAGCATCCGGCTCGGCGTGGTCCGGGCGACGCGGTCTCCCAGCCAGACGATCAGCGCCATCAGCACCGCCGTCTTGAGCCAGAGCCACACGGGCCCGGGCAACACTGGGCCCAGCGGTCCGCCAAGGAAGACCGTGGCAGCGATGGCCGACACCGAGACCAACATCGCGAGCCGCGCGACCTGCCAGGCGGCGCGCGCCGGCCCGCTGTCCTCGGCCGAGGTGCCCGAGGCGATATCCGCCGCATCGGCGTAGTCCATCGGCCCTCGCAGCGTCAGGGCGAGCGCGACGACGAGGAACAGCGGCAGGCCCAGCGGCTGGCGGACCACGTTCCAGATCTCGCGCTGGCTCTCGACGATGGCCACGAGCGACAGGCTCTCGGCCGGGAGGGCAGCGGCAATCAGCACAAACATCGACGGCAGCATGACCGGCAGGCCGATCGCGGCGTAGCGGTAGGCGCCGATTAGTGGAAACGGCGCGTTGGGGGACCAGCCGTGCAGGAAGACCGTGACGACGGTCAGCGCCTCGCAGGCGCCCCAGATCACGATGCCCACGGGGCTGTCGATGAGCGCGAGTCCGGGTGCGAAGGGAACGACCGAGAGGCCGACAGCGGCAAGCGCGAGATACCAGGCCGGCGCAAGGTCGCGGTTCATTCGGTCGGGGGCCTCTGTCTCGACCCGCTGCCGTCCGAATGCTGCCACGAGCGGCAGGGCGGTCCGGTCGAGGACCGCCGCGAAGAGCGTCCCGGCCAGCAGCGTTCCGAGCACGGCGAGGGCGAGCAAGAGCGTCATGCGACCTCCGTTGGACGGGTGGCCCGGATGATCGCGGAGGGCGGCAGCGAGGCCAGCAGGAGCGCCGCTTCGGACCATTCGGCGCCCTCCAGAAAGTCCGGCAGATCGACCGGCGCGACCGTCACGACCTCTCCCGCGAGCCAGGCCCCTAGCCTGCCGCGGGCCTCGGTGCCCTCAGCCAGGCCGAGGCCGCTCGGGACGGCGCCGCGCAGCCAGACCGCCCCGGGTCTCTTGCCCTCGATCAGGCGGTCCGCCGCCGCCTCCAGGCCAAGCAGCCGGACGACCCGGCCCGCGCAGAGTTCGGGCGCGTCCGCGCCGGCGGGCTGCGCGAAGGCCGCGTTCGCCACCGTCGCGTCGCAGATCACGTCGCCCTGCAGCGTCACCTCCAGGACGAGCCCCGGCGGAAGCATCGGGGCGAAGGGTCCGATCCGCGCCGTATAGCGGTCGAGTTGCAGCCCGTCGCGGATATCCGGCCCGGTCATCGCCATCGACCGTCCGTAGGGCGTGCCGCCCATCATGCCTTCGCCGCCCTGCCCGTGCGGGCCGACCCCTTTCCACTCATTCGGTGGCACGTCCGGCAGGCGGTCCTCCTCGTCGGTCACTCCGGCGCAGAGGTCGTGCCATGCGTCGCGGAGGCGGTCAGCGATCTCGTCCGCTGTCTCGTCGATCCACCGCACCGTGGCGCGCGGGTGCGGCAGCTGGGCATGAACGCGGGAAAGGGCCTCGAGCATATCGTCCGGCAGGTCCCCCGAGACGAGCAGCACGGCCGCGTCCCGGGGACTATGCGCCCGTCTCAGCCCGCGCCGCGCCAGCAGGCGCTCCACGTCGGCCTGCCGTCCTGGTCCGATCGCGGCGAAGATAGGAACGGGGGCCCGGGCCGCCAGACTGCCGAAGCGTGTCACTGCCACCGGAAGATCCCCTCTCGCCAGCCGTAGAGGATACCGACGGACAGGATGGCAAGGAACATGCCCATCTCGGCCAGCGCCTTGATCCCTTCCGAGACGAAGACCACGGCCCAAGGGTACATGAACATCATCTCCATCTCGAAGGCGATGAAGAGCAGCGCCATGGTGTAGGGCCGGAAGTGATACCGCTGCCAGGCGTGGGTGTCAGGCGTGCCGCCACCGAGGAACGGCATCGCCTGCGGCCCGGTCGATTTCGCGGCCGGCGCAAGCAAGACGACGAGCGCGGCGGCGATCGCAGTCCACCCCACTATGATCCCGATCGTTACCACCACGTTCCCTGCGGACTCGTTTCGCGAGGTCGGAGCGTCCCGACCCGGCGCCCGGACGAACAACACATGCCGGTGAAACGCCCCCGAGTCAGCAATGGGTTCCGTCGAGGCTCTCCACAGGCGGGGCCGCGCACGAAGATCGGCAGACCGACTGGCCCCGAGGGGCCCAGCTCTTACTCGGCCGCGGTGACCCGTCCCAACGGCCGTCCGGGCGCATTGGAGGGTCGGAGGGGGCGGTCCTCGGCGACCTCCACGAAGCGCCAGCCGGAGGTTCTGGCGTCCCGCGCGTGGAGCGGGTTGTCGCGGTAGGCGCCGTCGAAGGCGGGGTCGGAGAAGTAGCTTGGCTTTTTCGCGAAGACCGGCTCGTCGCCGTAGATGGCGAGAAGCATCTCGTCGTGCTCCATGTCCAGCAGGGCCGCGGGCGGCAGGTCGAACATCTGCACCAGTGCGCTCGCCTGAAGCGGCGTGGCGCAGCCGAAGGCCTGGAAGACCTTGCAGTTGTTGATCAGCGTCTCCCAGTTCGCCGGGTAGCAGGCCCGGAGCTGCGACAGGTCCTGCCAGAACGACCAGACCTGCACGCCGTAGCCCCGCAGCAGGGTCTTGGCCGCGACGAACTCTTCCATGTGGCCGAGCTGCGCGACCTCGTCCATCAGGAAGAGCGTTGTGCGCGGGGGCCGGGACCGCCTGGCACAGATGACGTTGATCAGACCCTTGAAGATGGTGGCGAGCAGCCGGGAATGGCTGCCGAGCTTGTGCGGGGGGAACACGATGTAGACCGAGCTGCCGCGCCCCTGCCGGAAGCGCTCGAGGTCGAAGCCGGGGGAGCTGAGCATAGACCGCACGCCCCGGCTCTGAAGATAGGAGATGTTCCCCTCCAGCGTCGCCATCATGCTGCCGAAGGTGCGGTTCGGCGCCTGCGCGCATTGCGCCGAAACCGCGCTGGCGAGCGTCCCGCGGCTCGCGAACATCTTCAATACGGCGAGCGGGTAGCCCACCGTCTCGGTCTCGTCGAAGACCATCGGGAGCCGCTCCGAGGCCCGGCTCGGCGCGTCGACCACGCCGGGGAGGACCTGCATCGCCCATGCCGCCAGGGTGCGCAGTTCGACCGGGCTGATGGCCGAACCCGGACGGACCTCCTCGAGCGCGGCGCCGAATTGCGCGTAGAAGGCGGTCCCGAGGCAGTCCTTGTAGGTGGCGAGGAGGTCCGCGTCGGCCGTTCGCCAGGCACCGCCGTCGGAATCGTCGAAGAGCTGCTCCAGCAGCACGAGGTCCTCGTCGGGTTCGGTCTGGTTAGAGGCCTCATCGCCTGCGACGTCGCGATGCGTGCGGAGGGTGACCAGGAAGAGATCGAGCGCCGTCGCGCAGTCGAGCCCGCTCCGGTCGAGTGTGATGCGAACCGGGGCCGGGGCGGCGGCGAGATCGGGGAAGTAGTCCCGTTGCTCCGTCCGGTTGACCTGGTCCGGCCGGGTCCGCAGGTCTTCCAGCATCCGGTCCAGCCCCTGGCCGAGTTCGTGGTAGGCCGCGATCAGGCCGGCGAGGATGTTCTGGGCCGAGATGTCCCAGAAGTCGCGACCCGAGCCCTCTCCGGGCGCGAGCATCCCGGCCATGGACTGCGCCGCGGTCTCCGTGTCGTCGGAGAGATAGGGCAGCAGGTCGAACAGGTTGAGGCCCGAGGCATCGGGCTCGGTCCGGCCCTCCCAGTCTTCGGTCACGCCGAAGGGGTCGATCAGGTAAATCTGCTGGCCGAGCGCCTTTCGGCGGGCGGCGGTGACGGCATAGTTCTCGCCCTTGGGATCCATGACGACGAGGTCGCCCTCGTGCCGGAGGGCCGCGGGAATGACGCAGGAGACACCCTTGCCCGCCCCGGTGGGCGCGATGGTCATCAGGTGGCCCTCGCCGTGGAAGATGTACGGATCGAGGTAGCCGGAGCGGGGCGAGAACTCGTCGGTTCCGAAGGAAAAGCCGACCGGCTGGCGGATGTGGTCGTCCTCCTGGGAGTAGCCCACGAGCAGGCCAGGTTCGCTGATCTTCGGGGGGAGCTGGTAATGCGTCATCGTCACAATCTCTCGTCTGGGCCAGGCGAGGTGCCTGCGGTGTCGGGCGGGGTGGTCAGCTGGAAAGCACGAGGTTGAAATCGTCGAGGCTCATGAGGCCCTCCTCCTCCTCGTCGTGTTCTCTGGCAGGCGGAGCCGGAGGCGGCGTCGGCTTGGGCGGGACGTAGGCGGGGAGCTCGCCGTCCCGTCGGAGCTTTGCGAGCGTGTCCTGCGCGGAGTGGAGGTAGTGGTCCCAGGGTTCGTCCCGGTACGGGTCCTCGAGCTCGCGCTCCTCCATCAGCAGCTCCAGGACCCCGATCTTCGTCTCCATCATGGCCACGAGCTCGAAGCGGCAACGCCTGACCTCTCGGGGGGCCCGGACGACCTCCCGGTAGAGGCGCGAAAGGTTGTTGTAGGCGGAGACGAGCTCTCCGATGGTGCGGATCGCCTGGCACGAAGCCACGCGCGCGGCGATCGCGAGCGCCGGGTCCTCGCCCTGAACGGGCCCCGACAGGGCGACGGCGTCTTTCGTGGCGGCATACATCCGGTCGCGCGCGTTCTCCACTGAGCTGCGGCTCGCGAGGCGGGCGGTGTCGATCAATCGTAGGATGCGGGTCCGGGTGTCGGGCGCCAGCTCGGCGCGCCGGGTCATCGTGTCGAAGGCGCTCGCGACCCGGCCGGTCAGCAGGCGGATCTGGGCGACGGCCCGCAGCATCGCCGGGTCCGTGGCCGGCGGTCTGCCGATGGCCTCGCAGAGTTTTCGGACCGCCTTGTAGCGCTGGCCCAGTTCCCCCCGTCGGCGGCCTGCATCCGGGCTCTCCTCCACGATACGCACGAGTTCCGTGAGCTCGAAGCGCAGCTTCAGGTCGGCCCAGTCCGAAGCGGTCTGATCCCCGGTGCCGAGCCGCGCCAGGAAATGCTCAGCTGTCTTCGCCGCAGAGAGGTCCTCGGTGGCGCCGGTTGACCTTAGGAAGCGCCTGAACTCACACTCGAAGACCTCGCGGGCGTCGTCGCGCTGGGTGAAGTCCATGTCCTCGTAGGTTTTGGAGACGACCCCCTCGAAGGCGATCGCCTCGAGCAGTCCGACGGCGGCCTCGGCGCGGGGACGGTCGCAGCCTCGGTCGGCAGAGGTCTCCCCGAGGATCGCCTCCTTGGTGTAGTGTTCGACGACCGGCCAGGGCACCGGGAGCTGGGTAGTCACGACCTTGTAGATGAGGGCCTTGCAGAGCCTGATCGTCGCCTGAGGACAGGACGGAAAACCGGGGGACGACCGCCAGACCTGTTCCAGCAGCCGGTCGGCGAGTTGCGCCTCGCCAGTGGCCAGGAGCGCCGCCACTTTCTCCTGAAGCCAATCCGCATGCGCCGCGGCGTCGAGCCTGAGGCGGGCATGGCTCGCACGGACCATGTCGAGGAAGCGGGCCTCCGGTTCGGCGCTCTCCGGGCGGTCGGCGAGCCACCGCATCATCCGTTCGACCCGGTGGGGATCGCAGTCCCCGGCTTCCTTGCGCGCAAGTCCGGCGACAGGATCGGGCACCAGGACGCATCCGGCCGGCGCTTCCTCCCGCGGGAGGTCCTCGGCCTCGACCGTCCGGCAGAAGGTGGCCCAGTCCTGTAGGTCGGTCCCGAAGGCGAAGAGGTCCATCGCGTCAACGAAGGTCCGCTCGTCGAGGAAGGGGATCGAGGCCGCGAGTCCGATCACCCGGCGCTCTCGCAGTGTGAAGTCCTCGAGCACCCGGGCGACGTGCTCCTGCGAGCATCGCCTCAGCCGCCGGTTCAGCTCTCGGCGGGTCTTGCCGCCCTCCGGGCCGAGGTCGTCCATCGACAGGCCCCGCTCGGTCAGGAAGGCCTGCGTCTCGTCGAGCAGCGCTTTCACCCGCTCGGGGTAACCCGCGCCGAGATGGCCGATGTGGGTTCGGAGCCAGAAGTCGGTGAGGCCGACCGCGTCGAAGAGCGGCGCAAAGTCGTCCTCGCTGAGCGACCGGACCTCGACCCAATAGTTGGCCCGCTCCTGATCGCCTATGTAGGTGCCCCAGGGCAGTGCGCACTCGGTGCCCATGACGACGCTGACGAAGTCCAGGGCCCCGACGGTCTTCCCAAGCCAGGGCGGCAGCTGGTCGGCGTCGTCGCCATCGATCATCAGCAGCCAGTGCTGCGGACGCTTGGTGGCTTCGAGCGTCTTGCGGTGGGCGCGCAGGTCGCGGACGAGCAAGTCGGGGAGGCTGCGGCGAAGCTCCTCGATCGATAGCCTGCGGATCCACTCCAGGTCCTCCTCGGCCCGCCGGGCGGCGATCCAGCGCCGCATCGAAAAGCGGATGGAGGACACGAGCTTGTAGATCGGGCCGATGGTGGGGATGGCAGCGCCGCTGATCTCAAACCCGTTCATCATGGTATCGCGGACGGTGTCGGCGAGGTCCCCCGCCATTTCGTTGTGCTCGGGCGAGAAGACGCGCGGGTACTTCGTGCGGAGGTCCGAGGCCGAATAGATCTTCCGGTAGAGCTTGGCGAAGGCGTAGTCGAACCTCGGGAAGGCCGCTCGGTAGAGCTGGCCGTACTGCGAGCGGAGCTGCATCGGGCCTTCGATCTCGTCGGTATGCCCGCCGATCCCGAGGTCGAGATCCACGATCAGCGCAAGCGGCTGCTTGCGTCGCGCCCCCCGCCGCAGCGACCACCAGCGCCGGGGTGTCTCGTCCTGCCGTCCGACGATCCGCGGAAGCCAGGCCTCGCTCAGGATGCAGTCGAGGTACCGTTTCCGCCCCCGGTCCCTGTCGGAAATCACTTCGAGCAGGAAGGGAGGTCCGTCGGGCCTCCAGTCGAGGATGGACCATGCCGCTTCCTCTTCGAAGAGGAGGTCGGGGTCCCATTTGTCCAGTTCGAGGCCACTCCTGGAAACGTCGTTCATCTTTACCCGGCCCTGCCCAACCTAACAGGACAATGAGTGGTGGTGGATTTGGGCGGTGGTATGGCCCGAAGCGGACCATATTACTATTTCGCGTCAGCTACTTAACCCTACGGAAGGCATTGGCAGGCAGGCTCAGGCGTCGATCTCGCGGAGGAACGCCCGGATGCTCGACATGCAGACGCCCCAGGCCGGCTCGTAGTCCACCAGTACGTGGTTCTGACTGTCCAGCGGCACGAACCGCGCCTGCGGGATACCGGCGGCGACGAGCCGGCCCTGGTCCACCGGGATGCGCTGGTCCTGCGTGGCGTGTAGGACGATGGTCCGCGCCCGGACCTGCGCCAGACGGTGCCGCACGTCGATGTCCCCGAAGGCGTCCTGAAAACGCGCCGCGTTGGCGGCGGAGGTCGTGAGCCGCTGGAACTCGTCGAACCAATCGAGCTCGTCCGGGGCGGCGCGGGGCATGAAGGTTTGCGAGAAGATGTGCCGGTAGGCCGGGTTGTCGGTGCCCCAGCCGACTTCCGTCAGTTGCCGGACCGCCTCGCGCCGGGCCATCTCCTCGGGGCTTGCGTGATGCCGCCAGCCGGAGGCATAGGCGCCGATGAGGATCAGTCCCGAGACCCGCTCCGGGTGGCGCACCGCGTACTCGATGCAGACCGCGGCGCCCTGCGAGATGCCCAGCAGCGGAAACCGTTGAAGCCCCAGCGTCTCGACCACGGCCTCGAGGTCGTCGACGAAAGAGTCGAAGTCGAGCCTGCCGACGTTCCAGTCCGACAGCCCGCAGCCGCGCTCGTCGTAGCGGACCAGCGTGCGGGACCGCGCGAGATCGGCGAAGCAGGCGCCCCAGACCGGCGAATGCCAGTCGTGCTCGATATGGGTGAGCCAGTTGGCGGCCTTTACCAGCGGAGGGCCCTGCCCCACGGTCGCGAAGGCGATCTTCGTGCCGTCGCTCATCCGGCAGAAGCCGATGCGCTGCGCGCGCAGGTGCGCCCGCCGGTCGGCCGGTTCCAGCACGGGCAGGCTGTCACCTCCCTGCGCGGGCTCCGCCACCTCGTCGATCGTGGCCTCCGGGTCCGCCTCATGCAGAAGCCGCCTCCATTTCCGGACCGCGCTGCGGGAGGTCTCGGGATGGCTCGCCAATCTCCGCAGCACCTCCAGCCGGTCCGCCTCGGCATCCTGCCGTTCGGCCATCAGCCAGGAGTCGAAGGCCGCGTCCCCCGCCCCTTGGAGCCCGTCGAGGACGATGCCGGACAGCGCCTCCGCGGCGGCTTCCAAGTCGGCCAGGCTCATGCCTCCGGGATCGGTGCGCAGGCGCCGGTGGAGGTCGCGCAGGTCCACCTCCGCCCCCTCACCGTCGAAACGGACCCGCTCGCGGTCCGCGACTATTCGCGTGCGGTCGGCGGTATCGACGACCTTGCGCAGCTTGGTCAGGGCCCAGCGGAGCGCGGCCTTCGGATCGTCGGGTTGGTCCCAGAACATCTCGCACAGGCGCTCGCGCCGGTGCGGACGCCCGGTCGCGACCAGAAAGGCCAGAAGCGCACGCGCCTTCCGCGAGGCCGGCAGCGCGACCTCTTCCTCTCCGACGCGAATCCGGAGTTCGCCGAGAACGGATATCTTCATGCCTGTCGCCATCGCTGGGTCGGAGCATGGGGAGGGACCCCCGGGAAAACAATCTGGCCGGGCGATCAGCAGCCTTCCGCTAGGTCAAAAACAACGCCTGCACAGTTAATAAACAACGCTCGTTACAACGCTCGCTCCAACGGTAGGGCGCGATAGCGCCGGCACGGCCCGGGAGGAGACAGGGCCGTGGCGCCCCGAGCGGTGCTTTTCAATCAAAGACCATTGCCACCCCGCACAAACGGGGCGGGCTTCATCCGTTGAGGAGCGAAGAATTGAAGACACGTTTCGAAATCATCGGCGACGTCGATCTGGTGCGGATCGAGGGCCACGTCGACGCCGGTGCGACCGGTCCGCTGTGCGACCTTCTGGCCGCGCGCGCCCGCTACGGGCGCAGGAAGCTCATCGTCGAACTGGGGGAGGACGTCCGGATCGTTCGTCCGGGCGTACGCGGTCTCGTCGTCGCGTCGAAGCTGATGCGTACGGCGGGCGGGCAGTTCGCCGTGGTCGCCGGCCCCGAGCTCGGCGGTTGGCTGCATCGCGTGAGCTTCGCGCATCTGCTTCCGGTTCACCAAAGCCGCGCCGCGGCCCTCGCGGCGTTGGGCGAGACCGCATGGCGGATCGCTATCCAGGACCCGGGCCGCGCATCGAACCGCCCGGCCGCCCCGGCGCGGCTCCTGCCCCGCGTCGTCAACCACAGCCACTGACCGTTCAAAGGACCAGACCCATGCACGCCTATACTCTTTCCTTCTTCGAGGGCCTTGCCGGCCTCGCCACCCGCCGCCCGAACCGCGCGCACAAGCGACGCGGCCAGGGGCACGGACTCGTCCGCTGGTTCCGCCTCTGGCGCGATTACCGGCACCTCGACGAGCTTCCGGACTACCTGTTGAAGGACATCGGCCTCACCCGGGCCGATCTCTACGAGGACCGCCGTCGGTTCTTCCTCTGACCTAGTGGTACGTCTCACCCGGCCGCCATTTCGGCGGCCGGGTCTCGGTCAATTGCCGATGAGTTGCGGCACGATGGTGACCACGCCGGGGAAGAACCACAGCAGCGCGAGGCCCACGACTTGGATGCCCACGAAGGGGATCACGCCCCGGTAGATGTGGGCCGTCGTGACCTCGGGCGGCGCCACCCCGCGCAGGTAGAAGAGCGCGAAGCCGAAGGGCGGCGTCAGGAACGAGGTCTGCAGGTTCACTGCGATCATGATCGTCACCCACTTCGGATCGAAGGTGCCTCCGTAGATCACGGGGCCGACGATGGGCACGACGATGTAGATGATCTCCAGGAAGTCGAGCACGAAGCCGAGGATGAAGAGCACCAGCATCACGATCAGGAAGACCGTGAACTCGCTGTCGAAGCTGCGCAGGTAGGTCTGGATGTAGTGTTCACCGCCAAAGGAGATCACCACGAGGTTCAGCAGCTGCGAGCCGATGAGGATGGTGAAGACCATCGAGGTGACTTTGGCCGTCTCGCGCACGACGGGCGTCAGGATCCGGCCCGCGAAGAGCACCCAGCAGGCGTAGAGCAGCGAGAACATCGCGAAGAGGAACGAGGCGAAGGCCACCAGGTAGGCGATGATGTCCTCGAAGAGCACGTCTTCCTGCCCGATGCGCATGTCGAAGTTTATGCCCACCACGAGCATCAGGACCATCGCGAGCGTACCCCAGAGGATGATGGCCGGGCTACGGCCCTCCTCGCTGAGCTTGCGGTAGGCCGCCAGCATGATCGCGCCGCCAGCGCCCAGCGCCGCGGCGGGCGTGGGGTTGGTGATGCCGCCGAGGATCGAGCCGAGCACGGCCACGATCAGGACGAGCGGCGGGAAGACCACGCGGATCAGGTCGTTCTGCCCGAGCCTCCGCGCGGCGTGCCGACAGGCCCAGAGCGCGACGAGGAGCGGCAGGATCAGGATGACCGTGGCCGTGCCCGGCGTCGTTGTGGGCGAGATGAAGGCCGCGTCGAAGAGCAGCATGACGGCCAGCGCCGCGCCCCCGACGATAAGCGGCATGGGCTCGGCCGAGGGCATGATCCCGCGCGCGAGGATCAGGACGATGCCGAGGACGAGCGCGGTGATGGCGATGCCAGGACCGATGGGCGCGGCGTTCGCGAGGCGCTCCACGCGGATCTCGGCCTGCTCCTCTTCGCTCAGTTCCCGGGCCTGCTGCACGCCGCCCGCGGCATCGATCTCGGCCTGTTCGGCGACCGCGGCGTCCCAGGCCTCCTGACCGTGCAGCTCGATCATCGCCTCCTGGCAGGAGGGCGAGACGTTGGTGCGCAGCGAGGCGGTGTCACCGGCCTCGGAGTAGGAGCCGACGTTGATGTCCTGGCTGCCGATCAGTCCCGCCTGGAAACCGCCCACGGTGAGGGCGATCAGGAGGACCGGCAGGCCGAGGAACCACAGCAGGCCTTCGTTCCGGGTGATCGGCTCGGCGTTGGCGGCCTCGATCTGGACGGCCGGCGCCTTGGACGGATTGAACAGCGCGTAGCCGAAGGCATAGGCCGCGTAGAGGAAGGCCAGCAGGATCCCCGGCAGCAGCGCCGCCTGGAAGAGCGTGCCGACAGAGACCACCGCGGGCTCGCCGAGGTAGGTCAGCGCGTCCGAGCAACCGGCGGCCTGGGCGCGGTCCTCCTGCGCGGTGGAATAGAGATCGCCCGCCAGCGTGCCGAGCAGCACGATCACGATGGAGGGCGGGATGATCTGCCCGAGCGTGCCTGAGGCGGAGATGACGCCGGTCGCGAGTTGGGGCGAGTAGCCGGCGCGCAGCATCGTGGGCAGGCTGAGAAGGCCCATCGTCACCACGGTCGCGCCGACGATGCCGGTGGAGGCGGCGAGGAAGGCGCCCACGACGACGACCGACACGGCGAGACCGCCCGGCAGCGGGCCGAAGACGCGCGACATGGTGGTCAGCAGGTCGTCCGCGATCCGCGACCGCTCCAGCGTGATGCCCATGAGCACGAACATCAGCACCGCGAGCAGCGTCTCGATCGACTGGCCGGCCAGCACGCGCTCGTTGATGCGGTTGACGATGAACGACAGGTTCCGGTCGAGTGCCGTTTCCCAGCCCAGTGGGAAGACGGACTCCCCCACGCGCGGCAGCTCGGGATATCGGAACATCGATATCTCGTCCGGTCGGAGCCCCTGTGCCGTCAGTTCACGGTAGGCCTCGGACGAGGTGTCGACGGCCTGGTGGATCAGCAGGCCGCTCTCGTCCAGCAGCGCGATGATGGTGAAGGAGATCACCGCCGCCCCGCCGATGGCGAAGGCCACCGGGAAACCCGAGAGGATCCCGGCGAAGAGCGTCAGGAAGACGATGATCAGGCCGATCTCGACCCCGTCCAGTCCGAATAGCATGTCTTACGTCCCTGTCCCCGGACCTGCGTCCTGTCGTCAGTGCTGCCGGACTTCGGCGAGCGAGTCGGAATCGAGATGGCGCCCGTAGCTCTCCGGCCCCTCGCGCCATTCGAGATACGAGCGATAGAAGAAGGCGACCGCCTGCAGCATCACCAGGAGGGTGAAGGCCAGCAGCAGCACCTTGAAGAGGAAGTAGGCGTTGAACCCGTTGGGGCTGAAGCCGATGGTCTCGACGTTCCAGCGCACCGCGCGGGCCTTCATCAGCAGCCGGTCCAGCCCTTCGGAGGCGGAGGGCGGCGGCGTGATCAGATGGCGCCAGAGGAAGTACCAGGAGTACATCCAGATCAGCACGGCCATGGGCAGCATGAAGAAGAGCGCGCCGAACATGTCGATGACGCGCTTCTTGCTCTCGGAGACCGCCGAGTAGACGAGGTCGACGCGGACGTGTCCGCCCTGCACGAAGGTGTAGGAGACGCAGAGGCAGACGACCATGGCGTTGTAGAGCTTCAGCTCTTCCGACCACCAGGAGATGTCCTTGGAGAAGGCGGCCCCGAGGCCGAGGCTGATCTCGGCGGAGGCGAAGACGCGCTGCATGAAGATGATCAGGATCTGCTGCAGCACCATCAGCAGGCCGGCCCAGGCGAAGAAGCGGCCGACCCCGTTGGCGAAGCCCTCGAGCCCGCGAACGCAGGCCCACATGACCCGGTGCCGCCACATGCCCACGCCTGTCAGCACCAGGAAGGCCGTGAAGGCCACGAAGAAGAGTTCGACCGATCCGCCGTAGTAGACGAAGGTCATGATCGCCTCGGGGTTCGACCAGTCCAGCCAGGCGGCCGGATGGGTCAGCGCGTAGGCGAGGTTGTAGAAGGCCATCACGATGTTGCCCGCGACCCAGAGGATCGCGTCGAACACGGCCCAGAGGCCCCCGTCGGCGGCTGTCTCGTCCATTGGCAATGCCCCTCGTGGTCAGCAACGCCGGTGTCCCGACCGGCGAAAGGCACCCCCGCCCCGGGGCGGAGGTGCCGGTCTCTCTCAGCCGAGAGAGTTTACATGCCCATGATGCGGTTACGCTGCTGGGTGAAGGCACCCTCGGAGCGGCTGGACCAGTTGGCCGAGCTCTCGAGCGACTCCATGTAGCTGTCGTAGCAGCGCTTGTAGAGTTCGTCGCCCATCGGCTCCTGGATGACTTCTTCGGCGGCGGAGCCGAAGGCGTCCCAGATCTCGTCGCCGAACTCGAGCACCTGCACGCCGCCGGACTGCAGGCGCTGCAGGGCGGCGGAGTTGTTCGCCATGAACAGCGACATGGTCCACAGGTTCGAGGCGCGCGAGGCGTTGTGGATGATCGACTGCTGCGCGGGCGTCAGGCTTTCGAAGGTGTCGAGGTTCATCGTGAGGTTCAGGTTCGGGCCCGGCTCGTGGAAACCGGCGGTGTAGTAGATCTTGGTGATCTCCTGGAAGCCCGCCTTCTCGTCGGCCCAGGGGCCGATCCACTCGGTGCCGTCGATCGCGCCGGAGGCCAGCGCCTGGTACACTTCGGCGCCGGGCAAATTCTGCACGGAGGCGCCGAGCTTGCCGAGCACCTGGCCGCCCTGCCCCGGCATGCGGAAGCGCAGGCCCTGGAAGTCCTCGGGGCTGTTCATCTCCTGGGCGAACCAGCCGCCGGACTGCGGGCCGGTGTTGCCGGCCGGGAAGGCCTTCAGGCCGAAGATGGAGTAGAGTTCGTCGGCCAGCTCGCTGCCGCCGTCATGGTAGTACCAGTTGTTGAATTCCTGGAACGTCATGCCGAAGGGGATCTGGCTGAAGAAGGACAGCGCGGGGTGCTGCCCGAGGAAGTAGTAGTCGACGCCGTGGTACATGTCGGCCTGGCCGGCGGAGACCGCGTCGAAGACCTCGAAAGCGCCCACGAGTTCGCCGGCAGCACGGAGATCGACGGTCAGCTGGCCGTCGGTCATCTCGGTGATCATGTCGGCGCAGTACTGGGCGCTGTCGTGCACACCGGCGAGGCCGCGGCCCCAGGTGGTCACGAGGGTCAGGGTGCGGTTGCCCTGCGCGTAGGCGGGTGCCGCAAGGCTCGAGGCCGCAGCGGCGGTGCCCCCGATGGCGCCCTTCGTCAGAAAGGAACGACGATCCATGAGTAGTCCTCCCGTTTATGCCTGTCCCCTCCCCGGGCCCAGGCGGATCGTTGAAAGTGGAGAGACACTAACGAGGTCGCATTTCGACCGCTATACCCATCATTGCGTAGAACCCCGTCCGCCCGGCCCCGGGGCGTCGCCCGGAGCGTGCCACGGGGTCGCACGGGCCGGGACGTTGCGGCGCATCGGCAGCGCCGCTCTTTGATTCGCGCGCGGTTAAGCCTAACGATTCGTCATGCTCCGCCGGTTGCGCCTGTCCTACGGAATGCAGCTTTTCCTGCTCGCCTCGCTGCCGCTCGTCATCGCGGTGGCGGGCATCACCGTGATCGTCGAACGGCAGAGCCGCGAGCTGGCCGAGCGCGAGATCGCCGCGCTGGAGGAACAGCTGATCGAGGCGAAGCGCGCGGAACTGCGCAACTACCTGTCGCTCGCGCGGACCGCGTTCCTCAACGAGTACGGCCGCGCCGCCCCCGACGACGCCCGCGCCAAGCGCGAGGTCACCCAGATCCTCTCCTCGATGATCTATGGACAGGACGGCTACTTCTTCGTCTTCGACTACGAGGGCACCAACCTCGTCGCCCCCCGCCGCACCGAGCTGATCGAACGCAACTGGTCGGGGCTCACCGATCCGGAGGGCGTCCCCGTGACCGACGAGCTGGTCCGGCTCGCCCGTGCGGGCGGCGGCTACCACGAGTTCCTCTGGCCCAAGCCCTCGACCGGAGAGACCGCGCCGATGCTCGCCTACGTCAACGGCCTGCAGGACTGGCAGTGGGCCATCGGCACCGGCATCTTCATCGACGACGTGAAGGAACGCGTCGCCGCCACCCGCGCCGAGGTCGAGGCCCGGATCGGTCGCACGACGCTCTATATCCTGTTGCTGGCGATCGCGGCGCTGATCGGGGTCTTCAGCTGGGGCATGGCACTGAACATCCGCGAGCGGCGGCTGGCGGACGCCAAGCTCAAGGCGCTGACCCAGCGGGTCATCGACACCCAGGAAGAAGAGCGCGGGCGCGTGGCGCGGGAGCTGCACGACTCGATCAGCCAGATCCTCGTCTCGGTCCGCTACGCGCTCGAACTCGCCCGACGACGGGTGGTGAGCGGCGATGGTCGCGCGCCCGAAAGCCTCGACAAGGGGCTATCCGCCCTCGGCTCGGCGATCCAGGAAGTCCGGCGCATCAGCCGGGACCTGCGGCCCGGCGTGCTGGACGACCTCGGCCTCGGCCCCGCCCTGCAGACCCTGACCGCCCAGTTCCAGGAGCGCACCGGCATCGAGGTCGATTTCCAGACGGTGGTATTCCGGAACCGGCTGGACGCGGAGTCCCGGATCGCGCTTTACCGCGTCGCGCAGGAAGCGCTGACGAACATCGAGCGGCATTCGGGAGCGACGCGGGTGACAATGAACCTCAAGGGCCACAGGTCCGGCGCGCAGCTGCGCATCGCCGACAACGGGTGCGGCCTGCCGCAGGGACGCAAGAGCGCGGGCCTCGGCCTGCGCAACATGTCGGAACGGATCGAACAACTCGACGGCACCCTCCGCATCGTCTCCTCCGACGAGGGAACGGTGATCGAGGCGCAGGTGCCGCTGACCCATCTACTCCCGCCCGAGGCGGGCGACGCGCGAAAGGAGACGGCATGACCACTCGTGTCGTGATCGTGGACGACCATCCGATGGTGGCCGAGGGCCTCCAGTCCATCCTCGAGACCTACGACGACCTCGAGATCGCCGGCATCCTCACCTCCGGCCAGGAGGCGGTGGAGGCCGTGGAGCGGCTGGAGCCGGACGTCATGCTGCTGGACCTGAACATGCCCGGCATGGGCGGGCTCTCGGCCACCGAGATCATCCTCGAGCGGCGGCCCGAGACCCGGGTGCTGATCCTCTCCATGCACGACTCGCCGGAGTACATCTCGACCGCGCTGCGCCACGGCGCGCGGGGCTACGTCCTGAAGGACGTGCCGGTGGACGAGGTGAAGACCGCGATCGACGCTGTGCTGTCGGGAGAGCAGTACCTCTGCACCGGCGCGCGCACCTCGCTCAGCCCCGGCACCGCCGACGGGCGCGAGCCGCTGACCGGGCGCGAGCAGACGATCCTGCTGCAGCTCGCCCAGGGCAAGAGCAACAAGGAGGTCGCGCTGGCCCTCGATATCTCGGTGCGCACGGTTGAGACCCACCGCAAGAACATCCGCCGCAAGCTGGGCATCTCCTCGACCGCCGGTCTCACCCGCTACGCGATGGAGCATGGCGTCCTTCAGGGGACCGGTCACTAGCTTCCGCCGCACGGTCGTAGAGCCGCATTCCGAGACTCGCCGTCACGCCGTGAGCGACGACGGAGAGGGCCACCGCGAGGCTCGCGGCGTGCCAGAGCACCGCCTCGCCCGTCTCGGCCTTGGCGTGAAGCGCGTAGTAGATGGCGGCGACGCCCATCGGACCGAACCAGCCCAGGAAGACCGCGTCGCGGGCCCGCAGCCCTGCTCCGAGCACCGGCCCCAGCAGCGCCAATGTCGGCGGCCGGCGCAAGACCAGCACGAGCAGGCCGAAGCCCAGGCCCGCCCAGCCGAGCGAGACCCAGCCCGCCCAGGGCAGCATGGCGCCGAAGAGCACGAAGACCGGCAGGTTGAAGAGCTTCAGGATCGCTTCCTGCACGTTCTCCTCCTCCAGCCGCTCCTGGCGCTCGACCGAGGCGTTGAAGGCCGCGCCCGCGGCGAAGGCGGCGAGGATGCCGTCCGAGCCGACGAGCTTGGCGCCCGCCAGCGCCACGAGCGACAGGGCGACGGTGAGGCTCAGCAACGAGTGCTCCTCGACCAGCCCGGCCTCGTCCGCGCGGCGCAGAGCGGTCCCGAGGGCGAGCCCCATCAGCGCGCCGAGCGCCACCGCGAGAATGACGCCGATCAGGACGACATCGACCAGCCACTCGCGCAAGGTTCCGCCGTCCCAGCCGCCGGTGATCGCCAGCAGCGGCAGCATCACCAGGAGGTAGCCCAGCCCGTCGTTGGCCCCGGACTCGAGCGAGAGCGTGGAGCGCAGCCGGTCCGGGAGCGAGTGCTCCGCGGCCGCCCCGTTGACGATGGAGGAGGCCGCGACCGGGTCGGTGGGCGTGACGATCGCGCCGAGGAGGAGAACGGAGGCGAGCGGCAGGCCGAGCGCCAGCCAGGCGGCGACCGAGGACAGGCCCCACATGGCGAGCATTCCGAAGCTCAGCAGGATGAGGACGGGACGTGCGAGCTTGCGCAGGTCCTCGGTCGGCGTGCGGATCGCGATGCCGGTGACGCTGACCGCGAGCGTGAACCGCGCCGCCTGCTTGAGTATTTCCTCGGGACGATGCCACGCGTCCACGTTGAGCCAGCCGAGCACCTCCGGTCCGGCCAGGAGCCCCATGAGGGTCGC
The DNA here is from genome assembly GCF_008710275.1 of Histidinibacterium aquaticum. Lineage (GTDB taxonomy): Bacteria > Pseudomonadota > Alphaproteobacteria > Rhodobacterales > Rhodobacteraceae > Oceanicola > Oceanicola aquaticus. The sequence goes on from NZ_VYQE01000006.1 coordinate 60,043, forward strand.
GAGAAGCGGGATCGACAGGACGGATCGCTTGATCGGCCCCGAGAGCAGCCCCAGGACGATGACGACGAGTCCACTGATGACGATGGCGCTGTGGATATGCTGCATGGCAGGTCTCCCGCCCGGTCAAATCGGTGAGAGCGGGACGGGTTCCCTGCGCGGCACCTTCCCTTCGCGCAGCCCTCACGATCTCTTGAAATATTCTTGCGCGGGACGCAGGGCCCACGACATTTTCTCCACAACCCCCATTGACCCTCCCGGCGGGGCGGTGCATAAGGCCCGGGCGTACGGAGAAAGAGCATGATGACCCTTCTCGTAGTAATTGGATCGAGGCGCATGGGCCGGTAACGCGGCGACCCAGACAGGTTCCCATGCGCCCCCGACACCCCTCGGGGGCTTTTTTGTGCGCAGGCGAAACGAAGCGTGAGACGAAGGAACAGAGCGATGACTCGTCAAATGACCGGAGCGAAGATGGTGGTCCAGGCCCTGAAGGATCAGGGCGTGGATGTCGTGTTCGGATACCCCGGCGGCGCCGTGCTTCCGATCTACGACGAGATCTTCCAGCAGAACGATATCCGCCACATCCTCGTCCGCCACGAACAGGGCGCCGTCCACGCGGCCGAGGGCTATGCCCGCTCGACCGGCAAGCCGGGCGTCGCGCTAGTCACCTCCGGCCCGGGGGCCACGAACGCCGTCACCGGCCTCACGGACGCGCTGATGGATTCGATCCCGATCATCGTGCTCTCGGGCCAGGTCCCGACCTTTCTGATCGGCTCCGACGGCTTCCAGGAGGCGGATACCGTCGGCATCACCCGCCCCTGCACCAAGCACAACTGGCTGGTGAAGGATCCCGAGCGGCTGGCAGAGACCATCCACGAAGGCTTTCACGTTGCCACCTCGGGTCGCCCCGGCCCGGTGCTGATCGACATCCCGAAGGACGTCCAGTTCGCCACCGGCGCCTACAAGGAGAAGACCAAGGGCCCCAAGAGCCACTACGCCCCACAGATGAAGGGCGACATGGACACCATCACCGAGCTCGTCGAGGCGATGGAGAAGGCCAAGCGGCCGGTGTTCTACACCGGCGGCGGCGTCATCAACTCCGGTCCCGCCGCGAGCCAGCTGCTGCGCGAACTGGTCGAGGCCACGGGCTTTCCCATCACCTCCACGCTGATGGGCCTCGGCGCCTATCCCGCCTCCGGCGACAAGTGGCTGGGTATGCTCGGGATGCACGGCCTCTACGAGGCCAACATGGCGATGCACGACTGCGACCTGCTGATCAATATCGGAGCGCGCTTCGACGACCGGATCACCGGGCGGATCGACGCATTCTCGCCGGGGTCGCGCAAGGCGCACATCGACATCGATCCTTCCTCGATCAACAAGGTCATCCATACCGACATGCCCATCGTCGGTGACGTCGCCCATGTGCTCGAGGACATGCTGAACGTCTGGAAGTCGCGCGGCCGCAAGACAGACCGCGACAACCTCGCGAAGTGGTGGAAGAAGATCGACACCTGGCGCTCGGTCAACTGCCTGGCCTTCCGGCAGGAGGGCAAGGTCATCAAGCCGCAGTACGCGATCCAGCGGCTGGAAGAGCTGACCAAGGGCCACGACCGCTACATCTCGACCGAGGTGGGCCAGCACCAGATGTGGGCCGCGCAGTACATGGGCTTCGAGGCGCCGAACCGCTGGATGACCTCCGGCGGCCTCGGCACCATGGGCTACGGCTTCCCCGCGTCCATCGGCACCCAGGTCGCCCACCCCGAGAGCCTCGTCATCAACGTGGCGGGAGAGGCCTCCTGGCTTATGAACATGCAGGAGATGGGCACCGCGGTGCAGTACCGCCTGCCCGTCAAGCAGTTCATCCTCAACAACGAGCGTCTGGGCATGGTCCGCCAGTGGCAGGAGCTGCTGCACGGCGAGCGCTACTCGCAGAGCTGGTCCGAGGCCCTGCCCGACTTCGTGAAGCTCGCCGAGGCCTTCGGCGCCAAGGGCATCCAGGTCTCCGACCCGGACAAGCTCGATGACGCGATCATGGAGATGGTCGAGCACCCCGGCCCCGTCATCGTCGACTGCCTGGTCGAGAAGCACGAGAACTGCTTCCCGATGATCCCCTCGGGCAAGGCGCACAACGAGATGCTGCTCGGAGAGGCGGAGACCCAGGGCGCGATCGACCCCAAGGACTCGGTGCTGGTCTGAACACCGGCCGCTAGCGAAATCGCGACAAGAAGGTAGAGACGATGTCCGCGCTCAAGATCAAGAAGGGCTCCAACAGCCATTCCGCCTACAACCTCCGGCCGACGTTCTCGGACGTGGAGGAAAGCCATACCCTCGCCGTGCTGGTGGAGAACGAGCCCGGCGTGCTAGCGCGGGTGATCGGGCTCTTTTCCGGCCGGGGCTACAACATCGAGAGCCTCACGGTGGCCGAGGTCGATCACACCGGCAAGCTCAGCCGCATCACGCTCGTCACCTCCGGAACGCCGCAGGTGATCGAGCAGATCAAGGCCCAGCTCGGCCGGATCGTGCCGGTCCACGAGGTCCACGACCTGACGGTCGAGGGCCGCGCCGTGGAGCGGGAGCTCGCGCTCTTCAAGGTGTCGGGCAAGGGCGACGCGCGGATCGAGGCACTGCGGCTCGCCGAGATCTTTCGCGCAAACGTGGTCGACAGCACGCTCGAGAGCTTCGTCTTCGAGATCACCGGCACGCCGGAAAAGATCGACGCCTTCGCCGAGCTGATGACGCCGCTGGGGCTGCTGGAGGTCGCGCGGACCGGCGTCGCGGCCCTCTCCCGCGGGGTGGGCCTGGCGGTCGGTCTGAAATGAAAAGGGCCGGCGTGAAGCCGGCCCGTTCCATCAGAATACACTGAAGGTGGCGTTACTCGGTATCGGCGCTGTCGCCTTCCTCGATGCCATCTTCGTCAAGGTCGTACTCTTCGAGCTCTTCCAGCTCGACGCCCGTCAGCACGCCGTCGCCATTCACGTCGAGGACCTCGAAGTCCGTGGCGGACACGTCGGGATAGTCTTCCATGAGCATCTCGAGCGTGATCGCTTCCTGCTCGTCGACCGACTGCGCGGCGGCGAAGGTCGGCACGGCAACGATGGCTGCGGTAAGAAGCTTCGTAATACGGGTCATAACAGTCTCCTTCCGTTCAAGGTTACCCCCACAAGCCGTCCCCCCCGACGGTTGTTCCAGACCGATTGTTTTTCGACATTGCGATTTCGTGAGGAGGCGCTTCCGCTGGACCCCGCCGCCCAAGGCTGAGAGAGTGCGCGCGCAGCCGGGACGGAGGGAAAATGGCCCGTAAGATCATCATCGACACCGACCCCGGCCAGGACGACGCGGTCGCCATCCTGCTCGCCCTCGCCTCGCCCGAGGACGTTGAAGTGCTGGGCGTCACGGCGGTGGCGGGAAACGTTCCGCTGGCCCTGACCGAACGCAATGCGCGCATCGTCTGCGAACTGGCGGGCAAGCCCGACACCCTCGTCTTCGCCGGCTGCGACGCGCCGCTGTCGCGGCCGCTGGTCACCGCCGAGCACGTCCACGGCAAGACCGGCCTCGACGGGCCGCCGCTGGAAGAGCCGCGCATGGCGCTCCAAGGCGCGCATGCGGTCGACTTCATCGTGGAGACACTGCGGCGCGAGACGCCCGGCAGCGTCACGCTCTGCCCGCTGGGGCCGCTCACGAACATCGCCACGGCGCTGCAGCGCGCGCCCGAGCTCGCGGACCGGATCGCCGAGATCGTCCTGATGGGCGGCGCCTACTTCGAGGTGGGCAACATCACGCCCGCGGCGGAGTTCAACATCTACGTCGACCCGGAAGCCGCGGATATCGTGATGAAATCCGGCATTCCCGTCACCATGATGCCGCTCGACGTCACGCACCGGGCGCTCACGACCGCGGACCGGGTGGAAGCGTTCCGCGGGATGGGCACACGGGTCGGAGAGATGGTCGCCGCCTGGACCGATTTCTTCGAGCGGTTCGACAAGGAGAAATACGGCTCCGCCGGTGCCCCGCTGCATGATCCGACGGTGATCGCCTACCTGATCGAGCCGGAGATCTTCAGCGGCCGACACATCAACGTCGAGATCGAGACCGGCTCGGAGCTGACGCTCGGCATGACCGTGGCGGACTATTGGCGCGTCACAGACCGGCCGGCCAACGTCCAGTTTATGCGCGACCTCGACGCCGATCGGTTCTTCTCGCTGCTCACCGACCGGATCGGCCGACTATGACCGCGATCACCCTCTGCACCACCGAGCATGCCGCCAAGCTCCTGCCCCTTGTGGAGCGCTGCCACGAGGAAAGCGGGATCGAAAGCACCGAGGAGAGCCGCGAGGCGGCCGTCCTGCCCCTGCTGGAGGGATCGCCGCTCGGTGCGGCCTGGGTCCTGGGCCTGGTGCGCGCCCCCGTCGGCTACATCGTCGTCACCTTCTCCTGGTCGCTGGAGCTGGGCGGCATGGTCGGCGCGATCGACGAGCTCTGGGTCCGTCCCTCCGTCCGGCGTCGCGGCATCGCCACGGAAGCCCTGCACGGCATCTCGGGCGCGCTGAGCGACGGCGGCGTCCAGGCCCTCAACCTGCAGGTGCCCGAGGGGGCGGAAACGGCGCTGCGGCTGTTCCGTCGGGCGGGCTTCCAGCCGCGCGAGGGGAATCTGGCGATGTCCCGCAGGCTCTAGGCCCCTTGGGCCGCGGGACGAAGGCCTTACATTGGAGCCATGACCCTCTCGATCCCCTTCGATAACAGCTACGCCCGCCTCCCCGGCCAGCTCTTCACCCGGCTCGACCCGACCCCCGTCGCCGAGCCGCGCCTCATCGCCTGGAACCACGCTCTCGCCTCGGAGCTCGGCATCGACCTCCCCGGTGTCGACGAGAGCTCGCTGGCCCGCCACTTCTCCGGCAACGACGTGCCGTCCGGCGCACAGCCACTGGCGCAGGCCTATGCCGGGCACCAATTCGGACAGTGGAACCCGCAGCTCGGTGACGGCCGCGCCATCCTGCTGGGCGAGGTTCAGGCGCCGTCGGGCCGCTTCGACATCCAGCTCAAGGGCGCGGGCCGGACACCCTACTCACGCATGGGCGACGGCCGGGCCTGGCTGGGCCCCGTCCTGCGGGAATACGTGATGTCCGAGGCGATGCACGCCATGGGCATCCCGACCACGCGGGCGCTCGCCGCCGTCTCGACCGGCGAGAACGTGCTGCGCGAGGCGCCGCTGCCCGGCGCGATCCTGACCCGCGTCGCCAAGAGCCACGTCCGCGTCGGCACCTTCCAGTTCTTCGCCGCGCGCGCCGACACCGAAGCGCTGCAGGCGCTCGCCGACCACGTCATCGCGCGGCACTACCCCGACGCGAAGAACATCACGCAACTGCTTGAAAAGGTGGTCGAAGCGCAGGCCGACCTGATTGCCTCATGGATGTCCGTCGGCTTCATCCACGGGGTCATGAACACCGATAACATGAGCCTCGCGGCGGAGACCATCGACTATGGCCCCTGCGCCTTCATGGACGCTTACCACCCCAAGATGGTCTTCTCCTCGATCGACCAGTTCGGACGCTATGCCTACGCCAACCAGCCGCAGATCGCGGTCTGGAACATCGCGCAGTTCGCCTCCGCACTGATCCCGCTGATGGAGGACACGGACGCCGCAGTCGAAGAGTTCACCGAGATCGTGAACCGCTTTCCCGACCACTACCAGCAGGCCTGGCTCGCCCGGTTCGGCGCGAAGCTCGGCCTGCCGCAGCTTGAGGATCCGGCGCTCGCCGAGGAGCTGCTCTCGCTCATGGCGCGGGACGGAGCGGACTTCACCAACGTCTTCGCGAACCTGCCCGACGCGCGCGACGAGTTCATCGACCGCGATGCCTTCGACGACTGGGCGGCGAGATGGCAGGCGCTCGGCCCGGACGAGGCGCTCATGGCCCGGAGCAATCCGCAGGTCGTGCCGCGGCTCCACCGCATCGAACAGTCGATCGAGGCGGCGGTTTCGGGCGACTTCGCGCCCTTCAAGCGACTTCTGAAGATAGCCACGCAGCCCTTTGATCTGAAAGAGGAAGATGCCGCCTACAGCCGACCCCCGGCAGAGGAAGAGCGGGTCACCCGGACTTTCTGCGGGACCTGAGCCGGTCTGTTGATCAGGACGATCCCCACCGCCACCAGCCCCAGCGCGGCGATCAGCGTCGGGCTAACCTGCTCGCCGAGCAGGAGCCAGCCGAGCCCGACGCCGAAGACCGGCGAGAGGAAGCTGAAGGAGGCGACTCCCGAGGCCGGGTAGATCGACAGCAGCCAGAGCCAGAAGAGGAAGCCCGCCGAGACGACGACGACGATCTGGAACAGGAGCCCCGCGAGGTGGATCCACCCCGGGTCGCGCAGGAGGTCGCCGAAGAGCGGCGAGACCGCCAGCAGGATCGGCGCCGAGACGAGCACCTGCCAGAAGAGCTGGCTCTCCGGCCGGACCTCCTTGAGCCGGCTGGCGCGGACGACGAGGCCCATGGCGGCCCAGCTCATCGCCGCGGCCAGCGCCGCGAGGTCTCCCGCCAGCGAGCCTGCCGCCCCGCCGCGCGCCAGCATCGCCCAGGCGACCCCGCCGAGTGCGAGCGCGAGACCGATCGCCTTGCGCCGGGTGATCGCGTCGCCGGGCAGCAGGAAATGCGCCCCGAGCGTCAGCCAGACCGGCATCGAGTAGAACATCACGCTCGCCCGGGCGACGGTCGTCAGGTCGAGCGCGATGAAGAGGCCGATGAACTCGCCCGAGAAGAGCAGCCCCGTCGCCAGCCCCGCCAGCCGGGTGCCCCGGGGAAACTCCAGCGGGATGCCCCGGACCCAGAGCCAGAGACCCAGGCAGAGCACCGCCCCGGCCGAGCGCACGCCCGCGAAGAACACGGGCTGGAGCCCGCCGTTCGTCACCTTGATGACCACCTGATTGAAGCCGAGCATGAGGGCGAAGCCGGTCAGCGCGACCGCCCCGAAGGTGTCGATCCGGTCTTTTCGATGCATGCGGGCCTCCCCGCGACCTTCTGGCCCGCCCCGGACGGCCCCGCAAGGCCCCCTCGCCCCTTCCCGCACGGGCGCGCAGGGGCTACATGACGGCCAAGGAGACCTGCCATGACCCTCGATACGCCCAAAGCCTCCGAGGCCCCGAGCCTCTCCCGCCACGACTGGACCGATGCGCTCGGCCTGGAAGCCCAGCTGACCGAGGAGGAGCGGATGCTGCGCGACGGCGCGGCCAGCTTCGCCGAGGACAAGCTCGCCCCTCGGGTGAAAGCCGCCTACAGGGACGAGACGGTCGATCCTGAGATCTTCGCCCAGATGGGCGCCGCCGGGTTGCTCGGCGTGACGATTCCCGAGGAATACGGCGGGCTCGGCGCGGGCTACGTGACCTACGGGCTGGTGGCACGCGAGATCGAGCGGATCGACTCAGGCTACCGCTCGATGATGTCGGTGCAGTCGAGCCTGGTGATGTACCCGATCCATGCCTACGGCACCGAGGACCAGCGGCAGAAGTACCTGCCCGGCCTCGCCTCCGGCAAGCTGGTGGGCTGTTTCGGCCTGACCGAGCCCGACGCGGGCTCCGACCCCGCGGGCATGAAGACGCGCGCGGAGAAGACCGACGGCGGATACCGACTGACCGGGTCGAAGATGTGGATCTCGAACTCTCCCATCGCCGATGTCTTCGTCGTCTGGGCCAAGTCCGACGCGCACGAGGGCAAGATCCGCGGATTCGTTCTGGAAAAGGGCATGACCGGCCTCTCCGCCCCGAAGATCGGCGGCAAGCTCAGCCTGCGCGCCTCGGTGACCGGCGAGATCGTCATGGATGGCGTCGAGGTCGGCGAAGAGGCGCTGCTGCCGGGCGTCGAGGGCCTCAAGGGTCCCTTCGGCTGCCTCAACCGCGCGCGCTACGGGATTTCCTGGGGCGTCATGGGCGCGGCGGAGGCCTGCTGGCACGCGGCACTGGCCTATGGCTTGGATCGGAAACAGTTCGGCCGCCCGATCGCGCAGACGCAGCTCTTCCAGAAGAAACTGGCGGATATGCAGACGGAAATCGCGCTCGGACTTCAGGGATCGCTGGCCCTGGGGCGGATGATGGAGGCCGGCACGGCAAGCCCGGAAACGATTTCTCTCATGAAGAGAAACAATTGCGGCAAGGCCCTAGAGGTCGCCCGCATGGCCCGGGACATGCATGGCGGTAACGGTATCTCGGACGATTTTCCCGTTATGCGTCATATGGTTAACCTGGAGACGGTGAATACCTACGAGGGCACGCACGACATCCACGCGCTGATCCTCGGCCGCGCCCAGACGGGCTTGCAAGCCTTCTTCTGAACCTCGACAATGGACGCCGTGCGAACAATGCGCCCGCACCGGTGGGGCGTGGAGGCGAGGAGCACGGCGCATGTCCGAAGAGGAGGGCATCCACGAGGGGCTCGACCTCTCCGACCTGGAGGGCGAGACCTGGCGGGCCACCTTCCGCGAGGCGGGCAAGCAGTTCGGATTCCACGAAAATCTGGGTGACGAGCATGAGGCGGTCTTTGTCGAGGAAGGCCGCAGGCTCATTGTATCCTTCGAGGTCGACTCCCGCATGGACGACCCCGCCACGGACTACCGGCCCCGCTCCTGGGTCATGGGAGAGGAGGCGGGCTGGTCGACCCTGACCCTGCTCAGCCGGGGCGAGACCTGGTTCCGGGACCCGGCGGTCTACCGGCTGATGGACCGGCTCACCGACGACGGTTTCTTCGACGATTTCGAGGAGGTCCTGTTCTACGGGGCGGGATCTGGCGGCTACGCGGCAGCCACGTTTTCTGTGGCGGCGCCCGGCGCGCGCGTCCTCGCGCTGCGACCGCAGGCCACGCTATCGGCCGATACGGCCGGCTGGGACGGGCGCTACCGCGCGCACCGGATGCGCGACTTCGAGGGGCGCTACGGCTACGCGCCCGACATGCTCGACGCCGCCGACGCCGCCTATGTCCTCTACGATCCGCACCAGGAGGAGGACGCGATGCACGCCGCGCTCTTCCGGCGGGTGAACGTCATGCGGCTGCGCTGCCCGCACATGGGGCTCGCGCTCGACCGGAACCTGCACGGGATGGGCATTCTCACCAGCCTGATGCGCCGCGCCATGGCGGGCGACCTGACCGCGCTCAGCTTCGCACGCGCCTTTCGCGCCCGGCGCAAGTTCCCGCCCTACCTGCGCGGCTTCCTCGCCGAGGTGCAGGACACGGGCCGCGTGCGGCAGGCCATCCGCGTCGCCCGGCACGGTCTCGAGACCACCGGCCGGCCGCTTTTCCGCAAGCGGCTCGGCCAGTTGCAGGATCAGGCGAAGGCGCAGACCGCGGCCGAGTAGGTCAGGACCTCGGGCCCTCGACCACCTTGCGCAGGGCTGCCGTCCCCCGGGTCGCGAAATACCCGAGCACACCGCCAAGGACGACGGCGAAGGCCGTCCCGCTGTCGAGCGCCGAGGCGAGCAGCGCCGCACCTAGGAAGGCGACCATCACCGAAATCGCGCGAATCTCGTGCGGCTGGACGGCGATATGCGGCGCCATGGCCTTGGCCAGCGGGCGGGCGACGCTGTCGTCTAGGCGGGGCGCCGCGAAGCCCGCGGCGAGGGCGATCAGGAAACCGAGCATGGGCGGACCTCCTCTGGACCATGTCCAGAGAGATAAGGCCACGCCGCCGCCGGAGTGCAAGACCGCGGCTCTGGCGCGGGCCGGATCGGCGGTGTAAGCGGGACTCATGACCGACCGCCTGACCCTTCGCCGGCCCGACGATTGGCACCTGCACCTGCGGGACGGCGCGATGTTGGAGGGGGTCCTCCCCGACTCCGCCGCGCATTTCGGCCGGGCGATCGTCATGCCGAACCTCGTGCCCCCGGTCGTGACCGCCGCCGACGCCACCGCCTACCGGGAGCGCATCCTGCGCGCCCTCCCCGAAGGCGCCCGGTTCGAGCCGCTGATGACGCTCTACCTCACCGAGGAGACGGACCCCGCCGACGTGGCCCGGGCCCACGCCGAGGGGATCGCGACGGCGGTGAAGCTCTACCCGGCCGGCGCCACGACCAACTCCGCCTCGGGCGTGCGCGACATGTCCGCGGTGCGCGGCGTGCTGGAGAAGATGGCCGAGATCGGCATGCCGCTCTGCGTCCACGGCGAGGTCACCGATCCCGAGGTCGACATCTTCGACCGCGAGGCGGTCTTCATCGACCGGGTGCTCAAGCCCCTGCGCAAGCAGATCCCCGAGCTGAAGATCGTGATGGAGCATGTCACGACCCAGGACGCGGTGGACTACGTCCGCGACCAGCCCAAGCGGCTCGCGGCCACGATCACCACGCATCACCTCATCATCAATCGCAACGCGATCCTCTCAGGCGGAATCAGGCCGCACATGTACTGCCTGCCCGTCGCCAAGCGCGAACGGCACCGCGTCGCCCTGGTGGAGGCCGCCGTCTCGGGCGACCGGCGGTTCTTCCTGGGCACCGACAGCGCGCCGCACGCCGACGGGGCAAAGCTCCAGGCCTGCGGCTGCGCGGGGATCTACACCGCGCCGGTCACCCTGGCCTGCCTCGCCGAGGTTTTCGACGTGGCGGGCTTCCTGCCGCGGCTCGAGGCCTTCGCCTCGCTCAACGGGCCGCGCTTCTACGGGCTCGCGCCCAACGAGGAGACCGTGACGCTGATGAAGGACGGCCCGCACCCCCGGCCCGAGCGCGTCGAGACCGGCGACGGACCGGTCACCGTCTTCGATCCCGGCTTCCCGCTCCACTGGAGAGTCGAGACGTAACCGGCGGTTTTCAGGTATTTTTGGCTAGATGAAGGAGAGAGGCGCATGATCCCCACGGGGTTCCCGGCAAAGGACGAGATCGCGCGGCTGACCGCGGGGATGCTGCTCGAAATCGGTGCCGTGCAGTTCAGCGCCGCCGAGCCCTTTACCCATGCCAGCGGCAACCGCGCGCCGACCTACGTGGACTGCCGCCGGATCATCTCCTTTCCGAGAGTCCGCGCGACGCTCATGGATTTCCTCGCCGTCTCGATCATGCGCGAGGCGGGCTTCGAGGCCTTCGACAACGTGGCCGGCGGCGAGACGGCGGGCATACCCTTCGGCGCCCTCGTGGCCGAGCGGCTGGGGCTGCCGATGACCTATGTCCGCAAGAAGCCCAAGGGCTACGGCAAGAACGCGCGGATCGAGGGACAGATGGCCGAGGGGCAGCGCGTGCTGCTGGTGGAGGATCTGACTACCGACGGCGGCTCCAAGCTCTCCTTCGTCGACGCGATCCGCGAGACCGGGGCCACCTGCGCCGCGACGGCGGTGATCTTCTACTACGACATCTATCCCGAGACGACCGAGCGGCTGGCCGACCACGGCGTGCGACTCATCCACCTCTGCACCTGGTGGGACGTGCTGGCCGAGGCGCGGACCCGCGGTGCCTTCGATTCCGCGACACTTGACGCGGTCGAAGACTACCTCCGCGCGCCGAAGGACTGGCAGCCACCTGCCTAACGCGGCGGCATTTCGCTCAGCCACTCCCAGATGCTGCCCGTCACGGCAGCAGCATCGCAACATCTGAGCCGCCGAGATCGTCCACAGCTTTATACAATTTGCGCCGAGGGTCCGCGCTCGGCTAAACGATCCGGCACGGGACAGACGGACATCACGGGGCAGGCATGAACGACATCGCGGCGTTACGCGCAGGGACTCCGCCGGCGGAGATCAAGCAGGAAGACGAGGGCGGCACGCTGCCCCACTCCATCGAGGCCGAGCAGCAGCTGCTGGGCGCGATCCTCACCAACAACGACATCTTCGACCGGGTGGCCTCGATCATCGGGCCCGAGCATTTCTTCGACCCGGTGCATGCCGCGATCTACGAGACCGCCGCCGCGCGGATCACCAAGAACGCCCTCGCCTCCCCGGTGACGCTCAAGTCCTTCCTGGAGGACCACGAGGGGCTCAAGGAGCTCGGCGGCCCCGCCTATCTCGTGCGGCTGGCGGGCCACGCGGTGAGCTCCTACGCCGTCCGCGACTATGCGCAGATGATCTACGATCTCGCGATCCGGCGGCAGCTCATCTCGCTCGGTCACGACATCGCCGACCGGGCGGGACGCGTCGAGGTGCAGGACGGACCCAAGGAGCAGATCGTCGAGGCCGAGCAGGCGCTCTACAAGCTCGCCGAGCAGGGCCAGGCCGAGTCGGGCTTCCAGTCCTTCCTCAAGGCCGTGACCGACGCGGTGAACGTCGCCAATGCCGCGTACCAGAGGGACGGGGGCCTCGCGGGCGTCTCCACCGGCCTGACAGACCTCGACCGCAAGCTGGGCGGCCTGCACCGGTCCGACCTTCTGATCCTCGCCGGGCGCCCCTCGATGGGGAAGACCTCGCTCGCCACGAACATCGCCTTCAACATCGCCAAGGCCTACCGCAAGGGCACCCTGCCCGACGGGACCGAGGGCACGGTGAACGGCGGCATCGTCGGCTTCTACAGCCTGGAGATGTCGGCCGAGCAGCTCGCGGCGCGGATCCTCTCCGAGGCCTCCGAGGTCCCCTCGGAGCAGATCCGGCGCGGCGACATGACCGAGGCCGAGTTCCGCCGCTTCGTGGAGGCCGCGAAGGCGCTGGAGGCCTGCCCGCTCTACATCGACGACACGCCCGCCCTGCCGATCTCCCAGCTCGCCGCGCGGGCGCGGCGGCTCAAGCGGACCTACGGGCTCGACGCGCTCTTCGTCGACTACCTGCAGCTCATCAAGGGCACGGGGCGGAACGACAACCGCGTGAACGAGATCTCGGAGATCTCGCAGGGCCTCAAGGCCATCGCGAAAGAGCTCGACATCCCCGTCGTCGCCCTCTCGCAGCTCTCCCGCCAGGTCGAGTCGCGCGATGACAAGCGGCCACAGCTGAGCGACCTGCGGGAATCGGGCTCGATCGAGCAGGACGCCGACGTCGTGATGTTCGTGTTCCGCGAGGAGTACTACAAGGAGCGCGAAAAGCCGGGCGACCACGAGATGGAGAAGATGGCGACCTGGCAGGACGAGATGGAGCGCCTGCACGGAAAGGCGGAGGTCATCATCGGCAAGCAGCGTCACGGCCCCATCGGCTCGGTCGACCTGTCCTTCGAGGGCCGCTTCACCCGCTTCGGCAATTTGGTGAAGCCCTGGCAACAACAGCCGGGCAACGAGGGGTTCTAAATCTCCGCGACGCAATAAGTGGGCCTTATCGGACAGCTGTCCGGCAATCTTGCTGTTCACAACGCGGGGTCAATCGACCATATACGGCTCAGCGACCTGCCTTACGTTTCCGGAAACTTCGGAGACCGGCAGGCAACGCTGGTCCGGGGTCCAACCTGCACGCGTAGCGAGTACCAACGTTGGAGATGTCAGCGCGGGCTCCGGGCCGTTCCCTTCCCGACATAGCCGACAAGTGACTGGCCTTCGCGGCGTCGCGGCCTCTATCGTGGCCCGAATGCAGAACCTTGGCGGGACCCCATGAGCGACGACAGCCATCCGAGCCGGCAGGAGGCGCACGGCATCCGCCACGCGCGCGAACTCGAAGGCCACCTGAGCTGGCTCGACAGCTTCACGGGGGCGGCGCTCGGCGTTCTGGCCGTGGCCTCGGGCATCTACACCTATCTCGGCGTCTCGTCGCTGCTGGACGACAACGGGGCGCTCAGCTTCTTCGCCGCCATGTCCTACTCGGTCGCGGTCTCCGTCGGCATCTTCGTCTTCTGGTCCTACCTCATGCGGCTTCTGCCGGCGGTGCGGACCATGGCCGCCCGGGTCGGGCTCTTCTTCGCGATGCTGCTGGGCTCGCTCGCGATCATCGCCATGTCCTCGTGGCTGAACGCGGCGGCTCTCGCGGGGGCGGCGGCGGTCGAACAGCACATGGCGACCACCGTGCAGACCTACCAGCGCTCGCTGGAGCAGGCGAACGCCGCGGCTGTCTCGGCGCAGGGGCTGGAGCGCGACGTGGCCAGGGTCCGACAGAGCTTCGAGGATCTCTCCGAGCAGGAGGCGACCGGCCAGCTCTCCGGCTTCGCCGGCGAGGGCGCGGTGTTCAGGCTGCTGCAACAGAAATCCGACGAGCTCTCGGCCCTCGAGGAACAGATCGAGAGCTACGATCCCCTCGTCGCCCAGGAATTCGAGCGCGGCAACGCCATCCTGAGCCGGATGCGGGCGCTGACCGTCGAGCCGGGCCCGGTCGAGCCGCGCTCGGTCACCTTCTCCGAGGAGGCGGTGCAGCTCGCCAACGTCATCACGCGGCTGCGGCAGCTCTCGGTCGCGCCGCTGGTGCGGCGCGCGGCCAACGATCTGTCCGCCTCCGTGGTCCTGCCCGAACTTGACGGCTCGGACGCCGAGACGCGCGAGGGACAGTCGGCCACCATCGACAGCGTGCTGACGGTGCTGGGCCAACGGGCCGAAACGCTGCGGCAGGCGGCAGAGGCGGTCATCGCCATGCCCCAGCCGCCCGACACGACCTACACGCCGATCTCCACCGCCGACGCGGTGATCCTCTATGCCGGGAACTTCGTGCCGTCCTGGGCCGGGGCGATTTCCATCGACCTGCTTCCGGCCGTGCTCGTCCTGATCGTGGCGATCACCCAGTCCGCGATCCGGACGGCCCGCGGTCCGGCCGATACCGCCGACTCGATGTCCCTCGCGGAGCTGCGCTCTGCCGTGCGGGTGCTGCGCGAGGTCGAGGGAATGGACCGTGCGGCGCCAGCGACCGAAAGGCCCGCGGCGGAGACGCCCGCGTCCGACAGGCCCGCGGAGGAGCCGAGACGTCCGCTCTCCGCCGTCGAGACCAACCGGCCCGCCGAATGACCGACACGACGGAGACCCCGGAAGAGGAGCGGTCCCCCCGCGATACCAGGCGGATGCTCAAGGCCATCCTCCTGATCCAGGTCGGTCTCGCGGGGGTGCTCATCGCCTCGGACATGCTGCGGGTCCTGCCCGGCATTCTCGACAGGACCGAGGCGCCGGCCCTGACCGAGCCGCTGCGACCCGGCGATCAGACCCGGCGCTACCGGCCCGAGGAGCTGTCTCCGCGCGAGGGGCGGCCCGGGACGCGGCCCGTCCCGATCCAGCAGGACATGCCCTCGCGGCTCATGTTCGAGACCGCGACCTGGGAGGGTCGGCCGACCCTTATCCTGACCGGGATGATCGCGGCGGAGGACTCCGACCGGCTGACGGAGCACCTCGAGACCCTCGAGACGCCGCCAGAGCTCGTCTTCCTCAATTCTTCCGGCGGCTCGGTTCGGGACGCTCTGGGCATTGGCCGCACCCTGCGCGACCTCGGCGCGGAGACCCGGATGACGGAGGCCGACATCTGCCTCTCGGCCTGCCCCTACGTGCTTGCCTCTGGGACGGTCCGGCAGGTCGAAGAGGGGGCGATGGTCGGGGTCCACCAGCACTTCTTCGGGCAGAACACCGCCCTGCCCGCCTTCCTCGCCGTCGAGGACATCCAGCGCGGCCAGGGGCTCGTCATGGCTTATCTCGACGAGATGGGCGTCGACCCGATGCTGATGGAGCCCGCGCTGCTCACGCCGCCCAACGAGATCTACCTGCTGACCGCCGAGGAAATGGCGGAGTTCGGGCTCACGACGCCCGTCGCGGAGGAAGCCTCGGCCAACTGAGCCTCAGCGCAGTTCGCGCAGGCTCTCGGCGGTCCGGGCGGCCTCTTGCAGGGCCGCGCCGATCTGGCGGTTGTCGGCGGGTTTGGAGATGAACGGACCCCGGTACCCCTGGCGCCGGACCTCCTTCTCCTCGACGCCCGAGATGACGACGTAGGGAATCCCCCGCGCCTCGAGCCTTTCGGCGACGGGACGCGCGCTGCGGCCGGCCAGATTGATATCCAACATCACGCAGTCGATGTCGTTCTCGTGCATCTCGATCCGGTCGATGGCGCGGTCCACGTGGCTCGCCACGTCCACGACGGTATGACCGAACTCCTCGGCGGTGGCTTCCAGATCAATCGAGATGATAGTCTCATCCTCGACGACGAGCAGACGAAGCTTTTTCTCGTGGATTGTCATGATGTTACCACGCGCGGTCGCGAAGCAGGTCCCGCGACGATAGAAGGGTTAACAGGGAATGAATTACAAGCAGCACGGGTACAGCTTACGACACATCCCAAGAGCTTGCATTAAACTCGGACATAGTTGGCGAAACATTTTCTCCGCATCGTCGGGATTGAGCTGGATCCTACCTCAATCTCCCGAGTCTGAACGGCCTGCAGGGCAGGTCTCAGCGTATCGCGTAGCGCACCCACATCCCGTCGGGGCGCTCGCGACGCTCGTAGCGGTAGGGAACCGCGTCCCAGCAGAGGATGTCGTCCGACAGGTTATCGAGCACCCAGGTTCCCCGCGTGGTCTCGGCCAGAAGGACCGCGTGCGGAAAGACCTGCACCTCGTGGTGCACGATCGCCATCGTGAGCGCCGCCGAGGGAAGGCCCTCCGCCACGAGCCGGCGGCGCTTCTCCAGGGCGAAATCCTCGCAATCGCCCATCCCGTTCACTGGAAACTGCCAGCATTCCTCGCTCGTCTCCCCCGGTTCGTCGGGAACAAGGGTGATCTCGTCATTGACCTCTCGGTTCACGCGCTCGAGCGCCGAATGCGCGCTGTCCCAGTCGAGGACCGGGCTGCCGGACAGGGCGCAGGCCGCGGGCTCCCGTTCGCAGAAGTCGGCGTACTGGCTCGGCTGCCCCTCCACGCGCCAGAGCGCGAGGGTGAGCGGCCCGCACCGGACCTCCCGCGCGGGTCCCCCTGTGGCGGAGACGCCCATAAGCGCGGCAAGACAGAAGGCGCGAAATGCGGTCCGACAGGCCATGTCGACCGCCAGTATACACGAAAACGAACGGCACGGCGCGCGCGCAGACCGTCACGTCCTCCCCTCTCGCTCCCACGGCACGGCGCCGGGTCAGGCGAGCTCGGGCCGCGCCTGCGGGAGCATCGACCTGCGCGGACACCTCCGGCCGAGATCGTCGAGTGCGGTGCGCACGGCCTCTCGCGGCGCGAAAGGAGCGACCCGCGGGCCGCGGAATCCCTCCCGGCGTGTCTCGTCCTCTGGCAGATCCGTGAGCAGGACGTAGGGCACCCCCCGGCGCGCAAGCGAACGGGCGAGCGAACTGGCGCTCCGCCCCACGAGGCGGGGATTGAGCACCACCCCGTCGATCCGGCCCGAGGAACGGGCCAGCCGGTCCTCGGCCTGCGACATGTGGCTGGCGACGTCGACGACGCAGTGACCGAGATCCTCGATCTTCGTCTCGATGTCGATCGCACTGATCGTCCGGTCCTCGATCAACATGAGCCTAAGGGGCTGGCGTCTGTACTGATTGGCAGCAGTCTGACGGTCGGTCACGGTCTCTCCTCCCAGAGATGGTGACAGAGCGCCGGCGAGCAGACCCGGCGCGCGTGTCACGCTACCACAAAGGGCCAGCCTCGGGACAAATAGTTCCCGGAGTCCTAACGCACCGGCAAGGATCCGCGCCTTGACGCGGACGCGGGGCCTGTCAAAAGGCGCTCATGGGCACCGGACGCCTGACCATCGACCTGGCCGCGCTGGCGGCGAACTGGACCGCGCTCGACGCGATGACCGGCTGCGAAACCGCGGCCGTGGTCAAGGCGGACGGCTACGGGCTGGGCATCGGCCCCGTCGCACGGACCCTTCAACAGGCCGGGGCCAAACGCTTTTTCATCGCTGTCGCCGAAGAGGGCCATGCCCTGCGGGCCGCCGTCGGCCCCGACGCGGACATCTGCGTCTTTTCCGGGCACATGGAGGGCGACACCGAGTTGCTCGACGCGCACGGCCTCGTGCCGATGCTCAACTCCCTCGACCAGGTTCTGCGGCACTTCGAGCGGCTGCCGGGGCACCCCTTCGGCATCCAGCTTGATTCGGGAATGAACCGCCTGGGCATGGAGCCCGCCGACTGGGAGGCGGTGGCCGAGATCGCGCTGACCCAGCAGCCGGTGCTGCTGATGAGCCACCTGGCCTGCGCGGACGATGCCGACCACCCGATGAACGCCTACCAGCTTCAGCAATTCCGCAAGATGGCCGACGGGACGGGCGTGCCCCGCTGCCTGGCCGCGACCGGCGGCGTGCTCATGAAGCCGGAGTATCACTTCGAGATGACACGGCCCGGAATCGGGCTCTACGGCGGGATGCCCTTCGCCGACGCGAAGCCCGTGGTTCACCTGGATCTGCCGGTGATCCAATGCCGCACCGTCCAACCGGGCGAGACGGTGGGCTACGGCAACACCTGGACCGCCGACCGGCCGACGCGGATCGCCACGGTTTCGGCCGGCTATGCCGACGGGATCACCCGGCACCTGTCCAACATCGCAACGCTCTGGCACGGCGACACCCCCTGCCCGCTCCGCGGACGGGTCTCGATGGACCTGCTGACGGTCGATGTCTCGGACTGCGACGGCGACCCGGAGGTCCTGTCGCTGCTGAACGACCGGCAGGGCGTGGACACGCTCGCCGACCTGACCGGCACGATCGGCTACGAGATCCTCACCCAGCTCGGCGCCCGCTACGGCCGCGCCTACAGCGGGCTCTGATCATGCTCCGAGCCGTCGCGGGACTGGGTCGCCTGACGCTTTCGCTCGTCGCGGAGATCGGGCGGATGCTGATCTTCACCCTTGAAGTGCTCAGCCATCTCGTGCGCCCGCCGTTTTACCCGCGCGAATTCGGCCAAGCCGTGCTGGCGGTCGGCTGGCAGTCCCTGCCCGTCGTCGGCCTCACCGCGCTCTTCACCGGCGGCGCGCTGGCGCTGCAGATCTACGCCGGCGGCGCACGCTTCTCTGCGGAAGAGCTGGTGCCCCAGATCGTTGCCGTCGGCATGGTGCGCGAGCTCGGCCCCGTGCTCGTTGGCCTGATGATCGCCGCCCGGGTCACCTCCTCCATCGCCGCCGAGATCGCGACGATGAAGGTGACCGAACAGATCGACGCCCTCGTCACGCTCTCCACCCACCCGATGAAGTATCTCACCCTCCCCCGCGTGCTGGCCGCGATGCTCACGGTGCCGGTGCTGGTCGCCGTGGGTGACGTGATCGGCATCTTCGGCGGCTACGTGGTCGGCACCTGGCGGCTAGGCTTCAACCCGGCGGGCTACCTCAAGAATACGGTCGATTTCCTCGAGACGCTCGACATCGTGAGTTCGCTCGCCAAGGGCGCGGCCTTCGGGCTGCTGGCCGCCCTCGCGGGCTGCTACTTCGGCATGCGGTCCTCGCGCGGCGCCCAGGGCGTGGGCCGCGCCACCAAGAGCGCGGTGGTCGCGGCCTCGGTGCTGATCCTCGCGGCGAACTTCATCCTGACGGAGGTCTTCTTCTCGGCATGATCCGTCTCTCCGGCGTCCAGAAATCCTTCGGCGAGAACCATGTTCTGCGCGGCGTCGACCTCGAGGTCGGGCGCGGCGAAAGCTGCGTGGTCATCGGCGGATCGGGAACCGGCAAATCGGTCGTGCTGAAGTGCATCCTCGGGCTGGTCACCCCGGATGCCGGCACCATCGAGGTCGACGGCCAGGACGTGACCCGCGTCTCGCGCGACCCGTTCCTCGCCCGCTTCGGCATGCTCTTCCAGGGCGCGGCGCTCTTCGACTCGCTGCCCGTCTGGCAGAACGTCGGCTTTCGCCTGCTGCGGGGCGAGAAGGCCCGGCCCCGCCGCGAGGCGCGCGACATCGCCATCGAGAAGCTGCGGCGCGTGGGCCTCGGCCCCGAGGTCGCCGACCGCTACCCGGCAGAGCTCTCGGGCGGCATGCAGAAGCGCGTGGGCCTCGCCCGCGCCATCGCCGCCGACCCCGAGATCATCTTCTTCGACGAGCCCACCACCGGCCTCGACCCGATCATGGCCGGCGTCATCAACGAGCTGATCCGCGAGATCGTGACCGAGCTGGGCGTGACGGCGGTGACGATCACCCACGACATGACCTCGGTCCGCTCCATCGCCGACCGGGTCGCGATGCTCCACGGCGGCAAGATCCGCTGGACGGGGCCGGTCTCCGAGATCGACAGCGCGGGCGATCCCTACCTCGACCAGTTCGTGCAGGGCCGCGCCGAAGGTCCCATCGAGACGCTGCGCTGACCGGGCGCGGGCTGGGCAAGCGCGGCTCCGACGGGTAGGACGGTTAAGACCCGAGCAACGGCGGACAGACGATGGACGGATTTCTTCAGCCAGACCCCGTGATCCTGGCCTTCATCGCCGCCAAGCAGGGCATCTATCTGCTGTGCCTGCTGCCGCTGGCGCTGATCCGCAGCTTCGTGGCGAGCGGCGGCGCCCGCTGGGCCGCCATCGCCGCGCTCGTCCTCTGCCTGCTGGGCCTCGCCGCCCGCTACCTGCCGGAGGTCGTCGGCGCCTGGCAGGGCCCGCTCGTGGCCGCCGCCAGCTTCTGGCGCAACCTCGGCGGCGGGCTGGCGATGAACCTCGTGGCCTCCGCTGCCCTCATCCTGTCGGCCGTGCTGCCGGGACGCCGGTGGTGGGCGCTTGACGTTCTGCACGGCCTTCTGCTGGCCGGTCTTCTGGGCCTCTGGGGATACAGTCTCTGGTCCTGACCGAGGACTGTCCCCGGAATCGCAAGCTTCAAACGAAAAATTTACCCGACGTAAGCGGAAAAGCGCCCACTGAATGGGAACTCCGATGTATGATGGAGCATTAACCATGCACATCGGCAGCTTTCAGCCGATGCCTGCCCAGACTTGGAATGAGGGGAAAAGGCATGCTGCGCGGAATGATCGGCCTGGCACTACGCCTCGCGCATCTCGTCGCTGTCCTGATGATTCTCTTCGCAGGTCTCGCGGCACTGGCCTACACGATCGGCTCCGCGCTCGGATACACGCCCTGGCTGGCCCTCGAACTGCAGGTCGGGAACGTGGTCATGGCCGATGCCGGCATGTGGCTGCAGATCGCGGCCACCGCGCTGATCGTCTCGCTGCTCTTCTTCCTCCCCGCCTCCGGCCGCGTCCTCGCGCTGGAGCGTGGCCACCGCGACTTCCGCATCTCGATGGAGGACGTCGCCCGGGCCTATCACTACTGCCACCACGCCGACCGTCGCGGCGTCTTCACCATGTCTTCCGAGTTCGACCAGGTGCGTGAGCGCATCTCCTTCCTCCGCGACCACCCCGACCTGCAGCAGCTGGAGCCGCAGGTCATGGAAGTCGCGGCGCAGATGAGCCAGCAGTCCCGCGAACTGGCCGAGGTCTATTCCGACGACAAGGTGCGCCGCGCCAAGGAATTCCTCGCCCAGCGCCAGGAAGAGGCCGAGACCCAGCAGGCCCGGATCGTCGAGGCGCTCCACGCCTGCACCGAGATCCGCAAGTGGCGCCAGCAGGTCGAGGTCGAGGAGAGCATCGTCGCCTCCCAGCTCGAACAACTGCAGGAGCAACTGGACCGCTGCCTGCCCGACCTGGGCCTCATGGTTGGCCGTCCCGCGGACAACGTGACGCCCCTTCAGGCCAAGACCGCCGCCGAGTGACGCGCCGGAGCGCCTAGGGCAGCACCAGCGTGTCCGAGAGCCACGGCGTTTCCCGCACCATCGGCTCGACCACCAGCTCACTCATCAGTGATCGCAGCCGCCCCGCCATCTCGGCCGGGCGGTCTCCCAGCATTCCGCGCCGCGCCGTGAGCGTGATGCGGCGCGACAGCGGGCGTCCCGGCAGAGGCAGGATCTCCACGCTCTGACGGAAGCGATGCGCGTGGTTCCAGCCGAGCGGCGTCAGGATCGTCCATCCCGCCCCGCGCGCCACCATCGCCAGGATCGCGTGGTAGCTGTCGAGCTCGAACCGCTGGGAGAATGTCAGGTTCTGCCGGGCCAGGTGCGCCGCCAGCGTCCGGCCCAGGTGATGCCGGGTCGTGTACTGGATGTGCGGCAGCTCCCTCAGCAGGCGCAGCGAGGGGCGTCCCTCGGCAAAGCCCTTCGGCGCCGCGATGACGAAGGGCTCGTCGAGCAGCGGATGCACCTCGTGCCACTCCGCCTCGGGGCCCATCTCCGTCGCCACGATCACGTCGAGCGCCCGCGCCTCCAGCTGGTCGTAGAGCCGATGCGACGCGCCGGTCTCCAGCAGGAAGCGCGTACTGCTCAGGGCCTCGGCCATGTCCGACAGCAGGCGCGGCGTCACCTCGGCGTCGAAGTCCTCGATCATGCCGAGCCGCAGCCGGCTGAGGGGTGCGTCGCCGCCGAGTTCCGCCCGTGCCTGGTCGGCCTCTCCGAGGATCGCGTTCGCGCGCCGCAGGAACGTCTCTCCCTGCGGCGTCAGCGTGACCGGCCGCTCGGCCCGATTGAGCAGAACCGCCCCGAGATCCCGCTCCAGGTTGGTGAGCTGCTGCGAGACGGTCGCGGCCGAGGTGTCGAGCCGGCGCGCAGCGGCAGAGAGCGAGGCCTCCTCCGCCGTCGCGACGAAGACCTCGAGCTCCCACAAGGTGATCCGGCCCTGCCGCTGCGCCATCCGTCTGCCCCCGTCGCGAAGGCCACTCCCCCGCGCGGGAAGGCTAGGCGGATCGGCCCCGCGCCGCAACGCGCCGATGGGCGATTGAAGCCTCCTCGCGCCCGCCATAGGCTCCGCGAAAACGAGGTGCCCAATGCCGAACGAGACCGCCAATTCCTGGGAGTCGCGCGCTGCCGCCAGCTCCTTCTACGGGTTCACCGACCTGCCCACCGTCGCCGAACGCGGGACGGTCGTGGTCTCCGGCGGGCACGGTCCCTATGTCACCGACGTCCACGGGCGCGACTACCTCGACGCGAATTCGGGCCTCTGGAACATGGTGGCGGGCTTCGATCATCCGGGCCTGACCCGCGCCGCGCAGGAGCAGTACGAGCGCCTGCCCGGCTACCATGCCTTCTTCGGGCGCATGTCGGACAGGACCGTGGAGCTCTCCGAGAAGCTCATCGAGGTCTCGCCCTACGAGAGCGGGCGGGTCTTCTACACCAACTCCGGGTCGGAGGCGAACGACACGCTCGTCAAGATGCTCTGGTTCCTCAACGCGCAGGAAGGCCGTCCCGAGCGCCGCAAGATCCTCACCCGGATCAACGGCTACCACGGCGTCACCGTCGCCTCCGCCTCGATGACCGGCAAGCCCTACAACTCCGTCTTCGGCCTGCCGCTGCCCGGCTTCGTCCACCTCTCCTGCCCGCACTACTGGCGCGAGGGACGCCCGGGCGAGAGCGAGGCGGACTACGTCGCGCGGCTCGCCCAGGAGCTCGAGGAGGTCATCGCCCGCGAGGGGGCCGAGACCATCGCCGCCTTCGTCGCCGAGCCCGTCATGGGCGCGGGCGGCTGCATCGTCCCGCCCGAGGGCTACTTCGACGCGATCCTGCCGATCCTGCGGGCGCACGACATCGCCGTGGTCTCGGACGAGGTCATCTGCGGCTTCGGCCGGACCGGCGCGCGCTGGGGCTGCGAGGGCTACGGCTTCACGCCCGACGCCATCATCTCGTCGAAGAACCTGACCGCCGGCTATTTCCCCATGGGCGCGGTGATCCTCGGCCCCGAAATGGCCGACCGCCTGCACCGCGCCTCGGAGGCGATCGAGGAGTTCCCGCACGGCTTCACAGCCTCGGGCCACCCCGTGGGCTGCGCCGTGGCGCTCAAGGCGATCGAGGTCATTCTCGACGGCGCCGACGGTGAGCCGCCGCTCATCGACAACGTCCGCCACCTCATCCCGGCCTTCGAGGCAGGCCTCGCCCGGCTGGCCGAGCACCCGCACATCGGCGAATGGCGCGGCCGCGGGCTGATGGGCGCGCTGGAGGCCGTGGCCGACAAGGCGGAGAAGCGTCCCTTCCCCGGTCACCTCTCGGTCAGCGAGCGCATCGCCAATGCCTGCACCGACGCGGGCCTGATCTGTCGCCCGCTTGGCCAGTCGGTCGTCCTCTGCCCGCCCTTCATCATGACCGACGCGCAGATGCAGGAGATGTTCGACAAGCTCGAAGGCGCGCTCGACCGGGTCTTCAGCGACGTCGCCTGAGCCTGTCCCCGGAGCGCCCATCCAGGCGCTCCGACACGGTGATATCGCCTAGCGGCTCCCGGCCCCGCCGCCACGCGGCCGCTGATATTGTCTGTCCGAGCCCTCATGCGCCTTGTCTGTCCTGCAACCGCATGACCGGCCGGCGCTTCATCCGTCCCGGTCATCCCGACGAGACGGACAACCAGATGATCTTTCTGCCAGAGACCAGAACCGGGGCCCTGATCGGCCTCTCCTCGCTCGCCCCCATGAGCATCGGCTTCTTCGCCATCACCAGCCAGTTCGGCCCGGCCGCCGGCATCGCGTCCCTGCTGCTCTACGGCGTGGGCATGCCGATCCCGGTGATGTTCGGCGTGGCGCTGGCGCTCTACGAGGCCGCGCCGCTCCCCTTGCTCCAGACCGTGCTGGTCAACGCGCCGGCCGCGGCCGTCGCGGCGGTGACCCTCCGGGCGCTGCTCGGCACCGGACCTCGCGGCAGCCGGAGCGGCAATCGCCCCGCCTGAAACAAGAAAGGCGCCAGTCGACCTGCTGTCGCGACTGACGCCTTTCCTAGTCCCGGGCCAGGGAGGGGAACCCGGGAGTCTTTGGCCGGTGCGGCTCAGATGCCCCGAGCGGCGCGTTCGGCGATGTAGGGAATGTCGTAGCGGCTGAAGCCGAGGTCCGCGAGGTCGCGGTCCGAGCACTGGCTCAGCTCACGGTAGGTCTGCGCGTAGATCGCCCGGCGGGCGGACCAGTCGGTGTAGGCGGCGCGGACGCGCGCCCAGAGGCCGGTGCCGGCGGGCGCATTGGCGAGCGTGGTGTTGGTCGTAGCGGTCATGTTCATCTCCGTTCGGAACGTTCGTATCTCTACTGTTGACCGAGAGATGGGACGTATCGCGCCGGATGAGTAGATCCGCTTCGGGATGCCCGGGTTGCGCACTGTGCAACGCGACCAAGGGGAAAGTTAATGCAGGCCTGCCACGGCCTTGGACCTAGGAGTGCCTCGGGCGAACGAGGTTCGCCCAAGCAGGCGCATCAGACTCCGTGGAAGGCCACCGGGACGCCTGCCCGGCTCGGCCTACTTCGACATCTTGGCGAGCTTTTTCTGCAGCTCGGCCAGTTCCTTCTTGATGTCGTCGAGGTCCTCCTCCTTTTCGCCGGAGGCGGCGGGAGAACCCTCTGGCATGGGGCCAGAGCTCCCGACCATGCCGCCCGTCATGGCCTTCATGAAGGCCTCCTGCTGCGCGCGCATGGCGTCGAAGCCGGGCATTCGCGCCATCGGGTTCATGGCGCCCATGTTCTCCATCATCTTCGACTGGCCCTCGCGCAGCATCTCGAAGCTGGAGGCGAGGAACTGCGGCACCACGGACATCGACTGCGTGGTGTAGCTGCGCACGAGGTCGTTCAGCACGGCGACCGGCAGCATGTTCTCGCCCCGGCTTTCGTGTTCGGCAATGATCTGGAGAAGGTACTGCCGGGTGAGGTCGTCGCCGGATTTGAGGTCGACGATCTGCACATCCCGGCCGTCGCGGATGAACCCCGCGATATCTTCCAGCGTCACGTAGTCCGAGGTCTCGGTATTGTAGAGACGGCGGCTCGCGTAGCGCTTGATGAGAAGCGGCTTGTCGGTGCTTTCGGCCAACCTGGTCCCTCCCGAAGACGCGGCGGTGCAGAAGAAGCGTAGTCCGCCGCCAATAGGCTGACAACACCCATGTCACGCGTGGGAAAGCAGAAAAGCGAAAGGGGCGGAACCTTTCGGTCCCGCCCCTCGCTCCGGGTCTCGCGCCAGGGAGGAGGGCGCGTCGATCCGGAAACCGTTCGATTTACTTAGCGGTCGCGGCCTTCTTGGTGGCCGAGGTCATGTCCTCGGTCGCCTTCTTGGCGGCGGCGGTCATGTCTTCGGTCATGTCCTTGCCGGCGGCCAGCATGAGTTCCATGGTCTCGGTCTGGACCTTCTTGGCGATCTCGGCATAGGCGGCCATGTGCTCGGCGGCGGCTTCGGCCTGCATCGAGGCGAAGTCGGTCATCGCCTTGGCGTAGTCGGCGGGCTCCGACTTGGCCTTGGTCATGTCGGTCATCTTGCCGAGCGTATCCTGCATCCACTTCGCGGAGAGGTCGGTGGACTGCTTGGCGGCGTCGAGGGAGACCGCGGAGAGCTTCTCGGCCAGCGTGGTCTGGGTCTTGAAGGCCTCTTCCATGGCCTTCGTGTCCACGGGGAAGGCACCCATCATGTCCTTCATCATCGTGGTGAGGTCTTGCGTCTTGGCAGTGGCCATTGGTCAAATCCCTTCTGATTTGGCAGTGCTGCGTCTGCACAGGAATATGCATGCTGCGTCGCAGCATTTCAAGGTTTTTTCTGCATTGCAGCAAAAATTGTCGCCGGGGAAGCCAAAGGCCTGTTAACCCTGCAAAATCAGGACCTCGCGGTCAGGCGCCTGGCCTCAGGCGGCCGGTTTGGCGATCACGTAGGTGCCCGGCGCCGGGGCGATCGGCTCGTGTTCGGCATCGCCCGGCTCGCGCGCCGGGACCGTCTTGCCGGACCTCGGCCGCAGCCAGTCGTCCCACCGCGGCCACCAGGATCCGTCATGCCGCTCGGCCACTTCGCGCCACTCCTCGGGCGGCAGGCTCAGGTCGTCGTGGATGTAGTGGCCGTACTTCTTCTTGGAGGGCGGGTTGATGATCCCGGCGATATGGCCGCTCTCGCTCAGGATGAAGGTCTTGTCCTTCGAGCCCATCCTGCCGACCCCGCGGTAGGAGCTCTTCCAGGCCGCGATGTGGTCGGATTCGCAGGCCACCGCGCAGATCGGGACGGTCACGTCGCCGATCTGCACCGTCTCGCCCGCCACCTCGAAGCCGGTGGTCGCGAACCTGTCCTGCTGGCAGAGCCCGCGCAGGTACTCGACCGCCATGGTCGCCGGCAGGTTGGTGCCGTCGCCGTTCCAGTAGAGCAGGTCGAAGGCCGGGGGCGCCTCGCCCATCATGTAGGTCTTCACCGCCGGCCGGTAGATCAGGTCGTTCGACCTCAGGAAGCTGAAGGTCCGGCTCATGTAGAAGCTGTCGAGGTAGCCCTCTTCCTCGACCTCCTTCTCGATGCCGTCGACGAAATCGTCGTCGAGGAAGACGCCGACCTCCCCCTGGTCCGAGAAATCGGTCAGCGTGGTAAAGAAGGTCGCCGAGTTCACGCTCGTGTCGCCGCGCTTCTTCATCACGCCCAGCGTCAAAGACAGCGTCGTTCCCGCGATGCAGTAGCCCACCGCGTTGATCTTCTTCGTCCCGCAGATCGCCTTCACCTCGCGCATCGCCGCGAGGAAGCCGTCCTCGACGTAGTCGGTCATCGAGATGTCGCGGTAGCCCGCGTCCGGGTTCACCCATGAGACGACGAAGACGGTATAGCCCTGGTCCACAAGCCACTTGATGAGGCTGTTCTTCTCCTTGAGGTCGAGGATGTAGAACTTGTTGATCCACGGCGGGTAGATCACGAGCGGGATCTCCATCACCTCCTCGGTCGTGGGCGCATACTGGATCAGCTCGAAAAGGTGATTGCGGTAGACGACCTCCCCCGGCGTCGTGGCGAGGTTCTCGCCCACCTTGAAGGCATCGCGGTCGGCAAGCGTCACGACCAGCTCGCCGTCGTTGCGCTCAAGATCCGCGACGAGGTTCTCGAGGCCCTTCACGAGGCTCTCGCCGTCCGTCTCCACCGCCCGCGCCAGCGCCTCGGGGTTGGTGCCGAGGAAATTGGCCGGGCTGAACATGTCGACGATCTGGCGCGAGAAATATTCCAGCCGCCGTTTGTCGCGCGGCTCCAGCCCCTCGATGTTCTGGACTGCCGTGTCGACGGCCTCCGAGTTCAGCAGGTATTGCTGCTTGATGAAGTTGTAGAAGGGATGACTTTCCCAGAGCTCGTCCGAGAACCGTCGGTCGCTCGGCCCCGCGTCCTCCGGTGCCTTCAGCTGGCCCGAGGCGAGCGCCTGCTGGGCCTCGGCGTAGTGTTTCAGCGTCTTGCCCCAGTAGCCCACCTGGTGCTCGATGATCTTGGCGGGATTCGTCATCATTTCAGTCATGTAGGCGGCGGCCGCCTTCATGTAGAGGTCCTGGCTCGGGGCCTGCAGGGAGGGCGGTACGCTGCGCTTGCCCGAGAAGGTGTTCACCAGCCGCTGGCTCAGCTCCTCGATGCGGGCGATGTTGCGCTCCAGCCGGGTCAGAGCCGTGACGTCTTCGGAACTTTCAGTTGTCATCCCTCTGTCTCCCCCCTACTTTGCACCTGCAGCATCCGCTGGATCAGCGGTGCGCGGTTGTTGTGACCATACGTGTGCGCAGGGGGACGCGCCAACCCCGGCAAGAGGTGTCCGCCCATGAAATACATGTTGACCTACGACCTCATGGAGGCGGCGAGGAACACGAACCAGTGGCTCGGCGCCACCGCGCAGGCCATCGGCAGCTACCCCGCCGTCGCGATGAATCCGGCCATGGGCCTGCTGCGCGCATGGGGCGAGGTGACGGAACGGTCCTTCGCCCGGATGATCGCCAAGCCCGACTGGGGCATCCCCTCCTTCGCGGGTCCCGACGGCCGGGATCACGTCGTCAGCGTCGAGACGCTCGTCTCCAAGCCTTTTGGCGACCTGCTGCACTTCTCCGTCGCCGGGCGCGAGCCCAAGGCGCGGCGCATCCTGCTCGTCGCGCCCATGTCGGGGCACTATGCCACGCTCCTGCGCAAGACCGTGGTCAGCCTGCTGCCCGACGCCGAGGTCTTCATCACCGACTGGAAGAACGCCCGCGACATTCCCGTCAGCGCCGGCAAGTTCGACGTCGAGGACTATACGCTCCACGTGGTCGAGTTCATGCGCCACCTGGGCGACGACCTGCACGTCGTCGCCGTCTGCCAGCCCGCGCCGCTGGTGCTGGCCGCGACCGCCTATCTCGCCGAGGAAGAGCCCGAGGCGCAGCCGCGCTCGCTCACGCTCATCGGCGGTCCCATCGATCCCGACGCCAATGCCACCGACGTCACCGACTTCGGGCACTCCGTCACCATGGGCCAGCTCGAGGAGACGATGATCCAGCGGGTCGGCTTCAAGTACGCGGGCGTCGGCCGGATGGTCTACCCGGGCCTGCTGCAGCTCGCCTCGTTCATCTCCATGAACGCCTCGACCCACACCCAGGCCTTCACCAACCAGATCTTCGCGGTGGCCAAGGGAGAGGGCAGCGACCACGACCGGCACAACGTCTTCTACGACGAGTACCTCGCCGTCATGGACATGCCGGCCGAGTTCTACCTCTCGACGGTCGAGCGCATCTTCAAGGGCCGCGAGATCATCCGGAACGTCTTCGAGGTCGCCGGCCGGCGGGTGAATTTCGACAAGATCACGACCGTCGCGGTGAAGACCGTCGAGGGCGAGGAAGATGACATCTCCGCCCCCGGCCAGTGCGCCGCCGCGCTCGATCTGCTCACCGGCCTGCCCGAGAGCAAGAAGGCCTGGCACGTCGAGCCCGGGGCCGGTCACTACGGCATCTTCGCCGGCCGCTCCTGGCGCAACAACATCCGGCCTTTGGTGCTCGACTTCATCGACGCCAATGCCGAGGCCCCCGCCAACCGCGCCGTCGCGGCGGAGTGATCCGCCCGGCGCGGCCCGCGCCCCCTGTATAGCTCCTATGACTTGCGCTCGCCCTCTCGGCGGAGCGAGATGCGCGGGCGCTTTCCCCGCGAGACCCGCCCGATGACCCCTGCCCTGCTCCTCGCCCTGACGGGCTTCGCCCTCTCCGGCTCGATCACGCCGGGGCCGAACAACGTCATGTTGATGGCATCGGGCGCGAACTTCGGTCTGCGCCGGACGCTGCCCCATATCGGGGGGATCATCGTCGGCATGATGGTCCTCGTCGGCCTCTCCGGCCTGGGCCTCGGCGTGGTGCTGGAGCGCTTTCCGATCCTCGACCAGGTCCTCAAGGCGGCAGCGATCGCCTTCCTGGTCTGGCTCGCCTTCAAGATCGCCACCGCCGCCCCGCGGATCGAGGACCGGGAAACCGGCCGGCCGCTGACCTTCCTGCAGGCCGCCGCCTTCCAGTGGGTCAACCCCAAGGCCTGGGCCATGGCGCTCTCGGCGACGGCGGCCTACCTGCCCGACCGGACCCCCGCCTCGGTGGCGGTGGCGGTGCTGGTCTTCGGCGCGGTCTCCCTGCCCTCCACCGGTCTCTGGACGGCGCTCGGCACCCAGATGCGCCGCGTCCTCGACCGCCCTTCGCGCCTGCGCGCCTTCAACGTGGTGATGGCGGGGCTCCTCCTGCTGTCGCTCTGGCCGATCCTGCAGCACGGCAGCTGACCCTCTTCCGCGCTGGGGTCTCCTTGAACCCGCCCGGACGCACCACTAAGACTCCTGCAAGGCGTATTCCGATAAGACGTGACCACTCCAAAAGAGGCAGGCCCGATGCACGACCCCCTTGAGACCTACATGAACCTCGTCCCGATGGTCGTCGAACAGACGAGCCGCGGCGAACGGGCCTACGACATCTTCTCGCGCCTCCTGAAAGAGCGCATCATCTTCGTGAACGGCCCCGTCCACGACGGGATGGCCTCGCTCGTGGTGGCGCAGCTGCTCCACCTCGAGGCCGAGAACCCGAAGAAGGAAATCTCGATGTACATCAACAGCCCCGGCGGCGTGGTGACATCGGGCCTCTCGATCTACGACACCATGCAGTACGTGAAGCCGCCGGTTTCCACGCTGGTGATCGGCCAGGCGGCCTCCATGGGTTCGCTCCTGCTGACCGCCGGCGCCAAGGACCTGCGCTTCTCCCTGCCCAACAGCCGGATCATGGTCCACCAGCCCTCGGGCGGCTACCAGGGCCAGGCGACGGACATCATGATCCACGCCGAGGAGACGCTGAAGCTCAAGCGGCGCCTCAACGAGATCTACGTCAAGCACACCGGTCAGACCCTCAAGAAGGTCGAACAGGCGCTCGAGCGGGACAACTTCATGTCCCCCGAAGAGGCCAAGGACTGGGGCCTGATCGACGAGATCGTCGAAAGCCGCATCAAGCCGGGCGACACCGAAGCGTGACCCGGCGGCGTCTTCACGACGCCCAATTTCGCGTTGTCCTCCCTGTCGCGCCGCCCTAGGGTGTCGAGACGGGGTCGACGACCGACAAACGCCAAGGGATACACGAGATGGCGAACGCGTCAGGCAGCGACGGAAAGAACACCCTCTACTGCAGCTTCTGCGGCAAGAGCCAGCACGAGGTCCGCAAGCTCATCGCGGGCCCGACGGTGTTCATCTGCGACGAATGCGTCGAGCTCTGCATGGACATCATCCGGGAAGAGACGAAATCTTCCGGGCTCAAGTCCTCCGACGGCGTGCCCACGCCCAAGGAGATTTCCGAGGTGCTGGACGACTACGTCATCGGCCAGATGCATGCCAAGCGCGTGCTCGCCGTGGCGGTCCACAACCACTACAAGCGCCTCAACCACGCCGGCAAGACGGACATCGAGCTCGCGAAGTCGAACATCCTGCTGATCGGCCCCACCGGCTGCGGCAAGACGCTGCTCGCGCAGACGCTGGCCCGGATACTCGACGTGCCCTTCACCATGGCCGACGCCACGACTCTGACCGAGGCGGGCTATGTCGGCGAGGACGTCGAGAACATCATCCTGAAGCTTCTTCAGGCCAGCGAGTACAACGTCGAGCGGGCGCAGCGCGGCATCGTCTACATCGACGAGGTCGACAAGATCACCCGCAAGTCGGACAACCCGTCCATCACCCGCGACGTTTCCGGCGAGGGTGTGCAGCAGGCCCTGCTCAAGATCATGGAGGGCACCGTCGCCTCCGTGCCGCCGCAGGGCGGGCGCAAGCATCCGCAGCAGGAGTTCCTGCAGGTCGACACGACCAACATCCTCTTCATCTGCGGCGGCGCCTTCGCGGGCCTAGACAAGATCATCAGCCAGCGCGGCAAGGGCTCCGCAATGGGCTTCGGCGCCGACGTCCGTGACGTCGACGAGCGCGGCGTGGGCGAGGTCTTCTCGGACCTCGAGCCCGAGGACCTGCTGAAGTTCGGCCTGATCCCCGAGTTCGTCGGCCGTCTTCCCGTCATCGCCACGCTCGAGGACCTCGACGAGGACGCTCTGGTCACCATCCTGACCCAGCCGAAGAACGCCCTGGTCAAGCAGTACCAGCGCCTGTTCGAGCTCGAGGATACGACGCTGACCTTCACCGACGACGCGCTCAAGGCGATCGCCCAGCGGGCCATCGCGCGCAAGACCGGCGCACGCGGCCTCCGCTCGATCATGGAAGACATCCTGCTCGACACGATGTTCGACCTGCCGGGCCTGGACGATGTGGACGAGGTGGTCGTCAACGAAGAGGCCGTCGGCCCCGATGCCTCGCCGCTCATGATCTACGCCGAGGACCGCAAGGAATCCGCCAGCGCAGGCTGAGCAGCCCTCGCGACATCGCAAATGAACCAGACGCCCCGCGCCCGCCGCGGGGCGTTTCTCGTTCCGGGTCAGGCCAGGGCGCGTTCCGTGAGCCGGGCCTCGTCGAAGCCGCCCGCGTATTTGACCGCCTCTTCAAGCAGCCGCGGCACCTCCCAGAGCGAGGACTCCGCCGCCCAGCCGGTCATCTCGCGCTTGAGCTTGAGCAGGCCCATGGCCTGCGCGCCGTGCATCGGCCCGCCCTTGTGGCGCGGGAATTCGAGCCCGTAGACCGCGAGGACATCCACGTCGGCGGCCCGGTCGACGCGTCCGGTCTCAACGAGGCGCGCGCCTTCGGCCATGAGAACCGCCAGGATCTTCCGCATGATCTGCGCCCCCTCCGGGCCTGCGCCGCCCTCGCCCCCGCCGAAGGCCGTGGCGGCGAAACCGTAGTCGACCATCGCCCGGTCGATCTGCGCCGTAGGCGTTCCCGCCTGGGTCAGCGTCGAAACCGCCTGCCCCATGACGTGGCGCAGGCGGCCCACGATCTCGGCCCCCTCGGGCTCGGCAATCGTGCGCCGGCCCTCGATGCTGGTAAGCAGGCGCGCCGAGATCCGACGTTCCGCCCGGAACATATGCGCGAGCGCCGCGGCGTGAGGATCGGCCCGGCTTTCCTCCCGCGCCGCCTGCTCGAAGGCGAGACCGGCGTCGAAGGGCAAGAGCTGCGCGGCCTCGATGCAGTCGACGATGAGGCCCGGGGCGCGCGTGGGCGGCGACCCCAGTGCCGCCCGCGCCTCGGCCACGGCGTCGGAATAGGCGATGCCGTCGGACATGGCATCGCGCCGCGCGCGCACCGGCCGGGGCGGCTTGCCGCCCTCGATCAGCGAGCCCGCGAACGTATGGGTGCCCGTTGGCAGGTGCCCGACCACGACACCGTCGATCAGGCCCGCGCTCCGCGCTGCCTCCGCCGTCAGCGGCCGCCCCGACAGCAGCATGGAGATCGCCGCCTCGGCCCCCACGAGCCGCGGCAGGCGCTGCGTGACGCCCCCTCCGGCGACGAGGCCGAGGTGGACCTCGGGAAACCCGATGCGGGCATCGGGCTCTGCCAGACGGTAGTGCGCGGCCAGCGCGAGTGCCGCACCGCCGCCCAGGGCATGGCCGTGGATCGCCGCGACGACCGGTTTCGGACAGTCCTCGATCCTGCGGCAGAGCTCGCCCAGCGTCGGGGCACCCGGCCCGTCGCCCCCCTCGCGGATGTCGGGTCCGGCCGAGAACCCCTCGCCTTCGGCGACAATGATCGCGGCGTGGACGCGCTCGTCGGCGGTGAGCTGGCCGAACACCTCCCACAGCCGGCGACGCATCTCGGGCGTCAGCGGATTGGTCGGCGGCGCCGCAAGGGTGACGATCGCCACCCTCTCGCGGACGCGGTACTTCACGGTGTCATTCATCCCGGTCCTCCGAGCCCCCCGGCGGAGTTGCGCACATTAGGACCGGCCGGGAGGCGTCGCGCAAGGGCAGCATGTCCCTGCGGCAGGCAGTCAGGCCCGAAATTTCGGGGGACGAGGCCCCCAGGCCTCATTTCTGTGCCTCAGCCGACGGCGTCCTCGGCGCAGAAGACCTCGTAGAGACGCTCCAGCACCGGTGTGACCCTGGGGTCCGAGAGGCGATACCGGATGACCCGCCCCTCGCGCTCGGTGGTGACGAGCCCCTCGCTGCGCAGCCGCGCCAGCTGGCCCGAGACGTAGGACTGGCTGGCGCCGAGCACATCCTCGAGCTCGCCCACGCTCCGCTCACGCGGCACGAGCGCGCAGAGGAGGCGCAGACGGGCCGGATTGGACAGGGCCCGCAGGAGCGTCGCCGCCTCGTCCGCGTTCCGCGCCATGACCTCGTCGGAAATGATGATGTCGTCCATAGGGGCCCGTTTCCTCGCAGCGCCGATACATTTTAATCTTGAAATGTTTCTGGGCTCGAATATATGCGCCATCGAACATGTTTTCCAGTCCGGCCCCCTGACGGCCGGGAAAACCCAGAAAAAAGGGCAGACCACGACATGACCGAGACGATCACCCCCTGGCTCTGGGGGTTTGCTGGCGGAGGGCTGATCGGCCTCGCCGCTGCGACCTACCTTTTGCTGAACGGCCGCATCATGGGCGCCTCCGGCATCGTCGGCGGGCTCGTCGACGGCTCGGCCCGCGGCGATGACGCGACCGAACGCTGGTTCTTCCTCGCGGGCCTTCTCGGCGTGCCGGCCGTGCTGGCGTTCCTCGCAGGCGGCGCGGACACCCACGCTACCTCGAACCTCGCCGTCCTCGCGGCGGGCGGCCTCCTCGTGGGGCTCGGGACGCGGATCGCCAATGGCTGCACCAGCGGCCACGGCGTCTGCGGCATCTCGCGACTCTCTCTCCGGGGCATCGTCGCCACGGTCTTCTACATCGGCGCGGGCGGGCTCACCGTGGTCCTCTTCCGCCACCTCCTGGGAGTGATCTGATGCGCAGGCTCGTTGCATTGCTCGCCGGCGGCATCTTCGGCGCCGGTCTCCTGATCTCGGGCATGACCGACACCCGCAAGGTGCAGGGCTGGCTCGACATCTTCGGCGACTGGGATCCCACGCTGGCCTTCGTCATGGGCGGCGCGATCCTTCCCATGGCGGTCGCCTGGCAACTGACCCGGGGCCGACGGCCCGCCTTCGCGAAGGCCTTCCCGCCTCCGCCCGAGCCGCGCCTGGGCCGCCAGCTGGTGCTGGGCTCCACGCTCTTCGGCATGGGCTGGGGTCTGACCGGTCTCTGCCCGGGCCCGGCCGTGGCCTCTCTAAGCTTCGGCGGGACCGAGGGACTCGTCTTCGCGGGCGCGCTGCTTCTGGGCATGCGTCTCGCTCCGTCGGCGCGGCGGCGGCTGGACGCCCTTCCGCTCCCGGCCTAACCTGCCGCGCAACACCGGGAAGAAGGACAGGGACGTGAAGCCCATTACCGAGACATACGCGGTCAGCCCGCAGATCAGCCCCGACGACATCGCCGGGATCAAGGCTGCGGGCTACACCACAGTCATATGCAACCGGCCCGACGCCGAGGTGCCCCCCGGCCAGCAGGCCGCCGACCTGCGCGCGGCGGCCGAGGCGGCGGGTCTGACCTTCGTCGAGAACCCCTTCTCCCATGCCGCGTTCGGCATGGAACTGGTGGACCGCCAGATGGAGGCGCTCGAAGCCGCCGAGGGCCCTGTCTTCGCCTATTGCGCCTCCGGCAACCGCTGCACGGTGCTCTGGGCGCTGGGGCAGGTCCGCGAGGGGGCCGTCTCGCCCGACGAGGCCATCGGCACCGCGGCGCAGCAGGGATACGACCTCTCCGGCCTCAGGCCGCAGCTCGAGGCCGTCGCCCCGGCCTGATCGACAATCCTCCGGGGAGCGACCCACGGGCCGCTCCCCGGCACTCACTCCGCCGCATCCCCGGCGTCCTCGTCGAACGAGAAATCCCCGACGCTCATCTCTCCCGGCTCGAAGTCGCCCCCGGGGTCGGCGTCGCCGTCCAGCGACATCGCAGGCAACTCTTCCTCACCCGGTGGGTCACCCGGCGGCTCCCAAGCCGCCTCAACGTCCCCGGTCTCCATTGCACCCGGAAGGGAGAGCCCCGGCTCCGCGTCTTCCAGTTCCGGCGGCGGGGGAGTCTCCACCCGCACGGCCTTCAGCCCGCTCACACGGCCCAGCCGTCCGCGCGCCGCCAGGCGCCCGCCAGGCCCCTCCAGCCGGACCGAGGAGACCGTCACGCCCTCCAGCGGAAGCAGCGCCCCTTGTCGGAGCGCGGCGAGCCGCTCGTAGGAGATCGGCATCCGGTGCAGAACCGCCGTCAGAGCCGCCGGGGCGCCCAGCACCGCCTCTTCCATGCGGTCGGACCATCCGCCCTCGTCCTCCTCGTTGGGCTCACCGCGCTCCGGAGGAAGCGCGAGCGTCAGGTGCCCCTCGCGCTCCGCCACGCCGAGGTCCACGGTCAGGCGCACTGTGCGGTAGCTCCCTTCGGCCAGCCGCAGACCGACGGCGCGCGGGCTCTCCATCCGCGCACCGGCGCGCAGGCCCTCCGTCCAGCCCGCCAGCGCGGTCGGTGCGGCTGCCACCAGCAGCTCGCCGAGGATCGCATCGATGACCGGCCGCGCCAGCGCCGCGTCCGCGACCGAAACGGGCCTTTCCGGAGCCGGGGAGGCCGAGAGCCGGCCCATCGTCTGCGCCTCCACCAGCGCCGCGCGCAACTCGCCGTCGATGGCGGCAATGCCGTCCAGCCCCGCCGGACCGTCAAGGCAGAGGATCAGCTCCGCCCCCGTCCGGTCGGCAACGAGGCTGTCGAGATCCAGCACCTCCTCGCTCACCGCGCCGACCGAGACCTCGACCCCCGCGACCGACTCCACGGCGCGGGCCACCGCCAGGCGCAGCGCGCGCGCCGGAGTGACGGCCCCGACGGGACCGCCCCCTTCCCCCGCACGCGCCATGCGGGCGAGCACCGTTCTGATGTCCTGATCGGTCATGCCAGCCGTCGGTCCCACCGGTTGACCGGAGACTAGGCGCCCGGACTTACCAGAAGGTTTAGCCCGCTCACTCCGCCGCCAGCGCCCGCGCCTCGGGGAGGGTCACCCGGAAGGCCGCGCCGCCCTG
Source organism: Histidinibacterium aquaticum (assembly GCF_008710275.1). GTDB lineage: Bacteria > Pseudomonadota > Alphaproteobacteria > Rhodobacterales > Rhodobacteraceae > Oceanicola > Oceanicola aquaticus. The sequence continues at coordinate 96,959 of NZ_VYQE01000006.1, forward strand.
CCCCGGCTGGTAGCTGATCGCTCCGCCGAGCCGCTCCATGATCTCGCGGCAGATGGCGAGACCCAGCCCCGCGCCGCCCGCCTTGCCGTCGTCGCCGAGGCGCGAGAACTTCTCGAAGATCACCTCGCGGCTTTCCAGCGCGATGCCCTCGCCGTTGTCGATCACGTCGACCACGTCGCGGCCGCCGATCCGCCGCACCTCGATCCGCAGCTCAGGGTCCTCCGCGCCGCAATACTTCCGCGCGTTGGTGATCAGGTTGATGAAGACCTGGGCCAACCGGTCGAGATCGGTCTCCAGCAGCACGGCCTCGCTCGCCCGGTCCCGCCGGATCCGCATGGTTTCGCCGACACCCGCCGCCGAAATCGCGCGGTCCAGCAGGTCCGAGAGCATCCCCTCCTGCCGGTTGAGCGTCACGTTGCCGTTCTCCAGCACCGAGAGGTCCAGCAAGTCATCGAGGAGCCGGGTCAGCCGCACCGCCTCGTCGTGGATGATCCCGGCGAATTTCTCCTGGCCCGCCGCGTCCATCTCCCCGTCGCGCAGGATCTCCGAGAAGGCGCGGATCGAGGTCATGGGCGTGCGCAACTCGTGACTGATTTGGCTGAGAAAGGCGTCCTTCTGGATCGAGAGCTGGGTGAGCTTGGCATTGGCCTCGCGCAGGGCGCGGGCCGTGCGCTCCTGCTCCCGGCTCTTGAGCTCCAGCTTGTGGGAATACTCCATGATCTGCGCGGTCTCGTCGGCCACGGCGATCAGGTCCTCCACCGAGACCGTCACGCCCTCCGTGATCTGCCCGATCATCGCATGGGCCGTCGCCGCGCCGACCGAGCCCGCCAGCTCGCGCTCGATGAAGTCCACGAAATCCGGCGTCACGTCCGGCAGGTAGCCGGTCTTGCCCTGCCGCCGGGCCTCGGAAGAGAAGATCGTCTGCGCCTCGACCGGCCCGAGGATCCGCTGCGCCATGATCAGCAGGTCCTCCGCACCCGCCGCCTGCCGCGACCATGTCCGGGGGCCGGCGGAATGCTCGAAGACGTTGACGATCTGCGCGCCCTGCAGCCGCTCCAGCGGCGTCGGGAAGCTCACCACGGAGACCATGAAGAAGACGAAGGTATTGAGCAGCATCGACCACAGAAGCGTATGCACCACCGGGTCGAGCCCCTCGATCCCGAAGAGCGCATAGGGTCGCAGCCATTCCATCCCCCAGGGCCCCTCCGCCAGGACCCGCGCGGAGATCACCCCGCTCTCGCCGAAGCTGGGCAGGAAGAGCGTCCAGGCCCAGAGCCCGAACCCCGCGATCAGCCCCGTCGCCGCCCCGCGCCGCGTCGCGCCCCGCCAGAAGATGCCGCCCAGCATCGCGGGCAGGATCTGCACCACCCCGCAGAAGGAGATGAGCCCGATGGCCGCCAGCGCCCCGCCCCCCGACAGCCGGAAGTACAGATACCCCAGCGCCAGCACGCCCACGATCGAGGCCCGGCGCGAGGTCAGCACCACCGAGCGCACGTCGCCCGAGACCATCGCCCCCTCCGACCGGGTCGAGAGCCAGGCCGGCACCACGATGTGGTTCGACACCATGGTCGCCAGCGCGATGGTCGCCACGATGACCATGGAGGTCGCCGAGGAGAGCCCGCCCAGGAACGACAGCATCGCCAGCGACTCCCGCCCCTGGCTCAGCGGCAGCGTCAGCACGAAGAGGTCGGGGTTCGCCCCCTCGGGCAGCAGGTCGAGCCCCACCACCGCGATCGGCACGACGAAGAGGCTCATGAGCATGAGGTAGAGCGGGAAGGCCCAGCTCGCGGTCCCGAGGTGCCGCTCGTCCGAGTTCTCCACCACCAGCACCTGGAACATCCGCGGCAGGCAGAGCAGCGCCGCGGCGGAGAGGAACGTGAGCCCCGCCCAGCGGCCGCCGGGCTGGTCCCACTCCGAGATCGGCGAGGCGTCGATCTGCGCCAGCATCGGCCCGATGCCCCCCGCCAGCTGCCACACGACGAAGACGCCCACCGCCAGCAGCGCCCCGAGCTTGACCACCGCCTCCACGGCGATCGCCATGACGATGCCGTGGTGCCGCTCGTTCGCGTCGAGGTTCCGCGTCCCGAAGAGGATGGTGAAGACGGCGAGCCCCGCCGCCACCCAGAGCCCCGCGCCCCAGAGCTCGGCCTCGCCCCACTGCCGGCCCGCCGCCTCGGCGAAGACCGAGAAGGACAGCGTCACCGACTGCAGCTGCAGCGCGATGTAGGGCGTGGTCCCGATCACCGCGATCAGCGTGACGATCACGCCGAGCTGCGTGGACTTGCCGTAGCGCGAGGAGATGAGGTCGGCGATCGAGGTGATCCGCTGGCTCCGGCCGATCCGCACCAGCTTGCGCAGGATCCACCACCAGCCGACCATGACGATAGTGGGGCCGAGGTAGATCGTCAGGTACTCCAGGCCCGAGCGCGCGGCGTAGCCCACCGCGCCGTAGAAGGTCCAGGCGGTGCAGTAGATCGACAGCGACAGCGTGTAGATCGCCGAGGAGCGCAGCCAGCTGTCGTGGCCCGAGGCCGCCCGCCGCTCCGCGAGGAAGGCCACGGCGAAGAGGAAGGCGACGTAGCCCAGGGCCACGGCGACCAGCAGGTTGAAGGAGATCACCGCCCCTCCTCCGGGCGCTCCGCCTCTCCGGTCTCGTCCGCCTGCGGCCGGACCAGCCGCGAGAGCACGGCGGCCACGGCGATCAGCACCGCCCAGAGGCCGAAGAGGTAGACCAGCACGCCCGCGGTCGAGGCGCCCTCCGAGCCGGAGTTCAGCAGCGGCAGCAGGATCAGCACCGCGCCGAAGAGCGGCAGCATCCGCGCGGCGTCCCGCAGGCGCCGGCGGCGGAACGAGGCCGAGGCGAGGAAGATGCTCTGCCCCGTGGGCCCTCTCATGCCTCGCTGAGCTCCCGGACCTGGGTCAGCACCTCGGCGTTCGAGAAGGGCTTGGTCATGAAATGCGTGACCCCCAGCCGCTCGGCGAGCTCGCGGTCCTTGGTCTGCCCCCGCGCGGTGAGCATCAGGACGGGCAGCCCCGAGAGCCCCTCCGTCTGGCGCAGCTCCTGCAGGATGTCGAAGCCCGAGCGCCCCGGCAGCATGACGTCGAGGATCACCACGTCGGGCGGATGGGCCTTGAGCTTGTCCATGGCCGTGGCGCCGTCGGCGTGCGTGTGCACGGTCCAGCCGTCGCGGCTCAGGATGAAGCTGATGGCCTCGATGATGTTCGGCTCGTCCTCGATGACGAGCACGCGCTTGCCCATCCCCAACCTCCCCCTGGGTCTGGCCGGTGGGAGCGTGCCCCGCCGGATGAGGATGTTATCGGGCCAAGTGAGGGGGGATGTCAAAGTGGTTGGGTGTCAGTGATCCAGAGGCAAGCCCGAGTATGACCGGCAACCGACCGAGCAGCCTCCAGATTAGAGATTATGCAAGCTTCGAGGCTGTCTATGCTACACACCCATGTTCCAGCTCTGAGGAGGCCGATATCGATCCAAGTCACCATCCAAATACGGCCCGTTTTCAGCCAAGAGACACGATCCTCTTCGCATCAGGATCGTCTGATTTTTCAAGAATGAAATCTCGTATCATGCTACGATTCGATGCGCGCACATTCTTCCAACCAGCTTCCCAACGCTTGTACGCATGCCATGAGTAACCTAACTGCTTTTGCTTGCTCATATGCTCCATAGAGAATTTGACAACTTGAAGATAAGGCGCCTCAAGAGAGCGCTCTCGAATTTCAATCAATGCGCCAACATTTACCAGCCATGCTGCAAGATGCTCGTATTGCTCCCAAGCACCCGACTCACCACATAGCCCCTTCTTTCTTTCCAAAATGTCCCCAAACATTCTCACGACGTCTCTGCTCTCCAGGCTAATCCCCTGAGCGCCTAGAGCAGATACAATTTCCGAGAAAGAGTCTTCCATCTTAAGGAAGCTATTTTTAAACATCTTATCGTCGTGCAATACTTTATTTAGACTCCTGATCGATCTATCTAGGACCATTTCCGCCCTCGGAAGTTGTCGATTAAGCTCCCCAAAGAATTCCTCGACCTCAGTATTGTCAATGACCCTGATACCGTAGCAAGCTGAATAGTAATCTCGGAGAGGCTGATCAATTTGGCTACGTGAGACAAAGAAGATACTGCTACCAACGAAATGCTCTCGCATGAAGCCGCTATGGTCGCTAAGAATAGTCTTCAAGTTTGTATCGCCCAAAGAATAACCTAGTACAACGACAGTGTTCTCGTGAAGCACCGTGCTCAACTTCCTCGAGAAATACGTCTCTGATGTCATGAAGTTGAAATAGTCATCTGCCGTAATAACCATGCGAGGCGGATGGTCAATAGATCCGTGAACATGAAAAACCTTCACTCGGCTGTTGGACTTCGGTACAGGCATACCGGGCCCGAGCGATTGGCAATCAGAACCTACAAGTTGCTCGGACAGCTTATCGTAGTTCGTGGTTACAATACGAAAACTTCTTTCCGAGAAAAACTCAGACACACTATCTGGTATTTCGGTTGGTTCGATTTCCCCAATTTCCTCCGAGACGATCTCGTGAATATCCTTAGACTGACCCAGAAGATCCACTCCAATTATCTGAGCAGCTTCTTCAAGCTGAAGTGGATTCGGACTATCTTCAGGAAACAATGAATCTTTCAGATCTGGATTTTGAACGTGGTTGTCACATACTGATTCGAGGAGTTCTTGCCAGCCGGGGACTTCGCCTTTCGTTAGCGCCTTTGAAAAACCGGTACCCGTAAAGAGGCAGAGTCGTTTCGAAGCCGCCGCATATGCAATCTCAAAATATTCACTCACTCTTCCGGTTCCCTTCACCGTACCCCAAACTGATGCACATACCAAAGTGCAATTTGCGCAGGCTACAGAAGACCATGCAGGCAGACAAGCTTTCCTAAGGTTCTGCAGCTGACCTCAATGCCGAGCTCCGCCATCACCTGTATAGATCTGAGAGAAGCCTCAATCCAAGAGAGATGATCGCCCCACGTGAGGAAAACGATCTCACTATTGCCGTCGCCTGACTCGACAGTAGAGAGGCCTCGAAATGCCATGGCCTGGTGTGTGACCCCCTCTCGTCCATAGCTATTGAGAAGTTCAGAACTCGTCTCAGATGATCCTCGTTAAATGGTTAACAAAAACCTTGTTAACCACGATTCCCCATCTATCCCAACGACTTACCACCCTGTCCAACCTTGGACAGCCTCGGGACCCCACCCCGGCGAGGAGGGAGGGCTCTCTCCGGGCGGGTCACTCCCGGCGGGGCCGGGTCCGGGGGCGGAGGCTCCGGCCGCCCGCTCTCACCTCCGCAGGACGACCGGCGTGCCCTTGTAGGCCGGCGTCCCCGACCGGGTCTCGCAGTAGTCCACCGGCACCAGCGGGTTCAGCTCCGGGTAGTACCCGGCCACGCAGCCCGCCGGCAGGTCGAAGGGCGTCACCGCCAGCCCCCGCACGACCCGCTCCACCCCGTCCTCGACCGCGCAGGCCAGGTCCACCCGCTGCCCCTCCGAGAGCCCCCGCCGCGCCATCTCGTCGGGGTTGATCAGCACCACGTCCCGCGCCCCCGACAGTCCCCGCAGCCGGTCCTCGTAGCCGTAGATCGTCGTGTTGAACTGGTCGTTCGACCGCAGCGTGACCAGCGTCATCTGCCCCTCCCCCGGCCGCGCCCCCAGCGCGCTGATCCCCGAGGGCGCCGTGAACCAGGCCCGCCCGCCCTCGGTCTGCCAGTCCCGCTCCCGCGCCGGGTTGCCCCGGTAGAAGCCCCCCGGCTCGAACATCCGCGCGTTGAAGTCCCGGAAGTCCCCCGGGTAGACCGCCTCGATCAGGTCCCGCACCAGCCCGTAGTCCCCCGTCCAGTCGTCCCAGGCGAGCTTCGGGTTCGGCTCCAGCACCGCCTTCGCCAGCCCGCCCACGATCGCCACCTCCGACAGCAGGTGCTCCGAGGCCGGTGTCGCCGCGCCGACCGACCCGTGGATGTGACTGAGCGAGTCCTCGATGGTCACCGCCTGCCGCCCCGTCGCCTGCATGTCCTCGTCCAGCCGCCCCAGGCAGGGCAGGATGTAGGAGGCCCTGCCCGGCGTGAGGTGCGACCGGTTCAGCTTGGTCGCGATGTAGACCGTGAGGTCCAGCGCCCCCCAGGCCCCCTCCATCCGCGCGCTGTCCGGCAGCGCCCGCACGAGGTTGCCGCCCAGGAGGATCATCGCCTTCGCCCGCCCCTCCAGGATCGCCTGCGAGGCATGGACCGCGTTCATCCCCTCCTCGCGCGGGCAGGTGATGCCGAAGAGCTCCTCCAGCTTGTCCAGCGGCACGAGCCCGGGCTTCTCCGCGACGCCCACCGTCCGCTGCCCCTGCACGTTGGAGTGTCCCCGCACCGGGCTGATCCCCGCCCCCGACCGGCCGATGTTGCCCCGCAGGAGCAGCAGGTTCACCAGCATCCCGAGGTTGTCGAAGCCGCCCACGTGCTGCGTCAGCCCCATGCCGTAGATCGCGATGACCTTCTTCGCGCCGAGGTAGACCTCCGCCGCCGTGGTGATCATCTCGCGGTCGAGGCCCGAGGCCTCCTCGATGTCCTCCCAGCTCATGGCCGAGACGGTCGCCGCCATCTCCTCGAACCCCGCCGTCTCCGCGTCGATGAAGTCCTGGTCCAGTACGGTTCCGGGCGCCTCGGCCTCGGCCTCCAGGACCAGCTTGATCATCCCGGCCAGGACCGCCACGTCGCCGCCGGGACGGACCTGGAAGTAGTGCTCCGAGATCCGGGTCCCCGACCCCGTCGCCATGGCGGAGAGGTGCTGCGGGTCAACGAACTCGACCAGCCCCCGCTCGCGCACCGGGTTGAAGGTCACGATCCGGCAGCCCCGGTCCACCGCGTTCTTCAGCGTCCGCATGAACCGCGGGCTGTTCGTCCCGGTGTTCTGCCCGAAGAACAGGATGGCGTCGCAGTCCTCGAAGTCCGGCAGGACGCAGGTGCCCACCGGCGATCCGATGAGCTGCTTGAGGCCGACGCTCGTCGTCTCGTGGCACATGTTGGAGGACTGCGGCAGGTTGTTGTGCCCGTAGGCCCGGGCAAAGAGCTGGTAGAGAAAGGCCGCCTCGAGGCCCGCATGGCCGGAGGAGTAGAAGACGGAGTCCGCCGGGTCTATCGACTTAAGCTCGGCCCCGATCCCGGCGAAGGCCTCCTCCCAGGACACGGCGACGTAGGTATCGCTTTCGGGATCGTACCGCATGGGATGGGTCAGCCGCCCGAGCTGCTCGAGGTCGTGGTCGGGCCAGCTGCGGAGCTCCTCCAGGCTGTGCGCTGCGAGGACCTCCGGGGTGCAACGCGCCCGGGTCAGTTCCCAGATCGTCGCCTTGGCGCCGTTCTCGCAGAATTCGACGGTCTCGTGGTTGGCGGGCTTCGCCCAGGCGCAGCCGGTACACATCACGCCCCCGGGCTTGTTCTGCCGCCAGAGCGCCTTGAGGGCGTCGCTCGAGACCTGCGTGTGGCGGGCGACCGAGGCGATGCCCTTTAGCGACCCCCAGCCGCCTGCCGGAGCGTCGTATCGCGGGACCTGCGGGTCCGGTTGGCCGGGGCGGTGGGTCGGATCGTCCTGGGACATGTGTCGGCTCCCTGGTCTCTGGGGCGGCACCGGAACCGGCGCGCTACCCGAACACCTAGCCCGCACCGGGTCCGCGCACAGAAACGGGCCCGCAACTCATGAGCCCGGCTCATCACCGTTTGCGGGGCCGACGTCTCGCTTGCGCCTTTCCCGGCTGGTAGGTCCGGTGGCAGGAGAGGAGACGCGGCATGAGAACGACTCCGGCGCGGGCCAACACCGCCCGATGAGCGACGCGGTCCGAGACCAAGGGACAGGCGAACTTCGCCTGCTGCTGACGCTGGGCGTCCTGCTGGCCTTCGCCTCGATCTCGACGGACCTCTTCCTGCCCGCTCTTCCCGCCATGGCCGAGGCGCTCGGCGCGGCAGAGGGCGAGCTGGAGCTCGTCGTCTCCACCTACCTGCTGGGCTTCGGCGCGGGCCAGCTTCTCTGGGGACCGGTGAGCGACCGGTTCGGGAGGCGCGGGCCGATCATGGCCGGGCTCGCGGTCTTCGCCCTCGGCTCGGCGGGCTGCGCGCTGGCCACCGAACCCTGGCACGTCATCTCCTGGCGCGTGGTGCAGGCGCTGGGGGCGAGCGCCGGCGTGGCCCTCGCCCGCGCCATGGTGCGTGACCTCTACGACCGCGACCGTGCGGCGCGGGTCCTCTCGACGCTGATGACCGTCATGGCCGTCGCGCCGCTCCTCGGGCCGCTGGTGGGCGCGCAGATCCTGGCGCTCGCCAGCTGGCAGGCGATCTTCTGGACGCTCGTCGCCATCGGTCTCGGGACGCTTGCCGCGGTTGCCGGACTGTCCGAGAGCCTGCCGCCGGAGGACCGATCCGAGGATGCCATCGGACGGAGTTTCCGAACCTACGCCGAGTTGCTCGGCAACCGCGCCCTCATGGCCCATGCGGGCGCGATCGGCTTCTTCTATGTCGGTGTCTTCGCCGTGGTTGCAGGCGGGCCCTTCGCCTTCGTGACCTACCACGGGCTCTCGCCGTCGGCCTACGCGCTGGTCTTCGCGTCCGGCGTCTTCGGCCTGATGATCGCGAACATGGTCAACGCGCGGCTGGTGACGCGGGTCGGCTCCGACCGGATGCTGCGCGGCGGCGCGGCCGGGGCGGCGCTGGCCGGTCTCTTCTTCGTGGTGGTCGCCGGGACCGATCTCTTCGGCGTGGCGGGGCTGATCCTCGCCAGTTTCCTGTACAACGCCCTGAATGGCCTGATCACCGCGAACGCCATCGCCGGGGCCCTGGCGAAGGTTACCCGCGGGGCGGGCAGCGCCTCGGCCGTGGTGGGGGCGATCCAGTACGGAAGCGGCATGATCGGCGCCGCGCTGGTCGGCGCGCTGGCCGACGGCACGCCGCTGCCGATGGGTGCGGTCGCCTGCCTCGGCGGCCTGGGCTGTCTCGGCCTGACGCTGGTTGCGTCCAGGACGGCACGGCGGGACGACAAAGGTTAACGGCGCCGCCGACATTCCGGCTTTTCTACTATTATCAGTATCTTAAGGCACTGTCCAAATTTGGACAGCCTCACCGCGCGGCAAGATCCGCCCCGGCAAGGATCGACGGCTCCCGCCGCGCCGCGCAGTCGTCCCTCGGACAGATCCGGCAGGAGAGGCCGACCGCCCGGGCCTCCTCCCCCGCCATATCCGGCGGAGCGGCCGTGTAGATCATCGTCGCCTCGTGGGTCACCGGAGCGCCATAGCCCACCCCGCCAAGCGGCTCGCAGACGGCATAGGCCAGGAGCGCGGGCGAGGTGCCCGACGGCAGCCTGACAAGCGACCTGAGCGGCTGGCCCGGCCGCGAGAGCGCCTCGAAGAGCGGCCAGAGCGGACAGGCTCCGCCCGCCCGCGGCAGGCTCGCTTCCGACAGCGGAGTGAGCGCGGTCAGCACCCCCGCGCCGTCGCAGATCGCGAGCCCGGTGACCGGGTGCCCCCGCTCCGGCGGCAAGGACGCGAGCCTCCGCATGACCCGAGGCAGGGGCACCCCGAACCTGCGGGAGAGCGCCAGCGGATCGTGGCCCTCGTCCCGCGCCGCCTCGGAGAACGCTGCCAGCGGCAGGACCCCGGCATCCGCCGCGTAGCGCTCGAGCCGTTGCCGCGCCACGGCCCGGCCCGCTCCCGAGACGAGCTCGGTGGCGTCGGCGAGAACGGCCTCGATCGCCTCTGCGCCCTCCCGCTCGATCTCCGGCAGGTGCCCGCCCCGGGCCTCGATCAGCGCATCGGCCTCCTCGATCGCGGAGAGCGGCGCACCCCGCTCCGCGCCCGTTTCGTCGAGGTAGCGCACCAGCGCCTGCGAGCTGTCGGCGAGCCTCTGGGCGTCGTCGTAGATGTTGCGGTGAAATCGGGCCTGCCAGTCCGCGTCGATCTCCTCGCCCCCGGTCAGGATCCCGGAAGTCGAGCGGATCGAGGTCACCGCCGAGATCACCTCGTGCAGCGAGCTCGCGAGCTGCGGGTCGTGGGCCAGCCGGTCCGACATGCCCCTGACGCGCGCCTCCAGCGTATCGAGGCTCCGGTCCTGCGCGGCCAGCAGCCCGGCCCAGCCGGGAAACCGGCCGGCGAACTCCTCGATCCGGTCGAGCTCCGCCTCCCCCGGTCCCTCGCCCGCCCGCGCGGCGGCGCGGCGCAGGGCGTCGAGCGTGCCGCTTTCGGCCCCGTCGGAGAGCACCTGCGGGTCCAGACCCAGCGCGCGGGCGATCTCGTTGAGCAGCTTGCCCGCGATTCTGCGGCGATTGTGCTCGATCAGGTTGAGGTAGGACGGCGAAATCCCGGCCTGCTTGGCGAGCTCCGCCTGACGCAGGCCCTGGTCGATCCGCCGCTCGCGGATCCGGCTGCCCGTGAATTGCCCCTGGGGCATCGGCAAAACCCTTTCGATACAGACGCTTTCTGCACCCGCGAGAAAACCAATTTACAGCTTACACAGCCGCAGTGTGTATGTCTTTACAAAAAAGTTACGCAGCCACAGGGACTTGTTGCCTAATTTTCCGAACACGCCCGATAGTGTGGACGCGCTGACCACAGCGCCGGGTGTGCCGGATGGAGGAGATCCTGCGCACCTGTCACCATAGGGAGGGTTCTAAATGACCAAATCCAACTTCACCCGTCGCGGCGTGATGAAGACGGGCGCCGTGGCCGGCGCCGGCCTCGCGCTGCCGACCTACCTGAGGGCGCAGGAGAGCTTCACCAACAACCCGACCGGCGACACCGTCACGCTCGGCTTCAACGTCCCCCAGACCGGCCCCTACGCCGATGAGGGCGCCGACGAGCTCCGCGCCTTCGAACTGGCCGTCGAGCACCTGAACGGCGAAGGCGACGGCGGCATGCTGCAGACCTTCTCGTCCAACGCCCTCGAGGGCAACGGCATCATGGGCAAGCGGGTCGAATTCGTGACCGGCGACACCCAGACCAAGTCCGACGCGGCCCGCGCCTCCGCACGCTCGATGATCGAGAAGGACGGCGCGATCATGATCTCCGGTGGCTCCTCCTCCGGTGTCGCGGTCGCCGTGCAGGGCCTCTGCCAGGAAGCGGGCGTGATCTTCATGGCCGGCCTGACGCACTCCAACGACACGACCGGCAAGGACAAGAAGGCCAACGGCTTCCGCCACTTCTTCAACGCCTACATGTCCGCCGCGGCCATGGCGCCGGTGCTCGAGCAGCTCTACGGCTCGGACCGGAACGCCTACCACCTGACCGCCGACTACACCTGGGGCTGGACGCAGCAGGAGTCGATCCAGGCCGCGACCGAGGCGCTCGGCTGGACCACCGTCAACAACGTGCTGACGCCGCTCGCCGAGACCGACTTCTCGGCCTACATCGCGCCGGTCCTGAACTCGGGCGCCGACGTGCTGGTCCTGAACCACTATGGCGGCAACATGGTGAACTCGCTCACCAACGCCGTGCAGTTCGGCCTCAAGGAAGCGCAGGCCAACGGCAAGCAGTTCGAGATCGTCGTGCCGCTCTACTCCGAGCTCATGGCCCGCGGCGCCGGCCAGGCGATCGCCGGCATCCCCGGCTCGCAGAACTGGGACTGGAAGATCGAGAACGAGCTGGGCGATCGCTACAAGGGCACCAACGCCTTCGTGCAGTCCTTCGGCGAGAAGTACGGCTTCCCGCCCAGCCAGGCGGCCCACACCTGCTACGCGCAGACGCTGCTCTATGCCGACGCCGTGGCGCGCGGCGGCAGCTTCAACCCCTGCTCCGTCGCCGAGGCGCTGGAAGGCTACGAGTTCGACGGTCTGGGCAACGGCCCGACCCTCTACCGTGCGGCCGACCACCAGTGCTTCAAGGACGTCGTGGTGGTGCGCGGCAAGGAGAACCCGGAGAACGAGTTCGACCTCGTGGAGATCGTCGAGGTGACCCCGGCCGAGCAGGTGACCTACGAGCCGGATCACCCGATGTTCGCCGGCGGCGCCCTGGGCGAGTGCAACCCCGGCGCGTGAGCCGGCAGGTAGGGCGGGGGATCTCCCCGCCCTACAGCTCCGCCTGAGCAAGCGGGGTTTTCCCTTTAAAACACGAAGGTGGGGACATGGACGCGATCATCCTCCAGTTTCTGAACGGGCTCGACAAGGGCTCGGCCTACGCGCTGATCGCGCTCGGGCTCACGCTTATCTTCGGCACGCTGGGCGTGGTGAACTTCGCCCACGGCGCGCTCTTCATGATCGGCGCCTTCTGCGCGGTGACCGTGCAGCGTTTGCTGAGCCTCTCCTACGAGGTGGAAGTCGAGGGTGAGACCGACTTCCTCGGCAACCCGATGACCACCGACATCCCCTATGTTCAGAGCTGGTTCGGCGAGGCCATCGGACAGGGGATCATCGACTGGTCGGTCCCGCTCGCGATCCTCTTCGCGATCCCGGTCATGCTGATCGTCGGCTTCGTCATGGAGCGCGGGCTGATCCAGTACTTCTACAAGCGCCCCCACGCCGACCAGATCCTGGTCACCTTCGGCCTGGCGATCGTGCTGCAGGAGATCATCAAGCAGATCTACGGCGCGAACCCGATCCCGACCCCGGCCCCCGAGGCCTTCCGCGGTTCGCTCGACTTCGGCGTCTGGCTGGGCTTCGATCCGAACACGATCATCTACCCGTACTGGCGGCTGGTCTATTTCTTCTTCTCGGCCTTCATCATCGCCGCGGTCTTCGCCTTCCTGCAGTTCACCACCTTCGGGATGGTGGTCCGCGCAGGCATGGCCGACCGCGAGACCGTGGGCCTGCTGGGCATCAACATCGACAAGCGCTTCACGGTGATGTTCGGCATCGCCGCCGCGGTCGCGGGCCTCGCGGGCGTCATGTACACGCCCATCAACTCGCCCAACTACCACATGGGGATGGACTTCCTGGTCCTGAGCTTCGTCGTGGTCGTCGTGGGCGGCATGGGCTCCCTGCCCGGCGCCGTGCTCGCGGGCTTCCTGCTGGGGATCCTGCAGAGCTTCGCCTCGATGAACTGGATCAAGGACATCCTCCCGGGGATCGACCAGATCATCATCTACCTCGTGGCCATCGCCATTCTGCTGACCCGCCCCCGCGGCCTTCTCGGCCGCAAGGGCGTGATGGAGGACTGACCCATGCTCGGTCTGAACAGGAAAGACCTGACCCTGATGATGATCGTGGCCGCGATGACGCTGCTGGCTCCGATCATCCTCAACCCCTTCCCCTCAGACAGCGCCATGGCGCAGTTCAACGCGGGCTACCCGGACCTGATGCAGCGGTTCGTGATCTTCGGGATCTTCGCGATCGGCTTCAACATTCTCTTCGGCCTGACCGGCTACCTCTCCTTCGGCCACGCGGCCTTCCTCGGGGTGGGCAGCTACTCGGCGGTCTGGATGTTCAAGCTGCTGAGCATGAACGTGATCCCCGCGATCGTGCTCGCCGTCATCATCTCCGGCCTCTTCGCGCTGGTGATCGGCTACATCTCGCTGCGGCGGTCGGGGATCTACTTCTCGATCCTGACGCTGGCCTTCGCGCAGATGTCGTTCAACCTCGCCTACTCGGTGCTCACGCCGATCACCAACGGCGAGACCGGCCTTCAGCTCGCGCTCGACGACCCCCGCGTGCTGGATGGCGGCTCCAGCGGCGGCTCGCTGCCGGTGACCCAGCTCTTCGGGCTCGAGATGCGCGCGACGACCCAGTTGGAGATCGGCGCCTGGTCCTTCGACTTCAACGTCGGCTACTACCTCTGCGCGGCCATCATGCTGGCGGTCTTCTACCTGGCCATCCGGATCTTCCGCTCGCCCTTCGGCATCATGCTGCGGGCGGTGAAGTCGAACCAGCAGCGGATGAACTACACCGGCCTCAACTCGCGGCCCTACACCCTCGCGGCCTTCGTGATCTCGGGGATGTACGCGGGCCTCGCCGGCGGGCTCATGGCCTCCATGGACCCGCTCGCGGGCGCCGAGCGGATGCAGTGGACCGCCTCGGGCGAGGTGGTGCTGATGACCATCCTCGGCGGCGCGGGCACGCTCATAGGGCCGGTCCTCGGTGCGGGCTTCATCAAGTACTTCGAGAACATCTTCTCGAAGATCAACGACAACGTCCTGCACAGCTGGTTCGCGGTCATGCCCGACGGGATCGAGGACTTCCTCGTCACCATCGTGCATCCCTTCGTCGGCAAGGGCTGGCACCTGACGCTCGGCCTGATGTTCATGGCGGTCGTCATCTTCCTGCCCGGCGGCCTCGTCGAGGGCGGCCAGCGGATCGGCCGGTTCGTCACCGGCCGGCGCAACAAGAAGGCGGGCGGCGCCGAAGCCGAAGCCGCGCGCAAGCAACCGGCCGAGTGAGGGGAGAGACATGGGCATTCTCGAAGTCAAAGGCGTCAACAAGCGCTTCGGCGGCCTCCAGGCCCTCGGCGACGTGAACCTCAGCGTAGCGGAGAACACCTGCCACGCGATCATCGGGCCGAACGGCGCGGGCAAGTCGACGCTGCTGAACTGCCTCGTCGGCAAGCTCATCCCCGACAGCGGCTCGGTCATGTTCGACGGCCAGTCGGTGCTGGGCCGCAAGCCCTACGAGATCAACCAAATGGGGATATCGCGGGTGTTCCAGACACCCGAGATCTTCGCCGATCTCTCGGTGCTGGAAAACGTCATGATCCCCTGCTTCGCCAAGCGTGACGGGGCCTTCCGGATGCATGCCGTGGAAAGCGTGGAATCGGAGGCCGGCATCCGCGAGGAGGCCCTAGCGATGCTCGAGGACGTCAACATGGCGGACAAGAAGGGCATGCTGGGCAGCTCGCTCTCGCGCGGGGACAAGCGGCGGCTGGAGATGGCGATGTGCCTGGTCCAGCGGCCGAAGCTCCTGCTGCTGGACGAGCCCACCGCCGGCATGGCGCGGGCCGACACCAACAACACCATCGAGCTGCTCAACACGATCCGCGACAAGCGCAACATCACGATGTGCATCATCGAGCACGACATGAACGTCGTGTTCTCCCTGGCGGAGCGCATCACCGTGCTCGCCCAGGGCACACCGCTGGTCGAGGACACCCCCGACAACATCAAGGGCCATCCCAAGGTCCGCGAAGCCTACCTGGGCGAAGCCCAGGTCTGAGGAGACGCCAGATGGCACATGTGGAATCCATCCGCCGCGAGGGCGGCTTCGACAAACGCCGCAGTTCGGCCGGGACCGATCCGAAGTTCCTCTCGGTCTGGGACATCCAGGCCTACTACGGCGAGAGCTACATCGTTCAGGGTGTGAGCTTCGACATTCACGAGGGGGAGATCCTCGCCCTGCTCGGCCGCAACGGGGCGGGCAAGACCTCGACGCTCCGGACCATCGCGCGGCTCGACAACCCGCAGCTCGTCCACGGCGAGATCTGGCTCGACCACAAGCCGCTGCACGAGATGCGCGCGCATGAGGCCTCGTCGAACGGCATCCAGCTGGTGCCCGAAGACAGGCGGATCATCCCCGGGCTCACGGTCGAGGAAAACCTCCAGCTCGCACAGATCGCGCCGCCGAAGGGCTGGTCGCTGGAGCGGGTCTACGAACTCTTCCCGCGCCTTGCCGAGCGCCGCAAGCAGGAGGGCGTGACCCTCTCGGGCGGCGAGCAGCAGATGCTCTCGATCGCCCGCGCGCTCTGCCGCGACATCAAGGTGCTGCTGCTGGACGAGCCCTACGAGGGCCTCGCCCCGGTCATCGTGCAGGAGATCGCGAAGACCCTGGAGCTCATCCGGGACCAGGGTATCACCACCGTAATCGTGGAACAGAACGCCGTCGCCGCGCTGAAGCTCGCCGACCGGGCGGTCATCCTCGACATCGGCAAGGTCGTCTACGACGGCTCGGCGCAGGAGGTGCTCGACGACGAGGCCCTGCGCGCCCAGTACCTCGCCATCTGACGAGAGCTGACGGGCTGGTAACCAGGACCCCCGGCGCGCCGGGGGTCTTTACGATTCGGCAAGAGATTCTGCGCTATCCACGGCCCTGAAGCCTGTCCAGCGATCAGGAGGTCCAGATGGAGATCAGCCTTCGACCGGCCCAGGTTGCGCCCTCCTTCGTGGCGGATGCGCGGCCTACGGCCGACACCGCGGCACTCGTCCGCGATCCGCAACCCGACCTGCCCCTCCCCCTGCCGCCCGGCCAGGGCCAGCACGCGGCGACGCTCCGCGCGTCGCTCGTCGTGACGACGCCCGAGGAGGCGCGCGGGACGGAGGGCGCCCGCCGACACTCCGCTATCGACCCGATGCAGCGCACCCTTAAGCCCTACGGAGTGACCATGCTGCCCGACGAGGCCGCCCGCCGCGCCGCGGCTGAGCAGGCTCAGGCTGTGTCCCGGGCCGCCAGCGACGCCGCAGCGACAGAGGCCCGCGCGGAGGATGAGAGCCGCCGCGCCGATGACGCGAAACCGATGCCGACCGGGCAGAGGCCGATCTCGTGACCGCGCCGCGCGCGCCCGAACCGCCCGACGTTTCGACTGAAGCGATCGCCCCCGAGGCCCCTCAGAGCGCGTCCGAACCGGAAATAGACCGCCCAGAGCCGGTCTGAAGGTCGAATTTTGACGCCGGGCCCGCTTTTCCCCCCCGGGGCCCTCGCGTATAAGCGACCGGACAGGAGGTCCGGCGCAACTCCTTGTCCGGGCCGAAGGCCACGCAGAACAGCGCCGCCGCCAGACGCGACACAGGCCCGAGGACGCAGATGAGCAACAGCCCGACCCACGAAAGTGACGTGACCTTCATTCGCGCGCTTGCCGAATTGCTGCGCGAGAACGATCTCACGGAGCTCTCGGTCAAGCGCGAGTTCGGCGAAGACGACAGCCTCCAGGTGACCGTCAGCCGCCAGGCGCCCGTCGCCGCTCCCGCCCCCGCGCCCGCTGCGCCCCAACCCGCCGCGGCCCCTGCCCCGGCCCAGGGCACGGCCGCCGCGAGCGCTGCGCCCGCAGAGGCCGCCGACGATCCCGCCAGCCACCCCGGCGCCGTGACCTCCCCCATGGTCGGAACGGCCTACCTTCAGGCCGAGCCCGGCGCGCCGCCCTTCGTCAGCGTCGGCGCCACGGTGCAGGAGGGTGACACGGTCCTCATCATCGAGGCGATGAAGACCATGAACCAGATTCCCGCCCCCCGGTCTGGCACGGTGAAGCGCCTGCTGGTCGAGGACGGCACTCCCGTCGAGTACGGCGCACCGCTGATGATCATCGAATAAGGGCCCAGCCATGTTCGACAAGATCCTCATCGCCAACCGGGGCGAGATCGCGCTTCGGGTCATCCGGGCCTGCCGCGAGATGGGCATCGCCTCGGTCGCGGTCCATTCCACGGCCGACGCCGACGCCATGCACGTCCGCATGGCGGACGAGGCGATCTGCATCGGCCCCGCCCCATCGCCCCAGAGCTATCTCTCGATCCCCTCGGTGATCTCCGCCTGCGAGGTCACGGGTGCCCAGGCGATCCACCCCGGCTACGGCTTCCTCAGCGAGAACGCGAGCTTCGTCCAGGTGGTCGAGGATCACGGTCTCACCTTCATCGGGCCCTCCGCCGAGCACATCCGGGTCATGGGCGACAAGATCACCGCTAAGGAGACGATGAAGGCGCTCGGCGTGCCCTGCGTCCCCGGCTCCGAGGGCGGCGTTCCGGACTTCGCATCGGCGCGCAAGATCGCCAAGGACATGGGCTACCCCGTCATTATCAAGGCCACCGCGGGCGGCGGCGGCCGCGGCATGAAGGTCGCCCGCTCAGAGAGTGAGCTGGAGCGCGCCTTCCAGACCGCGCGGTCGGAGGCGAAGAACGCCTTCGGCAACGACGAGGTCTACATCGAGAAGTATCTCACCACGCCTCGCCATATCGAGATCCAGGTCTTCGGCGACGGAAAGGGCAACGCCGTCCACCTCGCCGAGCGGGACTGCTCGCTTCAGCGCCGTCACCAGAAGGTGCTGGAAGAGGCCCCCGGCCCCGCGATCACCCCGGAAGAGCGGGCGCGGATCGGCGCGATCTGCGCCAAGGCGGTCGGCGACCTCGGCTATTCCGGCGCCGGCACGATCGAGTTCCTCTACGAGAAGGGCGAGTTCTACTTCATCGAGATGAACACCCGTCTGCAGGTGGAGCATCCGGTGACCGAGGCGATCTTCGACGTCGACCTCGTGAGAGAGCAGATCCGCGTCGCCGAAGGGCTCCCCATGTCCTTCACACAGGACGACCTGCAGATCGTGGGCCACGCCATCGAGGTGCGAATCAACGCCGAGAAGGTGCCGGGATTCTCGCCCTCCCCGGGCCGGATCAGCCAGTATCACGCGCCCGGCGGGCTGGGCGTGCGGATCGATAGCGCGCTCTTCGACGGCTACAAGATCCCGCCCTACTACGACAGCCTCATCGGGAAGCTCATCGTGAAGGGCCGCGACCGGCCCGAGGCGCTGGCCCGCCTCTCCCGCGCGCTCGGGGAGCTGATCGTCGACGGCGTGGACACGACGATCCCCCTCTTCAACGCGCTCCTGCAGGAAGAGGATATCCAGACCGGGGCCTACAACATCCACTGGCTCGAGAAATGGCTGGAGCACAACTTCGGTTGAGCAAGGGCGTCCAAATTTGGACGCCCTGCTAACTCATTGGTTTAAAACAAAAACCCGCGGATGCCGCGTCAGCCTTCGGCGGTGCGCAGGCGGTGACTCTTTTCCCAGCCGCGGCCGAGGAAGAAGAGCGACAGTGGAATGGTCCAGAGCAGCGTCGCGCCAATGGCGATCTTCTCGATGATCCCGTCATAGGCCGTCGGCGACAGCTTGAAGACCGTCGCGAGGACGATCCAGAGCACTGCCGACGCCACGAAGAGCACCGCGTAGGACCGGCGGACGCCTTCGATCCCCCCCGCCATAAGGAGCGGACCGGCAAGGTAGAGCGGCCCGAGCAGGAGCGTCAGGCGCGTGTGGATCGTCCAGTCCGCAGGACCGACCGCGCTGTTGTGAAACTCGTCCCACAGGCCCAGCAGCACGACGACGAGCGCTAGCAGCGACAGGCAGATGATGCCGAGGGACCAGGCCATGCGGCCGAGGTGGATGTGCGCCGCAGCTATGGCGAGCGCGAGCAACCCGCCCGCGTTGAGGTAAAAGCCCAGATCCATGATCCACTTGTGCGGCCCGCGGGCGAGATCGCTGACCGTGTCCGAGACGAAATCGTGCTGCGCCACCTCCGTCGCGAAGGCCATCAGCACGAGCGGCGCGATGTTGCCCAGAAGGCCACAGAGCCCGCAAAAGAGCAGCAGCTCCGGGCGCTCTTCCGTAACCACACGGGCTTCCTCGTGTCTCGGTTGTGTCGCGAAGGGCATGTTGTGTTGGTCCAATGCAGCTTGAGGGAGGACGACGCACCGGACGGGATCGAGGTTCCCCGGAGTCGAACTCCCTTTTCTTTGCCCGGCCCGGGGGGCAGTAAGGACTCATGAAAGACGACGGCCCTGCCCTGACGCCGGATCTGCTTCTCACCGCCTACGCGACGGGCATCTTCCCCATGGCAGAGCGCCGTGGCGATCCGGAAATCTTCTGGGTGGATCCCCGGCTGCGCGGCGTGATGCCCCTCGACGGCTTTCACGTCTCGCGCTCGCTCGCCCGCCGGTTGCGCAAGGGGCGGTTCAAGGTGACCGTCGACAAGGACTTCGCCGGCGTCGTCCAGGGCTGCGCCGACCGCGACGAGACCTGGATCAACGATACGATCTTCTCGCTCTACGACGCACTCTTCCGGTCCGGCCACGCACATTCGGTCGAGGTCTGGTCGGAGGACAAGTCGCGCCTCATCGGCGGCGTCTACGGGGTGGCGCTTGGCGCTGCGTTCTTCGGCGAGAGCATGTTCAGCCGCGAGACCGACGCCTCGAAGATCGCGCTGGCCTTTCTCGTCGACCGGCTCCGGGTCGGCGGCTTCAAGCTGCTCGACACGCAGTTCCTGACGCCGCACCTTGCGAGCCTCGGCGGCATCGAGATCTCGCGCCGCAGCTACCGGCGCCAGCTGGCCGAGGCGATGCGGCAGTCAGCCGATTTTCACAGGCAGGGGCGCGTGCCCCCGGCTCAGGACGTTGTGCAGCGCAGCGGCCAGACGTCGTAGCGGGGGTGCTCCATGGCGCTCAGCGCCGGGGAGGAGGCGATCATCCAGCCGCGAAAGACCGGCTCCGCGTCGTCGCGGTAGTGAATCGTGAGCTGCGCGAAGGCATCGCCAGACGGATTGCCCGCGGGATAGCGGCACTCGCCGAGACCGATGGACAGCAGGCCGACCTCGACCGCCGTACCGTTCGGCACGGTCAGGTCGTCCACCGCACCCGTCTGCTTGTCGAGCACACGAAGCACGGCGCCCTGTGCCGTCACCGCCTCCTGCGCTGCGGCGGGTGCCGCGAGCGTCAGCGCGAGAAGCGCGGCGCGGATCATTCCTCGCCCCCGCCTACGTAGCGGAGCAGCAGGTTGATGAGGCTCACCGAGCCCTGCGTGTCCATGAAGGTATCGCCCGGCTGGAAGTAGTCGAAGCTGCCGCCCGGCACGATCTCCATGAAGTTGCCGCCGAGCAGCCCTTCGGAGGAGACGGCGAGCGAGCTGTCGTTCGGCACGAGCAGGCCGTCGCGCAGGGTGATGGTGACTTCGGCGCGGTAGGTCTCGTCGTTGAGGCCCATGCCGGTGACGCTGCCCACCTTCACGCCCGCGAGCTTCACGTCGGTCCCGACGTTGATGCCCTCGGCCGAGCGGAAGTTGCCGTTCAGCGAATAGCCGTCGGTGCGGGCGGTGACGCCCGTGCTCTGGGTCATGAAGACGAGAAAGCCAACGGCGAAGGCAAGCACCGCGCCGCCGGCCGCGAGTTCGAGCGGGTTCTCTCGCATTACTCGGGTGTCCAGGCCTCGTAGTCGGAGCGGGGCGCCGGCTGCGGCCGCCGGATCGAGCCGATCGGCGCGTAGGCGTCATCGGTACCGGTGAGATTCGGCAGGTGCTCCTTCTCCCACGGCTGGTGCTTCAGCGGCTTCTCGGTCGGGGGTTCGTCCCAGGTGCGGTGCAGCCAGCCATGCCACTCGGGCGCGATGCGGCTGCCCTCGACCTCTCCGTTGAAGATGACCCAACGCTTCGAGTCGTCCGCGTTGCGGTAATAGAGGTTGCCCTGGTCGTCTTCGCCGACCTTCTCGCCGTTGCGCCAGGTGAAGAACTGGGTGTTGAAGGTCTGCCCGTCCCACCAGGTGAAGAGGCGCTTGATGTTGTGTCCGATGCCCATGGTGCGTCTCCTGCGCGGTCGCTACGTCCTTGCCTCATCCGGCGTCCGAGGTCCAGTGGACCCGGTGTCTCAGGCCCATTCCGCGCCGAGATCCGCGCGGGCCCTGTCGATCCAGTGCTCGCGTAGCCAGGGGACCGGGCGGGCATAGCGCAGGAGAGAGCCGGAGTAGCCCTCGACCGCCTCGGGCATCTTGGGATGGCCGTGGAAGCAGACGACGCGGGCGTTTTCCGGCAGCCGCGCGGGGCGGAGCCAGTTGACGGGCGGCAGGCCGAGGCAGTCGTGCTTGAAGCTGACGACCATGTCCTCGGGCAGGTAGTCGAACTCGCCGCGGTCCTGCGCCTTGGTCGAGGTATAGCGCTGCTCGGATCCACGGGCGCGCTCGACCTCGCCGGTGGGGTCCTTCGCGATGTCCTCGTAGAGGTATCCGTGCCTCTCGGGCGTGAAGCGGAAAACGGACCCGTGTCCTGTTGGCCGCCCGCGGCGGGCCTCCACCCAGTCGGCGCGCATGGCGACCTTCTCGTCGGGCAGTTCCCAGAGCGGCGTGATATCTCCGGTGATCACGACGTCTAGATCGAAGCCCAGCACCGGGCCCTCGTGGTCGGGGATCAGGCCGGGGCGGAAGAGGGAAACCTTGCGCATCGCTCCCTGCCGGTTGGCGACGGCGAGGGCCTTTGACATCTCCTCGTGGAAGGGCTCCTCCGGCAGAGGCAGCACTTCCACGTCCGGGTGCAGGCCCTCGGCATCCTCGGTCATGCAGAGGAATCGCACCGGCAGGGGCAGGTGCCGCCGGACGCCGGAATAGAGGCGGTTCACGTATTCCGGCCCGAAGGCGGTGCCCCACTTGATGCAGGCGACGGTGGCGCGGGTCATTGGCGGGCGGGCGGGCCCAGGCGGCGCTCGGCGATCTCGGCCCACCAGGAGGTGCCCGCCGGGATCGCCTCGTCGGAGAAGTCGTAGTCCGGCGAATGCACGGCGGCGGTGTCGCCGTTGCCGACGAGGATATAGGCTCCGGGCCGCTCCAGCAGCATGAAGGCGAAGTCCTCTCCGCCCATGACGAGCGGCGCCTCGGCGCAGTCGCCGGAAACGGCGCGGGCGGCTTCCGCGGCATGCTCGGTCTCGGCGTCGTGGTTCGCCATGACGGGATAGCCGCGGTTGTAGGTGACAGCGGCCTGGGCGCCGTAGGCGGCGGCGGTCTGTTCGGCCAGCGCGGTGAGGCGGGCCTCGGCCAGGTCCTGCACCTCGGGCTTGAGCGTCCGGACAGTGCCGCGCAGCGTCACCCGCTGGGGCAGGACGTTGAAGGCCTTGGACGAGCTGTCGAGCGTGGTGACCGAGACCACGCATTGCTCGACCGGGTCGGCGTTGCGGGCGGCGATGCTCTGGAGCGCGAGCACGACGTGGGAGGCGACGAGTACGCTGTCAACGGTCTCGTGCGGCTTGGCGGCGTGACCGCCGCGCCCCTCGATGACAATCTCGAAGTCGTCGGAGGCGGCGAAGAAGGGACCGGGGCGGATGGCGAACTGGCCGGTCGGGATGCCGGGCCAGTTGTGCATGCCGTAGACCTCCTCGATGCCCCAGCGCTCCATCAGGCCGTCCTCGCACATGAAGCGCCCCCCGGCCCCGCCTTCCTCGGCGGGCTGGAAGATCACCACGACACGGCCGGCGAAGTTCCGGGTCTCGGCAAGGTAGCGGGCAGCGCCGAGGAGCATGGCCGTGTGGCCGTCGTGGCCGCAGGCGTGCATCTTGCCGGGCTCGGTCGAGGCGTAGTCGCGGCCGGTCCGTTCCTCGATGGGGAGCGCGTCCATGTCGGCGCGAAGGCCCACGGTGCGCCCGGGCCCCTGCCCCTCGATCACGCCGACGACGCCGGTGCGTCCGATCCCCTCGACCACCTCGTCGCAGCCGAAGTCCCGGAGCCGCTCGGCGACGAGGCCGGCGGTGCGGTGGGTGTCGAACATCAGTTCAGGGTGCGCGTGCAGGTCCCGTCGCCACTCGGTGATCTCGGGCACGAGTTCGGAAATGCGGTTGCGGACGGGCATGACGGCTCCTTGCGGGTGATGCGTCCTACTTGGCCCCTGGCGCGCGGCTGGGCAAGAGTGCCGCAGGGGCGGAACCGCGCGGCAGCGGCCGCATTTCGGCTTCATGTCTCAGCCAACCCGCGACCTGACCCGCGGGGCCGTCTGGCGCGCGATTGCCGCCGTGTCCGCCCCCATGACCATCGGAATCTTCGCCGTTCTCTCGGTTGGGCTGGCCGATGCCTTCTTCCTGGGCAGGCTGGGGCGCGACCCGCTGGCCGCGGTCGGCTACATCTTCCCGGTCATCACGGCGATCACCTCGCTCTCCATCGGCCTGTCCGCTGGGACCAACGCCGCCGTCAGCCAGGCCATCGGCCGGAAGGAGAGCGAGGACGCCGAGCATCGCCTGGCGCTGCATGCGGTCGGGCTCGGGACCACGCTGTCGATCCTCGTCGCGCTGGCGGTCTGGTGGAGCTTCCCGGCGCTCTTCCGGCTATTGGGCGCGAGCGAGGCCGTGGCGGTGGAGATCGCGGAATACATGCCCTGGTGGGCGCTCTCCTTCCCGTTGCTGGTCACGCTGATGCAGATCCAGGCGGTCTTCCGCGCCCACGGCAAGGGCGGCTGGGCCGCGGGGATCATGACCGTCTCGGCCCTGATGAACGTGGGGATGGACCCGATCCTGATCTTCGGGCTCGGGCCGATCCCCGCGCTCGGGACCGAGGGCGCGGGCCTCGCCACCTTCCTCGCACGCGTCGCGGCGGTCTGTGGCGCGGTGGCGCTGGCGGTCTGGTCGGGGCTGCTGCGGGTGCGCTCGCGGCCCTTCCTCGAGCTCTGGTTCTCGATCAAGACCATCGCCCATGTCGGCGCCCCGGCGGCGGTGTCGAACGCCATCAACCCGGCGGGTATGGCCGCCGTCACGGCTGCGGTCTCGGTCGTGGGCGAGACCGCGGTCGCGGGCTTCGGCGCGGCGACCCGGGTGCAGTCCATGGCGCTCGTCCCCCTCATGGCGCTCTCGGCCGGGATCGGCCCGGTGGTCGGCCAGAACTGGGGCGCGGAGCGGCAGGACCGCGCCGCGAGAGGCCTCTGGCTCTGTTTCTCGTGGTGCGCGCTCTACGGGCTCGGCGTCGGCGCGCTGCTCTTCCTCTTCGCCACGCCCATCGCGGCGGCGATCGCCAACGGCTCGGACGCGGCCGAGTTCGGCGCGCAGTACCTCCGCTGGGTCGGCTGGAGCCTCTTTGGCTACGGCATGGTCGTCACCGGCAACGCGGCGATGAACGCCCGCGACAAGGCGGTCTGGTCGCTCGGGCTCTCGCTCTCCCGGATCGCGGTCATCTACCTGCCGCTGGCCTGGGCGGGGGTGACGCTCTTCGGCTACCCTGGAATCGTCGGCGCGGCGGTCGCGGCGAACGTGCTGGGCGGCGCGGGCGCGGCTTTTGCCACCTGGAAGACGGGCCTGCTGAGGCTGCCGTCGCGCGCGCGCTCGACCGCTGCGCAGGCAGCCTAGCCCTTCTCGACCGACTTTCGGATGCTGCGGACCATGAGCGCCACGGCAATCACGACGAGCGGCATCGCGATCGCGCCCAGGACGGTGCGCGAGAGCCCCGCCCCCTCGGCGAAGGGTGCGAGGAGGTAGAGCACGAGGTTCAGCGCGTAGTAGCTGATCGCCACGACGGAGAGACCCTCGACCGTTTTCTGCAGCCGCAGCTGCATGTCGGAGCGTCGGTCCATCGACTCCAGCAGCGACTGGTTCTGCGCGGAGCGCGCGACGTCGACCTGCGTCCTTAGCAGGTCCCCTGCCCTCAGCGCCCGGTCCGACATGGCCTGCATCCGCCGCTCGGTCGATTTCACCGTCCGCATGGCCGGGTCGAAGCGGCGCATCATGAACTCGGCGAAGGTCTGGCGGCCGCCGAAGCGGGTCTCGCGCAGAACCTCGATGCGCTGGTTCACGATGGTCTCGTAGGCGCCGGTCGCCCCGAAGCGGAAGGAGGTCTGGGCGACGAGGGTCTCGAGCTCGGCCGAGATCGCGAGCAGCGAGTTCAGCGTCTCCTCGGGCCGGGCGAGCGGGCCGGTCATGTCAGCCACGAGCTCGGTCAGCTTGTTCTCGATCCCGTTGAGCTTGCCGCCGATGTCGCGGGCCATGAAGAGGCCCAGCATCGACATCGCCTTGTAGGTCTCGATCTCGCAGAGGCGCTGTATCACGCGGCCGGTCCGCTGGGGTCCGGTGTCCGGCCTGACGAAGACCGCGAAGCGCATGTGTCCGGACGGATCGATGTGGAAGTCCCCGGCGACCACGAGCTGGTCGTCGAGCACGCGCGAGATCGCGAGGCTTTCGGGCACGAACCAGTCGGTGACCTTGGGGATGATGCCCTCGTCGGTCTCCGCCTCCTCGATCCGGATCAGCGCCGAGGTGAGCCTCTGACCCGGCGCGTTCGCGAGCCAGTCCTCGGGGAAGAGGCGAAAGGTCTCCGCCTCGAAGGGGCGTTCGGCCACGCCGTCGCCGAAGATCGTGAAGGTCACGAACTCGGTGTGGCTCTCCCACTTGAGCTGGTGCCGGCCGATCTGCCCGAAGTAGTGCGTGGCGCCCGGCTGGGGGTGCTTGGCCCCGAAGCGGTCGAGCAGCTCGACGAGATGCGCGCGGTCGGCGTCGCGGTCACGGCCGGCGGCGTTCTCCGCCGGTTTGAGCGCGAGATAGGCCGCGCGGGCCGGTGCCTGGACGATGGGAAAGGGCCGAGCGTGCAGCTCGTTGGCCATCGCGTAACGCTGGGGATGATCGTCGATGGTCATGGACCGGCCTCCCTCTCCTTGCGTCAAGGTAGAGGAAAACCCGGCCCGGTAAAGCGGGAAAATCTTTTTCCGTCAGAGCGTTAGCGGCGCACAATGGTATACCGTGCGCCGCGCGGGCCTCAGATGCAGACGACGTCCAGCGGAGGGAAGCCGTTGAAACCCACCGAGGAGTAGGTCGAGGTGTAGGCCCCGGTGTTCCGGATCAGCACCCGGTCGCCGGACTTCAGGCCCACGGGCAGCATGACCGGCCGCTTCTCGTAGAGCACGTCGGCGCTGTCGCAGGAGGGACCCGCGAGGATGCAGGGCCCCATCGGCTCATGATCGCGCGCGGTCTCGAGCTGGTAGCGGATCGCCTCGCCCTCGGTCTCGGCCAGACCGGAGAAGCGGCCGATGTCGAGGTAGACCCAGCGGTGCAGGTCGCGGTCCGATTTGCGGCTGACCAGCATGGCTTCGGCGACGATGGTCCCGGCCTCGGCGACCATGCCGCGGCCGGGCTCGGCCATGATGTGCGGCACGTTCGGGAAGCGGGCCTCGACCATCTCCATCACGGCGCGGGCATAGGCCTCGGGGGCCTCGATCTCCTCGCCGTAGAAGGCGGGGAAGCCGCCGCCGATGTTGAGGATGCTGAGGCCGTGGCCGGCCGCCTGCGCCGCGGCCCAGGTCTCGGCCAGCGCGTCGAGCGCGGGGCCCCACATCTCGGCGCGGCGGGTCTGCGAGCCGACGTGAAAGGAGATGCCCACCGGGTCGAGCGCGAGGTCGCGGGCGTAGTCCATGAGCTCGAGCGCCTTGGAGGCGTCGCAGCCGAACTTGCGGGTCAGCGGCCAGTCGGCCTCGGAGACCTCGACGATGAGGCGGATGTAGACGCGCGCGCCGGGGGCATGCTCGGCGATCTTCTCCAGCTCCTCCTCGGCGTCGGCGGCAAAGAGGGTGATGCCGCGGTCCCAGGCCCAGGCGATGTCGGAGGGCTTCTTGATCGTGTTGCCGAAGGAGATCTCGCGCGGTTTCGCGCCGCGGGACAGGCAGAGCGCGATCTCGCCGCGGGAGGCGGCGTCGAAGTGCGAGCCGAGAGAGACGAGGCGGTCGATGACCTCCTCGGCAGGGTTGGCCTTCACGGCGTAGTGGATCTGGGCGCGTCCGAGGCCGGTGGCCAGCGCGCGGAACTGGCGCTCGACCCGGTCGAGGTCGACGACGAGCGTCGGCCGGTCGAAGTCCGACAGGGCGATGAAGGTGTCGAGGCGGGAGACAGCGGAATCGGCGCGCAGCTGCGCGTTATGCATCGTCATGGTCATCTCCAATAGACCCGGCCAGCTATGACCGCTCAGTTCCAAGGGAGACGTTACCGTCGCTGCATAACGCGTGCCGGTGTGTCTGGTGAGCTCGCTAGGCTCGATCACCGGACGTGGCCAGAGGCGCGTGCGTTGGCGTCTGTTCTGTTCGCGCATCTGCGGCATCGTCCGAGTCGATTCAAGAGATTTCTCGGGCCGGATTCAGATTTTTTCGCAAGCGCCTGCGCAGGCC
Organism: Histidinibacterium aquaticum; assembly: GCF_008710275.1. Lineage (GTDB taxonomy): Bacteria > Pseudomonadota > Alphaproteobacteria > Rhodobacterales > Rhodobacteraceae > Oceanicola > Oceanicola aquaticus. The sequence goes on from NZ_VYQE01000006.1 coordinate 124,498, forward strand.
TCACCTGCATCGGCGAAGGGGCGCTCACGGACGGCCCGGAGGCCCCCGTGACACCGATACAATCTCGACGGCGCGCCACATTTCCGACACGATTCCGCCAGCCCGACGTCCGATTTCAGAGTCACGGATCAGGGTCATGGCCTCGCAAAGAAGGCCGATCGACCGGGATTGATCGCATCAGGCCGAAAGGTGATCCCAATGGCAGGCAAGAGCACGAGCAAGCAGACCCCCGCGCAGGGGACTTCTCCCAAGGAGCCGCGTCCCCGCCCTCCAGTCACGTTCCGCGACTACGCGAGCATCTGACGGGCGCCGACGCGCGATCCCGTCCGGCCGCGCCCGGGCGAAGACCCTCCCACTTTGCCCGGACGCCGGCCGGCGGGTGATACCCGCCGCTCCCTGCCCCTTGACCGGGGGCGGCGGAACATCGCGGGGGGATGTCCGTTGACGTGGGTGAACCCACACGGGAGACCGAACAATGGATATCATCCGCATTATCGTCGCCATCCTGCTGCCGCCGCTCGGCGTGTTCCTGCAGGAAGGCCTGCGCAAGCATTTCTGGATCAACATCCTCCTGACGATCCTCGGCTATATCCCGGGCATCGTGCACGCGATCTACATCATCGCACGTGACGAGCCCGCCCGCGCATGACCCGGCTCGAGGAAGTTGAACGACTGGAGCGGCTGGCCCGGAACATGGACAGCCTCTTCCGGATCCCGGGCACCAAGATCCGGGTGGGCGCCGACTCAATCATCGGCCTGGTGCCCGGCATCGGGGATACGCTCACCCTCGCGCCCGCCGGATGGATCATCTGGAAGGCGCGCGAGATGGGTGTGCCGCAGCACAAGCTTTTGGCGATGTGTGGTAACGCCGGGATCGACTGGATCGTCGGCTCCATTCCCCTCGTCGGCGACCTGTTCGACGTCGGCTGGAAGGGGAACCTGCGCAACGTCCGGCTGCTGCGCGAGCACTTCGAGAAAGTGGGAGATGACGCGGCCGCCGATGTGATCGACGGCCACGCCGAAACGGTGGAAATCCGTTAGCCGACCAGCTCTAGGCCGGAGAAGAAGAAGGAGATTTCTTCGGCCGCGGTCTCGGGCGCGTCGGAGCCGTGAACCGAGTTCTCGCCGACCGACTCGGCGAACTCGGCACGGATGGTGCCCGGCGCCGCATCGGCGGGGTTCGTGGCGCCCATCACTTCGCGGTTCTTCGCGATCGCGCCTTCACCTTCCAGCACCTGCACCACGACCGGGGCCGAGGCCATGAAGGAGGTCAGCTCGTCGAAGAACGGGCGCTCCTTGTGGACGGCGTAGAAGGCGCCGGCCTGGTCCTTGGTCAGCTGGATGCGCTTCTGCGCGATGATGCGCAGGCCGGCGTCCTCGAACTTGGCGTTGATCTTGCCGGTGAGGTTCCGGTTGGTGGCGTCGGGTTTGATGATCGAAAGGGTGCGTTCCACAGCCATGTGATGAGCCTCGTCAGGGGGTTTCGGATATCGCGGCTCGCCTAGCATGGGGGTCTGCCCCCCTCAAGCCGCCAGATGCCGCGCGAAATGGGCGCCCAGACGGTCCAGCGCCGCTGCGCCCTGCGGCAGGGCGTCGGGCCAGAGCGGGAACATGTGAAACAGGCCCGGCGTGACATGGAGCGTGGTTTCCACGCCCCGAAGCCCGGCCCCGCGGACAAGCAGCAGGCTGTCGTCGAGCAGGATCTCGTCGCCCGCGGCCTCCAGGTGCAACGGCGGCAGCTCCGAGAGGTCGGCCAGCAGGGGCGAGGCCTGAGGATCGCTGTCCGCGATCTCCGCCGTCTTCCGCCAGAGCGCGAGGTCGCCCGCATCGTCGTTCATCGCGTCGCTGCTGCGGTCTCTGGTGGCGCTCTTCCCGGTGCGGTCGGTGTTAGGCGCGATCAGGCCAAGGGCCGCCACGCGGCCGGGCCGCGCCAGCGCGAGGTTCAGCGCCAGGTGCCCGCCTGCGCTGTCCCCGCCAACGGCGAGCGGACCTTCCACCGCGTCGACGATCCCGCAGGCTGCGTCCAGCATGGCAGGCCAGCGGTCCTCGGGCGCGCGCGGATAGACGGGCAGTACGACCCTCAGCCCCGCCTCTGCCAGCCGCTCGGCCATGAGCGCATGGGTCTCCGGCGCGCCGAAGACGTAGCCGCCGCCGTGAAACCAGAGCACGAGTGGCCCCTCCCCCGTCGTTCGCGCCGGCACGCCGCCGATCTCCGTCGGCGCAAGCTCCGGCTGCGGGCCGAGCCGGGCTTCGAAGGCCTTGCGCATGGCCTCGACCTCCCCCTCCACCGGGTGGGCGGAGAGGTGTTTCCTGAGAGTCTCTTCGTCCGTCGGTCGATCCATGTCGCGGTCCTTCTGCATCCAGCCGAAGAGAGGGCGCTTTGCCGCGGAAGCAAGCGCGTTGACGGCCCCGCGAGGCTCTGGCACCTCCCGCACATGCTGCGCATTTCCGACCTGAGCTATTCCGTCGCCGGCCGCCCCCTGCTCGAGGGCGCGACCGCAACCATTCCGACCGGGCACAAGGTCGGGGTCGTGGGCCGAAACGGCACCGGCAAGACGACCCTCTTCCGGCTGATCCGGGGGGAGCTGGCGCCCGAGGGCGGTGAGATCGAACTGCAGCGCGGCGCGCGCATTGGCGGCGTCGACCAGGAGGTGCCGGGCAACGAGGTCTCGCTGATCGACACGGTGATGGCCGCCGACACCGAGCGGGCCGAGCTCATGGCCGAGGAAAGCGACGACCCCTCGCGGATCGCCGAGATCCAGACACGGCTTGCGGACATCGACGCCTGGTCGGCCGAGGCGCGGGCCGCCTCGATCCTCAAGGGCCTCGGGTTCGACGACGCCGAGCAGCGGATGCCCTGCTCCGCCTTCTCGGGCGGCTGGCGGATGCGCGTGGCGCTGGCGGCGGTGCTCTTCGCCGAGCCGGACCTGCTGCTGCTGGACGAACCGACCAACTACCTCGACCTCGAGGGCGCGCTCTGGCTGGAAAGCTACCTCGCGAAGTACCCGCACACGGTGCTCGTGATCTCGCACGACCGGGGCCTGCTGAACCGCGCGGTGGGCGGGATCCTCCACCTCGAGGACCGCAAGATCACCTACTACGCCACGCCCTACGACAAGTTCGCGGAGCAACGCGCGGCGCGGCTCGCGGTGGCGGAGGCCGAGAACCAGAAGGCCAAGGCCCGCGTCGCGCACCTGCAGAGCTTCGTCGACCGGTTCCGCTACAAGGCGTCGAAGGCCAAGCAGGCGCAGTCGCGGCTGAAGATGATCGAGCGGATCCAGCTGACCTCGACCCCGCAGGAGGCCGCGCTGCGCGCCTTCACCTTCCCCGAGCCCGAGGAACTCTCGCCGCCGATCATCGCGATGGAGGGCGTGGGCGTCGGCTACGACGGCGAGCCGGTGCTCGACAAGCTGGACCTGCGCATCGACCAGGACGACCGCATCGCGCTGCTGGGCCGAAACGGCGAGGGCAAGTCGACCCTGTCGAAGCTGCTGGCCGAGAAGCTCGCGCCGTTGCACGGCAAGATGACGCGCGCCGGCAAGCTGCGGGTGGGCTATTTCGCACAGCACCAGCTGGAGGAGCTGCGCCCCGAGGAGACGCCCATCGACCACGTCCGGCGCGAACGTCCCGACGAGGCGCCGGCGCGGCTGCGCTCGCGGCTGGCGGGCTTCGGGCTGACGGCGCAGCAGGCGGAACTGCCGGCGGGGCGGCTCTCGGGCGGGCAGAAGGCTCGGCTCTCGCTGATGCTGGCCACGCTCGACTCGCCGCACCTGCTGATCCTCGACGAGCCGACCAACCACCTCGACATCGAGAGCCGCGAGGCGCTGGTCGAGGCGCTGACCGCCTACACCGGCGCGGTGGTGCTGGTCTCGCACGACATGCATCTGCTCAGCCTCGTGGCCGACCGGCTCTGGCTGGTGAAGGACGGGCGGGTCCGGCCCTTCGACGACGACCTCGAGGCCTACCGGCGAATGCTGCTCTCTTCCGACAAGCCGAAGGAGAAGGAGAAGAAGGCGGAGAAACCCAAGGCCCCCCGCCCCTCCCGCGACCAGATCCTCGAACTGCGCGCCGAGGCGCGGCGCTGCGAGGACCGCGTACGCAAGATCGAGGACATGCGAGAGAAGCTCTCGCAGAAGCTCGCCGACCCCGACCTCTACGAGGACGGCCGGACCGGCGAGCTCGAGACCTGGAACCGCAAGTACGCCGAGGTCATGGACGGGCTCGACCGGGCGGAGACGCTCTGGATGGCGGCGCTGGAGAAACTGGAGGCGGCGGAGGCGCGATGACGCTCCCCGACCTCATCGCCGCCTTCACGGCGCTCTTCGTCATCATCGACCCGATCGGCTTGACCCCGGTCTTCGTCGCCGTGACCAGGGGGATGCCCGACGCCCGGCGGCGGCGCATCGCGGTGCGCGCGGTGGTGACGGCCGCGCTAATCCTGCTGGCCTTCGTCATCTTCGGCGAAGCGCTTCTGGGCTTCGTCGGCATCTCGATGCCCGCCTTCCGGATCGCGGGCGGTATCCTTCTGTTCCTCACCGCGCTCGACATGCTCTTCGAGCGGCGGCAGGCGCGGCGCGAGGACCAGGCGGAAGAGGACCCTTCCGACGACCCTTCCGTGTTTCCGCTGGCGATCCCGCTGCTCGCAGGCCCCGGGGCCATCGCGACGATGATCCTGCTGACCGGCCAGGCCGAGGGGCCGGCGCATTTCGCCAGCGTGATCGGCGTGATGCTGACCGTCCTCGCCATCGCCTTCGGGCTCTTCATGATGGCGGGCCCCATCGAGCGGGGGCTGGGCAAGGTCGGCGTCAACGTGGTGACGCGGCTGCTGGGGATGCTGCTGGCGGCGCTCTCGGTGCAGTTCATCCTCGACGGACTTCGCACCTTCGGCATCGCCGGGTGAGTGGACAGGGGGGCTCGCGCCCCCCATATCGGTCTGCATGACCGGCAGCGACTACGGAAACCTCGCCTACCTCGTGCTCCTCGGCCTCGCCGTTGGCGGCTGGCTGATCGCGAGCAACCGCGAGAGCACGGGCAAGATGCTGAAGCAGGCCGCGACCTGGGCGCTGATCTTCGTGGGCGTCGCGCTGGCGGTGGGGCTTTGGACCGACATCCGGTCGCAGATGCCGCAGCAGTCGGTGCTGTCGGAGCGGGCGATCTCGGTGCCGCGGGGCTACGACGGCCACTACCGGCTGACGCTCGAGATCAACGGCGCGCCGGTGGATTTCGTCGTCGATACCGGCGCGTCCGAGATGGTTCTGAGCCGGGCCGACGCGAAGGCGGTGGGGATCGACCTGGCCGATCTCGCCTATACCGGCACGGCGGCCACCGCGAACGGGACGGTCCGGACGGCCCCGGTGCGGCTGGAGACGGTCTCGCTCGGACCCATCGAGGACCGGAACGTGCGGGCGCTGGTGAACGAGGGAGAGCTCTACGGCTCGCTCCTCGGCATGGGCTACCTGCAGCGCTTCGAGCGGATCGAGATCGCCGACGACGAGCTGATCCTGACCCGGTGATCCGGGGTGTCCAAGGTTGGACATCCGATCAAGTCCCTGTATTTTAAGGGCAAGTAGATTTAGAGGACATCTGTCCGGCCCCGGATGGAACGCCGGCGGGCGGTCCTGTCCGGGCGGTGCAATGGGGGCTATCCACTCAGCCAGGCCCTGGACGTGTCGAGGAGCGTGGCTAGATCGAGCGCAAAGCTCAACTGGGCGGCCGTCTGCTTTGAGCCCATATTGGCCGAGGGGTGCCGGTCTGAGTTCGCAGGTGCAGCGAGACGCTCTGCGTGGCGAGCGGCCCAGAGCTGACATTCGCCTCGATGCCCGTCGCCGGGCCCGCCTTTCTCAAAGCGGTCATTGGGAACGGCGCGCAGAAACTGCCGCTTGGCGCCCAGACCGAGGTCGCTACAGCCCCATGGTCAGTTCGATCTCGTCTTCCACGACCCGGCCGGTCCTATTAAGCCCAAGCGACACGTAGAACCGTAGCGCCGCGTGGTTGCCCGGAACTACGGATGTCTGGAAGGCGCTATTCCCCCGAGCACGAGCCCAGCTGATCGCATGATGCATGGCGCTCGTCCCAAAGCCTTGGCCTTGATGCTCGCTGCCGATCATCATGCGCATGAGGAAAGCGGCGTTGGGATCATCGCCTTCCTCCAGTTCGTCATGCTCTCTGAGGTCGATGAGGCCCATGAGCCCCACGATTTCCTCGGCATGTCGGATCGAAAAACGCAGCCCCCTGAGATGTAAGCGAATTCCGCGAACGTAAGGGCATTCGGAGCGACGTACATAACCTGATGCGGCAAGACCGATAGGCTGAAGAGCTCGCCCAGATCAGCGCGCTCCACAATTCGCAGTGAGGTCTGAATAAGTTCCATCGTCTCTCTCAGCCGCAGCGAAGGATTCGCTCCAGAATTGCGTTCCGCATCGGAGCCAGCCTCGTTCTATTTCGAAGCCTTGCCGCGCACGCGCCGGACCGAGAGACTACACCGGTTCGCTCATCATTTCTTTCATTCCCCTCGTTCGTTCAGTCCGTCCATGTCCCCGAGCAGCCGGTCGATCAGTGTCCGGATGCGGGCGTCATCCGCCTCGGCTGTCGCGGCAAAGCGCTCCAGAAGAAACTTCGCTCTCGTCATGGCCTCGCCCCAGGATTGTGCAGGCCCTGCAAGTAGCGCAGCCTCGAGGCGCTCTTCCAGCTGCTTGCCATCGGAGGCAGGCTGCGCGTTTGCAGCCTTCCGGCGCAGGCCGATGACAATTCTGCTCTCGGGGCTGCGATGCCGATCGAGATCGGTGGGGCGCTCGTTCGCGTCATGCACGGCGTCGCCTTTCGTTGGTACTTGGTCCCTCGGCTTCGGGAGCAGAGGGTTAGATGCTTCCGGCTTCTCCTGCATGGGCAGTGCTACGAACCCGCCAATTTCTCGCGCGGGCTTTGCCGTAACCATACCACGGCGGGATGCGCGAAATTTGTCTTCCGCCACACCATCAGCCTGCATAACGAGGCAGATCATTGGATCGGCAAGCATCTCCTGGAGGAAGTAGTCGAAAAGCGCCTTGCCAGTCACCTTATCCTCGGCCTCCGCTCGCTCAAGCTCGATCAAGGGGACTGTCAGTGTTCGCGAACGGCCGGAACGGGATGCGCACGATTTCAGATGGACCAACACCGAAGCGATCCAATCGCCGGGATCGATCCAATCAACTGGGTCAATCAATTCCATCTTGATCAGATAGTCGCCGGCCGGCAGAACCTCGTCGAAAGTGGCGAGACGGAACGGCTTGAGTAGAGTGGCCCTGGTCTTGATAGACTTCGCCATGGCGGACTCTCCCGGGCAAAATGCGCGATCTGCCACGCCTCATCGAGAAAACTGGATCGTCTTGTCTTTCGGCCTGATCGGCGTTTCGCGGAGAGGGACCTCGGCGGTTTCCTCCGGAGGTTCGAATGCAGGTCGGCTGTCGTGAGACGCGGGTTTGAATCCGCCGTTGGGTCCAGTCGGCTGCGAAATTCTTCACCATTTCGCTGCGAAGCGAGGCACAGCCCCACCATTGAGGCCGGTCCATAGGCCCCACGTCTTCAAGTTCTCTGAGAATGTGGCTACGAGAAATAAAATTTCAACCATAAGCCCAGTGGATCTTGTAAAATTTCTCCAGAGTGGTCACGTCGTTAATGAGGTCGTTGTTTTTCGAGCCTCTGCCACCTCGGACCCGGCTCGCATGCGCGATAGCCCTCGCGCTCGCCTGACCAAAAATCAGGACGAAGTGGCTGTCGCGGCTTCGTCTCGCAAGGTCCAAAAGTCCGTACGTCTCGGGGTGACTCGGGACCGTCTCCTTTACCACAAGAGTGGGACCAGAATGACCAGCATTTCCAAGGAAAACCGACTTCGCCCGACACGCCAAGAGATGGCGCTCGCAACGACCGACCGCGTGGCGCGCAACATTCTGCGCTGCGAAGCCGAGGCTCGTAAGGATCTGACGGCGCGACTGAAGGCCAGCCGGATCAACAAGGAGGTGCAGGAGCGCCGAACGGCGGGTTGACTTAGCGACCGTCCACTCTCTCCGCACCGACGAACACGCAGAAAAAAAGAGCGCTACGGCAATGATAGCGAATTCAAGGGACAATAAATGAGATCAAATAGCCTCAGGGCTCGCGCCGCTCGCGGTCAGGACATCTTTGCTTCCACGCAAGAACGGAAGAAAGCTGCCCCTGAGAGAGTGGCGGCCTCCTCCATCAAGGTTGGTGCCCATGGCCGCTACCAGATCAAGTCGGGTCGCCTAAGCGGCGAATATGTCGCCCGTGCCTTTCCGAAGCCTCCTGCAAGGGCGCAGGGTCTAATCGCGGAGGCCTATGGAGCGACCGAACAGGCCGCGATCGAGGCGCTTCACTCGGCGCTCGACGATCGGGAATCGTCTCGGACCGCGGACCGGCGCATGGACGCTCATAGTGGAGGAGTGATCCCGAGCGCGGCCGAATACGCCGAGGCGATCCGCCAGATCGAGCTCTCGAAGCCGCAATGTGCACTTCTCGACGCCCTCGCCCTTGCCAAGGAGGACGGACTGACCGAGGTCCGGATGGCGCGCGCCGCAGGGTACAAGTCGCGCGCCTCGGTCAAGAGATCGTTCGCCAGCGTAGGAATCATGATCGGTGAGTTCCTGTCGATCGATCAAGTCGCGGGCATGAACCCCGAGGACCTCGACGGTATCTCTCTCGTCGGCTATCGCGGAAGTGCAGACTCCGAGAATGCGTCTGCACCATGGATACTTCACCTGGAACTGCGCGAAGCGCTGCAAACTGCTTGGCTGTCACAACTCGACCGCTGACGACGCAGTCCCGATATTTGCACAGTTGAGCAAGCTTCATACTCAGAGCGACCCCAAGAATTTGAACCAGGCTGTTTAGAGACGAACGGCCGCTTGGAGATCGCTGCGGTGCGGCGGCTGCCCCCTCGTTTGAGCCCGGTTAATGCCGTTCACGTCGAACCGGACCATGTTGCAAGCGCGAAGCAGGCTGTCATCAACGCGGTCAGTACAGGCTCGAAGCGGTCATGCGGCAGCGCGGCACGCTCCAGCTGCGGAATCGTCGGGCGGCACAGCAGGTTTGCTATGCTCGGCCGTCGGCATGGTGCCGAAGATGTGGCGGGCGTGGTGGATCGGAGGAACCACCATGCCGACCGCAAACCTGCCAGCCATCCGCGCTTGCCGCACCGCTTGGAATAAGGGCCGCATCGTCGGCCAGAAGCGTCCGCTCGAACCGCAGCATGTATGGGCGATCCGGGTGCGCCTCGAGATCGCACAGCAGACTCGCGAGCTGGCGCTCTTTAATCTCGCCATCGACAGCAAGTTGCGTGGATGCGACCTGGTGAAGCTGAAGGTCGCCGACGTCTTTGCGGCCGGACAGGTCAAGCGCCGCGCCTCGATCATCCAGAGCAAGACCCGGAGGCCGGTCAGCTTCGAGATCACCGAAGGGACTCGAAAAGCCGTCGCGGCTTGGCTCGAAGCTCCGCTGATGATCGGGTCTGAGCACCTCTGGCCCGGGCGCTTTCACGAACGCCGACATATCTCCACACGGCAATATGCCCGCCTCGTGCGGGACTGGGTGACTTCGATCGGTCTGGAGCCAAGCGCCTATGGCACTCACTCCATGAGGCGAACCAAGGTGGCGCAGATATATCGCAAGACTGGAAACCTCCGCGCCGTGCAGCTCCTGCTCGGCCATACGAAGATGGATAGCACGGTGCGCTACCTCGGCGTCGAGCTCGAAGATGCGCTCGCCATCGCTGAAGCGGTGGAACTCTGAGAAGTCGGGCCGGTCAGTAGCGGCTGGCCCAAAACCCCCGCCCATATAGTCTCGCGCTTGCGTCATCAGCGGTCGTGCCGCAAAGGCCAAAGCCGTCGGCTGCCGGCATGACTGGCAAGACGAACAACATGATCGTGCATTTCATCGCACAGGCATAGCATTCCTGAAAATTCCAGCTTTTCTACCGTCACGCCTTGGCACGCCCTCCGGTCACGATAGGTGAGCATCGTGCTTCAGCCGCGTGCCCCGGGTCAGGATAAAAGTGCCAGATTGAGACTGAAATTAACTGTTCCGTCGGGCCTCCGCGGAAAAACCGAACTGTTGGAGGCGCTGGATGCCGCGGATGGTAGCGAGGCTGCTAAGGGCCTACTGCGCCCGATCATCGAGATCGCGACCCGCGCGCTGTCCTTCAGTGTTCAGCAGGAGGTTTTTGACAACTTCGACCGGTACGCGATGGACACAACCCTGCCTCAGCAGGCGCTTGGAGGTGTTCGCATCGAGCTTGAACTGCCAGAGTTGGATCTCGCCGTTGCGCGCGGGGACCTCATCGATATTGCCATAGAAGGGTCTGAGTGGATCTGGCAGACGGCGTCGGACGGGGAGGCCGCAGCTGTCTTCGAAGTCATCTGCGACATTCTCGAAGAGGGCCTCTCCCCAAAGGAACAGCAAGCGCTGCTCGACGCCAATCTTTCTGACTTGGCGGGCTGACCCACGATTTGCGCAAAGGCGCGGCATGCACTCGGTACAATAGTCTTGGACCGAAACGGCCCATAGCCGCCATTTGGCGGTTCGCGTTCATCCCGCCATAAACTTCCCGAAGCGGCCATTCGCTGAGACGTGCAGCATCGGTCAGATGACGACGGCCCCCTCCGCGGAAAAGGTGTGAGTTCGCTGGAATTGTACAGAATGAAGTTTTGCCGACCGTCATGAGCATCAACGCTCCAGAAACGCCAATGCGGTCAGTTGGCTACGACGCTTCGCACCCGTTCGTTGCAATACCGCTTCGCAATGCCGACGCGCGGTGTTGTAGCTGATGCCCAGTTCATCGGCAATTTCGCGCGTCGACATTCCCTCGAGCATGCATCGGGTTGCCTGGGTCTGCCGGGCCGTCAGAGCAAACTGCTGGGCCAGGCGGGTCGCTTGCGTCTTACTGTCGGGTCCCGCGACTGTGAGATAGCTTGGCATTGGCTCGGGCAGCGGTATTTGGAGACGTGCATGACTGTCGGCACCAGTCTCTTCGTCGTCGAGAGTCGCATCGAGATCGCTGTCCGCAATTGCCCGTCTCAGGCGCGCCAGATTGCGCCCCTTTCGGTCCAGTGTCTCGAAGCCGTGTGCGAACGCGGGCAGCAATAGATTTAGGATGCTCTTGGCCCGCCCGTCTGCGAGGGGCGGAGCATCGGCAGTATCGTAGCCGAAGGCGAATATTGCTTCGCCCACGGCGAGACGCGTGGTCATGCCGATGATGTGATTCATGCCGGCCGGGGCAAAACCCTCGCGGTGGTAGGCTGCGCTTTCGATCCTTTTGCGCGTTGCGAAGGCGCGCTCGTGATACACGCCGGTTCCAAGTTGGCGGCGCGTGTGATTGATCCGGTCCAGGTCGGGATCGAGGCTGCGCAGGTTACCCTCGCGATCGACGCCAGCGGCATGTTTCAAGTAGTATTCCGCGATTTGCGGTCCCGCGCGCCAGGTGACGATCAGTGGGGCGCCGGCGTCGATCCAAGCGCCCATGGCGGCGTCCGCCCGGACCAATTCCGCCGCCTCCGACAACATCTTCTCGATGCGCTCCGGGTCGAGGCTGGCCGTCAAAAAGCCCGCCTGTAGCGCGCTGATGCGGCGTGCGAGATCACCGTCCAACTCCATGTCAGCTTATGGTAAATCATCATCAAGATAGTGCAACTGCACCATTAGGTCCGCCAGGAACTTCCCTATCCTGTTCTCAACTGGGACAGGAAGGAGCCTCCATGACTACTCGCGCTGGAGCCGCCGCCGGAGTGCTGATCGCCAGCCTCGCCACATCGACTGCCGCCGATGGAATCGGCGCTACAATGCTGATCCTCGACGGTTCGGGGAGCATGTGGGGCCAGATAGAAGATCAGACCAAGATCGAGATCGCGCGCGAGTCCGTGGGACGGATGTTGGCCGATTGGCCCGAAGACCGGGACGTGGGGCTCATGGCCTATGGCCACCGTAGCGAGGGCGACTGCGACGATATCGAAACGCTAATGGCGCCCGGTCCGCTGGATATTCGGGCGGCTGAAGCGGAAATGGCGGACGTGTCACCACGCGGCAAGACGCCGATCGGCGCCTCGGTCCGAACAGCGGCAGAGGCGGTCGGGCCCGGCGGCTCTGTGATCGTCGTGACGGACGGGCTGGAGAACTGTGGGGCGGATCTGTGCGAGTTAGGCGTTGATCTTGCCGATGATGGGGCTGGGCTGACCGCCCATGTCATCGGGTTCGACGTGGCGGATACGGACGGCCAGCTTGCCTGTCTCGCCGAGACAACCGGCGGGCGCTTTCTGCCAGCCTCGGATGCGGCATCACTCAGCGGAGCCTTACAGGAGGTCAGCGCCCCGGTGCCGAGCGAGCCGCTCTTCGTGGATGAGTTCGAGCGCGACAATCTGGGCGACGACTGGACCGTCGATCACCCCAACCCGTCAGGGTTCATCCTTGATGACGGCGCCCTGATCACTATGACGGTTCAGCCCGGCTACATGGGCGATGCCGCGGATCAGCCGAATATCTTTCGCTGGACCGAGGCCACCTTCCCCGAGGGAGATTGGGATATCAGTGCCGACTTTACGTCGCGGATGGGCGAGGTGCAGTCGCTCGGCGGCCGCAGAGCCATCGTCCAGGTCGGACGCTACCGAGACGTGGACAATCATATCAGTGTCTATGTCTTTCGTCAGGGCAACTCGAACGACGATCTCTGGCTGCGCCTGCGTGCCGTTTCGGGCGGAACCGAGACCCGTGCCGAGGTGGAGATTGCCGGCGATATACGTGGCTACGATCTGGCGCAGATCCTGCGCGACTTCGAGGAGAAAGGCGCGCGGCTGACCATCTCTAAGCGCGGGCGCGACTATGTCGGCCGCTTGGAGATGGATGGCTGGACCATGCAGGAGGGTGGCCCCGAAGTTATCGAAACCGATCCTATTCAGGTGCTGCGCACCAGCGGCGATCCGGCGCTCTTCGCAGGCACGCTGGGGTCCGAGCAAACAGTCGCCGAGTTCGATCGCATAGAGATCACCGGGGTAGATTGATGCACTTCATTGAAGGGCTCGCCGCCCATTGCGGCCGGTGCCCGAGCCGTCGGCCGGAGGGCAGCAACCAGGCGCGCTCTGCCTCATAGGCGCGATTGCGTGGTGCTGGATGCGGGCGGGCCGGGCGGCCCCATTGCCGGTTACGGCCCCCGGCCGCACGGTTTCGGTCGGGTCGATCTGGAAATTCCGTCCCCGGCAGCCGTGTATCGAGTAGAAAGGACCGCAGTATGATCCGCTTTCTCCCACTTCTTGCAGCCCTTGTCCCTATTACCGTCTCCGCCCAAACCCTCACGATGGAGGCCGTGGGAACCGAGGCCCGCGAAGGTGTTTTGCCCAGTATCGAATTGCTGATCCGGCTCGACGCGCCGGCCGATCATGTACTGCTGGTGGAGGTGAGCCTGAGCGGGGTGGATGCCAGCGCCGGCACCGATTTCACGCCCTCTTTGATCCCCGTCACCTTCCAGCCAGGTGAGGTGGTCAAGACTGCACGCGTCAACATCGTCGACGATGCTGAGGACGAGGTGCAGCGCGAGACGCTCGTGGCCACCGTTCAATCCGTCACACCGCTGGATACGACCAACCCACCGGTCGTCGTCAACGCCGCGCCGGCGATCCCGCTGACGATCCTCGACAACGACAATTATTTCAGTGTCGAGGCGCAACCCGGCCCGGAAGGCGGCGCCGTCATCCTGACGATTACACAAAGGCACGACAGTGATCGCCGCGAGGTCGTCTTCGCCGCCCCTGGCGCGGGCAGCGCCACGCCTGGGGCGGACTTCGAGCCATGGCAAAAGGTCGCCGCCCTCGCGCCCGGAACCACCGAGACGACCGTGGCCATCGGTCTCATGCCCGATGCCGAACCCGAAGGCGACGAGACCTTCCCCGTCGAGATGACGCATTACGGTCCCGGCACCACCATCTTCGATCCTGTCCGCGCCACCGCCACGATCATCGACGAGACTGAGCCCGAGGTACCGGTGCGTATCGAATACATCGAAGGCACGGCCACGGTCAGTTACATGGATTTCACCCGCACCGATCGCTTCAGTCATCCCCCGATGGGCGCCACGCTGATCCGGCACCTGGGCGGGACACGGATGACCCTGGCCCAGGACAACGGCGCAAACCTGGAGCTGCGCCGCTCCTGCATGGAGGGCATCGACTTCGACGGCATCGCCTCTGGCATCCCCGGCCTGTCGGCAGAGGATATCGGCGCGGGCAATCGTGTCGGATGGTATGGTGACTTCACCGTGGAGGGTATCGCGTTCGATTATGCCATGTTCGAGCAGCCGGACGGCAACTATTTCGGTTGGGGCCGGCAGAGGGGTGACGTGGATGGTGCCAAGATACTGACGCTGCACGGTTACCGGGTCACGTTGCTGGAACCGCAGCCGGACGTGCCGCGCCTGCCCGTGGACGACGCCGGGTCACAGTTACCGCCCGAGGCCGTCACCGATGCTGTCGCCCGCCAAGTCGCGGCCGATCTCGGGATGACGGCTGATGAAGTGCGCCCCTTTCTCTCATCCAATACGGCTCCCGACATGACGACCGGTGATGGCGAGAGCTCCCGCCCCGTGGATGTCACTGTGCTGCTTGATCCCGAGGGCCGGCCCTTGCGCGCCGACCGCGCCGCTCCTGGGCCGTGCGATCCGGGCTATGGCGAAGCCTCCCCGGCGACGAAACGCCTTCGCTATCGTTTCGGCACCGCCGGGGACGGGATATATGCCCAAGGCGTAATTCAGGACGTGGAAACAGGCGTTTTCGAAGAAGCATACATGGAGGATCTGGGCGATATGTCCGGCAGTCTCGACAACGCGGCGGAACGTGCCCACCAAGGCCTTGACCCTGCACTCAAGGCTCCGGATTAAACTGGCGAGTCAACGTTTTAGCCCGATGCCAAGCCAGTCCCCGGTAGCAGGCTCGAAAGGCGCAGTCTGGCTTCTTTGGTAATCTGGAGGACGGTCCTCCTTGGACAGTCGAATCCGCGGGTGCCCGAAGTTTGCGTGGGCAGACGATCGACTTCGACCTGCGCGATGTGCAGTGCTGACCCCTGGATCACACGTGGTGCCTGATCACCACGATAGGCGCGCAGCTATGGACCGTCGACCAGATGATTTGGCTCTGGCGTGAACATCATCGAGCGGAGGCCCGATGAGAGACCAGAACAGAATTCTCATCGCGGACGGATGTGGCCGGCCAGGCGGTCGCGGAGCCCCTCACACGTCGTCTCTATGGAGGCTCCGTGGGACACTTGCCCGATCTTGTCTCGCGATCTGGTGTGTCGCGTCGATGGTGAAGTGGCGCGGTCCCTCGTCGCGGCGCCCATCGCAAAGCATTCTGAGCCGCGCGTCCCAAGTGTTTTTTGGACCCCAGTAGCGACAGTAAACTCTCTTCCCCTGGTCTTAGGTGTCGATGGCCAGCTGAAGAGCAGCCCCTCCGGTTGCCGTGTGCCGGCCCCGGACCGCAGCAAGGCAGCTTTCATGCGCGGCCCGGGGGTCGTAGCACTATCGGGCGTGATCGTGCGCGGCCTCGAAGAGGATCAACTCGACAGGCTCCTCGCCTGCGACATAGGCATCGTGACCAGGCGGAATCTCGAAGAAGTCGCCCCTTGTGATCGCCGTCTCCTCATCGCTTTCCACCATGCGCACCATCAGTCTGCCCGAGAGGCAGTAACCTGTGTGGTGCATCGGGCATGTGTCGGGGGAGCCGAGAAGCGGCTTTTCGTCCGCCTCCCAGGTCCACCCGGGCTCGAAGACCGCGTGCATGCCGGTGGACCCCTGGCCGGTCCTGACAATGTCGATGCCGCCGCGCGCCTTCATGTCGAGGCGGTCATCGGGGGTTTCGAAGCGGTGTGTTTCGATCTGGGCTGTCATGAATTGTCTGCCTTTCCGCGGTCGGACGCTTTCGACCGCTCAAACATGAATGATCTCGGGTTTCAGAGACCGAGGGATCTCCCTCACCTCGGCGCAGGTCGCTGGCCCGTATCCCAAGGTCGTCATCGTTCGCAGGATGTCGTCCGCGGCCGCGTCGTATTCCGCCCCGCCGATCTCCATGCCGCGATGGGCCTCGGTCATGCTTCGCCCGGAATAGGCGTCGGGCCCGCCGCTGCCGGCGGCGAAGAAATCGCAGGTATGCTGCTTGATCTCCTCGACCCGATCCGGCCGGTCGGCGTAGGGCTGAAAGCGGTGGCCGATCAGAGGGTTGTCCATATGGGCCGCGACCGCCCCGTCGACGATCCGGCGGATACCTGCGGCCCCGCCGAGACGTTCGTAGAGGGTCACGGTGTCCAGGTCTTTTGCGAGTGTCTGGGCCATGATGTCTCCTCCCATATCCCCTAAAGAGTCTCAGGCGTGCTCGGCGCGCGCGCCTCGAACGTCCGCGGCAGTCATCGGCCTTCCGCCGATGGCCCAATCGCCACTGGCAACCTCCCGCACTCGGACCCAGGTGACGCCGCGCAGGGCTTCGCCCTCCACCGCAACTATGGCTTCGGTCACCTCTCGGATCATTCGCTGTTTTTCCTCGTCATCGAAGGCGCCTTCGATGAGTTCGATGTCGACCAAGGGCATGATCTCCTCCTTTGGGCAGGGTGCCACGTGCCGGACCATCCCGGCACGGGGAGGAGACTGACAGCCGGAGACATCGCCGGGCCAGTTCACGAAGTGAATCCGCCCGGTTCACTATCTGAACTGGCCTCGCTCGGGGCCGGTATGAGACCCTGACGTCGTATCCGAACCGGGAGACGCGCCATGACCAATGCAAGCTACCAACAGTTCTGCCCCGTCGCGATGGCAGCGGAGGTCCTCTGCACCCGGTGGACGGTCGTGCTTCTGCGGGAGCTCGTCGCCGGATCGACCCGTTTCAACGAATTGCGGCGCGGGGTCCCGCGCATGTCACCAGCCCTGCTCTCCAAGCGCCTGAGGGAGCTGGAGGCGGCTGGCGTCGTGGAGCGGGAACGGTTGGCGGATCGACCGGAGGTCGCTGCCTACCGCCTGACTCCGGCCGGGCGCGACCTTCAGCCGGTGATCGAGGCCATCGGCATCTGGGGACAGAAGTGGGTGGAGACCGAGCCCTCGCTGGAGAACCTCGATCCCGAGCTCCTCATGTGGGACATGCGCCGCAACCTCGACACGCGGCCTGTTCCGAGCCGGCGCGTGGTGATCGAATTCATCTATCCCGAACTCCCCCGATCCCAGCGCAAGTGGTGGCTGATCGTGGAGCCCGACCGGACCGTGGACCTCTGCCATGTCGATCCCGGCTTCGACGTCGACCTCTACGCGACCGTGGATCTCAGAACCATGACGGAGATCTGGATGGGGCTGCGTTCCGTCGCTGACGCCGTCGACCGCGACGCGCTGCTGCTCGTGGGTTCCCGCGAGCTGACACGCTCAATGCAGACCTGGCTGGGCCTGAGCCCCTTCGCGCGGCAGGAGAAGCTGGCGAGCTGATCATGGAGTTTCATCGTTGAATGAGCCGCGGCACCTTGGCTCTGCCAAAACTTGTCTTCGGAAGGCTGCGTGTCCAACCAAGATCTCCCGTGCTACTGCCTTAGTCCATCGTCGGCGCACAGTCGCCGTTCGCGGTCATGTCGTTGCCGCAGCGCAGGTTCGCTGATGCGGCCTTTCGCGGCGGTTGCAGAAGGTGAGGTCTGTGTCCGTTGCGAATGCGACAAGAGTGGTCAATCGAAAGTGCAAGCCGCGTGCCCGAGGTTTTGTCGCATCATGCTTGCCGCGCCGCTGTCCCGGGAGAACCAGTTCTGAATTCCCCCGCAGGAACATGCGGGGGAATTGTTACTACACCGCCATGACCGGCTCGGGATCGTCCCTCTTGACGGCGGTGCCCCGGGCCAAGCGAATGTCCTCGCTGGGGGCGCCGATGCGCCGCCCATGTTCACGGATGGCCTCGCGGTCGCTGGCCTCATAGATGCAGACCGACCCGATGCGGCCGTCCTCCTCGGTAACCGCGTAGCTGCGAATCCAGCGCAGCCGATCCTTCATGTCCTCGCCGACCCGAAGCGATTTCTCGTTGGTCGCCGCGAGTTCGTCTTCGTTGGACCAGATGCCATGACGGCGGATGATGTAGAGATCCATCTTTTCCTCCTTTGGTTCGCGTTCATGACCGAAGAGTGAACCCGGATCGGTCGAAATGGCACCGGGCGATACGGACAGAAAGCAGGGGGCATCGCGCAGAATGCGCCTGGCGAGGGTGAAACCTGCGCGCCGAAATGGCACCATGCGGTCATGACAGAGGAAACCGACATGCGGGACGTCGCGGTCGTTCTTGTCAACGAAGGCTATGCATCCACGGCCGTCGGCCCGATCGAGGTCTTCTCGGCCGCGGGCACGATGTGGAACGAGATGTGCGGCACTGACCCCGAGCCGCGCTTCCGTGTCATGACTGCATCCATTGACGGCGCACCGGTGCGAAGCGCGTATGGCCTGAACATCACGCCCGACTGCGCCATCGCGGAGCTCGGATCGGTCGACCTGGTCATGGTCTCGGCCTCGGGCCCACTGCCGGACGACTGGATGGCGCGCCATGCGGCAATCCCGCCCTGGCTGGCGGAACGTTATCGAAACGGTACGCGGATCGCCGGGGTCTGTTCCGGCGTCGCGTTCCTGGCCGAGGCCCGACTGCTCGATGGTCGCAGGGCCACGACACATTGGGGCGTGGCCGATGGCTTCCGGCGGCGCTACCCCGCTGTCGACTGGCAGCCGGACCTGCTCATCACCGAGGATGCGGGCCTTTATTGCAGCGGCGGCGTCAACGCCGCCAGCGACCTGAGCCTGCATCTCGTCGAGCGTCTTTGCGGTCGCGACCTGGCGATCGAGTGCTCTAAGGCGCTGCTGCTCGACATGCCGCGACCGAGCCAGTCCGGCTATGCTCTGCTACCGTTGGCGCGGCCGCACGACGACGAAGCGGTTCGTGGGGCGGAGCATCACCTCAGCAGACATTACGGACGGGACGTCCCCGTAGACGAACTTGCGGACCTCGCAGGTATGAGCCGACGCAACCTCGTGCGGCGGTTCAACGAGGCCACGGGCCATATGCCGGGTGTCTACCAGCAGATGCTGCGCGTCGCCGCCGCGCGGAAAATGCTTGAGGACGGCGCGCCCTCGATCGAGCAGGTCGGGATTTCCGTGGGATACGAGGATGTCGCCTTCTTTCGCCGCGTCTTCAAGCGCCACAGCGGCATCACGCCGTCCGCCTATCGCGACCAGTTTCGTCAGCGCCGGGGATGAACCCTTCGTCGGGGCCGAGCCTTGGAACCGGTCATCATGTCGCGACCGTTCCCCTGATCTCAACGAACTCGCCGGGAATGTAGTAGCTTTCCTCTTCTTGTATGTATTCGGCGCTCGAGGCGAGGAACTGGTTCCTCACCTCCTTACGGGCGCCATCGCTGAATCTCCTGGCGGCAAGCGCGACCGGCCCCCCGAGGAGAACAGCGCCTACGACGTCTTCTTCCGAGGCTCAACCGACCGCGCTTCGCACTCGCAGCGAATGACGGCTGTCCGCCCTTTACGTCGGACGCCTATGCAGATGCAGCGTGAATTGAACAACCGCAGCGAACGGCAGAAAGGTCCCACACAACCGACACTTGGGCACAGACAAGTCGAACGTCGTGCTGCAAACATCTAGTAATCCCCCCTAGCGCTCCGCCTTCTTCTCCCAACGGCCGCTTTCCTGGCTCCAGTACTGGGCCGAGCAGCCGGCGGCGGTGAGGCGGGCCCATTGGCCTCGGGCGACCTGGACGGCGCCCTCGTCGCCGCCGTCGAAGAGGATGCAGACGCGCTCCAACCCCTGGACCTCCTCGGCCGAGACCTCGGCCCCCTCGACGGCCATGACGCAGGTCGGGTCGTTCTTCGCCCCCTCGCCCATGGTCAGCAGGACCGGCTGGCGGGCGTCGTGGGGGCCGCCGGAGAGGCCGTGGGGCAGGAAGCCCTCCTCGGGCCAGAGCCAGAGGCGGGCGTCGAGCCTCTCCATCTCCTCGCGGCTCTGGCCGCGCACCTCGCAGCGCCAGCCCGCGGCCAGCGCCTTGTCCAGCAGGACCGGGAGCGTCCGGTCCAGCGGGTCGCGGGTGAGGTGATAAAAGTAGGCCGCCCCCATCACGCCCCTTCGTAGCGGTCGGCGATCAGCCGGTTTAGCGCCAGCACGCCCCAGCCGGTCGCACCCGCCGCCGAAAGCGGCGTCTCGCTGTCGAGCGAGGCGACACCGGCGATGTCGAGGTGGATCCAGGGGGTCTCGTCCTTGACGAAGCGCTGCAGGAACTGCGCGGCGGTGATCGAGCCCGCCCAGCGCCCGCCGGTGTTCTTCATGTCGGCCACGCGGCTCTTGAGGAGCTTGTCGTAGGCCTTGCCGAGCGGCATCCGCCAGGCGCCCTCGCCCTCGGTCTCGGCGGCCTTGAGAAAGGCCCCGGCCAGCGCCTCGTCGTTGGAGAAGACGCCCGCGCGCTCGTGGCCGAGTGCCACCAGCATGGCGCCTGTGAGCGTGGCGAGATCGACGACGCCGGAGGGCGAGAAGGTCTCCTGCGCGTACCAGAGGACGTCGGCCAGCAGCAGGCGGCCCTCGGCGTCGGTGTTGATGACCTCGATGGTGTCGCCCTTCATCGAGCGGATCACGTCACCGGGGCGGTAGGCGGTGCCCGAGGGCATGTTCTCGACGAGGCCGACGAGGCCGACCACGTTGGCCTTCGCCTTGCGGAGTGCCAGCGCGCGCATGGTCCCGGCCACGGTCCCCGCGCCGCCCATGTCCATGGTCATCGCCTCCATGCCCGCGGCGGGCTTGAGCGAGATGCCCCCGGTGTCGAAGACCACGCCCTTGCCGACGAGGGCGAAGGGCGGTTCGTCCCCGCCGCCCTTCCACTCCATCACGACCACCTTGGTGGGGCTCGAGGAGCCCTGCCCCACGGCGAGCAGCGCGCCCATGCCGAGTTTCTCCAGGTCCTCTTCCTCGAGGATCGTCACCTCGAGCCCCAGCTCCTGCATGGCGGCGAGGCGGGCCGCGAAATCCTCGGTCGTGAGCACGTTGGAGGGCTCGTTCACGAGATCGCGTGTGAAGAAGATGCCCTCGGCCAGGGCGGCGGCCTCGGAGGCGCTGCGGGCGAGGTCCTCGGGCCGGGTCGCCATGACGGTGACCGGCGCGACCTCGTCCTTGTCACCGGTGCGGTGGGCGTCGAAGCGGTAGCCCTTGAGCACGAGGCCGAAGGCGAGATCGCTCGCCGCGCGGTGGGCGCCGGCCATGAGCAGGAGCGGATCGCTGCCCGTCATCTTGGCGAGCGTGCCGCCTGCCGCGCGGGCGGTGGCGGTGTCGGGCTTCTTCGACAGCTTCAGCACCAGTATGCCGCGCGCCGCGATACCGCCCGGCCAGCCGATCTCCAGCGCGGACCCCTCGTCGAGCTTGTCCCAGGCGGGGCTGGCGACGGCGCGGGCGATGGCCTTCTTCGCCCGGCTGTTGATGCCGCGCGCGGCCGGGTCGAGCTTGCCCTCGGGCTCCACCACCACGGCGATCCGTCCCTCCCACGAGGCGGCCTCGTCCATGTCGGTCTCGGTAAAGCGCAGGGGGGCGGGGGCAGGCATCGGCGGCTCCTTCGGTCAGTGGTCGCGCCGGTGGTAGCGCGAGGGTCCGGGGATGACCAGCGTCACCCCCGCGACCGCCCGGCGAACAGCCCGACCAGCAGCAGGGCCAGCGCCGTGGCGGCGTAGAGCCAGAAGCCCAGGCCGATGAAATCCATCACCTCTCCGCTGCCGCCGGGGACCTGTCCGAGAAGTTCGGTCATCCGTTCGCGCACCGAGGAGACGAACCAGCCGATGGCGGCGAGCGGCAGTGCTCCCGCGAGGGTCGCCATGATGCGGTTCAGCCCGCCGAGGTTCGCGAGAGCCGAGAGAACGGCCACGGGGAAGGAGGCGATGAAGACCCAGACGCCCCAGCCGGTGTCCGTGCCGAGCCCGTCGATGATGTCGCCGGCATTGTCGCGCACCGCCTCCCAGAGCGTCGCCTCGAACAGGAGCGGAATGTCGAGCCAGGGCAGGAAGGCGCTGCCGACGATGGCGGCGGAGAGGAGCGCTGCGATCAGGCCGTTCATGAAAGATGTCCTCGGTTTGGTGTCTTCGGTCTCTTGGTCCGGTCAGGGGTCCGGGGCGCCCTGCACCTCGAGGCCGCCGACCCAGGTCGCGGCGACCGCGCGGTCGTCGCCCATCATCAGTGTCGGAAACACCTGCTCCCAGATGTCCTCGGCCCGGCCGGACCGCTGGGCGATGGCGGGGGTCGAGGCGAGGTCGAGCACCACGATATCGGCCTCGGCGCCCGGGCCGAGGTGGCCGACGGTACCCTGCAGGTGCAGGCTGCGGGCCGAGCCCTCGGTCGCGAGCCAGAGCAGTTCGGCGGGGTGTAGGGGGCGGCCGCGAAGCTGGCCGATCTCGTAGGCGGCGGCCATTGTCCGGAGCATCGAGAAGGAAGAGCCGCCGCCGGTGTCGGTGGCGAGCCCCACGTTGATGCCCTGCCGGGTCAGCCCCTCCATGTCGAAGAGCCCGGAGCCGATGAAGGTGTTGGAGGTCGGGCAGTGCACCACCGCCGCGCCGGTCTCGGCCAGCCGGGCGCGCTCGCGCTCCGTCAGGTGGATGGCGTGGCCGTAGAGGCCGCGTTCGCCCAGCAGGCCGTGCGCCTCGTAGGTGTCGAGGTAGTCGCGCGCCTCGGGGTAGAGGGTGGAGACCCAGGCCACCTCGTCGGTCTGCTCGGAAAGGTGCGTCTGCATCAGGCAGTCGGGGTGCTCGGCCCAGAGAGCGCCCAGCGCCTCCAACTGTTCGGGCGTCGAGGTGGGCGAGAAGCGCGGCGTGATCGCATAGGTCGCCCTGCCCCGTCCGTGCCACTTGGCAATGAGGGCGGCGCTGTCGTCGTAGGCCGATTGCGCCGTGTCGCGCAGGGACTCGGGGGCGTTGCGGTCCATGCAGGTCTTGCCCGCGACCACGCGCATCCCCCGGGCCGAGGCGGCCTCGAAGAAGATGTCGGCGGAATGCAGGTGGATAGTGCAGAAGCTCGCGACCGTCGTGGTGCCGTGGGCCAGCGCGAGGTCGAGTGTGAGGTCGGCGACCTCGGCGGCATAGGCCGGATTCTCGAGCCGGATCTCCTCGGGAAAGGTGTATCCCTCGAGCCAGTCGATCAGGCGCTTCCCCCAGGAGGCGACGATGCCGGTCTGGGGGTAGTGCATGTGCGCGTCGACGAAGCCCGCGGTGATGAGCCGCTCGCCGTAGTCGTGCACCCGCGCCTCGGGATTCGCGGCGCGAAGGTCGTCGGCCTCGCCCACCGCCTCGATCCGTCCGTCGGAGATCAGGACCGCCCCGCGGCGGATGTGACGGGCCACGGACTCCCAGCCCTCGGCGAAGGGGTCGCCGTGGAACGATAGGGTCTGGCCGAGAAGGAGATCGCCGGTCATGACGGCCAAGTTAGGCGGGGCCGAAGTCGAGGTAAACGGCGCAAAAATCCCGGTCGGGGCGGCTTGTGGCCGCGGCGCCCCGGCCTATGGTTTGGGCCGGTCAGGAAGGGATCCCATGGAAGCCGAGGAAATCCACGAACCGGACGAGGGCAGCGACGCCTATGCCCTGAAGCCAGAGCTCTTTGCCGAGCTGCGGGCGGCACTCGAAGCCGGCGATGCGGAGACCATCGACCGGCTGATGGAGCCGTTGCACGCCGCCGACATCGCCGACCTCCTGGAGCAGATCGAGCCCTGGGAGCGCCGCGAGCTGATCGAGCTCTGGCACGGCGGGCTCGACGGCGAGATCCTCAGCGAGATCGAGGACAACACCCGGGAAGAGATCCTGGGCTACCTCTCGCCCGAGCAGCTGACGCTGGCGGTCCGCGAGCTGGAATCGGACGACGTCGTCGACCTCGTCGAGTACCTCGACGACAAGCAGCAGGAGGCGGTGCTCGACTACCTCGAGCCGCTCGACCGGGTCGCGGTCGAAACCGCCCTCTCCTACCCCGAGGAATCCGCCGGCCGCCTGATGCAGGTGGAGACGGTGCGCGCGCCCCAGCACTGGTCGGTGGGCGAGATGATCGACTTCCTGCGCGCCCATCCGGAGAACCTGCCCGAGCAGTTCTACCACGTCATCCTCGTGGACCCGCGGATGAAGCCCGTGGGCAACGTCACGCTGGGCCGGATCATGTCCTCGAAGCGCAGCGTGAAGCTCTGGGACATCAAGGAGGACATCTTCGTCACCATCCCCGCCACACAGGACGAGGGCGAGGTGGCCTATGCCTTCAACCAGTACCACCTGATCTCGGCGCCTGTCGTGGACGAGGACGGGCGGCTCGTGGGGGTCGTGACCATCGATGACGCGATGATCGTACTGTCGGAGGAGAACGAGGAGGACCTTCTGCTGCTCGCCGGCGTGGGCGAGAACACGGTGTCGGACAAGGTTTCCGCCACCGTCCGGCGGCGCCTGCCCTGGCTGGCGGTGAACCTCGTGACGGCAATCCTCGCCTCGCTCGTCATCGCCATCTTCGAGGAGGCGATCGCGGGCTACGTGGCGCTCGCCGTGCTCATGCCGATCGTCGCCTCCATGGGCGGCAACGCGGGCACCCAGTCGCTGACCGTCGCGGTGCGGGCCATCGCGACCAAGGACCTGACCGGGTCGAACGTGCTCAGGGTGATCCGACGCGAGACCATGGTGGGCCTCATCAACGGGGCGGCCTTCGCCATAGTCATGGGGATCGTGGGGATCGTCTGGTTCGGCTCGCCGATGCTGGGCGTGGTGATCGCCATCGCCATGGTCATCAACCTCGTGGTCGCGGGGCTCGCGGGCACCGTGATCCCGGTCGCGCTGGAGAAGATGGGCGTGGACCCGGCGCTCGCCTCGGGCACCTTCGTGACCACGGTGACGGACGTCGTCGGCTTCTTCGCATTTCTGGGCATCGGCGCCGCGGTTCTGTTGTAAACGCCGGATGCGACTCCGTAGTGTCGCGACGGAAACGGCACGAATCGTGCCCGGCGTGCATTGGACTGGCATGACACCGCTCGACGACGCCAAGGCGCTGGCCCGGAAATCGGCCTACGGTCGCCGGAAAACGGCTCACGAGGCCGGCGCCGGCCCGGGACCTCACCTGTCCAGTATCCTGGCCGAGCATCGCGGCGTGCCGCTGGCGGGCTACATGCCGATCCGCACCGAGATCGACGTCCTGCCCGCCATGACCGAAGCGGCGGCGCACGGCCCCGTGGGCGTGCCGGTGATCGTGGGCCAGGGCTTGCCGCTGATGTTCCACGAGTGGACCCCGGGCTGCCAGATGATGGACGGCCCCTTCGGCGCCTGCATCCCGGTCACGGCCCTGCCCATGGTGCCGCAGGTCGTCATCGTGCCGCTGGTGGCCTTCGACCGCCGCGGCGGCCGGCTGGGCTACGGCGGCGGCTTCTACGACCGCACGTTGGAACGCCTGCGGTCCGCGGGACCCTGCCTCGCGATTGGCTACGCCTATTCCGCGCAGGAAGACGACGCCCTGCCGCTGGAAGAGACCGACCAGCCGCTCGACATGATCGTGACCGAGACCGAGGTCATCGACCTGCGCTAGCCTGCGAGCGCCCTCAACGCCCGTGCCCGACCCTCCGGAACCGCGCTGATCTCGAGGCCGGTGAAGACGTGGAGCGTGTTCATCTCCCGGTCCACGACGGCGTGATCGGAGACCCATCCTCCCATGGCGAGGTAGCTCTTGAGCAGCGGCGGCATCCGTCTCAACCCCTCCCGCCGGTCGGGCGCGCGGCGCAGGCGCTCGGCGAAGCGGAAGACGTCCGCCGCCTTGACTCGCGGCAGCCAGCGCTTGGGCGCGAGGTGGTGGGCGGCGAGCATCCCGAAGGCGTCGAGGTAGGCCTCCGCCTCGGTTCCGCGGAACGACGAGCAGCCGAAGAGCATCTCGATCCCGTTCTCGTCGACGAAGCGGGTCATCGCCCCCCAGGCGACACGCAGGACGTCGGCATCGCGCACCTCCGGGTGTATGCAGAAGCGGCCCATCTCCACCATCGGCCCGTCGAAGGCCTCCAGCGGGTCGAGCCGGTAGTACTGCGCCGAGTAGCTGCGCCCGATCTCGGCGCCGGAGTTCAGGACCAGCAGGCGAAAGGTGCAGACGAGCCGCCCGCTCCCGGCCTCCTCGACCAGGACATGCCGGCACAGCGCGTCGAAACGGTCGGCGTCGAGACCCTCGCCCCCCTGGAAGCACAGGTGACGCAAGCGCTGCGCGGCGCGCAGGTCGGCCTCCGTTTCCGCAAAGCGGGCGGAGAGGCGTCCGCTCGTCACAGCCTCTTGCATCGCGGCCTCCTTTGCCGTGGCGCGATCCTTCCTAGATAGGGATCAACGGCATAGAAAGGATAGCGGTTCAGATATGGCCAAGACCATCGATATTCCGACCGATCACGTCGAGAAATCCGACGCCGAGTGGCGCGAGCAACTCTCGCCCGAGGCCTACAAGGTGACGCGCAAGCACGGGACCGAGCGGGCGGGCACCCATGACGACTTTCCCAAGGAGCCCGGCGTGTTCGCCTGCACCTGCTGCGGCGCGCCGCTCTTCGACCAGGAGCACAAGTTCGAAAGCGGGACCGGCTGGCCCTCTTTCTGGCAGCCCGTCGACGGGGTCGAGAGCCGGATCGTGGGCGAGAAGGAAGACCGGTCGCTCTTCATGCGGCGCACCGAGGTGCACTGCAACCGCTGCGAGGCGCACCTGGGCCACGTCTTCCCTGACGGGCCGCAACCCACCGGCCTGCGCTACTGCATCAACGGTGTCGCGCTCAACTTTCAGCCCGAGGGCTAGAACCTCACTCGTCCCCGCCGAAGAGCTGTTCGGCCGAGACGTTGCCGATGTTGCCGAGCAGCTGGCGCAGGAAGGTCGTGTCGCGCAGACCGTCGTCGGTGATGCGGCGGGTCAGGACCACGGCACGGCCGTCCTCGAGCCCGTATCGCTCGATGTTGCGCAGAACGCCGGAGGGGTCGAAATCCATCGCCACGATCTGGCGCTCGATCTCCTCCGGCTCGAACGGACCGACGCGGCGGAAGCGGCTCTCGACGTAGTAGAAGGCGCCCTCGCCCAGCACGCCGGATGTCGTCGGCTGACCGATGGTGGTGGTGATGGTCTCTCGGGTGTCGACGCCGGGCTGCAGGGCCTGCAATTCCTCGGGCGACGGGACGAAGCCGTGATTGCGGTAGAGCGGCGAACAGGCGGCGGTCGCGAGCGCCGTGCCCAGAACGATGGCGGCGAGCACGCTGCGTCCGCGTTTGGTCCCCATGCCGTCTCCCTCGCGGCCCTTGTGCCGCCCTTGCCCACGATTTAGGCCGATTACATCGAAAAAGACCAAGATGACAAGGAGTCTCCGTGTCCAGTGACCTGCCCAGCGAGACCCTTCGTCTCGCCGACCTCGCCGCCCGCGACGTGACCGAGCGGGTGCTGGAGCCCGATGCGGCCGGTCGCGCCGCCCTCGCGGCCGAGCTCGGGATCGAGGGGATCCGCAAGTTCCGCTTCGCCGTGACCCTTACGCCGCGGGGCAAGGCGGACTGGTCGCTCGACGCCGATCTCGGGGCCACCGTTGTGCAGGCCTGCGTGGTCACGCTCGATCCCGTCACGACGCGGATCGACGAGCGCATCTCGCGGCGCTTTCTCGCCGACTGGTCCGAACCGGAGGGCGGGACCGAGATCGAGATGCCCGACGACGAGACCGCCGAGCCCCTGCCCGCGACGCTCGATCTCTACGAGGTCGCGCTCGAGGCCCTGGCCCTGGCGCTGCCGCCCTACCCCCGCGCGGACGGGGTCGAGATGGACGAGGCCGTCTTCGCCGAACCGGGCACCGAGCCGCTGCGCGACGAGGACCTCAAGCCCTTCGCCGGGCTCAAGGACCTCAAGGACCGGCTCGGAGGCGGCGGAGACGAGGAAAAATAGGGACTCTCCCCTTGCGAACGCGACGAAAGGCTGTATTTTCCGCGCTCCTGCGAATGACCGCTCGACAGGGCGCGCCTGTGGCGTTAGACGCCCCGCAGCGAACCTGATGCGAAACGAAGACCGGGTGCCGGAAACGCGCCCAGAACCCAGAGGTTGAGACATGGCTGTCCCTCAGAACAAGGTGTCCAAGGCCCGCCGCAACTGGCGCCGGTCGCACCACGCCCTGTCGGGCTCGAACCCGAACGAATGCGACAACTGCGGCGAGCTGAAGCGCCCGCACCACGTCTGCCCGTCCTGCGGCCATTACGCGGACCGTGAAGTCGTGGCGATGGTCGACGAGGTCGAGCTGGACGACGACGCGGCCTGATCGGCCGCGTTCGCACGACATGAACCGGACCGGCACGGGCAGCACCGCCCCCTCGTCTGATGCGGGGGGCGTTGTCATTTCCGTCGACGCGATGGGGGGTGACAGTGGACCCGCCACCGTGGTGGCCGGGCTCGCGAAGTTCCTGGGCAAGACGCCCGGGGCCCGCGTCATCCTCCACGGCAGTGCCGAGGTCCTGACGCCGCTCGTCGCCAAGAAGAAGATCGAGAAGCGCGTCACCGTGCGTGACGCGGCCGATGTCGTCGCGATGACCGACAAGCCGTCGCACGTCATGCGCCACGGCAAGGCCACCTCCATGTGGTCGGCGATCGATTCCGTCCGCGAGGGCGAGGCGCAGGTCTGCGTCTCCTGCGGCAACACCGGCGCGCTGATGGCCGTCTCGATGGTCCGGCTGCGCAAGGCCGAGGGCGTGAACCGCCCCGCCATCGCCTGCCTCTGGCCCTCCCGCAATCCTTCCGGGTTCAACCTGATGCTCGACGTCGGCGCCGATATCCGCGCCGACCAGGACGATCTGCTGACCTACGCGCTGATGGGTGCCTCCTACGCCCGCAACGGCCTCGGGATCGAGCGTCCGCGCATCGGCCTGCTCAACGTGGGCGTCGAGGATCACAAGGGCCGCGCCGAGCTGAAGGTCGCCCATGACCTTATCGCCCGCGCCGCGCCGGTCGCCGATTTCGACTACGTTGGCTTCGTCGAGGGCGGCGACATTCCCTCGTCCCGCGTCGACGTGATCGTCACCGATGGTTTTACCGGCAATGTCGCGCTCAAGACCGGAGAGGGCACCGCCTCTCTCATCTCGGAACTTCTGCGTGAAGCGTTCCGCAAGACGCCCCTCAGCCGTGTCGCCGCGCTGCTGGCCCTCACCTCGATGAATCGCCTGAGAAAGCGCATCGATCCGCGCCGGGTGAACGGCGGCGTCTTCCTCGGGCTCAACGGTACGGTCGTGAAGAGCCACGGCTCCGCCGACGCCACGGGAGTTGCAGCGGCCCTCAAACTGGCCTATCGCCTCGCGAAATCCGGGTTCTCGGACAAGCTTGCAGCGCGCGTGGCCTCCGTCGGCGTGCTGCCGCCCGCCCCCGGACAATCAGAGGCCGAGCGGATCGAGGACGAGGCAACGTGAGACGGGCCGTCATCAGAGGGGTCGGGCATTACCTGCCGGATCGCGTGGTACCCAACTCCGAATTCGAGAAGACGCTGGAGACCTCCGACGAGTGGATCCGCTCGCGCTCCGGCATCGAGCGCCGCCACTTCGCCGCCGAGGGAGAGACGACCTCGACTCTCGCGACCGAGGCCGGGCGCAGCGCGCTGGCGATGGCCGGGCTCGGTGGCTCCGACCTGGACGCAATCGTCCTGGCGACCTCCACCGCCGACCTCACATTCCCCTCCGCCGCGACCATGGTGCAGGACGCGCTCGGCATGACCCAGGGCTTCGCCTTCGACGTCCAGGCGGTCTGCGCGGGCTTCGTCTACGCGCTCTCCAACGCCAACGCGATGATCCTCTCCGGCCAGGCCGAGCGGGTGCTCGTCATCGGGTCGGAGACCTTCAGCCGGATCATGGACTGGACCGACCGCTCGACCTGCGTGCTCTTCGGCGACGGCGCGGGCGCGGTGGTCCTGGAGGCGGCCGAGGGCGACGGGACGTCCGCCGACCGCGGCATCCTCGCCACCGATCTGCACTCCGACGGGCGCTTCCGCGACCTGCTCTACGTCGACGGCGGCGTCTCCACCGGCTCCTCCGGCGTGCTGCGCATGCAGGGCAAGGAGGTCTTCCGCCACGCGGTCGAGAAACTGGCGGCGACGGCGGATGCGGCGCTCGCCAAGGCCGGCCTCACGCCGGACGATATCGACTGGGTCGTGCCCCACCAGGCCAACATCCGGATCATCCAGTCCACGGCGAAGAAGCTCGGCGTTCCGATGGACAAGGTGGTCGTCACCGTCCAGGACCACGGCAACACCTCGGCCGCCTCGATCCCCCTCGCCCTGTCCGTCGGCGTCGAGCGCGGACAGATCAAGCCGGGCGACGTCGTCGTGACCGAGGCCATCGGCGGCGGCCTCGCCTGGGGCTCCGTCGTCCTGCGCTGGTAGTCGCCGGGGACCGCTCCCGGGCTCCCGAAGAGTTGACTTTCTTGAAGACCCCCCTCTAAGGTTTCGTAAAAACAGGGGGATGGAGATGTCCGACAAGACGCTGACGCGGATGGACCTCGCCGAAGCGGTCCATGCCGAGGTGGGCCTCAGCCGCAACGACTCGGCCCAGCTCGTCGAGAGCGTCCTCTCCCATGTCTCGGATGCGCTGGTGCGTGGCGAGACGGTGAAGATCAGCTCCTTCGGCACGTTTTCCGTCCGCGAGAAGGCGGCCCGAGTCGGCCGCAACCCGAAGACCGGCGAAGAGGTGCCCATTCACCCGCGCCGGGTGCTTACCTTCCGTCCCTCCCACCTGATGAAGGACCGGGTCGCCGCAGGCAACCGCGGCAACTGACGATGCCGCCCAAGTCCAGGGACGCCTTTCGAACGATCTCCGAAGTCGCGGAGTGGCTGGATACCCCGGCCCATGTCCTGCGCTTCTGGGAGAGCAAGTTTCCCCAGATCAAGCCGGTCAAGCGCGCCGGGGGCCGCCGGTACTACCGGCCGGACGACATGGCGCTGCTCGCCGGGATCAAGACGCTGCTCCACGAGCAGGGCCTGACCATCAAGGGGGCCCAGAAGCTCCTGCGCGAGAAGGGCGTGCGCCACGTCGCCTCTCTCGGCATGGCGGAGGGAGAGGTGACGGACGCCGCCGAGGCCGAGCCGCAGCCGGACAACGTGGTTCCCCTGGAACTTCCCGAGACGCCACCCGCCCCAGAGGAGGCCCCTGAGCCGGAGGCGGCGGAGGCCCCCGCGGCCGCCGAGGAGGCGCCGCCGGAGTTCGAGCCCCTCCCGGAGGAGCCCCCGGAGACGCCCGAGGACCCGCCGAGCCCGCCGCTGTCGGACGAAGGCACCCAGGAGGGCCCGCGAGTCATCCCGCATCCCGACCCGGAGCACGAGACCGGCCAGCCCCAGCTGCCCTTCGGAACCCGTCGCCCGGAGGCCGAGGACGCGCCCGTCGAGGCCGCCGAGGCCGCTCCCACCGGCGAGGCCGAAGCCCCTGCCCCTGTCCAGCCCGCCACCGCGGAGCCTGAGCCGGGCCTGCTGGCCTACCTCGCTCATGCCGACCGGCTCGCCGCCGATCCCGACCGCCTCGCCCGGGTCACCTCGCGGCTCGAGGCCCTGGCGGAGCGGCTTCGGCAGGAGCCGGGCCGGGAAGCGTCACGAGGCTGATTTCGAGGGTTGCACGTGTCTCTCAGTTCGGTAGAAGACGCTCCACGTCGGGCTATGGCGCAGCCTGGTAGCGCGTCCGTCTGGGGGACGGAAGGTCGCAGGTTCAAGTCCTGCTAGCCCGACCATTTTCGCAACGCCCGCCCCTCACCCGGGCGGGCGTTTCGCGATCCGCGCGGAGGAAGTTGCGATGACCGGTGTCCTGCCCCGCCAGCGGATCGAGGACCTCACCCGCACCGGCGTGATCGCCTGCGACGCGCCCCTGGCCGAGGGCCAGATCCAACCCGCCTCTCTCGACCTGCGACTCGGGCAGACCGCCTACCGCGTCCGGGCCTCGTTCCTCGCGGGACAGGGCCGCAGCGTGGCCGAGCGCCTGGACGAGTTCGAGATGCACCGGATCGATCTCACCCCCGGGGCGGTGCTCGAGAAGGGCTGCGTCTACCTCGTCCCCCTGCAGGAGGGGCTCGCGCTGCCCGCGGGTCTTCATGCCGTCGCGAACGCCAAGAGTTCGACGGGCCGGCTCGACCTCCTCACGCGGACGATCACCGACGGGGGCACCGAGTTCGACCGCATCGCGACGGGTTACGAGGGGCCGCTCTACGCCGAGATCTGTCCCCGCTCCTTCTCGGTGCTGGTGCGGCCGGGCATGCGGCTCAACCAGTTGCGCCTGCGCGAGGGCGAGGCGCGGCTTTCGGACGAGGCGCTTCGGGCGCTCCACGACGAGAGCCCGCTGGTGGACAGCGAGCCGCGCATCGACGGGGGCCTCGGCTTCTCGGTCGACCTCGCCCCGCGCACCGGCACACTGGTCGGCTACCGCGCCAAGCCGCACACGGGCGTCATCGACCTCGACCGGATTGGCCAGTACGACCCGGCGGAGTTCTGGGAGGAGGTCCACGCGACCGACCGCCAGATCATCCTGGACCCCGGCGCCTTCTACATCCTCGTCAGCCGCGAAGCGGTCACCATTCCGCCCGCCTATGCCGCCGAGATGGCGCCCTACCTCGCCATGGTGGGCGAGTTCCGCGTGCACTACGCGGGCTTCTTCGACCCCGGCTTCGGGCACGAGGCCGCGGGGGGACAGGGCGCGCGGGGCGTGCTGGAGGTGCGCTGCCACGAGGCGCCCTTCGTGCTCGAACACGGCCAGATCGTCGGCCGGCTGGTCTACGAGCGGATGGCCGAGGCACCCGACCAGCTTTACGGGCAGGAGATCGCGTCGAACTACCAGGGCCAAGGGCTGAAGCTCTCAAAGCATTTCCGGGACCCGGTGCCGAAGGCGCGCTGATCGGAAAAGTGCAAGTCCGCAGCCAAATCCGGTGGACCTCGCACCAGCCAAGTCGCAAATCTGCAATCTCCCGGCTCAGTCGGCCAGGGCCTTCCCCAGCTTCGGCATCCGCGCCTTGCGCATGAGCGGCCGGATTTCCCAGTCCTCCCCGGACAGCCGCCGCGCCTCGGCCAGCACGCCGTTGCCGACCCGGGCCACCGCCTCCGCGTCCACGGCGAAGCACTCCATCGCCAGCTGGTCCGCCCCGATCCGGGCGAGCCCCTCGTCCGCCAGCGCGCCCCTCGGGAAATCCTTCGCGTTCTCGGTCACGATCCCGTCGCATGAGCTGGCCACTGCGGCCGCCAGAACGTGCAGGTCGTTCGGATCCGGCAGGCTCAGCCCCCGCTCGGACGCCGCGCCGACCTCGGCCTCCGGAAAGGCCTCCCGCGTCTCGGCCACCTCGACGCGCGCCTGCTCCTCTCCCGCCGGTCCGAGCTTGGCGGCGGCGAGCGCCCATTCCTCCAGCACCCGGGCCGACCACCGGGGCGCGTAGAACCCCTCGCGCGCCAGACCGAGCAGCACCTGCCGCATCACCGTCGGGTAGAGCACGCAGGCGTCGAGGAAGAGACGCGGCCGGCGGCCCGGCCGGACGAGCGGTTCTCTCACAGGCGGAAGACCAGCGCCTTGAGGTATCCCGTCTCGGCGAGCTGCGGCAGCACCGGGTGGTCGGCGCCCGCACGACCCTCGTAGACGATGGGCCCGCGCCGGCCGGCCTTGCCGATGCCGCGCGCCGAGGCGGCCCGGAACTTGGCGAGATCCGCCGCGTGGGAGCAGGAGCAGAGCACCAGGTATCCGCCGTCCGCGACCAGCGGGGCAGCCATCCGGGCGATCCGCTCGTAGGCCCGCAGGCCCGCCTCCAGCGCTTTCTTCGAGGGGGCGAAGGCCGGCGGGTCGCAGACGACGAGCTCGAAGCTCTCACCTTCCGCCCCCAGCGCCGCCAGGGTGTCGAAGGCATCCCCCTGCCGGGTGTCGAAACGCTCGGCCATGCCGCTCGCCTCGGCGCCTTTCCGGGCAAGCTCCAGCGCGGGCGCGGAACTGTCCACGGCCAGGGCCCGCTCCGCCCCGCCCGCCAGCGCGGCGAGGGAAAAGCCGCCCACGTGCGAAAAGACGTCGAGCACCCGTGCACCCCGCGCCAGTCCCGCCGCGAAGGCCTGGTTCGGCCGCTGGTCGTAGAAGAGGCCGGTCTTCTGCCCGCCGGTGAGGTCGGCCATGTAGGTCGCCCCGTTCATCGGCACCTCGACCGGCCCCTCGGGCGCCTGCCCCACGAGCACTTCGGAGGTCTCGTCGAGCCCCTCCAGCGCGCGGGCACGGCCGGAGGCGTTCTTGAGCACCGTGGTGACGCCCGTCACCTCGACCAGAGCCTCGACGAGCGGTTGCAGCAGCCGCTCCGCCCAGGCCGCATTGGGCTGGATCACCGCCACATCGCCGAAGCGGTCCACCACGACGCCGGGCAACCCGTCGGCCTCGGCGTGGATCAGCCGGTAAAACGGCGCGTCGTAGAGCAGCGCGCGATGGGTCTGCGCCGCCGCGATCCGCTTTTCAAACCACGCGCGGTCGATGACGGCCCCCGGCACCGGGTCCAGCATCCGCGCGGCGATCCGGCTCAGCGGATTGACCGCGACGAGCCCCATGGCGATCCGGCCCGCGTCCTCGAGCACCGCGAGGCTGCCGGGTTCGAGCGCCTTTGTCCGCCGGTCGAGCACGAGCTCGTTGGCATAGACCCAGGGAAAGCCGTGCCGCACCGCGCGGGCCTCGGCCTTGGGCATCAGTCGGACGGTGGGGAGTGTGCTGGATTCCATGGCCGTGTCCCCTAAAGCCTCGCGAGCAGGCGCGAAAGGCCCAAGACGGGGCTCTCGCGGGCTCCCGCGCATGGCGCCTGCCCAAGCTCCGGGCATCGCGGAGGCGCGGAGGCCGGAAACCGGCCCCCTCCCGTGCATTTCCGCCGGGACCGGTGCACTCTTCCTGCCAGTGGGACGGCCTGACCGGTTGTTAGCGGTAACGCCACCTGCTAAACGGCCTCCGAAACGCGAGGAAAGGATGCCCACATGGCCCTCAACCGGACCGTCGCCGAAGTCACCGACCGTATCATCGCCCGTTCCGAGAAGCCGCGCCGCGACTATCTCGACCGCATGGCCGCGGCTGCCGCGGACGGGCCCCGCCGGGCGCACCTGAGCTGCTCGAACCAGGCCCACGCCTATGCCGCGAACGCCCCCGACAAGGAGGCGATGGCGACCACGGACGTGGCCAACATTGGGATCATCACCGCCTACAACGACATGCTCTCGGCGCATCAGCCCTTCGAGCGCTTCCCGCAGATCATCCGCGACGCCGCGCGCGCCGCGGGCGGGACGGCGCAGGTCGCGGGCGGCGTGCCGGCGATGTGCGACGGCGTCACCCAGGGCCAGACGGGGATGGAGCTCAGCCTCTTCTCCCGCGACGTGATCGCGCTGGCGGCGGGTATCGGGCTCTCGCACAACACCTTCGATTCGGCGGTCTACCTCGGGGTCTGCGACAAGATCGTGCCCGGCCTCGTGATGGCGGCGGCGACCTTCGGCTACATCCCGGGCATCTTCCTGCCCGCCGGGCCGATGACCTCCGGCCTGCCCAACGACGAGAAGGCCAAGGTCCGCCAGCAGTTCGCCACCGGCGAAGTCGGTCGCGACGCGCTGATGAAGGCCGAGATGGAGAGCTATCACGGCCCGGGCACCTGCACCTTCTACGGCACCGCGAACACCAACCAGATGCTGATGGAGTTCATGGGCCTGCACCTGCCGGGCGCGAGCTTCGTGAACCCGGGCACCGAGCTGCGCGACGCGCTGACCGTCGCGGGGACCGAGCGGGCGCTCGAGATCACCGCCCTCGGCAACGACTACCGCCCGGTCTCCGACATCCTCGACGAGAAGGCCTTCGTGAACGGGATCGTCGGGCTCATGGCGACGGGCGGCTCGACCAACCTCGTGCTGCACCTGCCGGCCATGGCGCGCTGTGCGGGCGTGATCCTCGACATCGAGGACTTCAACGACCTCTCGTCGGTCACGCCGCTCATGGCGAAGGTCTACCCGAACGGGCTGGCGGACGTGAACCACTTCCACGCCGCGGGCGGCCTGCAGTACATGATCGGCGAGCTTCTGAACGCCGGCCTCCTGCACGACGACACCAAGACCGTCGCGGGCGACGGGCTGGAGCTCTACACCCACGAGCCGAAGCTTTCCGCCGCCGGGATCACCTACGAGAAGGCCGAGACCACCTCGAAGAACGAGAAGATCCTGCGGCCGGCCTCCGATCCCTTCCAGAAGACCGGCGGCCTCGCGCAGCTCTCGGGCAATCTCGGCCGCGGGGTCATCAAGGTCTCCGCCGTCGCACCCGAGCGCCAGACGATCGAGGCCAAGGCCCGCGTCTTCCACGACCAGGAGAGCGTGAAGGCGGCCTTCAAGGCGGGCGAATTCACAGAGGACACCGTGGTCGTCGTCCGGTTCCAAGGGCCCAAGTCGAACGGCATGCCGGAATTGCACGGGCTGACCCCGACACTCGCCGTGCTCCAGGACCGTGGCCTCAAGGTGGCGCTGGTGACCGACGGACGCATGTCCGGCGCCTCGGGCAAGGTGCCCGCCGCGATCCACATGAGCCCCGAGGCCGCCAACGGCGGTCCGATCGCGCTGCTGCGCGACGGCGACCTGGTGCGGCTCGACGCGCAGGCGGGCACATTGGAGTGCCTCACCTCGCTCGAAGGGCGCGAACCGGCCCAAGCCGATCTCACCGGCAACGGCACCGGCGTCGGCCGCGAGCTCTTCGCCGCCTTCCGCGCCAACTGCGGACTTGCGGCCGACGGGGCCGCGGTGGTGGTCTGAGCCAGACCCCGGATACCTCCGCCAGCGGGCCTCGACGGCCTCCGACACGCGACCAGAAGGACACCCGAGATGACCCCCGAACACGCCTCCGAACTCAACGCCAAGGTCTGCGGACTGGCCCCCGTGATCCCGGTGCTCGTCCTCGACGACGCGAGCCTGGCCGAGGGGCTGGCGACCGCCCTCGTCGCGGGCGGCCTCCCCGCGCTCGAGGTCACCCTGCGCACGCCCGCGGCCCTCGACGCGATCCGGGAGATGGCGAAGGTCGAGGGCGGCGTCGTGGGCGCGGGCACGCTGCTCACCGCCGAGGACGTGGAGAAGGCCAAGGAAGCGGGCGCCACCTTCGGCGTCTCCCCCGGCGCCACGAAGCGCCTGCTGGACGCCTGCGAGGCCAACGACCTGCCCCTTCTTCCCGGCGCGGCCACCGCGACCGAGGTGATGAAGCTCTACGAGCGCGGCTATACCGTGCAGAAGTTCTTCCCCGCCGAGGCCAACGGCGGCGCGCCCGCCCTCAAGGCCATCGGCGCCCCCCTGCCCCAGGTCAGGTTCTGTCCGACCGGTGGCGTCACGCTCTCGAACGCGCCGGACTACCTGCGGCTGGACAACACGCTCTGCGTGGGCGGCAGCTGGGTCGCGCCCAAGGACAAGGTCGCCGCCGCCGACTGGCCCGCGATCACCGCGCTCGCGACCGAGGCCGCCGCCCTCTCGCGCTAGCCGCGCCGCCCGGAGGCCCCGCCGCGCCGTCCCCGGCGCAGGGGCTCCGAGGCCCCTTCCCTGAGCACCGCGGTCATCGGGTGGCCCTCCTGCCCGTGCCGCTCCAGCATGACGGTCACCGCCTCGCGCGGGTCCTGTCCGTCGGGCAGAGAGAGCGCCCAGTCGAAGAAGATCGACCGGCATTCCTCGGCGGCGATCCCCTCGATCCGGTAGGCCTCCGCGATCAGGCCCTTGGGGTCCAGCTCATCCCGCATCCGCGCCTCCTCCGATCACCCGGCCGATGATCTCCGACGCCGCCGTCCCGCGCCGCTCCATCTCCGACCTCAGGGCGTCGGCGTCCGCCATTCCGGTCTCGCGCAGGATCAGCCCGAGGCCCCCTGCGCCCACCGCGTCGAGGTCCAGCGGCTCGCCCGTCAGCAGGCGCGACGAAGCCTGGAGCCCCCAGAAGAGCGCGGCGGCGCCGTAAAGCGCCTCCGAATCCGACTCGGAGAGCAGCCCCGCCGCCACCGCATCCCCGAGCTGCCCCCGGAGACGCCGCTCCTCCGACCCGGCCCGCAGCGCGACCGCCTGGGCGCAGAGCTCGATGTCCTGCAGCCGCCCGGGCCCCGTCTTGGCGTCGAAGGCCCCACGGGGCGACTTGGCCTCGGCCAGGCG
Organism: Histidinibacterium aquaticum; assembly: GCF_008710275.1. Classification (GTDB taxonomy): domain Bacteria; phylum Pseudomonadota; class Alphaproteobacteria; order Rhodobacterales; family Rhodobacteraceae; genus Oceanicola; species Oceanicola aquaticus. The sequence goes on from NZ_VYQE01000006.1 coordinate 162,649, forward strand.
GCGGCGCATCTCGGCCACGTCGGCGGCCACGTCCCGCGTGCCGCCCCGCTCGGCCAGGACCTCGCAGCGGACCTTCTCGACCTCTCTCGCCAGCGCCTCAGAACCCGCCACGGGGCGCGCACGGGTCAGGGCGAGGTGCTCCCAGGTCCAGGCCTCTTCCCTCTGGTAGCGTGCGAAGGCGGAGAGCTGCGTCGCCACCGGCCCCGACCGCCCGGAGGGCCTGAGCCGCATGTCGACCTCGTAGAGCCGCCCCTCCGCCATGGGCGCCGAGAGCGCGGTCACCAGTGCCTGCGTGAGCCGCGCGTAGTAGGCCCGCGCGGCGAGCGGGCGGCGGCCCTCGGAGGAGTCCACGCCGTCGGGGTCGTAGATCACGATCAGGTCCAGGTCCGAGGTCGCGTTCAGCCGCGAGGCCCCGAGAGAGCCCATGCCGATGACCACCGCCCCGCGTCCCGGGGGCGCGCCGTGCTTGGCCGCGAATTCCTCGACCACGCAGGGATAGAGCCCGGCGACCACCGCCTCCGCGAGATCGGCATACTCCTGGCCCGCCTCGTCGGCGTCGATCAGCCCGCGCAGGTGGTGCACGCCGACGCGGAAATGCCAGTCCTTCGCCCAGCGCCGGGCGGCGTCGAGCTTGGTCTCGTAGTCCTCGGCCTCGGCGATGGCCTCGTCGAGCCCCTCGCGCAGCGCCGAGACGCCCGGCCAGGGGGCGAAGAACTCTCCCGCGATCACCGCGTCCAGCACGCTCGCATTGCGCGAGAGGTACTGCGCCAGCGCCGGCGCCGTGGCGCAGATGTCGACGATGAGCTGCTGCAGCGGCGGGTTCGCCTCGAAGAGCGAGAAGATCTGCACCCCCGCGGGCAGGCCCCGCAGGAAGCCGTCGAACTGCGCCAGCGCCTCTTCGGGGCGGGCGGATTCCTTGAGCTTGCCCATGATCTGCGGCCGCAGCCGGTTGAATATCTCCACGGCGCGGGGCGACCGCAGCGCCGGGTAGCTCATCCAGCGGTCCGCCGTCTCCGCGCCGAAGCCGTCGCCCGTCTCCTCGGGCGCGTCGTCGGGGGCGAAGAAATCCTCGGTCAGCTCGTGCACCGCTTCCAGCCGCTCGGTCAGCGTCCGGCGCAGGGTCTCGGCCTCGATCCCCATGAAGGCGGCCAGCCGGTCGAAGCCCTCGCTTTCCTTCGGCAGGCTGTGGGTCTGCTGGTCGTTGATCATCTGCAGCCGGTGCTCGACCTCCCGGTGAGCGCGGTAATGCGTCGAGAGCGCCTCCGCCGTCTCCTTCGGCACCCAGCCCGCCTCGGCGAGCCGGACGAGCCCCTCTTCCGTACCGCGCACCCGCAGGTCGGGATCGCGCCCGCCGGCGATCAGCTGGCGGGTCTGGGTGAAGAACTCGATCTCCCGGATGCCGCCGCGCCCCAGCTTCATGTCGTGGCCCGGCAAGCGGAAGGGCCCGCCGAGGCCCTTGTGGTCGCGGATCCGCAGACGCATGTCGTGCGCGTCCTGGATCGCGGCGAAATCCAGGTGCTTGCGCCAGACGAAGGGGCGCAGGGTCTCGATGAAACGCTCGCCCGCCTCGATCTCGCCCGCCGCCGCGCGGGCCTTGATATAGGCGGCGCGTTCCCAGGTGCGTCCCACGCTCTCGTAGTAGCTCTCCGCCATGGCCATCGGCAGGCAGGGCGGCGTGACGGAGGCGTCGGGCCGCAGCCGCAGGTCGGTGCGGAAGACGTAGCCGCCGTCCCGGCTGTCCGAGAGGATGCGGCACATCTCCCGCGTGATCTTCACCAGCGCCGAGCGGACCTCGGGGAGATCCTCGGGCGCATGCCGCTCGTCGTCGAAGAGGCAGATGAGGTCGATGTCGCTGGAATAGTTGAGCTCGTAGGCGCCGCCCTTGCCCATGGCGAGCACCACCATGCCCGCCGTCTCCCCGGCCTGGTCGGTCAGCTTGCCGCGCTCCATGGCGCGGGCGCAGAGCCGGCGGATGGTGACGTCGACCGCCGCATCCGCGAGCCGCGTCAGAGCGCCCGTCACCTCCTCGAGTTCCCAGGCGCCGCCAAGGTCGCAGAGCGCCACCAGCAGGGCCACCCGCCGCTTGGCACGGCGCAGCTCGGGGCCGAGGTCGTCGTGCTCCAAAGCGGCCACGCGCGACAGCTCGGATTCGAGCGCTCCCTCCGGGTCCTCGACCGCCTCGCCCAGCCAGTCGTGCTCGGCCTGCACCAGCCCGGCGAGATAGGGCGAACAGCCCGCCGCCCCCGCGATCAGGTCGCGCAGTTCCGGCGCAAGCTCTCCGCAGCGCGCCCGCGCCTCCTCGCCCCGATCCCCGTCGTAGGGCTGCGGACAGCGCGTGAGACGCGCGGCGAGGCTCACGGGACCGCCCGCCCCGTGGGCGTGTCCTGGCTGAAGATATTGATCCAGCGCGGTCCGTCCCGGCGCCAGAGCGAGGAGACGTACATCTCCTCCTCCGCGCCGCCGACCACCGGCGTGTAGCGCGCACGGTAGGACAGCAGCCCGTGATCCGGGCCCACCTGCATCGACCGCGCTTCGCTGAGGGTGAAGTCGCGGATGCTGGGGCCGGTGGCCAGCTGTGCGACGTGATCCTCGCGGCCCGAGTAGCCGTCGGGGAAGACGCCCAGGAAGTCGTCGGACAACGCCGCCCGGTCGGCGCGGGCGTCGCCGGTCTGCATCGCCTCCCAGACGTCGGTTTCGGCGGCCAGTAGCTCTTCGGTCAACGCGTCCATCAGATCACTCCGCTCTCTGCCTTCGCGCGGACGCTAGAGCCGGGCCCCCGGTGCTGCAAGGGGATGAGGGCCCGCAGGGGGAAAAGTTAAATTAACTCTTTTCCCGTTCCGTTACAGGCGCTTGACCCGCTGTCCAAACTTGGACAGCCGCACCGCCCAAGGTCAGGCCCCCGTGGTCCGCCGAACCTCGTAGGGAGTATCGAACCAGTACTCCTCCAGGTTGGCCCCCTCCCCGATCCGGTCCACTACGGCGAAGAGCCCCGGCGCATGGAGCGGCGTGAGCACCCCGTGCCAGACCCCGCGCCGGAGGTTCACCGCCTGTCCCGCCTCGGTCAGAAAGGCGCGCGGCCGCCCCGGCCGGCCCGCCAGGTCCGGCGCGACGATGACGAGGAAGGGATCGAGGCTCATCGGCACGAAGGCCTGGCTCCCCTCGGGATGCCGCTCCACCATCTCCAGCGTCAGCGGCAGCTCCCGCGGCTCCGCCCGGAAGAGGCTGATCCCCGCGCGGCCCGCCCCGAAATCCATCCGTGCCCGGTCATGGTAGCGGCCGCAGAGACCCTGGTTGATGATCCGGTCCGGCTCCCCCGCGCAGTCCAGGACCTCGCCGTAGCCGCCGAAGGCCTCCGCCGTGATCGGCTCGACCGAGATCGCCTCCACCATGCCCGCGTCCCCGCTGTCCTGCCCATTTCCGCGTCATCGCGACCCGGTCGGGCCCGCTCCCCTTGAGCCTCCCCCGAAAATCGCGGCAAGTGCAAGCGAGGGACGAAAGGACGAGCCATGTACGATTACGCTGTGCTCTGGGATTGGGCGGGCTTCGCGGTCCGCTGGCTTCATGTCATCACGGCCATCGCCTGGATCGGCTCGTCGTTCTACTTCATCGCCCTCGACCTCGGCCTGAACCGGAACATCCCCGGCCCCGCAGACGGCGAGGAATGGCAGGTCCACGGCGGCGGCTTCTACCACATCCGCAAGTATCTCGTGGCCCCCGACGCGATGCCCGAGCACCTGACCTGGTTCAAATGGGAGAGTTATTCCACCTGGCTCTCCGGAGCGGCGCTTCTGGCCATCATCTACTGGGTGGGGGGCGAGCTCTACCTCATCGACCCGCAGAAGGCGGACCTCGCCCTCTGGCAGGGCATCCTGATCTCGGCGGGCTCGCTCGGCCTGGGCTGGGTGCTCTACGACCTGCTCTGCAAGTCACCGCTGGGGGACCGGCCGACGACGCTGATGCTGCTGCTCTTCGTCATCCTCGTCGCCATGTCCTGGGGCTACCACCAGGTCTTCTCCGGCCGGGCTGCGATGCTCCACCTCGGCGCGTTTACCGCGACGATCATGACGGCCAACGTCTTCTTCATCATCATGCCGAATCAGCGGGTGGTGGTCGCCGACCTCAAGGCGGGCCGGAAACCCGACGCGAAATACGGCAAGATCGCCAAGCTCCGGTCGACCCATAACAACTACCTGACGCTGCCGGTGGTCTTCCTGATGCTGTCGAACCACTACCCGCTGGCGACCTCGACCCAGTACGCCTGGATCATCGCCGCGCTGGTCTTCCTGATGGGCGTCACCATCCGGCACTTCTTCAACACGATGCACGCCCGCGGCGGCACTCCGTGGTGGACCTGGGCCGCCACCGTGCTTCTCTTCATCGGCATCGCCTGGCTCTCCACCGCGCCCCTCCGGCAGGAGACCTACGAGGAGGCCGAGGCCCGCCCCCTCACCCCGCTCGAGTCGCGCTTCGCCGAGGCCGAGGGGTTCGACGCGGCGCATGACATCGTCGTCGGCCGCTGCTCCATGTGCCACGCCCGAGAGCCCGTCTGGGGGAGCATGCAGTGGGCGCCCAAGGGCGTACTGCTCGAAACCCGGTCCGACGTCGCCCGCAATGCGCGGGCGATCTACCTGCAGGCGGGCGTGACCCACGCCATGCCGCCGGGCAATCTCACCGCCATGGAGCCAGAGCACCGCGCGGCGCTTCGCGCGTGGTATCTCGCGGCAACGGACAAGGGTCCGGCTCCGGACGCCTGACCGGGCGCTGCCGGACACATGTCCGGGAACGCTGCCCTTGCGTCACATTCCGCATTCGAACAGGCTCGGCGCGGGACAGAAGGGGACAGGCTCATGATGGATTTCAGCGCGACCAAAGCCTTTGCGATCATGCGGAAGACGGCGCCGTTCGTGATTTTCCGGATGCTCGTCTATTTCGGGATCGCTGTCGCCTACGTGGTGGTCACCGGCGCGGGCGCCGGGATCGGCTGGGGCATCGGCAACTTCGGCGACGCGGATTTCCAGGCGGGCAGCACTTTCTACGGAGGGGTCATCGGCTTCGCCCTGACGGCGGGCGTGATCTACTTCCTGCGCGAATACCTCCTCTACATCGTGAAGGCCGGGCACATCGCCGTGATGGTCGAGTACCTCGAGGGCCGCGACTTGCCGAAGGGCCAGGGCCAGATCGCCTACGCGCGCGAGATCGTCACCCAGCGGTTCGGCGAGGCCTCGGTCCTCTTCGCCGTCGACCAGCTTATCAAGGGCGTGGTGCGCGCCATCACCGGCCTGATCCAGGGGCTCATGACCGTCCTGCCGATCCCTGGGCTGTCCCAGCTCATGGGGATCGTCCGGGCCTACCTTCGCATGGCGGTCGGGCTGGTCGACGAGGTCATCCTCGCGCACAACATCCGCACGAAGTCCGAGAACCCCTACGCCTCCGCGAAGGAGGCGCTGGTGCTCTATGCGCAGAACGGCAAGGCGATGCTGACGAACGCGGCCTGGCTCACGCTCATCACCTGGGCGGTGTCGATCTTCGTCTTCTTCATCATGCTCGCGCCGGCGGCGGCGGTCGTCTACATCCTGCCTGGCGCCTGGTCCGCCGGCGGCTTCGTCTTCGCGGTCCTCTTCGCCTGGGCGGTCAAGGTCGCGCTGATCGAGCCCTTCGCGATCGCCTGCCTGCTGCAGGCCTACTTCAAGGTCACGGATGGACAGGAGCCCAACCCCGAGTGGCAGGCCCAGCTCGATCAGACCTCGGACAAGTTCAAGAAACTGGGTGAACGCGCCGTCTCCTGGGCTGGCGGGAGAGGCCGGACGCCCCGAGGGGCCACACCCGAGACCGCCTGACCCCAACCGAGCCTCGGGGCGCTTTTCACGGAGGGACGCGCTGCCTATAAGCGGCGCGTTCCTGCTTGCGGAGAGCCCATGCGACGCGCGACCATTTCCAGACGGACGTCCGAAACCGTCATCGAGGTGACGATCGACCTCGACGGCACCGGCACCTACGACAACCGGACGGGTGTCGGCTTTTTCGATCACATGCTGGACCAGCTCGCCCGGCACTCGCTGATCGACATGACCGTGCGCTGCGACGGCGACCTGCACATCGACGACCACCACACGGTGGAGGACGTGGGCATCGCCCTCGGCCAGGCCCTGCGTGAGGCGCTCGGCGAGAAGCGCGGTATCCGCCGCTACGGCGATTGCCACCTGGCGATGGACGACGCGCTCGTCCGCGCCGCGCTCGACCTCTCCGGCCGGCCCTATCTCGTCTGCAATCTCGACCTGCCGTCGCAGAAGATCGGCAGCTTCGACAGCGAGCTTGTGCGCGAGTTCTTCCAGGCCTTCTCGACACATGGCGGGATCACCCTTCACATCGATCGGCTCCACGGGATCAACGGCCACCACATTGCCGAAGCCGCCTTCAAGGCGGTCGCCCGAGCACTGCGAGTGGCTGTGGAGCCCGACCCGCGCAAGTCCGACGCCATCCCTTCGACCAAGGGGGCATTGTGAGCACGGTTCTCGTCGATTTCGCGGGCGGCAACCTGCACTCGGCGCAGAAGGCCTTCGAACGCATGGCCGCCGAGGTCGGCGGCGGGCCGGTGACGGTGAGCGCCGATCCCGATGTGGTGGCTTCGGCCGACCGGCTGGTCCTGCCGGGAGACGGCGCTTTCGCCGCCTGCCGTTCGGCACTGGACGACTGTCCGGGACTGCCGGAGGCGCTGCGCCAGGCCGTCGAGGTGGAGGGTCATCCGCTTCTGGGCATCTGTGTGGGGATGCAGCTTCTGGCCAGCGTCGGCTACGAATACGAGACAGCCGAGGGCTTCGGCTGGATCCCCGGTGCCATCCGCCGGATCGCGCCGTCCGACCCGGCCCTGAAGATCCCCCACATGGGATGGAACGACCTGGTGGTCGAACGCGCGCATCCCGTGATGGAAGGCGTGGCGACGGGCGATCACGCCTACTTCGTCCACTCCTACCAGATGGAGGTCGAGCGGCCGGCGGACCGGCTGGCGCATGTCGACTACGGCGGCCCCGTGACCGCCATCGTCGCACACGACACGGTCGTCGGGACCCAGTTCCATCCGGAGAAGAGTCAGGCGACGGGGCTTCGCCTCATCGCCAATTTCCTCTCCTGGCGGCCCTAGCCTGCCTCAGGCAGCGACCGGAACCGGCAGCAGCGGCCGGACCATGGTGCTGAGCCTCTCCTCCAGGTCGCCGGTGAGCGCCGCGTCCTTCTTGGCGACCCAGTCCTCCAGCACGGCGAGCAGTCCCGCCACGACGAAGCGCACGGTCTCCGGTGCCGGCTCCTGCCCGCTACGCCGCAGCTCGATGGCGAGCAGGCTCTCCACGCGCAGGGCGAGCTTACGGCGCAGGTCCGCCGGACCGCGCAGGCCCAGGACCTCGCGGTAGAGCGGCCGCAGGCTGCGGACATGCCAGGAGAGCCAGGCCAGCGTCAGCAGACGGCCCTCTCTCCGGACGAGCCCGCCCATCTCCTCCTCGGCGCCGGTCAGGGCGCGATCCACGAGAAGGTGCAGGACCGCGGCCTTGCCGGTAAAATGCGCGTAGACGGACGATCGTGCGAGATCGGCGCGATCCGCCAGGTCCTGGACCGAGGCACTGTGCCACCGACCCTCCTCCAGCATCGCCTGCGCCGCCATCGCCAACCGCGCCCGCGTGCGCCGCACTCTTCTGTCCGTCAGGTCCCTCGGCATGCTGCCCTCCTCCGAAAGTTTGTCCGGGGGCAAGCTACTCGACCGAAGGTTGATGATTGGTTAACGGACGGCGCTCCAATTTTGGGCGCGTGTCACGTCGGCGATCTTTCCGCCCATCCGGCGAATATTTTCTCAAGCGCGACAACGACATAGTAGAGAACGATCCCGAGGAACGCGAGCGCGATGAGGACCGCGAACATCAGCGGGTAGTCGGAATTCGTCTTGCCGCTGTCGAACAGCGCTCCGAGCCCGCGTCCATGGGGCGAGACGATTTCCATCAGGTTCGTCCCGATGAAGGCGAGAGTCACGGCGACCTTGAGCGCGCCGAAGAACTCCGGAAGCGTCTTGGGCAGGGCGATCTTCCAGAAAATCGTCGTCTGGCTGGCCCCCAGCGACCGCAGGATGTCGCGGTATTCCGGCTCCAGCGTGGACAGGCCGATGGAAACGGACACGGCTATGGGAAAGAAGGAAATCATGAAGGCGATCAGGACGGTATTGAAGTCGTGCGCGCCGACGAACATTAGCGCGACGATCGGGACGACCGTCGCCTTCGGGATCGCGTTGAAGCCGACCAGAAGCGGATAGAGCGCCTCGCGCATGACCCGCGAGAACCCCATGACCATGCCGATCAGCACACCGACGATGACTGCGAGGACAAGGCCGACGACCGTCCGCCAGAGCGTCTGCCAGCCCATGACGAGGAAGAGCGACCAGTAGTCCGCGTAGGCCGGCGGCAGGTCCGACGGCGAGGCCATGACGTAGTCCGGCCAGCCGTTGACCCGGACCAGCAGTTCCCAGAGGACGAGGAAGACGACGACCGCCGCGAGCGGCGCCACCACGGCGCGGCTGGTCAGGAAGGAGGCGACCGACCTGGCGTGCGGCGCTGCCGCATCCTTCGCGCTGGTCAGGGGCGTGGGAACATAAGCCATTGGCGTCACACCATTCCTTGAGCGGTCGAGCCCGGCGGCGGCTCGGGGACCTCATCAGCCTCCGGCTGCGCGGGCGCGCGGCCCTGGGCCACCTCGATCTGGTGCCGGAGAATGTTGAGCATTTCGGCCGCCTCGGGCGTGTAGAGGTGATCGAGATCGCGTGGACCCGTGTCCGGTACGTCGAGAACGTATTGTGTCCGGGCGGGCCGTTGGGAGAGCACGACGACCTGGTCGGCCAGGAAGATGGATTCGCGCAGATCGTGGGTGATGAGGACGCAGGTGAAGGGCTCTTTCGCCTTCACCTGGTGCATGGTCTGCCAAAGATCCTCTCGCGTGAAGGCATCGAGCGCGCCGAAGGGCTCGTCGAGGATCAGAACATCGGGCTGATGGACGAGTGCACGGCAGAGCGAAGCGCGCTGGCGCATGCCGCCGGAAAGCTCCGATGGACGCTTGTCTTCGAAGCCCTCCAGGCCGACGAGCGCCAGCAGGTAGCGAGCCCGCTCCTCCTGCTCGCGGCGGGACATCTTCGAGGCGACGATCTCCAGCGGGAGCATCACGTTCTTAAGGATCGTCCGCCATTCCAGCATCACCGGATTCTGGAAGGCCATGCCGACCGTTGAGCGCGGCGAGGTCACGCGTTTTCCGTGCAGCCAGACCTCTCCCTCGTCCGGCTTCATCAGGCCCGCGATCAGCTTGGTCAGCGTGGACTTGCCACAGCCCGAGGGGCCCACCACCGCGACGAAACCGCCCTCGGGGACGGAGATGTCGAGCCCGTCCAGCACCGGCAGACGCCCGTCCTGGGTCTGGTAGGCGTGCCGCACGTTCTTGATGTCGATGAGCTTGTCCACGCGTCCCCCGCGGCGCTGGCTGGACACGGGCCCCCTAGAGGACCCGTGTCCGCTTTCGATCATTCGAGCGAGAAGCCGCCCTCCGGCAGGTATTCACCGGTGAAGTAGAGGCTCGCGTCCGGTTCCTGCTCGAACTGGTAGGTCGAGGCGATCTGCTCGAGCGCGCTCTCCATGCGCGCGTCGTCGATCGGGCCGAAGCCGTTCTCCATGGTCCAGTCGGTCATGACGTTTGCGTCGATCGAGAGCTGGAGGCGGCGCTGTTCGAGCTCCGCGTCGGCGGCAGGGTTGCGCTCCATCAGGCTGGCCGTGGCCGCTTCGGGATCGGCGATGGCGTCCTGCCAGCCCTTCGCCACGGCCCGGAGAAAGCCCTCGATCACCTCCGGATTTTCCGAGGCATATTCGGTGTTTACGATGACCGCATTGCCATAGAGGTCGACCCCGTGATCGGCCATCAGGATGGTGGAGATGTCGTCCTCGGGGATGCCGAGACGCACGAGGTTCAGGTAGGACGAGAAGGAGAAGCCGGTGATCGCGTCGACCTCGCCCTCGGCCAGCATGGGCTCGCGCGTGGGAAAGCCCACCGGCTCGACGGTGATCTCGTCCATGTTCAGATCGTTCTCGGCGGCGAAGATCGGGAACTGCGCCCAGGCGCCGTCCGGCGGCGGCGCGCCAAGGGTGCGGCCCATGAGGTCGGCCGGCTCCTCGACGCCCTGGGACACGCGCCCGATCACGGCGAAGGGCGGCTTGTCATAAACCATCATCACCGCGGTCACCGGGGCGCCAGGGTTCTGGTCGAGGAACTTGATGAGCGAATTGATGTCGGCGAAGCCCACGGGAAACGCACCCGTGGCCACTTTCGGAATGGCGTCCAACGACCCGTTTCCGGCGGAAATTTCCACGTCGAGGCCCTCTTCCTCGAAGTAGCCGTTGTCGATGGCCAGGAAGTAGGGCGCGGCGGGGCCTTCGAACTTCCAGTCGAGCGCGAAGGGCACTTCGGTCTGCGCGGCGGCCGAGCCCGCCGTGACGACTAGGCCCAGGGCAAATGCGTGCTTCAGGAACAAGGGACGTCTCCTCTCTGTCGGTGCGACCGCCTGCCTAGCGCGGTCGCGGGGCCGTGGCACGGCGACACGGAAACCGGCGCCCGCCCGGAAGAGGAGTGTGCTGAAGAACCGGGCGCCCGGCAAGTCCGGCGCCCGGTTATTGGGCAGAACTCAGTTCACGCGCACCCAGGTGCCCCCGTCGCGGCAGATCCCCAACACGCATCCGGAAACGGAGAGCTGATCGCCGGTGAGCTGAAGACGCGAGTTGTAGGTCTTGTCGCGGTCGGGCGACCAGACCTTGCCGCGATACTCTCCGCCACCCGAGGCAGTGGTGTCGAAGATGATCTGCCGGCCCACATTGGGCGACTCCATGCGCGCGCCCGAGGGATCGCGCGCCTCGATCAGCGTACCGCAAAGCGCGGCGCCACAGGACTCGACACGCACGATCCCGCGGTTGTTGTTGTCGTCGGGCGCCGTGGCCCAGAGCCCTTCCAGCGGATCGGCGGACGCGGCCCCTGCCAGGACGCAGAGCGCGAGGCTCAAGACGGTCTTCTTCATCGATTTCCTCCCTTTCGATGCGGGCAGCATCGCGTCATGCCGGCCCGCGGGCCAAGGCTGACCCGGCGTCGGCTTGCCCCCCGTGACGCAACGTGCTGAAAGCCGCCGAAAGGAGTGCGCCCATGATCCTCTACCCCGCCATCGACCTGAAGGACGGCCAGGCCGTTCGCCTGCTTCGCGGCGAGATGGAGCAGGCGACGGTCTTCAACGACGATCCCGCGGCGCAGGCCCTGGCCTTTGCCAAGGCCGGCGCGCGGTGGCTGCACCTGGTGGATCTCAACGGCGCCTTCGCGGGCGAGCCGGTCAACGCCGCACCGGTCGAACGGATCCTCGAGTCGGTAGAGATCCCGACACAGCTCGGCGGCGGCATCCGCGACATGGGCACGATCGAGCGCTGGCTGGAGAAGGGCCTGTCGCGCGTGATCCTCGGAACGGTCGCGGTGGAGAAGCCGGAGCTCGTGCGCGAGGCGGCGAAGGCCTTTCCGGGGCAGGTCGCCGTCGGGCTCGACGCCCGCAACGGACGTGTCGCGACCAAGGGCTGGGCGGAAGAGACCGAGCATCAGGTCACCGATCTGGCACGCAGCTTCGAGGACGCGGGCATCGCCGCCATCGTCTATACCGACATCGACCGGGACGGCGCGATGGGCGGGCCGAACATCCCGGCGACCGAGGCGCTGGCCCGCGCGGTCAGCATTCCGGTCATCGCCTCCGGCGGCGTGTCGTCGCTGGCGGACCTGGAGCGGCTCAAGGCCACGGGCGTGATCTCCGGCGCGATCTCGGGCCGGGCGCTTTACGACGGGGCGCTCGACCTGCGAGAGGCGCTCGACCTGCTGGGCTGACCCTTCCCCCCTGCCCCGATCCCGGCTAACCCTGCGCCATGCTCAAAACCCGCATCATTCCCTGCCTCGACGTCGCCGACGGGCGCGTGGTGAAAGGCGTGAACTTCCTCGACCTGCGCGACGCGGGCGATCCCGTCGAACAGGCGCGGGTCTACGACGCCGCCGGAGCGGACGAGCTCTGTTTCCTCGACATCCACGCCACGCACGAGAACCGCGGCACGATGTACGACCTCGCGACCCGGACGGCGGAGCATTGCTTCATGCCGCTGACCATCGGCGGCGGCGTGCGGACGGTCGAGGACGTGCGCAACCTGCTCCTGGCGGGCGCGGACAAGGTGAGCTTCAACTCCGCCGCGGTCGCGAACCCGGACGTTCTGACCGAGGCCGCCATGCGGTTCGGGAGCCAGTGCATCGTCTGCGCGATAGACGCCAAGACCGTCGCTCCCGGACGCTGGGAGATCTTCACGCACGGGGGCCGCAAGCCGACCGGCATCGATGCGGTGACCTTTGCCCGGACAGCTGTCGAGAAGGGCGCGGGGGAGATCCTGCTGACCTCGATGGACCGCGACGGGACCAAGGCCGGGTTCAACATCGCGCTGACCCGCGCGATCTCGGATGCGGTGGAGGTGCCGGTCATCGCCAGCGGCGGCGTCGGGACGCTCGATCATCTCGTCGAAGGCGTGCGGGACGGGGGCGCCTCGGCGGTCCTCGCCGCGTCGATCTTCCACTTCGGGACTTACACCATCGCCGAGGCCAAGGCGCACATGGCCGCGGCGGGCATACCGATGAGGATGCAATGAGCCTTTACCGCCTGGCCGAGACCATCGCCGCCCGGAAAGGAGCCGACCCGGACGAGAGCTGGACGGCGAAGCTGCTGGCCAAAGGGCCCGAGAAGGCCGCCGAGAAGTTCGGGGAAGAAGCGGTCGAGGCCGTGATCGAGGCGGTGAAGGGAGACCGGGCGCGACTCACGGAAGAAGCGGCGGACGTGCTCTACCACCTGCTGGTCATGTGTGCCTCGCGGGACGTGACGCTTGAGGACATCGAGTCCGAGCTCACCCGGCGCGAGGGGACGAGCGGGATCGACGAGAAGGCCTCGCGGGGCTGATTTGAGCACCTGGACGAGCGTCCGCAGCTGCTCACCTGTCCATGTCCCGTAATCGGACATTTATCCGCTTCTGGACGCCGGAACGAAAAGCGGCCGCCCCTAGGGACGGCCGCTCATCAGGACGGATGTCCGGATGTTTTACCCGGCATAACCGGCGGGAAGGAGAACGCGGTCGATGACGTGCACGACGCCGTTCGACTGGTCGACGTCCGCGGTGGTCACGGTGGCGACGCGGCCGTTCGGGTCACGCAGCATGATCATGCCGCCTTCCATGTAGGCTTCCATCGTGCAGCCGCCCACGGTCTCGATCGGGTGCACGCCGCCGTCGTCGGCGATCATGCCCGCGATGGCGGTCGAGAAGGCCTCGGCGCCCACGACGTGACAGGTCAGAACCTGCTGCAGCGCGGCCTGGTTCTCGGGCGCGAGCAGGGTCTGGAGCGACTCGTCGGCGATCATGTCGAAGGCCGCGTTGGTGGGCGCGAAGACGGTGAAGGGGCCTTCGCCCGAGAGCGTCTCGACGAGCTCGGCGGCCTGCACGGCGCTCACGAGCGTGGTCAGGTTCGGGGCCTGGGACGCGTTCTCGACGATGGTCATGTCGGCCATCATCGGCGCGCCGCCGACCATCGGGTTGTCCTGGGACACGGCGGCGGAGCCGATAAGGGCAGCGGCAGCGGTGGCAGCGGCAAAGATCGTCGTCTTCATGGGTCTCTCCTGTTTCAACTGTCGTCACGCACCGGGTTCATCCCGGCGGCGTATGACCAAGGCACGTAGCGGAAGGCAGATCAGTTTCAGGAGATCTGACGAATTTGTGCACTCAAGCGAGAGCGGGCCGTATCCGGCTGAAAGAACGACATTATTTCCGCCAGTCCGACAGGCGCAGCGCGGTTCAGAAGTCCGTAGGCGCCCCGCCCTCGGCACGCCGGCGCTCCACGAAGTCCTCCAGCGCGCCGCGTGCCGAGTCCTCGATTAGCGGCGCAGGGACCTCCGCGAGGATCTCCTGCACCCGCAAATGCGCGCGCGAGGCGGTCCAGTGCATCCCGTCCGCGGCCCAGGCCTCGAAGTTGCGCCAGTCCGACACGATCGGCTGATAGAACGCCGTCTCGTAGCGGGCGCGTGTATGGGAGACGCCGAAATAGTGTCCGGTGGAGCCCACTTCCGCGATGGCGTCGAGCGCGATCTCCTCCGGACCCGCGGCGACTAGCGCGGGCTCCATGTACCGCTGGATCATCTGGATCACCTCACAGTCCATGACGAACTTCTCGGGGCTCGCCACAAGCCCGCCCTCCAGCCAGCCCGCGGCATGGTAGACGAGGTTCGTCCCCGACTGCACCGCGGCCCAGAGCGCGTTCGACGTTTCCCACATGGCCTGCCCGTCTGGGACGTTGGCGGTGCAGCTGCCCGAGGACCGGAGCGGCAATCCGTAGAAGCGCGCCATCTGTCCCGCCATCTGCGTCGCCCTCATGTATTCCGGCGTCCCGAAGGCGGGCGCGCCGGACTTCATGTCCACGTTCGAGGTGAAGGTGCCCATGGCGCAGGCCACCCCCGGCCGGACGTACTGGAAGAGCGCGATGGCCGAGAGCGCCTCGGCCACGGAGAGCGTCACGGCGCCCGCAATGGTGACCGGGGCCATGGCGCCGGCCAGGGTGAAAGGCGTGACGACGATGGCCTGGTTGCGCCGCGCGAGGCGCAGGCAGCCATCGATCATGGGCCAGTCATGCTTGAGCGGCGAGGTCGAGTTGATGTTGGTGAACATGTGCGGAGTCGCCTCGAACTCCGCCTCCGAGAGCCCGCCCGCCAGCCGGACCATCTCCATCGCGTCTTCCACGCGCTCCGGCCCAAGGGAATAGGCGTGGATCACCTTGTCGGTCAGCACGAGCTTGTCGGAGATCGCGTCGAGGTGGCGGAGCGAAGGGTGGAGGTCCACCGGCTCGACCGGGTAGCCACCGATGAAATGGATGCAGTTGAAGTGCTGCGAGAGCTTCAGGAGGTCGGCGCAGAGAGCCCGGCTCCCCGGTATCTTGCGCCAGGTGGCGTGGTCCCAGTAGCTCGGCGGCGAGGAGACGTTGCCGAAAGCGAGAGAGGTCCCGCCCACGCGGATTTCGCGGTCCGGGTTGCGCGGGGTGATCGTGAAGGCGGAGGGCGCCTTGGCCACCATCTCCGTCACGAAGTCCGCATCGAGCCGGACCGTCTGGCCCTCGACACTCTGGCCCGCCTGCCGGAAGAGTGCGAGCGCTTCGTCGTTCAGGAAATCGATACCTATCTCGGACAGGATATGCAGTGCGCCCTCGTGGATCGCCTGCACGCCCTCTGGCGTCAGCGGCTCCGTCGGCCGGTCCAGGTTCTCGACGAGCCGCCACGGGGGCTGGCCCCGCCCGGTCCCGCGCTTGGCGGCTGTCCCGGCCCGGCCCCCGGCCCTGCGCCTGCGCGGCTCTCGCTGGTCGTCCATGCGGATCTCCTTCGATCCGCCCAGTCTGCGTCGCCCGGGGCTTTCTGGGAATGGCGGATTGCGACGGGCCGCGTCGCATTCGGCCCGGCGGGATCAGCCGGCCGTGTGCAGCAGGCCGGGCAGTTGGGCGATATTGGGCAGGACGAGGTCGGCATGCGGCGCGAGGTCCGCCTCCGAGGCAAGCCCGGTGAGCACGGCGATGCAGGTCATGCCGGCGGCGCGTCCCGCCATCATGTCATGCGTGCTGTCGCCCACCATCGCCACCCGCGCGGGATCGAGGCGCGTCGCGTCGCAGAAGGCCAGGAGCTGGCCGGGACCTGGCTTGTGTCCGTGCCCGCTGTCGGCGCCCACCACGAGGTCGAAGAGGTCCTCGACCTTCGAGGCCGCGAGATGCGCGCGGGCGGGACCCTCGCTGTCGTTCGTGGCGACGCCGAGCCGCAGTCCGCGGTCGCGCAAGTTCGTCAGGAAGGGGACGAGATCGGTCGCCTCCACCTGCGGCGCCCGGGCCGCCCGGGCATCCATCCGCGCGATCAGGTCGCCGCGCCGCGCATGCGGCAGGAGCGGCAGGATCGTGTCGGCGACCTCGGCGATGGTATGGGCGACGACGATACTGTCCTTCCGAAACCGGCGGCGGGCGGTGTCGTATCCCAGGATCTCGGCCAGGGCCTCGACCGTGGCGGGGTCGCCTCCGGTTTCCTCTCTCAGCATCGAGAGCGTCCAGGCGCCCCAGGTCGCATTGAAGTCGTAGAGCGTTCCGTCCTTGTCGAAGACGATCCCCTCGAGCTCCATGGGGTCCGTCCGGCTCAGGTCCAATGGACCTGCTCGGCGCCCGGCAGGGTGTAGCGGGCGCGCAGTGGCTCGTCGTAGCCTACGCCGGTCGCATCGCAAAAGGCGGTCACCCAGGCATCGTCCATCGTCAGGAACTCCAGCACGGAGGCCAGGAACGCGGGATCGGTCGCGCCACGGCGCATGTCCTCGGCCGAGGCTCCGGTAGACCCCAGAAAAACGGGGCCAAGCTCATCGTTCGAGGCGAGCCATCCCAGGGCCAGGATCGCGACGGTTTCTGCACGGTCGGCGTTCATCGGACTCCCCTAACAGGATGAGAACCCTTTTTTAACCTCTCCGGCCGACAGTTCCAGCGGGCGCGGAGCGAGTGCATGGAAAGGACCACTCATGTCGGCGAGGATCTTCATTCTGGACGGTGCGGTCACCAACCGCATCGTCCTCAAGGTCAGGTTGCTGGCCGCGCGCTACGACGTCGAGGTCGCCGCCTCCCTCTCCGCCGCTGCCCGGTCCATGGCGGCCCGTCGGCCGGACCTGGTGCTTGTGGATTGCGGCGCGGGCGACCCCGAGGATCTCGCGATCCTGCAGGACGTTCGCGCCCTCCCCGGAGCCCCGGGCGTCCCCATCGTCGCCATGGGCGGGCTCGACAGCCCCGACGCGCGCCTCGCCGGGTTCGCCGCGGGCGCGGACGAGGTCATGACGACGCCCATCCACGATGTCCTGCTCCTCGCCCGGATCCGGTCGCTGCTGCGCATCCGCGATACCGAGGCCGAGCTTGCCCTGCGGGAGGAGACCGCCCGCGCTCTCGGTTTTTCCGAGCCGCCGGCGGGCTTCGAGGGGCCGGAGCGGATATCGCTCGTCGTCCCGGCGACCGCCGAGGGACGGCGAAGGGCCGAGTCCGTGGCGAGGGCCCTGCCCGGTCCGGTCGACATCCTAGCGCCGGAGGACGCCCTGGCGACGCGGTCGGCGACCGACATCTACCTCATCGATGCCACCTGCCTGGACGACCGAACCTTCCGGGCGGAGATCTTTCACCTCGTGGCCGACCTGCGCGCCCGATCGGCCAGCCGGTTTGCCGCCCAGCTCGTGATCCTGCCGCGCGGGTCGGAGGGCATGGCGGGCATGGTCCTCGACCTCGGGGCCGACGACCTGGTCTGTCACGACGTCGGCCTCCAGGAACTCGCGCACCGCGTGCGGACCCTTCTCAGGCGGAAGCGCCAGCAGGACGCGTTGCGCGCGACGGTTGCCTCGGGACTCGAAGCGGCGGTCACCGATCCGCTGACCGGGCTGCACAACCGCCGCTACGCGGAATCGCACCTGGCCCACCTCTGCCACCGGGGCCGCGAGGAGAAGCGCAGCTTCGCGATGATGGTGCTCGACATCGACCATTTCAAACAGATCAACGATCGCTGGGGCCACGCGGCCGGCGACGCGGTCCTCAAGGCCGTGGCGGACCGGTTGCGGATCAACGTGCGCTCCGTCGATCTCGTGGCGCGGATCGGGGGAGAGGAGTTCCTCGTGGCGATGCCGGACACCTCGGCGGCGGTGGCGCAACACGCGGCCGAGAGGCTCTGCCATCTGATCGAGGAGATGCGCATCGCCGTCCCTGGCACCCGGATGCCCGTTCGGGTGACGATGTCGATCGGGGTCGCGCTGGGGAACTGCGACGGGTCGCCGTGTGAAGACATCGACGCGCTGCTCTGCCGGGCCGACGCCGCGCTCTATGCCGCCAAGAACTCGGGGCGCAACACCGTGAGCCTCTCCGCGGCCTGAGAGGTCAGTCGCCGCGACCGGACGGGCCGCGACGGAAGGCCACCTCGCGGAGGCGCGTTGCGAGCTGCGCCCGGGCGGCGGGCTCCATGGAAGAGATGTGAGAGACGAGAACCCTCTGCGCGGCGGAAATCACATCCGCACCCCGATGGCGCTGGGACTCGAGATGCGCGGCGAGGGTCTCGGGGTCGAACGGCTCGGTCTCCAGGATCGCGGCGAGCCGCTGCATCTCCGCGCGCCTGTCGCCCGGCCCGGGGACACGAACGGCCTCGTTGCGGCGCAGCTCGCCCGCGATGGCGCGGCGGTCCTCCGGCGCGAGCGCGCGGCCCAGCGGCCCGGCGCTGAACTCCACCCGGGGCGGAGGCGCGAAGCGCCGTCCCGACAGGCCGTGGCCCAGCACGATCCCGACGATCAACAGATTGAACGCTAGCGAAACGACAAGTGCGATACGCAGCCCGCGGCCCGGACGTCTGGCCATTCCTATCCCTCCGCGTCGAGAAGGAGATCGCTCTCGGGCAAGAGCGAGACGACCACGGGCTCGCCCAGGAGACCGCCCGTGACCCCGGAGAGCGCCGACGGTGCCGCCAGCCCGATCCAGACGCCCGCGAGCGTCGCCGCGCCGAGCGTTCCCGCGCCGACCCAGCCGCCGAGCGCCCGCCAGAGCGACGGCGCGGCCTCCGCCCGGCCGGTGCGCCGGGGCATCTCGGCGGCGGCGTCCGCCACGATGCGGGCGGTCAGCGCCGCCGACACGTCGGGCCGCGTCTCCCGCGCCTCCGCGAAGAGCATGTCGAGCTCGTCGGTTTCCGGTTCAGTCATCGGTGAACCCCAATTCCTCGCGCCGGGCGGCGAGTGCCGCGCTGAGGGCGCGCCGGCCCCGGGCGGTCAGACTCTCGACCGCCTCGACGCCGATGTCCATGATCCGGGCGATCTCCGGGTTGGAGAGCCCCTCGAGATGGCGCAACGCCACCGCCTGCGCCTGCCGCTCCGGCAAGGTGGCGAGCGCGGTCGACAGGGCCTTCAGACGGTCGCGGCGCTGCATGTCGTCGGCCGCCGTCGGCCGGCCGTCCTCCGGTTCGGGCACCGCTTCGAGGGCGACGCCCCGGCCCCGCACCCTCAGGCGGTCGGTGCAGAGGTTGGCCACGACCCGGTAGAGCCAGGTCGAGACGCGCGCCTCTGCGCGCCAGCTGGGCGCCTGCCGCCAGAGCCGGAGCATCGCCTCCTGCGTCACGTCCTCCGCCTCGGCCCGGTCCGCCAGCATCCGCTGCGCCTGCGCCAGGACGCGCGGGGCGTGGCGGGCCGTGAGGCTGCGCGCGGCGGAGAGGTCCCCGTCGGCGTAGGCCGCCATCAGGTCGGCGTCGGAGGACGCGCCGCCTCCCTGATCCGTCGCACCGTCGCTCATCGCTCCCCGGCATAGTCCCTAGTCCCGGACGGCGTCCATCGGCGGCGCGCGGGAGGGCGCGCCGCCGGGAGCGCATCAGTGACGGCCGAACCGCGGGCCGCCGTGGCGAGGGCCGTGCTCCCGCCCGGCGAACCGCTCGGACAGCGAAGAGAACTCGTCCTCGGACACCGCCCCGTCCCCGTCGCGGTCGAGCCGCTCGAAGGCAGTGGGACGTGGCGCGGGGGTCGTGAACTCCTCCGCCTGGAGAACGCCGTCGCCGTTCGCGTCGAGACGCGCGACGAGGCGCTCCATCCGCTCGGCCAGGCGCTCGGCGCGCGCGGCTTCGGCGGCGGCCACCATCTCTTCGGCGGTCAGGCTGCCGTCACCGTCGGCGTCGGCCTCCGCGAAGCGATCCATCAGCGGCGCGCGAAGCTCGTCCTCGCTCAGGGCGCCGTCGCCATCGGTGTCGAGCTCGGCGAAATCCGGGCGGTCGGCGGGGCCGAAGCCCTGCGCCTGCGCCCCCTGCACGGCGACGCCCGCCAGGAGGGCTGCGATCAGAAGAGGTGTCTTGAAGGTCATGGGAGGATCCTTTCGGCGTGTTGGCTCTGCTCCGGCCCAGTGCCGAAGTCCCTCCCTGAACGGGCCGTGCCCGGGATTCCGTCGCGGACGACCGAAAAAACCTCTCCCCCACGGCGGGGTTTTGCGACAAGCCGACGCAAGAGCCATCTGTCCCCTTCCCTAATCGCCTCCGTCCTCCCACCTTGCGCAGGACAGCCCCGCCTACCGGGGCCGACTTCGAAGGACGTGCCATGAGCCAAGAGACCCGCCACGACGAAGAGGGACCGGACCGTCCGGCGAGCCCCGCGATGTGGCGCGGCTTTCGCCGGAAGTGTCCGAACTGCGGCCAGGGTCCCATGTTCGAAACCTACCTCAAGGTTTCGGACAGCTGTCCGGTTTGCGCGGAGGAGCTGCGCCATCATCGGGCCGACGACGGGCCGGCCTACCTGACGATCCTTGTCGTCGGGCACCTCATGGCGCCGGTGATCCACGTCCTCTTCACCCAGTTCCGGCCCGATCCGCTGGTGATGGCGACGATCCTGACGGTCGGCTGCGTGGCGCTCTCGCTCTACCTGCTGCCGCGCCTGAAGGGGCTCGTCGTGGGCATCCAGTGGGCCAAGCGGATGCACGGTTTTGGCAAGACCGCCTGAGGCGGTCCCCGTCCCTGTCCGCGATGCGGCGGCCGTGATCCTCGTGCGCGACGGCGCGCGCGTGCTGATGGGCCGGCGCGGTGCCAGCGCGGTGTTCCTTCCGTCCAAGTGGGTCTTTCCGGGCGGCGCCGTGGACCCCGGCGACGACAGGGTGCCGCTCGCCGGTCTACTGTCCAATAGCGACCGTCTGACCGAAGAGAGCGCGGCCACGCCGGAGGCCCTCGCGGCGGCGGCGATCCGGGAGCTCTGGGAAGAGACCGGCCAGATGCTCGGACGACCGGGCGACTGGGACGCGCCCCCCGGCTGGCGTGCGTTTGCCGCGACCGGGCACCGGCCGGACGCCTCCGCCCTCCGCTTCGTCGCCCGGGCGGTCACTCCCCCGGGCCGGCCCCGCCGCTTCGACGCGCGCTTCTTCCTGGCGGAGGCCGAGGCGCTGGTCTCCGACCCCGACGACTTTTCCCGTGCGGAGGACGAGCTGACCGGCCTCCACTGGGTCCCGCTCGCCGAGGCCGACCGGCTGGAGCTGCCCGGTATCACCCGTCTCGTTCTGGAAGAGGTCCGCGCGGTCCTGCGGCGCGGGCCATCGGACCGGGTCCCCTTCTACCGGGACGGCGCGGAGGAGGCGGCGCTCGCGCGGCTCGCGAAACGGGTCAGGTGACGAGGACGAGGGCCACGATGGAGGCGCCGAGCACGATCATTCCGAGGCCCTCGGTCCGGGTGATGCGCTCTCCGAAGACGAGGACCGAGACCAGCGCCGAGAGGATCAGCTCCGCCTGGCCGACAGCCTTCACCAGGGCGACCGTCTGCATGGCGAAGGCCGTGAACCAGCAGGCCGAGCCGATCATCGAGGTGATGCCGACGAGCCCCGACACCCGCCAGGAGCGCAGGACGCGGCCCACCTCTCCGCGCTCGCGCCAGAGCAGCCAGGCGCCCAGGATGAGGGTCTGCGCCGCCGTCACGCAGGCGAGAGTGACTAGCGCGCGCAGCAGCGCGTCGCCGGAGGCCAGCCCGAGCGTCGCGCCGCGGTAGCCGACCGCCGAGATCGCGAAGCCGAGGCCGGAGGCCAGGCCGAGCGCCGTCGCACGGTTCCAGAACCGCGCCTGCGCCAGCCCCGGCGTGCGGGAAAGCAGCAGCACGCCCACGAGGCCGAGGCAGATCGCCCAGAAGGCCCCCCAGGAGATCGCCTCTCCCAGCACCACGATCCCGACGAGGGCCGAGAGAAGGACCTCCGTCTTCTTGAACGTGATTCCGACGGCGAAGTTGCGGTGTTTGAAGAGGCTGACGGTGCAGATCGTCGCAAGGATCTGGGCGATGCCGCCGATCAGCGCGTAGGGCCAGAAGCCCGCCTCCGGAACCGGAAGCCCCTGCCCGCTCGCCGCGCCGTATAGGACGGCGGCGACGGCCACGAGCGGGGCCGACCAGACGAAGCGCGCGAAGGTGGCGCCGGCGGCCGTGAGCGTGCCGGAGGCCAGCCGCTTCTGCAGCATGAAGCGCAGCGTCTGTGCCGACGCCGCGCCGAGGGTCACGAAGATCCAAGGCTCCATGCGCCCCTATCGCCTACCCCTGCGGGCTGCGCCAGAGCGGATGCGGCACCGGGTCCTTGGCGCGCCAGAGATACCGCGCGAAAACCTCAGCGTAGGAGCGGTATCGATACCCCTCGTTCACCGCGAGGTAGCGTCCCGGGTTGCGGGCGTAGACCTGCGGCAGCCGGTACCAGGGCACGCGCGGATGCATGTGGTGAACGACGTGGAGGTTGTTGTTGAGGAAGAGCAGCGCGAGCGGGCCGCGATCCTCGATGATCACCGTGCGGGCGCGCGCCTTCTCATGCGCCTGATGCTCCAGGAAAGTCCGGATCTTGAGGAGCCCGAGCGCGATGTAGGCCGCGACGAGGTAGGCCCAGAGAGGCATCGGCGACAGGGCAACGATGACAGCGAGGACAGCGATGCCCGGCAGGTGCCACAGCCACCCGGCCCGCACCCGCGCATCGCGACGGCGGCTCCAGTCCTGCGCCATAAAGGCGATCTGCCCGACGATCGGCCCGATCAGCATCCGCCCCGCGAGCGTGTTGTTCACCCGCAGCAGGAGCCGGGCCCAGAGCGGCATCCGGTCCCAGCGCGAGGGGTCGAGGTAATTGCTCTCCGGGTCGTCGTAGGGATCGGTCAGGATGGAATCGCGGTGGTGCGCCAGGTGCGTGTCGCGGAACCGCAGGTAGGGGACGAAGAGCGCGAGCGGCAGCCAGACTAGCGCGGCGTTGACACGTTCGTTCGGGAAGGGATGGCCGTGGATCGCCTCGTGACTGAGCGAGGAATGCAGCGCGGCCGCGACGGCGACGACGGGCACCGCGAGCCAGAGCGATACGGTGGCGAGCCAGAAGAGGCCGAGGCCCCAGGCGAGATAGGTCGCGGCCAGCAATCCGAGGGTCGGCCATTCCACGGGTCGCCGGTCAGACATCGACACGGCCCCAGGAGATATTGGCCCAGACCCGCTCGTAGATCAGGTAGCTGAGGAAGCCGAGCGTGGCGTTGGCGAGGGCCATCGCGCCGCCCGTCAGGGCAGAGCCGGTGGCGATGAAGCCGACGATCGACATCACGACGAGACCGAGCAGCGTCCACAGCACGGCCTTTACGACGGACCGGGTCCGCGTTTCCATGTGTCCTCCAAAGTACTGTAATTTATACCCTTCTTTTGATGCGAGGGCGCGGCTTGGCGCCAGACTGTATCTGGTCCACAAAAGGCCTCAGAAGTGATAATATCCGCTTAATGGTGACAATTATCGACAAACGAGAGAGATCCGCGCTCTTCCGGGATCGCCTCGCGGAGGCGATGGCGGAGCGGCGGGTCAGCCAGGCGCACCTTGCGCGGGAGGCGGGCGTGGACCGCTCGACGGTCAGCCAGCTCCTGAAGCCCGGGGCGAGATTGCCAAACGCCCATGTCGCCGCCCAGTGCGCGGCGATCCTCGGGGTCTCGACCGACTGGCTGCTCGGGCTGTCCCACCGCCCCGAGCGGGCGGCGGATCTCGCGGCGCTGGCCATGTCCATGACCAAGGCGCCCCGGGCGCTCGTGGACG
The DNA here is from genome assembly GCF_008710275.1 of Histidinibacterium aquaticum. Taxonomy (GTDB): domain Bacteria; phylum Pseudomonadota; class Alphaproteobacteria; order Rhodobacterales; family Rhodobacteraceae; genus Oceanicola; species Oceanicola aquaticus. The sequence goes on from NZ_VYQE01000006.1 coordinate 186,325, forward strand.
AACAGATCTTCGCCTGGCACCGGGAGGCGGAGGGCTACAAGATCCGCCATGTCCCCGCCGGGCTGCCCGACATGCTGAAGACGACCGAGATGCTGCATTGGGAATACGAGGCCGCGCTCGGGCGCACCGCGCAGCAGGCCATCGGTGCGTCCGAGGACCGGTTGAACTGGATGCGTGCGGCCCAGTCCGACTACGAGATCTGCCTGCCCGAGCACGAGATCCGCGCCTTCGTCGCCGGCACGGGCTACTACGCCGGCATCCCGAGAGAGGTCCGGGCCGCGCAGCTCGAGCACATGTCCGCTCTCGTCGACCAGCTCTTCCCGTCGATGCGTCTCTTCCTCTTCGACGCGCGCCGGCTCTTCTCGGCCCCGGTCACCGTCTTCGGCCCCCTTCTGGCGGTGATCTACATCGGGTCGAACTACCTGGTCTTCCGCGACACGGAGCGCGTGCGCACGATGACGCGCCACTTCGACAAGCTGGTGCGCGAGGCCGATATCGCCGACCGCGCCCTGCCCGGCTACCTCGAGAGCCTGAAGTCGGAACTAGTCTGAGCCTTGCACGCGACCCGGGCTGCGGTCAGAGTCCCGCCGAGGTCATTTCGGGCAGACATGCGCTTCGCTCTCTTCATCGCCGGTCTCGTCGCGCTCTCCGCCTGCGGAGGCTCGGGCGAGGCGGATCGTGTCTATGCCCCCGGACTCGCGCAGCGGGGCGACACCGAGGATCAACTCGTTGTCGGGCACCGGCTGATGGCCGCCGGGCAATACGAGCTGGCCCTCGATGCCTTCACGCGCGCGGCGGGCGACCAGGGGTTCAACGCCGACACGCTCTCGGCGCTGGGCTCGGCCAACCTGCGGCTCGGGCGGCTGAACCAGGCCGAGGACCTCCTGCGCCGTGCAGTCGAGGAAGAGCCCGACTTCGCCGAGGCCTGGAACAACCTGGGCGTGATCCTCATGGAGCAGGGTCAGACCGGAGAGGCCGCCCAGATCTTCCGTCGCGCCTTTGCAACGTCGAACGGCGAATCGCTCGTGATTCGCGACAACCTCCGTTTGGCGCTCGCAAAACTTGACGACCCCGGCTACAGTGACTCCGAGGACACAAGTGACTTCAGGCTGGTGCAGCGCGGCGGCGGACAGTTCCTTCTGACGCGCGAAGACCCCTGACCCGGCGCAAAGACCGGGCTTCCGGACCGAAGCACGTCGAGCAGTCAGAGGTGCAGGTACATGCGTCAGACCAAGTGTTTCGTGGCCCTCGTCGTGGGCGTCGTCGGGCTGTCGGCCTGCGAGCGTTCGGGCGAGGCCGAGGTCAATCGAGCCATCCAGGATCTCAACGTCGTCGACGAGACGAACCTGAACGACGTGATGCTGACCGTCGGCGATCCCGGCGAGGCGGTGAACTACTTCACCCGCGCAGTCGAGAACGATCCGGGCCGGATCGACCTGCAACGTGGGCTGGCAAAGTCGCTGGTCCGCGCGGACCGTCCGCAGGAGGCCAGCGCCGCATGGGAGCGCGTGCTCTCGACACCTGGCGCCGGGGACGAGGACCGGGTGGACTACGCGGACGCCCTCATCCGCTCGAACCGGTGGGAAGACGCGGAAAGCGTCCTCGACGGCATTCCGCCCACGCACGAGACCTATCGCCGCTACCGGCTGGAGGCCATGGTCGCCGACAGCAACGAGGAGTGGCAGGACGCCGACACCTTCTACGACATCGCCGCCGGCCTGACGACGACCCCGGCGGGCGTGCTGAACAACTGGGGCTACTCCAAGCTGACGCGTGGCGACGCCGCCGGGGCCGAACGGCTCTTCCTCGAGGCCATTCGCAACGATCGCACGATGTTCACCGCCAAGAACAACCTGATGCTGGCCCGCGGCGCGCAGCGGAATTACGACCTGCCGGTCGTTCCGATGAGCCAGACCGAACGGGCGCAGCTGCTTCACACGCTGGGTCTCACGGCCATCAAGCAGAACGACGTCGCCATCGGGCGCGGCCTTTTGCAGGAGGCGATCGACACCCATCCGCAGCACTTCGAGGAAGCCGTCCGCTCCCTGCGTGCCCTCGAAGCGAACGTCGCGAACTGAGAGAGATGACCGCCGAGGCGACCGCCGCCGCGTGGTTCGCGCCCGTTGTCGTGCCGATTTGCCTCTATGTCGCCTTCACCGACATGAAGCAGATGCGGATCACGAACCAGGCCGTCGCGGCGCTCGTCGTCGTCTATGCGCTCGGGGGCGCCCTGCTCTTTCCCCTGTCGGAGTATCTCTGGCGCTGGCTGCACCTGGTGGTGGTCCTGGTGATCGGGGCGCTGCTGAACGCCCGGGGAGCGCTCGGTGCGGGCGACGCCAAGTTCCTAGCGGCGGGCGCGCCCTTCGTCGCGCTCTCGGATGTCGCAGAGGTCTTCTACCTGCTCGCGGCCTGCGGACTGGCCGGGTTCGCCGCCCACCGCCTGGCACGCGCCACTGCCCTGCGGCGGCTCGCACCCGAATGGGAAAGCTGGGATTCCGGCAAGCGCTTTCCGATGGGGCTGCCGCTCGGCGCGGCGCTCTCGGCCTACCTGATCATCATCGCGAGCGGCGGTTAGCCGTCCTCGTCGGCCCCGCGCGGTACATCTGCCTCCGCAGAGTTTTCAGCCGCGTCGCCGGGCGCTGGCGGGACGGGAGCCTCTTCCCCCTCGCCGATGCGGTAGAGCGTGTAGAGCGCCGTGCGGCGGACCTCGGTGAGCTCTTCGGTGTCGCGCTCCATGATCTCGGAAAGGATGATGGACTGGACCCGCGGCGTCAGCGGACAGGTCAGGATCAGCAGGAACTCCGAGGCGTCGAAGCCCGAGAGCCGCCCGTAGTACCAGGGCGCCGCGCCGGGCACCGGCTCCAGGTCGCCGTAGAGCCAGAGCGGCGAGAGCAGGTCCGCCCCGAAGATGCGCGTTCCCTCGTAGCCCGCCTCCTCGAGGTCCCGGACGACGGCCTCGAGCACCGCCACGAGACCGTTCTCCAGGGCGCAGTGGGCCCGCGTCTCGCCGAGGAAGCCGATGGGATCCTCCCGCTGCTCCTCGTCGCGGAGGGCCGGAAGCCCCAGCTCGGGGGCGTCGAGCGGCACCACGAGGTCCGTTCTCCGCGACCGGACGCTGGAGATGAGAATGTCCTCGTGCCGGCCCGCGCCCGGGATCAGCGGCAGGTCTTCCTCTGTGTCTGCGGCGAGATGCTTGATCGGCGAGAAGGCGAGATTGGCGATGTTGGGCGCCGCAAGCGCGAGGGCCACCGCCGCCGTGCCCCCGAGGGCGGCCCGATGCGTGAGGCCGACCATGTTCCGCCCCTCGGTTGCCTTGGGCAGGTAGGCCAGAAGCAGGACGGCCAGCAGCATCAGCCACTGGGGATCGTTCCCGAAGTTCTGGAAGGCGACGTAGACGAAACCGGGCGCGAGCAGCAGCAGCACGAGGCCCTCGGCCTCAGCCCCGGCCTGCCGGAGAAAGACGACGGAGGCAATGAGAGCGAATGAGGCGCCCAGGTAGAGCGGCGCGGTGAGCACGCCTTCGATCGGCAGTCCCGGCTGCGGCCTGATCTCCGAGGCGGCCACGGTGCGGAGATCCTCGATATATGCGGCCCAGTAGCCGGGCCCCAGGAGCACCGTCACGAGTAGCGCAACCGCCAGCCCGGTAGCCAACGCGATCCAGAGCACCCGCCTCTGCCCGGTGCGGAGCAGTGCGATGATGACCGGGATCGAGAAGGCCCCGAAGTAGGTCACCTTGATCAGCGCAAGCGCCGCCATGCTGAGGCCGATGACGAGCCCGTCGACCGTCGCCGTCCCGCGGTCGAGCGGCGCGATGACCGAGGCCACGACGACGATGAAGGTCAGCGCCCAACCCCAGCGGTTGTAGTGCATAGAGGGTGAGATCGCCTGGTCCGTGCCGCCGTGCACCAGCGCCAGCAGCAGGAATAGGACGGAGGCGACGAAGAGCAGCGCCGCGCCGCGCGGCAGCCGCGTGACCGCGACCCACCAGATCGCCGGCGCGAGCACGAGGGCCACGATCACCTGGCTCCATAGAAAGGCCTGCCCGAGGCCGAAGCCAGCCTGGACGAGCCAGGCGATGGGCCAGAAGGCCAATCCGCCGATGGGGGTCATCACGTCGACATGCGGCACCTGCCCCTCCGCGAGCCGCAGGACGATGTCGGCGAGGTGCAGAGCGTCCCCTTCGTGCAAGGTGATGGCAAAGTGATCGGGCAGCAGCGACGCTCCGCCGAAGACGGCGATGATGAGGAGGATCAGGCCTCCGAGCTGGATCGCATTGGGTCGCAACATGCCCGCCTCTTGAATGTCTTTATCCATTTTTTGGTCACATTAGTCAGCCACTCAAACCGGAGCAAAGGCTCCGGGTCAGCCGGCCGGTCTGCGGTCGCGCGGCTGGCATCCGGGCCACAGAAAGAGAGCAGGAACGGGGGCCGACAGCGATGAACATTCAAGCCGCCACGGTCATGGAGCCGGCGCCGCCGAAGACGCTGGAAGGCATGCAGATCCCGCTGGTGATGATGCGGGACATTCTGCTCAAGACCATGTTCCGCAAGACACTGAGCCAGGTCCGGGCGCTCTCCGAGGCCGTCTGCCTGCCACCCGCCGTCACGCAGGAACTGGTCGACATGGGCCGCAGCCAGGGCCTCATCGAGGCGATGGGCACGCTCAAGGCGACGGCCGTGAACAACGAGATGGACTACCAGCTCACCGAGAGCGGCAAGGCCCGTGCGCTCGATGCGCTCAAGCAGTCCGAGTATTTCGGCGCGATGCCCGTCCCGCTGGAGGTCTACCGCACGCAGGTGGAGCGGCAGTCGATCCGCAACATCCAGATGACGCGGGAGCGTCTGGCACAGGCGATGGGTCATCTCATCCTGCCGCCGCAGCTCATGGATCAGCTCGGCCCCGCCGTGGGCTCGGGTCGCTCGATCCTGATGTACGGCCCCCCCGGCAACGGTAAGTCTTCGATTTCCAACGGCATCCGCGACGCGCTCGGCGACAAGATCTTCGTGCCGCGCGCCATCGAGTACTCGGGCCAGGTGATCACGGTCTACGACCCGATCGTCCATACCTCCGCCGAGCAGGACCTCGACGACCCGAACTCGCTCCGCCGCACTTCGGGCCGCTACGACACGCGCTACGTCAAGTGTGAACGTCCGACCGTCATCACCGGGGGCGAGCTGTCGCTGTCGATGCTCGACCTCGTCTACAACCCGACGGCGCGGACCTACCAGGCGCCGCTGCAGCTCAAGTCCACCGGCGGCGTCTTCATCGTCGACGACCTCGGCCGCCAGGCCGAACCGCCGCAGTCGCTGGTCAACCGCTGGATCGTCCCGCTGGAAGAGAGCAAGGACATCCTCGCCCTCCAGTCAGGAGAGAAGTTCGAGGTGCCCTTCGACACGCTCGTGATTTTCTCCACCAACTTCCACCCGAACGAGATCTTCGACAAGGCGGCGCTGCGGCGGATCTTCTTCAAGATCAAGATCGACGGCCCGAGCCAGGAGGACTTCCTCAAGATCTTCGCGCTCATCGCCAAGAAAAAGAAGATGCCGCTGGATGAGAAAGCGCTGCTGCACCTGCTCAACAACAAGTACCCGCAGATCGACCACAACTACGCGAACTACCAGCCGGTCTTCCTCATCGACCAGATGATCTCGATCTGCGAGTTCGAGGGCATCCCCTACCAGATGACACCGGAACTGGTGGACCGCGCCTGGGCCAACATGTTCGTCCGCGAAGAGGCCATCGCCCACTAGAAGAGGCGGGCGATCTCGATCTTGGGACAGCGGTCCTGAATCACCGTGACGCCGCGGTCCTCGGCCCGTTGCGCGGCAGCATCGTCGCGCACGCCGAGCTGAGTCCAGATGACGGGCAGGTCCGGCCAGCGCTCGAGCGCATCGTCGACGATTCCGGAGACCGCCTCGGACCGGCGGAAGACGTCGACCATGTCCACCTGGCCAGGAATTTCGCCGAGAGAGCCGTAAACGGTCTCTCCGAGGAGTTCCTGCCCGGCCAAGCCCGGGTTCACCGGGATCACCCGGTAGCCGCGGTGCTGCAGGTAGGCCGAGACCCCGTGAGACGGCCGGATCGGCTTGGCAGAGGCGCCGACGACGGCAATGGTCTTCACGCGGGTCAGCACGTTGCGAATGAGTTCGTCCGAATATTCCATGGTGCCCACAAAAAAGCGCCCTAGGCGAAAAGCCAAGGGCGCAGGTCTGGAACGAGGGACAGTGAAAGACACGCGCTTGTTCCGTGTCGCGTATCTAGAGGGCAGATATGGGTGACGCAGGGACTCCCTGACAGATCCTGTCAAGCGCTTGTGAATGCGGCGTCAGCCGACGAGGCCGGGCCAGTTCATGTCGGCCTGGGCGATGTTGCCCTCGACGTCCCGAAGCCAACGGTCGCGTATGCGCAGCGAGGCGTTGAGATAGAGCCTGCCGTCGTGGACCGTCCAGGCCTCCGGGACGGTCGGCGCAAGGTAGCCCTGCGCAGCCGCCCAGGCGCAGTAACCGCCGTAGGCGGGCGCCCAGCGCTCTGGTTCGCGCTCGAAGGCGGCCCGGTTGTCCGCGCTGGAGAAGGCCCAGGTCGCGCCCTTCCACATCAGCATGTCGGCCCCTCCCGAGACGGGGGCGGATTGCTGGAAGTAGGCGACGGGATCGATCCCGCGGATGGCCTGACCGGAAACAGAGAAGATCTCCGGCTCGGCGGCAATGAGCCGTGTCGCCGGCAGAAGCGCCGGCGCGGCAAGGGCGAGGGTCAGAAGGCGGCGACGATCCATGGCGGAGCTCCGGGTATGGTCTGCCCGAAGGATGGGGACCCGCCTGCCCCTGCGGAAGGGGCAATCGGCGCGCCGCACGCGGGTCTGATATATGTTTCAGACGCGCCGCCGCGCCGGGCGTCCTAGTCGAAGATGTCCTCGACGAAGTCCCATAGCTCGCCCAGCGCCTTGCGCTTGAACGATTTCTTCTTCTTTTTCTTCGACTTCCGGCCGCGCCAGGCGTCGTGGGACTGGCCGGATCCCCAGTGCTGGTCCGGATGCGCGGGCCGGACCGGCTTGGGGCTCTTCGCCGACCTGGTCGCGTCCGCCCTGAGCCGTTTCATGTCGTGCAGCGGTGCCCCGCAGTTCGCGCAGGACAGCTCGTGCCGGCTCTGGCCGCGCAGCACGAGTGCCGTGCGCGAGCCGCAATAGCAGCAGGTCGCGATCTTCTCGTCCATGTCCCCTCCTAGCCTCTGGAGGCATATAGGGAGACGGCCGCCGCGTTGGAGACGTTGAGAGAGGCGAAGTCGCTTTCGGGGCCGATCCGCACCAGCATGTCGCAGGTCTCGCGCGTCTTTTCCCGTAGTCCCGGCCCCTCGGCCCCGAGGACCAGGGCGACGGCCCGGTCTCGGTGCTCCGACAATGCGGGGCCGATCTCGTCCTCCGCCTCGCCGGCAAGGCCCGCCAGGACGTAGCCCATGCCGCGCAGGGTCTCCATGGCGGCGGCGAGGTTGGGCACCCTCAGGTAGGGCTGCCGCTCCAGCGCGCCGCTGGCTGTCTTGGCAAGGGCCCCCGTCTCGGGAGCGGAGTGTCGCTGCACGCCGATCACGGCGCGCGCGCCGAAGACCTCGGCGGACCGAAGGACGGCGCCCACGTTGTGCGGATCGCTGACCCGGTCGAGCAGGACGACACGGGGCGCGCCCCAGCCGCCGTCGGCGCAGACTTCCTCGACGGAGCCCCAGTCGAGCGGCTTCACCTCCAGCGCGGCGCCCTGGTGGACGGAACCGGGATCGAGCGGCGCGGCGAACTTGCGCGGATCGCTGATTTCCGGCGTCATGCCGGCCGCCTCGACGTCAGCGCGGAGCTTGTCGTGGGCGTTCTTGGTCAGCACGAGGCGCAGGCGCTCGCGCCGCGGGTTCTGCAGCGCGTCGCGGACCGCATGCAGCCCGAAGAGCCAGACGGTCTCCCGCGCGGCGGCACGCTTCTTGCGTTCCTTGTCGACGACCCAGGTCGGTTTCTTCATGGCAACGGCCCTCCGGCAGCCCTCATGGGCGACTGCGGCGGCGGGCGCAAGACAGATGGGAAAATCGCCTTGACGCCTCTTTCACCCGCAGCTATCCCGCGCCCAATTCAGGGCGACGAGCTGCAAGGTGCGGCAGCGGACTGTAACTCCGCCGGGGAGACCCATGCCAGGTTCGATTCCTGGGTCGCCCACCACTCCCCCCCGCGATGAGACGTCACCACCTGCCGGCAGTTCCGCGGGCGGTTTTCGCTTTTGGACAAGTGGCTTGGGCCGGGATCCTCATGTCCCCCGGCCCTCTCGGTTCAGACGCAGTGGCGCTTGATCCTGCGGTGCCAGTTCCGGCTGAAGACCCGGGTCTTGCCCTCCCATGCGTCGAGCTCGGCACGGAGGACGAAATACTCCTTGTCCGAGGTCAGGAGCATCCGTGTCTGCGTGATGCAATCCCAGTCGCCTCGCTTGACCGTTCGTTCCGTCCGGGTCTGCGCCCGCAGCGAGTTGTAGTCGTCGGAGGCGGCCGAGTAGGATTCCACCGTGCTGTCGGCATGCTCCAGATCGGCGTCCTCCATGTAGACCGTACCGCTGTCGTCGGTCACCGTCAGCGTATGGGTGTCCCGCGCGAGGTCGTAGAGCACCGTCCAGTTGTGGTCGCCCATCTCCAGCTGCGTCACCTCGTGAGGCGGCGCCGTCTCGACCTCGGCGAAGCTGATCTCGTCGTCCGCTGGATCGGCCGGACGCACCGGCAGTGAGAGGCGGCAGTTGCCCGTGAAGACCTTCAGCTTGAAGTGTTCGGGCGCGGGCCAGGTCATCGGGAAGTAGCTCGTCGAGATCGCCACCCGGATCCGGTGCCCTGCCGCGAACTTCTGCGCGATGTCGTTGAGCTTGATCTTCGCCCGGCGGCGCTCGCCCGGCACGATCGGTTCGGGGTGCTCGTGCCCCCCGTCGTGGCAGAGGTTGCGCACCCCGTAGGTGATCCGCGTCGCGCGGTCGTCCTCGTCGACGTCCGACAGCCGGATGGCGATCATGGCGACGGGCTTGTCGACCTCGTACTCGATCTCGAGTTCGGCGGCGCCCAGGATCTCGATGTCCTCCTGCAGACGGTCGCTGTCGAAGACGAGTGCCCCGCCGTCCTCCTGCCGCTGGTCGTGCGGCAGATCCGGCGTCGCGGAGTAGGAGCACCACTTGCCGGCGAAGAGACCGGTAGAGAGCGGCGACTTGATGGAGATGAAGGGCTGCTCGTTGAGGTTGGCCGAGGCATCCGGTCCGTCGGCCTGCGCCTGCTCCTCGGTCAGCAGGCGACCGCCGGCCGCGAGACGCCAATGGCTCGCCTCAACGCGCGGCGAGGGCCATTCCGCCTCGCCCACCCAGCGACCGGGCCGGTGTTCGTAGCTCGGCGTGGGCGCGACGCTGTCCTGCATCCAGGCGCGCAGCATCGGTTCGCGCTCGACGCCCGTATCGATGTCCTTGAGCCAACGATCCCACCAGCGCAGACATTCCTGCAGGAACCCGATGGCGGGCCCGGGCACGCCGATGTGGGGGTAGCGATGGCTCCAGGGCCCCACGAGGCCCATCCGCGGCCCCGGAAGGTTCTTCAACAGGCGAAAGACCGAGTTGGAATAGCCGTCCGCCCAGCCCGAGACGGCCATGATCGGCGTGGTGACCTTGGACCAGTCCTCGCAGATCGAGCCGTGCTTCCAGTAATCGTCGCGATGCTGGTGCTCCATCCAGGTCAGCAGCCAGGGCTCGTTGGCCTCCAGCCGCTCCATCCACATGTCGCGCCAGCGATCTCCGACATAGGCCGGGTCCGGCGGCATGGCATTGTAGGCGAACATCTGTTCCGCCCAGGAAATGTTATCCCCGAGCATGCAGCCGCCCATGTAGTGGACGTCGTCCGCGTACCGGTCGTCGGTGGAGCAGACGGTGACGACGGCTCCCAGCTCCGGAGGGCGCATGGCGGCGAGCTGCAGGCCGTTGAAGCCGCCCCAGGAGATGCCGATCATGCCGACCTTGCCCGAACACCACTCCTGCGCGGCGAGCCACTGGAGAATCTCGACGCCGTCGTCGAGCTCCTGTTGCGTGTATTCGTCGGGCAGGATCCCCTCGCTGTCGCCGCTTCCGCGGATGTCCACGCGCACCGAGGCGTAGCCGTGACCCGCGAAATAGGGATGCATCAGCGAATCCCGCTGCGCGGTCCGGTCGTTCTTGCGGTAGGGAATGTATTCCAGCACCGCCGGAACGGGCCGTTGCTCCGATCCCTGCGGCCGCCAGATCCGCGCCGCAAGACGGGTGCCGTCCTTCAGCGGAATCTCGACGTGGCGCGCCTCCTCGATGGGATGCGGGAACTCTTCGCGGATGCTCATGGGATCACTCCCCCGGGTCAGTCGATTTCGTAGGGAAGGACTTCCTTCGCTCGCTCGTACTTCTTCAGCAGCTCCGTCTCGTCCTTCGCCCCGATGAAGAGGTCGGCCAGCTCGTAGCTGTAGCTCTCCTGCTCGGGCAGCTCGCTCAGACGGTCGCCTTCAGAGACGTTGGAGTCCACCACGATATCCGGCATTTCTTCGTGCAGGCGCTGACAATCCTCCTTGTGCGGGATGCGACGCACCACGCCGTCTTCCTGAACGCGCACGAAATGCTTGGCGGCGATGTCGAATTTGCCCCCCCGGCGACGCCATTGCGGCGTCTCGCCCAGAGCCAGCTCGACGGCGATGGTCTGGTGCGGCTGCCCGTCCACCTTGTCGAAGAGATGGGAGTGCGACTGCGACAGGCGGGAGTTCATCTCGAGCACGTTCAGCGTGTCGGTCTCGGGATCATGGAAGAACTCCATGTTGAAGGGGCAATTGTCGTAACCGATCTGGCGGATGATCTTGGCCGCCATCTCGTTCATCCGCCTGGAGACCTCGTCGTCGACCGACGCGGGGTACTGGTAGCGGTTGAAGGTGTGGCCGTTCTCCTCGCGGATCGAGGCGACGGTGCCGTAGACGACCGTCTCGTTCTCGTGGACGTAGCCCTCGATCGTGTACTGGTCCCCCTGCGAGATCATCTCTTCGGCCATGCAGAGCGTCGGGCCGCCCTCGACCAACTCCTGCGGCAGGTCGGTATGCTTCAGGGGATAGTCGAAGGGCTGGGTCAGCTCGCCGATGTCGCGGCGTATTTCCTCCAGCGCGGCCTCGAAGTCCTCGGCGCTCGTGATCTCGAAGCCCAGCATGGAGGAGTGTCCGACCACGGGTTTCACCCAGAAGGGGTAGTCCAGCGTGATCTGCTTCAGGGGATCGTCGGCGAAGGGATCGAACGAGCAGAACCCGGGCGTATCCAGCACCTTCGCCTGCTCCTGCCGGAACCAGTACTTGTGCTCGCACTTCATGACCGCTTCGACGCTGGCATATGGAAAGCCCATACGCTTGGCGAGGAACGGCGCGATGACGGACGAGGGGAAGTCCCAGTAGGTCATGACGCCGGTGGCGCCGCTCTCGCGGACCCGACGCTCTGCGAGGTCGAGCCGGTCCTCAAAGGGGAACCCGCTCTCCTCGATGATGGTCTCTTCGCGGTAGAGGCCGGGCACGAAGTCGACGTGCTCCCGCTTGCCCACGGTGTCGGCAAGGTAATCCGACGTGAAATCGTTATATCCTATGACAGCGATTTTGGTCATGCAGCTTTCCGGTGGTTGCGATACCCCGAAAACCCGCCGCCTCCGCTGCTGTTCCTGACGATCTGTGTCGGATGACACCTGCCGGCCAAAGACCTTGCGTCAAGCAGGCCGGCTGGCGCTCAGGTGCTGGGCCATGACGTAGTGGTGGTGAAGCACGGCGATGCGCGCCGCCTCTTCGTCGCGCGCCTTGAGGGCGGTGACGATGGGCTGGTGGATCGCCGTCACCGCGGCGGCCTCCGTCTTGCGCAGCCAGCGCGGGACCGTGCCCTCGTCCATCCAGCTCTTGTACTCGTACTCGATAAGCGTCGTGTGCACGCTCTCGAAGATCGAGGTGAGGTAGGGATTGTGCGCCGCCCGCACGATCGCCGAGTGGAAATGGGTGTCGGCGCTCATCCAGGCGGAGACGTTCCCGGTGCTGTCGTTGAGGCGTTCGAGGGACTCCTCGACCTCGGCGATCTCCGCCTCGGTGCCCCGCTCGATCGCCTGCACGATGCCCATGGTCTCGAGCCAGAGGCGCAGGTCGTTCAGGTGCTGGACGGACTCCAGATCGAGGTCGAGCATCAGGTGGACGGAGGCCGCGAGGCTCTCCTGCGGACGTCGGGTGACATAGGTCCCCGAGCCGCGCCGCGATTCGACCAGCCCCTTCACCACGAGGATGCGGATCGCCTGCCTGAGCGTCGGCCTGCTGGTCGAGAGAATGCCTGCGAGGTCCCGCTCTGACGGAAGCCGCGCACCTTCGCTCAGGTCCTGCGAAATGATGAAGCTCTGGATCTGCGTCGCGACGTCTTCGGCGGTCTGCGGAACACGCGGGAGATCCTCCGCCTGTGAGCCGCTCATCGTGTTCCAGAGACTGTCTTCCCCGACCTGTTTGGTTCGGACCATTTGTGTCGGTTCCTAGCACTTCGCGACGGGCCATCTGGGTATAGTGGTCAGGGGAATCATGTCAACGACCGCCTTCCCCCTCGCGCTTGGTTGGTTGGGAAAAGCGGCAATGTTGGCCCGCGCGGCCTTGCTCGAAGCGGATTGACAGGCCGGAAACCGGTGGCTACGAAAGCTTAAGTGGATAATCCACTTATGGGAGGAGATAGGATGATCCCGAATACGGATCTCGGCGGCTTGGCCGACCGTCTGCGCCTGCGCGCCGCCAAGATGATCGCGCCGCACGGCTTCGGCTACCTGGGCCAGGTGCTGTCCTCGGCGGAGCTCTTCGCGGCCCTCTATGGCCGCCACTACCGCCCCGGCCAGGACGCCATCGTCGTTTCTCCCGGCCATTACATCATCGCCGCCTACGCCGCGGCCGCCGAGATCGGCGTGCTCGACGAGAAGTTGCTCGAGACCTACGGCTTCGACGATTCCGACCTCGAGGCCATCGGCACCGAGCGGTCCCCCGCCGTCGACCTCACCGGCGGTTCGCTGAGCCAGGGCCTCTCCGGGGCCGTGGGCTTCGCCCTCTCCGACAAGATGGCGGGCAAGGACGATGTCCTCACCTTCGCCCTCTGCAGCGACGGCGAACTCGAGGAGGGCCAGCTCTGGGAAGCGGCGCTCTTCGCCGGGCACAACAAGCTCAGGAACCTCGTCGTCCTGCTCGACGCCAACGACAGCCAGGTCGACGGGCCGGTCTCGGAGATCACCACGATCGAGCCCATCGCGGCGAAGTGGGAAAGCTTCGGCTGGGATGCCTACGACGTGGACGGCCACGATGCCGCCGCCGTGGACGAGGCGCTTGGCAAGGCCATCGCCTCGGACAAACCCGCCGTGGTCATCGGGCGCACCTCGACGGTGCACGGCCTAAAGGCCCTGCCCGAAGGCGCTGACGGCCATTTCATCAAACTGCCGCGAGAGCTGGCCGACGCGGCGATCGCCGAGCTGGAGGCCCGCGTTGCTTAAACCGCCCTACAAGACCGTTCTGAAGCCCTACGGCCAGGCCCTTGTCGACCTCGCGCGCGACAGGACAGAGATCGTCTGCATCACCGGCGACCTGACCCGCCAGTGCGAGATCGACCTCTTCCAGGAGACCTTTCCCGACCGGTTCATCCACGCGGGCATGGCCGAGGCCAACATGGTCAGCATGGCGGGCGCGCTCGCCCGGCGGGGACATATCCCCTTCGTGCATACCTTCGGTGTCTTCGCCACGCGGCGGCCGCTGGACCAGATCGTCAACTCGGTCGCCTACCCGAACCTTCCCGTGCGGCTCGTCGGCTTCATGCCGGGCGTCTCCAGCCCCGGCGGCCCCAGTCACCAGGCGATCGAGGACGTTGCGCTGATGCGCGCCCTGCCCAACATGACCGTCATCGACGTGGCCGACGCGACCGAGATCCGGAAGGCCCTGCCCTCAATCGTCGACATTCCCGGCCCGGTCTACCTGCGCCTCAAGCGCGGCGAGATCCCGGTTATCTTCGAGGAGGACCACCAGTTCTCGCTGAAGAAGGCCCAGCGCCTGACCGAGGGCGAGGATGTCGCGATCATCGCCAACGGGATGATGCTCTCCTCCGCCCTTTCCGCCGCAGAGATCCTCAAGGGCGAAGGGCTGGGCGTGACCGTGGTGAACGTGCCGGTCATCAAGCCGCTCGACACCGAGACCGTCCTGGGCGCCGTGCGCGGCACCAAGGCCGTCGTCACCGCCGAGAACCACACGATCATCGGCGGGCTCGGATCAGCGGTGGCCGAGACCATGGCCGAGGCCGGGCTCGGACGCCCCCTGCGCCGCATCGGCCTGCAGGACACCTTCGCAGAGGGCTCGCGCACCGCACCGCACCTCTTCCGCAAGTACGGGCTCAGCACGCAGGACATCCTGACCGCCGCCTGGTCGGCGCTCGGTCGCAGCGGACCGGCCCCGGAGGCCCCCGCGGTTGAAACCTCCGAAGGCGAATACGCACCGGTCTGAAACCGGACCCACACGAACAAGGGAACACCGAACTCATGGCGAACGAACTGGCAATCGGCTGGCTGGGCACGGGCCGCATGGGCGCGGCGATGTCGCGCCGGCTCATCGACGCGGGCCACGACGTCACCGTCTGGAACCGCACGCGCTCCAAGACCGACGACCTCGCCGCGGCCGGCGCCAAGGTGGCCGACACCAAGGTCGACCTGGCCGAGGCCGTCGACGTGGTCTTCATCATGGTCTCCCGCCCCTCGGATCTCGAAGAGGTCATCGCGGGCGACGGCGGCCTGCTGAGTGCCGGGAGCCTGCCGAAGGTTATCGTGGACTGCTCCTCGGTCAGCCCGGAGGTCTCCGCCGAGGTCCGCAAGATGGTCACCGACCGGGGCGTGGCCTTCCTCGCCTCGCCCATCAGCGGCAACCCGCATGTCGTGGCGGAGGGCCAGTCGATCCTCATGGCCTCCGGCGACAAGTCGACCTACGACCTCGTCGCGCCGCTGCTCAACACGATCTCCAAGACCTCGGTCTACGTCGGCGACGGCGAACAGGCCCGGATCGTGAAGATCTGCCACAACCTCTACCTCGGCATGCTGGTGCAGGGCCTGAGCGAGGTGACGGTGCTCGCCGAGAAGTCCGGCGTGCCGCGCTCGGCCTTCCTCGAATTCCTCAACAACACGGTGCTCGCTACCGACTGGGTGCGCAAGCGGACGCCCGACATGCTGGCGCTCGACTGGACGCCCACCTTCACGACCGAGCTGCTGCGCAAGGACTTCGACCTCGGGCTGGCCGTCGCGCGCGACCAGGAGGTGCCCATGCCCATGGGCGCCGGAGTCATGCAGCTGATCCAGGCCGCCATCATGCGGGGCCACCGCGACGACGACTTCCTGTCGCTCTTCGCAGAACAGGCCGACTCCGCCGGAATGAAACTCGAAGCCGAGAAATAAGACCGTCCAAGACGAGACGACCGCCACAGGAAGGAAAAGAGCGATGTCTTTGCAGAAATTCGTCCCGACGCCCGAGTTCGAGGAGTACAAGGAGGCGTTCAAGGACTTCTTCCGCCTCACCCGCCGCGACGACGGTGTGATCCTCGTCGAAGCGCACACGCTCGGTGGCCCGATCCAGCTGTCGGTGGAAAACCACCGCGCCCTCGGCCAGATGCTGAAGGTGATCGGCGCCGACCCGAAGAACGAGATCATGATCCTCACCGGCTCGGGCGAAGAGTTCATGATGGACTCCGACCCCGAGGGCTTCGCCCTTGAAGAGGAGGACATGGAGTACTGGGCCTACGAGTACGCCTACAAGGACGGGCGCATCAACGTGAGCTCGCTCATCAACGACCTCGAGATCCCGACCATCGGCCTGATGAACGGCCCGGGCTTCCACTCCGAGATCGTGCTGATGTGCGACATCACGCTCTGCGCCGACGACGCGACGATCTTCGACTTGCACTACGACATCGGCTCGGTCCCCGCCGACGGCATCCACAACTGCTTCCAGGAGCTCCTGGGCGTCAAGCGCGCCGCCTATGCCCTGCTGACGGGCGAGGCGATCACGCCGGAGAAGGCGCTGGAGTGGGGCATGGTCAACGAGGTCATGCCGCGCGACCAGCTGATCGAGCGGGCCTACAAGATCGCAGACCACATCATGACCCAGCCGCGCACCACGCGCCGCCTCACCACGCAGATCGTGCGTCGGCCCTGGAAGCAGCGGATCGTCAACGACCTCGATGGCGGCTTCGGCATCCAGATGTTCGGCCATGTCGCCAAGAAGAAGGCGATCCACACGCGCACCGGGATCTCGGGCGTGGTCGACTACGTCCGCAAGGGCAAGCCCAACAACTTCGACGACTAAGGGCTGCCGGTGCACGCCTCCCTGCCCTCCTCCCCGGATAAGGCAGCCCCCTGCCCGGGGCGCCTCGGTCCCTCCCTGCGGCCATCGCATGCCGCAGGGAGGCCGGGGGCCCGGGCGGCAAGGCGGAGCATTGGATTATCCAATATGATGGCCGGCCCTCCCGGAAAGACCGGGTATGGAGGCCGCTTCACGGGTCGGAGCACCCCGAAAAAGGCTCACGCAGAAATGCGGAAGAAGCGCAAATCCCGCGTTGAAAACTCTTCTGCAAACGGTTTCACTGACGTAACATCCGGCCATTGGCGCACCGTCCGCGCCCGTGGCGACGAGATTCGGCACAGGTCCGGAGGCCGCTTCACGGCGGATAATCCGGTTTCTGGATAGCCGAGACGCGCTCAGGAGGAGCAAGCGCACACTTCGGTCAAGGGAGGACCACATGACCCTA
Source organism: Histidinibacterium aquaticum (assembly GCF_008710275.1). Taxonomy (GTDB): domain Bacteria; phylum Pseudomonadota; class Alphaproteobacteria; order Rhodobacterales; family Rhodobacteraceae; genus Oceanicola; species Oceanicola aquaticus. Next base: position 203,133 of record NZ_VYQE01000006.1, read on the forward strand.
ACTCGCAGAACCGCCCTCAAGGGGATGCTGTCGACCGCTGCCGTTCCGATCATTTCGGGCGGTCCGGCCTTCGGCCAGTCGAACACCATCCGGCTCACGATCTCGGCCAGCCACCCGCTCTCGATCGCCTGGGTGGAGCCGCTCAAGACGGTGATCGTCGACCGCTCCAACCAGATGCTGGAAGAGCGTGGCTCGGACAGCCGCATCGAGTGGACCGAGGCCTTCGCCGGCACGCTCTACAACTTCAACGAGACGCTCGAGTCGGTCTCGACGCAGCTGACGGACATGGGCTGGATCGGCTCTCTCTTCGAGCCCTCGGGCCTGCCGCTGCAGAACATCATGTATTCGACGCCGTTTGCCACGCAGACCGTGGACCAGGCGATCAACACGATGAACCAGCTCAACGCCAACCAGCCGGCGATGAAGCAGGAATGGGACCGCCACAACGTGACCTTCTTCGGGTCCTGCGTGTCGGACGGCTACAGCCTCTTCACCAAGGAGCCGATCGAGCAGCTCTCAGATCTCGAGGGCATGAAGATCCTCGGCGGCGCCACCATCGCGCCCTGGGTCGAGCCCCTCGGCGCCTCGCTCGTCGCGACCGGCATCCCGAGCATGTACAGCCAGGTGCAGACCGGCGTCGGCGACGGCGTCATCCTCATCGGCACCGGCGCCTACCCGCTCAAGCTGCACGAGGTGGCGCCCTACGTCACCCGCGTCGGAACGGGCCCGCTGACCTTCGGCGGCTTCGGGGTGAACACCGACACCTACAACTCGCTGCCCGAGGACGTGCAGGAGGTGCTGGCGGAACTCGGCGCCGAGTACTCGACCGAGAACGCCCGGATCATCACCGAGCTGGAAGAGAAGATCTGGCCCGCCTTCGAGGAAGAGGGCGCCACGGTCACCGACATGCCCGAAGAGCAGAAGGTCGAGTGGGTGAACCGGATGCCCGACCTCGGCCAGGCCTTCGTGGACTCGCTCGAGCCGCAGGGCATCCCGGCCCGCGAGATCATGATCGCCTTCATGGAGACGGTGCGCGAACAGGGCGCCGAGCCCCTGCGCGACTGGTCGGAAAACCTCTGATCTCGAACGACCCGGAGCGTGTCCCTGCCCTGCGGCGGGGACACGCTTGCTTCTGACGCCTTCTACCGTGGACGCATGCCCCCATGACAAACGGCTCCGACAACCTCGCGGCTTCCGACCAGCACGGCTTCTGGCACAGCGCCGACCGAGGTCTGTCATGGGTCTCGTTCGTCCTCACCGCGGCCGGCTCGATCGCCATCGTCGGCTTCATGGTGCTGATCGTCGCCGACGTCCTGCTCCGAAAATTCTTCTCGATGCCGCTCAACGGCGTCTCCGAATTCGTGGCCTATGCCATCGTCGCCTGCATCTTCTGCCAGCTGGGGGCGACGATCCGTCAGGGCCGCATGATCAACGCCGACTTCCTGATGGGCACCTGGGAGGAAACCCGCCCGCTGCTCGCCGAAGGGGCGAAGATGATCTTCTACCTCATCGGCTTCCTGCTGATGATCCGCATCGTGATCTGGCTGGGGGAGGACGCCCTCACCTCCTACGAGCGCGGAGAATACTCAGGCGCCGTCGGAGCGTTCCAGCTGTCGCTCTGGCCCTTCAAGCTCGTCACCGCCATCGGGGCCTTCGTCGCGACCATCGAAACGGGGCGCGTCGCCGTGCTGAACGGGGCGCGGATGCTGCACGAGTTGCGCGGGCCCGACCGGGTCGCCAACGGCCTGCTCGGCTTCCTGCTGCTCTGCCTGGCGGTCGTCGTCTTCGCCCTGGTGCTGGTCTACGGCGACCTCAGCCCGGTCCAGCTCGGGATCCTCGCCTTCATCGGCCTCTTCACCAGCGTCGCGCTCGGCATGCCCGTGGCCTTCGCGCTGATCGTGATGTCCTTCTTCGCGATCTGGGCGCTGCGCTTCAATCTCAACATCGCCGACAACGCGCTCGGCATCGCGGCCTCGAGCACCGTGCGCTCCTTCGAGTTCGGGGTGGTGCCGCTCTTCGTCATGATGGGCCTGATCCTCGACCGCGCCGACGTCGGCCGCGACGCCTTCCGCGTGGCGGTGGTGCTGCTGCACAGGGTCCGTGGCGGATTGCCGAACGCCACCGTCGCGGCGAATGCCGTCTTCGCCGCGATCACCGGCTCCTCCATCGCATCGGCGGCGGTCTTCAGCCGGATCGCCGTGCCGCCCATGGTCGAGTCGGGCTACACGCGCCGCTTCGCCGTGGGCGTGGTCGCTGGCTCCTCGGTGCTCGGGATGCTGATCCCGCCGAGCCTGCTGCTCATCATCTACGGTCTCGTGGCCGAGACCTCGATCGGCGCGCTCTTCCTCGCGGCGGTCGTGCCAGGGCTGGGGCTCGCGCTCTGCTTCGGGTTGCTGAACACCTTCCTGGTCACGGCCACGCCGGGCTTCACCGGCCGTCCGCAGCCCACGGCCGAGGCCGAGTCCATGACCGGCCGGGAGATGCTGCAGAGCCTCGCGCCAATCGCCTTCCTGATCTTCCTGGTGATGGGCGGCATCTACGGCGGCTTCTTCAGCCCGACCGAAGCCGGGGCCATCGGCGCCGCGGGCGCCTACCTCATCGCGGCCCTGCGCCGCCGCCTCAACTGGGAGACGGTGAAGGGCGTCGTGCTCGAGACCGGCTACATCACCGCCGGCATCCTCTTCCTCATCATCGCGGCGAGCCTCTATTCGCGGATGCTGGCGCTCTCCTCGATCCCCAACGAGATGACCCAGTTCATCAGCTCGATGAACCTCTCGCTGATCGGCTTCTGCCTCGCCTACATCCTGCTGGTGATGATGCTGGGCATGATCCTCGACTCCGTGTCGATCCTGCTCATCGTCGTGCCGATCGCCATCCCGGTCGTCACGGCCTTCGGCGGCAACCCGGTCTGGTTCGGCGTGCTCACGATCATCGCCGTCGAGATCGGCCTGCTGACGCCACCCTTCGGCTTGTCGGTCTTCGTCGTGAAGGGCTCCCTGCCCGAGAAGTTCGCCACGCTCGGGGAAATCTTCACCGGCGTGGGGCCCTACGTCATCACCATGCTCCTCTTCACCGTGCTTCTCGTCTTCGTTCCCGAGATCGCACTGGTGCTCTTCTGAAAGGTGCCGACATGAGCCGAACCCTCATCCGCAACGCCAACGTCGTAACCGTCGACCCCGACCTGAGGGACATCGACGGCGCAGACATCCTCATCGAGGACGACCGGATCCTCGAGGTCGGCCGTGGGCTGAGTGCAGGCGAAGCCGAGGTGATCGAGGCCGAGGGCATGATCGCGATGCCGGGCTTCGTGAACGCCCATATCCACACCTGGCAGACGGGCCTTCGGGGCGTCGCGGCCGACTGGACGATCAAGGAATACCTTCGCGCCATGCATGCGGGCCTCGCCGGACATTTCGGCCCGGACGATATCCGGATCGGCAATCACATCGGCGCTCTGAACCAGATCAATTCCGGAACCACGACTCTCGCCGACTGGTGCCACAACAACCCGACGCCGGATCACACCGATGCCGCCGTCGACGGGCTCGAAGCCTCGGGCATCCGTGCGGTCTTCCTGCACGGCTCTCCCAAGCCCGATCCCAAGCCGGGGCAGAAGCACTTCTCCGAGATCCCTATGCCGGCCGACGAGGTCCATCGCCTGCGCAACGGACGGCTTTCCTCCGACGACGGGCTGGTGACCCTGGGGCTGGCGGTGCTTGGCCCGCAGATGTCGGTCTGGGAGGTCTGCGAGGCGGACTTCAAGCTGGCGCATGACCTGGACCTGGTCGCCTCGATGCACATCAGCGCCCAGCAGATGATGACCGACGACGGGTTTCAGCGGCTCGCCGCTGCCGGGCACCTGGGCTCCCGCGCCAACGTGGTCCACGGCAACGCCCTCGACGACCGGACGCTGTCCTTCCTCGTCGAGCACGGTGTGCAGTTCACCCTAACGCCGGAAGTCGAGCTTCAGATGGGCTTCGGCGATCCGCTGACCTGCCGCCTGCGCCGTCTCGGCGGGGCAATCTCGCTGGGCAGCGACGTGGAGAGCGACATGACCGGCGACATGTTCGCCGTCACCCGCTTCGCGCTCCAGGCGGCGCGACACGAGGACAACCTCGTCGTGCGCGCAGAAACCGGTGCGGCGCCCGACACCATCACCATTCCCATGCGCGAGGCGATCGAATGGGCCACCATGGGCGGCGCGCGGATGCTCGGACTGGAGAACAGGATCGGCAGCCTGACCCCCGGAAAGCAGGCGGACATCGTCCTGCTCGACGCGCGCCAGCTCAACATGCATCCCGTCATCGATCCCGTCGCCTCGATCCTCTTCCACGCGGGGATCGGCAACGTCGACACGGTCATGATCGGCGGCAAGCTCCGCAAGTGGGGCGGCCGCCTCACCGACGCCCCCTCGGCCGCGCAGCTGGACGCCCTGGCGGAGTCCGGTCGCCGCATCCTCGCCGATCACGCCAAGAGCCTCGGCTGAGCCGGGAACGCCGGGCGATCCGGCACAGTTTCGGCGGAGGCGGTTGCGTCTCCGCCGCCCCTGACCGGAGTCCGCTGCCTTGGAGCTAGCCCCCTCGATCCTGACCCTGATGGCCCTCGTCCTCTTCCTGGGCGGTGCCATGAAGGGCGCGACCGGGGTCGGGCTGCCGATCATCGCGGTCCCGGTCCTGGCCATCTACCTGCCGTTGCCGCTGGCCATCGCGGTGATCGTCGTGCCCGGGCTCGTCACCAACGGCTGGCAGATGTGGCGCCACCGAAGCGACCGGCCCTCCCGCGAGACGATGATGTCGATCCCGCTCGGCACCACGGTGGGCACGGCGGTCGGCGTCTGGCTGCTGGCCTCCCTGCCCGCCCGCTACCTCGACCTGGGCGTCGCGCTGGCTGTCGGCATCTTCCTGGCTTCCCGGCTCGCGCGTCCGGACTGGCGGGTGAGCGAGGAGCTCGGTCGCCGGCTCGCGCCGCCGGCGATGTTCTTCACCGGCCTGACGCAGGCCGCCACGGGCATCTCCGGGCCGGTGGTCGTGATGTACTGGTCGAGCCTGGGCCTCTCGCGCGAGGCCTTCATCTTCGGCGTCTCGCTGGTTTTCTTCGTGGCCGGTGTCCTGCAGTGGATCGGCATGGTCATCGCGGGCCTCTTCGGCTGGCACGAGCTCTGGCTGAGCCTGCTGGCCGTGGCGCCCTCGACGCTGGGGATCCCCTTCGGCGAATGGCTGGCGCGGCGGCTGAACATGGTCTGGTTCAACCGCATCATCCTCGCCACCCTGGCGGTGATGGCGGTGCAGCTGGTGCTCTCCGCGCTGCCGGCCTGACGCCGCCCGGCCAATCGGCGACCCGCCGTCGCCTCTTGACCCGCCCGCGGTTCCCTCCACTTTGCGCGCATGTTCCCGATCCGCGACCACAATCCCTCGCAGTCCACGCCGGTCGTGGTCTTCGCGCTCATCGCAATCAACGTCGCGGTCTTCCTCTACGATCTCGTCGCGGTCCAATCGACCGCCGAACTCAGCCGCTTCTATGCCCGCTACGCGCTGGTTCCCGCCTTCATCAGCCAGGGCGAGGGGCTGACCGGCATCGTCACGCACATGTTCCTGCACGGCGGGATCATGCATCTCGCGGGCAACATGCTCTTCCTCTGGGTCTTCGGCGACAACCTGGAGGACGAGATGGGGCACGTCGGCTTCCTGCTCTTCTACCTCGCGAGCGGCTTCGCGGCGGGCTTCGCGCAGTACATCGGCGCGCCCTTCAGCCAGGTGCCGATGGTGGGCGCCTCGGGGGCCATCGCCGGGGTCATGGGAGGCTACCTCCTGCTCTTTCCCAAGGCCAAGATCGACGTCTTCATCTTCCTGATCATCATCATCCGGATCATCCCGGTGCCCGCCTGGATCATGCTGCTGATCTGGTTCGGGCTGCAGGTGATCAACGGCGTCTCCGCCGATCTCTACGCGGGCGGCACGGCCTACTGGGCGCACGCCGGCGGCTTCGTGGCGGGACTCGCGCTGACGGTGCCGCTCTGGCTCCGGCTCGGGGCGCAGGCCTTCTGGGAGCGGAGCCACGGGCATCCGCCGCACCCGGAGGCGCAATATTCCTTCAAGCGGACCTCGGTGCCCACGGTGCAACGCCGTCCGCGCCGTCGCGGGCCCTGGGGCCGCTGAGGCTCAGCCCTCGCGGATGATCTTGGAGAAGCGGTCGAAGGTGCCTTCGTTCGCGCAGATGATCTCGCCGTCGTCGAAGATGTCGCCCTCGGGGTCTATCGCGCCGACGAACCCGCCTGCCTCGCGGACGATGACGATTCCGGCGGCCATGTCCCAGGGGTGCAGCCGCCGCTCCCAGAAACCCTCGTAGCGGCCGGCGGCCACGTAGGCGATGTCGAGCGAGGCCGCCCCGAAACGGCGCACGCCCGCACAGGTCGGCATGAGGCGGCCGAGGTCCTTGAGCGTCGCCGGCAGGTCCGAGCGACCGCCGAAGGGCAGCCCGGTGGCGAAGAGGCTCTCGATCATCTTGTGGCGGCCCGAGACGCGCAGGCGCATCTGGTTCAACCAGGCCCCCTCGCCCTTTTCGGCGTGAAAGAGCTCGTCCTTCACGGGATCGTAGATCACACCCGAGACGATCTGGCCCTTGTGCTCCAGCGCGATCGAGATCGCCCAGTGCGGGAGTCCGTGCAGGAAGTTCGTCGTGCCGTCCAGCGGATCGACGATCCAGCGGCGGGTCGGATCCTCGCCCGCCTCCTCGCCGCCTTCCTCGCCCCAGAAGCCGTAGGTCGGGCGCGCCTCGCGCAGGGCCTCGCGGATCAGCCGCTCCGCTTCGCGGTCGGCGCGCGTGACGAAGTCGCCGGGCCCCTTGGCCGAGACCTGCAGGTTCTCGATCTCGCCGAAGTCCTTCAGCAACCCGCGGCCGGCGCGGCGGGCGGTCTTCATCATCACGTTGAGATTGGCGGAAAAGGCCATGGGGGCAGCGGCTCCTTGCGCGGTCAGGCGGCCCCTATAGGCAAGGTGCGCAGTCGGGGCAAGGTCGCGCACCCTCACTGCCGACGCCACGCTGTCGGGAGCCGCCCTTGAAGCCCGGCGGGTTTGCCTCAATCTACCCTCAAGGCCGCACCACCGGAGCCCAGATGCCCTACGCCCATTCCGACAAGACCGAACCCGTCCTCCACGCCGCCGCGCCCGACGTGCGCGAGCGCGAGAAGCTGGAGGGCGGCAAGCGCTTCGTCATGCACACCGAGTTCTCGGCGGCGGGCGACCAGCCCACCGCGATCGAAGAGCTGTCGCAGGGCGTGCAGGGCGGCGAGCGGGACCAGGTGCTGCTGGGTGCCACCGGCACCGGCAAGACCTTCACCATGGGCAAGGTCATCGAGGAGACCCAGCGCCCCGCCATCATCCTCGCCCCGAACAAGACGCTGGCGGCCCAGCTCTACGGCGAATTCAAGGGCTTCTTCCCGGACAACGCGGTCGAATACTTCGTCAGCTACTACGACTACTACCAGCCCGAGGCCTACGTCCCGCGGTCGGACACCTACATCGAGAAGGAATCGCAGATCAACGAGCAGATCGACCGGATGCGCCACTCGGCCACCCGCGCCCTGCTCGAGCGCGACGACGTGATCATCGTGGCCTCCGTCTCCTGCATCTACGGCATCGGCTCGGTGGAGACCTACGGCGCGATGACCCAGGACCTGATCGCCGGGCGCGAGTACGATCAGCGCCAGATCATGGCCGACCTCATCGCCCAGCAGTACCGGCGCAACGACCAGGCCTTCCAGCGCGGCTCGTTCCGGGTGCGCGGGGACTCGCTGGAGATCTTCCCGGCCCACCTCGAGGATCGCGCCTGGAAGCTGTCGTTCTTCGGCGAGGAGCTGGAGGCGATCACCGAGTTCGATCCGCTCACGGGCGAAAAGACGGCCACCTTCGACCGCATCCGCGTCTACGCCAACAGCCACTACGTGACGCCCAAGCCGACGATGAACCAGGCGGTCAACGCCATCAAGAAGGAGCTGCGCCAGCGCCTCGACCAGCTCGTCGGAGAGGGAAAGCTGCTGGAGGCCCAGCGGCTGGAGCAGCGGACCAACTTCGACATCGAGATGCTCGAGGCGACGGGCGTATGCAACGGCATCGAGAACTACTCGCGCTATCTCACCGGCCGCGCCCCCGGTGAGCCGCCGCCGACGCTCTTCGAGTTCATCCCCGACAACGCCCTCGTCTTCGCCGACGAGAGCCACGTCTCCGTGCCCCAGATCGGCGGCATGTACCGCGGCGACTACCGGCGCAAGTTCACCCTGGCCGAGCACGGCTTCCGCCTGCCCTCCTGCATGGACAACCGCCCCCTCAAGTTCGAGGAATGGGACGCGATGCGGCCGCAGTCGATCTTCGTCTCGGCGACGCCGGCCGCCTGGGAACTGGAGCAGACCGGCGGCGTCTTCACCGAGCAGGTCATCCGCCCCACCGGCCTGCTCGACCCGCCGGTGGAGATCCGGCCCGTGGAGACCCAGGTCGACGACCTGCTCGACGAAATCCGCAAGGTCGCCGACGCCGGCTACCGGACGCTCTGCACCGTGCTGACCAAGCGCATGGCCGAAGACCTGACGGAGTATCTGCACGAACAGGGCATCCGCGTGCGCTACATGCACTCCGACATCGACACCATCGAGCGGATCGAGATCCTGCGCGACCTCCGGCTGGGCGCCTTCGACGTGCTGGTCGGCATCAACCTGCTGCGCGAGGGGCTCGACATTCCGGAGTGCGGACTGGTCGCGATCCTCGACGCCGACAAGGAGGGCTTCCTGCGCTCGGAGACCTCGCTCATCCAGACCATCGGCCGCGCCGCGCGGAACGCCGACGGGCGGGTGATCATGTACGCCGACCGGATCACCGGCTCGATGGAGCGGGCGATGCGGGAGACCGACCGCCGCCGCGAAAAGCAGATGGCCTACAACGAGGAGCACGGCATCACGCCGGAGACGATCCGGAAGAACGTCGACGACGTGCTGGCCGGTCTCTACAAGGGCGACGTCGACATGAACCGGGTGACCGCGAAGGTCGACACGCCCGCTGGCGGAAACCTGCAGGCGGTGCTCGAGGGCCTGCGGACGGACATGCGCAAGGCCGCGGAGAACCTGGAGTTCGAGGAGGCCGCCCGCCTCCGCGACGAGGTCAAGCGGCTGGAAACGGTGGACCTGGTGGTCTCCGACGATCCGCTCGCCCGGCAGCAGGCCGTGGACCGGGCGGTCGAGACCGCGAACAAGGCCGCCGGACGCTCCACCGCCGGCCGAGCGGGCCAGCGCGGGGGCAACCAGCGCCGCGGCAAGCGCTGATCGCCCGGGCGGCGGCGTCTAGCGCTTGATCGCCGCCACGATGGCAAGGACGATCGCCGCCCCTATGGCTCCCACGATCAGCAGCAGTATCAGTCCTCCTGCCGCCAGCGCACCGACCCCGAGCAGCGCCAGGATGAACGGGCTCGCCAGGGCCGCGATGACGCCGACGAGAACATAGAGCCCCTTGTTGCCGCCCGAGACCAGCGCCGCCAGGTAGCCCGCGATGACGCCGACGATGATCAGCAGAATGATCGCGATGATGCCGAGACCTTCCAGAAAGCCTTCCATGTGTCCTCACTTCGCTCCGGCGGCCCTCGGGCCGCGTTTCATCGAGGCCGAGTCTAGGCGCATCGGATCGGCGACGCCACGCCGACCTCGCACGATGCTTGCGCTCGACTGACGGCCGGGTCACTCGGGTCACATGCGAGCCATCTGTCTTCTCGGCGCCGCGGTCCGCCCCGACGGCCCCTCCCCCGCCCTCCGTCGGCGCGCGGAGCATGCGGCGATGCTCTGGCAATCGGACCGCTCGCAGGTCGTTCTCGCCTGCGGCGGGGCCGGGAACGGCAGGGTCACCGAGGCCGAAGCGGCGGCGCGGCTCCTCGGCGAGGGCGGCGTGCCGGAGGACGCGATCCTGCTGGAGAGCCGGTCGCGGACGACCTGGGAGAACCTCCTCTTCGGGCGGCCGATCCTGCAAGAGATCGGCGCGACCAGCTTGGTCATCGTCACGGACCCCGACCACCTCCCGCGCGCGCGGCTGGTTGCCGCGAAGCTCGGATTGACGGCGACCGGCAGCGCGCCGAGCGGACCACGCCCCGCAACAGCGCGTCTCAAGGGGCTCCTGAGAGAGGGGCCCGCGCTCCTCGTCTATGCGCTTCGGCCGAGAGCCTGAACGCTTAACCCCGGTTTAACTCTGGACGCGCGAAACTGCCGGCCATGTTCGGTTTCAAGTGTCTTCCCCTTCTGCTCGCGGTGCTCCTCGTCGCCGCCCCGCTTCAGGCGGGCCCATGGGTGCGCGAACGGGGGGCGCTGTTTCTCTCCTTCGGGGCGAACGTCGCCTTGACCGATGCCGCGACGCGGCCGGTGCACACCGATCCGACGCTCTACCTGGAGTACGGGTTGAGCGAGCGGGTGACCGTCGGCTTCGACCTCTACGTCGCGAACGGCGACCAGGAGGAGACCGCCCAGGCCTTTCTCCGGTTGCCGCTTGCCGCGGGCGATACCCCGGTCGCCGCCACGCTCACTTACGGTCTGCGTCACGACCGTCTCCGGGCGAGCCTGGAAGAGATCGCGAGGCTCGGGGTCTCGACCGGGCGCACGCTCCCCAAGGGCTGGCTCGCGGCAGATGCCTCGGCCATCCTCGTCGTCGGAGAGAACCGCCGGGAGGGCAAGCTCGACCTGACCTGGGGCCGTGACATCGGCGAGCGCTGGACCGGCGTCCTGCAGCTGCAGACCGGAATCGGCACCGCCGGCGACGCCTACGCCAAGGCCGCCCCTGCCCTGCTCTACGACCTGCGTCCCGGGACCAGACTGGAGATCGGCCTCGTCCAGGCGCTCACTGGCGACCTCGGCACCGGCCTCCGCCTCGCCACATGGTGGGAGTTCTGAGCGGCCGCGCTGCTTGACACCGCCCCGGACGCGGTCCAAATAGCGACCCGTTGGGGCCGTAGCTCAGTTGGGAGAGCGCGTCGTTCGCAATGACGAGGTCAGGGGTTCGATTCCCCTCGGCTCCACCAAATCCTCCTCGCAAGCCCTTGTTTATTATGGACTAATTCCGATCGAGCGCATCTTTCGGGCCATTTTTGGGGCCACCTGTGCCGAACCACCTGCCAAGTGCGCCCTCCCTGCAACATCGTCGAGACCGGCAACGAGAGTTGGCGCTTCAAGACCCGCTGGCCCGATCCGTCTGCGCGACTTGGAGGCTACGCCGCCTCGGGCCAGCTACCCGAGCTCGAGCGGGTCATTATTGGACGCCGATAGGGGGTCAAACATGGACGCCCATTGACATTCATCACCCGTGCCCACTTCCAGATCGCTGTCGGGGCTCTGCGCCCTCTGAGGCGACGTCCTACCCTAGCGGCTCTCGCAGGACACCGGCTGGAGGAATGGGTCCGGCTTCCGTGTTGACCGGTTGGTCCGTGTGGTTGAACCAGAAGCGCTCGGTACCGGTCTCGCGGACCCGAACCCCTTCGGGAAGTCGACGGGTTCCCTGGCCCACACGCTCGGCGAGGTCTGAGACAAGCCGATCAAGCAGCTCCTCGTCGCCCCAGCCCCCCATGTAAGTCACCGATCCCGTCCGCATCGCGACCGGGGCACCCTCAGTGGTCGCCAGTACGACCTCCGCGGCACCTTCAAGGTCTTCCGAATACCCCCAAATGCTGCCACCTCCAGAGACCGATCTCGTGAGTTCAGGCCGCAGACTTTCCACCCGGGAAACCAGCACGTCGAGCCCTGAAATGGCTGGCGGAAGCGGTCGGAGGATGGCGAAGTCCTCGTTGCGCGCCGCCGCACGCGGTCCGATCAGGACTTCCGCTCCGCAAGCCATCAGTCGCGCCTTCAATTCGTCGGACATGTGCATCAGCCCGGGGGCCAGGATCATGCGATACCCATCGAAATCGCCGGTCGGTGGCAGGATGTCGACCGAGAGACCAGCGCGGCGGAGCGCCCGGTAATGGTCCAGAACGAGATCAAAGTACGAGAGCTCGGCTCCATGAGGCTGAATCTCCCAAGCCCAGGAAGCGTCGTAATCGAAGATGAGGGCGACCGGCGCCTGCGCCTCCGCGACGTCCGGTGCGTCCGCGAGCTCTCGCGCGACCTGTTCGGCCTCGGCCATCGCGGGCGCGTCGACCAGATCGGCGCGCTGAAGGCCGGAGTGGAGTTGCTCCTGAGCGAATGGCAACTGCCGCCACCGGAAATAGCAGACAGCCTCTGCGCCGTGGGCGAAGGCTTCCCAGGTCCATAGGCGTACCATCCCGGGCAGCGGAGCGGGGTTGTGAGGGGCCCAGTTCACTGGGCCAGGTTGTTGCTCCATCACCCACCACCGTCCGCGCCCGGCCGAGCGATAGAGATCGTGGTGAAATGCCTGGAAATCCGGGTCTCCCTGCCGGGAATAGCGGCGCTGCGTCGCCACCGTTACCCCAGCCCGATCCTCAAGGAAGCCGAGAGGATAGGAGTCCCATGTAACGATATCCAGATCGCGGCCCACCTCGAAATGGTCGAACGCCGTCTCCCTGCCCATGTAATTGTGCGAGATGGGCGCGTCCGAGCGTGCACGAATGATCTCGACCTGCGCCCGGTTGAAACGCGCGACCTGCTCAGAGGAAAATCGGCGAAAAGCAAGCGAATGTGCCGGGTTTGGCTCAGTGACCGTGAGGATAGGAAGATCGATCTGGTCGAAACTGTCATACTCCATGGACCAGAAGACGTTTCCCCAGGCGTAGTTCAGCGACTCGATGGTCCCATAGCGCTCTCTTAGCCATCGACGGAACGCCTTGCTGGCGGCCGAAGAGTAGGAAATGACGGTATCATGGCATCCGTACTCGTTGTCAGTCTGCCATGCCGCGACATGGGGTGAACGCCCGTAGCGGTCCGCGAACAGCGTCACGATCCTCCGACATTCATCGAGGTACCCGTCGTGGGAAAAGCAGTAATGACGACGCGACCCGAACCCGCGCTGCCGGCCCTCGGCGTCTACAGCCAGCATGTCCGGATGACGGTCGAGCATCCAGCGCGGCGGCGTGGCCGTCGGGGTTCCGAGGACAACGGAAAGCCCGGCACGCCCCAGAACGTCAATCGCCTCGTCAAGCCACTCCCAGTCGAACATCTCTGGCCGTGGTTCTACCCTCTTCCACGCGAACTCACCGATCCGCACCCAGGTGAGGCCGGCCTTCACCATGCGCTGCGCGTCCTTTGCCCAGAGCTCGCGCGGCCAGTGTTCGGGGTAGTAGCAGGTGCCCAGGGCGCGCTTCATCTCGCCTCCATTCGTTGTGTCGTCAGGGGTGTAATGGAACGGGTATACTCTCGCTTCCCGAACGCAGCAGTGATCTTCATGCGGAGCCGTTGGTGGTCTGAGACTCTCCCCGTCAAATACGCCTTCCCTCGAGGACCCACATATGTTCGGGGAACGACCAAGGCAGGCATACCCCCTGCCCCATCAGGTATTGGCCAGAAAGCTCCAATGGCCCCTCCTTCAAAGCAGGGCTGCCGCGCGAGAGGTTTGGCAGGGAATCAGCTGCATTTCGCAGGGAGACCCTGTAACGCGCCCCGGGCTCAAGACCGGCGAGCCGCAGAGGGCGGGGGAGGATCTGCGATGAGGCGGCGGCCTGCCCTGCGAAGACCACGAACCGCTCGCCACCGTGCGCAACCTGCGCTTCGGCGACGAGAGCCGGGTCTGAACTGTCAAGCCTTAGGATATCGGCCTTCGTCATCCAGTCCCGGTTTTCCTTCCACCATGCAATCGCGTCCCGCAGCACTTCCGCCTCCTTGACGGTAAGTTCGGCCGGGTCCATTTCGAAACCCATATGCCGCTGTGCTGCGACCCAGGCGCGAAAGCGAATGTCGTGCACACGCCCGCTGGTGTGAGAGTGGCGCGGTCCAACGTGGCTTCCCGACACGGCGAGCGGAAGCAATAGCGACGCCTCGTGCTGGATCCGCAACCGCTCCAGCGCATCGTTTGAGTCGGAGAGCCAAATGCGGTGCATGCGGCCGAGAATACCGAAATCGATCCGTCCGCCCCCGCTCGCGCAGCTCTCGAACTCCACCTCGGGATGCGCTGCGCGAAGCTTGTCGATCAGGGCGTACGTCCCACGAACCTGTGATGCGTCCGGCTGCGGCAGCACACGGTTGTGGTCCCACTTCACGTACTCAATGTCGTGCTCTGACAGAATGCCGGACATTGCCTCGAACAAGTAATTGCGGACTTCTTCCCGCCCCATATCGAGAACCATCTGCCCCCGTCCCAGCACTTGGTCGGTACGGCCGAGCGCCCAGTCTCGGTGATTGCGATAAAGTTCGCTGTCAGGGTTCACCATCTCCGGCTCGAACCAGATCCCGAAGGTCATCCCGAGCTTCTTGACATGTGTGATCAGCGGTCCAAGCCCGTCGGGCCACTTGCGTCTATCGATCCACCAATCGCCAAGTGAAGACGTATCGTTGTCCCGTCTACCGAACCATCCATCGTCGAGCACAAAACGCTCAGCTCCCAAGTCAGCCGCGCGGGTCGCGATGTCGCCGAGACGTTCCATCGAATGGCCGAAATAGACGGCTTCCCAGCAATTATAATGGACCGGTCGAGGGCGAGCCGGGTTCGGCCATGGGACAACTCGATCTCTCAGATAGCGTTGGAAGACGACGGCGCAGCCATTCAGACCGTAGTCAGACCGGCAGGCAAATAGCGTTGCGGTCTCGAACCGTCGTCGAGCAGCAGATTCGGATTGAAAAGTATGGCCGAACTGGACCTGGCGCCGGCCATCGGGGAGCTCCTCGGCCACCATCCGGTGTCCTCCAGACCAGCCGTAATGAAAAGCCTCTGCACGCCCCTGCGTATTGGTCGCTCCTGCTTCGGGCAGGTAGATAAGCGGCAGGTTCTCATGACCCGTACGTCCGGTGCGACCTTCTCGAGACCTGATGCCGGCCGACCAGGGAACGCGCTGCGTCCGCATCTCACCGCACCACCGGCCGGCAAAATCGATCATCTCGGTCCCAGCCTCGGACACAGGGAAGACCGGAGCCGCGAACCAGTCGACTACGGTCAGTTCCTCGGCCTCGAGATAGGCTCGCGCAGTGACCATGCCGGTCGCAGAGTCCAGCCCGAACTCGCTCCAGTAGGTCAGTCCCAGAACCTCGTCGCGGTATGTCAGAGAGAGCGATGTCCCTTGAAACCAGTCTTCGGTGAACCTGAATCTCGGGCGGAGGGGCTTGCCTTGCGGGTTTCGCGCAAGGAGGCCAGGCTGACCCGGAAAGGACGCGCTCTCCTCCGGGCAGATCGACAGATCGGGATTCCGGTCGAGCATGCCGCCGGTCACGTCCCGCTGGGTCGCGCGAGCGATGACTTCCACCTCATCCGCCGCGATCGGCGGTCCCCAGTAGACTATTTGCGGAAGCCCTTCAGATGTCGAGACAAGCAGCAGACTCTGCCGGTCGTCTTGGAGCATCCAGGACCGGGTCATTTCACTGCGCCAAGAGTGAGCCCCGCAATGAAGTGACGCTGCATCAGGAAGAACATTGCGACCGGGGGCAATGCCGCGACGATGCTCCCAGCGCTCATCAAGTGGTACGAGGCGCGGTACTGGGCATTGAAGCTTGTGATTCCGGCGGTAACGGGCTGGCTCTCCGCGCCTTGGGTGAGCACAACAGCCCAGAAATAGTCGTTCCAGATAAAGGTGAAAACCAGAACTGACAGAGCCGCAATCGCGGGCCGCATCAGCGGCAAAACCACGAACCAGAAGATGCGCCATTCGGCGACCCCTTCGACCCGCGCCGCCTCAATCAGTTCACGCGGCAGAGCACGAATGAAGTTGCGCATGAAAAGGGTGCAGAAACCAGTCTGGAACGCGACGTGGAAGAGCACGAGGCCCATCTTCGTATTGTAGAGGCCCAGTTCCAGCGTCAGGTCGCGAACGGGAACCATGAGGATCTGGAACGGAACGAAGTTTCCCGCCACGAACATGAAGAATATCCACAGGTTGCCTCGGAACTTGTAAACGCCCAAGGCGAAGCCAGTCATACAGGAGAGCGCCACCGCGCCGAGAACTGTCGGCACCGTGATCAGCACAGAATTCAGCAAGTACCGTGGCATGTCGCTCTCGAAGAAGACTTTGCCGTAGTTCTCTGCCCCTTCGAAGGATGACGGCATCCCCCAGTAGTTTCCCGCTGTGAAATCTGCTCCCGGCTTGATCGAGAAGAAGGCCACCGCGAGTAGCGGTGCGAGCCAAAGGAGCAGGACAACCGGTATCAGCGATTGATACGTGGTCTGGGCTCCGCGGGATGACTGCTGGATCGGTCTCGGAAACATGTCAGTGCCTCCACTCGGGGTCCCGAGTGCCAAAACGGAATACTATGGCTTCAAAGAAGATCGTCTTCACGGCATCCGCTCCTGGCGCCACATCGACCAGAGGAAGTAGCCAATGAAGAGCAGCATGATCATGAAGAGAACGACAGCAATCGCAGCGCCGTATCCCATGCGGAAGCCATATTCCGACAGTGCCTTCTCGAACATGTAGAACGAGAGAACTCGGGTGGAGCCGAACGGCCCACCATTCGTCATAATCGAGATCAGGTCGAACGAGCGCAACGCGCCAATGATAGTCACGACGAAGGCGATGAATGTCGCTGGGCGCAGCTGCGGCAGGATCACGAACCATAGCATGCGCCACCGCTTTGCCCCGTCCAGCCGGGCGGCTTCGACCTGCTCAGGGTCCACCGCATTGAGCCCGGTGAGATAGAGGATCATGCAGTAGGCGATCTGCGGCCAGAGGCCGGCGGCGATAATGCCGTAGGTCGCAAGCCGAGGATCGCCGAGTACATTCACTGGTCCGAGACCGATCGCCTCCAGGGTGACGTTAAGCAAACCAAAGGTCGGATCGTAAAACCATGTGAATACGAGACCGACGACGACCTGCGAAATCACGAACGGAAAGAAGAAGAGCGACTTGTAGATTCGGATCCCAGTCACCGTCTGATTGAGAAACAGCGCGATGAAGAGGCCGCCCGGGATCGCGAGGAGATAGAGCAATAACCACTTGAGATTATTGACGAGCGACACCTCGAAGGCCGGGTCCGTCGACAACTCGCGATAGTTCTCAAGACCAATGAACTCCCGCGCGCCCAAACCGTCCCACCGATAGAAGGAGATCTGGAAGCTTTCGAGGACTGGGAAGATCACGTAAACGAGGAAGAAGAGGACGCCGGGCGCGAGAAACATCAGGGGTGCCAACCGCATCCGATTGCGTCTGACCCAGCCGGGACCGCCCTCGTCTGCATGGGTGTCAGGCAACGTGGCCGTCGTCATCGCAGTCTCTCCGGCAGGTGTGGCCCCGCGCCGTATATCGAAATGGCCCGGGGGCTTTTCTGCGATCCGACCGGCGCTGACAGCGCCGGCCGGTCGGGGTGGAGCTCAGTAGATCCGCTGCCTCGCCTGTTCCAGCCGCTGCAGGATGTCGTCGAGGTTGTCGGGGAAGACCATGAACTCCTGGAACCCCTCCATCGCGACCGAGGCCATTTCGGCGGGCGCGTCACGATCGAAAAACTGCGCAAGTCCGCCAGGAGCCCCCGAAGACAGGAGCTCGAAACCCTCCTGGAGCATCTCGTCATCGCCGACCGAAGCCGCGGAGTTCACCGGAAGCTGCCCCAGTCCATCGGCCGCATTGATCCGCGTCTGGTTCTCGGCAGAGACGACGAAACGGAGGAATTCGCGTGCCGCCTCCTTGTTGTCCGCTCCTGAAGGAATGTGGAAGGTATCCGTAGGAGCTTCCTCGGCCATTTCCACGTCAGGGTTGATCGCTGGGAACTGGTAGAAGTCGAGCTGATCGTCCGTCAGTCCGGCTTCTCGCATTGGCGCGACGGCGAAGTTGCCCATGAGGTAAGCCGCTGCATCGCCGTTCACCATGAAGGGCAGCGCTTCCTGCCAGCTGTAGGACTGATGGTTGTCGATGTAGGCCCCCATGTTGATGAGCTCCCGCCAGTTTGCGAAAGTCTCGCGCACACGGTCATCGGTCCACGGAATCTCCCCTGCAGTCAGCTGCATGTGGAAATCATAGCCGTGAGTCCGGAGGTTGATATAGTCGAACCATCCGGCAGCCGTCCAAAGGAACTTGGTTCCGATGGCGAAGCACTTGCGCCCGGAATCGATCAGCGCCTGACAGTTGGACTTGAGCGTCTCCCAATCCTGCGGTTCTTCGAGACCGAGTTCCTCATAGATGTCCTCGCGGTAATAAACTCCCCACTGGTAGTAGGTGTAAGGCACGCCCCATTGCTTGCCGTCGAGCGTCAAAGCCCCTTCGGTCGAAGCCAGATTCTCTTGGATTTCCGGTTCGTCCCACAGGTCGGAGACATCCTCGAAAAGCCCCGCGTCGACATAGGGGCGCATCCGGTTGGCCGCGTACCAGTTAGCCACGTCCGGCGGATCAGCTGACAGGAAGTTCCGGATCTGGGTCTTGTAGGCCTCTCGGTCGATAATCGTCACTTCGACATCGAGATTGGGATGCATCTCGTCGAACCGCGCGGCCATATCTTCCATGACGGCGCGGGGCGCCGGGTTGGACATGTCCGAGAAGATCGTGAGCGTCCCGGAAAGGTCCGACCCATTCCCATTCTCCTGCGCAGCCGCCGGCATCGCCACGGCGCTCGAGATGGCGACCACTGCCGCAGCCGTCCGTTTGGTCATTTGCATTTGACTTCCTCCCTGAGTTCATTGGGTGCTGGTTCCATTATCTGGAAACGTATGTCCAACTATTGAAACAATAGCTCGCATCGCGGTAACTCTGTCAACACCCGCAGGTGAACCCTTTGGGCGGGAGGAGAACGGCGATGGACGATCACCTCAGGACGGGACGAAGCGAAGGAACGGTAGGCAAGGCGCTCGACGCGCTCGACCTGGTCTGTGCGCAGGACCGTCCGGTGCGGTTTAGCGAACTGTTGCCGCTGTCGCCCTGGCCCAAGGGCACCCTTTACCGCCTACTTCAAACGCTCGTGAAACAAGGAATGCTCCATGTCGAGCCCGAGACGGGAAGCTACACGCCCGGTCTGCGCCTCGTGCAGCTTGCGCATTCAGCCTGGCGAAAGAGTTCGCTTGCCCCGATCGCCCGCCCCCACCTCGATGCGCTCTCTGGGAAAGTCGGAGAAACGATTCATCTCGCTCAGCTTGATCGCGGGCAGGTTCTCTATGTGGAGAAGCGCAATGCGCGCCACCCTCTGCCCATGTTCTCCGAAGCCGGAAAGGTCGGGCCCGGGTACTGCACAGGGGTCGGAAAGGCCATGCTTGCCCACCTCCCCGACAGAGAACGTTGCGCTGCGCTCCAACTTCAGGCGTTCCACCCGCATACGGCACAGACGATCACCTCCGCCGAAGAGCTAGAAATTGAGCTCGCGAAGGTCCGCGAAGAGGGGATCGCTTTCGATCGCGAGGAACATGAGCCCGGTATCGTTTGCGTCGCCGCCCCGATTTTGTCGCCCACCGGTCGCGTGCTGGGCGGTCTTTCTGTGACCACCTCGACGGCCCGACGGCCGCTTGAGGACCTCGCGACACTCGCACCATTGCTGCGCGAGACCGCGGAAATGATCGCCGAGGATGCTGCTGACTGGCAGTTTCCCGGCTGACACACGGCTCGAGGAGGAGCGAGATGAGCGGAGTGGCGCTTGAAAAGGTCGTCAAGAAGTACGGCGACGCGGAGGTCATACACGGAGTGGACCTCGAGATAGGCGAAGGCGAGTTCTGCGTCTTTGTCGGCCCGTCGGGTTGTGGCAAGTCCACGTTGCTGCGGATGATCGCGGGGCTTGAAGAGACGACCGAGGGCAAGATCTCTATCGGCAGCAGGGACGTTACGCATGTCGATGCCGCCGACCGGCAAGTCGCCATGGTCTTTCAGACCTATGCGCTCTACCCTCATATGAGCGTGGCCGAAAACATGGGCTTCGGCTTGCGGATGACAGGCCATCCCAAGAGCGAAATACACGAGAAAGTCAACGAGGCGGCACGGATCCTTCAACTCGAGAACCTTCTGGACCGAAAGCCCAAGGCGCTGTCGGGGGGCCAGCGTCAGCGTGTTGCGATTGGGCGTGCAATCGTCCGGGGGCCGGAGGTCTTTCTTTTTGACGAACCGCTGTCGAATCTCGACGCGGAACTCCGGGTGGACATGCGGGTCGAGATTGCGCGGCTGCACAAGGACATCGGCGCGACGATGATTTATGTCACGCACGACCAGGTCGAGGCGATGACGCTTGCCGACAAGATCGTGGTGCTCCGGGCGGGGCACATCGAGCAAATCGGCAGCCCCATGGAGCTCTATGCCAATCCGAACAATCGGTTCGTCGCGGGATTCATCGGCTCTCCCGCCATGAACTTCATCGACGGCCACGTCAAAAACGGACAGGTTCATGCGCCCCTCCTTGGCGAAGATCCTATCGGTGCAAACGTCGACCTGCCGAGCGAGGGGACTCGGGTCCTCGTGGGCGTCAGACCCCAACATCTCTCGGTCTCTCAAGGCCCCTCCCCGCTTCGTCTCGATATCCGCGAGCGTCTTGGCAGTGTCGCGTACGACTATCTCGTCGACGGCCAAGGCGCCCGGATCGTGGTAGAGACGCAGCCGGACGAAACGATCCCCGAGGGAACAGAGGTCGCCCTGCACTACGACGCCGAGCAAATCTACCTCTTCGACGCCGAGACGGAGGCGCGGCTGCGGTAGCGCTCTGTCCGTCCGCGGACCAATAACGTGGTCCGTCACTGCTCCTTTTCTGAAGACCCCCATATGACGACGACGCTCATCGTACTCGCTCACCCGGAGCCTAGGTCGTTCAACGGCGCCTGGGCCGAGGCGACGCGACAAGCTTGTCTGGCCGCAGGAGATACTGTCCTGTTTTCGGATCTTGTCCAAATGGGCTTCGATCCGGTTGAGGCTCCGCGCCACTACCCAACCTTCGACAACAGGTCGAATTTCGACCCCCTCGTGGTACAGGAGGCCGCTGCGGAGCGAGACGTTCTTCCGCCTGATGTCGTTTCGGAGATCGAAAGACTGCGGCGAGCTGATCGGGTCATCTTCCACTTCCCCATCTGGTGGTTTTCACCACCGGCCGTGCTGAAGGGATGGCTAGACAGAGTGATGTCCCACGGCGCGGTCCACGACGTGGGGAACCGGTTCGATACCGGACATTTCGTCGGGAAGAAGGCCCTGTTCTGTGTGACGACCGGCTCTCGGGCCTCCGAAAGCGCTTACAACGGCAAGGAGGGCGACATCCGAATGTTACTGTGGCCCTTTGCATATGCCCTTCGATACATGGGCTTCACCGTCCTCGAACCCGAGATTGTCCATGGCGTCCATGGTTATCATTCTGGCCAGCGCCAGAAGGATATGATCGCGCGGTTGGACGAGGTTCTCACTTCACAACCCAAGCTCATCGAAGCATTTGGAACCCGCTCGGCGGTCCCGTTCAATGCGGATCAAGACTTTGATGAAGATGGACAACTGAAGCCTGATCGCCCAAGCCAGTCGCGCTTCATCAGGCATGACCCCTGAAGATCGTCGCGGACCCGGAGGGTGCGGCAAGAGACGGTCTATAGGGTGTCTCCCGGCCTGGATCGTGTAAGATCAGGCGCCGCAGGGACCCCGCCCAGGGTCTAGCTCCGCATCGCGGGACCGCTTGCTGTTGAGGCGGAAGGACCAACCTGTCAGTGGTTCAGAACCGAAGCCCAGAGGGCCGAGATGATCCAGCGCCCCTCGTCCCGGTGGCCACTGACCCTCAGCCCCCTCATCGCGGCCCGGTAGGAGCGGAGCCTGTCCGTGACGATTTCGTCGGCTGTTCCAGACCGTTTAATCAGCTTCTTCAGGAACTTCAGTACGGCGGCTCGATCGCGTCGCCAAGTGACCACACTCTCAAGCACCTCCTTCTCATAATGCGCCGCCAGACGTAGTGCGTCTTGGAGTTGAGCTTCGCAAAGACCTCGTCGAGATCCCATCCCCTCCTGCTTGTCTTCAATGCCTGGATTCAGCGCCTTCTGACCTCGGCTGCGAACGTGGGACCGAACCGATTCCCAGTAGCGCACCAAACCATAGCCGAGCTCAGGCGTAGGAACTGCGCGTCTCAGCGATCGGGCTCACAAAACCCTTTGGTTTCACGGCGAGGATCGAACAGTCAACCCTGTTGAGGATGTCCTCGGCGGTGTTTCCAATGATGATGCCAGCGAGGCCGGTGCGAGCAACGGTCCCAATAACCAGGGTGTCTGCTCCCTCCGTCGCGACAGTCTCTGAGATGGCCCGGCTCGCCGGACCGCGGACCAGCTGCGGCACCGCCCGCGTGGCCACGGGATGACCGGAGACCAGTTCCTCGAGAGCGCGGCGTCGCGTCGCTTCGACCTGCCTGACGTAGTCTGTGGCGCGGCGGTGGGCATCTCGACCGGTGGCCCAGAGGTTCACCAGCCCTTCTCCCATCGCGTCCCAGGCATGGATCGCTGTAACGTGCGCCCCCGAGCCCGCGGCCAGTCTATCCGCCTGATCCAGTACGCGGAGGTTCAGATCCCGCAGTGTCTCGGGTTCCCCGACACCCGTGTCATCGACATCCACCGCAGCGACGACATGTTTCAGGCTGATTGGAGTATCCGGACGCCTCAACCAGACCGGACAGGGGCACTTTCGGAGTAGATGCTGGTCCGTACTCGCGAGCTGGAAAAACCGGCCAGGAACGATCGGTTCGGCAGTCTTCACGACAAGATCGGTCTCCCCGGAGAGAACTTCCTTGATGATCTCAATGAAGGGCTTGCCCACGCGAACCACTCGCTCCGGGTCGCGGCCGGGTAGCGTTCGGGCGACGTGGTCGGCCAGAGCATTGCGCCGTTCCTCGGCCAGTCGCGAAAGGATCTCGTCCGCGGTGATCTCCGCCTCCCGCACCAACTCACCGAGGTCCGGAGGGATCGTGACGGGGAGAAGGACAGTCAGCGCGGCTCCGTCCCGGTCCGCCAGCGCCGCGGCGGCTTCGAGAAGCAACCTGTCTTCTCCTGTCATCGCGCAGACCACCAGAATGTTTCGATATCCTGGTGTCCCGTCGAGTTCCTGCGTCACGTCGCGAACTCCTTCTGTCCGAGGGGATCTTGGACTGGCGATCCCCTGTCCTGTCGACCGGTTAGGATCATGCGGGCCGCCGCGCTGGCGGCGTCCGAATAAGGCGTCAGCACGATGTCGGCGCCCGCGTCCTTCAGGGCCGGTGCCGCCGCCTCGCGTTGGGCCGTCACGGCGATCCCGGCCTGGTAGCCCGCATCCCGCACGGCGCCGATCAGTCCGCGGCGAGGATCGGTGTGGGTAAGACCAGTATCATGCTCGGGCACCGCAGAGACGACCCAGCGGGTCGTCGAAAGCGGAAGATGCAATACGAATTCCGGATCATTGGCGTCGCCGAATACGGTGTCAAAGCCCAGCTTCCGCGCCTGCCTCAATGCCTCGGGATTGAAATCGACACCGAGCACCTTCTGACCTGCGGCCCTCAATTCCAGTGCGATTCCGAGCCCGTAGCGACCGAGACCGAAGAGAACGACGTCTGGCGCGGCACCGCTCAGGCTCATGTCGTCGGGGGCATTGCTCACGCGGCGCCGCTCGAACACGCCGAGGAGTGGCTCGAGGCGATCGTATAGCTGGTGCGAAAAAGTGATCATGTAGGTCGACGCTGCGATGGTCACCAGGCCCACCAGCGTCACGAGACCCAGGGCCTCTTCGGAGACATGTCCCACCGAGACACCCATCGCCATGAAGATCAGGGAGAACTCACTGATCTGGGCGACCGTCAGCCCCGCGAGGAACGCCGTGCGCTTACGATATCCCATCGCCCCCATGATCGCGAGCACGATAAGGGGGTTGCCGACCAGAACGAAGACCGAAAGCACCAAGGCCGGGACTATGCTTGCGCCAAGGACCGAGAGATCGAGCGACGCGCCGAGTGCAATAAAGAAGAACAGCAGCAAAAAGTCTCGAAGCGACGTCAGTCGGGCGGCGATCGCCTCACGGAAGGCGGTCGAGGCAAGAGAGATGCCGGCCAGGAGACCGCCCAGTTCCTTGCCGAAGCCCAAATAGTGCCCGACCGCCGCAAGTAGCGCGGCCCAGCCGATCGCGAATGACACCAACAGCTCCGGCGCTCGGGCGAGGCGCTCGACGAGGGGGTCTGCGACAAACCGGACAAAGAGCGCTACCGCAGCCAGGGTCACGGCGCCGTAGAAGAGGACCTGGAGTATCGCACCCAAGGCCGCGTCGTCGGTTCCCGCGCCAACCCCCAGCGCCGAGAGGACGATCATGGCGAGAACGACGACCACGTCCTGCACGATCAGGAATCCGAGCGCGATGCGGCCATGGAGTGAATCCACCTCGCGCTTGTCCGAGAGCAGCTTCACGATGATGATCGTCGAGGAGAACGTCAGCGCCACGGCAACATAGAAGGCCGTCAGCGGTGCGAGACCCAGTCCGAGGGCGATCAGGAAGCCGAAGACGGTCGTGAACAGGACCTGCCCCAACCCGGTGGTCAGAGCGACCGGGCCGAGCGTTCGCACGAGCTTGAAGTCCAGCTTGAGCCCCACGAGGAACAGCAGAACCGCTATGCCGAGCTCGGCCAGGAGTTCAATCTGTTCGTCGGAACGGGCGATATCGAGGGCGGACGGCCCTGCGAGAATTCCTACCGCGATGAAGCTGACGATGAGTGGCTGCCGCAGCAGAAGGCCCACGAACCCCAAGCCTGCCGCGAGAACCAGAAGCGCGGCGATCTCGTAGAACATATACCCTTGCAGGGCTTCGGTCATGGCCTCAAGCCGGGACAGAAAGTCGGATGAATGCAACCTCCGAAATCACTGGCACCCGACATCAGTTGCGTGCCGGCTGAAGGTAGACGAACCAGTAGATGAGGGCGACCAGCGCCCCTCCACCCAGAACGTTGCCGATCGTGACGGGTACCAGGACGCGCAGGAAATCGAATGGCGAAACCCATAGCGGCTGGTAGTCTGTCACGGCCCAGAACTGCGCGTCCGCGAACAGGCTAATCATGGTCGCGCACGGCAGGTAAAACATCACGGCGATCGCATGTTCCAGGCCGAGCACGTAAAAGGCCGCGACAGGCGGGGTCAGGGCGAGGATGCGGTCGACCGTAGACCGGGCGCTGTAGGTGAGCCAGACGCCGAGGCAGAGCAGACTGTTGCCCAGTATCCCGAGTAGAAGGGCCTCGAGCGCGCCGAGATCGTTGATCTGATGGGCGGTCGAGAGCAGCTTGCCTCCAAGGCCCCCGGATACCTCCTCGTGCCGCTCTGAAAGAATGAGCAGCGCCGCCATGCCGGCCGCTCCGATGAAATTGCCGACGAATACGATCCCCCACGCCCGGAAGAGACGGCGCAGCGGAAGCCGTCCATGCGCCCAGGCCATGACCATCAGATTGTTCGTCGTGAAGAGCTCCGCGCCTCCAACGATCGCCAGCACATAGGCGAGCGTGAAGGCAAGACCGCCCGCCAGCAGAACGAGGCCTTCCGGCGCGCCGTCCGCACCCGCGGTTACCGCCGCCGCGAAGGTCGCACCGAAGGCCACGAAAGCGCCGGCGAGGGCGCTCAGCGCCAGAAGGCGATGCCAGTCCTGCTCAGCCTTCTTCACGCCAGTCCGCTCAGCCAGTTGCGCCATCTCGTGAGGCATCAACGCGTCGACCTGGGCGGGGACGGACATTCGGGTTGGATCGGTCGGCGTCTTCATTTCAGGCCTGGAGCTCTCGCGCTGAGCAGTTGCAGTTTACCGAGGGTTGTGGCCGCCGAGAGTAGCGACGGCCAATCGGGCTCTCAAGGAGAGACGAGCGTACAGGTTCGGTGTTCATGACCGCATCAGGAAACGGAAACCGGACGATCTCATCTAATCGGCTCTTTTACGGTCGCAGCGTTCCTCGCATCCAAGGCGGAAACCGTCTGCGGGGTCGGCGCCGACCACGCCATGCCGAGTGCGAGCACCGCGGCCATCGACAGCATGGCGAGGGCGCCGTATTCTGGCCGTCTAGGTCGCATCGGCCGCCTGCGAATGGTGAGGGCGCGCCCGCGTCGGGGTGGAGGTCGAAGCGCGAGGAGCGGCTCGGGTCGTGCGGCCTGCTCTAGCAGACCCAGGATCTCTCCAGGCCGAGCGGGGAGGAGTTGCCAGCGTCCATAGCGCGCCGCAGCCAGCCCGGCGAGCGTCGCCACGATTGCGATGCCGATCGGAACGACGTCGGCCAGCGTGGGCGTGGACTGCTCGGGTACGTCCGCTGGAACTATGGCAAGGCCGACGATGACCAGCCCGAGCATTCCGAGCCAGGGGAGCAGGACGTCGCGAGGCGTCGCGGGTCGGGCCCCGGCCCGCGCTAGCAGATAGAGTGCCCGCGCCATCAGGAGGGCGGTCCCGAGACTCGCTATGAAAAGGGCCGCCCCCAGCCAGACACCCCATCCGTCCGCCGCGCCACCAAGGGCGGATTTCAATGTGTCCTTCGCAATGAAACCACTGGTCGCGGGCAGCCCGGCCAGTGCGAGGGCCGGCAGCGCCAAGAGCGACAGGACGACGATCCGCGTCACGGTCGTTGCGCTCGCCCAGACCGCCGGGACGCCGAGAAACAGCGCCGCCTTGGCGAACCCGTGATTTGCCGCCAGCAGGATGATCGCCACCGACAGCGCTGGCCAGGCTCCTGGCGTGGCCAGTGCCGCCGCGAGCCCAAGTGCCATGAGGCTCATCTGCCCGATACTGGAATAGGCTAGAACCGCCTTAGCGTCCCCCTGCACGAACCCGAGCACAGGAGCCAGAACGATGCCAGAAAGTGCCATTGCCGCAAGCGCAGCGGCTAGCGCAGGCAACGGCTCGAGCCCAAGTGGAAGAAAAGCAATCAGACCGAAAAGGCCCGCCTTCAGCATCGACCCTGAGAGCACCGCGCTTGCCGGCGCAGGCGCCGCTGCGTGAGCGAGCGGTAGCCAGAGGTGCAGCGGAACAGCGCCCAGTTTGACCAGGAGGCCCCCGGTCATGAGCCAAAGGGCGGCAGTCGGCACCTCTGGTGAGCGTATGGCTTCCATCGAAGTGTCCTCGACGGCGAAGCTGGCGACCGAAAGTCCGGCGAAAAGCGCGATCTCGCCCGCGATCGCAAACACAATGTAGACTCGGCCAGCGAAGACTTGGGCCGCCCCCCCGCCGTGAAGGATGAGTCCCCAGGAGGCGAGGCTCATCATCGTGAAGAAGGCATAGAATGTGATGACGTCGCCTGCGGTCAGGAGGCCGATGTTTCCGGTCATGGCCAGTAGGAAGAACGCCGCAAGCCGGTCGATCGCGGGGTCCATTGCCAACAGACGCATCGCCTGCCAACCAGCCAACGCCCATAGCAGCGCCGTGAGGGCCAGAAAGACACTGGCCGTATCGGTCAGTGTGAACACCGTCCCCAGCAGCAGCCAATCCAAAAAGACGGGCTCCGGGGCCGGATCAGCCAGCGCCACCGCAAGGGCCGGCAATGGCACGACGGCAATCAACGCTCGAGCTGCCGGACGAAGAGGAGGCGCGAGGAATGCAAGCAGCAAGGCCAAAGGTGCCGCCGTCGCGATCCATAGCGGGACATCAATCATAGGTACTCCAGCGAAACGATGAAGCGGGTCCAGCCGAGGGGGCTAAACGGAGCGTTGGCCAACAGACCGGCGACGAGCACGAGCGTCGCCGTAGCGGCTGGAGGGACTGCGAGCATCCAGCCGATCCGTCGCTTCTCCGGAAGCTCTTCTTCCGGCTGCAAGAACCAAACTCGATAGAGGATCGGTAAAAAGTATGCTGCGTTCAGCAGGCTTGAGCCAGCCAGTAGCGCGATCACTGCGGGCAGGTTCGCGTCGAGGGCGCCCGCGCCGAGGTACCACTTGCTCACGAACCCGGCGAGTGGCGGGATGCCGATCATGCCGAGAGATCCGACTGTGAACGCGAGGGTTGCGCCGGGCATCATCCGTCCCAAACCATTCATCGCGCGAATATTCTTGACCCCGCGGCCCTCGGCGAAATTGCCTGCCGCGAGAAAGAGCGTGATCTTCATGATCCCCTGATGGATCAGGTGCGCGAGCCCGCCGATGGCGGCGACCGGAGAGATGAGCGCCACGCCGAGCGTGATGTAGCTGACCTGGCTCACCGTCGAATAGGCGAGCCGCTTCTTCAGGTCGTCCTGCGTCAAGGCCCGGATCGAGCCCCAGAGGATCGTGAAAGCCGCGAGCGCGGCGAGCGGCGCCGCGAGGCCCAGGACCTGCACGGTCTCCACGCCGTAGACGTCGTAGACTACCCGCATGATGCCGAACGCGCCGGCCTTCACGACCGCGACCGCGTGCAGAAGCGCGCTAACGGGGGCCGGGGCGACCATCGAGATCGGCAGCCAACCATGAAGCGGAACGAGCGCCGCCTTCACGCCGACCCCCGCGATGAGAAGCGCGAAGATAACGGACAGCGCCAGCGGGTGTGTTTGGGGCAGCTCGCCCAGGACCCCGCGCGGCATGAACGGAACGTCACCGGCAAGCGAATACAGCCAAACGGTTCCGAGCGTGAGGGCGAGCCCGCCGCCGAGGGTATAGGTGAGATAGACCCGCCCTGCCCTGTGCGCCTCGGCGGAGCCACGATGGACGACCAGCGGCCACGTCGCCAGCGTCAGCAGCTCGAAGAACACCAGGAAGGTGAAGAGGTTCGCCGCCATCGCGATCCCGACCGTCGAGGCGACGCACAGGCTGAAGAAGCCGAAGAACCTGCTTCGGTCGGTTCCGCCCTCGAGGTAGCCGACGGCATAGATGGTCGTCAGGAACCACAGGACCGCCGAGAGTGCCAGGAAGAGGACCGCGAGCGCGTCAGCCTGGAGAGCAAGCGTCAGGCCCGGCGCGATCGTGAGCGACACGGAGAATTCCCCGCCATTCGCGACTGCGATGGAAATCCAGGCGACGAGCGCGACCTTGATGGCAGCAGCCGTCAGGTTCACCCAGGTGCGGCACCGGCTCCAGTGATCGGGCATCGCCAGGATCACAGGGGCGATCCCCAGTGAGGTGGCCAGGATGGCGAGCGGCAGAAGCTCGTTCATGCGGGTGTCAGCTCCAGAAGGGCAACGGGGATGGAAGAGGCGAGGCCGAGCGCAAGCGCGCCGGTCGCGAGGCCGAGCGCGGCGGCGTCGCCTGAGCGCCACTCGGGTCGTCGCGCGCCGGGCGCGACATGCGGCCCACCACGCAGGCAGCGCGACACGACGCGTGCCAGGTAGGCGGCGGAGAGGACGGTGCCGATCAGGATCAGTCCGACCCACAACCAGGCGCCGTCATCGATGAGGCCCTCCATGAGGATCCACTTCCCGATGAACCCCGCGGTCGGCGGCAGCCCCACAAGGCTGATCGCGGCGATCGCGAAGGCGAACTCCGCAGCGCCGGGCCGCAGATCTTCCCTGTTCAGGCCCGAGATCCTGTCGTGCCCCAGCTCTTCCGCGATCCGGCCTGCGGCGAGGAACATCGCGGCCTTGGCCAGCGCGTGCGACAGGATCAGCAGCACGGCGGCCTTCCAGAGCATGCCGTCGCCCGCGACACCGATCGCCACGGCGATCAGACCGATCTGCGCGACCGTCGAGTGAGCGACGAGCAACTTCAGCCTTTCGGCGCGCAGGGCGTTCCAGCCCCCCCAGAACATCGCCCCCGCCCCTGCCGCGCCAAGAAGGGCTCGTAACGGCGCGGCGTCCGCTCCGCCTTCAAGCGAGACACGCAGCAGGACGTAGAGAGCGGTCTTGACCACCAGTGCGGACAGCAGCGCGCTCGCCGAGGGGACCGCACTGGAATGGGCCGCCGGCATCCAGAAATGGAGCGGAAAGAGCGCTCCTTTGATGGCCAGTCCGGCAACGATCAGCGCCAGGGCGATGCGGCCCTGCATCGTCGCGACCAAAGATGGAATGATGTCGAGATCCACCTGTCCGACGGCGGCATAGGCGATCGCGATGCCCAGCAGGACCATGAGACTGCCCACGAGCCCGGCGATCAGGTAGTCGAAGGCGGCCGCGGTCGCGGAGCGGCTGCCCGAGAGCGCCGTGAGCCCGACGGCTGTGAGTCCGAGGATCTCGAAAGCGACGTAGAGGTTGAAAAGGTCCCCCGAAAGGAAGAGCGCGTTCATCGCACCCAGCGTCATCAGCCAGAGTGGCCAGAACCAGCGCCGGGTTTGGGCGAGCCTGGCCGGCCCGGCGTCCATAGGCGACCGCCCCATCGCGTGAACGGCCACCCCGAGCCCCACGAAGGCGGTCATGAGCAGCATGACCACGGCAAGACCGTCGACGACCAACGGAATGCCGAGAGGCGAGGACCAGCCGCCGATCGCGGTGGTCGCCGGTCCCTCGCGCAGGACGCCGCCGGCGATGAGAACTGCTGCAGCGGCGTTCAGGGCCGTCGCGCCAATGCCGATGGGCGCCGACAGGCGCGCATGCAGGGCCGCCGCTAGGGCGGCAAGGAACGGCAGGGATAGGAGGACGAGGGTCTCAGTCACCGCGCGGCCCCAACGTTTCCGCGAGCGCCAGCAAAGCCGCGGTCACGGCGACGAGGACGACGATCCCCGTAAGCACGAAGGCTTGGGGCACCGCGTCGGCCCCGCCGGGGCCGTGAGCGGCCGCCAGCAGGATCATCGCGATCCCGACCGCCAGGACGTTGAGGGCCAAAACCCGACGCAACGGGTCCGACGAGGTCGTCAGCCGCCAGAGAGCGAGCGCGCCGAGCCCGGCGCCTGTCGCGAGATAGACGAGATCAGGTGTCATGATCGAGAATGCCGAGAAAGTCCGAGGAAGAGAAGGACGAGCGTCGCGGCGATCGAGAGCGTGAGTCCTGCCTCGATCGCGATGATCCAGGCCTTCGCCACGTCGGGCGGGAATTGCAGGAAGCCGCCCGTCAGAACTTGTGCGGCCGAGGCCGCGATCACGAAAATTGCAAGTCCCGAGAGCCCCACAACGCGGGCGATATCTACCGCGCGTCCCGCGGTCGGCACGTGACCGGACATGACGAGGACGAGCCCGGCACCTGCGAGTACCGCCCCCGCCTGGAAGGCGCCGCCCGGATCGCTTGACCCCAGCCAGAGCAGGTGACCAGAAACCAGGACCAGCAAAGGCACGACGATCCGCGCGCAGGGCAGCATCATCTCGCCCAGGCGGTCGAAGCGGATGCGTGCCGTGCCGACCGAGGCGACGAGCATCAGCGCGACGCTCAGGACGGCGATCTCGAGAAGGGTATCCCAGGCCCGAAAGTTGAGCAGTACGGCCGTGACGGGGTTGGTCACGCCACTCTCGCTCAGACGCTCGGCGACGAGCGACTGATAGGAGCTGATCCCTCGGGAGCTCGCGACGGCCCAGGCTAGGGTCGCCGCGAGGGCGGCTGACAAGATGGCCGCGCTCCCGAGCACGGGCCAGCCGACCGACCGAGGGCGGACGGGGCCAAGCCGCCGGGCACTGCGCAGCAGGAGCGCCCCGGTCAGGCCGGCGCCGATCGCGGCCTCGGCCAACGCGACATCGGGCGCTCCCAGCCTGACCCAGGACAGCGCAACGAGGAGCCCGGCGACCATGAATGCAGCGATTGCCGCCGTCCGCTCGCGGACGGCCAGTGCAGCGGCCGCACACCCGAGAATTCCGATGGCTAGCAAGATGTCGAACACGGCCGTCACGTCTCGGTGTCCTTCAATCGTGCGCGGGCGATGAGATGCCCCGTGGTTGCACCGCTCACCGCAACGAGCAGTACGCAGAGCAGCAGGACAACGGCATCAGACAGCGAGGCCGTCAGGCACGTGGCACCGAGGGCCACCAGCGCGACCCCCGCGGTATCGGCCTTGGTCAGCGCGTGCAGGCGCGACATGAGATCGGGGAATTGCCACAGGCCGAGGGCTGCGATGAGGAGAAACCAGAGCCCCGCGGCGATCAGAACAAGACCGGGCACCATCAGGAGATTGGTCATGACTTGGCTGCCCCCAGGGCGACGAAGGCGATGCCGGTCACCGCCGCCAAGCCCGCGAAGACCAGAGCGATGGAATAGAACGAGGATGTGGAGGTTGCCGCCCCCATAAGAACCAGCGTCGAGATCACACCGGTTCCGGCAAGCTGCGCCGCGGCGATGCGGTCAGCGGCGGAGGGACCGACGAGGAGCCGGGGAAGTGTCAGCAGTGTCGCGATCAGTGCCGCGACGGCGAAGGAATCCAGGATCATGTCACGTCCTTCATGGCATACAGGTCGAACAGGTCGGCGATGCGACGCTCCAGGGCGGCCAGCTCGGACCGAGCGTCGCCGCCGGCATCAAGCGCGTGGACGACCAACAGGTCCCCCTCGAGGGAGGCCGTCAGCGTGCCCGGCATCAACGTGATCGAGAGCGCGAAGAGACGTCGGGGTCGTCCGTCCGGAAGTGTGGTCCGGTAGCGCAGGAGGCCCGGATGAAGACTTGCCGGCCGAAGGCTGCGACGGCTGACGTCGAGCGCGCCGCGCAGGATGCCCCAGGCGCCGAAGGCCGCGAACTGCACGGCCCCCGAGATGGACAGCCGCGGCGGTTTCGACGCCGGCAGCAGCATCGTCGCCACACCGCCGAGAAGGGCCGTCGGGGCGCCGATGACCCAACTCGCAGGCTCCGCCCAATGCAGCGCGGCCCACGTTCCGGCCAGCGCCCCCGTCGTCAGAAGTGCGCCCCGGAGCCGGCCGGTATCGGTCCTCTTGACGGAGGGCACTGCCTGGTCCGGCCCAGACTGGGCGGCTGGGTCCACGGCAAATTCGCGACGAGCGTTCATCGAAACTCCCCCGGCAGCGTCGTCTGGCGCTGATGAAAGGTTCCGACATCGCAACCGGCTGCCGTCGGTTGCCAGAGGGGCCCGGATCCCCGGCCTCGGTAGAGACCTTTGTGCGGCAGGTTCCTGCGTCCCTGCCCTTTCGTTTCAATTACGTCTCAGCCTACGGATTCATCCGCGGCCGAAACGAAAAATGGGCCGGTCGAAACCGGCCCAAAGTCGCGGGACATTCGATAAGGCAGTGAGCAGACAGTCCCGCGGTGCAGGCAGATCAGCGTTCAGCAGCGGCAGCGCCGGTCTCCGGAGCATCGTGACGGGTCCCGGCGGGCATCGAAGAATGTCTCAGCCCCGCCGCGAACGCGAACGCGCCGATGACCGGAAGGGCCCACGCGCCGCCCGCGGGCATCTGCCAGGCGAAGACGGGCACGATCACCGCCAGGGCACCCGCGCCGGACAGCAGCAAGCCGTCACCGTCGCCGGGTCGCCAGATCGACTTGGCGGCGATGGCGGCGATCATTAGGCCCATCAGGTGG
Source organism: Histidinibacterium aquaticum (assembly GCF_008710275.1). Taxonomy (GTDB): domain Bacteria; phylum Pseudomonadota; class Alphaproteobacteria; order Rhodobacterales; family Rhodobacteraceae; genus Oceanicola; species Oceanicola aquaticus. The sequence continues at coordinate 236,414 of NZ_VYQE01000006.1, forward strand.
GCGGCGATGGCCTTTTCGGGCGTCAGCGATACGACGAAAGGCAGCAGAACGGCGACGGCACCGACGACAATCGTGGCAGCCAGAACGCGTTGGTCGGGGTGAATCAGGCGGGTCATCCTTGTCTCCTGTTGCTGGCGGCAAAGGCCCCATCGCCCTGACACCGCACTCATGTCAGAAAAACGTCGCAGGTCCTCATTTCATCCGGCCTGCCACGAAAAAGCCGCCCGGCGGATCGCCGGGCGGTTCGGTCCACTACGTATTCTGGCAATGAATCAGATATTGGAGGCGAGAGTTGTCACGATATCCTGCAATTCCGGTCGGTCGGAGCTGCCGACAAGCGCGAAATCGAGGTTCGGCGTGCTCCAGTAACCGACGGAACGGCCCGGATAATCCACCACCTGCAGCGGCGAGAGCGGTCGGTCATCGGGGTGGCGCGCCAGCGTCAGGGAGTATCGTGCGCCCCCGTCGCCCTCGTAGATGAACTGCGCCAGGGGTCCTTCCTTCGTCCCCAGGAGCCGGGCACCAACCAGCGTCAGCTCGTAGCGGCCCAGATCCGGCGCCGCGACCGGGACGCCGATCTTCGTCGAGAACCATTCCGTCGCGCTGTCGATCGAGGCTGGGGTGAACTCTGCCGGCCGATCGAGGTCCTCGGCAAAGACCTGGTGTGCGCCGACCGCTTCCGAAACGTATTCGGGCACACCCTGCGTCGGCGGGGTCCAGTTCGCGTGACCCCACCAGCCGACCGCCACAAAGGCGCAGGCGGCCGCAAGCTGGACGGCGCCGCGAAGGACAGGCGCGAGAACGGTGCCGCGATCGGGCCGGGTCCGGTTGTAGAGCGCATTAGCCAGACGGCGCTCGAGGCGCGCGGTCTTCAGGTTCGGCGGCGTTTTCGCCGAGATAGAAGCGAGGGCATAGGCGACGTCGTCCTTCTGACGAGCAAACGTCTCCAGCTGCGCCAAGGCCTCCGGGTCGTCCTCGAGGCGTGCTTCAATCTGGGCGGCTTCTTCCGGTCCAAGTTCGCCGTCGAGATAGGCGTTCACATCGAGTGTGTCGGAAGGTCTCATCGGGTCTCTCCTTACACGACCAGCTTCAGCTTGGTCGTCTTCATCCCGCCCACGATCTTCCGCAGGGCTTCTCGCCCGCGTCCGAGACGGCTGTAAAAGGTGCCGAGCGGCACATCTAGTGTCCGCGCAGCCTCGGCGTAGCTCATCTCCTTTAAGGCGACGAGCACGATGGGCAGACGCTGGGCTTCGGGAAGTTGTTCGAGCGCGTCGAGCACTTGCTGCAACTCGATGCGCCGGGTGGGGTCGGTGTCCTCCACCGGCTCAGGGATCATCAGCTTCGCGTCCTCGCGCACCCTGGCGCGCCGCCTGTCGCTGACATGGGTGTTGTGCAGGATGCGAAACAGCCAGACCCGCATATCGGACCCCGGCTGCCAGCTGTCGGCGGCAGCGATGGCCTTGGTCAACGTCTCCTGCACCAGATCCTCGGCCGCGTCGCGGTCACGTGTCAGGACGAGCGCATAGCGCCGCAGGCTGGTTACGTATTCCGACAATCGGCGCTCGAGCTGCGCGCGTGCTTCCATGGTATCTCCCTTTCCTTTGAAAAGACATACGCGCGGAGCGCCGACTTCATCCTTCGCTGACTGAAAAAGTTTCGTGACCACCGATCCCGGGCTTGAGCGGATGAAACCGCCCCTCGGAGCGTAATCCTCGTGAACAACGGGGAAACCGAACCAGTGACCATCACGATCGCAAATCCCGACGAACCTGCCGGCCATCTGTCGAAGAACAGCGGATACGGCCGGGCCGCCTCGGAAAAGGACCGGCCGAAGCAACGTGGCCTCAGCCGCCGCCTGCTGAAACTGACTACCGCGACCGCAATCGTGGCGGTGATAGCAAATTTCACCGTACTCGCGCCCCTCACCCACGAGATCGACGACAATCCGGAGTTTCGCGCGGCGAACGTCCCGGAGAACGCAAGCGCGGCCGTTGCCACGGCCGCCTCCCTGATCGACCGCGAGGTCAACGCCAACGGGTGGACGCCGAACGATCCATTCTTCGCGCCCTCCGCGGTGCTCGATAACATGCCAAACTACCAGTCCGGCATCACCAAGGCGGTGGGCCGCTTCAGCTTCGAGCTTCTGGACCAGATCGCCCGCACGCGCGGATCCTCGAGCGCCGACCCCGACCTCGAGCGGGCTACCGGCTTTCTGCAGTTTCCGCCCGACATCTGGGTATGGGAGCCCTCAAGTTCCATCCTGCCGACGGTGCCGTCGGAGACCCAGTACCGGCAAGGGCTGGAGGCGCTCGAGCGCTATAACGCGCGCCTCTCGGCTGGGGACGCCGTGTTCGAACGGCGCGCGGACACGCTGGCCGGCGCCCTCTCGAGGATCGCGGCCGATCTCGGATCGCAGACCGCGCAACTGGAGCGGGCCCAACGGTCCGGCTGGTGGATCTTCAGCCGGACCGCCGACGACGTCTTCTACCAGAACAAGGGGATGCTCTACGGCTACTACGTGACCCTCGCCGCGCTCGGCGAGGACTTCGAACCGATCATCCGCGAGCGGAACCTGTCGACGGTCTGGGGGCAGGCTCTGGACAGCCTGCGCCAGGGCTCGCAGCTCAGCCCGATCATCGTTCTGAATGGCGATCGCGACAGGTCGATCTTCGCCAACCACCTGGCTTTGCAGGGTTTCTACATGAAACGCGCCATCCTGCAGCTGGAAGAAGCGGTCAGCGTCCTGGCCATCTGAATTGCAAATCAAGTCACAGGAGGACACGTCAATGCTCACCCGTCTCATTCGCGCCGTCATACCCGCCCGGCTGCGACCCACCTTCGAAGAGCGCATCGCCGACGTGCGCGCCCGCTTCGAGGAACGTCAAATGACCCGCGACATCGGCGGGATCATGGGAGCACTAGACCGGCTCTCCGATCGGCAGCTGCAGCTGATAGGGTCACATCGGCAGGAGCTCTACGACTTCGTGTCGGATCTGATGGACCGGGCCGCCGAGCAGCGCCGGATCGGCGACGAGATCATCGAGATCCTCGAGGCGTCCGAACGGAGGGCCCAAACGGTCACACCGGCCGTCTCGGACGACACGGGGGCGGACCTTCCTGCCAACACGAAGGCGGCCTGACCAAGGGACCAAGCGCGGCCGCAGATCCGGGCCGGAGGAGTCGGACGCCCCGACGCCGCATGCAGGTTCGGAGAGCAGACCGCTCGCCGGCCCGTGTTATCCCTCCTCGTCTCGATCTGGTTCCAGCCGGTCTGCCAGCTCTAACATCGACTGCCAAAGGAAAGATAAGGAACACTCTCGTGCAGCACGCCACCGAGGATTTCGCCGACACGATCCGTGACTTCTACGACGATCCGCTCGATCCGATTTCCCAGCAGTTTATGTTTCGCAGGCCACCGACAATCGGAGAACTTCGCCGGCCGCCGCAGGTCCTGCTGCTTGGGAACCATTCGTCGGGCAAGTCAACGTTCATAAATTACCTTCTGGGATCAGACGTGCAAAAGACCGGCGTCGCGCCCACCGACGACAGCTTCACTATAATTACCTGGGGAGACGATCGGGCGGACAGGGACGGCCCGGCCGTTGTGAGCAATCCCGACCTTCCCTACGAAGGGTTGCGGCATTTCGGGGACCAGCTTGTCAGTCACATCCGGCTGAAGCAGCGGCCGGTCGACCTTCTGCATTCGGTGACGCTCATCGACAGTCCGGGAATGATCGACGAGGCCAAGCCGGAGGGGGGACGAGGTTACGACTTTCCCGGTGCGGTGCGTTGGTTCGCCGAACGCGCCGATCTTGTGGTCGTATTTTTTGATCCCGACAAACCGGGAACCACGGGTGAGACCCTGCAAGTGTTCCGGGACTCTCTCAGCGGCATCGACCACAAGCTGCTGATCGTCCTCAACAAGATGGACCAGTTCCAGAACCTGCACGACTTCGCCCGCGCCTACGGTGCGCTGTGCTGGAACCTCGGCAAGATTACGCTGCGCAAGGATCTTCCGCTGATCTACAACACTTATGTTCCGATCGTCGGCAATTCCGGGTCGAGGCTGCCGTTGCAGGACTTTGATGAGGCGCGCGAAAGCCTCGTCGACGAGCTGCAAAATGCGCCCGCGCGCCGGTTGGACAATCTCATCACGCAGATGCAGTCCTTTGCAGAGCGCCTACGCCTGCACGCCTTCGTCATCAATAATTTGGCGCGAGGATTCCGCCGAGTACAGATGCAGTGGAGGACGGCACAGTTGATGTTGCTCGCGGCCGCCTGCGTGACGGCTGCCATGGCCGGCCTTCTGATCGCGCTTCCCGGTCTCCTCGCGGTTTTCGCCCTTCTCGCCCTCGTCGTCGAGAAGGCCGTTCTGCCCCGCGAGAAAAGCAAGCGTATCGACCGGATGGACGAGGCATTCGAGCGGATCCACGAAAGAGAATTGCTCATGCGCGACCGCGATATGGACCTGCGCGCCCTCTGGGCCGAGGTGAAACCCCATGCGCGCGAGGTCGCTCAGAGATGCGGGCTGGAGACTTTCACGGCATTGGCCTGGGCGGACCGAGAAAAACTCAATGAGCTCATCGAGGTCGAGATTCCGCACCTGCGCAGTGAGCTCTATGGATCGTTCGGCGCCCCGGACGACCTCTCCGGGGACGCGCCCCCTCAGCTGCGCGAGGTGCCGATGGCACCGACGCTCGAGGCCGATGAGACTGGCGCCCAGCGCCTGGCCGTCTGATCCGGCGTCCGCAGGTCGGGAACGGCCAGGCAACGGATCGACATTCGGCGGTGCTGGCAGCAATGGCTCCAAAGGCAAGAACGACGAAACCGGTTCAAGGCTGCAAGCATGATGCAGACCCATCATTGCGAGATTGACTTCTACATCGACGGCGAACTCGGCCCGGACGACGCCTCCGCGGTCGAGACGGAGCTCACGTTCAGCCATGCGGCCCGGACGCGGTTCGACGAATTGTGGCGTCAGAAGGACATGCTCATTCGGGCGCTCGAAGCGCTCGACACGCCCTCCCCGGCGAACCGTCAGACCGCTCGGCTCCAGGCGAATCTGGCCCGCGCCATCGCCCCTCGGATCTCGACGTCAGAGAGTTCGCCTCTGGCGTCTCTGCCCCCCGATCTCCACTGATACATCCGCCAGTCCCGCCCGCGACGCGGGATGAAAACGCCCCCTCGCGCGTTCTTCAATCAAGGGCGGGCCTAGAAGGGACAGATCGAGCCCGGACGCCGCCTGCGTCGGATCGGCATGTCACACGAACTGGGAGAGAGGAATTATGCATCAATCGAAGGTTTTCGCGCCGGCTCTGGCCGTCAATGAAGCAGACAAGGCCGAGCGTGAAGGCCGCCGGGAGTTCAGGTTGCGTCGGTACCGCGTCACGAACTTCAGATCTGTCACCGATTCCGGCTACATGACACTCGACGATGTAACGGCTCTGATTGGCGTCAACGAGTCCGGCAAGACGAACCTTCTTCTGCCGCTCTGGAAGCTGAACCCCGCGGGCGACGGAGAGATCGATCCGATTTCCGACTTCCCCAAGGCGCTCTTCGGCACGATCCGGAAGGCGCCCGAAGCCTTTCACTTCATCACCGCCGAATTTGAGACCGGCGCGGCGTCTGAAGAGCTCGCGGGTCTTGCACATGTTCCCAGGGAGGCGGCCGAGGTCGTCTCGGTCAGCCGAAGCTATGACGGAAGCCACCTTGTCAGCTTCCCCCTTCACAGGCCCCGCGAGACGGATGACCGCGCGGAGGTCCTTGCGGAGGTGGAGGCCACCCTGGCGCGTCTCCGATCGATCGGCTCTGCCGATGGCGACCGCCTGAGAGAGGCCTTGGACGTGCTCGGGGACCTGCAGGCCGAACTCGCTGGCTCGGAACCGCTGACCGCGAACGACCTGATCCGCATGCGGAACCGTGTCGGCGCGCTGTTGCCGGAAGAGGCGCAAGAGGTCGCAACGGACGAGCCCGCCAAGGAAGCGGCCGGCGAGGCTCCGCAAGCTTCGGATACTGTGGACCCGTTTCTCGCGGAGGAACTCGACACGCTTCGCAAGAAACTCGGCGGGCGCATGGCACGGCTGCTGGCTCCCGATCCCGGCCAGATCGACGCGGTGCGCTCCTTCGTGCTCTCGCGGATGCCGGTATTCGTCTACTATTCGAACTACGGCAATCTCGATTCCGAGATCTACCTGCCGCACGTCGTCGAGAACATGGAGCGGTCCGACCTCGGCGCCAAGGAGGCGTCGAAGGCCCGCACGTTGCGCGTTCTGTTCGGCTTCGTGGGCCTCGAGGCCTCGGAGATCCTGCAGCTCGGCCGCGATTTTCGGGACATCCAGGAGCAAGCGGCAGCGGACGCCGCAGCCCGCGAGGGCAAGACCGGCGCCCTGCGAAAGTGGCTGGACCGCTCCCGGACACCAGAGCCCGATGCCTCGATCCTGCAGGAGATCGCCGAAGCGAAGCGCACGCGATCCATCCTGCTCCAATCGGCTAGCACGAAGCTGACAGAGAATTTCGGCGAGTGGTGGAAACAGGGGGATTACCGGTTCCGGTTCGAGGCTGACGGCAACCATTTCAGGATATGGGTCGCGGACGCACGCCGGCCCCAGGAGGTCGAGCTCGAGAACCGATCGACGGGCCTGCAGTGGTTCCTGAGCTTCTTCCTGGTCTTCCTGCACGAAAGCCAGGGCGCTCATCGGAACGCCATCCTGCTGCTCGACGAGCCGGGTCACTCGCTTCACCCGCTCGCGCAACGCGATCTGTCGCTTTTTTTCGAAGGGCTCGCAGCGAAAAACCAGATCATCTACACGACGCATTCGCCGTTCCTCGTCGGTGCGGATCGGCTGGAGCGCGCTCGAAAGGTCTTTGTCGACCGCGACGGCTCGACGCGTGTGTCGGGGGATCTCGGCCGTGACGAGGGAACCGACACAAAGCGCGGCGCAAGCTTTGCTGTGCGGGCGGCCCTCAGTGTCGCCGTCGCGGACGCCATGCTCCTCGGTTCGACGCCAGTCCTCGTCAGAAGCACAACCGAACAGATCTACCTTTCGGCCATCAAGACCATTCTCATTCGCGAGGGCCGCCTGCGGCCTTCCCGAGACGTGGTCTTCGCTCCGTCAGCAGCACCGGAGATCATCCAGACCATGGTGCAACTGATCGCGGGAGATGCATCAGCCCCGCCAGCCACTGTCGTTGACAGCAAGTCGATCTGCCGAGGCGACACGAACAGAGAGTCCGCTGTCGCCAGCGCTTGTAATCGCTCAATCACCTTCGAGGAGATCACCGGGCTCCGCGGTGCACGGGTCGAGGATCTCTTCGGCACCGATTTTCTGGCCCCGCTCGTGGACCGGATCGAACGCCGCCCTGATCGTCTCTTCGTCGATGTCGTGAAGCGCGGTGTGCCCTTCACGCAGCAGGTGGAAGCTTGGGCCGTCGCTCAGGGTATTTCGATGCGCCCGGACTGGCGGAGGGACCTCGCGCTGCGGGCCAAGTCGCGCCTTTTGGAGCAGGATTGCAGGGCGATACCGTCGAAGACGTTGGGTAAATGGGAGAGTCTAATCTCCCACGTGATCGCACCCACCATGTCCGAAGCGGCCTAGGGTCAGGATCCATTGATCGTCGCTGTACGGCGTGATTCACGGCTCTGAAAACGGAGCGGTGACATGAGCGATCTTTTCTGGCTGAGCGACGAGCAGATGGCCAAGCTCGCCCCTTTC
>NZ_VYQE01000007.1 GCF_008710275.1 Histidinibacterium aquaticum
CCATTGCCCGAGTTCGAGCTGGCCGCCGACCCGCGGCGATCGTCGTCGTCATCGTCGCTGCGGGGGTTCAGCACCCGCGGGCGGCTGTCGTCGCCGCGCCTGATGGTGGTGAGGTCCCGCAGGATCTCGCCCGTCGTCGGGTTGAACACGAGCTCCCGGTCATAGCTGGGGCTCTGCGCGTGCAGAATGACGCGCCCGAGCAGGGTCCGGCTCGCCTCGATCGAGGTGAAGCCCTGGGCGCGAAGCTGCGAAACGATCTGGTCCTGCACCGTCTGGGCGCCAGCGGCAGTGGCGGCAAGGACCAGGTAAAGGACAAGCGCGAGGCGCGTCATAATCTCTCCGTGCAGGATGCCCCGCCGGCGCAGCCGGCGAGGCATCCGGATTCAAGTTTGACCGGAAAGGCGCCCGGCGACAATCGGATCAATCGTCGTCGTCATCATCGTCATCATCATCGTCGTCGTCGTCATCATCGTCGTCGTCGCGATCACGGCCACGGCGATCATCGTCGTCGTCATCGTCATCGTCGGCGCCACGGCCACGGCCACGGCGATCATCGTCGTCGTCATCGTCATCGTCATCGTCGGCACCACGGCCACGGCCCCGGCGATCGTCGTCGTCGTCATCGTCGTCGTCATCCGCGCCGCGGCCACGTCCGCGCCCGCGGCCATCGTCGTCATCGTCATCGTCGTCTTCGAAGCGGCGGCCGTTGCCGCCGAGGCCCGGATCGTCATCGTCGTTGTTGCGGGCCGCGACGAAATCGCGACGCTCGCGGCTGACCTCGATTCCGCGGCGGTTGGCGTCTTCCGGATCGGCGCGGCCCTCCTCGCGCTTGAGGAGCTCGCCGGTGCGGCTGTCATAGACGAGCTCGAGCTCACGGCCGTCGCGAATGGCCTCGATCTTGGTCTGCGTGGGGCCGGTCTTGACCTCGATATGGTCGAAGCCGCGCGCCGAGAGCTGGCTGACGACCTGGTCCGCGACCGATTGCGCGGCCGCCGGGCCGGCGAGCGCGAGGGCGGCGAGGCCGCCGGCGAAGATGGGCTTGATCATGGTATCCTCCGGGACTGGGGTTGGCTGGTGAGCCGAGTTGACCCCGTGTCCGGCGGTCGGCACCATCGGCCGCAGGCTTATCCGGGGCCGGATAAGCCTGCGCCGCATGCCCATAAACCTGGGTTTATGCCGATCAGGCCCCGCCCATGTCCCAGCCGAGAGCCTTGGCCACCGTGTAGATGTCCTTGTCCCCCCGGCCGCACATGTTCATGCAGATGATGTGGTCACGCGGCAGCTCCGGCGCGATCTGCGTGACGTGAGCCAGCGCATGGCTGGGCTCGAGCGCGGGGATGATGCCCTCGGTCTCGCAGGAGAGCTGGAAGGCCTCGAGCGCCTGGGCATCGGTGATCGCCACGTATTCCGCGCGACCAGTATCGTGCAGCCAGGCGTGCTCCGGGCCGATGCCGGGGTAGTCGAGCCCTGCGGAGATCGAGAACCCTTCGAGGATCTGCCCGTCGTCGTCCTGCAGCAGGTAGGTCCGGTTGCCGTGCAGCACGCCCGGGCGGCCGCCCGTCAGCGAGGCGCAGTGCTCCATCTTCTCCGTGACGCCCTTGCCGCCCGCCTCGACGCCGATGATGCGGACCTCCTTGTCGTCGAGGAAGGGGTAGAACAGGCCCATGGCATTGGAGCCCCCGCCGATGGCAGCGACAAGCGTGTCGGGCAGCCGTCCCTCGGCCTCCATCATCTGCTCACGCACCTCCTTGCCGATGATCGACTGGAAGTCGCGGACCATGGCCGGGTACGGATGCGGGCCGGCAACGGTGCCGATGCAGTAGAAGGTGTCGCGGACATTGGTCACCCAGTCGCGCAGCGCGTCGTTCATCGCGTCCTTGAGGGTGCCGCGGCCCGAGGTCACCGGCACCACCTCGGCGCCCAGCAGCTTCATTCGGAAGACGTTGGGCTTCTGCCGCTCGACGTCGTGCGCGCCCATGTAGACGACGCATTTCAGGCCGAACTTGGCGCAGACCGTCGCGGTGGCGACGCCATGCTGACCCGCGCCGGTCTCGGCGATGATCCGGGTCTTGCCCATGCGGCGGGCCAGCAGGATCTGGCCCAGCACGTTGTTGATCTTGTGCGCGCCGGTGTGGTTCAGCTCGTCGCGCTTGAGGTAGACCTTGGCGCCGCCCAGCCGCTCGGTCAGCCGTTCGGCGAAATAGAGCGGCGAGGGCCGGCCGACGTAGTGGGTCCAGAGATGGTGCATCTCGTCCCAGAAACTCTGGTCGGTCTTGGCATGCTCGTAGCAGGCCTCGAGCTCGAGGATGAGCGGCATCAGCGTCTCGGACACGAAGCGCCCCCCGAAATCGCCGAACCGCCCGCTCTCGTCGGGCCCGGTCATGAAGCTGTTGATGAGATCTTCGGCCATGATCGCCTCCCGCCTGGACCATGAAGCTCTAGCGAAGGCCGCCCTCCGCCTCAAGCGCACAGGCCGTCGCGGGGGCGCCGAACGCCCGGATTTCTCCAAAGGCGCTTCGAAGCGCCTTGTCCGAAGCGGTTTGGTGCTCCCGGACCTGCCGCTTGACCACACCACCGCGTTGCGCCTCGCGCGAAGCGAAGACCTGGGCCAGCCCACGCTCCGGGGTGAGGTGTTCGGGCAGGGAGCTCATGCCCCGTCCTCCCACAGGACGGTTAATCCGGCCCTACCCGCACGCAGGCTTTGACACGACTCGTCTACTAGGAAACAATTTTCGGACAAGGGAGGATCGAACCATGCACCACATCCGACTCGCGGCGGCCCTGCCGCTCGCCCTTCTCGCCCCGGGCTGGGCGCTGGCCCAATGCGCCGACTTGAGCGAGGCCGCCCCCGAGGGCGTGACGCTCACCGAGACGACGGAGATGCCCGCCGGAGAAGAGGCGCCCGTCGCGCATTGCCTCGTCCGCGGCACGATGGACGAACGCACCGGCACCGACGGAAAGACCTATGCCATCGGCTTTGAGCTGCGCCTGCCGGAGGACTGGTCGGGCCGCTTCATGCACCAGTTCAACGGCGGCGCCGACGGCTCGGTCGTTCCGGCGCTGGGACAGATGTCCCAGCTCGGCCCCGACCAGGGGGCGCTCGCGCGCGGCTTCGCCGTCGTCTCCTCGAACGCCGGCCACGACGGCTCCGCGAACCCCGATGCGGGGCTCGCCGGTGGCACCCGCTTCGGCCAGGACTTCGAGGCTCGGCGCGACTATGGCTACGATGCCGTCGCCACGCTGCACCCGGTGGCCCTCGCCCTGACGGAGGCGCAGTACGGACGGGCTCCCGATTACATCTACGGCATGGGCGGCTCCAACGGGGGTCGTCACGCGATGATCGCCGCCGAACGGATGCCGGAGGCTTTCGACGGTCTGCTCGCCGGCTACCCGGGCTTCAACCTGCCCCGCGCCGCGCTCCAGCATCCCTGGGACGTGCAGAGCTTCCTCTCGGTGGCGGACACCCTGCCCGAGGCCTTCTCCCGCGACGAACTCGCTCTCGTCTCCGCGGCCGTCTCGCAGGCCTGCGACGGGCTCGACGGGCTGGAGGACGGCCTCGTCTATGCCACGATGCAGTGTCAGGAGGCCTTCGACCCGCAGAGCCTCGCCTGCACCGAGGGCGACGGGGCCGACTGCCTGCCGCAGGAAAAGGTCGACGCGCTCACCCGCATCCACGGCGGTCCCCGCAACAGCGCGGGCGAGCAGCTCTACAGCGACTGGCCCTGGGACACCGGCATCTCCAGCAACGACTGGCGGTTCTGGAAGCTCGAGAGCGGCATTCCGCCCTGGGGCGGCCAGCCGCTCATCGCGGTGATGGGCGCGGGGTCGCTGGCCGAGGTCTTCACCACGCCCCCGACCTCCGTCGAGGGCACGCCCGAGGCGCTGCAGGACTTCCTCACCGGTTTCGACTTCGACGAGGACGCGCCGAAGATCGATGCGACCACCGAGGCCTTCCCCGAAAGCCCGATGGAGGTGATGACCCCGCCCGATGCCGACGACCCGACGCTGGCCGAGTTCCGGGAGGCCGATGGCAAGCTGATCGTCTTCCACGGCGTCTCCGACCCGGTCTTCTCCTTCTTCGACACACTCGACTGGTACGAGGCCTTGCAGGAGAACACCGGCGGGACGGAAGGGACCGTGCGGCTATACGCCGTGCCCGGCCTGCCCCATGGCAGCGGCGGCGCGGCGCCCGACCGCTTCGACATGCTGGGCGCGCTCATCGACTGGGTCGAGGAGGGCGAAGCGCCGGAGGAGGTGACGGCCACGGTGCGCTCGGACAACGAGGAAGCGCCCGAGGCCCTGCGCGGCGCGGAGCGCATCCTCTGCCCCTGGCCGCAGATCGCGGTCTACGGCGAGGGCGACGTAAGCGCGGCGGAAAGCTTCAGCTGCGAAGAGCCCGCCTGACGCGGGCCACGTCCGGGGCTTCGGCCCCGGGCGCGTTCTCGGAGGTCTTGCTAGCGCAGGCTCGGGATGGCCGGGCCGCGGGCCGCCCGGATGAAGGCGGCGATGCGCTCCGGATCCTTTACGCCGGGCGCGGATTCCACACCGGAGGAGACGTCGACCTGCCGCGCGCCAGTGAGGTCCAGCGCCTGCGCCACGTTCCCGGCATCGAGCCCGCCGGCCAGCATCCAGGGCACCGGCCAGCGCCGGTTGGCGACCAGGCGCCAGTCGAAGGCCACACCGTTGCCGCCGGGCAGCGGCCCTCCCGGGGCGGGTTTGGCGTCGACCAGCAGCTGGTCCGCGACCGCGCCGTAGGCATCGAGCTTCTCCACGTCCTCGCGCCCGGCGATCCCGACGGCCTTCATCACCGGCAGGCCGAAGCGCGCGCGCACCTCCGCCACCCTCTCCGGAGTCTCGCGACCGTGGAGCTGGAGCATGTCGAGCGGCACGCGGTCGAGGATCTCGTCCAGCTGCTCGTCAGTGGGGTCCACCGTGAGCGCCACCTTCGCAACCCCGAGCGGCGCGGCGACCGCGGCCTCGCGCGCAGCCTCGACGCTCAGGTTGCGTGGGGATCGCTCGAAGAAGACGAAGCCCACGTAGGACGCGCCCGCACCGGCGGCGGCCTCGACTGTCTGCGGGTCGCTCAACCCGCAGATCTTCACCCTGACGTCGGGGGGCATGGGCTCAGCCGGTCTGGTCGAGAAGCGCAAGGACCTCGTCCTTGCCCTCGTGCTTCTCCGCCTTGAGGCGATTCACCTCGGCCTCGAGCTCACGTTCGTGCCGGATGTGGCGCCGGGCCTCGACCCGCTGCGGATGCTCGCGGATCCATTCCCAGATCAGCCCGATCACGAGGCCCACCGCCACGCCGATCATCAGCGCCACGAAGAGCGGAACCGAGACGGCCGTCCCGAGCCAGCTGAGCCCCGGCACGGCATCGGCGAGCGCATCGGGCAGAAGGCGCAGTTCGACGGTTCCGCGGTTGGCGAAACAGACCACGATCAGGATGAGGGCGACGAGCGCCCAGAAGGCGTAGCGGATATAGCGCATGGCGTAGGTTCTACTTCCCGTTCAGCCGGTCCCGCAAGAGCTTGCCGGTCTTGAAGAACGGCACATGCTTCTCTTCCACATGAACGCTCTCGCCGGTGCGGGGATTGCGGCCGGTCCGCGCGTCGCGCTTCTTGACCGAGAAGGCGCCGAAGCCGCGCAGCTCCACCCGGTGGCCCTGCGACATCGCGCCGGTGATTTCCTCGAAGATGGTGTTCACGATCCGCTCGACGTCGCGTTGGTAGAGGTGAGGGTTTTCGTCAGCGATCTTCTGGATCAGTTCGGACCGGATCATCCATCTACCCCCTTGTCTCGGCACCACACGGTCCATGACCTGAACGTCAGCCGAATTTGGTCCCGACTATAGGGCGGGTCTGCTTTCGGAGAAATACGGCTTGCGACGAAATTGGTGTGTTTTTCCGGGCATTTCCGGGTTGCGCCCAGTTCCTCGGCATCCCGGATCACGCGAGCGAGAGGATTCCGCGATCCGCCGCGCCGCAGCATCGGACGATGATTCGCGGCCCCTCAAGGACCCAAATGAAAAACCCCGCGGCCTTTCGGCCGCGGGGTCCGGTCCTCCGGAGAGGAACCTCTATCAGTTGTCGTCGTCGTCGCGGTTGAGCGCGGCGCCGAGGATGTCGCCCAGCGAGGCGCCGGAGTCGGAGGAGCCGTACTGCTGCACCGCTTCCTTCTCTTCGGCGATCTCGCGCGCCTTGATCGACAGGCCCAGACGGCGGGTCTTGCTGTCGATGTTGGTCACGCGGACGTCCACCTTGTCGCCGACGCCGAAGCGCTCGGGGCGCTGCTCGGCCCGGTCGCGCGACAGGTCGGAGCGGCGGATGAAGGACTTCATGCCCTCGTATTCCACCTCGATGCCGCCGTCCTCGATCTTGGTCACCTCGACGGTGATGATCGAGCCGCGCTTCACGCCGCCGACGGCCTCCGCGAATGGGTCGTCCTCGAGCGCCTTGATGGAGAGCGAGATGCGCTCCTTCTCGGTGTCGACCTCGAGCACCTTGGCGCGGACAACGTCACCCTTGCGATAGTCGCCGATGACGTCCTCGCCCCGGCCTTCCCAGGTGAGATCCGAGAGGTGGACCATGCCGTCGATATCGCCGGGCAGGCCGACGAAGAGGCCGAACTCGGTGATGTTCTTGACCTCGCCCTCGACCTCGGTCCCCTCGGGGTGCGTCTCGGCAAAGACTTCCCACGGGTTGCGCTGGGTCTGCTTGAGGCCGAGCGACACGCGACGCTTGGCTTCGTCGATCTCCAGCACCATGACCTCGACCTCCTGGGAGGTGGAGACGATCTTGCCGGGATGGACGTTCTTCTTGGTCCAGCTCATCTCGGAGACGTGGACCAGGCCCTCGACACCGGCCTCGAGTTCGACGAATGCACCGTAGTCGGTGATGTTCGTCACGCGGCCCTGGTGGACCGAGCCCAGCGGGTACTTGGCGACCACGGTATCCCAGGGATCTTCCTGCAGCTGCTTCATGCCGAGGCTGATCCGGTGGGTCTCCTTGTTGATCTTGATGACCTGGACCTTCACGGTCTCGCCGATCGACAGGATCTCGGAGGGGTGGTTCACACGGCGCCAGGCCATGTCGGTGACGTGCAGCAGGCCGTCGACGCCGCCGAGATCGACGAAGGCGCCGTACTCGGTGATGTTCTTGACCACGCCGTCGACCGCCTGACCTTCATGCAGGTTGGCGATGACCTCGGCGCGCTGCTCGGCACGGCTCTCTTCCAGGATGGCGCGGCGGGAAACGACGATGTTGCCCCGGCGGCGGTCCATCTTGAGGATCTGGAAGGGCTGCTTGAGACCCATGAGCGGGCCGGCATCCCGGACCGGGCGCACGTCGACCTGGGAGCCGGGCAGGAAGGCCACGGCGCCGCCGAGATCGACGGTGAAGCCACCCTTCACGCGGCCGAAGATCGCGCCCTCGACGCGCTCCTCGTCGGCGTAGGCCTTCTCCAGGCGGTCCCAGGCTTCTTCACGGCGGGCCATCTCGCGCGAGATGACGGCTTCGCCGCGGGCGTTCTCGACGTTGCGGAGGTACACTTCGACCTCGTCGCCGACGTCCAGGTCGGGCGTCTCGCCGGGATTCGCGAATTCCTTGAGATCGACGCGGCCTTCCATCTTGTAGCCGACGTCGATGATGGCCTGGCCCGCCTCGACGGCGATGACCTTGCCCTTGACCACCGACCCCTCGGTCGGCGTGTCCATTTCGAGGCTTTCGTTAAGGAGGGCCTCGAAGTCCTCCATGGATGCGTTCTGAGCCATGTGGCTTTGGATTTCCTTTGCGTTTTCTATTCGGGCCGGGCGGTTGTCTCCGCCGGTCTTGACGGTGGGTTGGCCGAAGGGCCGGATACAAAAGAGGGCCGGCTGTGACCGACCCTGCCTCAACTCCGCTCGCGACAGTCCCGCCGCTTCGACGGGGGCCCCTATAGACGAGGCCCCGGCGATTGGCAACCCCGCCGCGCGGCGGCGCAAGGGGACGTTAACCCGTTGGGCCTAGGGTCCTCCGCGGATCCAGCAGACAGGTCCGGACCCTCAGACCGGGGGCCGAGCCATCCTTGCGCAACGGGGGAGCATAAGTCCTCCGACAGGTGTTCCGGACCGCCCATTGGCGGCGCCGCCTCTCCTGCCATTTCACTGCGCCGCGCCGTCGCCTCGGACGGCGGGGCGGCGCGCCTCGATGACGGCCAGCGCCGTCTCGATGGCCTCCTCGATCGACAGGGTCGTCGTGTCGATCTCCACAGCATCCTCGGCTGGGCGCATCGGCGCCACGGCCCGCTCGCTGTCGCGCGCGTCCCGGGCCCGCACGTCCTCAAGCACGGAGTCCTCGGTGACGTCGTAGCCCTTGGCCGAGAGCTCCTTGTAGCGCCGCTCCGCCCGGCACTCCGGCGAGGCGGTGACGAAGAGCTTGGCCTCGGCTTCGGGGCAGATCACCGTCCCGATGTCGCGCCCGTCCAGCACCGCGCCCCCTGCCCTGCGAGCGAAGGCGCGCTGGAAATCCGTCAGCGCCTGCCGCACCTCGGGCAGCGCCGCCACCTGCGAGGCCGCCTGCGCCACCGGGCCGGTCCGCAGCCGCTCCTCGTCCAGCTCCGACGGGTCGAGGCTGCGCGCGGCCTCCACCGGCTCCTGCCCCTCGAGCATCCGCGCCCCGACGGCGCGGTAGAGCAGGCCGGTGTCCAAGTGCGCGAAGCCCAGCCGCGCGGCCACCGCACGGCTGATGGTTCCCTTGCCCGAGGCAGCGGGCCCGTCGATCGCGACCGTGAATCGTTCGCTCATTCCAGCACCTGCGTCGTCATCCCCGGGTCTTCGCCCTCGGCCTGCGGCAGGCCGTCGGCGATCTCGTAGTAGGCGCCCTTGTCGGCGCAGAAGATATGGCCCGTCAGCCGAATCCCCACGTCGCCGTCGAGCGTGCCCGCGTGGATCGACAGATGCGACCCCGGTCCGTCCCAGAAGAGGTTCGATCCGCAGACCGGGCAGAAGCCGCGCCGCGCGGTCTCCGAGCTGCGGTACCAGCGCACCTCGCCCGAGATATCGACGCTCTCGCGGGGGGCCGATGTCGCGGCGACGAAATGGCCCGAGGTCTTGCGGCACTGCCGGCAGTGGCAGCCGATCACAGGCCGGAGCGCCGCCGTCACCCGGTAGCGCACCGCGCCGCAGAGGCAGGAGCCCTCAGCCATCCCGCGCGATCCCGGCGCCCAGCCCCGTCATCAACGGCTCGAAGACCGGGAAGGAGGTGGCGATCGGCCCCGCGTCGTCGACCCGCATGGGCTGTCGCGTGGCAAGGCCCAGCACGAGGAAGGACATGGCGATCCGGTGGTCGAGACGGCTCTCCACCGTGACGCCCCCGGGCACGCCGCCCGGGCCGCGTCCGTGGACGATCCACCAGTCATCGCCCTCCTCGACGTCGACCCCCGCCGCGCGCAACCCCTGCGCCATGGCGTCGATCCGGTCGCTCTCCTTGACCCGCAGCTCCTTCACGCCGCGCATCACCGTGGTCCCCTCGGCGCAGGCCGCGACGACCGAGAGCACGGGGTATTCGTCGATCATCGAGGCCGCGCGCTCGGGCGGCACCTCGATCCCCTTGAGCCCTTCGGAGAAGCGCGCGCGAAGGTCCGCGACCGGCTCGCCGCCCTCCTCGCGTTCGTTCTCGTAGCTGAGGTCCGCGCCCATCTCGCGCAGCGTGGTGAAGAGCCCCGCGCGGGTCGGGTTGAGCCCGATGTTCGGCACCAGAACGTCCGACCCCTCGGCGATCAGCGCGGCGCAGACCGGGAAGGCGGCCGAGGAAGGGTCGCGGGGCACGGCGATGCGCTGCGGCCGCAGCTCCGGCTGGCCGCGCAGGGTGATGACCCGGCCTTCGTTGGTCTGGTCCGAGGCGATCTCGGCACCGAAGCCCGCGAGCATTCGCTCGGTGTGGTCGCGCGTCGCCTCGCGCTCGATCACCACGGTCTCGCCCGGCGCGTTGAGGCCGGCGAGCAGGACGGCCGATTTCACCTGCGCCGAGGGCACGGGCACCTCGTAGCGCACCGGCACAGGCTCGCGCGCGCCGACGAGCGTCATCGGCAGGCGCCCGCCCTCGCGCCCCACGGCGCGGCAGCCGAAAAGCGCGAGCGGATCGGTCACCCGTCCCATGGGCCGCCCGCGCAGGCTCGCGTCGCCGGTGAAGGTCGCCGTGATCGGGCTGGTGGCCATGGCGCCCATGATGAGCCGCACACCGGTGCCGGAGTTGCCGCAGTCGATGACGTCCTCGGGCTCGCCGAAGCCGCCGGTGCCGACGCCGTGGACGTGCCAGGTCTCTCCGTTCTGCGTGACCTCGGCGCCGAAGGCGCGCATGGCCTTCGCGGTGTCGAGGACGTCCTGTCCCTCCAGCAGGCCGGTGATCGTGGTCTCGCCCACCGAGAGCGCGCCGAGGATCAGCGACCGGTGCGAAATCGACTTGTCGCCCGGCACATGCGCCTCGCCCCGGAGCGGTCCGCCCCTCGTTGCCGTCATCGGGATCGGTGTGCCGTGTGCGGACATGGGTCCCCTCGCCTGAATTCGCGCCCGGTCTTAGCCCGGGTGCCCGGCGGGGTCTATGGGGCGGGGGAGGCACGAGCGAAGTGAGGCGGCGCGCGGTTCTGTCTGGGTTCAACCCCTCAACTCCGACGCGCCCACGTCGCCCCAAGGCCAGCACCCGACGGCGGGCGGGGGAGAATATCCATGATAACCGCGCGTTACCCGCGTTGGGGTCGGAGCGGCCGCTTGCCCTCAGCCGGCCTGCCCCCGCCGCCGCTCGATCGCCTCCCAGATCATGCCGGTCACGTTGGAGCCGTCGAACCGCTCCAGCTCCTGCAGGCCGGTCGGAGAGGTCACGTTGATCTCCGTCAGCCACTCGCCGATCACGTCGATACCGACGAAGACCTGGCCCTTCTCTCGCAGCAGGGGCCCGATCCGGGCGCAGATCTCGCGGTCCCGGTCGGTGAGCGCGACCTTCTCGGCCCGCCCGCCCACATGCATGTTCGAGCGCGTCTCGCCCTTCTGCGGCACGCGGTTGATCGCGCCCGCGGGCTCTCCGTCGACCAGGATCACGCGCTTGTCGCCCTTCTCCACCGAGGGGAGAAACTTCTGCACGATCAGCGGCTCGCGGCTCATCCCCGTGAAGAGCTCGTGCAGCGAGGCGAGGTTGCCGTCGCCCGGCGCCAGCTTGAAGACCCCGGCCCCGCCGTTGCCGTAGAGCGGCTTGACGATGATGTCGCCATGTTCCTCCCGGAAGGCGCGGATCGTGGCGAGGTCGCGGGCGATTGCGGTGGGCGGCGTGAGGTCGGGGAAGTCGAGGACCAGCAGCTTCTCGGGGTAGTTGCGCACCCAGAACGGGTCGTTGACCACCAAGGTCGAGCCCGCGATGCGCTGCAGAAGGTGCGTGGTGGTGATGTAGGACATGTCGAAGGGCGGGTCCTGGCGCAGCCAGACGACGTCGAACTCGGACAGATCCGCGGTCCGCGTCTCCCCGACCTCGAAATGGTCGCCCTTGACCCGGCGCACGGTGAGGTCGGCCCCATTCGCCACGACGCGGCCGTTCACGTAGGCCAGCTGGTCGGGCGTGTAGTAGAAGAGAGAATGCCCCCGCGCCTGCGCCTCTTCGGCGATGCGAAAGGTGCTGTCGGCGGCGATATCGATCGCACCGATCGGGTCCATCTGTATGGCGACCTTGAGCGGCATGGGCTCCCCCGTTGCGCGGTTCGGCGCAAGAGATGGCGCAGCCGCGCTCGACTGTCCATGCCCGAGGACCTGTGCGCCCCTGCAGGATGGCGGTCACACCGCGAAGGCGTTTTCCACGACCCGGACCTCCCCCCGGGCGTCGACGGTGGCGACGTCGAAACGCACCGGGGTAAGCTGGCCCTCGGGTTGGGTGCCGAGGAATTCCTGGGCGGTCGCCATGATCCGCTCCGTCTGGCGCCGGGTGACGCGCGCCAGGGCGCGGGCATGATCGCGGCTCTTCTTGACCTCGACGAAGACAAGCCCGGCGCCGTCGCGCAGGATCAGGTCGATCTCTCCCAGGGTGCCCCGCCATCGGCGGGCGACGAGCGCCTTGCCGCGCCGGTCGTAGTCACGGGCGACGGAGCCCTCGGCATGGGCGCCCGAATGGTAGTTGGTCATCCCGCGACTGATCCTGCTGGTCCTGGTCATGCGATGCTCCGTCTCCGATGACGACCTGTCTCGCACGAGAGTCTTAAGATTCCCTCAAGGTCAGCGCCCTCTGGTAGACCTCCCGCCGCGGCAGGCCGAGCGCCCCGGCGACGGCCGTGGCGGCATCCTTGACCCGCATCGTCTCCATCGCCTGTCGCAGCGCCGCGTCGATCTCCTCCTCGCCGGGGCCCTCTCCCTTCTCCGCCGCGCCCACGAGCACCACGAACTCGCCCTTCAGGGTCAGCCCGGCGGGGTCGATCGCGCCGGCGGGGCCCGAGACGACCTCCTCGAACTTCTTGGTCAGCTCGCGGCAGAGCGAGACCGGGCGGTCGGGACCGAGGCCCTCGGCGATGTCTCCCAGGAGGTCCGTCACCCGGTTCGGGCTTTCGTAAAGGACCAGCGTCGCGGGGACCTGGGCGAGCTCGGCGAGGGCGGCGCGGCGGGCGGCGCGGGCGGAGGGCAGGAAGCCCGCGAAGAAGAAGCGGTCGGTCGGCAACCCGCCGACCGAGAGCGCCGCGAGCAGGGCCGAAGCGCCGGGCACCGCGGTCACCGCCCCGCCCGCCGAGCGCACCTCGCGCGCCAGCCGGAAGCCCGGGTCGGCGAGCAGCGGCGTCCCGGCCTCCGAGACGTAGGCGAGCGACCCGGTGCGTGCCGCTTCGACCAGCCGGGCCCGGTCCGGCGCGGAACTATGGTCGTGGTAGGCCAGCACGCGCCGCCCGCCGAGCGGAACGCCGTGGATCTCCATCAGTCGCCGCGCGGTGCGGGTGTCCTCTGCGGCGAGCGTGTCGGCTGCGGCCAGCACGTCGAGCGCGCGCAGGGTGATGTCCCGCGCGTTCCCGATGGGCGTCGCCACGAGGTAGAGGCCGGCGGAGAGCGGCCGGGGATCGGAATTCATGCCTAGAAACTCCGGCTGCGAAACCTATGATGCCCAAGACCCCGGGTCCGGGACGCTCCGGCGACAGAACCAGCCCGCGCCCGCCGCCACAAGACCGGACGACCTCAAAGGAGCCCCCGCATGGACGCCCGAACGATCCGCCGCCCCGCCGCCCGACTGGCCGCCTTCCTGGCTGCCGTCTGGCTCTCAGCCTGTACCGTGGTCGACGGACCGACCGCCGGCTTCGGCGGAGACTCCGGCCCCCGAATCGATCCCTCCGCTCCCGTCCCTGTCGCGCTCCTGGTGCCCGCCGGCTCCTCGATCGGCGGCGATGCCCAGATCGCCCGTGACCTCGAGAACGCCGCCCGGCTCGCGATTTCCGATCTGCAGGGCGCCGACATCGACCTGCGCGTCTACAACACCGCCGCCTCGCCGGGCCAGGCGGCCCAGGTCGCGCAGCAGGCCGTGGCCGACGGCGCTCAGATCATCCTCGGACCGCTCCGGGCCGATGCCGCCGCTGCGGCGAGCTCGGCGGTCGTCGCGCAGAACGTCAACGTGCTGGCCTTCACCAACACCACCTCTGTCGCGGGCGGCAACCTCTTCATCCTCGGGCCGACCTTCGAGAACACCGCCCGCCGCCTGGTCCGCTTCGGCAACAGCCAGGGGATCGACCGCTACCTCGTGGTCTACGGCAACGACCCGCAGGGCACGACCGGCCGCGACGCCATCGCCCGCGAGGCCCAGCGCAACGGCGCCACCGTCCTCGGGATGGAGAGCTATCCCATGACCTCGCAGCAGGCGATCATGGAGGCCGCGCCGCGCATCGCCGCCGCCGCCGAGCAGAGCGGCGCCGAGGCCGTCTTCCTCACCGGCGGCGTGAACGCCGACCTGCCGATCATCGCCTCCGCCCTACCCGAGGCGGGGCTCGACACCTCGTCCACGCCCTACTTCGGCCTGACCCGCTGGGACGCGCTCTCGCAGGCGATCTCGCTGCCGGGGCTGCAGGGCGGCTACTTCGCGCGCCCCAACCAGGCCGCGATGCAGAGCTTCGAGAGCCGCTTCGCCGCGCGCTATGGAGACGCGCCGCACCCGCTGGCCGGTCTCGCCTACGACGGCATCGCCGCCATCGGCGCGCTGGTGGCCCAGGGCAACTCCGACGCGCTGACGGCCAGCTCGCTGACCCAATCGGCGGGCTTCACCGGGACCTCGGGCATCTTCCGCCTGCGGCCGGACGGCACCAACGAACGCGCGCTCGCCGTGGCGCGGATCCAGAACAACCAGGTGACGGTCGTTGACCCAGCTCCAAACTCCTTCGGCCGCGCCGGTTTCTGAGACCGACGTCCCCGAAGACGTGAAGACCCCGCGGCCGGATGACCTCGTGTCTCCGGCCGAGGCCATTTTCGACCGTGCCGCCGTCGCGGCGGAGGTCGAGGCGATCTATTCCGGGGCGGAGACGCCCTCCGAGGCCAAGCCGGATCTCGTCGCCTGCCTCTCGGCGGCCCGCACCCGCGGCATGGACGAGATCGCGCGGGCCTTCGCCGCGAAGCCCCACGACTCGCGCCCGGTCAAACGCTCCTATGCCTGGCTCACCGACCAGATCGTCGGCATGGTCTTCGAGATCGCGACCACCCGGGTGCATCCGCTGAACAACCCCACGGAGGGCGAGCGGCTCTCGTTGATCGCGGTGGGCGGCTACGGGCGGGGCGAGATGGCGGCCTATTCCGACGTCGACCTGCTGTTCCTCACGCCCTGGAAGATCACCCCCTGGGCCGAGAGCGTCATCGAAACGATGCTCTACATCCTGTGGGACCTGAAGCTGAAGGTCGGCCACGCCAGCCGGACGGTGAAGGACTGCATCCGCCTGGCGAAGCAGGACTTCACGATCCGCACCAGCCTCGTGGAGTACCGCCACATCGCCGGCGACGCCGCCCTGGCCGAAGAGCTGGGCGAGCGGCTCTGGACCGAGCTTTTCCGCTCCTCCGCCCCCGCCTTCGTCGAGGCGAAGCTCGCCGAACGGGCCGAGCGGCACCGCAAGCAGGGCGGCCAGCGCTACATGGTCGAGCCCAACGTGAAAGAGGGCAAGGGCGGCCTCCGGGACCTGCAGTCGCTCTTCTGGATCGGCAAGTACGTCTACGGCGTCCGCGACGCGGCCGAACTGGTCGACCACGGCCTGTTCAGCCGCGAGGAATACGACACCTTCATCCGCGCCGAGGATTTCCTCTGGGCCGTGCGCTGCCACCTGCACCTGCTGGGCAACCGCGCCGTGGACCAGCTGACCTTCGACATGCAGGTCGAGGTGGCCGAGCGCATGGGCTACCGCGACCGCGGCGGGCGGCGCGGGGTCGAGTGGTTCATGCAGGACTACTTCCGCCGCGCGACGCAGGTCGGCGACCTCACCCGGATCTTCCTCACCGTGCTGGAGCAGAGCCAGACCAAGCCCGAGCCGATGCTCACTCGGCTGATGACCCGGCGCAAGAAGGCGAAGCCGCCCTATGCCATCAAGCAGAACCGGCTGACCGTCGGCGACGAGGCCGAGTTCCTCGGCGACAAGCTCAACCTCCTGCGGATCTTCCGCGAGGCGATGCGCACGGGCACACTGCTCCACCCCGACGCCATGCGCCTGATCGCGGCGAACCTGCGGCTGGTGGACGAGGAGATGCGCGCGAGCCCCGAGGCCGCGCGGATCTTCTTCGACACCCTGCTGAAGAACGGCAACCCCGAGCGCGCCCTGCGCCGGATGAACGAACTCGGCATGCTCGCGGCCTACATCCCCGAGTTCCAGCCCATCGTCGCGATGATGCAGTTCAACATGTATCACAGCTACACGGTGGACGAGCACACCATCCAGGTCGTGTCCTCCCTCGCGCAGATCGAGCGGGGCGAGCTCGACGAGGAACTGCCGGTCGCGGCTCAGATCCTGCGCGAGGGTCTGAACCGCAAGGTGCTCTTCGCCGCCATGCTGCTGCACGACATCGGCAAGGGCCGGCCCGAGGACCACTCAATCGTCGGCGCGCGGATCGCCCGGACCGTCTGCCCCCGGCTCGGCCTCAAGAAGCGCGAGACGGAGACCGTCGAGTGGCTGGTGCGTTACCACCTGCTGATGTCGGACATGGCGCAGAAGCGCGACATCGCCGACCCGCGCACCGTCAAGGACTTCGCCAAGGCGGTGAAGACCAAGGAGCGGCTCGACCTGCTTCTGGTGCTGACGGTCTGCGACATCCGCGGCGTCGGCCCCAACGTCTGGAACAACTGGAAGGCCGCGCTGCTGCGCGCGCTCTACCGCCAGACGAAGCGGGCGCTGGAAGACGGGCTCGAGGCGATCAACCGCGAGGAACGCGGCACCGAGGCGCGCCGCAAGCTGCGCGAGGCGCTCTCGGACTGGCCAGAGAAGGTGCTGCGCACCGAGACCCAGCGGCACTACGCGCCCTACTGGCAGGGCCTGCACGTCACCGCCCACGTCGACTTCGCCGAACTCCTGCGCGAGGTGAAGCCCGACGAGATCGCGCTGAAGCTCACCCCCGACGAGGACCGCGACGCGACCCGTGTCTGCTTCGTCATGCAGGACCACCCCGGCATCTTCTCCCGCATGTGCGGGGCGCTGGCGCTGGTGGGAGCCGACATCAAGGACGCCCGCACCTTCACCACCAAGGACGGCTGGGCCACGGCGGCCTTCTGGATCCAGGACCAGGACGAAAGCCCCTACGAGGCCGAGAAGCTGCCGCGCCTGCGCACGATGATCGACAAGACGCTTCGGGGCGAGGTCGTGGCCCGCGACGCCTTCCGCGACCGCGACAAGCTCAAGAAGCGCGAGAAGCCCTTCACGGTGCCGACCTCGATCACCTTCGACAACGAGGGTTCCGAGATCTACACGATCATCGAGGTGGACACCCGCGACCGTCCCGGCCTGCTCTACGACCTGACGCGGACGCTCGCCTCTTCGAACGTCTATATCGCCAGCGCCGTCATCGCGACATACGGCGAGCAGGTCGTCGACAGCTTCTACGTCAAGGACATGTTCGGGCTGAAATTCCACGCCGAGGCGCGGCAGCGCACGCTGGAGCGCAGGTTGCGCGAGGCCATCGACCGCGGCGCACAGCGCGCGGAGGGCTGAGCGGGAGTCCGCCGGAGGGCGGAAGCGACGGAATCCGATAGGCTAATCGGCCGGGCACGCTCTCGGGCGACGGCGGGCCCGCGTCGATTGACGTTCAGGTATCCGCCCCCGGCGAATTCACGCGGGAACAGACTCCATCGCTCCCGCTTGATCACCGGGACGAGAGCAATGGAGTACCTGATGTTTCACCATTCCTCGAAGCTTCAATACGAAGTCCGCGTCGACAAGCCGGAGCCGGCCTTCGCGAAATACCTGCAGCAGGCCATCGGCGGGGTCGAGGGAGAGATCCGCGTCGCCATGCAGTACTTCTTCCAGGCCATGGGCGCCCGGGGCGACGCGAAGTACCGCGACATGCTCATGATGACCGCCACCGAGGAATTGAGCCACATCGAGTTCCTCGGCCATGCCGTCGCGCTGAACCTCGAAGGTGCGCCGGTCGAGGCCAAGGAGGAAGCGGCCAAGGACCCGGTCGTGCACGCCATCCTCGGCGGCATGAACCCGCGCCACATCCTGTCCTCGGGGCTCTCGGCCATGCCGGTGAACTCGAACGGCGTGCCCTTCGACATGAGCCACGTCTACGCCACCGGCAACCTCGCCGCCGACATGATGGCCAACGCCACCGCCGAGAGCGGCGGCCGGGTGCTCGCCTCGCGGCTCTACAACATGACCGACGACCCCGGCATGAAGGACATGCTCTCTTTCCTCATCGCGCGGGACACCTACCACCAGCAGCAGTGGCTGGCGGTCATCGAGGAACTCGGCGGCTGGGAAAAGGCCCTGCCGATCCCGAACTCGACGCCGGAAGAGCACGAGCGGATGAAGGACAGCTACTACTTCCTCAACACCTCGCTCGACGAGCCGACGCCCGAGGGCCGCTGGACCTCCGGCCCCTCGCTCGACGGCCGCAGCGAGTACCACGTCGAGGAGAAGATGAAGCCCTACGGCCAGAAGCCGGACCTCGGAAAGGCGCGTCCCGGTTCGGGCGCCCAGACCGAGCAGGAGTAAGATCCGGGCACCGGGATGGGCGCGGGGGATCGCCTCCGCGCCCGTCTCACGAGGCCGCTTCCCCTCGGGCCGGGAAGCGGATAACCGGGCGGACGGAGAACCGCGGGCCCGGATGCACTCATGAAACCGATCCGCCTCATCGCAGGCTTCCTGACCGTCGGGGTCTGGACCCTGCTCAGCCGCGTGCTGGGCTTTGCCCGCGATATCCTGATCGCCGGGATCCTCGGCACGGGCCCGGTGGCCGAGGCCTTCTTCGTGGCCTTCGCCCTGCCCAACATGTTCCGCCGCTTCTTCGCCGAGGGCGCCTTCAACATGGCCTTCGTGCCGATGTTCTCGAAAAAGGTGGAGTCGGGCGGCGACGCCGAGGGCTTCGCCCGCGATGCGCTCTCGGGGCTGGCGACGATCCTGATCGGGCTGACGGTCGTCGCGCTGGTCTTCATGCCCTTCCTCGTTCTTGCCATGGCGGGGGGCTTCGCCGCCGACAACCGGCTGGAGATCGCCACGGTCTTCGGGCGGATCGTCTTCCCCTACATCCTGCTGATCTCGATGGCCGCGCTGCTTTCGGGCGTCCTCAACGCGCTCGGCCGCTTCGCCGCCGCCGCCGCCGCGCCGGTGATCCTCAACGTGATCCTCGTGGGCGCGCTCTGGTACGCGACCGGGGCGCCGGAGTCCGTGGGGCCCGAGGGCTTCGAGGCCGCCGGCCTTGCCGAGGGCTACATCCTCTCCTGGGGCGTCCTCGTCGCAGGCGTGGCGCAGCTCGCCCTCGTCTGGGTCGCGGCCCGGCGGGCGGGTATCACCGTGATCCCGCGCCGCCCGCGCCTGACGCCCGAGATGAAGCGGCTCGCCCGGATCGCCGCCCCGGCCGCCCTGGCGGGAGGCGTGGTGCAGGTGAACCTGCTCGTGGGCCGGCAGGTCGCGAGCTTCTTCGACGGGGCCATCGCCTGGCTGGCCTATGCCGACCGGCTCTACCAGCTGCCGCTGGGCGTGGTGGGCATCGCGGTGGGCATCGTCCTGCTGCCCGATCTCTCACGCCGGATCGCTGCGCAGGACTCCATCGGCGGCCAGAACGCCTTCAACCGCGCCTGCGAGTTCTCCCTGGCCCTGACCGTGCCCGCCGCCATCGCCCTGATCGTGATCCCCGGCCCGATCGTCGGCGTCCTGTTCCAGCGCGGCGCCTTCGACGCCTCCGATACCGCCGCCACGGCCCTTGCGGTCGCGATCTACGGCGCGGGGCTGCCGGCCTTCGTGCTGCAGAAGGCGCTGCAGCCGCTCTTCTTCGCGCGGGAAGACACCCGCCGGCCGTTCTATTACGCGCTGGTCTCGATGGTGGTGAACGCCGTGGTGGCCATCGGCCTCGCGCCGGTCATCGGCTTCACCGCCGCCGCCTGGGGCACCACGCTCGCCGGCTGGGCGCTCGTCGTGCTGCTGGCCCTCGGCGCCCGCAAGCGCCTGGGCGAGGCCGCGACGATCGACCCCCGGCTCCGCCGCCGGGTGCCTCCAATCGTGCTCTCCGCCGCGCTCATGGGCGCGGTGCTCTGGGCCGCCGCCTGGGCCGGCGCGCCGCTTCTGGAGAGCGGCAGCTCGCGCTACGCGGCCCTCGCCGGGCTCGTCGGCCTGGGGATCGTGGTCTACTTCGCCGCGGCGCAGGTCACTGGCGCGATGCGGCTGGCGGAGCTCAAGGGCGCCATGCGGCGGGGGTAGCTCCGGAGCGGAGATGCGTCGGGCGGGGTTCCACCCCACCGCACGACCAAATCGCCCCTACCGCTCCCGGAGCTTCGCGAGCAACGCCGTCCAGCCGCCGGGCACGAGGACCGGCGTGATGGCGAAGCCCAGCACGAAGCCCGCGATCTCGGCCACCCAGATGGGCGATGGCCCGAAGAACACCGAGAAGATCAGCTGCAGCGCCACCAGCACCCCGATCAGCCGGAAAGCCGCGAGTTGCCGCGCCCCCTGCCGACCCAGATGCACCCAGAGCAGGTAGGTATAGGCCCCGATCAGCCCGTAGGCCCCCGGAAAGCCGCCGATCAGCGCCGCGTTCTCCTGCACCGCGAGCCCGAAGACCAGCGCTCCGCCCACGGTGCACGCGAGCCAGAGCGCCGCGAGCTGCACCTCGCCCAGCACCTCGCCGCAGAACTTGCCCAGCGCCAGCGTGATGACCACGGCGAAGGCGGTATTGGTGACCGAGCCATGAACGAAGGCATAGGTGACGAAGCGCTTGAGCAGATCGGGGCTCCAGGCCCCGCCCGGCGCGCCCAGAAGCTCCAGCACCCGCGGCGCGAAGGCATAGTCCTGCACCGCCCAGGAGCGCCAGCCGATGCCGGTGCGCCCGCCGAGGATCCCCGCCGAGGCGAGCGAAAAGACCGCCTCCGCCAGCAGCATCGCGCCCGCGATCGCGAGGATCACGCCGGGCATGCGATTGAGGGGAAACTCGTCGCTCATGAGGCGAGGGGGGCTCTTCTTGACGCTCTGACCCCCCGTGGGTAAGCGAGGCCGTCCCGGAACGCCAGTCTTGGAAATCCCATGTCAGACAGCCAGTTCTCCACCCGCGTCTTCTCCGGCATCAAGCCGTCGGGGGGCCTCACGCTCGGCAACTACCTGGGCGCGATCAAGCGGTTCGTCGACTGGCAGGAGCGCGGGACCGACTGCATCTTCTGCGTCGTCGACCTGCATGCGATCACCGTCTGGCAGGAGCCCTCCGAGCTGCCCGGCATGACCCGCGAAGTCGCCGCGGGCTACCTCGCCGCGGGCATCGACCCCGAGAAGTCGATCCTGTTCAACCAGAGCCAGGTGCACGAGCACGCCGAGCTCGCCTGGATCTTCAACTGCGTGGCGCGCGTGGGCTGGATGAACCGGATGACCCAGTTCAAGGAGAAGGCCGGCAAGAACTCCGAGAAGGAGAGCCTAGGCCTCTACGCCTACCCCTCGCTGATGGCCGCCGACATCCTGCTCTACCACGCGACCCACGTCCCGGTGGGCGAGGACCAGAAGCAGCACGTCGAGCTCACCCGCGACATCGCGGCGAAGTTCAACCACGACTACGGCACGGAGTTCTTCCCGCTGACCGAGCCGGTGATCGACGGCCCCGCGACCCGGGTCATGAACCTGCGCGACGGCTCCAAGAAGATGTCGAAGTCGGGCCAGTCGGACATGGAACGGATCAACATGACCGACGATGCCGACACGATCGCCAAGAAGTTCAAGAAGGCCCGGACCGACCCCGAGCCGCTGCCCGAGACCATGGAGGGCCTCAAGGAGCGCCCCGAAGCCAGGAACCTCGTGGACATCTACGCCTCGCTCTCCGACCGGAGCTCGGCCGAGGTCCTGCGCGATTACGCCGGCGCCGGCTGGGGCCAGTTCAAGCCCGCCCTCGCCGAGCTCGCCGTCGAGAAGCTCGCGCCGGTGGCCGAGGAGATGCGCCGCCTGATGGACGACCCCGCCGAGATCGACCGCACCCTCGCCCGCGGCGCCGAGCGCGCCCGCGCCATCGCGGCCCCGATCCTGGCCAAGACCTACGAGACGGTCGGCCTCATCCGGGGCTGATCCTCCCTCTTCTGGGTCCAAATATTCCTCGGGGGGTGGCCGCGCCCGCGCGGCCCGGGGGGCAGACAGCCCCCCGTCCCCGGCTCGACGCGGGGACCGGCCCTCAGGCCATCAGGAAGACCACCAGCGGCAGCGGCGCCACCGCCAGGAGCACCGTGGGGACAAAGGCCCAGGCCGGGTAGAGCCGGCTCATCCCGGCCAGCATGGCGAGCCCGCCACCGCCCCCCACCAGGGCCGAGCCGGGAAAGTTCAGTGCCAGGACGAGCGCGAGGTAGCGGTGGCGCAGCAGCACCGGCACCCAACGCCCCGGCGCGTTCTCGACGAAGAGTTCGAGCCGTGACTCGCTGTCGAGCTCGGCTCCCTGCGAGACAAGCCCCGCCGCGCGCCGCAGCCCGAGCGCGAGGAAGATCCGCGCCAGGACCGGCGCGGGCACCAGCCGGCCCGCCGCGTAGGCAAGGCAGAGCGCCCCCACCATGCCGAGGTAGACCAGCGGCGCCGCCTGCGCGCCGAAGGCGAGCATCAGCCCCATGCCGATCTCGGCCCCCGGCACGAATGGCACGGCGGAGACCATGACGTAGACCACCGCCGCCGTCACCAGCATAGCGCCGCCCATGGCATACTCGGCCGCCAGCCAGCCGGGGAGCGTGCGCGCCAGCCAGAGCCCCGCTCCCAGCGCCGCCGCGTAGAGGGGCACCAGGATCCATAGCCTGCGTCGTCCGGTCGGCGTCATGGCCACCTCTTCGCGTTCACGCACCAAGTCCCGCTCGTTTTCGCCAGTTTCGCGCGCGACCGCACCTGTCTATCTCGGAAAGGCAAACGGAGACAGCCATGACCTACGTCGCACCCCCGGCCGCGCGCATCGGCCACGTTCACCTGAAGGTCGCCGACCTCGAGCGGTCCATCGCCTTCTATTCCGGCGTGCTGGGGTTCGAGCTGACCCAGCGCTACGGCCCCGGCGCCGCCTTCCTCTCGGCCGGCGGCTACCACCACCACATCGGCCTGAACACCTGGGAGAGCGCGGGCGGCACGCCGCCGCCGCGCGGTCACACCGGGCTCTTCCACACGGCCTTCCTCTACCCGGACCGGGCCTCCCTCGGCGCGGCGGTCCGGCGGGTGGTGGAGGCCGGCATCCCGCTCGACGGCGCCGCGGACCACGGGGTGAGCGAGGCGGTCTACCTGCGCGACCCCGACGAGAACGGGGTGGAGCTCTATGCCGACAGGCCGGAGTCCGAATGGCCGCGGGAGCCCGACGGCACATTGAAGATGGTCAACGCGCCTCTCGACGTGCCTGCGCTGATGCGGCTCGGCTGAGCCGGTACGAACGACTGTCACGAGGACGACACGGAGGCCCTGTAGAGACGGGCTGTCGCGGGCCGTCCCGACCCGCGCGACATCCCGGCCTGTCCCGGCCGACCCCACGGTGCCCGGGCCGCCCTGCCCGGGCGCCACACCGCCCGGCGGCTCTGGACCTCCCTCGCCCCCTCGCCTAGCCTGCGCGCTCTCAGGAAGACAGGAGCACGGGACGCATGGCGGCGGGGACGAATATCCGGACGTATTTCGAGGGCAGCTGGCACGACGGCAACGCGATGATCATGCGCGCGGCCGACCACGGCAGTTGGCTCGGCTCCTCGGTCTTCGACGGCGCCCGCTATGCCAATGGCCTCGCTCCGGACCTCGAGGCGCATTGCGCGCGGGTGAACCGCTCGGCCGAGGCGCTGATGCTGACCCCCCACCTTCCGGTCGAGGACATGGTGGAGATCGTCCGAGAGGGGCTCGCCCTCTACCCCGAGGACGCGGCCGTCTACATCCGGCCGATGTACTGGGGCATCGAGAACGGCATGGCGGCCATCGTCCCCGGCGAGGGCACGCCGGGCTTCGCCATCTGCCTGGAAGAGATCCCGATGGCCCCCGCCGACGCCGGCGTGAAGGTGACGACCACCCGCTTCCGCCGCCCGGTGCTGGAGAACGCGGTGGTCAACGCCAAGGCAGGCTGCCTCTATCCCAATAACGCCCGGATGCTGGCCGAGGCCCGGTCGCGGGGCTGCCAGAACGCCCTGGTGGCCGACGCCATGGGCAACCTCGCCGAGAGCGCGACGGCAAACGTCTTCCTGGTGAAGGACGGCGCGGTCTTCACGCCGATCCCGAACGGCACCTTCCTCGCCGGGATTACCCGGGGCCGCCATATCCTGAACCTGCGCGCGGCGGGCTACGAGGTGCACGAGACCGTGCTGACCTTCGACGACGCCCGCGCGGCGGACGAGGTCTTCCTGACCGGCAACATGAACAAGGTGACGCCCGTCACCGCCTTTGACGACGTCTCCTACCAGGTCGGCCCGGTGACGCGGCACGCGCGCGAGCTCTACTGGGACTGGGCCGCGAGCGCAGGCTGATGCTTCGCGAGGGGCCGGTCCGCTACGGGTTCTTCGCGCTCTGACTGCTGCTCGAACCCGGCTCCAAGGGCCTTGCAGCCGCAGATTGCCAGCCGTGCGCGCACGCGGCATGCTGCGGTCAAGGGAGACCCAGATGCGCAAGTTCCTCGTCGTCCTCGACGACAGTCGCGAATGCCTGAACGCCATGCGGTTCGCCGCCATGCGCGCCGCCAAGACGGGCGGTGGCGTCACGGTGCTGTCGATCATTCCCCCCGAGGAATTCAACCACTGGATGGGCGTGGGCGAGATCATGCGGGCCGAGTCCCGCGAGCGCATCGAGGTGCACTTCGAGGTCTTTGCGAAATGGATGCGCGACAAGCAGAAGGTCGACCCGGAGCTTGTGATCCGCGAGGGCGAGGCGGTGCCGCAGATCCTCGAACACATCCGCGACGACCCGGAGATCGGCGTGCTGGTGCTGGGCGCGGCGTCGGACAAGAAGGGCCCGGGCCCGCTGGTCACCCAGCTGACCCGGACGGCCGGGACGCTGCCCGTTCCGATCACCATCGTCCCCGGCGACATCTCGAAGGAACGGCTCGAGGCGATTACCTGAGCCCGTCCGGCGGTTCCGACGCCCCGGATCGGGCCCGATGCAAATCTGAACAGGTCGGTTCACATTTTTGCGTCAGGACGTAACGTCGCCTGTGTCCTGGGACATGGCGTATCCCGCGGGCCACAGTTCTGCGCGGACGGCTTCCCGCCACTGTGCGGCACAGCGCAGAACCGGGGACCCGGTCGGCGTCGAGCGAAATCAAGGGCGCCAAACCCCCGTTTCGCCTGCGATTTTTCGTGATCGAGCCAGACCTTTTCCGGGGGCTCCGGCGACCTTTTCTCTAGCCCACCGCAACGGCGGCCTGACCTCCCTCGGGTCGCACAGAGAAAGGAAAAGACACATGAAACGCACCATCGCCCTCGCCCTTGCCGCAACCGTCGCCACCGCCGGTGCCGCCACGGCCGACAGCTACTTCACCATCATCGACCGTCAGGACAGCGCGATCCTCGACCTCGGCACGGTCGTCTCCGACCTCGACGGCGTCGTCGAGATCCGCGACAGCAAGGATGCCGTCCTCGGCCAGACCACCGTCCGCGCCGGCGCCAACGACCGCGTCCGCGTCGACGTGAAGACCACGCCGAACACCGATCTGACCGCCGTGCTCGTCGCCGACGGCAACGTGCTCGCCGAAGGCCTCGTGCGGGTCGACCGGGACAACTGAGACCCGCGTCTCGCGGGCGGTGCCGCACAGGCGTCGCCCGCCAACGGGGTCCGGGCCGGACGGAGCCCGACATACCCTGACTGAACGGTTTAGTTCACGATTATGTGACGCCACGCTGCCCTGCGATCCGCCGGGTCATCTTGTTTCTCCATTCGCCGCATTCCGAGCCTGACAGCCGGCCCCGCTGTTCACCGGCGCGCAGAACCCGGGGCCCGTCGACCCCGTCCGCCTTTCAAGACCGGCGGGCCCGCCCGCGCCGCACTCTTTCGTGATGGATCAGGCTTATTTACCCTACGTCACTCGCTTCCTTTCTAGGTCCTACCGCAACCCGGCCCGGCATCCGCCGCGCTCCTCCTGAAAGGAATGTCATATGGCACGACTCCTCTCCCTTGCTCTCGCGGCCGCGGTCTCCACCGCGGGCGTGGCCTCGGCGGACAGCTACTTCACCATCATCGACCGCCAGGACGGCCGGACGATCCTCGACCTGGGGACGGTCGTGTCCGACGTCGACGGCGTGGTCGAAGTGCGCGATGCCCGCGACACGATCCTCGGCACGACCAATGTCCGCGCGGGCGCGAACACGAACGTGCGCGTCGACGTGCACAACCGCCCCGTGGGCGGTCTCGTGGCCTATCTCCTCGACGGCGATCAGGTTCTCGCCCAGAGCCGCGTGACGGTCGATCTGGACGACCGGAAGAACTGACGGACGGCTCCGGGCGGCGCGTCTCGCACCGCCGCCCGGAGCTTCTTAGAACGATTCCAAGAGACCTTGACCGTTCGGCCCCGAACCCGCATATGCTGGGTAACCAGACACGGGAGCCGCCGATGTTCATCCAGACCGAATCCACGCCGAACCCGGCGACGCTGAAGTTCCTGCCCGGCCAGGCCGTTCTGGACGCGGGCACCGCCGATTTCGCCAGCCCCGACGCGGCCGGCAACTCGCCCCTCGCGCGCCGCATCTTCGCGGTGGACGGGGTGACCGGCGTCTTCTTCGGCACCGACTTCGTCACCGTCACGAAGGCCGACGGCGTCGAGTGGGACCACGTCAAACCCGCCATCCTCGGCGCGATCATGGAGCACTACCAGTCCGGCGCGCCGGTCATGGAGGGCGCGGGCGGCGCCGTCGAGCACGCCCAGCACGACGGCGAAGACGCCGAGATCGTGGGCCAGATCAAGGAGCTGCTGGACACCCGCGTGCGTCCGGCGGTGGCGCAGGACGGTGGCGACATCACCTTCCACGGCTTCGACCGGGGCGTGGTCTACCTGCACATGCAGGGCGCCTGCGCGGGCTGCCCCTCCTCGACCCTGACGCTCAAAATGGGGATCGAGAACCTGCTGCGGCACTACATCCCCGAGGTGACGGAAGTCCGGCCGGTTGCCGCCTGAGACGATCCTTCTCGGCTTCGACACATCGGCGGCGCATTGCGCCGCCGCTTTGCGTTGCGCCGACGGATCCGTCGTCACCCGCATCGAGGAGATGGCCCGCGGCCAGGGCGAGCGGCTCTTCCCGTTTCTCGAGGCGCTGCTCGCCGACGCCGGTCTCGGCTTTCGGGACGTGACGGCGATCGGCGTCGGCATCGGACCCGGCAATTTCACCGGCACCCGCATCGCCGTCAGCGCCGCCCGGGGGCTCTCGCTGGGGCTGGGCGTCCCGGCGGTGGGCGTCTCCACTTTCGAGATGATGCGGGGCACGGCCCCGGGCGGCTCCGTCGAGATCGTCAGCCTCGCGGCCCCGCGCGACCAAGTCTACCTGCAACGGTTCGAGAACGGACGGCCCACCGCCCCGCCCGCGCATTCGGCGCTCGACGGCCCGGCGCTCGCCGCGCTCGGACTGCCCGGCGGCGCGCGCATCGTCGGCCACCGGGCCGAGGAGATCGCCGCGCTCCTGCCCGGCGCGCCCGTGGCGGACCCGCGAGAGATCGAGGACCTGCCCCGAACGCTCCTGGGCATCGCCGCCGCGAAGGTCGCCTCCGGCGAGACCGGCCCCCGCCCCGCGCCGCTCTACGTGCGCCCGGCGGACGCCGCGCCGCCCTCCGACCCGCCGCCGGTCATCCTCGCGGAGGACTGAGGTGGAGCCCGAGGAAATGGCGCGCCTCCACGCCCGCGCCTTCGAGACGGAGCGACCCTGGAGCGCCGACGAGTTCTGCCGGCTGCAGTCGAGCCCGTCGAGCCTGGTGCTCGGCGACTCCCGCGCCATGATCGTCGCCCGGGTCATCGTGGACGAGGCGGAGATCCTGACACTCGCCACCGACCCGGACCACCGGCGGCAGGGCCTCGCCCGCGCCCTCCTGGAGGACTTCCACCGGGCGGCTCAGGAGCGAGGCGCCGAGACCGCGTTCCTGGAGGTCGCCGCCGACAACGCCCCGGCCCGCGCGCTTTACCTGGCGGCGGGTTACACCGAGAGCGGGCGGCGTCGCGGCTACTATCCGCGCGAGGGCGGCCCGGCCGTGGATGCGCTGCTGCTTTCGCGGGCCCTTGACGCACCGGCACCCGGTCAATCCTGAGGCAACCGCCCGTGAGGACGGCACGTCGCGGCCAGAATCCTATTGACCCTCCCTGCCCCGCATTGCCTTATTCCCGGCATGGCCGGTGCGGGGACGCATCGGAAGCGGGGCGCCAGACCTCGCGACGGGACAACCACCTGGGAGTGATCCATGACCTTCATGACGAAATTTCTCGGCGCCTCCGCGGCGCTCGCCCTCTCCGCGGGCATCGCCTCGGCGCAGGACGCTGCGGACCCGGCGCTGATCTTCGATCTCGGCGGCAAGTTCGACAAGTCGTTCAACGAGAGCGCCTACACCGGCGCCCAGCGCTGGGCCGACGAGACCGGCGGCGAGTACAACGAGGTCGAGCTGCAGTCCGACGCGCAGCGTGAGCAGGCGCTCCGCCGCTTCGCCGAGAACGGCAACAACCCCATCGTGATGGCCGGCTTCTCCTTCGCGACGCCGCTCTCCGAGGTGGCGCCCGACTATCCCGACACCACCTTCGTCATCATCGACGGCGTGGTCGACCAGCCCAACGTCAAGTCGGTCATCTTCTCCGAGCACGAGGGCTCCTACCTCGTCGGCATGATCGCCGCGATGGCCTCCGAGACCGATACCGTGGGCTTCGTCGGCGGCATGGACATCCCGCTGATCCGCAAGTTCGGCTGCGGCTACGCCCAGGGCGTGAAGGCCGTGAACCCCGAGGCCGAGGTCATCGCCAACATGACCGGCACGACCCCCGCCGCCTGGAACGACCCGGCGCGCGGCGGTGAGCTGGCGCTGTCGCAGATCGGCCAGGGCGCCGACGTGATCTACGCCGCCGCCGGCGGCACCGGCGTGGGCGTTCTGCAGCGCGCCGCGGACGAGGGCGTCTACTCCATCGGCGTGGACAGCAACCAGAACTACCTGCACCCGGGCCAGGTGCTGACCTCCATGGTCAAGCGCGTGGACAACGTGGTCTACGAGGCCTTCTCGACGGAGCCCTCCGAGATCGAGACCGGGCTGACCGTCATGGGCGTGGGCACCGACAACGTCGGCTACGCCGTTGACGAGAACAACGAAGAGCTCATCACCGAGGAGATGGCCGCTGCCGTCGAGGAAGCCAAGGCGGCGATCGCCTCCGGCGAGCTCGAGGTGCACGACTACACCTCCGACGAGAGCTGCCCCGCGATCACCTTCTGATCGCGGCGGCCCAGTGCCGCAGGGAGGGCCGCGCCGGTGACGGGCGCGGCCCTTTCGCATCGGGGCGGACCCTGTCCGGGCGCCCCTGCTTGACGATCCAGGCAGCGGGCCCGACTGTGGCCCGGCCTTCGCGTCCGTCCTGAGGGGCGGGTCGGGCGCGGTCTGACCCGGCCCCGCGGGGGCACGGCCAGAGGTATGCGCGCGCCCCGAAGCTTGAGAGAGGCGCCATGAGCGAGACCCCGGCCATCGAACTCAAGGGCATTTCCAAGGCCTTCGGCCCTGTGCAGGCCAACAAGGACATCTCGATTCGCGTGATGCCCGGCACGATCCACGGGATCATCGGCGAGAACGGCGCGGGCAAGTCGACGCTCATGTCGATCCTCTACGGCTTCTACAAGGCCGACGCCGGCGAGATCTTCATCTCCGGCAAGAAGACCGAGATCCCCGACAGCCAGGCCGCGATCACCGCCGGCATCGGCATGGTCTTCCAGCACTTCAAGCTGGTGCAGAATTTCACGGTGCTCGAGAACGTGGTGCTGGGGGCCGAGGACTCGGGCCTGCTCAAGCCCTCGCTCTCCCGCGCCCGGGGCGAGCTGAAGAAGCTGGCCGAGGAATACGAGCTCAACGTCGATCCCGACGCGGTGATCGACGACATCGGCGTCGGCATGCAGCAGCGCGTGGAGATCCTGAAGGCGCTCTACCGCGGCGCCGACATCCTGATCCTGGACGAGCCCACCGGCGTGCTGACGCCGGCCGAGGCCGACCACCTCTTCCGCATCCTCGAGGGGCTCAAGCGCGAGGGGAAGACGATCATCCTGATCACCCACAAGCTGCGCGAGATCATGGAGGTGACCGACACGGTCTCCGTCATGCGGCGCGGCGAGATGACGGCCACGGTCAAGACCGAGGACACCAACCCCTCGGAGCTCGCCGAGCTCATGGTCGGCCGCAAGGTGCTGCTGCGGGTGGAGAAAACACCGGCCCAACCGAAACAGGCCATCGTCGAGGTGCGCAATCTCAACGTCACCGACGAGAAGGGCGTGCACCGCGTCAAGGACGTGAGCTTCGACGTCCGCGCGGGCGAGATCCTCGGCATCGCCGGCGTGGCGGGCAACGGTCAGTCCGAGTTGCTGGAGGTTCTCGGCGGCTACGAGGTCGCCACCGGCTCCGTGAAGATCAACGGCCAGGAGATCGACCTGACGGGCGCGAAGTCCGACGGCCGCTCGCGCCGCGCGCGGGGCATCAGCCACGTCCCGGAGGACCGCCAGCGCGAAGGTCTCATCATGGACTTCCACGCCTGGGAGAATATCGCCTTCGGCTATCACCACGATCCCGCCTACCAGAGCGGGATCCTCATGAACAACGCCACCATCCGGCAGGTCTGCCAGGACAAGATGGAGCGCTTCGACGTCCGTCCGCCCGACCCGAACCTGCTCGCCAAGAGCTTTTCGGGCGGCAACCAGCAGAAGATCGTCCTGGCCCGCGAGATCGAGCGCGACCCGGACCTGCTGCTGGTCGGTCAGCCGACGCGGGGCGTGGACATCGGCGCGATCGAGTTCATCCACCAGGAGATCGTGCGGCTGCGCGACAAGGGCAAGGCGATCCTTCTGGTCTCGGTGGAGCTCGACGAGATCATGGGGCTCGCCGACCGGATCGCGGTGATGTTCGACGGCCGGATCATGGGCGAACGGCTGCCCTCCGAGACCTCCGAGCAGGAGCTCGGCCTGCTGATGGCCGGCATCACCGACACCGACCGCACCCACGACCATTCCGAGGTCGAGGCGCAGCTTGCCGAACGCCACGGCGCCGCGGGCAAGGAGGCATGAGCATGACCTCCGCGTCCGACGCGCAAGGCGGTTCGAACCGCCTTCCACGCGGCTTGAAAGCCGCGTCACGCCGTTTCGAAACGGCGTCACGCGTTTCTGAAAACGCGTGGCAAGTGGCTTCGAAGCCGCTTCTTCGCCCCTCTGACGAAAGGACCGCCTGATGGACCGCATGCCCGCCTGGGCGGACGCCATCCTCGTCCCGCTCATCTCGCTCCTGCTGGCCGCGCTGCTTTCGGCAGTCGTGATCCTCGCCATCGGCGAGAACCCGGTCGAGGCGCTCAACCTCATGGTCGCCGGCGCGCTCGGCTCGACCTACGGCTGGGGCTACACGCTCTACTACGCCACCAACTTCATCTTCACCGGTCTCTGCGTGGCAATCGCCTTCCACGCGCGGCTCTTCAACATCGGCGGCGAGGGGCAGGCCCTGCTGGGCGGCCTCGGCGTGGCGGTGATCCTGCTCTATGTGCCCTGGCCGCACTGGACCATCGCGCTGATCGCCGCGACCCTCTCCGCCGGCGCCTTCGGCGCCGCCTGGGCGGCGATCCCGGCCTACCTGCAGGCCAAGCGGGGCAGCCACATCGTCATCACGACGATCATGTTCAACTTCATCGCCTCCGCCCTGCTGAACTGGGCCCTGGTCGGCCCGATGAAGGCGCCGGGCCAGGAACCCGCGACGCCCTCCTTCGCGGCGAGCACGCACCTG
This sequence comes from Histidinibacterium aquaticum, assembly GCF_008710275.1. Lineage (GTDB taxonomy): Bacteria > Pseudomonadota > Alphaproteobacteria > Rhodobacterales > Rhodobacteraceae > Oceanicola > Oceanicola aquaticus. The sequence continues at coordinate 31,531 of NZ_VYQE01000007.1, forward strand.
CCGACCCTGAGCGACGTCTTCGGGCTCGTCGGCATCCAGTGGTCGAGCGCGGCCCCGGCCAACGTCAGCTTCTTCGTGGCCATCGCCGCCTGCGTGGCGCTCTGGCTGCTGATCTGGCGGACCAAGCTCGGCTACGAGATCCGCGCCTTCGGCCAGTCCGAGCCGGCGGCGCGCTACGCGGGCATCTCGCCGGTCAAGATCATCATGGTCACCATGCTGATCTCCGGGGCGCTGGCGGGCTGCATGGCGATCAACAACGTCCAGGGGGAGGCGGAACGGCTGGTGCTGAACGCCGCCGAGGGCGCGGGCTTCATCGGCATCGCCGTGGCGCTCATGGGCCGCAGCCACCCGCTCGGCGTCTTCCTCGCGGCGATCCTCTTCGGCTTCCTCTACCAGGGCGGTGCGGAGCTGGCGCTCTGGATGAACATCCAGCGCGAGCTGGTGGTGGTGATCCAGGCACTGGTGATCCTCTTCACCGGGGCGCTCGACAACATGATCCGGATGCCGCTGGAGAGCCTCTTCCTCGCCAACCGCCGGCGGCGCGAGCGCCGGGGCGGCGGCGGTGGCCCCAAGCCGGACCGGAAGTCCACCACCGCGGAGGGCGCGCGATGATCGCCGATCTCCCGAACCTCCTGCTGGCCCGGGGCATCCAGGCGACCGGCGTGCTCTCGCCCGGACCGGCGGTCGCGCTGATCCTCGGGCTCGCCACCACCGAGGGGCGCGGGCCCGCCCTGCGCACCTGCCTCGGGATCGCCACCGGGTCGCTTCTGCTGGCGGTTCTGACCGTCGTCGGGCTCGCCGCCCTGCTGGCCGAGCTGCGCCACGTCATGATCGCCGTAAAGATCCTGGGCGCGGCCTACCTCGCCTGGCTGGCCTTGGGCGCCTTCCGCAAGGCGGCCTCTTCCGAAGAGCCCCCCGTCCCCGCCGCCACAGCGATGAGCGCCGGGCGGCGTTACGCGGCCGGCTTCGTCTTCCAGGCCTGCAATCCCAAGGCCATCGTCTTCTGGCTGGCCATCGCCACCGTCGGCGGGCTTCAGACGGTCTCCGCCGCCTCGCTGGCGCTCTTTCTCTGCGGGGTCTTCGTGATCTCCTTCACCGGCCACGGCGGCTGGGCGGTGCTGCTCTCCAGCGCGCCGGTCCGCCGTCTCTACGCCCGCGCCCGGCGCGGGATCGAGGCGGGGCTGGGCCTCGTCTTCGCCGCCGCCTCCCTCCGTATCCTGACGTCGAGGATCTGAAGCCATGGATCTCAACACCGTTCTTCTCGTCCTCGATTCCACGGTCCGGCTGGCGACGCCGCTGCTGCTGGCCTGTCTCGCCGGTCTCTTCTCCGAGCGGGCGGGCATCCTCGACATCGGTCTCGAGGGAAAGATGCTGGCCGCGGCCTTCTTCTCGGCCGCCGTTTCCGCCGTGACCGGGCAGGTCCTTCTGGGCCTCGGCGCGGGGATCGCGATCTCGGTCGCGCTCTCGGCTGTTCACGGGCTGGCCTCGATCACCTTCCGGGGCAACCAGCTGATCTCGGGCGTGGCGATCAACTTCCTCGCCCAGGGCTTGACGGTCGTCATCGCGCAGGACTGGTTCGCCCAGGGCGGACGGACGCCGCAGCTCGAGGGCAGCGGCCGCTGGGACAGCCTGACGCTACCGCTGGCCGAAACGCTGCGCGACGTGCCGGTGCTGGGGCCGATCTACTACGAACTGATCTCCGGGCACTCGATCCTCGTCTACATCGGCTTCCTCTTCGTGCCGCTGACCTGGTGGATCCTGTTCCGCACCCGCTTCGGCCTGCGCCTGCGCGCGGTGGGCGAGAACCCGGCGGCGGTCGATACCGCTGGCGTCAGCGTGATCGGCATGCGCTTCGCGGCGGTGGCCATCGCTGGCCTGCTCTGCGGCATCGCGGGCAGCTACCTCGCGACCGCGCTGCAGGCGGGCTTCACCAAGGACATGACGGCGGGCCGGGGCTACATCGCGCTGGCCGCGCTGATCTTCGCCAAGTGGCGGCCCTGGTACGCGCTGATGTCCTGCCTGCTCTTCGGCTTCCTGCAGGCGGTGGGCATCCGCTTCCAGAACATCGATCTCGGGGTCTTCGAGGTGCCGGTGCAGTTCATGGACGCGCTGCCCTACATCCTGACGGTCATCATTCTGGCGGGCTTCGTCGGCAAGGCGATCCCGCCGCGGGCAGGAGGACAACCCTATGTCAAGGAGCGCTGATCTCGCCACCGTCCTGCGCTCGCGCGCAGGGGACGAGCCGCCGCGCGCCGCGCTGATCCTGGGCTCGGGCCTGGGCCACCTGGCGGGCGCCGTGGAGGGGGTCGAGGTCCCCTACTCCGACCTCCCGGGATTCCCGCACGCGGGGGTCTCGGGGCACGATCCCAAGGTCGTCATCGGCGACCTGGAAGGCGTGCGCGTCGCCGTCCTCGGCGGGCGGTCGCACTACTACGAGCACGGCCACGCCGACGCGATGCGCCTGCCGCTCGAAGTCATGGCGCAGCTCGGCGCGGAGTGCCTGATCGCCACCAACGCCGCGGGCTCGCTGGTGCCGGAGATGCCCACGGGCTCGATCATGGCGCTCTCGGACCACATCAACTTCTCCGGGCTCAACCCGTTGATCGGCGAGCCGACCGACGCGCGCTTCGTGCCGATGACGGCGGCCTACGACGCCGACCTGCGCCGCCACCTGCACGAGGCCGCGGAGGCGACGGGCACCGAGCTGCGCGAGGGAGTCTACGCCTGGTACTCCGGCCCGTCCTTCGAGACGCCGGCGGAGATCAAGGCGATCCGGATGCTGGGGGCCGATGCCGTGGGCATGTCCACCGTGCCAGAGATCATCCTTGGGCGGTTCCTCGGGCTGCGTTGTGCAGGGGTCTCGACCATCACCAACATGGCCGCGGGCATGTCGGACGAGCAGATCAGCCACAGCCACACCAAGGAGATGGCGCCCCTCGGGGCCGCGAAGCTCGAGACGGTGCTGCGCAAGGCGCTTCCGGCGATCGCGGGGGGAGTCCCTCGTGAGCACGGGCCGGGCTGAAGCCCGGCCTACGCCCGCGCCAATGCCCCGTAGGCCGGGCTTCAGCCCGGCGCCCCGACGCAGCCGTTGCATCCGCCGCAGGCCCTCCGGCCGTTGCCCCCGGTTTCCCTTTGCCGCCAATGACTTGACCACGCGTCCAAATCTGGCCGCCCGGACCGCCCGCCGGATCGCATAAAGCGCATCGCGCGCCGCCTCGCCGTTGCGCGTGAAGGCCGGGCGGGGCAGTTTGGGAGCCATGACGATCTACCTCCCCATCGCCGAGGTTTCGGTCAACGCCTTCCTGCTCCTCGGCATCGGCGGGGTCGTCGGGCTGCTGTCGGGCCTCTTCGGCGTGGGGGGCGGCTTCCTCATCACGCCGCTGCTCTTCTTCGTAGGCATCCCGCCCGCGGTGGCCGTGGCGACCTCGGCCAACCAAATCGTCGCCTCTTCGGTCTCCGCGGTTCTCGCGCATTTCCGACGGCGGAACGTCGACCTGAGGATGGGCACCGTGCTCATGGCGGGCGGCCTCGCGGGGTCGACCGTGGGGGTCTGGGGCTTCGCCATCCTGCGCGAAATGGGTCAGGTCGATCTCTTCGTGAGCCTCTGCTACGTCGTCTTCCTCGGCTCGGTCGGCGCGCTGATGTTCGTCGAGAGCCTCAACGCGCTGCGCCGCGCCAGCAAGCCGGGGGCCAAGGTCACGCGACGGCGGCACGGGCTGGCGCACACCCTGCCCTTCAAGATGAAATTCCGGGTTTCGGGGCTCTACATCTCGGTGATCCCTCCGGTGCTGGTGGGCTTCTCGGTCGGCATTCTCTCGGCGGTGATGGGCGTGGGCGGCGGCTTCATCATGGTGCCGGCAATGATCTACCTGCTGCACATGCCGACGAAGGTCGTCGTGGGGACCTCTCTCTTCCAGATCATCTTCGTGACCGCCTACACGACGCTGCTGCACGCCACGACGAACCAGACCGTGGACATGATGCTGGCCGTCATCCTGCTGCTGGGCGGGGTCGTGGGCGCGCAGCTCGGCACCCGGATGGGCGCGCGGATGCGGGCGGAGCAGCTGCGGATCCTGCTGGCGATCCTGGTGCTGGCGGTCTGCGGCAAGCTCGCGGCCGACCTTCTGATCGAACCGGCGGAACTCTACTCGATCGACGAGCAGGGGGTGGGATGATCCGGCTCCTGCTTCTGCTCCTGCTGGCGGGCCCCGCGGCGGCGGAGGAGGTCGTACTCGGGCTCAGCCGGGACGAGGTCTCGATCACCGCGACATTCGACGGCTCGGAGATCCTCTTCTACGGCGCGGTGAAGCGCGAAGAGCCGATCCCGGAGGATGCCGACCTCGAGGTCATCGTCACGGTGGAAGGGCCGAGCGAGCCGCTGACCGTGCGGCGCAAGGACCGGGTGGCGGGGATCTGGATCAACCGCGCCGCCATGCGCATGGACCTCGCGCCCTCGTTCTACGCGGTGGCGACGACGGGGCCCCTCCGCGAGGTCATCAGCCATACCGAGGAGCTGCGCCACAACGTCACCATCCCGCAGTCGATCCGGGCGGTGGGCGAGGTGGAGGGCGTGGACGATCCCGAGGCCTTCCGCCAGGCGCTGATCCGGATCCGCGCCGAGGACGGGCTCTACCAGATGCTCGAGGGCGAGGTGACCCTGGAGGAGGAGACGCTCTTCTACACCCGGGTGGAACTGCCGGCGAACCTGACCGAAGGGCTCTACGGCGTGCGCATCTTCCTGACGCGCGACCGCGAGGTGATCGACGTCTACCGCGGCGAGATCGAGGTGCAGAAGGTCGGGCTGGAGCGGTTCCTGTTCAAGCTCGCGCAGGAGCAGCCCCTGGTCTACGGGCTCCTCTCCATCGTCATCGCCATCGCGGCGGGCTGGGGCGCCTCCGCCGTCTTCCGGGCCCTGCAGAGCTGACCTCGCGGTGCGCTGACGCGCGCCGGCCGGGCCGCGTTCGGGCCACGCAGGCCCCGGGGGCGCTGCCCCCGGACCCCCGAGGGTATTTGGAGCTAGATGAAGATCAGCCCCGTCCCACGAGAGGCATCTTCGTGGCCATGATCGTCTGGAAGAGCGTGTTGGCCGAGAGCGGCAGCTCGGCCATGGCGAGGACGGCTTCGGCGACATGGGAGACGTCCATCGTGGGCGGTGCGGGCTCCCCGGCTTCCCGGGCGCGGGCCTTGAGGTGGGCCACCATCTCGGTCTCGGCATTGCCCACGTCGATCTGGCCCGCGGCGATGTCGAAGGTCCGGCCGTCGAGGGCGAGTTGCTTGGTGAGGCCGGTCACCCCGTGCTTGGTCGCGGTATAGGAGGCGGCGCCGGGTCTGGGCCGGTCGGCGGAGACCGAGCCGTTGTTGACGATGCGCCCGCCCTGCGGGTTCTGCCGGCGCATCAGGCCGAAGGCGGCGCGGGCGCAGAGGAACATGCCGGTGAGGTTGACCGAGACGGAGGCGAGCCAGTCGGCGACCGGGATCTCGTCGGGCGGCGCGGCGGGCGTGAAGATGCCGGCGTTGTTGAAGAGGAAATCGAGCCGCCCGGTCTCGGCGGCGAAACGGTCGAAGGCGGCCTCTACCGCGTCTGGGTCGGTCACGTCGCAGGGGAGGACCAGGGCGGATCGGCCCTCTGCCAGCTCCACCAGCGCATCGCGGCGGCGGGCGAGAAGGCCCACGGTCCAGCCCTCGTCCATCAGCCGCAGCGCCACGGCCCGGCCGATGCCGGAGGAGGCGCCGGTGACGACCGCGGTCTTCATGTCTCTTCGCTTTCGAGTTTCAGGGGCGCGGGGGTGCGGCCGAGATCGTCGGTCCTGAGCTCGCCGGTCGGCTTGGCCAGGCGGTTGCGGACGACCCAGCGCAGCTCGCGCTCAGCGCGGGTGACGGCGACATAGGCGAGGCGTTTCCAGAGCGGCTGGCCCGCCTCGACCCGGCCCATCTGCGCGGCGGCGTAGATGTCGGGGGCGAAGACCTGCACCGTGTCCCACTGCGAGCCCTGGGCCTTGTGGATCGTCACTGCCGCGCCGTGCAGGAAGGTGGCGCCCATGGTCGCGGCGAAAGGGATGAAGGGCTCTTCCTCGCCCTCGTTCTCGATCTTGACGATGGAGGCGGCGGAGACCTGGGGGTCCTCCGCGCCGAAGACATGGAGCCGGGAGAAGCCGGGGCGGCGGCCGGGGCCGAGGTAGACCACCTGGGCGCCCTTGATCAGGCCGCGGGCCTCGAGGTCGAGACGCTTCTTGCGGTGCTTGAGCGGCAGCTCGATGCCGTCGCAGATCAGCGGCTCGCCCTCGAGCAGTTCGTCGTCGGGCGCGTTGTAGGCGGCGCGGAAGGCGTGGATCAGGCGGATCCGGGTCTTGTTGCGCCAGACCAGCGCGGGGGAGCGGGACATGAGGTCCGCCTCCATCCGCTCGGCCCGGACCACGCGCTCGTCGCGCTGCGCGGCCTCGGCGACCAGCCACTCGAAGCGGTGGAAGTCGACCTCGGGGTCGGCGAGGGCATGGGCGAGGTCGAGGATCGGGTTGTCCTCGGCCTGCCGGTGGACGCGGGAAAGCTCGAGCTTGCGGGGGGCGGGAAGCTCGTCGAAGACCATGCCGCCGGTGCTGCTCTGGACCGGCGGGAGCTGGGCGGGATCGCCGAAGAGCAGGAGCGTGGGGAAGATCTCCTTGAGGTCCTCGAACTGGCGCGCGTCGAGCATGGAGCTCTCATCGATGAAGCCCACGTCGAGCGGCTCTTCCCGGCGTTTCCAGCCGGTGATGAAGTCCGAGCCGCGCAGGCCCGCGGCCGCGAGGGCGGCGGGGACCGAGCCGTGGAGCTGGAAGGCCGCCCAGGCGCGGTCGAGCGCCTCGTCGGTCAGCGCCTCGGTGTCGGGGCGGTCGCCCTGCCCCGCCAGCCACTCGGCGACCTTCTCGAACTCGGGGTCGTAGACCGGCGTGTAGATGATCCGGTGGATCGTGGTGGCGGGCACGCCGCGGGAGCGGAGAACGGAGGCCGCCTTGTTGGTGGGGGCGAGGATCGCCAGCGTGCGGCGGTCCTTGCGGCGCTTGCCCTCCCAGTCGCCGGAGACGATGTCGACGCCCATTTCCTTGAGCCGCCGGTAGAGCTCCGCCAGCAGCAGTGTCTTGCCGGAACCCGCCTTGCCGATGACGGCGAGGACGTTCTCCACGCCCTCCTTGGGCGGGGTGAAGCTCTCGTTCTCGATGGAGAGGCCGGACCGCTCCAGCGCTTCGGCGATGGTGTCCCAGGCGGTGGCCTGGTCGTCGGAGAAGGTGAGCGCGGGAAGGGCCATGCGCGCGACCCTATCCCCGCCAGACGGCAGGTTCTAGGAGATCATGGCGGCAGGCAGGGTGTGGCCGAAAGGCGAAACGGACCACGGACCGCTAGGCTCCGGAGGGGCCGACCTCGATCATGTCGAGCGCCGGCCATTGGCCGCTGGCGGCCCGGCGGGCGCCGCCGACCACGATCAGGCCCTCGGCCACCGCGCGCGACACGGCCTGCATCGTGTTGAGCGCGCCGAGCTTGACCCGGGCCCCCTCGATATAGGCGCGCAGGGTATGCTCGGAGATCGAGAGGAGGTTCGCCACCTGCCCCCGGCCATAGCCCATGGCGAGATAGGTCAGGGCATCGGCCTCGCGTGGCGAGAGGGCCCGGGCGGGTTCCGGCTGCCGGCTTTCGGCGAGGGAGAGGGCGACGCTGTTGAAGTAGTGGGCGAAGAGAATGAGGTCGCGCTGGCGCTCGCGGGTGAAGCGGTCCCAGGCCGTGTCGTCGACGGTCGAGGAGAGCGTGAAGACGGCGAACTGGCCGCTCGGGCCGCGGACCGGGACCGAGTAGCCCTGGGTTCCGACGCCGTGCGCGCGGGCATCGTCGAGGAAGGCGCGGACCGGCCGCGGCGACCAGTCGAGCTCGCGCCAGTCAAGCGGGTGGGCGCGCCGGTAGCACGCGAGCACGACGGGATCGATCCGTAGGTAGTCCTTGTGGAGATAGCGCAGGCACCACGCGCGCGAGTAGGTGCCACAGCCATACTGCTCACCGTCCGGGCTGACCCAATGGTAGACGCAGTGATCGACGCCGAAGATGCCTCTCAGCCGCTCGACGATGTCCTGCAGGTCGTCAAGACGGCCGGCCCGCTGCAAGGTATCGAGGGCCAGGTTCAGAGTGTCCGCCATCCACAAACGCCCCGGTGGACGCCCCTTCCTGGGACCTGGCGAGCATTTCGGCGACGGCGACGATCGAGGTCAGTTCGATCTGGCCGGCCAGCCGGTCAAGCCCGTTCGTCTCGGCGAAGGCCTTGAGATCGGCGAGAACGTCCAGGAGCCACGTGTTTTCCATGAAAGACAATCCTCAGTAAACGTTAACAAAGTCTTACCAACAGAGGCAGTGGACTCAGATTAACAGGGATTGCCCGGCGCCGGGCCCCGCCGAAAATGGGGAGGCCGCGCGTCCCGACCGGTTCGGTCAGCGCCGCGCGGCCTCGAGCGCGTCCTCCCAGGTGCGCAGGCCAGTGCGCGGTGTTTGCACCAGGACTGCCATGTTGCCCGGCTTGTGTTCGTTCTTGCGCATCTTCGTGTGGGCCGCCGGTATCTGGTCCCAGCCGAAGACCTCGGACATGCAGGGGTCGAGGCGGCGCTCCACCATGAGCTTGTTGGCCGCCGCGGCCTGCTTGAGGTGGGCGAAATGGCTGCCCTGCACGCGCTTCTGGTTCATCCAGAGATAGCGGGCATCCATCGTCAGGTTGTAGCCGGTGGTCCCCGCGCAAATGACGACCATGCCGCCCCGTTTCACCAGAAAGACCGAGACCGGCATCGTGGACTCGCCGGGGTGCTCGAAGACCATGTCGACGTTGACGCCCTTGCCGGTAATCTCCCAGACCGCCTTGCCGAATTTGCGAGCCTCGGACATCCAGGCCTTGTACTCCGGTGTATTGACGGTTGGCATCTGTCCCCAGCAGTCGAAGTCGCGCCTGTTGATGACGCCCTTTGCGCCGAGCGAGAGCACGAAATCGCGCTTGTCCTCGTCGGAGATGACGCCGATCGCGTTGCCGCCCGCCGTGTTGATGAGCTGGATCGCGTAGGAGCCGAGACCGCCGGACGCTCCCCAGACCAGGACGTTCTGCCCCGGCTTCAGGTCGTGCGGCTCGTGGCCGAAGAGCATCCGGTAGGCCGTCGCCAGGGTGAGCGTGTAGCAGGCGCTCTCTTCCCAGGTCAGGTGCTTCGGCCGGGGCATGAGCTGTTGCGACTGCACGCAGGTGAACTGGGCGAAGGAGCCGTCGGGCGTCTCGTATCCCCAGATGCGCTGCGAGGGGGAGAACATCGGGTCGCCGCCGTTGCAGTGCTCGTCGTCGCCGTCGTCCTGGTTGCAGTGGATGACGACCTCGTCGCCGACCTTCCAGCGGGTGACCTTGTCGCCCACGGCCCAGACGATGCCGGAGGCGTCGGACCCGGCGATGTGATATTCGGCGCCGTGCACGTCGAAGGGCGAGATCGGCAGGCCGAGGCCCGCCCAGACGCCGTTATAGTTGACCCCCGCCGCCATCACCATGACGAGCACCTCGTGGCTGTCGGGGCGCGGGGTCTCGACCACCTCGAGCTGGAAGCTCTGGTCGGGTTCGCCGTGACGCTCGCGCCGGATTGCCCAGGCGTGCATCCGGTCCGGCACATGACCCACGGGCGGCATTTCGCCGACCGCGTAGAGGTCCTTCTTTTCCGCCGCTGCCGCGGTGCCGTCGTCCAGGGCCATCGCTGCCTCCATCGCCGCCGTCCTTGTCCGGGCGCGCCGGATCGCGGCGCGTCTGAGCCCAGACCTAGAATTGGCGAAGCAACAAAGCAACCCCTGAGATTCGATTATTGGAACATTATTGCTTTGCCGATGCAGAAACCTCCTTCGCATCAGCAGAATCTTCCGGGAAGTGCTGGGCCAGGGAGGCCGCGTAGAAGGACAGCGCCGCCTCCTCTCCGGGCACCGGCGTGCCGTCCGCCGTGACGATCCCCCGCTCGTTGAGCCGGGCGAGACCGCGTGCGGCGATGCGGGCGGCCTCGCCCTCGGTTCGCGGGACGCCCGCCGCGTCGAGCGCGGCGATGTCGCGGGCGACCGCTGCCGCGATCTCTTCGCCCCGGGCGCCGCAGGAGATGGCCCGGGCGGTCAGCGGAACGGCGAGCGCGGGCATGGTGCGGCCGATGCGTTCGAGCAGGGTCTGCGCGAGGGCCGCCACGTTCTCGCGGTCCTCCGGACCGGGGCGAAGCGGCGTGCCGAAGCTCACCGCCGCCTCGCCGAAGCGTCGGAAGCGGCGCGTGAGGCGCAGCCAGAAGTGCCGCAGGACGGCACCGGCCGCCTGGGTTGCGGGCACGCCGAAGCGCCGCTCGCCGGCGGCATGGGCGCGGATCAGGATGCGGTCCTCGATGACCCGGTCATAGGCGAGCGCGACGGGAACAAAGACCAGCCGATCGGCGCCCTCCCCCTCCATCAGGTAGCTCAGGAGCCCGAGCTTGGGCTCCGCGAGCCGCCCGTCGAGACTGAGCCCGCCCTCGGGAAAGAAGGCCTGGGTGACGCCGTTGGCCGTGGCCATCTGCACGTAGCGGGCCAGCACCTTGCGGTAGAGCAGCCCGCGCGAGCGGCGGCGGATGAAGTAGGCGCCCATCATCTTGACCATGGCCGAGAGCGGCCAGACCCGCGCCCATTCCCCCACCGCGTAGGAAAGCGTGGTCGCGCCGCTCACGAGGTAGGTGACGAGGACGTAATCCATGTTGCTGCGGTGGTTCATCACGAAGACGACCGTCGCGTCCTCGGGCACCTCGGCCAGCGCCTCCTCGAAGCGGGTCACCTTCACGTTGAAGAGCGACCGCGCGAGCCACCTGGCGATCCGGGTGCCCCAGCCGAAATAGGCGGTGGCGGAGAAGGCAGGCACGATCTCGCGCGCGTAGCGGCGGGCGGTCTCGAAGGCGACGTCCTCGCGCTCTCGCCGGTCGCGGGCGTGACGGACGACGGCGCGGGTCACCTCGGGGTCGTAGATCAGCCGCTGGATCATGTCGTAGCGGCGCGAGAGCTTGAAAGGCTCGATCGGCCGCTGCAGGCGCTTGTTGAGCTCGTCCACCACGCGCTCGGCCCGGCGGCGGAAGAACCAGCGCACGGAGGGAAAGAGGAAGTGCGACGCGAAGGTGACCCCGGCGAAGAGGACGATGAGCACGAAGAGCCAGAGGGGAAGCGTCACGGGTTGGGTCATCTGGCCGAGAGCCTATGCGCTGCCTCATTGCCGGGCAATCTGCGAACACCCTCTGCGAAGTGCTTCCGGCGTCGCACTCCTGCCGGGCCACGCCGCGCCGCGGCGTGTTGACAGGGTGATTAAATGTCCCTAGTTCGATCTTGGACGTAATTTTGTTGCGCAGTAGAGGCGAGCCATGACCGAGACACGGAAAGATCGCCCCTGGGTTTTCCGGACCTACGCGGGTCACTCGACCGCCCGCGCCTCGAACGCGCTCTATCGCGAGAACCTCGCCAACGGGCAGACCGGGCTCTCGGTCGCCTTCGATCTGCCGACCCAGACCGGATACGACAGCGACCACCTTCTGGCGCGCGGCGAAGTCGGCAAGGTGGGCGTCCCGATCTGCCATTTGGGCGACCTGCGCGCGCTCTTCGAGGAGATCCCGCTGGAGCGGATGAACACCTCGATGACGATCAATGCCACCGCACCCTGGCTGCTGGCGCTCTACGTGGCGCTGGCCGAGGAACAGGGGGCCGATGTCGCGGCGCTGACCGGGACGGTGCAGAACGACATCGTCAAGGAGTACCTCAGCCGCGGCACCTACATCTGCCCGCCGGAGCCCTCCCTACGGATGATCACCGACGTCGCCGCCTGGACCCGGGAGCACATGCCGCGGTGGAACCCCATGAACGTCTGCTCCTACCACCTGCAGGAGGCCGGAGCGACGCCGGAGGAGGAACTCGCCTTCGCGCTGGCCACCGCGACTGCCGTGCTGGACGATCTGAAGAGCAAGGTGGCGGCGGAGGACTTCCCGGCGATGGTCGGCCGGATCTCGTTCTTCGTGAATGCAGGCATCCGGTTCGTCACCGAGATGTGCAAGATGCGCGCCTTCACCGAGCTCTGGGACGAGATCTGCCGGGAGCGCTATGGCGTCGAGGACCCGAAGCTCCGCCGCTTCCGCTACGGGGTGCAGGTGAACTCGCTGGGGCTGACCGAGCAACAACCGGAAAACAACGTCTACCGCATCCTGCTGGAGACACTGGCGGTCACCCTGTCGAGGAATGCCCGCGCCCGGGCGGTGCAACTGCCCGCGTGGAACGAGGCGCTCGGGCTGCCGCGCCCCTGGGACCAGCAGTGGTCGCTCCGGCTGCAGCAGATCCTGGCCTACGAGACGGACCTGCTGGAATACGCCGACCTTTTCGAGGGCAATCCGGCGGTCGAGGCGAAGGTCGACACGCTCAAGGATGGCGCCAGGGCGGAGCTCGCCCAGATCGACGCGATGGGCGGAGCGATGAAGGCCATCGGCTACATGAAGACGCGGCTGGTAGAGAGCAACGCGGCGCGGGTCGCCGCCATCGAGAGCGGCGAGACCGTCGTCGTGGGGGTGAACCGCTACGAGGGTGGCGCGCCCTCTCCCCTGACGGCCGGACCCGATGCAGTGATGGCGGCGGACCCCGGTGCGGAGGCCGACCAGGTGGCGCGGCTGCAGGAGTGGCGTGCCGGGCGGGACCACGGCGCCGTCGCCGTTGCGCTCGAGCGGCTGCGGGCGGACGCGGCAGCGGGCGCCAACATCATGCCCGCCTCCATCGCCTGTGCGAAGGCAGGGGTGACGACGGGCGAGTGGGCAGAGGTCATCCGGGCGGTGCATGGCGAGTACCGCGCACCGACCGGGGTCGCGGAACATGCCTCCAACCGACTTGAGGGCCTCGACGCCCTGCGCGATCGGGTCGATGCGGTCTCCGCCGCGCTGGGACGGCGGCTCACTTTCCTGATGGGCAAGCCCGGGCTCGACGGTCACTCCAACGGAGCGGAACAGATCACCGCCCGCGCCCGCGACTGCGGCATGGCGACGGTCTATGCCGGCATCCGCCTGACCCCGGCCGAGATCGTCGCGGCGGCGCAGGACGAGAACGCACATGTCGTCGGCCTCTCGATCCTCTCGGGCAGCCACATGCCCCTCGTCGAGGAGGTCCTGACCGGACTGCGCGAGAGCGGGCTCGGCCACCTGCCGGTCGTCGTGGGCGGCATCATTCCGGAGGTCGATCGCGACCGGTTGATCGCGCTCGGCGTCGCCCGGATCTACAGCCCCAAGGATTTCGCGCTGAACGCGATCATGGACGATATCGTGACGCTGGCTGATCCGGACAGGATCGCGGCGGAATAGATTTTCCCGCACAGATTGCCTATACTTTTGGACTATTCGTCCCTTTGAAGGAACAACTTCAGGGACTTTTTCCTTGCATTCGCTCCCGGATAGCGCGATGCGAGATTCGGGTGAGGGCAGTCGCCCGTGGAAAACCTGAAGAAAAAGGGACCAAAGATGGCCACCGATATTTCCAGCATGTCGCGTAAAGAGTTGGAGCAGCTTCGCAAGGATATCGACCGTCAGCTCGAGAAACGAGCGAAGGACGAACAGAAAGCAGCCTTGGAAGCGGCTGAACGTGCGGCGCGTGAGTATGGGTTTTCTCTCTCCGAATTGACCGGTTCGTCGGGCGGAAAACGCAGCAAGAGTGGTAGCGTGAACCCGCCGAAATACCGTAACCCGGACAACCCGGAACAGACCTGGACGGGTAAGGGCCGCCGGCCCGAGTGGATCAAGGACGCCCAGAAAAAGGGCGAGGATCTCAAGCGCTTCGAGATCTCCTGATGACCGTCCATATCGGCGCCGGCGAGGGCCGGATCGCCGAAACGGTGCTGATGCCCGGTGACCCCTATCGCGCGCGGTGGGTCGCCGGGAATTTCCTGAAGGACGCCGAACTCGTGAACGAGGTTCGCGGAATGCTCGGCTTTACCGGAACCTGGAACGGCCACCGCGTGACCGTTCAGGGATCCGGAATGGGGATGCCCTCTCTCTCGATCTACGCCAACGAACTGATCCGGGATTACGGGGCGCAGACGCTCATTCGAATCGGATCCTGCGGAGCGATGCAGGAGAGTGTCGCGGTGCGGGATGTCATTCTCGCCATGACCGCATCGACCGTTTCGACTCCGTCGAGCACAATTTTCCGGGAGTTGAATTACGCCCCCTGCGCCGATTTCGGTCTCCTGTCCGCTGCGCATGTCGCGGCCGGAAAACGCGATGTGGCGACGCATGTCGGCGGAATCTATTCCTCGGATACCTTCTACGACGAACGGCCCGACCTGAACGAGCAGATGACCCGCCACGGGATTCTCGCCGTGGAAATGGAGACGGCCGAGCTCTACACGCTGGCCGCCCGCCATCGGCGTCGCGCGCTCGCCGTCCTCACGGTGAGCGACCACCTCGTGACCGGAGAGGCCCTGCCCTCCGACCAGCGCGAGCAGTCCTTCGGGGACATGGTCGAGATCGCCCTGGAGGCGGCCTTCTCCTAGGTGCCGTGGCTGCGGTCGTAGCCGTTGCGCTCGGGCGGCGCCCAGCCTTCGGGCGGGGACGCCGCCCAGACCTCCATGTCGAGCGGGTGGCACGGCGCGGTATCGCTGGAATGCTCCGACCCGCAGTCGCCGCCAGGACAGGCCGAGAGCAGAGCCAGCAGGTCGATCTCCGCGAATAGAGTGAGATGATCGCCCGGGCGGACCGGCGAGGCCTTCATGAAATACTGCCCGGTGTCGCGCGTGAAGCCGGTGCACATGAAGACGTTCAGCACGTCGTGCACATGCATCTCCGCCTCATGCGGGGGCAGCCCGCGCGCCTCGGAGAGGGCGCGGGTGAGGTTCGAGTGACAGCAGTGGTGGTAGTCCGTCCCGTTCAGTAGCCGGCCCGTGTAGGGATCACAGCGCGTGCCGATGACGTCGTGGACCGAGCCGCCGAAGGCGTCGATCCCGTACCACTCGAGCGTGTCCTCGACGACTGTCGCCATGGGCCTCAGGTGCGGAAAACCGGACCAGAGGCGGTCGCCGGTCGTCAGGTGCGTGCCATGAAGGGCGCGCGTCTTCCCGGAATAGAAACGTTCGGACAGGTCGTCGCGCGCAAAAAGGTTGAGATCGCCGACCTGCGGACCCTCGACGGAGCGGATGCGGAGGAAGGACCCGGCGGGAATCTCCACCGCGCGAGCCTCTCGGGGCGGGACGCGCACGGTCTCTGCGTGCGTCGCGGCGGCAAGGCTCGCGGCGTAGAGGTCCAGCGGCGGCTGCGGGAGCGTTTCCGTGGGGTAGCAGATCACCGGGCGGACGGCGCGGCGGCTCTCGGCGTCGGGGGGCGGTGTTCGGGTCACGGGCGGCTCCTGCGGATCGTCGGACCGGCAGGATGCCAGAGGCGGAGCGGCGGAAAAAGATCCGCCGCTCCGCCCCGTCTCAAAGCGTCCGCTCGACCATCATTTCCTTGATGTGCGAGATCGCCTTCGCCGGGTTCAGGCCCTTGGGGCAGGTCTTCGCGCAGTTCATGATGGTGTGGCAGCGGTAGAGCTTGAACGGATCCTCGAGGTCGTCCAGCCGCTCGCCCGTCGCCTCGTCGCGGCTGTCGGCGATCCAGCGGTAGGCGTGCAGCAGCGCCGCCGGACCGAGGTACTTGTCGCCGTTCCACCAGTAGGAGGGACAGGCCGTCGAGCAGGAGGCGCACATGATGCACTCGTAGAGACCGTCGAGCTTCTTGCGGTCCTCGATGGTCTGACGCCACTCCTTCTGCGGCTCGTTGGTCTTGGTCTCCAGCCAGGGCATGATGCTCGCGTGCTGGGCATAGAAATGGGTGAGATCGGGGATGAGATCCTTGATGACCGGCATGTGCGGCAGCGGATAGATCTTCACGTCGCCCTCGACCTCGTCGATGCCCCAGGTGCAGGCCAGCGTGTTGATCCCGTCGATCATCATGGCGCAGGAGCCGCAAATCCCCTCGCGGCAGGAGCGGCGGAAGGTCAGCGTCGGGTCGATCTCGTTCTTGATCTTGATAAGGGCGTCCAGGATCATCGGTCCGCAGGTGTCGAGATCGACGAAATAGGTGTCGATCCGGGGACGCTCGCCCGATTCCTCGTTCCAGCGGTAGATCTTGAAGGTCTTGAGGTTGGTCGCGCCTTCCGGCTTCGGCCAGGTCTTACCGGTCGTGATGCGCGAGTTCTTGGGAAGGGTGAACTGGACCATGGGTCTTCGTCCTTTCCGGTCAGGCCGCGGCGGCGGCGCATTGCGAGGTCGCGGGACGCTGCAGGATCTGGGCGATCAGCAGCGTGATGTCGGGCGCCGGTCCTTCGACCGAGGTGGCGTCGGCGGCGATGCGGGTGAGTTCCCCCGGCGTGGCGTTCTGGATCACGCAGTCGGTAATGCGGTCGGCCTGGGCTGCGTTGCCGGTCTGCCGCTCGATCGCCGGGCGGATGACGGAGCGGGCGGGATTGCCGACCGCGGCCTCCGTCACCCTGTCGACGGTGCCGGAGAGCTGGGTGCAGGCGGGCAGCGCGAGAAGCGCCAGCAGGGCAATACGGATCATCTTTGGCCTCTCAGGCGCGGGGGGCGGTAGGGTTCACCGCCGGTTAGATTGTAGACGCACTGACGATAGACCTCGACGGGGTCGCGGCCCGCCAGGAAGTCGCCCGTCACGCCGATGGTGGCGTTCGTGAAGGGGCCATCGTCGGAGTTCACGCCGACGGTGACGTTGCCGGTCGGCCCCTGCGCAGCCCGCGCCCGCGCCTCGCACCGCTCGGCGGCCTCTTCGGGCGTCGGAGGGGTCGGCGTACAGGCCGCGGCGAGGAGACAGGACAGCAGGACGATCGCGCGCATCACATCTGCTCTCCGAAGAGCTTCTGGTTACGCCTGACAAGCTCGGCGACCTGGGCCCGTGGCCTGTCGCCGAGCGACAGGGCATTGACCTGGCGGAGGAATTCAGTCGCCGCCTCCCCCAGGGAGGCATTTTCCCGTCCCGCCGGTTCGAACCGGTTCAGCTCCTCCTCGGCCACACCGGCGAGCCGCAGGACCGTGGCGCCGAGCGCCTCCTTCGCCTCGTCCTCCATCCGGACCACCCGGATCGCGGACTTGAGCGCACCGCGCAGACGCTCGATGCCCGCCTCGCTGTCGAGATCACCGGGGATCGCGCCGAGCCAGGTCTCGAAGTCGGCTGCTGTGTTGCCGTTCGCCACGTCTTGCCGGTAGGCGCTGCGCAGCCACTTGTCCGGGTCGCGGGTGTAGAGGACGAAGCTGACTTCGGCGTCGGAGAAGGCCTCTTCCAGCATGGGGAGGAAGAGCGCGGCGAGGTCGTAGATCGTCTCTCCCCGCTCGGTGACGATGCGGTTTCCGACCAGGTTCTCGTCCGAGATCACGACGGTCCCGCCGCCGCAGTTCCGCGCCATGACCACCGCCGCCGCGCGCGCCTTGCGGAGCTTCCGCGGCGCACCGGTCCGGCAGTAGGTCATCGCCTCCTTGCGGAAGGGCTCGGTCAGGTCGTCGCGGGCGTGCACCTCGATCGGAGCCAGCCGGTGGGCATTGGCCCGCAGCATGGACTGGATCGAGGTCGACCCGGCCTTCCTGAACCCCGCGTGGATGACGACCCGCCGCATGGCTCCGTCCTAGTAGACCCGCGCTTTGGGCGCGATCTTCTTGAGGTCGATGCCGCCCTCGTCGTGGGTGGTCAGCGGGTCGAGGTGGACCGGGCGGTAATCGAGCTTCGTCGTCTTGCCGTCGACCCAGGCGAGCGAGTGCTTGCGCCAGGTCTTGTCGTCGCGGTCGGGATAGTCCTCGTGGGCATGGGCCCCGCGGCTTTCCTTGCGGGCCTCGGCGCCGACGACCGTTGCGAGCGCGTTGGGCATGAGGTTCGTCAGCTCGAGCGTCTCCATCAGGTCGGAGTTCCAGATCATCGTCCGGTCCGTGACCTTGATGTCGTCCATCTTGCCGGCGACGGCTTCCATCTTCTTGACGCCCTCGGCGAGGGTCTTGTCGGTGCGGAAGACGGCCGCGTCCTGCTGCATGGTCCGCTGCATCTCGAGCCGGAGCTCGGCCGTGGGCGTGCCGCCCGAGGCGTGGCGCAGGCCGTCGAACCGATCGAGCGCCTTTTCGATCTCGGAGGCGCGCGGCGTGGGCACGGCGCTCTCGCGGTCGACCTTCTCGCCCGCGCGGATGGCGGCGGCCCGGCCGAAGACCACGAGGTCGATCAGGCTGTTGGAGCCCAGGCGGTTCGCCCCGTGGACCGAGGCGCAGCCGGCCTCGCCCACGGCCATCAGGCCGGGCGCGATGGCGTCGGGATCGTCCTTCGTCGGGTTCAGCACCTCGCCCCAGTAGTTCGTCGGGATGCCGCCCATGTTGTAGTGCACAGTCGGCAGAACCGGGATCGGCTCCTTCGTCACGTCGACACCCGCGAAGATGCGCGCGCTTTCCGAGATGCCGGGCAAGCGCTCTGCCAGAGTCTCCGGCGGCAGGTGATTGAGGTGCAGGTGGATGTGATCCCCCTCGGCACCCACGCCCCGGCCTTCGCGGATCTCTATCGTCATGCAGCGCGACACCACGTCGCGCGAGGCGAGGTCCTTGTAGGTGGGGGCATAGCGCTCCATGAACCGCTCGCCCTCGGAGTTGGTGAGATAGCCCCCCTCCCCGCGCGCGCCCTCGGTGATGAGGCAGCCCGCGCCGTAGATGCCGGTCGGGTGGAACTGTACGAACTCCATGTCTTGAAGCGGCAGGCCCGCGCGGGCGACCATGCCGCCACCGTCGCCGGTACAGGTGTGGGCGGAGGTCGCCGAGAAATAGGCCCGGCCGTAGCCGCCGGTGGCGAGCACGACCATCTTGGCCGCGAAGACGTGCAGCGTGCCGTCGTCGAGCTTCCAGGCCAGTACGCCCTCGCACTGGCCGTCCTCGCTCATCAGCAGGTCGATGGCGAAATACTCGATGTAGAACTCGGCCTGCTGCTTGAGGGACTGGCCGTAGAGCGTGTGCAGGATCGCGTGACCGGTCCGGTCGGCCGCGGCGCAGGTGCGCTGCACCGGCGGACCCTCGCCGAACTCGGTCGTGTGGCCGCCGAAGGGACGCTGGTAGATCTTGCCCTGCTCGGTCCGGCTGAACGGAACGCCGTAGTGCTCGAGTTCGTAGACCGCCTTCGGCGCCTCGCGGGCGAGGTATTCCATGGCGTCGGTGTCGCCCAGCCAGTCGGAGCCCTTCACCGTGTCGTACATGTGCCACTGCCAGTGGTCGGGGCCCATGTTCGAGAGCGAGGCGGCGATGCCGCCCTGCGCGGCGACGGTGTGAGAGCGGGTCGGGAAGACCTTGGTGATGCAGGCGGTGCGCAGGCCCTGCTCGGCCATGCCGAGCGTCGCGCGGAGGCCGGAGCCGCCGGCACCCACCACCACGACGTCGTATTCATGCGTCTCGTATTCGTAAGCGGCCATACGGGGCTCCTGTCAGAGGGCGATGCGGACGATGGCGAGCACGCTCGCGGCCAGCGCGAGGTAGCTCAGGCAGATCGTCCCGAGAATGAGCGCCTTGCGCGTCATGCCGCGAGTGTAGTCCTCGATCGCGACCTGTGCGCCGTGGCGGAAATGGATCCAGCCCACGGAGAGGGTCAGGATCGCGATCAGCGCGGGAAAGGGCCGGGTATAGTAGACCGCGGCCTCCTCGTAGCCCATGCCGAGGGCGCTGCCGAAGGTGAAGACGAAGAGCACGCAGAGCGGCAGCAGGGCGACGGAGGTCACCATCATGCGGATGTGCTGGGCGGTGCCGGACTTGGCGGAGCCCAGTCCCTCGGCGCGCTTGCGGTCGGTCAGGTAGGCCATGGATTTCCCCTCAGAGCACGATGGCGGTGAAGATCGTCAGGATGACGGAGGCCACGATCATGGCGAGGCCGTAGGTCTCGGATTCCTTCACGCCGAGCATGTGCCCGTTGTCCCAGATCAGGTGCCGGACGCCAGCGAAGAGGTGGTACCAGAAGGCCGCGACGGAGAGGAACATCACCAGGTCGCCGAACCACGAGGTGATGAAGCCATTGGCGCGGGCATAGGCCTCGGGGCCCGTGGCGAGGGCCACGAACCACCAGGCGATCAGCAGGCCCGCGACGACCAGCGCATTGCCGGTGATGCGGGTGAAGATCGAGGTCATCGAGGTCATCTGCGGGCGGTAGTACTGCCCGATCATGAAGGGGGAGAGCGGGCGGTTGCCGCGGTTCACATCGGCCATCACTGCGGTCCTTCGCTATCTGTCCCGGCGCGCGTGCACCGTGGCATATCACTGGATGTCTTAGTGATTTCTGTAGAGATGTCACGCTCCCGGGGCCAGAGATGATGCGTTTTTGTGACGCAATCGGCCATTTCCCCCGCCTTCGTGATCACACACCGATTTCATGTGATCACATAAGAACGGCCCGGAGAGCGCGGTCTCCGGGCCGTTCGGGCGCGCTGATGCGGGCGCGGCTCAGATGTTGTTGCCGCGGCCTGCGGCGTAAAGGCCGAAAGCCAGCAGCAGGGTCTGGAACTCCATGCCGCCGAAGGGGTGGCTTTCGGAGGGGATGTTGCTCCACTGGCCCCAGTGGACGAGCACGATGGCCCCGACCATGATGACTGCCACGACCACGCCGGAGGCGCGGGTCGCGAGATCGCCGAGGCGGGTGCGCAGGGCGCCGCCCAGGATCAGTCCGGCCCCGGCGGCGAGTTCGCCCAGCGCGACGAGGGCGAAGACGACGAGCGGGAGACCCATGAACTCGGCCTGCCCGGCCATCCCGGGGAACTTGATGGCGCCGTGGTAGAGGAAGGTCGCGGCGACGGCGAGGCGCGGCAGCCAGTGGGCGGCGCGAAGATCGGCAAGGCCGGCGGCGGAGCCGGTATCGGAATAGCTGGTGGTGGTCATGTCTCAGGTCCCTTTGAGTTCCGGGGGCGCAGCGGCCCGACGCGTGGGAACCTAGTCATTGCGCTGACGCGCGAAACTGCCGAAATTATCTTTCCTTCGTGCGCTGGCGCGCAGATCAGGACGGCAACAGCGCCCAGTAGTCCAGGTCCAGAAGGACGCCTGGCAGATAGCGTCCGTCGTCGCCCTTGAGGGAGAACGGCTCGGCCTCCGCGGTCTGCGCCACCAGCCGCAGGCGCAGCGCGCCCACTCCCGGAGCAGATGTGGTGGCCCGGTCAAGCACTTCGGACCAGGCCTGCACCGTCGTCCCCGCGAAGCAGGGGTTCGCATGGGCCCCACCATTGATCGCCGCGACGACCTGCGCGTTGGCCAGCCCGTTGAAGCTGAGCGCGCGGGCGAGGCTGATGACATGGCCGCCGTAGACCAGCCGCCGTCCGTCTTCGCGTGCGGTCGCGTCGAAATGCACCCGGGCCGTATTCTGCCAGAGCCGGGTGGCCATCATGTGCTCGGCCTCTTCGACCGTCACGCCGTCGACGTGGTCGATCCGCTCACCGATCTCGTAGTCGCCCCAGCGGTGCGGCTCTCCGGCAAGGTCGGTGTCGTAGGCCGAGAAATCGAGGCCCGGCGGCACCACGAGGTCGTCCGCCGGCACGGCATCCGCGAGTTCGGGGATGGTGGTCTCCGACGCCGGCGCGGTGGCGTCCCGCTTGCGGACCATGACCCAGCGGACGTAGCTGAGGACCGTCTCGCCCCGCTGGTTGAGCCCGCGTGTGCGCACCCAGAGCACGCCGGATTTCCCGTTGGAGTTCTGCTTGAGGCCGATGACCTCGGACTCGGCCGTCAGCGTGTCCCCCGGCCAGACCGGCGCCAGGAACCGCGCCTCGGCATAACCCAGGTTGGCGAGCGCGTTGAGCGAGATGTCGGGCACCGTCTTCCCGAAGACGGTGTGGAAGACGATCAGGTCGTCGAGCGGCGCCGCCGGCAGTCCGCAGGCCCGGGCGAAGGCGTCGGAGGAATGAAGCGCGTGCCGGGCGGGATAGAGCGCGTGGTAGAGCGCCCGCTCGCCGCCCGAGACCGTGCGCGGCACCGCGTGGCGGATCGTCTCGCCCAGCCGGTAGTCCTCGAAGAAGCGGCCCGGCGAGGTCTTGGTCATTGCTGGCCGAGTTTCATGTCCGGGTAGTACTCGGCGTCGACCTCCTTGGTCACCGCCTGCCCGCAGCGCATCACGCCGTTGGCCTGGTCGAAGGCATAGGTCGGGTCGCCGTAGAGCCGCCAACCCCGGGCCAGTGCCTCCGAGACCTTGTGGCAGAACTCCGACGTGTCGTCGGCCGAGAGGAAGCGGTAGAGCGTGCTCATGGGATCATCCGAACGGCCAAGGGCCGACGAGCCCGTGGATCAGCGCGACAATGATATAGATGACCACAGCGACGACCACCGCCGTGATCTCCTTCTGCCGTGGCACCTCGTGCGCAGGCGGCTGCCAGTCGGGCTCGGCCCGGTTGATGACCGCCATCTCCACCAACGCCCAGACCAGCAGCCCGCCGAAGAGGATGAAGGAGGGCACATCGCCGTTCACGAGCAGGTGGGCGAAACAGAAGACCACGACCGCCGAGAGCTGCGGGTGACGCATCTTCTTCGATAGCCAGGTTTTCGATCCGCTCACGGCGAAGAGGTAGAAGGCCAGCAGCATCAGCAGGTTGTTGATGCCCGTCAACGCGGGCGTCCGGCCCCAGTAGAAGGCGCCGTAGGAAGTGCGGTAGCCGATCACCATGAGAACGATGGAGAGCAGCAGGGCCCCGGCGACGGCGCCCTTGCGCTTGTCCCCCATCCGGGCCCGCGCGTCGGGCGCGATCCGCTTGAAGAGGTGCGCGGCCCACCAGAGGGCCACCCCGAGGATCAGCCAGATCATGTCAGTCTCCCCTCCCGTCGGGCGTCCGTGTCCCGTCCGAGATGTCGCGGATCGCGTCTGCCTTGGCAAGGGTCGCTCGGGCGGTCGCAACGTGGAGGTTCTCCACGATGCTGCCGTCAACGACCGCAACGGCCTGCCCCTGCCGTCCCGCCTCCTCGTAGGCCGCGATCTGGCGTTCGGCGAGGTCGATCTCCTCCTCCGAGGGCGAGAAGACCCGGTTGGTGACCGGCAGCTGGGCGGGATGGATCACGCTCTTCCCGTCAAAGCCCAGCGCCCGGCCCTGGTCGCATTCGCGCCGCAGGCCCTCCTCGTCGCGGAAGGCGTTGTAGACCCCGTCGAACGCCACGATCCCCGCCGCCCGCGCGGCGAGCAGGCAGGTCTGCAGGGCGGTCTGGAGCTCGGCGCGGTCCGCTCCGACGCGGGCGCCGAGATCCTTGGCGAGGTCGTTGGTGCCCATGACGAAGCCTTCGAGCCTCGGATGCCGTGCGATCTCGAAGGCTGCGAAGACGCAGGCGGGCGTCTCCATCATCGCCCAGACGGGACGGCCCGGCAGGAGGTTGGCGAGCCTGTCGATGTCGCCGGGTCCGGTGACCTTCGGCAGCAGCACGGCATCGCAGTCGGCATCTCGCAGGGCGACGGCATCGTCCCGGCCCCACTCGGTGTCGAGCGCGTTGATCCGCACGATCCTTGCGCGGCTGCCGTATCCGCCTGCCGAGAGTTCCGCGACCAGGGTCTCGCGGGCCGCCGGCTTCTCCTCCGGCGCGACGGCGTCCTCGAGGTCGAACAGGATGGCGTCGGCCTCAAGCCCGCGGGCCTTGTCCAGGGCGCGGGGCTTCGATCCCGGGATGTAGAGGGCGGACCGGTAGGGGCGTGCCTGCATGAAACCCTCGCGCAACATTCTTGCTCAGGTGCGCACAGATCGGACCGATCTGCAATGCCTCCGCGATTGTGCCGCGCCGTTAATCATTTCTCAGAGGTTCCGGGTCAGTCTAATGTCGACCACGCCGGAAGGGACCCGCCATGCCCAAGCTTCTGACGCTCGCCCTCCTGCTCTGCGGCCTGGGGGCCTCCGCGGCGGCGGAGACCTGCGCGTCCCGCGACTCCGTCGTCGACCGGCTTGCGAAAGGGTGGGGCGAAAGTCGCCAGTCGGTCGGCATCGCCGCGAACAACGCAGTGGTCGAACTCTACGCCTCGCCGGAGACCGGGACCTGGACCATCACCGTCACACGGCCCGGCGGCCCGACCTGTCTCGTCGCCTCGGGACGCGACTACGAGCACCTGGCGGAGCCGTTGCCGAACACCGATTCGCCCGCATGACGGGCCCTCGGCGTGCTGCCTCTGCCCCGCGCGGCCGAGCCGTCACGTCTTCCGGGCAGGCCCGGGGGACCTGCCCCAGCGACGCTGATAGCGCTCACGGCCATCACGCCGGGCCGTGCTCGCTTGCGCGGGCGGCAGCAAGGGACTAGGCCGTTCGCCGACTGAAAACCAATCAGGGACAGTGACAGCTATGGCCAGACCCAGGATCGCGCTCATCGGCGCCGGACAGATCGGCGGCACCCTCGCGCACCTCGCCGCCATCAAGGAACTGGGCGACGTCGTTCTCTTCGACATCGCGGAGGGCACGCCGCAGGGCAAGGCGCTCGACCTCGCCGAGAGCGGCCCCGTCGCCGGGTACGACGTCGCGCTGAAGGGCACCCAGGACTACGCCGACATCGCCGGCGCCGATGTCTGCATCGTCACCGCGGGCGTTCCGCGCAAGCCGGGCATGAGCCGCGACGACCTGCTGGGCATCAACCTCAAGGTCATGAAAGCCGTGGGCGAAGGCATCAAGGCCAACGCCCCCGACGCCTTCGTCATCTGCATCACCAACCCGCTCGACGCGATGGTCTGGGCGCTCCAGGTCTTCTCCGGCCTGCCGCGCGAGAAGGTCTGCGGCATGGCGGGCGTGCTCGACTCCGCCCGCTTCCGCCACTTCCTGGCGGAGGAGTTCGAGGTCTCCATGCGCGACGTCTCGGCCTTCGTCCTCGGCGGCCACGGCGACACCATGGTGCCGCTCACCCGCTACTCCACCGTCGCCGGCATTCCGCTGCCCGACATGATCGACATGGGCTGGACCACCCAGGAGCGGATCGACGCCATCGTCCAGCGCACCCGTGACGGCGGCGCCGAGATCGTCGGCCTGCTCAAGACCGGCTCGGCCTTCTACGCCCCCGCGACCGCGGCGATCGAGATGGCCGAGGCCTACCTCAAGGACCAGAAGCGCGTCCTGCCCTGCGCGGCCTACGTCGATGGCTCCTTCGGTCTCAACGGCCTCTATGTCGGCGTCCCCACCGTCATCGGCTCCGGTGGCGTCGAGCGGATCGTCGAGATCAAGCTCAAGAAGGACGAGCAATCGATGTTCGACAAATCCGTCGACGCGGTGAAGGGGCTCGTCGAGGCCTGCAAGGGCATCGACGAAACCCTCGCCTGAGGCCGGGGCGGACAATAGACAATGGAACAGGGCGGGACCGGCAGGCTCCCGCCCTTCCTTTTTTCGGAGAGGCCGCGCCCCGCGGATTCGCATGACACGCGATCCGTGGAGCCCCGGGACGACCTCCACCAAACCCCGGAATATGTGATCACAGCCAGAATACGTGTGATCACGTATGCCGCTTTTTCGATAGAACTCGCGGAAAGCCCTTTGGATACAGGTCGGTTTTGTGTTTTAGCGAGGGAAACCGAGGTCAGCACGAAGGACGCCCCATGAACATCCACGAGTACCAGGCGAAGTCGCTCCTGCGCTCCTACGGCGCCCCGGTCAGCGATGGCCGCCCGGTCTTCAAGGCCGAAGAGGCCAAGACCGCTGCCGGCGAGCTGGACGGACCGCTCTGGGTCGTGAAGGCGCAGATCCACGCCGGCGGGCGCGGCAAGGGCTCCTTCAAGGAATCCGACGCCGGCGAGAAGGGCGGCGTTCGGCTGGCCAAGTCGGTCGAGGAGGCCGCGGAAGAGGCCAAGCGCATGCTCGGCCGTACCCTGGTCACGCACCAGACCGGGCCAGAGGGCAAGCAGGTCAACCGCATCTACATCGAGGAAGGCTCGGACATCGAGACCGAGCTCTACCTGGCGCTGCTGGTGGACCGGGTGACGAGCCGCGTGTCCTTCGTCTGCTCCACCGAGGGCGGCATGGACATCGAGGAGGTCGCCGCCTCCGCGCCCGAGAAGATCCTGAGCTTCTCCGTCGACCCCGCCACGGGCTACCAGCCCTTCCACGGCCGCAGGATCGCCTTCGCGCTCGGCCTCGAGGGCAAGCAGGTCAAGGAATGCGTCTCGCTGATGGGCATCCTCTACAAGGCCTTCATCGAACGCGACATGGAGATGCTGGAGATCAACCCGCTGATCGTCACGGACAAGGGCAGCCTCAAGGTGCTCGACGCCAAGCTCGGCTTCGACAGCAACGCGCTCTACCGGCAGCAGGACGTCGCCAGCCTGCGCGACGAGACCGAGGAGGACCCGAAGGAACTCCAGGCCTCCAAGTACGACCTCAACTACATCGCGCTCGACGGCGAGATCGGCTGCATGGTCAACGGCGCCGGCCTCGCCATGGCGACGATGGACATCATCAAGCTCTACGGCGCAGAGCCCGCCAACTTCCTCGACGTGGGCGGCGGCGCGACGAAGGAGAAGGTGACCGAGGCCTTCAAGATCATCACGTCCGACAAGAACGTGAAGGGTATCCTCGTGAACATCTTCGGCGGCATCATGCGTTGTGACGTGATCGCCGAAGGCGTGATCGCCGCGGTCAAGGAGGTCGGCCTCGAAGTGCCGCTCGTTGTCCGGCTCGAGGGCACAAACGTGGAGAAGGGCAAGGAGATCATCGCCTCCTCCGGCCTCAACGTGATCGCCGCCGACAGTCTCAGCGACGGGGCGGAGAAGATCGTGAAGGCGGTGAAGGGCTGATCCACCGAACGGGGAGACCGCTATGAACCTCAGAGACGACGATCCGGGGTACGCCCCGATCCTGGTGGGCCTCGCCATGGTGGGCGTGGGCCTCGCGGTCCGGCAGTTGAAGCCCGAGACGCTGCGCCTTCCGGAACCGGGCGGCAAGTCCCCGCGCCTGCGCGACGTGCGCGACGTGAAAGGCGCGGCGCACAAGGCCCGCGACGCGCTGGCCGGGTTCATCCCCGACAATCTCTTCGGCTCGCTGGGCCGGACCCTGATGATCATGGGCGGCGCGATGATCGCCGTGCGCGCGCTCGACGAACTGGTGGACGACGACACCGCCGACTACTGACGCGGGCGCGCGGCTTCGCGCCCCGCCAACGACCCAAACAGAGGAAAGACATGGCCGTTCTGATCGACGAAAACACCAAGGTCATCTGCCAGGGCCTCACCGGCTCGCAGGGGACCTTTCACACCGAACAGGCCATCGCCTACGGCACCAAGATGGTCGGCGGCGTCACCCCCGGTAAGGGCGGACAGACGCACCTCGACCTGCCGGTCTTCAATTCCGTCCACGAGGCGAAGCAGGTGACCGAGGCCAACGCCTCGGTGATCTACGTTCCGCCGCCCTTCGCCGCCGACTCCATCCTCGAGGCGATCGACGCCGAGATGGAGGTCATCGTCTGCATCACCGAGGGCATCCCGGTGCTCGACATGATGAAGGTCAAGCGCGCGCTGGTGGACAGCAAGTCGGTGCTGATCGGCCCGAACTGCCCCGGTGTCATCACCCCCGACGCCTGCAAGATCGGCATCATGCCCGGCCATATTCACAAGCGTGGCACCGTCGGCGTGGTCAGCCGCTCCGGCACCTTGACCTACGAGGCCGTCAAGCAGACGACGGATGTGGGTCTCGGCCAGTCGACCTGCGTCGGCATCGGCGGCGACCCGATCAAGGGGACCGAGCATATCGACGTGCTCGAGTGGTTCCTGGCCGACGACGAGACGGAGAGCATCATCATGATCGGCGAGATCGGCGGATCGGCCGAGGAAGAGGCGGCGCAGTTCCTCAAGGACGAGGCGAAGCGCGGCCGCAAGAAGCCCGTCGCGGGCTTCATCGCCGGGCGCACCGCGCCTCCGGGCCGCCGCATGGGCCACGCAGGCGCCATCGTCGCCGGCGGCAAGGGCGGCGCCGACGACAAGATCGAGGCCATGAAGTCCGCCGGCATCGTGGTCGCCGACAGCCCCGCCACGCTCGGCGAGGCCGTCCTCAAGGCGATCGGCTGAGATGCGCCCCGGGTCGGAGATGCGCGGAACGCCGGCGCGGGAGGCTACGGCCACCCGCGCCTTCGTCGTGCTGATCGCCGTGCTCGGCGGGATCCTCGCCCTTGCCCTCATGCGGGGGCCGGCCTGATGGCGGCCCGGCCCCTCTCCCCTTTCACGGTTCGGTGTCCGCGGCATCGAAACCGTATCGCAACGTCCATGTTGGACGTTCCACCGCGGAGCTGACCCGGCACAGATTGCCCGAGGACCCGACATGACCGACCAGAGCCCCAACGACGTCTTCCACGCCTCCTCCTTCCTGCAGGGGCAGAACGCCGACTACATCGAACAGCTCTACGCGAAATATTCCGACGATCCCGGCGCGGTCGACGAGAGCTGGCGGGAGTTCTTCTCCTCCCTCGGCGACGGACCCGACGAGGCGCGGGCCGAGGCGCAGGGCCCCTCCTGGTCGCGCCCCGACTGGCCGCCGCAGCCCACCGACGACTGGATCGCCGCGCTGGACGGCCAGTGGCCGGTCGACCCCAAGGACGCGAAGGCGGCGGGCGACAAGATCAAGGCCAAGGCAGAGGAGCAGGGCGTCGCCATCTCCGAGGAACAGGTGCGCTCGGCGGTGCTCGACAGCATCCGCGCGCTGATGCTGATCCGCGCCTACCGGATTCGCGGCCACCTGGAGGCCGACCTCGACCCGCTCGGCATGCGTCATCAGACCGAGCACCCGGAGCTCGACCCGAAGTCCTACGGTTTCAAGCCCGAGGACATGGACCGGCCGATCTTCATCGACAAGGTGCTGGGCCTCGAACACGCGACGATGACCCAGATCGTCGAGATCGTGCGCCGCACCTACTGCGGCACCTTCGCGCTGCAGTACATGCACATCTCCGACCCCGAGCAGGCCGCCTGGCTGAAGGAACGGATCGAGGGCTACGGCAAGGAGATCAGCTTCACCCAGAACGGCCGCCGGGCGATCCTGAACAAGCTGGTCGAGGCCGAGGGCTTCGAGAAGTTCCTGCACGTCAAATACATGGGCACAAAGCGCTTCGGCCTCGACGGCGGCGAGGCGCTGATCCCGGCGATGGAGCAGGTGATCAAGCGGGGCGGCGCGCTCGGCATCAAGGAGATCGTCATCGGCATGCCCCACCGCGGCCGCCTCTCGGTGCTGGCCAACGTGATGCAGAAGCCCTACCGGGCGATCTTCAACGAGTTCCAGGGCGGCAGCTTCAAACCCGATGACGTCGACGGCTCGGGCGACGTCAAATACCACCTCGGCGCCTCTTCCGACCGGGAGTTCGACGGCAACACCGTCCACCTCTCGCTGACCGCGAACCCCTCGCACCTCGAGGCGGTGAATCCCGTCGTTCTCGGCAAGGCCCGCGCCAAGCAGGACCAGCTCAAGGATGGCGACCGGACGGCGGTTCTCCCGGTGCTGCTCCACGGCGACGCCGCCTTCGCGGGCCAGGGCGTCGTGGCGGAGTGTTTCCAGCTCTCCTCGATACGCGGACACCGCACGGGCGGGACGATGCACCTCGTGGTGAACAACCAGATCGGCTTCACCACGGCGCCGCACTTCTCGCGGTCCTCGCCCTACCCCACCGACATCGCGCTGATGGTCGAGGCGCCGATCTTCCACGTCAACGGCGACGACCCGGAGGCCGTGGTCCACGCCGCCAAGGTCGCCACCGAGTTCCGCCAGAAGTTCGGCAAGGACGTGGTGATCGACATGATCTGCTACCGCCGGTTCGGCCACAACGAGGGCGACGAGCCCATGTTCACGAACCCGGTGATGTACAAGAAGATCAAGGGTCACAAGACGACCCTGACCCTCTACACAGAGCGGCTGGTCAAGGACGGTCTCATCCCCGAGGGCGAGATCGAGGACATGAAGGCCAGCTTCCAGAACCACCTCAACGACGAGTTCGAGGCGGGGAAGGAATACAAGCCCAACAAGGCCGACTGGCTCGACGGCCGCTGGTCCCACATGGACAAGATGAAGGAGGGTAAGTACCAGCGCGGCAAGACCTGGATCAAGCCCAAGACCTTCGAGGAGATCGGCCGCGCGCTGACCACGGCGCCCGAGGGCTTCGCGACCCACCGCACGGTGGAGCGTCTGCTCCAGGCCAAGGCCACCATGTTCGAGACCGGAGAGGGCTTCGACTGGGCGACCGCCGAGGCGATGGCCTTCGGCTCGCTCCTGACCGAGGGCTACCCGGTCCGGCTGGCCGGCCAGGACTCCGTGCGCGGCACCTTCTCGCAGCGGCACTCGGCCCTCATCAACCAGGAAACGGAAGAGCGCTATTACCCGCTCAACCACATCCGCGAGGGGCAGGCCCGCTACGAGGCGATCGACTCGATGCTCTCGGAATACGCCGTGCTGGGCTTCGAGTACGGCTACAGCCTCGCCGAGCCCAACGCGCTCACGCTCTGGGAGGCGCAGTTCGGCGACTTCGCCAACGGCGCGCAGATCATGTTCGACCAGTTCATCTCGTCGGGCGAGCGCAAGTGGCTGCGGATGTCGGGACTCGTCATGCTCCTGCCCCACGGCTACGAGGGCCAGGGCCCCGAGCACTCCTCGGCCCGGCTCGAGCGGTTCCTGCAGCAGTGCGCCGAGGATAACTGGATCGTCGCGAACTGCACGACGCCGGCGAACTACTTCCACATCCTGCGCCGCCAGCTGCACCGCAGCTTCCGCAAGCCGCTGGTGCTGATGACGCCCAAGTCGCTTCTGCGCCACAAGCTCGCGGTCTCGTCCAAGGAGATGTTCCTGGAAGGCTCCTCCTTCCACCGCGTCCTCTGGGACGACGCCGAAAAGGGCAACTCCGACACCGAGCTGAAGCCCGACGACCAGATCAAGCGCGTCGTCATGTGCTCGGGCAAGGTCTACTACGACCTGCTGGAAGAGCGCGACGCGCGCGGCATCGACGACGTCTACATCATGCGCTTCGAGCAGTTCTATCCCTTCCCGGCCCAGGCCGCGGTGAAGGAGCTGCAGCGCTTCGAGAAGGCAGAGATGATCTGGTGCCAGGAAGAGCCCAAGAACCAGGGCGGCTGGAGCTTCATCGAGCCCAACATCGAATGGGTCCTGTCGCGTCTCGACGCCGCCCACCCGCGCCCGCGCTACGTGGGCCGGCCCGCCTCGGCCTCGCCGGCGACCGGCCTCGCGTCCCAGCACAAGAAGCAACAGCAGGCGCTCGTCGACGAAGCGCTCACGATCGAAGGATAACCGACCATGTCCGTTGAAGTCCGCGTCCCCACCCTCGGCGAAAGCGTCACCGAGGCGACGGTGGCGACCTGGTTCAAGAAGCCCGGCGACAGCGTCTCGGCCGACGAGATGCTCTGCGAACTCGAGACCGACAAGGTGACGGTCGAAGTGCCCTCGCCCGCCTCCGGCAAGCTCGACGAGATCGTGGCGCAGGAGGGCGAGACCGTCGGCGTCGACGCCCTGCTCGCCAACATCGCCGAGGAAGGCCACGCCGGCGCCTCCACCGATATCCACGAGCGCAAGGGCGCCGCGCCCGCCGACGAGACGGAGGATGCGCCCAAGGAGGGCAACGCCCAGGTCGAGGAGAGCGCGGGCGGCGAGACGATGGACGTCATGGTCCCCACCCTCGGCGAGAGCGTGACCGAGGCCACCGTCTCCACCTGGTTCAAGAAGCCGGGCGAATCCTTCGAGGCCGACGAGATGCTCTGCGAGCTCGAGACCGACAAGGTCTCGGTCGAGGTGCCCGCCCCCGCGGACGGCCAGCTCTTCGAGATCCTCGCCGAGGAAGGCTCGACGGTCGAGGCCGGCGGCAAGCTCGCCACGATGACCACCGGCGCGGGCGCCCCCGCCCCGCAGGTCGCCAAGGGCACGCCGGAGTCCACGACCGACCAGGCCCCCGACGGCGCCACCCGCAAGGAGAGCGGCAAGAGCGACACCGAGGATGCGCCCTCGGCGAAGAAGATGATGGCCGAGAAGGGCCTGTCCTCCGACGAGGTGACCGGCACCGGCCGGGACGGGCGCATCATGAAGGAAGACGTGCTCAAGGCGCTGAGCGAGCCCAAGCAGTCCGAGGCCCCCAAGCAGGCCCCGCGCGCGCCATCGAAGCCCGAGGACGCCGACCGCGAGGAGCGGGTCAAGATGACCCGCCTGCGCCAGACCATCGCCCGCCGCCTGAAGGAGGCGCAGAACACCGCCGCCATGCTGACCACCTACAACGAGGTTGACATGACCGGCGTCATGGACCTGCGGAACGAGTACAAGGACCTCTTCCAGAAGAAACACGGCGTGAAGCTCGGCTTCATGTCCTTCTTCGTGAAGGCCTGCTGCCACGCCCTGATGGAGGTGCCGGACGTCAACGCCGAGATCGACGGGACGGACGTGGTCTACAAGAACTACGTGAACATGGGCATCGCCGTCGGCACGCCCAACGGCCTCGTCGTGCCCGTCGTCCGCAACGCCCACGAGAAGAGCTTCGCGGACATCGAGAAGGAGATCAACGCACTCGGCCAGAAGGGCCGTGACGGCAAGCTCTCCATGGCCGAGATGCAGGGCGGCAGCTTCACCATCTCCAACGGCGGCGTCTACGGCTCGCTCATGTCCTCGCCGATCCTGAACCCGCCGCAGTCGGGTATCCTCGGCATGCACAAGATCCAGGAGCGACCGATGGTCGTGAAGGGCCAGATCGAGGCGCGGCCGATGATGTACCTCGCCCTCAGCTACGATCACCGCATCGTCGACGGCAAGGGCGCGGTGACCTTCCTCGTCCGGGTCAAGGAAGCGCTCGAGGACCCGCGCCGCTTGCTCATGGATCTGTGAGGCGGACCGGACGGGGTGAAACTCCGGGCCCCGGGGTCGGCGTTGTTTCGGCAACGCTGCCCCGACGGCCCGCAGGCCGAAGGGCACCCCGCCACCCGAACACGGAGGAGGTCGCGCCATGAGCCCGGATCCCGTCCATATTCCAGAGAATTCGCCCGATGTGCAGCGCTGGGACGACCAGCGCCACGGCAAGGTCAGCTACCGCCTGCTGGTCGACGCAGACTACGGCCCCACCTCCGGCCTCGTTCAGGGGCTCTGCTACTTCGAGGAGGGCGACCGCGAGGCACTTCATCACCATGATGTGCACGAGACGGTCCACGTCGTCTCCGGCGGCGGTGTGGCCGAGTTCGAGAACAACCGCATCCCCCTCCATCCGGGCGACACGCTCTACGTTCCACCGGGCATCCCCCATGCCTGGACCGCGATGGAAGAGAAGATGACACTGCTCTTCACCTTCGGCGCCGACCGGCTGTCCGAGGTCGCCTACCACTTCGAGGAGGAGGACGCGGCATGACGCTCCGCGCCCAACGGTCCGGTGCGGGCGCATGAGCGACGTCGTCCTCATGTCTTCGCTCCGCGACGAGGGCGCGCATGTGATCGAGTGGCTGGCCTATCACCGGGTGATCGGCCTCCGCCACGCGGTGCTCTGCACGAACGACTGCAGCGACGGCACCGACCACCTGCTCGACCGGCTCGCAGAGGCGGGCGCGGTCACGCATCTCCGCAACGACGTTCCGCCCGGAGTTCCACCCCAGCACGCCGCCGCCAGGTTGGCACTGGCGCATCTGCGCGAAAGCGGAACGGAATGGTCCCTGCACATCGACGCGGACGAGTTTCTCAACGTAAGGCTCGGGACGGGACAGGTCGACGACCTCCTGGACCGCGCGGGAGACGCCGATTGCATCGCGATCGGCTGGCGCAACTTCGGCGACGGAGGCCACGCGAGATGGCCCGGCGCGACCCTGCCCCACTTCACGCGCCGGGAGAGCCCTCCGAAACCCGACGAGAGCTACTTCAAGTGCCTGTTCCGGCCGAACGCCTTCCGCGCGGCCTGGGCCCATATGCCCGCCGAGCCGGAGGGCACGCCCCGGCTGGTGAACGCCGCCGGGGATCGCCTCAAGCCCGACCAGCTCTTCTCCGACGGCCCCCGCGTCCGGTTCTTCCCGGTGCGCGATGCGCTCCGGCTCGATGACGCCTGCATCAACCACTACGGCGTCAAATCGCCCGATGTCTTCGAGATGAAGCGGGTGCGTGGCCGGGGCGAGAACACGACGGGAAACGGAAAATACCGCGTCGGGAGCGAGTGGCACCGCCGCGCCAACCGCAACGAGGTTGAAGACCGAGCGATCCTGCGGCACTGGCCTGAGGTGGAGGCAGAGATGTCGGCCCTCCGCACCCTGCCCGGCGTCGCGGAGGCCGAGCGCCGCTGCCTCGACTGGTTCGACGCCGCCCGCCGGGAGAAGGAGCGCCCATGACGCCTGAACTGACCGCCCTCGCCCTCGCCGGCCTGCTTCAGGTGGTGCAGTACGTCCTGATGTCGGTGCCCGCGAACCTCGAACTGGGGCCCGGCAAGACGACATCGCCCCGCGACCCGGAGCGGCTGGAAAAACCGCTGATCGAACAGGTCAGCACCGGCACCGGCCGGCTTTTCCGGGCGCTCGACAATCATTTCGAAGGGCTGATCCTCTTCACCCTCGCGGTGGTCGTCGTCGAGCTCTCCGAGACCGGCACCCGGTTCACGGCCCTCTGCGCCTGGAGCTACCTCGCCGCGCGCGTCCTCTACGTGCCGGCCTACTACTTCGGCTGGCGTCCCTGGCGGTCGCTCATCTGGCTGGTTGGCTTTTTTGCGACGACGCTCATGCTTCTCTCTGCCATAACCCTCGAACTTGCCTTATAAGAACGTTTGCACAGGCGGGGAACGCCCCGCGTACGACCAAAGGAGACACGGCAAATGGCCCAATACGACGTCATCGTCATCGGTTCCGGTCCGGGGGGCTATGTCTGCGCGATCCGCTGCGCGCAGCTCGGCCTCAAGACCGCCTGCGTCGAGGGGCGCGAGACCCTGGGCGGCACCTGCCTGAACGTGGGCTGCATTCCCTCCAAGGCGATGCTCCACGCCACCGAGATGCTGCACGAGGCCGAGGCGAATTTCGCCGAGATGGGCCTGAAGGGCAAAAGCCCCTCGGTCGACTGGAAGCAGATGCTCTCCTACAAGCAGAAGACCATCGACCAGAACACCGGCGGCATCGAATTCCTGTTCAAGAAGAACAAGATCGACTGGCTCAAGGGCTGGGGCTCGATCCCCGAGAAGGGCAAGGTCAAGGTCGGCGACGAGACCCATTCGGCCAAGCACATCATCGTGGCCTCCGGCTCCGAGCCCGCCTCGCTGCCGGGCGTCGAGATCGACGAGACCGTCGTGGTCAGCTCCACCGGTGCGCTGGAACTCTCGAAGGTGCCGAAGAAGATGGTCGTGATCGGCGGCGGCGTGATCGGTCTTGAACTCGGCTCAGTCTACAAGCGCCTCGGCGCCGAGGTTCACGTGATCGAGTTCCTCGACAAGATCACACCCACCATGGACGAGGAGGTGAGCCGCCAGTTCCAGAAGCTGCTCGCCAAGCAGGGGATCGAGTTCACGCTGGGCGCCGCCGTGCAGGGGGTCGAGGCCACCAAGCAGAAGGCCAAGGTCAGCTACAAGATGCGCAAGGACGACAGCGAGCACGAGATCGACGCCGACGTCGTCCTCGTCTCCACCGGGCGCAAGCCGGTCTCGAAGGGCTTCGGGCTCGAGGACCTCGGCGTCGAGATCTCCGAGCGCGGCCAGATCAAGACCGACGACCACTACCGGACAAACGTCGAGGGCATCTACGCCATCGGCGACGCCATCGACGGCCCAATGCTCGCCCACAAGGCCGAGGACGAGGGCATGGCCTGCGCCGAGGGCATCGCGGGACAGCACCCGCACGTGAACTACGGTGTCATCCCTTCGGTCATCTACACCCACCCCGAGGTCTCGATGGTCGGCCGGACCGAGCAGGACCTCAAGGAGGAGGGCCGCGAGTACAAGGTCGGCAAGTTCTCCTTCATGGGCAACGGCCGGGCCAAGGCGAACTTCGCCGCGGACGGCTTCGTCAAGATCCTCGCGGACAAGACGACGGACCGGGTGCTTGGTGCGCATATCATCGGGCCCATGGCCGGCGACCTGATCCACGAGATCTGCGTCGCCATGGAGTTCGGCGCCGCCGCCGAGGACATCGCCCGCACCTGTCATGCGCACCCGACCTATTCCGAGGCGGTGCGCGAGGCCGCACTGGCCTGCGGGGACGGTCCGATCCACTCGTGACGATCCGGGGTGGGAAGGCCCTTCGAAGGGCCTTCCGCCCGCGCTGAACGCGGGCAAGGCCTTTTCAAAGGCCTTGCCGCCCGGCCGCGCCCGTCGCGGCGGGCACCCAGGACGCCAAGGAGATGCGCCCGATGAGCTTCGACCGTAACCTCAAGATCGCGCCCTCGATCCTCGCCGGGGACTTCGCGGATTTCGGCCGCGAGGTGCGCGCCATGGAATCGCAGGGCGCGGACTGGATCCACGTCG
This sequence comes from Histidinibacterium aquaticum, assembly GCF_008710275.1. Lineage (GTDB taxonomy): Bacteria > Pseudomonadota > Alphaproteobacteria > Rhodobacterales > Rhodobacteraceae > Oceanicola > Oceanicola aquaticus. The sequence continues at coordinate 67,916 of NZ_VYQE01000007.1, forward strand.
ACGTCATGGACGGCCACTTCGTCCCGAACCTCACCTTCGGGCCGCCAATGGTGAAGGCGCTGCGCCCCCATGTGACGACCCTGATGGACGTCCACCTGATGATCGCACCGGTCGATCCCTACATCGAGGCTTTCGCGGAGGCGGCCGCCGATCGGCTCACCGCCCACGTCGAGGCCGGACCGCACATCCACCGGACGCTGCAGGCCATCGCCGCCGCCGGCTGCAAGGCGGGTGTCGCGATCAATCCCGGCACGCCGATGGACGCGGTCGCTCCGGTCCTGGACCTCGTCGACCTCGTCTGCGTCATGACCGTGAACCCCGGCTTCGGCGGGCAGAGCTTCATCGAGAGCCGGGTCCCCGAGATCGCCCGCCTGCGCGAGATGATCGGCGACCGGCCCGTTCACATCGAGATCGACGGCGGCGTCGACTCCAAGACCGCGGGCCGCTGCGTCGCCGCTGGCGCTGACGTCCTCGTCGCCGGCTCGGCCGCCTTCCGCGGCGGCTCGGCCGATGCGCCGGAGGCCTACGGCAAAAATATCCGCGCGATCCGCGACGCGGCGGCGGCCTGACGGCCCGCCCCGCGGGGCGTGTATCCATCGCAATCTAGGAAGATCTGGTAGCGTGGGGCGGACTTGAACCGCCGACCCCAGCATTATGAGTGCTGTGCTCTAACCAGCTGAGCTACCACGCCACGCGAGGGGTCAGGTAGAGAAGGCCCGCGCGGGTGTCAATCGCAAAAGGGCGTCTTTCCGAGCCCGTTTCCCTGCGGCATGAGGGGCGCGGGAGGGACGCGATGATCGACGAACTGAGAGCACTGCTGGGCCCCGACCGGGTGCTGACCGGCGCGGAGACCGCGCCCTGGGCGAGGGACTGGACCGGGCAGTACGAAGGGCAGCCGCTGGCCGTCGCCCGCCCCGGCTCCACCGAGGAGGTAGCCGGGGTGATGCGACTGGCGGCCCGCGCCGGCTGCCCGGTGACCGCGGTCTCGGGCGGCACGGGACTCGTCGGTGGCGGGATCACCGAGGGCGGGCTGATCCTCTCCCTCGACCGGATGCGGCGGATCGGGCCGGTCAACCGCGCCGCCCGGACGGTGGAGGTCGAGGCGGGTGTCGTCCTGCAGGACCTGCACGCCGCCGCAGAGGCGGAGGGGCTGATCTTTCCCATGACCTTCGGTGCCAAGGGGTCCGCCCGGATCGGCGGGATGATCGCCACCAACGCCGGCGGCTCGAACGTGCTGCGCTACGGCTCCATGCGGCGGCTGGTGCTGGGGCTAGAAGCGGTCATGGCCGACGGCCGGGTGCTGACCCTCATGTCCGGGCTGCACAAGGACAATACCGGGCTCGACCTGCGCCAGCTCCTGATCGGCTCGGAGGGCACGCTGGGGATCGTCACCCGCGCCACCCTCAGCCTTGCCCCCAAACCTGCCGCCTATGCCACGGCGACTGTCGGCGTTCCCTCGATGGAGGCGGGTCTCACGCTGCTGCGGCGGCTGCAGGATGCCTCGGGCGGGCAGGTCGAAGCCTTCGAGTTCATGCCCGACATCTACATCGATCGGCACGTCGCCCACGGCGGCACCCCGCCCTTCGCCGAGCGGCACCCCGTCGTGCTCCTCGTCGAGCTGGGCGCCACGGCCGCACGCGACACCGTACCGGACGCCGAGGGACGCGTCCCGCTCGACCGGCTGCTGGAAGAGGAACTCGCGGGCGCGTTCGAGGCGGAACTCGTCAGCGACGCGGTCCTCGCCGCCTCGGAGGCGCAGCGGCGCGAGATGTGGGCCCGGCGCGAGGCGGCAGCCGAGATCACCTTCACCGGCGAGCCGGTGGTCGACACCGACGTGGCCCTGCCGCTCGACCGGCTGCAGGAGTTCTTCGACCGGGTGCGGCCGGCGGTGGCGGCGCTCGATCCCGAGGCCACCGACCTCGCCGTCGGGCACCTGGGCGACGGGAACATCCACTACACGGTCTTCCCGAGCCGGAGCGAACGCGAGCATGCCGCGGCGCTTCGAGCAGCCGTCGACGATACGGCAGCGGCGCTCGGCGGCAGCTTCTCGGCCGAACACGGCATCGGCCGGTCCAAGCTCGAGACCCTGCGGCGGCTCAAGGACCCCGCTGCGCAGGAGGCGATGCGCGCGGTGAAGGCCGCGCTCGATCCGGCCGGACTTCTGAATCCGGGGCGCACCATTCCCTGAGCGGCGCGGGGGCTCTGCCCCCGTCCACGGCCCGGGGGCCGCGGACTCCCCCGGGATATTTGATCCCAGAAGAAGGGGCTTGCCGTGGGTGAAGCTTCGGGCGATGCCAAGCGGCATGCTGCAACCGATCCGCCTGATCCTTGCCGACCCTGCCCTGCGTGTTGCGGCGGGGGCCCTGGTGCTCTTCGGCTCCTTCGCCGCCTCGATCGCGCCCTACCAGTCGCTGATCGCGATCCGGATCTTCGGCTTCTCCGACGCGGCCTACTCGGCGGTGCTGGTGCTGGCCGCCGTGATTTCCGTCGCGGGCGCGGTCGGCATCGGCGTGCTGACCGACCGGATGGCCGCCCGCAAGAAGGCCGCTCTCCTCTCCGCCCTGCTGGGCGCGGCGGCGACGGCCTGGATCCTCGCGGTTCCCGGCGCCTGGAGCTTCGCGCTCGTGCACGGGATCCTTCTGCCCATCGCCGGATCGCTCATGGGGCAGATCTTCGCGCTGGCGCGGCTGGCGGCCGGTCGACTGACACCGGATGAGCGCGACTCGGTGCTGGCCGGGATCCGGGCGCTCTTCGCCCTGCCCTTCATCGTCGTGCTGCCGCTCTGGTCGGTCGCCTTCGAGGCCGGCGCGGGCCTGCTCGCCATCTACATCGCGCTCGCCGGGCTCTGCCTCGGTATGGCGCTGCTCATTCGCGTCGCCTGGCCCGAGGACGGCGAGGGGGGATGGGAGGAAGTGCCCTCCGGCCTCAGCCTGGCCGAGTCGCTGCGCGAGATCGCCTCGGGCGGCGTGCTGCTGCGGGTAACGATGACGGGCGCGATCAACGCGGGCGTCTTCCTCTACCTCATCGTCCTGGGCCTGATGTTCGACGAGAGCGTGGGCCGCGGCCTGGGCGACGTGGCGATCTTCGCCGGCGTCGTCGCCGGGCTCGAAGTGCCCGTGATGCTCTCGATGGGTGCGCTCCTGCGGAGGATCACGCGGCTGCAGGCCATCCTCTGGGGCGCGGCGCTCTATGCCGGTTTTCTCTTCGCCTTCCCGCTGCTGGTCGCGACGCCGCTGGTCTGGCTGCTGACGATCCCGGCGGCGATTGGCGGCGGCATCGTTCTCTCGCTGCCCATCGCCTACGTCCAGGACCTCATGGGAACACGGGCGGGCGCGGGCGGCGCGCTGCTCGCGGTGCAGAAGGTGGCGGGCGACGGGATTGCCGCCGCACTCTTCGCGGGGGCGACGCTCCTGGGGGGCTACGGCCTTGCCGCCTGGGCCGGGGGGCTCTCGATGATTCTCGGGGCGGGTGCGCTCCTGTGGCTCGACCGGCGGCGCGACCCGCTGCCGGCCGAATGAGTCAGGCGATCGAGAAGAACCCCTCGCCCGCGCGCGCCCGAAGACCCTCCCCCAGGCTCTGACCCAGCGCCGCGCCGTCCTCGACCGGCGCCTCGCCGCTGTCGGAGATGCACTCGCTGCCGTCGGGCCTCAGGATTTCGCCCCTGAGCCGCAGCGTCCCGCCGGAAACCTCCGCGAGTCCGCCGATGGGCGTCTCGCAGGAGCCGTCGAGTGCGGCGAGAAAGGCGCGCTCCGCCGCAAGCAGATCGGCGGTCGGCCCATCGTGGATCGCCTCGAGCAGCTGCGCCGCCCGGGTGTCCTCCAGCCGCCGCTCGATGCCGATGGCGCCCTGAGCGATGGCGGGCAGCATGTCCTCCGAGGGCACCGGGCCCCGGGCGACATGGAGCATGTCGAGCCGGTTCAGACCGGCCATGGCGAGGAAGGTCGCCTCGGCGACACCGTCCTCGAGCTTCTTCATCCGGGTCTGCACGTTGCCACGGAACTCCACCACCTGCAGATCGGGCCGCCGCTGCAGGAGCTGCGCCCGGCGCCGCAGCGATGAGGTGCCGACCACGGCTCCCTCGGGCAGCGCGGCCAAGCTCTCGTGCGCGAGCGACACGAAGGCGTCGCGCGGATCCTCTCGCGGCAGGTAGCAGTCGAGCACCAGGCCCGGCGGCTGCTCGGTAGGCATGTCCTTCATGGAGTGCACGGCGATGTCGATCTCGCCGTCGAGCATCGCCGCCTCGATCTCGCGCGTGAAGAGCCCCTTGCCGCCGATCTCCTTCAGCGGCCGGTCGATGATCCGGTCGCCGGTGGTCTTGATGACCACGATGGAAAAGGCCTCGAACGGCAGGTCGAAGGCGCGGGCCAGCCGGTCGCGGGTCTCGTTCGCCTGGGCCAGCGCCAGCGGAGAGCCGCGGGTGCCGATCTTCAGGGGCGCATCGGGGGAGGGAAGGTCAAGCGTCATGACCCCGCTCTAGCCCTGTCAACCAGACCTGACAATCCTTGACCCGTCCGGGTGCCCGTGGGACCAGAAAGAACCGAGAAAAGGAGCCCCGATGACAAAGACCCTGCTGCGCGCGCTCGCCGGAGAGACGCTGCCCACCCCGCCGGTCTGGATGATGCGGCAGGCGGGCCGCTACCTGCCGGAATACCGGGCCACGCGCGAGAAGGCCGGGGACTTCCTGTCGCTCTGCTACACGCCCGACCTCGCCGCCGAGGTCACGCTGCAGCCGATCCGCCGCTACGGCTTCGACGGGGCGATCCTCTTCGCCGACATCCTGCTGCTGCCGCAGGCGCTCGGCGCCGACCTGTGGTTCGTGAAGGGCGAGGGTCCGCGGCTCTCGACGATCACCACCGACGACGAGATGCGCGGGCTGAAGCGCGCGGACGAGGTGCACGAGACGCTCTCCCCGGTCTACGAGACGGTCTCGATCCTGGCGCGGGAGCTGCCATCCGAGACCACGCTGATCGGTTTCGCCGGCGCGCCCTGGACCGTCGCCACCTACATGATCGCCGGCCGGGGCACGCCCGACCAGGGACCGGCCCATGCGCTCAAGGCAGAGAACCGGCCGCTCTTCGAGGCGCTCATCGACCGGCTGACCGAGGGGACGATCGAGTATCTCTCGCGTCAGGTCGAGGCCGGGGCCGAATGCGTGAAGCTCTTCGACAGCTGGGCCGGCTCGCTCACCGGCGACGACTTCCTGCGCTACGCGGTGGAGCCTGCGCGCACCATCACCGCCGCGCTCAAGGCCCGTCACCCGGGCCTGCCGGTCATCGCCTTCCCGCGCGGCGCGGGCGAGCGCTACGCCGGGCTCCATGCCGCCATCGGCGCCGACTGCATCGCCCTCGACGACGGGGTCACGGCGGAATGGGCGGCGGAGCACGTCCAGCCCGCGGGCTGCGTCCAGGGCAACCTCGCCTCCTCGCACATGGTCACCGGCGGCGACGCGCTGGTCGAGGAGACCCGCCGCATCGTGCGCGCGCTTTCCGGCGGCCCGCATGTCTTCAACCTCGGCCACGGCATCACGCCGGACGCCGACCCGGAGAACGTGCGTCTGATGATCGAGACGGTGCGCGGAACCGTCCCGGCCTAGGGCGGTTTCCCCGCCATGCCGGGCCAGCCCAAGACAGAGCGCCGCCGCTTCGCAGACCTGCCGCGGCCCTTGGCCCCCTCGGGCCGGCCCCGCCGCACGGGTGTGGAGATCGAGTTCGCCGGCCTGACCGAGCGCCAGACGGCGGAACTGCTTCACCAGACCTTCGGCGGTCGCATCGAGGAGACCGGCGCCCACGAGCTCCGTCTCGAAGAGACCACACTCGGCAAGCTCAAGGTCTATCTCGACACCGCCTTCCGCGACCGCACCGGCCCGCTCGCCGAACGGGGTCTCGACCTCGCGCGGTCCGTGGTGCCGATCGAGATCGTCACCGACCCGCTCCCGCGCGAGACACTGCCCGAACTCGACCGGATGCGGGAGCTGCTGCGGGAGGCCGGCGCGCAGGGCTCCCACGGCGGGATCTTCTTCGGCTTCGGCCTGCACCTAAACCCCGAGATCGCGGGCGCCGGGATCGGCGACATCCTTCCCGTCCTCACCGCCTACGCCCTGCTCGAGGACTGGTTGCGCTACGCGGACCCGATGGACGGCAGCCGCCGTCTCCTGCCCTTCTCGGACCCCTACCCCCGCGCCTTCGTCGATGCGCTGGCCGCGGCCGAGGGCTGGAGCATGGACGACCTGATCGACGCCTATCTCCACCACACGCCCACCCGGAACCGCGGGCTCGACGTGCTGCCCGTCCTGGCCAGGATCGACGAGGCCCGGGTCTCCCGCGCGCTGGACGGCCTCGGCCCGGTCTCCCCGCGCCCGGCCTGGCACTACCGGTTGCCCGACTGCCGCCTGGGCGAGCCCGACTGGACCATCGCCTACGAATGGAACCGCTGGGTCACCGTGGAGCGGCTGGCGGACCGCCCCACCCTCCTCGACCGCCTCAAGCGCCGCTGGCGCGAGCACCGCTCCGCCCTGATGACCACGCGCGGCGGCTGGCTCAAGGAGACCTCGCGGTTCGTCGCCGAGGAAGGCCTTCAGCCATGAGCCGCCGCCCCCTGATCGCCGTCACCACCTCCCGCCGCTCGGGCTGGCGCATCTTCCCCCTGGTCGCGCTGAACATCCGGATCGCCGGTGGCCGCGCCGTCCGCTGGGGCGCGGGACGTCCCTCGGATCTCTCCGCGGTGGACGGTCTCATCGTCGGCGGCGGCGACGACATCTCGCCGGTTCTCTACGGCGGCGACCTCGTGACCTCCGCCCGGCTCGACCCGGACCGCGACGCGCTCGAACACCGGCTCGTCTGCGGCGCGCTGGACCGCAACCTGCCGCTGCTGGGCATCTGCCGGGGCTCGCAGATGCTCAACGTGGCCCTGGGCGGGACTCTCGACCAGGACGCCTACGCCACCTTCGAACGGTCCGAGAAGGTCTACACGATCCTGCCGAAGAAGACGGTCCGGGTCTGCGACGACACCCGCCTCTCCGCCATCGCGGGACGGTCCGACATGCGGGTCAACGCGCTTCACTCGCAGGCCGTCGACCGCCTGGGCACAGGACTGCGCGTCGCGGCCCGGGACACCGGCGGCATGATCCAGGGCGTGGAGCGCATCCGGGATCCCTTCGCCCTCGGCGTGCAGTGGCACCCCGAGCACCTCTTCTATGCCCGGCGCCAGCGCGCGATCTTCCGCGCGCTCGTCACCGCCGCCCGCGCCTATGCCGAGGACCGAAACCAGACCCGCGACGTGGACGCCGACCTCGGCCCCGAGCCCGACCCCTCCGGCAAGGTCTTCTGACCCCTCTTCTGGGCGAAAATATTCCTCGGGGGTGAATTGCGCCGCCAGGCGCAAGAGGGGGCAGACAGCCCCCTCACACCGTCACCACGGGCTCATCGCCCGACACGCCGGGAGCCTGCGGGACGGCGGGCGGGGCGTCGCCGCAGGCGAGCGCCGTCCCGCCGTCAGACCCACTTGGCGAGCGGCGGCAGGCTCATCAGCACGGCGTCGGGATCGTGGCCGGTGGCCAGGCCGAACTTGGTGCCCCGGTCGTAGACGAGGTTGTACTCGGCGTAGAGCCCCCGGTGCACCAGCTGGATCTCGCGGTCCTCCTCGGACCAGGGCGTTTCCCGCCGCCGCTCGACCAGCGGCAGGTAGGCGGGCAGGAAGGCGCGGCCGATATCGCGCGTCAGCGTGAAATCCGCCTCCCAGTCGCCGGTACAGTGGTCGTCCATGAAGATGCCGCCCACGCCCCGGGCGCGCTTGCGGTGCGGGATGTAGAAATACTCGTCGGCCCATTCCTTCAGCCGCGGGTAGTGCCCGTCGCCGTGCGGGTCGAGCCAGGCCTTCTGGGTCTCGTGGAAATGCGCCGTGTCCTCGGCGTACTCGATGCAGGGATTGAGGTCCGAGCCGCCGCCGAACCACCAGGCCCCCGGGGTCCAGAACATCCGGGTGTTCATATGGACGGCGGGCGCGTGCGGATTCTGCATGTGCGCCACCAGGCTGATGCCCGAGGCCCAGAACCGCGGGTCCTCCGCCATCCCCGGCACCCCGCGCGCGGCCATGGACTTTTGCGCCGCCTCCCCCAGCCGGCCGTAGACCTCGGAGACGTTGACGCCGACCTTCTCGAAGACGCGGCCCCCGCGCATGACGCTCATCAGGCCGCCGCCCGCGTCCGATCCGTCGTCGCTCGTACGGCTCGTCTCGGTCACCTCGAATCGGCCCGCGGGCCGCTCCGAGCCCGGTCCCTCGGCCTGGCTGTCTTCCAGCCCTTCGAAGGCCGCGACGATCTCGTCGCGCAGGGTGCGGAACCAGCCCGCGGCCCGGGCCTTCTCCGATTGCATCATCTCCCGCGCGTCATCGGCCATCCCCGTACCCCCGGTTATTGACTATCAGCCCCCTCTATCACCCTGTCGCGGAACAACGAAAGAGGATCACGACCATGCCGACTGCCCGGCTTCTACTGCTTCTTCCCCTCGCGCTCGCCGCCTGCAGCACGCCGCGCGAGCAATGCCTCTCCCGCGCGAACGGCAACCTGCGGACGCTCGAGGCGCTGGCGGACGAGACCCGCGCCACGCTCGCGCGCGGCTACGCCGTGGAGGACTACCAGGAGGTGCGCGAGGTTCGCCGCCGCTGCGAGATCACCCTGGCCGACGGCAGCGAGGAGACGATCCCCTGCGACCGCACGGTCGTCCGCGACCGCAGCCGTCCCGTGGCGGTCGATCTGTCGGCCGAACGCCAGAAGCTGGCCCAGCTGGAGCGCCGCATCGCCGCCGCGCGCGAGCAGGCTGCCGCCAACCGCCAGGCCTGCATCGCGGCCTACCCGGCCACCTGAGAAGAAAGCCTCGTCTCCCGGTGACTTGCGCCGGGCGGCGCCTAGTGGGCCGGCGCCGTCACCGGGTCGATCAGCGTCCGGCCCCCGTCCACCGTGATGATCTGGCCGGTCACGAAGGAGGCCGCGTCGGAGGCGAGGTACTGGACGGCGTCCGACACCTCGGAGGGGCCCGCGATGCGATTGAGCGGCGTGTGGTCCACGATCTCTTCGCGGAAGTCCTCGTTCTCCTTCAGGGCCCCCTTGAGCGAGGCGGACATCACCGATCCGAAGGCCACCGCGTTGACCCGGATGCGCTTCGGCGCCAGCGCCACCGCCATCGACCGCGTCATCTGGTCGAGCGCCGCGGTCGAGACGGAATAGGCCATGAGCTCCGGGTGCGTGCGCCGCGCCGCGATCGAGGACAGATTGATGATCGCCCCCGCCGGCCCCTCGTCGTCGGGATCGGACTGCTTGATCATCCGCTTGGCGGTCGCCTGGCTCAGCCGGAGGGCGGTCATCAGGTTCTGCTGCAGCAAGTCCATGACCGCGTCGTTCTCGGCGTCGAGCGGGTCGGCTGGCACCATCTGGCGCGAGCCGTTGACCAGGATGTCGATCCGCTCGAAGGCGTCCACCGTGGCGGAGAGCAGGTTCTTGATGGTCAGCCGCTCGCGAAGGTCGCCCGCGAAGATGCGGCAGGCCTCGTCCTTTTCGGCGCGCTCGCCCATCTCGGCCTCGAGCTGCGCCTCGTCCATGTCGGCGAAGACGACATTGGCCCCCTCGCGCAGGAAGTGGCGGCCGATGGCCAGGCCGACACCGTTCGCGGCGCCGGTGACGATGGCGGTCTTGCCGGCAATCGAGAAACTCATGGGACGGGCTCCCTCATGGGCGGTCAGCGGCGCGGACGCGCCGCCTCGAAGATCTTGTAGCGCGGATCCCCGGCGATTTCCTCCACCCGGGCGAAGCGCTCGCGAAGGGCGGCCTCATAGGGCAGATGCCTGTTCGCGACAAGCCAGAGCCGTCCGCCCGGCTCCAGCACGGCGGCGGCCTGCGCGATGAAGGCGCGGCCCAGTGCCGGATCGGCGCTGCGGCTTTCGTGGAAGGGCGGATTGCAGATCACGCCGCCCAGCCACTCTTCCGGCCGCCAATCCGTCGCGTCGGCCCATTGGAAACGGGCGCGTGTATCCGTGACGTTGAGGCGCGCACAGTCCAGCGCCAGCGCCTCGGCCTCCACGAGGTCGATGCGCTCGACACCTTCCCGCTCCAGCGCCGCGCGGGAGAGATAGCCCCACCCTGCGCCGAGGTCGGCGAGCCGCTTGGGCAGTTTCGCCGGCAGCGCCCCGGCCAGCAGCCGCGACCCCGGGTCGATCCCGTCGGCCGAGAAGACTCCCGCCGTGGTGACGAAGCCCTCCGGCCCCGGCCCGGCCTCGGGCGCGCGCCAGTCGGTGAGCGCATCGGTCCGGGGAATCAGGAAGGCCCGCCCGTGGGCCATGGTCACCACCGGCAGATCGCCCAGCTCCCGCCGAGCGGCCTTCCAGAGCGAATCGACCCCCTCGGTGCGCTGGCCGTCCACCAGGACCGGCCCCCGCTCCGCCGCCCGGGCGATGAGATCGCGCGCCAGGGTCTTGGATCGCGGCACGACCACAACGGAGGACTCTGCCTCCGGCCAGTCGCGCGAGACGGGGTAGCCGCGCCCCTCCCAGGCTTCGAAGTCAGGTCGGAAGCCGGTCACGACGCGCGCCCGCTCGGGCCCGAGTGGCAGCAGGTAGTCCGCGGGCGGTCGCACCACGGCGACCGGTCCCTCCGGCAGGTCGAGCGACCCATCGAGGGCCGCGGCAAGGCGGGAGCGTGTCATCGGCGGCGCACGGCGGCGCCTATTCCTTTTCCATGGTGCACTGCAGAGGATGCTGGTGCCGCTGGGCGAAATCCATCACCTGGGCGACCTTGGTCTCCGCGATCTCGAAGGAGAAGACGCCGACCACGGCGACGCCCTTCTTGTGGACCGTCAGCATCAGCTCGAAGGCCTGGGCATGGGACATCCCGAAGAACCGCTCGAGCACATGGACGACGAATTCCATCGGCGTGTAGTCGTCGTTGAGGATGAGAACCTTGTAGAGCGGCGGGCGCTTCGTCTTCGGGCGCGTGTCGAGCTTCACGCCGATATCGCTGTCGCCGTCGCCCTCCTTGTCCGCCATCATGTAGACGTCTGCCGCCATGGCCCCGCTCTCATTGTCCCGGTGGTGTCGTTGCGCTGCTTCGGCCCCGTAATATAAGCGACCCATTCCTCAAGAAAAGCCCAACGGAGGCGGGAATTCATGGCGCGCGACTGGATCATCGGCTTCGACGCCGACGACACGCTCTGGCACAACGAGCGGGTCTTCCGCATGACGCAGGAACACGTCGCCGCCCTGCTGTCCGGGCACACCGGGGCCGCCGACCTGGCGGAGCGCCTGCTCGCCGCCGAGCGGCGCAACCTCGGCCACTACGGCTACGGGGTGAAGGGCTTCATGCTCTCGATGATCGAGACCGCCGTCGAGGTCACGGGAGAGCAGGTGCCGTCCTCGGTCATCTCCGAGATCCTCGCCGCCGGGCAGGAGATGCTCGCCCATCCCATCGACCTGCTGCCCCATGCGCGCGAGGCGGTCGAAGCCGCCGCCGAACGGGGCCGCGTGGTCCTGCTGACGAAGGGCGACCTGCTCGACCAGGAGCGCAAGCTGGCGCAGTCGGGCCTGGGCGATCTCTTTGACGACGTTCGCATCGTGTCGGAGAAAACCGCGCAGGTCTATGCCTCGGCCTTCGGCGAGGGGCCCGCTCTCATGGTCGGCAACTCCCTGAAATCCGACGTACTGCCCGCGATCGAGGCCGGCCACTACGGCGTTCACGTGCCGCACGACCTGACCTGGGCGCTGGAGCGCGCCGACGCCCCCGAAGACCACCCCCGCTTCCGCCGGATCGCGGACCTGGGCGCGCTTCCCGCGCTCATCGATGCCCTTTCCTAGCACACCGCCCCATGCCGGGAAATTCGCCGCAATCCCGCCACATTCGCCGATTTGGGGGGCGCTGGGAGCCACGGCCCCAAATCTGTGTTGCAAACATGAAGTCCCTGCCGCAACGCCGTGTATTTAAGGGCTTTTGGGAATGCGGGGGCCGTGCTAGCGTTTGACTAATAATTAACGGCGCACCCGGCGACAGATCGGGGCGCCTCGAGGCAGATTGAGGCAGGCGATGACCATTCGCAGGGGCCACCCCGCCCGAACGGGGCTCATTCTCTGTGTCGTGCTGGTACTTGCGGCGCTTGCGCCGCTCACCTCCCGCGCCGCCCCCTATGCGGCGATGGTGGTGGATGCCCGCTCCGGAGAAGTCTTCCACGCCGAGAACGCCGACACCCAGCTCCACCCGGCCTCTCTGACCAAGATGATGACCCTCTGGATCGCCTTCGAGGCGGTCGAGCGCGGCGAGATCGGGCTGGATGACGTCATCACCATCCCGCGCGAGGCGGCGGCCGAGCCGCCCTCCGAGCTCGGTCTGCAGACCGGCCAGCAGATCCGCTTCCGCTACCTGATCCGGGCGGCCGCCGTGAAATCGGCCAACGACGCGGCCACGGCCATCGCCTTCGCCGTCGCGGGGTCCGAGGAGGCCTTCGCCGCCCGCATGAACCGCACCGCCCGCGCGATGGGCATGACCAGCACCAACTTTAAGAACGCCCACGGCCTCACCGAGGTCGGACACATGTCCACCGCCCGCGACATGACGCTGCTGGGGCGGCACATGATCTATGACTGGCCGCAGTACTACAATCTCTTCTCCCGCCGCTCGACCGACGCCGGGCTGCGCACCGTCTCCAACACCAACCGCCGGTTCCTCGACGCCTATTCCGGGGCCGACGGCATCAAGACCGGCTACACCCGCGCCGCCGGCTCGAACCTCGTGGCCTCGGCCCAGCGCGGCACCGAGCGGATCGTCGTGACCGTTTTCGGCGCCCCCGGGTCGGCCGCGCGCAACCAGCGCGTCGCCGAGCTCATGGACCTCGGCTTCAGCCGCGCGCCCACGCAGGTGGCCCTGCGCCGTCCCGAGCGCCCGACTTACCTCGGGCCCGTCGCCGGCGCCCATACCGTCCGCGTGAGCGGCGCGGTGAGCAGCAGCCTGAGGCCCACGGCCCGGCCCCTGCGCGCGCTGCCGCCCGACGTGAACGCCGACCTCATCGCGGCCGCCGTGGAAGCCGCCGTTTCCGCGCCCTCGGCGGAAGAGGCCGTCTCCGCCGCGCTGGACCAGGCGAGCCAGGCCGCCCCCGCCAGCCTCACGATCGCGCCCCAGGCCCGGCCCGAGGATGTCGTGATGGCCGCCGCCGAGCCCACGCCCGAGCGCGAAGTGGTCGAACGGCTCTCGACCAGTTCCTCGCGGCACTGGGGCATCAACGTCGGCCGCTACAACAGCCGCTACCAGGCAGAGCGTGTCCTGCTGCGCGTGGCGCTCAACGAGATGTCGACCCTCGACGGCAGCCTGCGCCGCGTCGTGCAGAACCCCCGCGGCTTCGACGCCAACTTCATGGGCCTGACCCGGGAGACGGCCGACCTTGCCTGCCGGCGCCTGCAGGCCCGGGGCACGACCTGCTTCATGGTCCAGCCGCCGAGCTGACCACCCCAGGCTTCATCTAGCCAGAAATACCTCGAGACCGCGTAAACGCCCGTCCCGCCCTCCGCCCATCCGGGCACCCCGCGGGACGGCGGGCGGGGCGCCTTCCGCCGCAGGCGGAACAGCGCCGTCACGCCGTCTCGTCGAGCTCCATGAAGGCCGCCTGCATCAGCTGGTGGGTGTATTCGGTCCGGGGCCTGCGGAAGATCTCCTCGGCCGGGCCGGCCTCCACGACGTCGCCCTGCTTCATCACCATGACCTTGTGGCTCAGCGCCCGCACCACCTTCAGGTCGTGCGAGATGAAGATATAGGCCAGCCGGTACTTGCGCTGCAGCTCGCGCAGCAGGTCGACGATCTGCACCTGCACGGTCATGTCGAGCGCCGAGGTGGGCTCGTCCAGCACCAGAAGCTTCGGCCGCAGAATCATCGCGCGGGCGATGGCGATGCGCTGGCGCTGACCGCCGGAGAACTCGTGCGGGTAGCGGTCCATCATCGTCGGGTCGAGCCCGACTTCCGCCATGATCTCGGCCACCATGGTGCGCTTGTCGCCGCGCCCCTCGATCTTGTGGACCTCGAGTCCCTCCGAGATGATCTCGGCCACGGTCATCCGCGGGCTGAGAGACCCGAAGGGATCCTGGAAGACGATCTGCATGTCGCCTCGGAGCGGCCGGACCTGGCGCTGGCTCAGCCCCTGGATGTCGCGACCCTCGAAGCCGATGCGCCCCTCGGAGCCGATAAGCTTCATCACCGCGAGCGCGAGCGTCGTCTTGCCCGAGCCGCTCTCGCCGACGATGCCGACCGTCTCGCCCTCCCGGACCGAGAGCGTGGCGTCGTTCACCGCCTTGATGTGGCCCACGGTCCGCCGCAGCAGCCCGCGGTGGATCGGGAACCAAATCCTGAGGTGCTCGGTCTCGGCAACCGGCTGCGCATCCTCGGGCACGGGCGTCGGAAGTCCCGTGCTCTCCGCGGTCAGGAGCTTCAGGGTATAGGGGTGCTGGGGCCGCTCGAAGATCTCCTCGGTCGGGCCCTGCTCCACGATCTCGCCGTCCTTCATCACGCAGACGCGGTCCGCGATCTGCCGGACGATGGTCAGGTCGTGGGTGATGAAGAGCAGGCTCAGCCCGCTGTCCCGCTTCAGATCGGCCAGCAGGTCGAGGATCTGCGCCTGGATCGTCACGTCGAGCGCCGTGGTGGGCTCGTCGGCGATCAGCAGCTTCGGATCGTTGGCCAGCGCCATGGCGATCATCACGCGCTGCCGCTGCCCGCCCGAGAGCTGGTGAGGATAGGCCGTCAGCCGCTCCTCGGCATCGCGGATACCCACCTTTTCAAGCAGCTCCACGATCCGGCGCTTCACCGCCTCGCCGCGGAGGCCCTGGTGCAGCTCGATCGACTCGCGCAGCTGCTTCTCCAGCGTGTGCAGCGGGTTCAGCGAGGTCATCGGCTCCTGGAAGATGAAGCTGATGTCGTTGCCCCGGATCCGTCGCAGCTCGGCCTGCGGCGCCCCGATCATCTCGGTCTGCTCGTAGGTGATCGAGCCGGAGACCTTGGCCGCGTCGCCCAGCAGCTGGACCGTGGAGAGCGCGGTCACGGACTTTCCCGAGCCGGACTCGCCCACGAGCGCCACGGTCTCGCCGCGGCCCACGTCGAAGCTCACGCCCTTCACCGCGCGGGTGGAGACGCCGTCCTGGGAGAAGCGCACGCCCAGGCCGCGGACCTTCAGGATCGGATCGGTCATCGCATCCCCGGCGCATCTGAGGCGACAGCGGGGTCGCCGGTCACGTCATCCGCCGCGGGCTCGGCCTGCACCTCGCCCGAGAAGGTCTTGCGCGGGTCGAAGGCGTCCCGGATGCCCTCGAAGATGAAGACCAGCAGCGACAGCATGATCGCGAAGGTGAAGAAGGCGGTGAACCCCAGCCAGGGCGCCTGCAGGTTCTGCTTGGCCTGCAGCGTCATCTCGCCCAGCGAAGGCGCGGAAGACGGCAGGCCGAAGCCCAGGAAGTCGAGGCTGGCCAGCGTGGCGATCGAGCCGGTGATAAGGAACGGTAGCATAGTCACGGTCGCCACCATGGCATTGGGCAGCATGTGGCGGAACATGATGGTCACGTTGCTCACGCCCAGCGCCTTGGCCGCGCGGATGTACTCGAAGTTCCGCGCGCGCAGGAACTCCGCCCGGACCACGCCCACGAGCGCGGGCCATCCGAAGAGGACCGTCAGGAAGACCAGTAGCCAGAAACTTCGTCCCAGGATCGCGAAGACGATGATGATGACGTAGAGGCTCGGCGTCCCCGTCCAGATCTCGATGAAGCGCTGGAAGATGAGGTCTGTCCATCCGCCGAAATAGCCCTGCACCGCGCCCGCCACGATGCCGATGAGCGAGGAGGCCACCGTCACCACCAGCGCGAAGAGCACCGAGAGGCGAAAGCCGTAGATCACCCGGGCGACCACGTCGCGCTTGGTATCGTCGGTGCCCAGCCAGTTGTCGGAGGTCGGCGGCGAGGGGGCCACGCCCGGCACGTCGACGATTGTATCGTAGCTGTAGGGGATCAGCGGCCAGAGCACCCAGCCCCGGTCGAACTCCGGATCGTCGATCTCGCCCGCCTTGGCGGCGGCGATGGTCTCGTCCGGCGCGTCGAAGCACATGTCGGCCAGGCCGCCGGTGATGATCAGGCATTCGACCTCGACGTCCTTGTAGGCCGCCTCGGTGCGGAAATCGCCGCCGAAGTCCTGCTCGGAGTAGAACGAGAAGACCGGCATCCGCAAATCGCCCCGGTAGTTCACCAGGATCGGCTCGTCGTTGGCGATGAACTCGGCGATCAGCGACAGCCCGAAGAGGATCGAGAAGATCCACAGCGACCAGAGCGCGCGACGATTGCGGCGGAAGTTGCGCCAGCGCCGTTGGTTGAGCGGCGACAGGAACGGCCGCCGCTGCTTGAGCGCGGCCGTCTGCTGGAAGGCGGGTTCGGTCTGGTTCGACATGGCCTATCCCCTCGCCTCGAAGTCGATGCGCGGGTCGATCATCACGTAGGTCAGGTCGGTCAGGATGCCGACGATCAGCCCGATCAGCGAGAAGGTGAAGAGCGTGCCGAAGACCACCGGGTAGTCCCGCGCGACCGCGGCCTCGTACCCGAGCCGGCCCAGTCCGTCGAGCGAGAAGAGAGTCTCGATGATCAGCGAGCCGCCGAAGAAGACCCCGATGAAGAGCGCCGGGAAACCGGAGATGACGATCAGCATCGCGTTCCGGAAGACGTGGCCGTACAGCACCTTGCGCTCGGCCAGCCCCTTGGCGCGGGCGGTCATCACGTACTGCTTCTTGATCTCGTCGAGGAAGCTGTTCTTGGTCAGCAGCGTCAATGTGGCGAAGGCCGAGATTGTCGAGGCCAGCACCGGCAGCGCGATGTGCCAGAGGTAGTCGAGCACCTTGCCGATGAGGCTCATGCTCTCCCAGTCGTCGGAGACGAGCCCCCGCAGCGGGAACAGCCGGAAGTAGGACCCGCCTGCAAAGAGCACGATCAGCAGGATCGCGAAGAGGAAGCCGGGGATCGCGTAGCCCACGATGATCGCGCCCGAGGTCCATGTGTCGAACGGCGTGCCGTCGCGCGTGGCCTTCTTGATGCCAAGCGGGATCGAGACGAGGTAGGCGATCAGCGTCGACCAGAGCCCCAGCGTGATCGACACCGGCATCTTCTCCAGCACGAGGTCGATGACCGAAATGTTTCGGAAGTAGCTCTCGCCGAAGTCGAAGCGGATGTAGTTCCACATCATGTTGAGGAAGCGCTCGAGCGGAGGCTTGTCGAAGCCGAACTCCCGCTCGAGGTCCGCGATGAAGTCCGCCGGCAGGCCCTGCGCGCCGATGTAGTCGCTTTCGCCCGCGGCGAGGGTCTCCGACCCGCCGCCCGAGAAGCTCTCGAACACGTCGCCGCCGCCTTCCATGCGGGCGATGATCTGCTCGATCGGGCCGCCGGGCACGAACTGCGTGAGGGTGAAATTGATGATCATGATCCCGAGCAGCGTCGGGATCACGAGCAACAAGCGTCGAAGGATATAGGCGCCCAAGACGGTGCCCCTTCCGTCCTAACGGTTTACTGGAATGCGCCCGCCTGCCGCAGCTCTTCGGCGCGGTCTGCGTTGTACCACCAGAAATCCAGATGGCCCAATGACAAGGGCGGGATGTCCTGCGGATGCTCGAACATGTCGTAGTAGGCCACCCAATGCTGGTTGTTGTACCACTGCGGCACGTCGAAGCCGATGGAGCGCAGCACCCGGTCGAGCGCCTGCGTCGCGGCCTCGAGCTCGGGCAGCGTTTCCGCCTGCACGATGTTCGGGATCAGGCGGTCAACTGCCTCGTTCCGCAGGCGCATGAGGTTGCGCGAGCTGTCGTCGGCGGTCTTGGAGGCGTACCACTGCTCGAGCCCGGTTCCCGGCTCGAAGCCCATGTCGAAGCCGTGGTTGGTGAGGTCGAAGTCGCCCGAGCGGCGGCGCTCGACGTACTGGGCGAAGTCGACCCGTTCCAGCACGCCGCGGACGCCGAGGCGCTCGAGGTTCTCGATGTAGGGGTTCACGATCCGGTCGAACTGGGGCGAGACCTGAAGGATCACGACCTCCAGAACCTCGCCGTCCCTCTCGTAGTAGCCGCTGTCGCCGATCTCGTAACCTGCCTCCTGGAGCAGCGCGGCCGCCTCGCGCAGGGTGCGGCGGGAGGGCGCGTTCTCCTCGGGGTCGTTGACCGGCGGGATCACGGCGGGCTCGGTCAGGATGCTCTCGTCAAGCAGACCCTCGTCGACCAGCGGCTGCAGGAGCTCGGTCTCGCGGTCGCCCGGAGGGCCCTCAGCCGCGAGGTTGGTACCGGACCAGAAGCTGACGGGACGCTCGTAGAGGCCGTAGAACAGCGTGCGGTTCGACCATTCGAAGTTGAACATCATCTCGATCGCGCGGCGGGTCGACTCGTCCTGCCACTTCTCGC
The DNA here is from genome assembly GCF_008710275.1 of Histidinibacterium aquaticum. Taxonomy (GTDB): domain Bacteria; phylum Pseudomonadota; class Alphaproteobacteria; order Rhodobacterales; family Rhodobacteraceae; genus Oceanicola; species Oceanicola aquaticus. Next base: position 86,344 of record NZ_VYQE01000007.1, read on the forward strand.
GGTCGAGGTTGAAGACGAAGGCCTGACGCGTTCCGACGGTGCCGTCGGGCAGCTCCTCGGTCACCGCCCAGCCGTTGTCGAGCGCGGGGAAGTCGTAGCCCGTCGCCCACTGGCGCGAGGAATTCTCGACGCGGAAGGTGTATTCGCCCGCCTTGAAGGCCTCGAAGGCGGCAGAGCTGTCGGCGAAATACTCGACCCGGATGGTCTCGAAGTTGCCGCGGCCCTGGTTGAACGGGTGATCGAAGCCCCAGTAATCGGGGTTCGAGCGATAGACGATCTGGCGGTTGTAGTCGAAGCTGTCGAGCACGTACTGCCCGGTCGCCATGAAGGGCTCCTCGGTCGACTCGTCCAGCCGCACCTCGTTCTCCTCGAACCAGTCGGCGGAAAAGACCGGCGTGCCCCCGGCGAACCCCATGCGGTCGCGGCGCGGCGACTCGGGGTTGAAGTTGAAGCGGACGCGATGGTCGTCCAGCACTTCTACGCTGTCGACGAAGCCCTGCGCCACGTTGCGGTACTCGGCGATGCCCTGCTCGATGAAGATGTCGTAGGAAAAGGCCACGTCCTCGGCCGTCATCGGCTCGCCGTTGGCGAAGGTGACGTCGTCGCGGAGGTTGAAGATCACGTAGGAGAGGTCCTCGGGATACTCCAGCGTCGTGCAGAGGTAGCAGTAGAGCCCATAGGGATCGTCGGCCGTCGAGATCAGGATCGATTCAGACCCGATCGTCGAGAGGGCGGCCGAGACGCCCTGCCGGGCATAGTTGTTGAAGCTGTCGAAAGTGCCCTGCGACCAGACCGCGATCTCTCCGCCGAAGGGTGCCTCGGGGTTCACGTAGTCCAGGTGCTCCATGTCGGCGGGATACTTCAGCTCGCCGAAGTTGGTGTAGCCGTGGCTCTCGGTGAGCGCGTCGCCCTCCTGCCCCCGGGCCTGTGCGGCTGCGAAGGCAAGAAGCAGCACGGATCCGGCCAGCGCGATCCGGGGTCCGGCGGACGCCGGTTCGGCAGCGCGGGCGCGGGAACTCACGGGCGGGCGTCGGGTCATGTCACTCTCCTGTCGCGGCGGACCGATCGGCGGGGCGTGGCAGCCCTCAGGTCGTCAAACTGTAGCTAAATTTGCGTCCGTCGAACATTCAAGGCGCGAATTCGTCAGAGGCCCGTGAACAGCCGCGTCCCGCCGGATCGGTGCGCGCGTGCCGCAAATCCGGGCCGCGCAACGAAAAAGGCCGCCCAGCGGGCGGCCCTGTCCGATAGCGTGACCGACGATCACCCGCCGATGGAGTCGAGGTAGGCGATCAGGTTCGCACGATCCTCGATGCGGCGCATGCCGGCGTAGCCCATGGCGGTGCCGGGTGCCCAGCCCGAGGGATCCTCGAGGAAGTGGTTGAGATTCTCCGGCGTCCAGACGTCGGCCTGCTCGACCAGCGCGCCGGAGTAGTTGAAGCCCTCGACGCTGGCCACGTCGCGGCCAACGACACCGTAGAGGTAGGGGCCGGTGCCGTTCACGCCCTCTTCCAGCGCGTGGCAGGCCCGGCAGTTGCGCCACAGTTCCTCGCCCGCGGCGGCATCTGCGCTCGCGAAGACCTCTTCGAAGGCGGGGCCTTCGTCCTCTGCAGCGCCTTCTTCGCCGGTGCTCTCCTCCTCGACCTCGATGACGTAGGCCTGCTCGCCCTCGCCGTGGCCGCCGGAGTGATAGATGGCCTCGGCCGCCCATCCGCCGAGCAGGAAGACCAGCAACGTCCCGCAGAAACCGCCGAGTACCTTGGTGAGGGTCATTGTGTCGAACATGTCGCGTTCCGTCCCGATCTCGTGTTGGCGGCCATGTATCCGCTTGGGAGCGATAGTTTCAAGATGTAGCACCGCGACGAAATGCCCGTTTTTGCGCTCCGGGGGGAAGCGGCTGAATGAAAGGGAAGATCGCCTTCCAAGGCGAAGCCGGCGCCTACGGGCATCAGGCCTGCGTGGAAGCGCGGCCCGACCTGGAGCCTATGCCATGCCCAACCTTCGAACATGCGATCGAGGCGGTCCGTAAGGGCGACGCCGAGCTCGGCATGATCGCGGTGGAGAATTCGACCTATGGCCGGGTCGCCGACGTCCACCACCTGCTGCCCGAGAGCGGACTGCACATCGTGGCCGAGCATTTCCTGCGGGTGCACATCAACCTGCTGGCGCCTCCGGGGGCGCGGCTCTCCGGCATCCGTCGCGTCCGCTCGATGTCGATCCTGCTCGGCCAGGCTCGCGGGTTCATCCGCGAGCACGACCTCGAGACGATGGACTGGACCGACAACGCCCGCGCCGCGCGGGACGTGGCGGAGCTGGGCGATCTCTCAGAGGGGGCCCTCGCCTCGGAACTCGCCGCGGAGGCCTACGGCCTGCAGGTCCTCGCCCGGCGGATCGAGGATCACGACCGCAACACCACCCGCTTCGTGCTCATGGCGCGCGAGCCCGACTTCAACCGGCGCGGACCGGGCGGGATGATCACCAGCTTCATCTTCCGCGTCCGCAACATTCCCGCAGCGCTCTACAAGGCGATGGGCGGTTTCGCGACGAACGGCGTGAACATGACCAAGCTCGAGAGCTACATGGTCGACGGCAACTTCTCCGCGACCCAGTTCTACGCCGAGATCGAGGGCCACCCCGACGACCGTTCGGTCCAGCTCGCGCTGGAGGAGCTCGACTACTTCACCGACAAGCTGAAGCTGATGGGCGTCTTCCCGGCCGACCGCCGCCGCTACGAGACCCGGCGCAACAGCCAGGACTGAGACGTCAGGCCCGCAGGCGTTCCCGCCGCTCGATCTCGCTCGCCCAATCCGCGACCCGCGCCTTGAACCGGCGGTCGAGGTTCGACTTGGCCAATTTCAGCGACTGGATCATCAGCCGGGCCGAGAGCGTGCCGGGCTTCAGCGTCACTGCCACGGAAACCCGCGTGCGGCCCGGCGAGAGCTGAACCAGGTCGATCGTCGTCAGGCCCTCGATACCCCCGGAGGTAAAGGACACGACGAGGCCGCTCGGCGGCTCGAAGTCCGTCATCGTGGCCAGAACCTCGCGCCGCTTGCCGCGAAAGACGAACTTCACGGTCCAGCGCGTTCCAGCGCCGGGGCCCCCCGGCGGGTCCTCGCGCTGCACCTGGGCGCCGCGCCGGAGCGCGGCCCGCTCGAACCCTTCGAAATCCATGACGGCGGCGAAGACCGTCTCGATCGGCGCCTCGATGTCTTCGCGGTCGGAAAACTTCATCTGCTCACTGTCCTTCCGCCCCCGGGGCGAAGTCTTAGGTCAAACCAGACGGTCCGCAAGCCAGTTGCGGAGCAGGAAATGCGCGATCGCCCCCGGCCGCGCGGGCCGAATCTCGGGATCGCCGCCCGCCATGGCTTGCATGACCCGCTCCCGCGAGACCCATTGCGCCGCTTCCAGTTCCACAGGGTCGAGCGTGATCTCGGTGCTCAGCGCCTCGCCCCGGCACCCGAGCATGAGCGAGGCCGGAAAGGGCCAGGGCTGGCTGGAGAGGTAAGACACCGCGCCGACCCGGACCCCTGATTCCTCGAGCACCTCGCGGCGCACGGCGGCCTCGATGGTCTCGCCTGGCTCGACGAACCCCGCGAGCAGCGAATACATGCCCTCAGGCCAATGCGGCGCGCGTCCGAGAAGCACGGAATTCCCGTGGGTGATCAGCATGATGACCACCGGATCGGTGCGCGGGAAATGGTGCTGCCCGCAGGCCGGGCACACGCGCTGCCATCCGGCCTGGCGCATCTCGCTCGCGGCGCCGCAACGGGCGCAGAATCCGTGGCTCGCGTGCCAGCCGAAGATCGCCTTGGCCGTCGCCCCGAGCTCGGCCTCACGCGGCGTGAGCGCGGTCATCACGGCGCGCAGCTCGACGAAGCGGAGGCTGTCGTCCAGAGCGGGATGGCGCTGCTCGGTCAGGTCGAGGAAGCGTCCGAGCTCTTCCTCGTCCAGCGCCTCGGGCTCCCACCCGCTGATATCGCAGGCGAAAAGCGGTCCGTCCTCCAGCTGTCCGAGATAGACCGGCGCGGTTTCCGCCTGTGCCATGACAGGATGTCCGAGAGGCAGCCGCGCGAGAGCGAGGGCCTCCTCGCCCGTCATCAGGACCTTTCCCCGCCACAGCAGCAGCGTCCGGGCCCGGCTGTCCGCGAGCAGGCGCTCCTGCGCCGCCTCGCCTCGCTCATGCGCCGCGCGGTCGAGCCCGCCGCCGCCGAATGTCACCGTCTCAGCCAGTCGCATGGCCTTGCCTCGCATGCTCCCCGGGGCAAGGCAATCCGCGTTCGTCGACGGTTGAAACCGGCGGTGCCGGCGGTTATATCCCGGATCGAGAGGTTGGCGCGGGCAAGCACCTCGCCAACCCGGTCAGGTCCGGAAGGAAGCAGCCGTAACGAGCCTCGCTTGGGTCGTTGTCAGCCTCTCACCTCACAACCTCGGACACGGGAGGGCCCTTGATGATTGTCGTCATGCACCTCCCGGGCGGAGCCTGATCCGTCCGGTTCGTCCGGCGCCGTTCGGTGCCAGCCTGAACCTCTCCGAGGACATTCCGACATGACACACCCGACCCTGGCCGACCTCGGCTGGCGCGAGGCCTTTGCCCGCCAGTGCGATCCGGCCGATCCTCCGCCGGCGCGGCTCGCCCGCGTGGACCGCGACCGCGTGACCGCGCTCACCCCCGACGGACCGCTGACCCTGACCTGCCCGCCGGGCCTCTCGACGAGAGAGCTCGCCGTGGGCGACTGGGTCCTGCACGACCCAGCGAGCCAGCGCATCGCCCACAGGCTCGAACCGCAGACCCGCATCCTGCGCCGGGCCGCCGGGCGCGAGGGCCGCGCGCAACTCATCGCCGCGAACGTGGATACGCTCGCGATCGTCAGCTCCTGCAACGCCGACTTCAACGAGGCGCGGCTGGAACGCTACCTCGCCGTGGCCGCAGCCGCCGACTGCCTGCCGCTGATCCTGCTCACCAAGGCCGATCTCGCCGAGGACCCCGCAGCCTACCGCCGCCGTGCCGCCCGGCTCTCGCCGCTCGCGGTGGTGGAGACGCTGGACGCCCGCGACCCCGGTGAGCTCGGACGGCTCGCCGGCTGGTGCGGGCCCGGGCAGACGCTGGCCCTGGTGGGGTCCTCGGGGACGGGCAAGACCACGATCACCAACGGCCTGACCGGCACCGAGGCGGAGACGCGCGGCATCCGCGAGGACGACGCCAAGGGCCGCCACACCACCACCGCGCGCCACCTGCTGCGGGCGCAGGCCGGCGGCTGGATCCTCGACACGCCGGGGATGCGCGAGCTGGGACTGGCCGAGGCCTCCGAGGGGATCGAAACGGTCTTCTCCGACCTCACCGAACTGGAGGCGCAGTGTCGCTTCTCGGACTGCCGGCACGAGACCGAGCCCGGTTGCGCCGTCCGCGCGGCGCTTGAGGAGGGCAGGCTCGACCCGGACCGGCTCGCCCGCTGGGAAAAGCTCCGGCGCGAGGAGCGGCACAACTCCGAAACGATTGCCGAGGCGCGCGCCCGCCACAAGGGGTTCGCCCGCGTGGTCAAGGCGGCCAAGGCCAGGGCGCGAAACAAGGGCGGGCTCGACTGAGCCCGCCCACCGGGGCACCCTGCCCGCGAAGCCCTTGCGAAACGGCGCCGCCTCTCTAGGCTGCAACGATGAGTCCGAAGGACGACATGGCACGGGACCGCACGGACTGGGCCGAGGATCGAACGATCCTCGCCAACGAACGGACCTTCGCCGGCTGGATGCGCACCGGCATGACCTCGCTCGTCGTCGCCCTCGGCTCCTCGGCCCTCTTCGCCGAGACCGAGCCGGCCTGGATCGCCAAGACCGTCGCCTCCGTCTTCGTGCTGGTGGCGATCACCGTCTTTGCGGCGGGCCTTATCGAATCGCGCCGCGCGCAGCTGCGGATCAAGTCGCATGTCACCGCGCCGCAACCGGCCAAGCGGCTCACCTTCGTCGCCGTGATCCTGACGCTCGGCGCCATGGGTATCGGCGTCATCATCTGGATGATCTGAGGACGCACCTGCGCCCCGGCTCGCCTGCCTTGGCGCCGGGGTCATGGCCTGTTCCTGCCGGAACCGCCTGTTCTTCAGGTCATCCGCCTCGCGGGGCGGGCCGTGGAGGGATGCCAAGCCCCCCAAGGTCACGTCGCGCTGGACCTGCGCCCCTGGGGCGCCGGCTGCCACGAGTTGCCATATGGCGCGAGGGCGTCACCCCTCGCGGAACGTTCGCGACACGGTCTAGCGCCCCTGGGTTAAGGACTCCCTGCCCCACCGTCCGGAGGGCACGCCTGCCGGTGGACCTCGGCGCGCCGGCCCCCTAGATTGGCCCGGTCCCTGACCGGAGCCCCCATGTCCGACGCCGCCGCCTACCAGGTGCTCGCCCGCAAGTACCGCCCCGAGACCTTTGCCGATCTCGTGGGCCAGGACGCCATGGTGCGGACCCTGAAGAATGCCTTTGCGGCGGGCCGTATCGCCTCGGCCTTCATCATGACCGGCATCCGCGGCACCGGAAAGACGACCACCGCCCGGATCATCGCCAAGGGTCTCAACTGCATCGGCCCCGACGGCCAGGGCGGACCGACGACCGATCCCTGCGGCGAATGCGAGCACTGCCGCGCGATCATGGAGGGCCGGCACGTCGACGTCATGGAGATGGACGCCGCCTCCCGCACCGGCGTCGGTGATATCCGCGAGATCATCGACAGCGTGCACTACCGGGCGGCCTCGGCCCGCTACAAGATCTACATCATCGACGAGGTCCACATGCTCTCGACGAGCGCGTTCAACGCGCTCCTCAAGACGCTGGAGGAACCGCCCGAGCACGTGAAGTTCATCTTCGCGACCACCGAGATCCGCAAGGTCCCGGTCACGGTCCTCTCGCGCTGCCAGCGCTTCGACCTGCGCCGGATCGAGCCCGAGGTGATGATCGCGCTCCTGCGCCGCATCGCCGACGCCGAGGGTGCCGAGATCACCGACGAGGCGCTCGCCCTGATCACCCGCGCCGCCGAGGGCTCGGCCCGCGACGCCGAGAGCCTGCTCGACCAGGCGATCTCGCACGGGGCGGGCGAGACCACCGCCGAGCAGGTCCGCGCGATGCTGGGCCTCGCCGATCGCGGCCGCGTCCTCGACCTCTTCGACATGATCCTGAAGGGCGACGCAGGCGGCGCCCTCTCCGAGCTCGCCGCGCAATACGCCGACGGCGCCGACCCGATGGCGGTGCTGCGCGACCTCGCCGAGATCTGCCACTGGGTCTCGATAATCAAGATCACGCCGGAGGCCGCCGAGGACCCGACCGTCTCGCCCGAGGAGCGAGACCGCGGCCGGCAGATGGCCGAGGCGCTGCCCATGCGCGTGCTCACTCGGCTCTGGCAGATGCTGCTCAAGGCACTGGAGGAGGTGGCCACCGCGCCCAACGGCATGATGGCCGCCGAGATGGCGGTGATCCGCCTCACCCATGTCGCCGACCTGCCGACCCCGGAGGAACTGGTGCGCAAGCTGGGCGACGGCCCGCCGCCGCCTCCCCCGCCGGGCCCCGGCGCCGCGCCGCCGCAGGCCGCCCCGGGCGCCGAGGCGCGCGGCCAGCCACAGCCCCGCCCCACGCATCCCGGGCCGTCCGGACCCACCTCGCACGGAACGCTCGCGGTCCGGGCCGAGAGCGCCCTCGCCCGCTACGCGCGCTTCGAGGACGTCGTCGAGCTGATCCGCCGCCACCGCGACGTGAAATTGCTGGTGGAGGTGGAAACCAATCTCCGCCTCGTCTCCTATGCCCCCGGCCGGATCGAGTTCGAGCCCACCGAGGACGCCGCGCCCGATCTCGCCTCCAAGCTGGGCTCGCGCCTTCAGGCCTGGACCGGCAACCGCTGGGCGGTCACCGTCAGCCAGGGTGGCGCGCCCACCATCGCCGAAGAGCGCGAGGCCGCCGAGCGCGCCCTGAAGTCCGAGGCCGAGACCCACCCGCTCGTGCAGGAGGTGCTGCGCGCCTTCCCCGGGGCCCGGATCACGGAGGTCCGCTCGCGCCAGGAGATCGCGCAGTCCGCCGAAGTCGAGGCCCTGCCGGAGGTCTCCGAGGAATGGGATCCCTTCGAGGAAGACTGAGGGGCATCGCGGGCGATAACCGGCCCCCGCCCCTTGCTGGCGGGACCGGGCGTTGCGATATCTGGGGAAACACGCAGGAGATCCGACGATGTTCAAGGGAATGGGCGGTCTTGGCGACATGGCCAAGATGATGAAATCCGCACAGGAAATGCAGACCAAGATGGCCGAGCTGCAGGAAGAGCTCGCCCGCATGGAGGTCACCGGCGAAAGCGGGGCGGGGCTGGTGAAGGCGACCTCGACCGTCCAGGGCGAGCTGACCGGGCTCGACATCGACCCCTCGATCTTCGACCCCAACGAGAAGGAGGTCGTCGAGGACCTGATCCTCGCCGCGATCAAGGACGCGCAATCCCGCGCGCAGGAAAAGATGCAGTCCGAGATGGGCAAGCTCACCGAGGGCATGGGTCTGCCCCCGGGCATGAAGCTGCCGTTCTGAGCGCGTGACCGCGGACGCGCGCCCCGTGGCTGACGCAGGGACAGAGATCGAGACGCTGATCGAGCTCATGGCCAAGCTGCCGGGGCTCGGCCCGCGCTCGGCCCGCCGGGCGGTGCTGCACCTCGTCAAGAAGCGCGGGGTGCTTCTGATGCCGCTGGCCGAGGCCATGGCCGAGGTCGGCCGGACGATCCGCGAATGCCTGAACTGCGGCAACCTGGCCACCGGCGACATCTGCCCGATCTGCGAGAGCGAGAAGCGCGCGAATGGCCAGATCTGCGTGGTCGAGGACGTGGCCGACCTCTGGGCTATGGAACGCGCGCAGGTCTTCACGGGCCGATACCACGTCCTGGGCGGCACGCTTTCGGCACTCGACGGCACGGGCCCCGAGGAGCTGCGCATCCCCCAACTCCGCGACCGGATCGCGGCCGAGGACGTCCGCGAGGTGATCCTCGCCCTGGGCGCCACGATCGACGGTCAGACCACCGCCCACTACATCGCCGACGAGCTCGGTGAGAGCGTCTCGGTGACCTCGCTCGCGCAGGGCGTGCCCGTGGGCGGCGAGCTCGATTACCTCGACGACGGCACCATCACCGCCGCCCTGAGCGCCCGCAAGGCGCTCTGATCCCCTTCATCTGGCAAGCAAATACCTCAGGGGGTGAATTGGCCGCGCCCGCGGCCAAGAGGGGGACGGCGTCCCCCGACCCGCCCGTCCGGCCGCGCAGCGGCGGGGCGGGCTTGCCCGGCGCCGCCCGCAGGGCGGCACCGCGCGGTCAGAGGAACGTCCGCGCCTCCCCTTGCGTTAGGGCCGATTGACCGATGACCAAGCGAGGGCTCCGATGACCCAGGGCAAGACGACGACGCGCAAGACCGACAACCGCAGCCGTGGCGGCCGCGCGAAGACAGAATCCGGCTCCTCGAAGAAGGAGGAAAGCCCCGAGATCAAGACGGTCCGCAAGGCCCAGGGCCGCGTCGAAGCCTTCCGCGAGCTCTCCACCCGCATCAGCGCCGGCGAGGCCGTCACGCTTCCCGTCCAGCTCACGGGCCAGGCGCGGCGCGAGCACGTCCGGTCCACCCTGCGCGAGGACCACGCCACACGGATCGAGGAGCAATCCTCGGGCGCGAAGGACAAGTTCGACGAGCTCTCGGGCAACTTCTTCAAGTTCTTCCGCGGCACTGCCCTGCTCTTCTACCGCGACATGGTGGGCCAGGATGCGAGCATGCCCACGGTCATGGCCCTTGGTGACGTGCATCCGACCAACTTCGGCGTGATGCCCGACAAGAACGGCGCGCCGATCTTCGGGGTCAACGACTTCGACGAAGTGGTCTACGCGCCCTTCACCTGGGACCTGAAGCGCGGCGCCACCGGCTTCTGGATCGCCGCCCGCGAGGAGGGCGAGTTGAGCCGCAAGAAGCGACGCAAGGTCGTGACCAAGTTCGTGCAGGGTTATCTCGCCGCGATGGAGAACTACGCCAAGAACGCCACCGAGAAGAACGACGCCTACCGGATGGACAATTCGCCCAAGGTCATCCGTCGGCTCTTCCAGGAGGCTTGGGAAGACCGCGAGGAGTGGCTCTGGGACGATTATCTCAAGCCCTCCGGCGAGGGCTTTCGTCCCAACGACGAACTGCAGCCTCTCTCGGATGAGATCGAGACCTTCCAGAAGGCGGTCAACACGCTCGCTCGGCGCAAGGGCTTCAGCAAGCCCGACCGCGCCGGCGAGCTCAGGGTCAAGGACGTCTGCGTGCGCCACGGACAGGGCACCGCGTCGCTCGGCCTGCCGCGCTACTATGTCCTGATCGAGGGGCCTTCGAAGAACGCTACCGACGACATCATCATCGAGTTCAAGCGCGCCCGCCGCTCGGCCTTGGAGGGGCTCACGCCGCCGACCGAGTTCACCGCCGGAGACAAGGCCGACCGGATCGTGCACGGTCAGCGGGTGCAACTGGCCCACGGCGACATCTTCTACGGTGCCGTCGAGATCGACGGCGACAGCTTCATGAGCCGGGAGCGCGCCCCCTTCCGGGACGACATCGACCTCGACGACCTGAGCTATTCCACCTGGAAGGACTACGCCGAGGTCTGCGGCGCGGCCCTGGCGCAGTCGCACGCGCTGTCCGACGACCTGGGCAAGATCGACTACGACCTCGAACCCTCGATCGTCGAGGCGGCGCGTCCGCGCAAGCTTTTCGTGAATGACATCATGCGCTTCGCTGAAGAGGCGGCCGACCGGCTGAAGGCCGACCACAAACTCTTCTGCGAGGACCATGCCGACGGGGCCTTCGACACCATCGACAAGGTCTACAGGTAGGCGGTCCGAAGGTCAGCGGCGCTCGCCGCTGTCCTCCTCCTCGTCGTCGTCCGAGCTCTCGGGTAGGTTGAAGAGCGAGTCCGCGTCGATGTTCTCGTCGTGCCTGGGCTCGTCTTCGTCGTCCTGGCCGGACTTGTCCTCGCCAAGCGTGAAGCTCTCGAGGCCGGAGATCGCCGTCGGCATCTTGGGCTCGGCCTCCATCGACAGGGACTGCTCAGTCGAGACCAGCTTGCGCCGCTCGTCGTCCGTCATCACCTCGCCTTCGCGCGCCTTGCGCTCGGCGGCCTTGGCGACCGCGGCGTCGAGCTCGGTCTGCTTGCAGAGGCCCAGCGCGACGGGGTCGATCGGCTCCATCTGGCTGATGTTCCAGTGGGTGCGCTCGCGGATCGACTGGATCGTCGGCTTGGTGGTGCCCACCAGCTTGGAGATCTGCGCGTCGGCCAGCTCGGGGTGGAACTTCACCAGCCACAGGATGGCGTTCGGCCGGTCCTGCCGCTTCGACAGCGGCGTGTAGCGCGGCCCGCGGCGCTTTTCCTCGCCCACGGAGGCCGGGTTGAACTTCAGCTTCAGCTTGTGCTGCGGGTCCTTCTCGGCCTTGTCGATCTCGTCCTGGGTGAGCTGATTGTTGGCGATCGGGTCGAAGCCCTTCACCCCGGCGGCGACGTCGCCGTCGGCGATGCCCTGCACCTCGAGCTCGTGCAGGCCGCAGAAATCCGCGATCTGCTTGAAGCTGATCGTCGTGTTGTCCACCAGCCAGACGGCGGTGGCCTTGGCCATGAGCGGCTTGTCGGCCATGTCCCTTGCCTCCTTAGCGCATACGGTCATCCCCTGCCCCGGAAGGGGCGCGCCGCGGGCGGCGCCGGTTCTCGTTGTCGGGGAACTCGCGCGCTATATAGTCGGCCCGGCCCCGGATGGAAAGACCTTGATGCTGCGCCGCCTGCTCACGATCCTGTCGCTTCTCGTCCCCGCTCCGCTCGCCGCGCAGGACCGGGCGGGCGAGTTCGACTACTACGTCCTCGCCCTCTCCTGGTCCGCAAACTGGTGCGCGCTGGAGGGTGACGCCAGGGACTCGCCGCAATGCGACGAGAGCCGCGACTACGGCTGGGCCCTGCACGGCCTTTGGCCGCAGTATGACCGGGGCTGGCCGGACTACTGCGAGACGGCCGAAACGCCGCCAACGCGCCGGGCGGCCGAGGCCATGCTCGATATCACGGGGACACCGGGCCTCGTCCAGTACCAGTGGGAGAAGCACGGCACGTGCTCGGGGCTCTCGGCGGAGGACTACCTCGCGCGCTCCCGCGCCGCCTTCCAGACGGTGACCCGCCCGCCGATCTTCCGCCGGCTGCAGCGGCCCGTGCGGCTCCCGGCCTCGGTGGTCGAGGAGGCCTTCCTTGAAGAGAACCCTGATCTCTCGCCCGACGGCATCACCGTGACCTGTCGCGAGGGGCACATCCAGGAGGTGCGCATCTGCCTGACCCGCGAACTGGAATTCCGCGTCTGCGGCAGCGACGTGCGCCGGGACTGCGCTCTGACCGACGCGCTGATGACACCGCCGCGATGACGCCGTTTTCCGCTAGGTGACGGCGGGAAAATCCGTGTTATCTGAGTCCATAGAGGCCGTTTCGCGCGGCCCGAGTCCCGTGCGCATCGGCCGCTCCACTCGGATCGGGAGGCCGGATATGCCACGGACGATCGGAAACCCCCTCAGCTGGACAGCCCAGACGCTCAGCGGTGCTGCCGGACACGTCACCACCTCGATGGAGCGCATCGGCGGCGCGCCACCGTCCTCTGTTCAGATCAACATCCTGACGATGGAGGACCTGCGCGACAGCCTCCGACGCGGCGTCGCGGATTTCCAGGCAGTGCGCGCCGACGTGCTGATGCTGGTCGCGATCTACCCGGTGATCGGGCTGATCCTCGCGGGCATCGGCCTCAACGAAGCCCTGTTGCCCTTGCTCTTCCCGCTCTTCGCGGGCTTCGCGCTGCTGGGGCCGCTGGCGGCGGTCGGGCTCTACGAGATGAGCCGGAGGATCGAGGCGGGCGAGGACCCGAGCTGGGGCGCGGCGCTGGGGCTGATCGGGCGGCCGCGCTTCTCGGCGCTGGTGGTGCTCGGGCTCGCCCATGCGGCAATCTTCGGGATCTGGCTCCTGGCTGCCTGGGCGATCTGGGAGCTGACGCTGGGCCCCGAGACGCCGGAGTCGCTCGGCTCGTTCCTGGGGTCCGTGTTCACCACGGGCGCGGGATGGGCGATGCTGATCCTGGGCGTCGGGGTCGGCACCCTCTTCGCGCTGCTCGTGCTGGCGACGAGCGTGGTTTCCTTCCCCATGCTCCTCGACAAGGCGGTCGGCGTGCCGCGGGCCATCGTGACCTCGATCGAGGTGGCCCGCGCCAACCCGCGCGTGATCGGCGCCTGGGGCGCGATCGTGGCGGTCTCGCTGCTGCTCGGGTCGATCCCGCTGCTGATCGGGCTGGTGGTCGTGCTGCCCGTCCTGGGTCACGCCACCTGGCACCTCTACCGAAAGGCGGTCAGCTACGGCTGAGCGCGCCCGTCCGGGTACTCCGCCGGTCCCTTGATCTCGAGCTTGTTGCCGAAGGGATCGCGGATGTAGGCCGAGAAGCCCATGCCCCGGGCCCCGCCGTGCTGGGCCTCGCGCTCGATCTCCACGCCGTAGGCGGCGAGATGGGCGCGCAGGTCGTCGGGCGCGAAGGGCGAGGTGGCGATGCAGACGTGATCCACGTTGCGCCCACCCGCCACCGGCGGCACGGCCGAGGCCGCGCCGGGGTGGGAGGTGTCCCAGAGGACGATCAGCGAGTTGCCTGCCCAGACCTGCTCCATCCCCATCGCGGGGTAGGAGTAGCCGGGCTGGCAGCCCAGCACACCGTGGTAGAACTTCAGCGCGCGGTCCATGTCGTCCACGAGGAAGACGACATGGTCGATGCCCGCGAGAGTGAAGGGCGGCGTGCTCATTCCTCGTCCCATTCGGGGGCGTGCGGCCCGGAGATGAGCCGCTCGTTCCGGTGCAGACCGTCCATGGTCATCATCTGCTTCGACGTCAGCTGGATCTCGGTCGCCTTGAGGTTCGCCTCGATCCGCTCGGACTTCGACGAGGTCGGGATGACGATGATGCCCTTGGCCATCAGCCAGGCGAGCACGACCTGAGCCTCGGTCGCCTCCAGCTCTCCGGCGATGGACTTGATCACGGCGTCCTCGGCGATCTCGCCCCGGGCGAGCGGCGAATAGGCGGTGAGCGGGATGCCCTTGGACTTGCAGTGCTCGACGATGGGACCGTTACGCAGGAAGGGGTGCAGCTCGACCTGGTTGGTCGTCAGCTCTCGGTCGCCCAGGATCGAGAGCGCCTGGTCGATGTAGGCGATCGTGAAGTTCGACACGCCGATCTTGCGCGTCAGCCCGGCGTCCTGCACCTCCATGAACTGGCCGAGGTAGTCCTCCATCTCGTACTGGCCGTCGACCGCGGGCCAGTGGACGAGCAGCAGGTCGAGCTGCTCCAGGCCGAGCTTCTCGAGGCTCTCCTCTGTCTTGGGCCGGACCTGCCCGGGCCCGAGGTCGGAGGGCTGGATCTTGGTCGTCACCCAGAGGTCGTCGCGGGCGATGCCGCTGTCGGCGATGCCTTTCCCGACCTCGGCCTCGTTGCCGTAGGCCTGGGCGGTGTCGATGTGGCGGTAGCCGCATTCGATGGCGGCGCGGACGGTCGTCGTCGCTTCGTCGCCCCGGCGCTGCCAGGTTCCGAAGCCGATCTGTGGGATGGCGTCCAGCATGGGATATCCTTTTGATGATCTCGGGTTGCGGGCGACCCTAGCCCATGGGCCGGGGGCGGCAAGCGGTCACACCTTGAGGACGATCTTCCCGATGTGCTCGGAGCTTTCCATCCGCTCGTGCGCGGCGGCGGCTTCGGCGAGGGGAAACTCGCGGTCCATCACCGGCGCGATGCGGCCCTTGCAAAGGAGAGGCCAGACGTGGGTCGAAAGCTCCTCGGCAATGGCGGCCTTGGCGGCGTCGGACTGCGGCCGCAGGGTCGAGCCGGTCATCGTCAGGCGCCGGGTCATCAGCGGCGCGAAATTCACCTCGGCCTTCGGCCCTCCGAGGAAGGCGATCTGTACCAGCCGCCCGTCGTCGGCGAGCGCCTTGAGATTGCGGGGGATGTAGTCGCCGCCGACCATGTCGAGGATGACATGCGCCCCGCCCTCGGCCTTCATCACCTCGACGAAATCCTCGGTGCGGTAATTGATCGCGCGCTCCGCGCCGAGTTCTTCGCAGGCGGCGCATTTCTCGTCCGTCCCGGCGGTGACGAAGACGCGGGCGCCCAGCGCCCTGGCGATCTGGATCGCGGTCGTGCCAATGCCGGACGAGCCGCCGTGGATGAGCACGCGCTCGCCGGCGGTCAGGTGGCCGCGCATGACGAGGTTGGACCAGACAGTGAAATGGGTTTCGGGCAGGCAGGCGGCCTCCTTGAGGCTCATGCCCTCCGGGATCGGCAGGCAATGCGCGGCGGGGGTCACGGCGTATTCCGCGTAGCCGCCGCCGGGCAGCAGGGCGCAGACCTTGTCGCCGACCTTCAACCCGGTGACGCCCGGCCCGAGCTCCGCGACCTCCCCGGCCGCCTCCAGCCCCGGCAGGTCGGACGCGGTCGGCGGCGGAGCGTAGAGCCCCGCCCGCTGCAGGGCGTCGGGCCGATTGACACCCGCGTAGGCAATGCGGAGGAGCACCTGGCCATGGCCCGGGGCGGGCACCGGCCGATTGCACGGGGCCAGCACCTCCGGGCCGCCGGGGTGCGCGATTTCCACGGCATGCATCCAGTCGGTCATGGTCTCCTCCCTTCCTTCGGCCGCTACTCTCCCGTGGACCAGTGTCCGGGAAGATCGACCGGCGGCATCCGGGCGGGGGGACGAACCATGCCGCCCAGGTGTTCGAAAGGTTTAACGAACGGGCGCAGGATCGGGTTGCCATTCACCCGCGCCTTCATCTTCTCGATTCGCATCACGTCCTCGATCCGGCGGTCGATGAAGGCGTCGGTGGCCTGCTGGTCGACGCTGTCGTCACCCATCCAGTAGAGCACGACCGAGGTCCAGACGCCGGAGAGCGTCGCGCGCTTGGTGTACCAGTTGATGTCGTCCGAGGGGTCGCCCAGCGCCTCCCAGACGGCATCTGCCGTCCCCCAGATCAGCCGCGCACCCTCGGCGGCATGGACCGGCAGCGCGAAAAGCGCCGAGGCGCGGCGCACGGCCTCCCGGTCGCCGGCGACGTCGAGCCTCACGCGGAGGGCGCGGGCCACCTTGTTTCGGAAGCGCATGTCGTCCAGCCGCTCGGCGCGAAGCGCCTCGGCCATCTGCCGGTCGCCGCGGCGGTGGAAGTCGGAGGCGAGGTCCACGGCCCCCCGGGGCGCAACCGCGCGCGCCTCCCGCAGCTCCATTTCCGCGTCCCTGGCGGCGGCGCGGAAGGCGGCCTCGGACCAGCCGTCGAAGGCCACGTGGGGCAGGATCGCATCGAGCAGCGTTTCGCGGGCGGGGTCGGTCGTGACGGTCATGGAACTCTCCCGGGACTGGCTTGCTTGGGACTCGACAACATAGGAGGCCCTTGCTATAGGGCCACCTCCTGCAAAGTCTTGCAACTCCAACACGGAAAGGTGGTGACACCCACATGCAGGTCAGTGTTCGCGACAACAATGTCGACCAGGCGCTTCGGGCTCTGAAGAAGAAGCTTCAGCGCGAGGGCGTGTTCCGCGAGATGAAGCTTCGGCAGCATTTCGAGAAACCGTCCGAGAAGAAGGCGCGCGAGAAGGCCGAGGCCATCCGCCGCCAGCGCAAGCTTGCCCGGAAGAAAGCCCAGCGCGAAGGGCTTCTCTGAAGAAGCGTGACTGAACACTTTGGTGTTTGACGACCCCCGTGGCGACCCGCCCGGGGGTTTGTCGTTTCCAGGGGTCAGCTCAGCGGTTCGGGCCGCGCCTCGACCAGCCGCAGGGCCTGGTAGGTATAGGGATCGTCCACGAGCTCGACCGTTCCGGTCAGCGTGAGCTCGGTGGCCTCCGGCAGGTCGGGCATGGGTTCCGCCGCGTGGACCTCCAGCGAGATGCCGTAGCCCGAACTGCCGCAGAAGGGGCAGTCCGCCGGATCGGGAACGAGCAGGAAATTGGTGACGTAGGCCTGCGCCTCGATCGGCACGTAGAAGCCCGAGATCGTGATCTCCTGCCCGGCCGCCGCGGCGAGCGCCTCGGGATACTCCTTCTCGACGCTCCAGTCGTCGCCCTCGACGACCTCGGTGTAGCCGACGCCCGCGATCTCTTCCCAGCCGACCGCGAGCGCAGGAGCGCTAGTGAGCGTGGCCAGCGTGAGGATGCTCCAGAGTGCCGTCCTCGAAAACCTCGACCTCGACGTCCAGCGGTTCGATCCCGTCAAAGCGCAGCTCCATCTCCAGGTGATCCCCCTCGGCCAGCGGCGCCGGGAGCTCGTCGAGTTCAAGATACACTTCTCCGGGCGCGAGGTCGAAGTCGGAATCGGCGGCGACCTCCATCATCGGCAAGATTTCGGCATCTCCGCCGCCGGAGAGCTGACCGGCCATGAGCGCGGCCTCCGCCTCGCCGACCCGGGCCCCCGTCAGGACGACCGTCTCCCCGGTCTCGTTCTCGATCAGCATGTAGACCTGAGCCGGGCCGCGTTCGGTCGCCGTCGTCCAGGCATGGAGGATCCGCAATCCGTCGCGCTCGGCGACATGGTCCTCGTCCTCCTGCGCGAAGGCGGCGGCGGGCACGAGAAGGGCGGCAAGGGCAAGATATTTCACTGGGGTCTCCGGTCAGGTCTGCGTCACGGGATACGTAATGATATTACATCATACATTTATGACAGACCAGAACCTCAGCTCCCGAAGACCGAATTGAGGACGAAGGCGGGGACCGAGGCGGCGACGGTCATCACGGCGATCCCGGCGAGCGCATAGACCCCGTCACGCGCCAGGAAGCTGACGGCAAAGAGCAGAGTCGCGGCCCCGAGGATGGAGGACGAGAAGGGCACGAGCTCCAGAAATGGCATCGCCGCGCCGCAGAGCACGGCCAGGGCTCGCGGGACGTAGACCCCGGGCTTGCGGGTCAGCAGCTTCAGCCGGTCCTTGCTGTGGCGGTCGATCCAGGCCGCGATCTTGCGGATATGGTTCATGGCATCGCGCAGCTGGTGCCCCTTGAGCGTCCGCTTCATCAGGAATTCGGGCAGCCAGAGGTGATCTCGCGAAAAGAGATGCTGGAGCGCGATGAGCGCGATCGTCAGTCCGCAGACCGACGAGAAGACCGGGATGCCCGAGAGCGGAGACACCACGAGCAGCGCGGGGACCATGAGGGCGGGCACGAAGGACGCGGTCCCGAAGGCTTCCACCAGCTGGCGCAGCGTGACCGTCTCCTGCTCGGCGATCTCCGACAGCCGGTTCACGATGTCCTCGACTGGATGGCCTTGCGCCGTATCGATTTCTGTCATGGCGCGTGCCCCACCTCTTCGCGGTCCCGGCTGATGTCGCCGCCGGGCCAGAACAAATCAACCGAACTCAGGCGGCCTTCCACTTGATGGAGCAGCCGATCGACGGCGTCTGATCGCGCGGGCCCTCGCCGGTCTTGGCGACCTGCTCCATCGCCTCGAAGAGTTCGCGGCGGGCGCCCTCCTCGGCCGACTTGCCGCTGGAATCGAGGCGTCCGCGGTATTGCAGTTCCAGGTCGCCGTTGAAGCCGAAGAAATCGGGCGTGCAGGCGGCGCCGTAGGCCTTCGCGACTTCCTGGTCGGGATCGTGGAGGTAGGGAAAGAAGAACTTATGCTCTTTCGCGAAGCGCTGCATGTTCTCGTAGCTGTCCTCCGGATACTGCTCCGGATCGTTGGAGCAGATCGCCGCGAAGCCGATCCCCAGTGGCGCGAGGTCACCCGCATCGCGGACGATCCGGTCGATCACGGCCTTCACGTAGGGGCAGTGATTGCAGATGAACGCTAGCACGAGTCCGTTCTCGCCTTTCAGACCGGAGAGCTCGTAGGGGTGGTCGTCGGTGCCCCAGAGGCGGAAATCGGGGGCTTTCCAGCCGAAATCGCAGACGGGGGGTGTGGCAGCCATGATCTCCTCCATAGGTCGCGGTGGGGGCAACGTGCGCGGGCGCAGGTCACGCTCTCGCACTGCAACGCTTGCCCGGGGACTTCGGTCCAGTAGGTATGTCGAGAAACACAGGAGACCAACGAGATGACTGACAGCTACACGCCGCCCAAGGTCTGGACCTGGGACAGCGAGAGCGGGGGCCGCTTCGCCAAGACCAACCGGCCGATCGCCGAACCGACCCACGACAAGGAGCTGCCGGTCGGCGAGCACCCGTTCCAGCTCTACTCGCTGGCCACGCCCAACGGCGTGAAGGTGAACATCATGTTCGAGGAGCTGCTCGCTGCAGGCCACAGCGGCGCGGAGTATGACGCCTGGCTGATCGACATCGGCGAGGGCGACCAGTTCGGTTCGGGTTTCGTCGAGGCCAACCCGAACTCCAAGATCCCCGCCCTCGTCGACCGCAGCGGCGGCGAGCCTGTCCGCGTCTTCGAATCCGGCGCGATCCTGCTGCACCTGGCGGACAAGTTCGGCGCCTTCCTCGCACCTTCGGGGCAGCAGCGGGTCGAGACGCTGAACTGGCTGTTCTGGCTGCAGGGCTCCGCGCCCTATCTCGGAGGCGGCTTCGGCCACTTCTACGTCTATGCCCCCGAGAAGTTCGAATACCCAATCAACCGCTTCACGATGGAGACCAAGCGCCAGCTCGACGTGCTCGACCGGCAACTGGCCGAGAACGAGTGGCTTTCGGGGCCCGAGTACACCATCGCCGACATGGCGACCTGGCCGTGGTACGGGCAGCTGGTGCTGGGCCGGGTCTACGACGCCGCCGAGTACCTCCAGGCCGAGAGCTACACCAACGTCATGCGGTGGGCGAAGGCGATGGACGACCGCCCCGCGGTTGCGCGCGGCCGCATGGTCAACCGCGCCTTTGGCGAGCCCGAGACGCAGCTGCGCGAACGGCACTCAGCCGAGGACTTCGAGACGAAGACCCAGGACAAGACCGGCGGGTAAGCCAACCGCCTCCGCGCTTCCGTCCGGTCGGGCGGGAGCGTGGGCCGGTCCGGGAACAGGCGACCGGCCGGCGAATTGAGAGGCAATGTTTCTCTTTGGTTTCCTGTTCGCCTGCCTCTTCGCTCTCGTTCACCTGGGCATCGGCTGGCTCGCGTTTCTGGACAGCAGGCCCCGGAGCCGCTGGCTCTCCGCCGCGGGGGGCGTGGCGGTCGCCTACGTCTTCCTTCACGTCCTGCCGGAACTGGCGGCGCACCAGGGCATCTTCGCCGAACAGCTCGGCACAACCGAGCGCTCGGCGGAGGGGCTCGTCTACCTCGTCGCGATGGTCGGGCTCGTTGCCTTCTACGGTTTGGAGAAGGTCCTTGCGACCTCCCGCCGGGGAGGCCGCGAAGCGGAGCCTGCGGCCGGGACTTTCTGGCTGCACATCGGGTCTTTCGCCGTCTACAACCTCATCATCGGCTATCTCCTGCTGCACCGCGAGGAGGCGGGAGCCTGGTCGCTGGCGATCTACGGCATCGCCATGGCGCTGCACTTCGTGACGAGCGATTTCGGCCTGCGGGAGGATCACAAGGCGCGCTACGACCACATCGCGCGGTGGATCCTCGCGGCGGCGGTCCTCGGGGGCTGGGCGCTCGGGGTCGTGGCGGACCTCGCGGAGATCTGGATCGCCTTCCTCTTCGCCTTCCTCGCCGGCGGCGTCGTGCTGAACGTCCTCAAGGAGGAACTGCCGGAGGAACGCGAGAGCCGGTTCCTGCCCTTCATCGGGGCGGCCGCGGTCTATGCGGGGCTGCTGCTGGCGATCTGAGCTTCGGTCAGTCGAAGGTGCCGGTGACCCGGCCGAGCAGCATGAAGGCACGGCCGGTCCGGGTGTCCGACATCGCGACGACCTCCTCGTCGGAGGCCTCGGGCTCGAACGCGGTGAGCATCTGGTCGAAGCGGCGCAGGAAGTGGTGCACCGCGTCGCGGAAAATCGTGTCCTCGCGCATCCGCGCCGCCGAGAGCGCGAGGCTGGTGCGGTCGTGCACGCCGCCCAGATCGCCGATGGCCCGGCCGCGCTCGCCCTGCGCGAAGCGCCGCCAGACCTCGGGGCGGGCGAGATCGGGGCGCAGGTCGTCCATGTAGATGCCATCCTGGCTCAGCAGGGTGAGCACATCCTGGCTCGCCTGGATCAGCTGCCGCGCCTGCCTGTCCTTGAGCGCCCGCTTGAGCGCCGCGAATCCCTCGTGGTCCTGGTCGGTATCGGGGAAGTTGAGCGCGCGGATCAGGTCGATCCGGTCGAGCGGCGGCGCGGTGTCCTCCGGGGCCGGCGCGAAGGCCAGCGTCGGCTGTTCCTCGACCCGCTCTTGCGCGGCGGGCTCGGGGGCGGGAGCCGGCGCGGATTGCGGCGCGGCCCGCTCGGAAAGCAGCGCCTCGGTGCGCTTCACGCTGGAGGCGATCTCGGCCAGCCGCCGCTCCATCGTCACGTCGGCGCCGCGGCCCTGGCGGTCTTCGACATAGCCCTTGCGCATGGCGTCGATCGCGGCCTGGAGCCGCGCGCTCTCCTCGCGCACCAGCCGGGCCGAGCGCGCGGCGGAGGCCGCCACCCAGATCATCGCGACGGGCAGGAAGACGGCCATCGGCGCCACGACCAGGCGGAGACCACCGGACTGCTGGGCGACCGCGGGCGGCTGCATCAGGAAGAAGGCACCGACAGCCAGCACCCAAATCGCGCTGAGACCCGCCGCCACGATCTCGGTCCCGGTGAGACCCACACCGCCGGGCCGCGAGGCCGCGGCCAGCGGGCTGAGGTCGGTGTCGTGGCTCTGGGCGTGGTCGCTCAAGGCGCGGGCCTTCCCGGGTTCAGACGTAGGAGACCTTCAGGATCTCGTAGGTGCGATCGCCGCCGGGGGTGCGGACCTCGACGCTGTCGCCCTCTTCCTTGCCGATCAGCGACCGGGCGAGGGGCGACTTGAGGTTCAGGCGGCCCCGCTCGATGTCGGCCTCGTACTCGCCGACGATCTGGTAGGTCTTCTCCTCGTCGGTGTCCTCGTCCACCAGCTCCACCGTGGCGCCGAACTTGATCGGGCCGGAGAGTTTCTTGGGGTCGATGACCTCGGCGAGCGACATCACGCCCTCGAGTTCCTTGATGCGGCCCTCGATGAAGGACTGCTTCTCCTTCGCGGAGTGATACTCGGCGTTCTCGGAGAGATCGCCATGCTCGCGCGCCTCGGAGATGGCCCGGATGATCGCCGGACGCTCCTCGGACTTGAGATGCTTCAGTTCGGCGTCGATCTTCTCGTAACCGGCGCGGGTGAGGGGTATCTTGTCCATGTCGTCGCCCGTGGTTCGCCTGAATTCATGCACGTCCGTTCGCCGGACGGCCTAACCGCACAAGCCCGAGTCGCCGAGGCGCCCGGGTCGTCGACGGAATATCGGTACGGCTGCGGCCGGGGTCAACTGGAATTCCCCGG
The DNA here is from genome assembly GCF_008710275.1 of Histidinibacterium aquaticum. Taxonomy (GTDB): domain Bacteria; phylum Pseudomonadota; class Alphaproteobacteria; order Rhodobacterales; family Rhodobacteraceae; genus Oceanicola; species Oceanicola aquaticus. Next base: position 108,711 of record NZ_VYQE01000007.1, read on the forward strand.
CACCCCGTCGTGTCGCGCCCGGCCGCCGCAACGCCGCGTTCGCATTGTCGCCCTCTGCGTCAACCATTAAGTCTCGGCGAAAGCCTGCGCGGGCCCCCTGCCCGCGCGCATGAGACCGGGAGGGCCTATGGCCGAGATCGAACGCGAAGCCATGCAATATGACGTCGTCATCGTCGGCGCGGGCCCGGCAGGCCTCTCCGCCGCCATCCGGCTGAAGCAGCTCGACCCCTCCCGCGAGGTTGTGGTGCTGGAAAAGGGCTCCGAGGTCGGCGCGCATATCCTCTCGGGCGCGGTGCTCGATCCCTCCGCGCTGGACACGCTTCTGCCCGACTGGAAAGCGCAGGGCGCCCCGATCACGGTGCCGGTCAAGGAGGACCAGTTCTACCTGCTGGGCGAGAGCGGCAAGATGCGGATCCCCAACTTCGCCATGCCGCCGCTGATGAACAACCACGGCAACTACATCGTCTCCATGGGCAATGTCTGCCGCTGGATGGCGGAGCAGGCCGAGGCGCTCGGGGTCGAGATCTTCCCCGGCATGGCCTGCTCGGAGCTCGTCTGGGACGAGGCGGGCAACGTGAAGGGCGTCGTCGCGGGCGAGATGGGCCTCTCGGCGGACGGGACGCCGGGACCGAACTACGAGCCGGGCATGGAGCTGCACGGCAAGTACGTCTTCCTCTCCGAGGGCGTGCGCGGGCACCTGTCGAAGCAGGTCATCGCGAAGCACGGGCTCGACAAGGACTGCGACACGCAGAAGTACGGCCTCGGGATGAAGGAGATCTGGGAGATCGATCCCGAGAAGCACCGCGAGGGACGGGTCACCCACACCATGGGCTGGCCGCTGGGCAAGAATGCCGGCGGTGGGTCGTTCATCTACCACCTCGACAACAACCAGGTCTACGTGGGCTTCGTCGTCCACCTGAACTACAGCAACCCCTACATCTTCCCCTACATGGAGTTTCAGCGGTTCAAACATCACCCGATGGTTGCGGAACTGCTGGAAGGCGGGAAGCGCGTGGCCTACGGGGCCCGCGCGATCAGCGAGGGCGGCTGGCAGTCGATCCCGCAGACCGCCTTCCCGGGCGGCTGCCTGCTGGGCTGCTCGGCCGGGCTGGTCAACGTCCCGCGCATCAAGGGCAACCACAACGCGATGTGGTCGGGAATGCATGCGGCCGAGGCGGCCCATGCCGCCATCGATTCCGGCCGCGAGGGCGATACGCTCACCGAGTACGACAACGCCCTGAAATCCGGACCGGTGGCCAAGGACCTCAAGCGTGTGCGCAACGTGAAACCGCTCTGGTCCCGCTACGGCCTGACGGCCTCGCTGGGCCTCGGCGGGCTCGACATGTGGACGAACAACATCGCGGGCCTCTCGGTGCTGGGCACGCTCAAGCACGGCAAGGCCGACCACGAGGCGACCGAGCCCGCGTCGAAGCACAAGCCGATCGACTATCCCAAGCCCGACGGCAAGCTCTCCTTCGACCGGCTGACCAACGTCAGCTACTCGATGACGAATCACGAGGAGAACCAGCCGTCGCACCTCAAGACGATCGACGATTCGATCCCGGTACAGGTGGACTGGAAGCAGTACGCCGGCCCCTCTAGCCGCTACTGCCCTGCAGGCGTTTACGAATTCGTCGGTGAGGGCGAGGACGTCCGCTTCCAGATCAATTTCCAGAACTGCGTCCACTGCAAGACCTGCGACATCAAGGACCCGGCGCAGAACATCGTCTGGACCACCCCGCAGGGCGGTGACGGGCCGAATTATCCCAACATGTAGCGTTCCGACGCCGCGTTCGCCTGAATATTGCGCAAGAATGCGCCGGGACGGTCAAATGTGATCGGCTTCCCGATTGCCCGACGCGCATCTGTCCCACTAGGCTCGTGGCCGGGACAGTGCAGGGAAACGGACATGCGCAGCAGGATAATGCGGCTGAGCGGGGCGGCGGTGCTCGCCCTGTCGACAGCCACTCAGGCACCGGCCGACGGGACCGCCGGTGCCTACCTCGCGGGGCGGCTCGCCTCGAACAGCGCCGACTACGTCGCGGCGGCGGACTACTTCCGCACCGCCCTCTCGCGCGATCCGGGTCAGCCGGTCCTGCTGGAGAACACGGTCGCCGCCTATCTGACCATCGGCGAATACGAGCGCGCGGCGCGAGTCAGCCTCTCGGCGCAGGCCGCGGGCTACACGAGCCATGTGGCCGGGATGGCGGCGCAGGCCGAGGAGGCCCTGCAGGGCGACTGGGACGCGCTTCTTGCCGGGCTCGACAGCGGCCGGAGCATCGGCCCGCTTCTGGACGGACTGGCCCGCGGCTGGGCTTCTGTCGGACAGGGCGACCGTGCAAGCGCCGAGGCGGCCTTCGACAATGTCGCCGCGACCGAGGGGCTCGCGGGCTACGGCCTCTTCCACAAGGCGCTGGCGCTCTCGGTCCTCGGCGACGATGCGGGCGCGGAGGCGATCCTCTCGCTCTCGCCTGCCGACGGGCTGCCGCGCACCCGCAGTTCGATCCTGCTCCGGGCCGAAGGGCTCGGCCGCATGGGCCGCTTCGAGGAGGCGGTCGAACTCATGGAGGTGACCTTCGGCGGGCGCTACGACGCCGAACTGCTCGCGCTTCACCGGCTGCTTTCGAACAAGACCGCTCCGGCACGGAGCATCGCCGGCACGGCGGCGGAGGGGCTTGGAGAGGCCTATTTCACGGTCGGACAGGCGATAGATGGGCAGGTCGAGGACAGCTACACCCTGCTCTTCTACCGCCTCGCGACGCATCTCTCGCCGGGGCACGAACAGGCTGTTCTCCAGACCGCTGCTCTGCTGGACGACCTCGGCCGTCACGGGCTCGCCGGAGCGGCCTACGCCCAGATCGAGCCGGAAGAGCCGCTCTACCATGCGGCGGCCCTCGGCCAGGCGGAGGCGCTCCGCAAGTCGGGCGAGCGCGAGCAGGCAGTCGAGCTGCTGACCCGCCTCTGCGACACGCACGAGACCGCCGTGATCCGCGCGACACTGGGCGACGTGCTGCGCCAGATGGACCGTTACGACGAGGCCGACGCCCAGTATGCCCGGGCACTGGAGCTCTATGACGACGCCGGTCAGGGCAAGTGGTTCGTCCACTACACCCGCGGTGTGACGCTCAACGAACTGGGTCGCTGGCCGGAGGCCGAGGCGCAGTTCCGCGCCGCGCTCCGTCTGGAGCCGGGCGAGCCGCAGGTGATGAACTACCTCGGCTATTCGCTGGTCGAGCGCGGCGAGAAGCTGGAGGAGGCGCTGGAGCTGGTCCGGGCCGCCTCCGAGGCTCGCCCCGATGACGGCCGCATCACGGATTCCCTGGGCTGGGTGCTCTATCGCCTGGGCCGCCACAAGGAGGCGGTCACGGCCTTGGAGCGTGCCGCGGAGCTCGATCCGATGCGGGCGGTGATCGTCGATCACCTGGGCGATGCCTACTGGGCGGTGGGCCGCCGGATGGAGGCTCGCTTCCAGTGGCGCCGGGCGCTCAGCTTCGAGCCTGAGCAGGCTTTCGCCGAGGAGATCCGCCGTAAACTTGCGGAGGGGCTCCCGATGGCCCAGACCCTGACACCGGACGAAACGGTTCAGGTGGCTCATGGTGATCGCCAATAGACCGGGTGCGCCCCTGCGGGTAACGGCGCCCGCCAAGGTCAATCTCACTCTGCACGTCACCGGCCAGCGGGCCGGTGGCTATCACGATCTCGACAGTCTCGTCGTCTTCGCCGGGATCGGCGACCAGATCACCGCGCGCCCCGCGACGGAGATGAGCCTTCAGGTCACCGGCCCCTTCGCCGAAGGCGTCCCGAGCGACGGCCGCAACCTGATGATGCAGGCCGCCGCGGCGCTGCAGGAGAAGCACGGGATCACGCTCGGCGCCGCGCTGACCGTGGACAAGGCCCTGCCCCACGGCGCGGGACTGGGGAGCGGATCGTCGGATGCCGCCGCCCTCCTGCACCTGCTGGCCAAGCTCTGGGACGTGCCTGCGCCGGCACGGGACGACCCGCTCCTGGCCTCGCTGGGGGCCGATGTGCCGGCCTGCTACGCCGCACCGGACGCGCTGAGGATGACCGGGATCGGTGACCGGCTCGCGCCCGTGACCGGCCTGCCCGACTTCGCGATGATCCTGGTGAACCCCAAGACCCCGGTGCCTACGGCCAAGGTCTTCGAGACCATGGCGGCGAAGAACAACCCGCCGATGGAGGGCCTGCCCGAGGGGCTGGACTTCGAGGGCTTCTGCGCCTGGCTCGGCCGACAGCGCAACGACATGACCGAGGCGGCGAAGGGCATCGCGCCCGAGATAAGCCGGGCGCTCGACAAGCTGCAGCGTCAGCCCCTGGTCAAGCAGGTTGTCATGTCGGGGTCCGGCGCGACCTGCGTCGGGCTGGTCAAGGACATGGACCATGCACGCCGCGCGGCCCGCGCGATCCAGGTTTCGGAGATGGGCTGGTGGGTGGCCCCGGCTCCGTTCCTCAAGCCCGGGATGCTGAGCTAGCTCATCCGCGCGACGACGTAGTCCGCGAGATCCCGCAGCATGTCGCGGAGCGGATGCGCGGGCACCTCCTCGAGCGCCTGTTTCGCCCGCTCGGCCCAGCGGGTTGCGTCGGACTTGGTCTCGGCCAGCGTACCGTGGCGGTGGATCAGGTCGAGCGCGTGATGCAGGTCCGAGGGCGCCTGGTCCCCCTTCTCGATGGTCTTGCGCCAGAAGGCGCGCTCTTCGTCATCGGCCTTCGCCACCGCCTTGATGAGCGGCAGCGTCAGCTTCCGCTCGCGGAAATCGTCGCCGATATTCTTGCCGGTAGCGCTGGTGCCGCCGTAGTCGAGCCAGTCGTCGACGATCTGGAAGGCGATGCCCAGCGCGTCGCCGTAGTCGCGCAGCGCGGTCACCACGGTCTCGTCCCGATCCGCGATTACGGCGCCGGCCTCGGTCGCGGCGGAGAAGAGCGCGGCGGTCTTGCCGCGCACCACCTTGAGGTAGGTCTCCTCGGTCGTGGCGAGATTGCGGGCCGCGGTGAGCTGCAGGACCTCGCCCTCGGCGATGGTGGCCGCGGCGTTCGACAGGATGTCGAGCACGCGCAGGTTACCGGTCTCGACCATGAGCTGGAAAGACCGCGCGAAGAGGTAGTCCCCCACGAGCACCGAGGACTGGTTGTCCCAGAGAAGGTTGGCGGTGGGCCGGCCCCGGCGCTGCTCACTCTCGTCGACGACGTCATCGTGGAGGAGCGTCGCGGTGTGGATGAACTCCACCGTCGCGGCGAGGTGGACGTGGTAGGGCCCGTCGTAGCCGCAGAGCTTCGCCGCGGCGAGCGTGAGCATGGGGCGCAGGCGCTTGCCCCCCGCCTCGACCAGATGCGCGGTGACCTCGGGAATGCGCGGCGCGTGTTCGGAGGCCATCCGCGTTCGGATGAGCGCATTGACCTCGGCCATCTCGGCGCTGAGGGCCTCGGCCAGACGGTCGTGCGGCTTCGTGGCGGCGTGATCCAGGCTCATGGCGCTCCCTGACATGCGGCTCCGATGGACAAGTCGGCGCGGCGTGCATAGGTCGGACGAATGAGGGAGCTTCTGCGCACCACCGACCCGACCGTCATCGCCTTCGCCAAGGCCCTTCTGGGCGGCGAGGATATAGACTGCTTCGAAATGGACGTAAACATGAGCGTCCTCGAAGGGTCCATCGGCATTTTGCCGCGTCGGTTGATGGTTCGTACGGACGACCTCTACCGGGCTGAGCGCGTTCTCCTCGACAACGATGTCGACCTCGGCCGCTGATCCCGAGGGGGCCACCCGCGACGCCTTCCTCGGCGGGCGGCTGCATCTCTGGCAGCCGCGGCGGGGCTACAGGGCCGGCGTGGATGCCGTTCTGCTCGCGGCTGCCGTCCCGGCGGAGGCCGGCCAGGCGGTGCTCGAACTGGGCTGCGGCGTGGGGGCCGCGGCGCTATGCCTGGCGGCGCGGGTGCCGGGGCTGCATGTCACGGGGGTCGAGATCCAGCCGGACTACGCCGCCCTCGCCCACCGGAACGCCGAGGAGACCGGGCTGGCGCTGGAGGTCGTCGAAGCCGACCTCGCGCACATGCCGAAGGCGCTCAGGCAGCGCAGCTTCGACCTCGTGATGATGAACCCGCCATACTTCGATCCGGCGCTCGGGACCGGCTCCGCCGATGCCGGGCGGGACACCGCCCTTCGGGGAGCGACCCCCGCTACCACCTGGATCGACGCGGGGGTCCGGCGCCTCGCGCCGAAGGGTCGGCTGGTGATGATCCAGCGAATCGAGAGACTGCCCGAGATCCTGGCGCTCCTCGACGACCGGCTGGGCTCGGTGACCGTGGTGCCGCTCGCCCCGCGCGACGGCCGGGCTGCGCATCTCTTTCTTCTCTCTGCGAAAAAGGGCGGCCGCGCCCGGTTCCGGCTGGCGCCGCCGCTGGTCCTGCACGCCGCCGCGTCGCACGAGAGGGACGGCGAGGACTATTCTCCGCCCGTGGCGGCCGTTCTGCGGGATGGCGCGCCTCTCGACATCTGGGCTTAAGAATTCCTCAATCATTTCGGCATCTCATTGCCGTGTCCCTGCCGCCGCTGCCGCGCAGCGTGACAGGTCGGGGAAACTGTGATGCAGTTGTCATGCGGCTGACACATCCAGGTCGGCCGGGACATAGCCAGAGAGGAGACGCTCCATGAGCCTGAGTTCGCATCTCGAGGAACTGAGGAAGAAGCACAAGAACCTCTCCGACGCGGTGGAACACGCCCACCGCAGCCCATCGTCCGACGCGCTCGAGATCGCTCGGATGAAGAAGCAGAAGCTTCAGATCAAGGAAGAGATCAACCGTCTCGCCAACTGAGGCGTGTTGCCTGTCGGAGCGGCCTGACGGCCGCGCAGGTGTCGCTCGGCCCCGCCGGTGGCGGGCCCGAGCGGTCGGGGGGCTCTGCCCCCCGGTCTGCTGACGCAGACTCCCCCCGCGGTATTTCCCGCTAGATGAAGGTCAGACGAAGAACTGGCCGCCGTTCGCCGTCAGGGTCGAGCCGTTCATGAAGCCGGCGTCGTCGGAGGCGAGGAACGTCACGCAACGCGCGATTTCCTCGGGCTCGCCGAGGCGGCCGGCCGGGATCTGGGCGATGATCGACTCGCGCACCTTCTCCGGGACGGCCATGACCATCTCGGTGGCGATGTAGCCCGGGCAGACCGCGTTGGCGGTGATCCCCTTGGCCGCGCCTTCCTGCGCTAGCGTCTTGACCAGGCCAAGGTCGCCGGCCTTGGTTGCGGCGTAGTTGGCCTGGCCGAACTGGCCCTTCTGGCCGTTGATCGACGAGATCACAATGACCCGGCCGAAACCGCGCTCGCGCATGCCGGGCCAGATCGGGTGGATCGTGTTGAAGACACCGGTGAGGTTGGTGTCGATCACCTCGTGCCACTTCTCGGGGGTCATCTTGTGGAATGGCGCGTCCCGGGTGATCCCGGCGTTGGCCACCACGACCTCGATCGGGCCGAGGTCCGCCTCGACCTGGGCGATGCCGGCCTTGCTCTCCTCGTAGTCGGCGACGTTCCACTTGTAGGTCTTGATGCCCGTCTCGGCGGAGAAAGCCTCGGCCTTCTCGGTGTTGCCGGCGTAACTCGCCGCGACCTCGTACCCCTCGGCCTTGAGCGCCGTCGAGATCGCAGCGCCGATGCCGCGGCTGCCTCCCGTCACCAGTGCGACACGTCCCATCTGTTCCTCCTCCTGAGTCAGTTCCGGTCCTTCAGCCACCGGCGCCCGTCCTCCTCGCCGCAGGCCCAGGTGGCGCGCAGCTTTTCGGGGTCGGTGAAGTCGATCTTGTCTGCGGGGCAGGCCTGCTCCGGCGGCAGGTAGACCCGTCCCTCCGCCTCCGGAACGTTCCGGTAGCGGCGGGTGAGCATGATGAGTGTCCGGCCCTCGTCCGGATCCGGGAAGGGCGCCTGGTCGAACATTCCGCCGTCGATGACCGGCTTGCCGTGCCACATCGGCGGGTCGAAGACCGGCGGGATCGTCGCGGCGGCGCAGATGAGATCGGTGAGGGTCCCTTCGCGGGCGGCTTCACGGGCGTCGACGAGGCTGGCCGAGACGCCGAATTTCTCCGGCAGGCTCATGTGCGGTGAGGAAACCGTGTGCAGCTCGGCCTCGTAGGCGAGCGTCGCCGCGGTGCCCGTGGCCTTGGACCAGCCGTGCGAGGGCGGGTGGCCGATGAGAACCTGGTAGGAGGGCCCGTCGGAGATGATCTGCCGGGCCTCCACGTCGATGACCCGCTCCACGACCTCGCGGTAGATCCGCTGGTGCGGCGTCATGCCGTCGGTTTCGTAGGTGTCCCAGGCGATGTTGCTGTCGGCCTCGGCGAAGCGCTCCATCATCACGTCGAGGACCATCTTCCCCCGGCGGCAGATGAAGCCCGCCGCCGAGAGCGCGCCGCCGGAGACCGAGGCGATCCGCTTCGGATCGAGCCCGATCTCGTCGCGCACGACGTCGACGAAACCGCCCTGCCAGAAGCATCTGAGTCCGCCGCCGGAAAAGACGAGCTGGTCGAAGGGACTCTCTCGGGACATGGCGGCTCCGGCTCGGGAAAGAAGAGACCCGGCCGTTTCGGGCCGGGTCGCGGTGGGCTCAGCGTTCGATGCAGAGGGCGACGCCCATGCCGCCGCCGATGCAGAGCGTGGCAAGTCCCTTCTTGGCGTCGCGCCGCTTCATCTCGAAGAGCAGGGTGTTGAGGACCCGGGCTCCGGAGGCGCCGATGGGGTGGCCGATGGCGATGGCCCCGCCGTTCACGTTCACCTTGTCGGGATCCCAGCCCATATCCTTGTTCACCGCGCAGGCCTGGGCGGCGAAGGCCTCGTTGGCCTCGATCAGGTCGAGATCGTCGACGCTCCAGCCGGCCTTCTCCAGCGCCTTGCGGGAGGCGTGGATCGGGCCGACGCCCATGATCGAGGGGTCGAGGCCGGCCGTGGCGTAGGCGGCGATCCGGCCCATGGGCTCGATCCCGCGCTTCTCGGCCTCGGCGGCGGACATGAGCAGGACGCCGGCAGCGCCGTCGTTGATCCCGGAGGCGTTGCCGGCGGTAACGGAGCCGTCCTTGGCGAAGGCGGGGCGCAGCTTCTGCATGTTGTCGATGGTCGCGCCGTGGCGGATGTACTCGTCCTTGTCGACAACGGTCTCGCCCTTGCGGTGCTTGACGGTGAAGGGGATGACCTCGTCCTGGAACTTCCCGGCGTTCTGCGCCGCCTCGGCCTTGTTCTGCGAGGCGAGCGCGAACTCGTCCTGCTGCTCGCGCGTGATCTGCCACTGCTCGGCCACGTTTTCGGCCGTCTGGCCCATGTGGTAACCGTTGAAGGCGTCCCAGAGACCGTCGCGGATCATCGTGTCGATGTAGGTGACGTCGCCCATCTTGTGGCCCTGCCGCAGGTTCTGGGCATGGGGCGCCATGGACATGTTCTCCTGCCCGCCGGCGGCGACGATGGAGGCGTCGCCGAGCAGGATGTGCTGGGCGCCCAGCGCGACGGCGCGCAGGCCGGAGCCGCAGACCTGGTTGATGCCCCAGGCGGCGCTTTCCTTGGGCAGGCCCGCGTTGATGTGGGCCTGGCGCGCCGGGTTCTGTCCCTGGGCGGCGGTAAGGACCTGGCCGAGGATCGTCTCGGAGACCTCGCCCTTGTCGATGCCCGCCCGCTCGACGATGGCCTCGAGCACGGCGGCGCCGAGATCATGGGCGGGCGTGGTGGCGAAGCTGCCGCCGAAGGAGCCCACGGCGGTGCGGGCGGCGGATGCGATGACGACGTCGGTCATGGGTGACTCCTCCAGACAATTCGGTTCGCGGGACGGTTGCGCCCCGACGTTGCCTCAAGTGGTAAGCGTTGAGTCCTTCCCGCGCAACATGACCTGTTGGCCGGACGGCTGGCGGAGCCGGGTCCGGGCGCCTAGTCTGCTTCGTGGCCGGGACAGGAGACTGACATGACGCGCTGCGCCTGGGCGGGGACCGATCCCGTCTACATCGCCTACCACGACACGGAGTGGGGTGTGCCCGAGTGGGACGCGCGGGCGCTCTGGGAGAAGCTGATCCTCGACGGCTTCCAGGCAGGGCTGAGCTGGATCACCATCCTCAAGCGCAGGGACAACTTCCGGGCCGCGTTCGCCGGGTTCGAGCCGGAGGTCATCGCAGGCTGGAGCGAACCCGAGGTCGAGCGCCTGCTGGCCGATCCCGGGATCATCCGTCACCGCGGAAAGATCGAGGCGACCATCGGTAACGCGCGGGCCTACTGCGAGCTCGGGCAGGACTTCTCCGATTGGTGCTGGTCCTACGTCGACGGTGTGCCGATCCAGACCGACCGGGAAAGCCAGGCCGATGTGCCGGCCTTTACGCCGCTCTCGACGCAGATGTCGAAGGACCTGAAGAAGGCCGGGTTCCGGTTCTGCGGGCCGACCATCGTCTATGCCTGGATGCAGGCCTGCGGGCTGGTCAACGACCATGTGACCGAGTGCCCGAGGCGCGAGGACTGCGCCGCGATGGCGGGCACGGCAGCCTGAGCGCGGCCTACCAGCGAGAGAGCGCGTCCTCGTCGGCGTCCTTCGACTCGACCCAGGCCTCGCCCCGGTCGGTCACTTCCTTCTTCCAGAACGGAGCGCGGGACTTGAGGTAGTCCATGAGGTACTCGGCGGCGGCGAAGGCATCGGCCCGATGGGGCGCCGCGGTCGCGACCATCATGATGGACTCGCCGGGAGCGAGGCGGCCGTGGCGGTGGATTACCATCGCCTCGGTCAGGGCGAACCGGTCGATGGCGGTTTCGACCATCTCCTCGATCGCGCGGCCGGTCATGCCGGGGTAGTGCTCGATCTCCATGTGACGAAGCCCGCCATCCACGTCCCGCACCAGGCCGGAGAAACTGACGACGGCGCCCGCGCCCGCGGCGCGGACAGTAAAGGCGTTGAGCTCGGCACCTGCGTCGAAAGCGTCGGTCTGGACCGAGACCCGGGTCATCAGCCGCCCGTCATCGGCGGGAAGAAGGCGACCTCCCGCGCGCCCTCGATCGGGGCGTCGAACTCGGCCAGCTCCTGGTCGATGGCGACACGCAGCGCGGAGACGTCGGCGAAGGCGGCGGCGTAGCGCTCTTCCTTCGCGCGAAGCTCCTCGACCAATTCGGCCACGGTTCGGGCACGGGTTTCGATCCGCTCCTTCGGCAGGCCGATCCGCTCGCGGACCCAGGCGAAGTAGAGGACGTCCATCACTCCGGCTCCTTCAGGAAGGGCATGGACTTCTGGAAGTAGTCGTAGCCCGTGATCAGCGTCAGGATGGCGGCGATCCAGAGCAGGACGATCCCGGCCCACCCGGCGGCGTCGGCCATCTGCGCCGCCTCATGATGCGTGAAGATCCCCTGGCTGAACAGCACCGCGATGGCGAGCATCTGGGCGGTCGTCTTCCACTTGGCGAGCCAGGTGACCTTGAGCGTCGTCTTGCCCGGTCCGATGTACTCGCGCAGGCCGCTGACGAAGACCTCTCGGAAGATGATCAGCACGGCGGGGAGGACGAGCCAGGGGGACATGTCGGTGTAACCCAGGATCACCGCGAGGGCGATCAGGACCATGGCCTTGTCGGCGATGGGATCCATGGCCGCGCCGAAACGGGTTTCCAGGCCCCAGGCGCGGGCGAGCCGCCCGTCGATCCAGTCGGTTGCCGCCACGCTGGCGAAGACGATCAGCGCCACCCAGTCGGCGAAGGGCCGGTTGAAGTACAGGAAGACGAGCGCGACTCCCGGCGCGGCCAGGAGGCGGAGGATCGTCAGGATGTTGGGTAGGGTCCAGCGCATGGGGATGGCCTATCTCAATGGCGCCCCGGCGGGAAGGGCGGTCACTCGTCCCGCGCGTCGAGGGTGAGGTCGCGGATATCGCCGGCTTCCAGTGCGATGTCGGCGGAGACGCCGGCGGTCTCGACCCTGTAGTCCCCCGTCGGCAGCAGCAGCCGCGTGCCGGTCTCCGGGTGAACGGTGCGTGAGAAGCCGGGTTCCACGCTGCTCACGGTGAGACGGAGCGGATCGCCGGGGTCACGCAGGACCTCGAGCCGGAGCAAGGCGGCGTCGAGGGTGAAGATGCGCGGCTCCACCCGCCCCCGGAGCGCGCGGACTTCGGACCGGATCACCTCGCGCCCGTCGAGACTGCCCGTGACCGTGAGCGGTCCGGCGGGCGTGTGATAGCGGTGAGCCGCACCGCTTTCCTGGGCGGTCGGACCAGACGGGCCTTCGACCTGCCAATCGATACTCTCTGTAATTTCCGGGCCGCCCGGCGCCAGCCGCGCCACGAGCGTGACCCCGGTGGGCCGCCCGAAGAAGACGAGTGCCGTCAGCCCGGCGGCGACGAGGATCGCCGCCAGGAGAAGGCGGCGGCTCATCCGGCGGGAACCACGATGATTTCCACCCGCCGGTTGCGGCTGCGGCCCTCCTCGGTGTCGTTGGTCGCCACGGGCTCGGCTTCCCCTGCGCCCCGGGCAGTGACGGGCGTGTCGAGGCTCGCCTCGGTGCGGAGCCAGTCCTGCACGGCCTCGGCCCGCTCCTGCGACAGGTCCCGGTTATAAGCCTCCGAACCCTGGGCATCGGTGTGGCCCACCACGCGGATCGCGCCGATGTCCCGCTCGCCCAGCGGCGCGACGAGATCCCGGAGCGATGTGCGGGCGGCCTCGGTCAGGTCCGCGCTGTCGAAGGCAAAGAGGACAGCACCGTCGAGCACCAGCCGCTCGGCGCTGCCGATGGCGGCGACCGCGTCGATGTCGGCCCCGGGCCAGCGGTTCTGGCAGAGAACTCCGTCGTCGATCAGGCGGACGAGCGAGAAGCTCTCGCCGGGTTCGACACCATCGGCCTCGGCAATGTCCACGTCCGCGCGGCCGCCCTCGATGGTGCCCAGGGGAATCCAGCGTTCTCCGTCCTGGGAGATCTCGACGAGCGTCCCCTCGACGTCCTCGCCGACCTCGAAGACGTGCAGGTCGGGGCCTTCGATGTCGATGAGGGCATTGTCGGTGAAGCGGTAGGTCACCCGGCCCTCGCAGCCGAGCGTGATGTGGGCCCGGTCGTCGCCGAGTTCGGCATAGTCCGGCGGGCCGAGGCCGGCGGCGGGATCGCGTGCGCTCTCGATCGGAGAGGGCTCCCCCATCTCGTAGCCGGTCACCTCGTCGGCGAAGGACAGGTCGCCGAGCGGGAGCGTGACCTCTCCGCCCTTGCCATCGGGATAGCTCTGCGGGGACTGCGCGAGCGCCGGAGCGGCGACGAGCAGGGCCGCGGTCAGAAGGATCGGTTTCATCTGCATCTCCCTTCGCTTTTCGCAAGGGAAACACAGCGATCCCGACCGGATAAACCCCTAACCGCCCTCATGGAAATGAGCGTAGATCTTCTCTGCCAGCCCCTCGGAGATGCCGTCCACCGCCTTTAGATCGGCGAGATTGGCGCGGCCGACGGCCTTGGCCGAGCCGAAGTGGGCGAGCAGCGCGCGCTTGCGCGTCGCACCGACGCCGGCGATGTCGTCCAGAGGGTTCGCGGCCATCGACTTCGCGCGCTTTGCACGGTGGGTTCCAATGGCGAAGCGGTGGGCCTCGTCCCGCAGGCGCTGGACGAAGTAGAGCACGGGGTCGTTGTGGCGCAGGGCCATGGGGCGCTTGCCATGCCGGTGGAACTCTTCCTTGCCGAGGTCGCGGTCGATCCCCTTGGCGACGCCGATCATGGGAATGTCCTCGACCCCCAGTTCGGCCATGATCTCGTGCACGGCGGAGACCTGCCCCTGCCCGCCGTCGATCAGGAGGAGGTCCGGCCAGGTGCCGGACTGCCGGTCCGGGTCCTCTTTCAGGAGGCGTTTGAACCGGCGGGTGAGAACTTCCTTCATCATGCCGAAGTCGTCGCCCGGCGTGAGGTCTTCTCCCTTGATGTTGAACTTGCGGAACTGGTTGCGCTCCAATCCCTCCGGCCCCGCGACGACCATGGCGCCCACGGCGTTGGTGCCCATGATGTGGGAGTTGTCGTAGACCTCGATCCGCTGGGGCACGTCGGGCAGGTCGAAGGCCTCGGACAGCCCGCGGAGCAGACGCCCCTGCGTGGCGGTCTCCGACATCTTGCGGGCAAGGCTCTCGCGGGCGTTCCGGAGGGCGGAAGAGACGATCTCGGCCTTTTCCCCGCGTTGCGGCACCGTGACTTCGACCTTGCGGCCGGCCTTCTCGGAGAGGGCCTCCGTCATCAGGTCCGCGTTGTCGAGCCCGTGCGATAGCAGCAGCAGGCGCGGCGGCTCGCGGTTCGCGTAGAACTGGCCGATGAAGGCTTCCATGATCTCGGACGGATCCTCGTCGCCCGAGATGCGCGGATAGTAGTCGTGATTGCCCCAGTTCTGGTTGGAGCGGATGAAGAAGACCTGGACGCAGGCCTGCCCGCCATCGGTATGAAGCGCGATCACGTCGGCCTCGGCGGTGGTCTGCGGATTGATCCCCTGGGCACTCTGCACCTGGGTCAGCGCGCGGATACGGTCGCGCAGGGCGGCGGCGCGCTCGAACTCCATGGCCTCGGAGGCCTCCTGCATCTGCGCGGCGAGCTGCTCTTGGACCTTGGTCGTCGAGCCCTTCAGGAAGCGTTCGGCATCCTTCACGAGCCAGCGGTAGTCCTCCTTCGAGATATGTCCCACGCAGGGGGCGCTGCACCGCTTGATCTGGTAGAGCAGGCAGGGACGCGTGCGGGTCTCGAAAACACTGTCCGAGCAATTGCGCAGCAGGAAGACCTTCTGGAGCTGGTTGAGAGTCCGGTTCACGGCGCCTGCACTGGCGAAGGGGCCGTAGTAGTCGCCCTTTTCCTTCTTCGCGCCGCGGTGCTTCTTGATCTGAGGGTAGTCGTGGTCCTTGGCGACGAGGATGTTCGGGAAGGATTTGTCGTCGCGCAGCAGCACGTTGAACTTGGGCTTGAGCTGCTTGATGAGATTCTGCTCGAGCAGCAGGGCCTCGGTCTCGGTCCTCGTCGTCAGGAACATCATCGAGGCCGTCTCGCGGATCATCCGGGCGATCCGGGGCGAGTGGCCGGTCGGACGGGCATAGCTCGAAACACGAGCCTTCAAATTCCGCGCCTTGCCGACGTAGAGCACGCGGCTCTCGCTATCGAGCATGCGGTAGACGCCCGGAGAGCTCTCCAGATTGCGTAGATAGGACTGGATGCACCGGTGCCCCGTGAGAGGCGAATCGGTCCGATTTTCAGAGGGCTGTTCGGTCATCTCGACGGGCTTCGATTCGCGGGCCGCGCTGCAATGGTAGCGTCACGCGGGCAAGAGTTAAGGTATCCACGAATTCTGGGGATAACTCTGTGGGACAGTTCTGGTCAGGTCGGATTTTTCCTTGGTTTTTCACCGTTTCGTTACATTGACTAATTTTTAAGCACTATCATAACTGGTTGTTTGCAAAAGATATTATTTTCGCATGGCGACCACAGCGTCATACCGGCCCAAAACCCTATGTCATATGCCATAGACAGCCGGCGCGGTGCACAAGTCGACGCGGATCGTCTATCCGACGCCCATTTCGTCGGCCGTCTGCCAGATCAGGTGCTGCCCGCCGTCGACGCAAAGAAGTTGCCCGGTAACCGCCGGCGAATCGATGAAGAATCCCAACGCGGTGCAGATGTCGGACGGATTCGACCCGCGCTCCAGGATCGTCGCCGCCCGCTGCCCGGCGAAATGGTCGTCGGGCTGCCGCGCGCCCTGTAGCGTGGGCCCGGGTCCGATGGCGTTCACGCGGACGCGCTTGCCCAAGGATTGCGCTGCTGTCCGGGTGAAGGCCCAGAGCCCGGCCTTGGCGATCGTGTAGGTCATGTGCTCGGGCGTGAGCTTGCGGACTTTCTGATCTATCAGGTTCACGACCAGACCCTGCGCCACCGGCTCGCCGTTTTCGTCGTCGCTCGGCTCCGGGATATTCCCGGCCATCGCCTGCGTGAGGACGAAGGGCGCCCGGAGGTTGCTCTCCATGTGCCGGTCCCAGCCGTCCCGGGTCGCGCTCTTGAGCGTGTCGTACTCGAAGATCGAGGCGTTGTTCACGAGGCAGGTGATCGGCCCGCCCAGCGCCTCCATCGCCGCGGGGATCAGGCCCTGCGTCTCGCTCTCGACGGTGAGGTCGGCCCGCACCGCCGCCGCCCGCCGTCCCAGGTCGCGGATGTCCTGAGCCGTCTGCTCGGCGGCCTCGGCGGAGGCGCCGTAGTGCACGACGACATCGTAGCCGCGTTCGGCCAGGTAGAGTGCCATCGCGCGGCCCAGGCGCTTGGCGCCTCCGGTGACGAGAGCCCGGGTCATGTCAGCAGCAGTCCCATGTAGCCAAGATAGAGCAGGACGAAGGCGATGCCCCAGGCACGGCCCATGTCGCGACCTAGGAAGACGAAGGGAATGAGGATGAGCGAGGCGCCGAGCATGATCCAGAGGTCCTCGGTCAGGAAGCGCTGCTCGACCGGGATCGGCCCGACGAGGGACGCGACCCCGATGATGCCGAGCAGGTTGAACATGTTGGAACCGATGACGTTGCCGAAGGCCACGTCGGCCTGCTTGCGCAGCGCGGCCATGACCGTGGTCGCGAGCTCCGGAAGCGAGGTGCCGACCGCTACCAGGGACAGACCGATCACCGTCTCGGACACGCCGAAGGTCCGGGCGATCCTCGTCGAGCCGTCCACGAGGAGGTCCGCGCCCAGCGGCAGGCCCACGAGGCCCAGCGCGAGGTAGAACAGGATCCGCGGCCAGCCGAGGCTGGGATCGGCGCCTTCGAGTTCTTCTTCCTCTTCCTGCTCGACCGCCGCCGCGATGCCTTCGCGCCGGTGAGCGCGGGCGGCGCGGGCTGCGTGAACCAGCATCGCGGTCAAAGCAGCAAGCAGGACCAGGCCATCGATCCATGTGATCGGGCCGAGGAAGCAGATGACGATGAAGAGGGCCGTGGCGGCGAGCATCTGCAGGTAGCTGTCGCGCGTGTCACACTTAGAAGTGTGCATCACGGCGAGGATCGCCGGCACACCGAGTACCAGCAGGACGTTGGCCGTGTTGGAGCCCACGACGTTGCCGAGCGCGATCCCCGGGACGCCGGCCCAGATGGCCTGCACCGAGATCAGGAGCTCCGGCGCCGAGGTTCCGAAGGCCACCACGGTGAGCGACACGATCAGCGCCGGGATCCCCAGCCGGAGGGCGAGGTTCACCGCGCCCTTGACGAGGCTGTCGCCGGCCAGGAGCAGGATCACCAACCCCAGGCCAACATAGATCCAATCGAGCATCATGTGTCTTCGTTTCCACAGGGACAGGGGCCGGAGCCGATGCGGGGACGGCCGCAGGCGGCGCACTTCTTGGGCCGGCCCAGACGCGGCATGCGCAGGCGTCCGAACATGGCGAGCACGGCCATTCCGATCAGGAAGAGGGTGACGATCTTGACGATCACGTCAGAGACCGAACCTTGCGTATGCGGCCCGATCCTCGAGCTCGGCCAGGGCGCTCCCGGTGGCCTGGGCTCCGAGCCGCTGGAAGAGCGAGCGGCGCGGACCGAAGCGGCGGAAGGTGGTCTTCTTGCCGTAACGGTCCTTCATCATCGGCACGAGGTGCCCGACGCCGTCGGCGAGGCCCTTCTCCACCGCGGTCTGGCCGACCCAGAACTCGCCGGTGAAGAGCCCCGGGTCGTCGGCGAGCTTGGGCCCGCGCCGCGTCGTCACGTGGGATTTGAAGGCGTCGTGTATTTGCTCGAGGATCCGGTCGAGCCGCTCGACATCCTCGGGCTTTTCCGGGCGGAACGGGTCCATGAAGCTCTTGGAGCCCCCGGCGGTGTGAACGCGCCGCTCGATCCCGTAGCGCCCGATCAGCTCGTGCAGGCCGAAGCCCGCGGAGATCACGCCGATCGAGCCGACGATGGACGAAGGGTCGACATAGATTTCGTCGGCCGCGGCCGCGAGCCAGTAGCCGCCCGAAGCGGCGACGTCCTCGACGAAGGCGTAGACCGGAACGTTCTTTTCGTCCGCGAGGCGGCGGATGCGCGCGCCGATCAGGGAGCTCTGGACCGGCGAGCCGCCGGGAGAACTGATCTGGAGAGCGACCGCCTTGGGCTTGCCGCGAAAAGCTTTCTCGATCGTCTGGGCGAGGCCTGCATCGTCCAGTCCGCGCGCGCCGATACCGATGGCGCCCTGCAGCCTGACGACCGAAACCCGCGGCTGCGTCGGGACGAATGGATTGAACCGGCTCATGCCGCCTGACATAGGCCGAGCGGCCCAGAGCAACAAGGGCGCGCGGCGCTGCTGTCGTGACTGCGGAACGGTCTCGTGACGTGCCGCGGGGTCAGCCGGATCGGGGGCTCTACTGGCGCAGCCGCCAGCCGGTGCGGAAGATCCACCAGATCACCGCGAGGCAGAGCCCGGTGAACGTCGCGATGGCCAGCAGGCTGATGCCGATGGGCACGTCTGCCATGCCGAAGAAGGACCAGCGGAAGCCCGAGATCAGGTAGACGACCGGGTTGAAGAGCGCGACGGTCTGCCAGTTCTCCGGCAGCATGGAGATCGAGTAGAAGGATCCGCCTAGGAAGACGAGCGGCGTGATTACCAGAAGCGGGATCAGCTGGAGCTGCTCGAAGTTACTGGCCCAGATGCCGATGATGAATCCGAGCAGCGCGAAACTCACGCAGGTCAACACCATGAAGGCGAGCATCGCCGGCCAGTTCTGGATCTCGATATCGACGAAGAAGTTCGCCGTGGCGAGGATGACGAGGCCGATGAACATGGCCTTTGTCGCCGCCGCGCCGACATAGCCCAGCGTGATCTCGAGAAAGTTGATGGGCGCCGACAGGTGCTCGTAGATCGTCCCGATGAACTTCGGGAAGTAGATGCCGAAGCTGCCGTTCGAGGTCGCCTGCTGCATGACCGACAGCATGATCAGCCCCGGCACGATGAAGGCGCCGTAGCTCACGCCCTCGACCTGGTCGATCCGGCTGCCGATCGCGGCACCGAAGACGACGAAGTAGAGAGAGGTCGAGACCACCGGAGAGATGAAGCTCTGGAGAAGCGTGCGGAAGAACCGCGTCATCTCGAAGCGGTAGATCGCCTTGATCGCGTGCAGGTTCATCGCTTCTGGTCCTCGGTCACCAGACCCACGAAGATCTCCTCGAGCGAGGACTGGCGGGTCTGCAGGTCGGACATCTGGAGCCCGGCCTTCTGGATGTCGTTCAGCAACGCCGTGATCCCGGTGCGGTCGGCGTGAGTGTCGTAGGAATAGATCACGGCGCGCCCGTCCGGAGCGAGCTCGAGGCCGCGATCCGAAAGTTCCGGCGGAAGTTGCTCGATCGGGTTGTCGAGCTCGACGCGCAGCTCCTTGCGGCCGAGCCGGGTCATCAGGGCGGTCTTCTCCTCGACCAGCTTGATCTCGCCGCGCGAGATCACCGCGATGCGGTCGGCGATGGCCTCGGCCTCTTCGATGTAGTGCGTCGTCAGGATGATCGTGGTGCCGTTCTTCTTCAGGTCGGCCACCACGTGCCACATGTCCTTGCGCAACTCGACGTCGACGCCGGCAGAGGGCTCGTCCAGGAACAGCACCTTGGGCTCGTGGCTCAGCGCCTTCGCGATCAGGACGCGCCGCTTCATGCCTCCGGACAGCTCCTTGATCTTGGCGTCCTTCTTCTCGTGCAGCGACAGCTGGTGAAGGAGCTTCTCGATGTAGGCGTCGTTCTTCGGCATACCGAAGAGCCCGCGTGAAAAGCGGACCGTGTTGATCACCTTCTCGAAGGGCTCGAGGTTGATCTCCTGGGGGACGAGGCCGATCATCGACCGCGTCTGCCGGAATTCCGTCTGGCTGTCGTAGCCGCCGACGGTGATCGTGCCAGAGGTGGGGACTGCGATGCCGCAAACCGTCGAGATCAGGGTCGTCTTGCCGGCGCCGTTCGGCCCGAGGAGCGCGATGATCTCGCCCTCCTCGATATCCAGGTTCACCCCGTCGAGCGCGGTGAAGCCGGTGTCGAAACGCTTCACCAGATCCTTGACGGAGACGATGGGGGACATTCTTCCGGGCCTTCGATGATGACGAGCGGGAGGTAGGCCCGAAGGCGCGGGGAGTCCAGCCGAGACCCCCCTGCGCGTTGGCGCACCGCGCGGCCGGTCAGGCCGCGAGATGCTCCGGTTTCTTGCCGGCGATGATCATCGCCAGGAGGTCGTCGGTGCTGACCTGGTCGACGTCCACGACACCGATGAGCTCGCCGTTCTTCATGACGGCGGCCCGGTCGCAGAGCTCCTTCACCTGGTGCACGTCGTGGTCGATGAGGAAGATACCGAGGCCCTGGCGCTTCAGCTCCTGGATGAGCTCGGCCACCATCCTCGTTTCCTGCGGCCCGAGCGCGGCGGTCGGCTCGTCCATGATGAGGATCTTCGCCTGGAAGTAGACCGCCCGGGCGATGGCGACCGACTGCCGCTGGCCGCCGGAGAGCGCCGAGACCGGCGCGGCGAACTTGCGGAAGTTGGGGTTGAGGCGCTGGAAGATCTTGCGCGTCTCCGCCTCCATCGCGGCGTCATCCACGAAGCCGAGCGGGGTCGTCAGCTCCCGCCCGAGGAACAGGTTCGACGCGGCATCGAGGTTATCGGCCAGCGCGAGCGTCTGGTAGATCGTCTCGATGTTGTGGTCGCGCGCGTCGCGCGGGTTCTCGATCGAGACCTTCTCGCCATTGACGAAGATCTCGCCCGCGTCCTGGCGATAGGCGCCCGAGAGGCACTTGATGAGCGTCGACTTGCCGGCGCCGTTGTGCCCCAGAAGGCCGACCACCTCGCCAGGGTAGAGGTCGATCGAAACGTGGTCGACCGCTCGGATGCCGCCGAAGGAGATCGAGATGTCCTTCATTTCGACGAGGGGGGTTCCGCTGCGATCGACCATCAGGCTGCTCCCGTACGCTTGCGGTAGATGATGTCCACGAGGACGGCGAGCACCAGCACCGCGCCCACGACGATGTTCTGGAACGGCGCGTCGACGCCGACCATCGCCATGCCGGACTGCAGGGACTGCATGATCAGCGCGCCGAGGATGGCGCCGTAGATCGTGCCCATTCCGCCGGAGAGAGCCGTGCCGCCGATAACGGCCGCGGCGATGACGCGAAGCTCGTCCAGCGTGCCGATGTCGTTGGAGTGGAACGACAGGCGCGCCGAGGCGACGAGACCGGCGAGCGCGCAGAGCACGCCCATGATGGCGAAGACCTTGACCGTGAGCAGCCGGGTGTTGATGCCCGAAAGCTCTGCCGCGTCGGGGTTGCCGCCGGTGGCGAAGATGTAGCGGCCGAGGCGGGTGCGGCGGGCGACGATGGTCATCACCACGGCGACCGCGATCAGCAGCAGCACGGAGTACGGCACGCCGTAGCCCTCGGTGTAGCCCTCCGGCATGGTCGTGCCGGACGCCTCGAACCTCTGGGCCAGAACGCGCGAAGGCACGTCGTAGCTGTTGAGGATCCAGACGAAGCCGAGGATCAGGACGGCGGCCACGAGCATGAGCGCGAACTCGGCCCACATCGGCTTGACCGGGAACTCGTGCCGGATGCGCGCGCGGCGGGCAGACACGATGGCAAAGCCCGCGGCGACTACGGCGATCACGCCGAGTATCCAGCTGCCGAGTTCGCCCATGGTGCCGGAGATGCCGCCGAGCAGGGTAAAGGTGTCGTTGAGCGGGCCGATGGTCTGACCGGTGGTCAGGTACCAGGCCACGTTCCGCCAGACCAGCAGACCGCCGAGCGTCACGATGAAGGCGGGCACGCCGAGGTAGCCGATGATGTAGCCCTGGAACGCACCGACGATGGCGCCGGTCAGGACGCCGACGAGGATGGCGATGGGAGCGATAATCGGGCTGTTCAGTTCGAATCCCATGCCCGGCAGGACCTGCGTCTGCGCCATCGCCATCATCGCCGAACAGGTGGCGAGGAGCGAACCGACCGAGAGGTCGATGTGCCGGGTCACGATGACGAAGACCATGCCCGTCGCCATGATGGCGACCGAGACGGTCTGGATCGTCAGGTTGAAGATGTTGCGGGGGGTCAGGAAGCGACCGTCCGTCAGCAGGTTGAACATGATGCAGACGACGGCGAAGGCCCCGATCATGCCGAGAAGACGGGTATCGAGTTCGAGCGTCTGGAAGAAGGACTTGCGCTGGGACTGGCCCGTCGATGCGCTGGCGTCGGCCATTTGGCTATCCCCTGTCAGAGACGAACCGGGCGGCTCTTGCCGCCCGGATCTGGTGTGGCGGCGAGGTCAGTCAGGACCCCGCCGTCGGTTCAGTATCAGTTACAGGGCGCGGGACCGTTCTCGACACCCTGGCAGAGCTCTTCCTGGCTGATCCAGCCGGCGTCAACCACGACGTTGAGGTTGTCCTGCGTGACCGGAACCGGCTCGAGGAACTCGGCCCACAGTTCGGTGCCGGCGGGGGAGGTCCACTGCTCGGCGCCCTCGATCTCGGACATCTCGGTGCCGTTGGCCATCGAGACGGCGATCTCGCCGGCGCGGCGGCCGAGGTCCCGGGCGTCCTTCCAGACGGAGACCGTCTGCGTGCCCTGGGCGATGCGGTTCAGAGCGGCGGTGTCGCCGTCCTGGCCGGAGACCGGGATGCCGCCCATGCCCTGGGCTTCCAGAGCGGCGACGGCGCCACCGGCGGTGCCGTCGTTGGAGGCGACGACAGCGTCGACGTTGTTGTCGTTCGCCGTCAGGATCTGCTCCATGTTCCGCTGCGCGTTCGCGGGGAGCCACTGGTCGGTGTAGGCTTCGCCGACGATGGTGATGTCACCGGCGTCGATGGCGTCCTGCAGGACTTCCTGCTGACCTTCGCGGAGGAAGTCCGCGTTCGGGTCGGTCGGCGAGCCCTTGATCATGACGTAGTTGCCCTCGGGCTGGGCCTCGAGAACGGCGCGTGCCTGCATCCGGCCGACCTCGATGTTGTCGAAGGTCAGGTAGAAGGCGCGCGGGTCCTCGATCAGGCGGTCGTAGCCCACGACCGGAATGCCGTTGTTGGCGGCAAGCTCGACGGCGGGGATGATCGCCTGGCTGTCCTGCGCGAGGATGATGAGCGCGTCGGCGCCCTGGCTGATCAGCGACTCGACGTCGGACAGCTGCTTGGACGAGGACGACTGCGCGTCGGCCGAGATGTATTCGGCGCCGGCCTCTTCGAGAGCGGCCTGGATCGCGGCTTCGTCGGTCTTCCAGCGCTCTTCCTGGAAGTTGGACCAGCTGACGCCAACGGTGGGGCCATCTTGGGCAAAGGCGGGCACGGCGGCGGTCGCCGCCAGCGCGGTGGCGAGCAAGGTTCTTCTGAGCATTCTCTTAACCTCCCTGAGAGTGCATCATGTACTCTGTCCGGCGATGTTAGCGCCAAACCGCCCACATCATGGCCGAAGTTCTCATGCTGTCAACGGTTGCCGCCGGACGTAGCCTCGCTAGGCTGCGCATGCTTCGGGAGGATTTTCGATGACCATTCGCGGCCTTGCAGGTGTATTCCTGACCATATTTGCGAGCGCATCATGGGCCGATGGCGTCAAATTCGCGCAGCGACCTGAGGCCTTTCCCGTGGAGCACATCTACTCCGGCGGGTGGGAGCATTTCGTCGGCGGCGGGGTCGCTGTCTTCGACTGCAACGGCGACTCGCGGCCGGACGTGTTTGCCGCAGGCGGCGCCGAACCGGCGCGGCTCTTCGTGAACGCGACGGAAGACTCCGGGGCGCCGATCCGGTTCACCTTGGCCGCGGAGGGTGAGGCCTCCGTTACCGGCGCCTACCCGCTCGACATCGACGGCGACGGCCACCTCGACCTCGCCGTGCTGCGGGTCGGCGCGAACCGGCTGATGAAGGGCGACGGAGATTGCGGCTTTTCCGACGCCAGCGCCGAGTGGGGCTTCGACGGGGGCGAGTCCTGGTCGACGGCCTTCTCCGCGACCTGGGAGCCCGGCGAGGTCCGCCCGACGCTCGCCGTCGGCAACTACGTCGACCGCGAGGACCCGGAGGGGCCCTTTGGCGCCTGCGACGAGAATGCCCTCTACCGCCCGGACGGCGAAGATTATGGAGCTCCGGACGTTATCGCACCGGGGTGGTGCGCGCTCTCGATGCTCATCTCCGATTGGCGCAGAAGCGGCACGCCCGAGCTGCGCATTTCAAACGACCGTCACTACTACATCCGCGGCGGATACGAAGAGATGTGGCGGCTCGATCCGCTCGAGCCTCGCACCGAGGCGGATGGCTGGGAGAAGGTGTCGCTCTGGGGAATGGGCATCGCCTCGGCCGACATCACCGGTGACGGCCTGCCCGAGGTCATGCTGACCTCGATGGGCGACCAACTGCTCCAAATCAACGAAGGTACCGCGATGCGCAACGCGCCCTTCGACGTGGGTGCCGCGGCCCAGAGGCCCTACCAGGGAGACGACGGCCGACCGTCGACCGGGTGGCACGCCGAGTTCGGGGACGTGGACAACGACCGACGGCTCGACCTCTTCATCGCGAAGGGGAACGTCGACCAGATGCCCTCCAACGCGATGTCGGATCCGAACAACCTGCTCATGCAGGGAGCCGACGGTCGCTTCAGCGAGATGGGCGGCAAGGCCGGTATCGCCGATCCGGTCCGCTCCCGGGGCGGCGCGCTCGCGGATTTCGACGGCGACGGGCGGCTAGACCTGATCGTGAGCGCACGCCGCGCGCCGCTCAAGGTCTGGCAGAACGTGACGGAGGCCACCGGCAACTGGCTGGCGGTCGAGCCGCGGATGCCCGGTCCCAACACCCGGGCCATCGGGGCCTGGGTCGAAGTGAAGGCCGGCGACGAAGTACGGGCCCGGGAGGTCACGGTCGGCGGCGGTCACGTCGGCGGCCAGGCTGGACCGGTGCATTTCGGCCTTGGCGAGGCCACGTCGGCCGAGGTCCGCATCATTTGGCCGGACGGTGAGACCTCGGACTGGCAAAGTCTCGAAGCCGGCAGGAGCCACCAGGTGACGAGGTGACGCCTGCCGCGCCGGTTACCGCTCGACGGGAAGACCCGAGGGAACGGCATCCGGAATTCCGAGACGACCCGAAAGCGAGGCCTCGTCGGTCAGTGCGGCCAGGAAGGCCATGAGGGCGTCGATGTCTTGCTCACCGAGCGCAACCGGATCGCCACCGACGGCCGCCGCGATCGCGTCCCGATCCTCGGCTGAGGTCATCACCGTCCAATCTCCCTTGATCCCGTCGAGGGTCGGAAGTTTGGCTTCTTGTGAATAGGTCGTGAGGGCCGCCGCGGGATCCAGGTGATCGAGGACGAACCGGCGCAGGTCGGTATGTCCGCCGGCGTGGCCCCATGGACCGGTCTCGACAACGTTGCGGAGCATCGGCGTCCGGAAGGCGTAGGCGTCCTCCGTTCGTCCGGTGACCCGCATCCGCCCGATATCACGCTGGTGGCTTTCGAAACGCTCGGCTTTCCCGGGACCGAGTTGCGGGACCGCCATCGCGTGAAACTCCTGGTCACTCAGAAGCGGCCCGGCGTGACACTCGGAACACCCGGCGTCACCGAAGAAGAGCTCCATCCCACGCGCGGCCTCTCCGGTCAGCGGCGCCTCCCCGCGCAGGTGGCGGTCGAACGGGCTGTCGTCGGCGCGCCATTCATGAGCCATGAAGGCGGCGATCGCATTGGATATATCGGTAAAGGCGATGTCCGCCCCGGCTTCGATCTCCGGATAGGCCGCCTCGAAGGCTTGCTGGTAGGCCGGTATCGCCGCGACCCGCTGGGCGATCAGGTCCCAGGCCCCGCCCTCCCCGGTAAGCCGACCCTGACGGACCGCCAGGGAGATCTCACTTTCCTGGTAGTGCCCGGCCATTTCGTCAGGGGACAGCACGGGAAACATGGTCTGGGCCGAGAGGATCCCGTCGAACCCCGCGACCATCTCGTCTTCGAGTGGTGTGCGAAATCCGGCCGGGCGGTCTGGATCCTCCTCGATCCGGCCGTCCGCGAAGAGCACGCGGATATCGTCGTGGCCGAGGTTGAACAGGGCCGTAGCATTGCGCGGGATGCGCTGTTCGGGAGGATTGTCCGGATTGGCGATCCTTTCGGGCCCCAGGCCTTTCCCGCCGTCCCCTATGCCCAGCGACACGCCGTCACCGGTCGCGAAATTCGGGTGATGGCACGTCGCGCAAGACACCTCGCGGCTGCCCGAGAGGATCGGATCGTAGAAGAGAAGCTGTCCGAGCTCGACCTCCGTCATTTCGGCTTCCGGGAACTCCGCGGCGTCCAGCGGCGCGGGCAGCGGATCGGCCAGGGCCGGCGCGGAGACTGAGAGGAACAGAAAGACGGTCAGTCGCATGCGGCGACGATCCGTTCTCTGTCTTTTGTGGTCAAGAGCTTGGGCGTTGGTGCGGGGTCTGTTTGGCCGCCGGAGCGCGCTTTTTGGGGCGTTTTTTTGGTTGCGGGGAGAGGATTTGAACCTCTGACCTTCAGGTTATGAGCCTGACGAGCTACCGGACTGCTCCACCCCGCGCCAATTGGTGTCGATCGGAACTTC
>NZ_VYQE01000008.1 GCF_008710275.1 Histidinibacterium aquaticum
GGGAACATTGGGCCGGATGCAATCTTAGCGAGGTCCAACATCCATTGTTCACCAGAGCATAAGTGCATTTGGATCAACCAGGCGCTGCGATACTTCGATATACTACCGATTGGGCTTTCGAATTTCGTTGAAGGCTCGCCCTACGATCGGCTGATGGCAAAGGGGGAAGTAGACAGTATCCGATCTGGACCTGTTGTTTCGATCATTGTTGCTACGTTCAACGCTGCCAGCACGATAGGTACTGCCCTAAGGTCACTCTTGGCCCAAACTTACAAGAATATTCAGATAATTGTTGTCGACGATTGTAGTACAGACCAAGGGGAAACCATTAGTGCCGTGGAAAAGTACATTGACGACAGCGGCACTATTGACCTTATCCGTCTGAATACGAACGGCGGTGCATATGTTGCGAGGAATTCCGGTCTTGACATTGCGGAAGGAAAATATGTCACTCTACATGATGCAGATGATTGGTCACATCCTCAAAAGATTGAGCGACAAGTCGCATATATGGAGGCGAACCCGGATTGTATGGCCTGCACCTCAGAGCAGGCGAGGACAACCAATGAATTGGACTTCGCCAAGGTAAGAAGTCACCTCATCACATACAACACCTCCTCGTTGATGTTTAGAAGGACTCCGGTAGCCAAGCAGCTTGGCTACTGGGACACAGTTCGCCTCGGGGCCGATAGCGAGTTTATTGGAAGAATTCAGAAGGTTTTTGGCGAGAGGTCATTCAGGAAACTGAGAACAGGACCATTGTCCTTCCAAAGAATCAGCGACTCTTCGGTCACCACAAGTAATACAACGGGTTTAAGCGGTGTTTATTACGGTGTACGCCGAGAATATCATGACGCGCAGAAATTTCACATATCAAAAGCTCCTAGCCTTCGCTACGAGAATTGGACTGAAGGTGCATTCCTAGCTCCCCGTATGATGCGATCGAAACGGGGTAATCGAGATCAGGAGCCGGGGCACTATCCATTAGTTATCTTTGGCGATTTTCGTGAGCCGAGTGGTTCCATACGGAACTTTCTCGACGAGCTTCCGGTTCTTATCGATAAGTATGGTCGCATCGGACTGGTAGAAGCGCAGATTTATGACGCTCCATTGCCGTCAGCAATGGGTATTTGCCCCGAGGTCCGGAGTCGACTGGTTGACGGAGTAGTGGAAGTCGTCGTTTACGGAGAAACGGTCACATGCGACGTTACTCTTCGCTTGCAGGAAGACGCCGGCGTTGGTCAAAAGTTTCTACCTGACGTTCGGGTAAAATATTGAATTCCGCGTGACAAGACGGATGGTCGGCGTTGCATTTTCCCTGGAGGATGTTTCGGGGCGCTGTACGCTCAAAAGTGACCACACAAAGTTCACCATCTGCTCATCTCAGATAGAGGCAGACCAGGCTTAGTCTCTTATCCTGCAACTCAGAGCATAGAGGGATTCTAAATATGCCGACTCATCAATTGCCGGTCGTCGAGTTTGGCGGAGACATTTTGATCCATCTGGGTCCTCACAAAACAGGTTCAACATCCATTCAGAAGTTCTTGGCTGCAAATACGGCCTGCCTCAGAGAGTCTGAAGTTCTTTATCTGGAAGGAGGGCGAAGAGATATCTCGCGACGTGGGAGGAGTATCGAGTGGGGGCCGCTAAAGCACTATCACCATCCACTGATCAAGGACATGATTGCCGGGAACCGCGTGAAGATGAGGCTTCATGCCGAGCAAATGCAAAATGAGATAGAAGCGCATCGACCTCGGATGTTGATAGTATCCTCTGAAGTATTAGCGCGACCGTCGGTCACCGGCTCGTTCGTGTACGAACATCTGCGTGGCATCTTTAGGCATGCTAATAGATCATGGATTCTATATCTTCGCCGCCAGGATGACCTTGTGGTCTCCCTCTTTACAGAAGGCTTGAAGAAGGGAAAATACCCGTGGCCTGTTCGGATTTTGAGTACTGCCGATGCTAGGCATCTCGACCATAGGACGCGGCTGGAAAAGATCGCCTTGTCGACAAGCGGTGACAGGGTGATCGTGAAGTCTTATGAGCGTGAGAAAGAAGATTTGATCAGATCATTCTTGAGTGAGATCGGAGGTGCGAATATGAATTGTTTGAAATATTTGGCCGAGAGTAATCAGTCAGCGTCCGCTCGAGCTATTAATCTTCAGCGACTCGCCAACATGTTTCCATCGGCTGCCAAGAAACTACGCCAAAGAGCTCTCGAGGTCGATGCATATCTAAATGATCTTGGAGTTGGTAGTCGTGGCGCTCAGACTTTGCTTGGTCCTAGGGATAGAGAGAGGATTCAGAATGAATATCGCGATAGCAATCTATTTGTAGAGCGAGAGTACTTCGGGGGCGAGGACTCGGGATTGATCGTTAAGAAGTAGTCACGAAGGAAGCGCGGATGATCCCCGCCGACAGGAAGTTCGACTGACCTGACGTAGTCGAAGTTCTAACTGGCCTTGTCGTACCAGCAGACCGTTGGAGTTAGCTCGGTCCGAGAAAAATCGCCAAACTTGTCGCCGTCCCCGAACGGATCGGGGCCCGGGCGCGAGGTACGTCTACATCAAGCTTAGCTCAACTTGTGAGAACGGCCAATGCGAGAATGTCACGCCCGCTTACGCAAGGAGCTGCTTGACGGGTATCTCTTCTACTCGCTCCCTTGGTGCCCAGATCGTAATCGAGCGGCATTGGCGCCAATACAGTGGCGTTCGACCACAACGCCTTGGGCTATAGGCCTTGGCGCGTCGTAGCCGTCGACCAACGGCCAGCGATGCATCAATCAATTGGGAAGCTCATCACCAAAGTATGTCTGTCAGCTCTTTCGCATCAGTATTCTGCTAGCAGACCGAAGGGGTGCAGTGATCTTCCAAGAAGTGCTCGACAGTATTTGTTTCTTTTCGTTCTCAAGAACTTTGCATCGACGTTCCGCTTTTCTCAGGGCTTGCTCTGCAGAAGTAGTCCCCCTCCACGTCGTCATTGGACTATTCTCAAGTCCTTCATCGAAGGGCCGTTCAGTAGAACCCTCCCGGAGTCTTTCGATCTTTCGTTCGAACGATGTTCTCTTCCGATCCCAGTTAGTGGGATGAATAACATCAAAGCTTGATGCCGGGCGAGTATTATTGGCACCCCGACGAAAGAGAAGAAGATTCTGGCGATACCAATAGCGTACTCTTGAGTCGTCCCAGATTTCGTCGCGTAGGAAATCGTCAGCTCCAAAGCCAAGATTGTTAAACTTCGTCACCCAGTAGGACTGCCACTGTTCGTTAACGTGGTTTTCACCACCTTGGCCAGGGACCGCAGCGCTAAAGAGAATCGTGTCCGACAGCAACGAAAGCTCATACGCAAATGAGGTCGCTCGTCTTTCAGGAAGATGCTCCGCAACTTCAACGCATGTCGCTAATGAGAATTTTCTTTCTTTGACCAAATCCGAAAGTAGCTCCTCTTCGGAAGAAAGATCATGGGGGATGAAGCAGTCCGAGGGGACCCGTAGCTGCGAGCGATCTACGTACTCGCCATCAATACCAATTGTTTCCTTTACGCCTTCCTGCCGCCATGCGCTTAGCCAAGCTCCAGTGCCGCAACCAACATCGCAGACACTGTCTACAGTCATGCGCTTCTTTAGTAGCGGGACAATAATTCTCGCAGACTTGAGTGAGGGTTCTGATTGCCTGTCGAAGAATTTATTGTCATATGGTGTCGTCATTCTCAGTTCTCCGAACATTAAAGAGCATTGGCTGCTGGAGGTTGTCCTAGTTGAGCCGAAGAGGGCTAACAATTTCGATTGGCAATGAGCCAGCGAACTCTGCTCTCCCAAACCTCCGCGAGAGTTTCTAGGTCAAACTTCCTAGCGTCTTCAAAGCGAGATTGAGCTTCGCTGTTGGTCTGGGTGGCAAGTAGCTCATCAACTGCTGAGGGCATCTCTGCAACGTATTTTCGGGTGAAAGAGAAATCTTCTTCCATATCGTGATACAACAGCCACCTCCCGTGCGAGTAGACGTCAAAGCTTGACCTGCCAAAATCTAATCTGTCGGATATCCTGACCATGCCATGGACCCGTGGGACCCAGTGCTGGAGTTGAACACGACCGATGGCCGAAACGTTGTCTTGAACTACAGGCGGGTTGACGTCGGGAAATGTCAGAATCTCGGCGTCCCTTATGTTTCGGATTGTTCTTTTTATGTCATCCAGTCTGGAGATCATGAACTTGTGGTTGGAATCGTAGTACCATAGTATTCTGCGCTTCTGTGGAAGTGGTATATACGAGGTCGGAAGCGTGAATCTTGGTGCTGGTCGGTACATTGTCACAGACTCTATTCCGGCGCGGCGCAGATCGTTTTCAGCACTTCGAGTGTTGCACCAGATTTCTAGCGGTTTGTTTGTCCTTAATCTTTCCTGGGAGGCGGGAGATCGTATCAATTGATTCACGACGCTTTGAAGCGCGTAAACAATAGAATTGCTTAGGATATGGTTTGGGACGTCTATCGTGTTGTGGAGGAGGGCCAAGTCATATTGATCTGACCAATGAGATTCCATCTCGGATGGAGTGACAGTTTTTATACTTGTATACTTTCTTAGTGATTGTTTTAGCGTATTCAGTCCCATTACCGATCCCTTTGTAGTTGTAGCAAGGATCGATGGTTTCCAGTCTGAGTTTCTCTTCGTAGAGCCTTCGCCGCCAGTTTCGGCAGGGAGCTTTTTCTTGTCTTCAGAGCGATATGTCAAATGAAGCCCTTGGGTTGGTGGGGATGGATCGGGGGCTTTTCTAGAACTACGGGTTATGGAAGTACAGAAAATCAAGCGTTGTGGGCGAGCCAAGTCGTAGGTGTCGGGGTTGGGCGACGACTTTTAGAGGCGCTTTGATGTGCCGCCGTCCGCTGTCTGGGAGGCAGCATCTTAGGTGTGGTGCGCTTTTCGAGATTTACACAGACCTCCGCTTGCCTGTCTGCTCTACCCGTTTTGTCTGCAATTTCTTGGGGCGATGCCCCATCGATGGTGGTCCGGGCCGGGCCAGAGGCTCAGGACCAAGGGGGCGCTGCCCGCTCTCTCGAACCAATGAAGTTCTGGCAGGTGCTTTGCAGTACAGGGAAGCCGCGGAAAGACACCTTCACCGATGGCGAGGGGCTTCCCTCCGAGATCAGGCGTAGTAGCCGCGGATCCGTGTTGTGCTAACTGCAGGGCTGGCCGGGTCTTCGTCTATTGCGAGGGGGCCGCTCTGCGCATTCTGGATCTTTCAGTGGGCGAGGTGACACGGTATCTGCCCGGAATAAGGCAGATCTCGGGAGACCGCCAAGCGGCGATACTCCCCTAGCCAGGTCGGGAACGGCGCGGAGACGAGGGTGACGGCGGCACTTCCGGACGAGGACAGCATCAAGGTTGCGGTAGTCGGGCTGGGCTATGTGGGCCTGCCCCTAGCGGTGGCCTTCGCGGAGCATTTCCCGACCATCGGCTACGATCTTTCCGTCCTGCGGGTCCGCGAGATCACCGCCGGCCGGGACAGCACCGGTCAGGTGGAGCCCGATGAGTTGCGTGCCGCCGGGCTGCGGGTGACGAATGCGGCAGCAGACCTGCGCCAAGCCAATACCTACATTGTCTCTGTGCCGACCCCAATCGACCGCTACCGACAGCCCGACCTTGGGCCACTGCTGGCTGCGACCGAGACGTTGGGGGGGCTGCTCTCGCCCGGTGATCTGGTGATCTACGAATCCACCGTCTATCCCGGCGCCACCGAGGAGGACTGCGTTCCGCTGCTAGAAAGCCTCTCGGGCCTGGTTCTCAACACCGATTTCTTCGTCGGCTACAGTCCCGAACGGATTAATCCCGGAGATATCGAACATCCGCTCAAGAGTATCGTGAAGGTGACGTCGGGCTCCTGTTCGAAGGCCGCCGCTCGGGTTGATGCGCTTTATTCCCGCGTCATCGATGCCGGCACCTTTCCTGCGGCGAGCATCCGCGTCGCCGAAGCCGCGAAGATCATCGAGAACACGCAGCGCGACGTCAACATCGCTTTGATAAACGAACTCTCGATTGTCTTCTCCCATATGGGGCTCGACACTCACGAGATCCTCGACGCCGCAGCAACGAAGTGGAACTTCCAGCGACTCTCGCCGGGGCTGGTGGGCGGCCACTGCATCGGGGTGGATCCCTACTATCTCCTGCACAAGTCCGCCTCAAAAGGATACATCCCCGACATCGTCCGCACCAGCCGCGAGATCAACGACGGCATGGCGAAGAACGCGGTCTCGCGCCTCATCGCCGCGATGATCAACAAGGGGCAGGTGGTGCGTGGCGCCCGGGTGCTGGTGCTCGGCGTGACCTTCAAGGAGAACTGCCGAGACATCCGCAACACCAAAGTCACGGAGATGGTGGCGGCCATGAAAGGTTTCGGCCTCGAGGTGGAGATCCACGATCCCTTGGCAGACCCGGCAGAGGTGGCCCGGGATCTGGGGATCAAGATGCTCGAGGAATTCCCGCAGGAGGCGGGAGGCTACGGGGCGGTGGTGCTCGCCGTACCGCATCGGGAGATCGTCGAGGGCGGTGCGCCGCAGCTCGTCGACCTGCTCTCGGATGGCGGGGTATTCTTCGACATGAAAGCCGTCTTCGGCCGCGACGAGAGCGACATCCGGCTGTGAGGCGCAAGGCGATCCCCCGCGCCTCTGGAGCCGCCAGCAGGGAAGATACCATGCCCCCGCCGATCCAGGATAGGGAAAGCTTCCACTACGACGAATACCGCGAGATCCTTGCCCTCTACGCTGGACGGCTGGTCGACTTCGCAGACGCCCCTGGGCGGCTGGACTTCGTCCTCCTGCGCCACGACGTGGAATTCAGCCTCGACCGCGCGCTCGCCTTGGCCCGAGTGGAAGCCGAGGCAGGCGTCACCTCGAGCTTCTTTGTCCAGGTCACCAGCGATGCCTACAATCCCGCCGGTCCGCAGGGCCGTGAGGCCCTAGAGGAGATCCGCTCCCTCGGCCACCGGATCGGGCTGCATTTCCACCGGCATGGTTTGGAGGCGCTCGGCCCGGCACACGAGCGGGAGTTCGACCTGCAAGTTGCGATTCTCGAGGGGATCCTGGATCGAGCGATCGATCGCTTCAGCTTCCACCGCCCCGCCCCCTGGCAGCTCGCTCTGCGCGAGGACAGCTACCGCGGCCGGATCAATGCCTATGGCCCCTCCTTTTTCGACGTCTCGCCGCCACCCCGGGCGATCCGCTACTGCAGCGACAGTCGGCGGCGGTGGGCGCATGGCCATCCCTTCGACGTGACCGAAGAGGCCCGCGTCCAGATCCTCACCCATCCCTGTGAATGGTCCGATGAGCTGCGGGGAACCGAAGGGAATTTCGCCGCGGTCTCCGAACTGGCGACCCGCCGTCTGGAGAAGACCTTCTCCCTAGAATGCACCCACTATCCCTTCGAGGCCGAGTGATGTCCCACAGAAATCTCGTCGTCTTCGGCAACAAAACGACCACCGAAGAACTCATCCGATATCTCGACCGCCACGGCGCGCGGCCCGACTTCCTCGTTACCCTCTCCGGCGAGGTTGCCCGGGTCGCGGCGATCTCGGGGCGCAGCGAGGGTCTCGAGCAGCTTTGCGAGCGGCTCGGGATTGGGTTTTACGCCTGCAAGAGCTATTCCCTGAAGGATGCGGGCGACCGGGAGTTCTTCGAGAGCTTCGAAGGTGGCCTTGGGCTCTGCACTGGCTGGCAGAGACTGTTGCCGCAGGCAGTGCTCGACCGCTTCGCGGGCGGTGTCTTCGGCTGGCACGGGAGCTGCTTCCGCTTTCCGCACGGGCGCGGGCGCTCACCGCTGAACTGGTCGATCCGGCTGGGCGGCTCCGAGGTCTGGCACAACTGCTTCCGCTACGAGGCGGGGGTCGATACAGGGCCGGTCTTCGAGACCCGGCGCCTGGAGATCGGCCCCGAGACCTCCATCGACGTGCTCCAGTACTTGGCCCTCGACCACATCAAGAGCTCCGCCCTCGCCTTGGCTGCGGCCTGGCGAGAAGGGCGACTCGAAGAGTATCTCGTCCCGCAGCCCCCAGGCCCCTCGGTGGAACTGCCCAAGATCACCCCTGAGGACGGAGGCCTCGCCTTCGCGACACAGCGGTTGGAGGAGTTGCACGCCTTGGTCCGCTCCTGTGCCCGTCCTTTCCCGGGAGCCTTCGCCTGCATCGGCGGTCGCCCTGTTCTCCGGATCTGGCGCGCCGAACGCCTGGCGTCGGGGCAGATCGCCGCACATCCCGGCGCTGAGCCTGGCCGGATCGTCGATGCGGGCTCTGGGCGGCTGCTGATCGCTGCCGCCGAGGGCTGGATGCTGGCGACCGACTACGAGGAACTCATTCCGCCGCCAGGGACGGGCTGGGCTGGCGATAAACTCGACTAGCCTGCGGCCTCCACGGCTTCCTTGAAGACCCGGGCCGCCTCCGAGAGCTGCCCGGCCCCCTTCGGGTCCTGCGGGACCTCGTATTCAGGGAAACGGATGGCCAACTGCTCTGTCCCGTAGCGCTGGCAGGCGATCCGCTGCACCTCGCGCAGGTAGCCGAGACGATCCTCGGTCCGCGCAGCCATATGGCGCATGGCCTCGGCGACGCTAGCGTGGGGCAGGTAGATCGGCAGCTCCCCGAAGGTGGAGCGGAATTGGGACGGCAGCAACACCGGCACGCCTGCGATCATCGCCTCTACGATGGTGCGTCCGAAGCCCTCGACGTAGTTGCCGTCGGGAAAGTAGACAAAAGCGTCGAGGCCCGCGAGAAAGTCCTTCGGATCGATGCTGCCAAAGGGCGCGATCTCCCAGTTGCCGGGCCGGCTCCCGAGCTTGTTGATCACGGCATCCGCCCCCCCTAGGGCGGCGAGGCGGAACTCTTCCGTCGGCGGATAGGCCTCTTCCAGCCGTTTGAGCGACTCCGGCCATTTTTCTACGGCGTCTCGCCCATGGCGTCCGAGGAGATAGGGCGGGGACATATCAGGCTTGGGCTCGGCCCAGTACGCCTCGGCATCGAAGGTCGGCGACCAGTCCCTCTCGGATAAGGCGATCCTGAAATTTACCTGCCGCAGAGACTCCGAGATCTCGCCGCGCAGGGCGGGACTGATGGGACAGAGAGTGACCGTCTCGGCATTCAGCAGGGCGGCGCGCTCTAGGAGCTTTCCTCGCTCGTAGACAAGATTGCCGTTCGCCCGGAAGGCGGAGTTGTTGATCACCACATGGGCGTGTCGCGCCGAGAGCCTGTCGAGCAGATCGGGAGGCGTCTGGCAAAAGGGGGAAGGATTCCGCAGGATCAGGTGGTCGAAGTGCATTTCATCATAGGCCCACCAGTCCTCCATCAGGTCGGCGTGCGGCTCGTAGCGTTCAGCGACCGGTCGCTTGCCGCGGTCGTAGGAATTGGGGCAGTGGATCAGGGCCAGGGATATGCCCCGCTCGCGGAAGAAACGGACCTCGTCGAGGGTCGAAGAAGCGTTGCCGCCGGGGAAGCGCATGTTAGTCACGATACCCACCTGGCGGCGCAGCACGCGCGGTTCCGGGCCCTCGCCCCCGAGTGTCTCCCGGATCGCGGGGGGGTCGACCTCGGCCTCGGGCGGCACCGGGAAGGGCCGCGCCAGGGCGTCGCGCGGAAAACCGATGCGCCCGGTTCGCAGGGTGCGGTCCGCGTGCCAGTGCTGCATGGCGTCGCGGTAGGCCCGGCGCGGCTTACTCATTCCGGTATGCGGGGAATGGCCGAAGACCACGTCGTTGGTGAGCGAGCCCTCGTGATCGAGCTGCAGGATTGTCGGCTCGAGCACCCGCGGCACCGGCCCGTCGCTGATCTTCTCCAGCCGCCGCACCAGCTCTGAATCGCCTCCGAAGCGAACTGAATCCCAGGCGCCGAGCTTTTCGTGCATCACCGGAGCACGAACCATGAAAGTGATGAAGGAGGCCAGCGTGATCCCGTCCTCGGTATTGCGCCCCAGCGGCATGATCCGTGAGGGCTTCCCCGAGGCGGCGAGTCGAATGCCTCCGCTGAAAACAGCCTCACGACCCTCCATGGCGGCAACCTGACGCTCAATCCGCTTGGGGTGTGACCAGTCGTCCGCGTCCTGACCGGTGATGAAAGCGCCACTGGCATGTTTCAGTGCCCGGTTCTTGGAGACATAGGGGCCGACGTTGACGGAGTTGCGCAGCAGACGCAGGCGCGGATCCTCCTGTGCAAGGCGCTGCAGCACCTCGTAAGTTTCATCGGTGCTCGCATCGTCCACCACCAGCAGCTCGAGCTCGCGCCAGGTTTGATCGAGAATCGAGCGCGCCGATCGCTCGATCCAGTTTGCGCTGTTAAAAGCCGGCAGAATGACGCTCACCAGCGGGCCTTCCCGAATACCGAGAGCGGGGGGAGCCGTGATCCGCTCGAAGAGCGTCCCTCCTGTTCCAGGCGTGAGGGCGAGCTCTGAGAGCCCGAAGCGCGACAGGTAGCTGTTGAGGATTTCGAGCCAGCGCTCTTCCGCACCGCGCTCCGCGGTTTCGGCGAGATCAAGTGCCAGGGTGCTATGCGCGAGCGCTCCCGGAAGCTGGTCGCGGGCGAAGGCGCGGGCTTGCTCATAGCCCCGAACTTCGCTCAGCCGGGTGGCAGCCAAGAGCACCAGGTTAGGATCGTGAAAGACCCTCAGACCTTCTTGCCCGTAACGCTCCTGCGCATCGCAGACCGGATTGCGCTGGCCGCATTCGGGGTGGGTCAGCCGGTAGGCTACGGGGTCGAAGTCGGGCCCCGGCCAACGATCAAGAAGCCCGCCGACCAACAGGTAGTGCTCCGACGGCGACAGAGAGGATCTTCTGACGTCTGGGTAACGGTACGAATACCATTCGGCATCGAAGAAGGGGGAGGAGCGGACGAGATCCCGATCTGTCATGACGTGTGGATCACCGGCCCCTGAGGGCGCGGACCACCGCGCGCAAAGGTGCGGTCACCCGCCAGGAGGTGCTAGAGCGGAATGCAGTTATCTCGGCCCGCGCGTTTTCAAGCTCGACGGAAAGGCCGGCGGCGGCGTCAAGTTCTGCTGAAAGTTCCCGAATCCGCTCGGCCAAAAGTGCCAACTCGCGCTGCTGCCGCTCAGTCTCTCGCCGAAGCTCGTCTTGGTCCAAGATCTGACCCATGCCGTCTTTTACCTCATGTCCCTTTCGCTCGGCCTACAACACCTACAATCCCGCTCGACCAGCAACGAGATCCCAACCGGATTCGTAATACCAGTTTACGACCTATACCATCCGAAGGTCTGAAGCTCGAGAGAGCGCTTCGCGCAGTGGTCTGCAACTCGAATAAATCACTCTTCGCCACTCAGCCCAATAATCAAACTATCAACGACATTTTTCTCTTCTGGGGTTTCCGCTAAAATATCGGAACGCAAACTACTAGGCAATTTTCCCGCAAGTATCGAAGGCAACCATGCGAGATATCCCTCACGAATAGCAAAATAGGCCAACCGCAATCGCATAGACGATTTCGTCATGCTGACGAGACCCTGGGAGAGACGAGGGAGACGTTTCTGGAGCTCCGCAAGAAATTCAAATTTTAGGTCAGAGAGATCAGTTTTTTCGTCAATTTTGGCGTAGTTGCGCTGGGATCGACTTACAAACTGAGGCAGTACGATCTCCAGAATGTGTTGCTGGCGCCTGAGATCCAGTCCGTGAATACCATAACTTGTGTAGTGCTCATAAGTCAGCTGTTCAATTCTCAACGCTGAAGAGAACTGTTCTTCGTCAAACTGCCTTGATTCGCAATTTTCAAGGCGCCGGTACTCTCCCAATACAGCCGATGTCATTGCAATTCTCTCGGCTAGCGGGAACGCACAGAGATCAAAAGCAGAATCCTGCAGGTAGAGGTCGGGTTCAAACCTCAACCCATATTCATTCAAGAATTTTCGTCGGTAGATATTAGAACGAGTAGAAGCAGTTGAAAGACTTTCAGGCATTCCTGCGAAGTTTATCGCTGAAATGTCTCGGGCTGAAGAAGTATATTGAGCGAGTACTTGGCCGCTACTTGCGGCAATGCCGGTCCCAATGTCAGCTCCGTCTTCGCGCATAGCACATATTACCGTGTCAAGGCCGTCACGAGCATACAGGTCGCCCGCGCCCCAAAAATGGACAAACTCACCGCTTGCTGCATCAAGGCCGGTGTTGCGTGCTGCGGAGAGCCCACTGTTGCGGTCGTGTCGTATTAGCTTCCATGAATTCCGCGCGCAGATTGTGCCTGCGATTGTCGCCGATCCGTCAGTCAAACAATCGTCGACCACGACCACCTCCTTCGAAGATTTTGGATAGGAGCAGGCGGCGATTGATTCCAGCGTTTCAGCGATCGAGGCTTCCTTGTTGATGAGCGGCACGATAATGCTGACTTTCGGTGGCGCTTCACCAGAAGGACGAGTTGCAGATGCAGTTCGTGCGACGGGCCAAGGGCTTGCTCCTAGTGAAGCCCGCTGAACCGCCCGAAGTTGCCGCCATTTGCCGTTCTCACCGAACCTGCGAAGCAGTCGCTCCTTGGGCGTCACACGGTCATCCGCGGCCTCCCTGATGAGAGCTTCCCACTGAGAAAAGATTCGATCCGGATCATAGATGGCGCTCTCTTGTAAAGCAGTAGCTCCCCAGCGATTTCGCGCGGTATCGTCGGTAGCCGCGCGTCGCATTGCTTCTGCCAAAGCCTGAATTTCGTCTGTGCCACAATCAACTAGTAGACCGTTATGATCGTCAATGATCATCGCGTTTGTGCCTGCACAGCAAGCGAAGCCGATCGAAGGAAGGCCATGACGAGAAGCCTCCGCTACACAATTGGGTAATCCTTCCTCCTTTGAGGAAATAACATGGACATGTGAGCGGCCATATTCGCGGCCGATCAAAGGAGTTGGATCATGTATCTTTACCCTGCCTGCGAGATTCTTTCTGTCGATAAATTCTTCTAGCTCGGGCCGGATTGTGTTAGCGCGAGGGGCGGCAGAGAAAATATGAAAATCCCAGTCGGGAAGATCATCCGCAATGAGAGAGAATGCGCGGACGGCGGCTATTAAATTTTTTACCTTCTTCAACCCTCCAATATTAAGAAAAATCTTTCTGGTAGCTTGCGATCTTAGTGAAAT
Source organism: Histidinibacterium aquaticum (assembly GCF_008710275.1). GTDB lineage: Bacteria > Pseudomonadota > Alphaproteobacteria > Rhodobacterales > Rhodobacteraceae > Oceanicola > Oceanicola aquaticus. The sequence continues at coordinate 13,092 of NZ_VYQE01000008.1, forward strand.
ATCTACTGGATCGGCGGGGGGGAAGGCATTGGGAAATGCAACGGAGTCAGCCTGTAGGGTCGAGGGAACGCTCTTGCGATACTGAGGAAGGGTAAACCGAAGACGAGTGCAACTCGCCATCATTGCGGACCTTTCCAACTCAGCTTGGGCCTCTGTAATTCCCTTGGGTGCCGCCCAATTATTCCCTATTACTCGGCCTGGATTTGAGCCCTCGTGCAAAACTAGTGGGACATTTGTTTGGCAAAGCGCCACAATATGAGGAGCCTCGACGGAGGTCGCATAGAAGTAGACAATTACGTCCGGGCTGAAGCGTCTGGCGACTTCGACTAGCGAATCTGCTTTACCATCAAAAGGGAGGTGCTGTATTTCGTCAGCTAGGTGGTATAGAGAACTTCCTTTTTGGTTTTCACGGTAGGCTATTGATAGAATATGGCCTTTGCTGGCCAAATAGCTTGCCAAGTTTGCTGCGGTGCGCTCCATACCACCTGCGCCACTTTGCAGATTGCGAATGCAAACCATCACGCGCAGGGCGCTTGCCCCCTTTCTCGCAGGTACAGCCTTGGCGTCGTCCATCTAGTTTCGCGCCTTGTCCGAGGGATCACCTGACCTGAGGCGAAGCAGGCGCCAAGGCAGGATAAGCGTCTTCAAACCGGGGTGCCGGATCGCATCGACCAAAAGCGTTCCGGCGCGGTGCCGTACTGATCCCAAGAGCCGCTCCAACTCTGCATTAGCAGCATCTAGTTTCGCTCTAGTCTTACGCAACTCTTCGTTCATGACGATTTTCGTTTCACTATGACTACGGCGAGCCAACTTTGCTTCCGTCTCTTCATTCTTGCAGCGCATAACTTCGATCTCACCCTCGCGTGAGCGGGCTCGCGTGATGGCTGCATTCCTCTCCTTTTCTAAGCGAGAGACCTCAGCCTGCAATCTGGAAAGTTCATCGCCAAGTGCCGTCGCGCAGGCGGTTTGCTGTGAGAGTTTCGAGGCCCACTCCTTTTCCTTCTTTTCTACGGCTTCGTTTGGCTTGACTAGACTGGATTTAAGGTCATTTATAGATTTTGCCGTGATGTCGATCCAGGCCTGATATCCTGAATTTATTAAGCCAATCTCTCGAAGTTCTTCTAGGACGGAATCGCGATTGAACTGTGTGCCTTCCATGTTTTCAATGAGAGCTTCCATCCTGCACGCAAGCGGATTCGTTATTTTTTGGGCCATCAGCGAAGAGCGGTTATATTTTTTCTCCACCAGGTTTTCGCACTGCTTGTCGTCTATTGGTGAGGGTTTGTGTTTTTCGCCAACATAAGTCCATAGGGCGCCGATTTGCGTAGATGGGGATTCTAAGAGTTTCTCATAGTGCAAGACATAGCAGTTTGCTGCACTATCGCGCAGAGCTAGAAAGGTGCGCGAAAAATACATTTGTTCGCATAGCTCACGTGATTTTCCGCTGGCCTGCATTAAGGACTCTACTACCGCTCCTGCAGAGCGCGCACAGAAAATGTAGTTTGGCACAATGCCTTCAGCTTGGAACGCTCGACGATAGAGTGGCAATAGCATCGAAACGCGAGGGTCCTTGAAGCCCCAGACATTGTGTGATGCCAAGGTCCGCTCCTTGAGATGCGCTCGCAACTCGCGCATTTCGGATCCAATTTCGGCGTCAGCAACATCACTTCTCGGCGCCACGCCTGAAACGGGTGCAAGCTTTGCCAATAGACGCTTGTTGATTTCCACAAGTTGAGCATCCTCGAAATATCCTTCTGGGTTCATTTCGTTCGGACGATGCAGTGTGGTCTCCATAGCTATACCTAGCCGGGAGAGTATCTTCGCGCAGAGTGATGTCCCGCTGCGTCCACTTCCTAAAATGACGACTACTCGTTTTGTGGTTTTGTCTTCAGCCTTTTGTTTTCCGTTCGGTTCGGGTGACGCAACTGACGTTTGTTCGGACATGGGAGCTTCCTCAAGAGGCGCTGCGAAGCTCGTTCGCAGGTAGCGGTTATCATGGGCGCGACCCTGCATTTCAAGAGCTTGGTCCGTCATTGTCTTGGCGGTGAACGGGGACTAGCATCTCGCGCCAGAACCGACCGAGAACGATTTCTCTGTCGGCCTTGCAGGAGCAGGTCAAAGGATTTCCGCTTGCCGTACCAGAGTTACCGCTTTGAGCGCATGGGTTCGCCCTTCCGTTCCGCGCACATTGCTGCTTGTGCAGGTTTTGAGGTTCCGCCAGTGCCTACCTCGCAACGTGCTCCCTGGCTTCGCACGCGCTTCGGCTTCGTGGGGTCGGCCGAAGGTTTCGACTTGCTGCGTTTCGAGGCGCCGACGCTTGCACTGACTCCGCGCATCGCGCCGGCCGTGCTGGCTGCCGGCCAGATCGATTTATTGGTTCTCGAATGTGCCCAAGATGACCTGACAGGAGAATGGGGGCTGTCCTTCCTAGACTGGGCCGGCTCTCAAGCTGACGGACATGATCTAATGCGGAGGGCGGAGGAGGCTGGCATCCCACGTATCGCCCTGCTGCGTGGCGATAGTTGTCAGGTCGATCTTTTTGCGCCCCTAGCGGCTGCAGCAGATTATGCAGTCGTGACCTCGTCTGCAGCGCGCAAGGCGTTGGCACGGCAGGGCATCGCGGCCGATCTGGTAGAGGCCGCCATGCAGCCTGCTCTTCATCATGGCTTCGTTCCGCAACAGCATGACGAAGCTTGGGAGGTGCCGCCGGTGCTTTCGCTCGATCTCGTACAGGCCATTGACGATCCGGACGTCGCCGCCCTGCTAGATAGCCTCACTCCTTTCGGTCTAGGCCTCTGCTCAGCCGACCGGGTCGTGCGCCAACACCGAGTGGAAACGTTGCCTCAGACACTGGTCGGGTCCTCTCTCGGTACGGTGACGCCCGATCATTTGCGCCATCTGTTCGGAGAGGCCAACCTGCTGGTTCAGGTCGCCAGATCGGACCGCGCACCAGGGCGCGATGTGCAGCATGCGCTACATGCCGCTGCCAGTCGCTGTGCGGTGGTGATCTTGGGTGAAATACCGGATGACGACCCGCGCAGTGGCTTTGCCCAAGTTTTTTCTGAGCTCCGCGAGCTCCGCCTGTTCGTCAGTCGTATTTCTATGGATCCGATCTTTGCAGAGATGCATCTCCAAGCTGCTTGGCGCCGGGTTCACCGTGACCATGCCGCTGCCGAAATGACTCAGCAGTTGGCGGCTTACGCGGCTTCGGCTTCGGCTTCGAGTACCGTCGGAAAGGCACGTCCGCGCGCCACCGTGGTCACACCAACCTTCCGGCCTGACCGTTTGCAGGAAGTGCTGGAGAGCTTTCGCGCACAGACCTGGCCGGACAGGGAACTGATCGTCGTAGCCAATACCGACGACCCCGCTCGGTGGGACAGTGCATTGCTTCGTCCGGAAGCGGGCGAGCAGATCGTCTTTCTGCCGCGATGCTTCGGACCGGGTACCGCGCTCAACATCGGCGGCGCGCGTGGCAGCGGAGACTATGTACTGCGCATGGATGACGACGATCACTACGGGCCACATTACGTCGAGGACATGATGCTAGGCGCCGCTGCGCTGAACCCGGACATGATGGGCAAGAATGCCTGTTTCTATAATTATGTCGATGAGGGTCGCCTCGTCTATCTACCGACTTTGTTGGAAATGCCCCGGATTTTTACCAGCGATCAAATCAGCGGTGGGGGGCGTCTGGCTGGCTTCTCCCATACCGTGCGTCGCTCGTTGCTGCGCCGGTTAGGAGGTTTCCCCGATGGGCAGCATGGCGGCGTTGATGTTGCTTTCCTCGACAAGCTTATAGACGAACGTGAGCTACTTTGCGCCAGCGCCGATGCTCTCAACGCGGTAGTCGAGCGACGCTCTGACGTCCGTAGTCATACATGGCAAACCGCACGCAGCAGCGACAATGTTCACTTCAAGGAAGTGCAGGTGTCGCTCCAGGTTCTGCTGGAGGGCATAGAGGGTCCACCGTTGCAGGTCACGCCAGTTCCAGGTGAAACACCCCGGAACTGATTTTGACTTTGGATAGGGAAGAGGGTTTTCCCCGATCGGCTTCTAATCCCGCCGATAATGCAGGAACCAGTCGAGCGTTTCCGCAAGACCTTCGGAAAGATCCTTCTGCGGTCGCCAGCCAAGCTCCTGCGCGGCCTTCGAGGCATCGGCGAAGTTGCGCTGTACATCGGCAGCGGCCCGTTCGCCCTGACGCCGCTTGATCGCAGGAAGACCAGCCGCCTCGAACTTCTCCTGAAGTAGTGCCAGCAGTTGGTTGACGCTAGTCTCGCAGCCGGTGGCCACTTGGTAGAGTTCTCCCGACAGGCCCGACGTGGTGGCGGCCAGTCGGATGGCACGGGTCAGATCGTCGATGTGGATGAAATCGCGCGTTTGCGTGCCATCGCCGTTTACCGTGATCGGCTCCCCCGCCATCGCTTGGCGAATGAACGTCGCTACCACCGAGCCCTTTCGCCAAGAGCGGGGCCCGTAGATGTTAGAAAACCGGAGAGCCACCGTCGGCACGCCGAAGGCTACTGCATAGGCGCAGCAATACGCTTCCCCCGCCAGTTTGCTTGCTCCGTAGGGCGAGGCCGGGCGAGGGGCGATCGTCTCGGTGATCGGCGGCTCAGTGAGCCCGGCCGGGGCGCCGGAAGAAGCGAATACGAAACGCTTGACTCCTGCTGCCCGCGCACCTTCAAGCATGTTGAGCGTGCCGCCGATGTTCATCTCGCTGTCGAGGCGCGGATTTTCGACCGAGGGGCCGACGCCAGTATTGGCCGCCAGGTGCACGACGATGTCCGCGCCGGCAGTGGCCCGCTCGACCGTTTCCATGTCGCGGATGTCGCCTTCGATCACTCCGAGCGTGCGGTTCGCATCCCATACGGGCGCGTCCGGAGCGAGGCGTTCGGCCTGCGCGAGGGGGGGGGCACTGGCGAACTCATCGTAGGCGCTGGCCGAGAAGTTATCGAGGACGACCACCCGATCATCGGGCCGCTCGGACAGAATGCTCGCTATTAGGTTCGATCCAACGAATCCGGCGCCGCCCGTCACCAGCCATTTCATGGCGTGTCTCCTGCCTGTTTGTTCGAGAGGCAGCTAACCCATCTAGCTGACGGCTGCCAACATCTCCCGCACAGGGCTCACGGGCCTTCGTCGCAACCGGTAGCCGGCGCTCGGACCATCAGTTCCAGAGCCTCATGTTCGGGAGACAAGCCTTTTCACCCAGCGAAGCGGAGCTGTACTTCTCCAAGAAAGGCTGCCTCTCAGGTTTTCAGCATCCCTGCGATGAAAATCCGCCTCCTGCTGAACCTTTTGGAGGCAATGCTCTAGCCTCTTTCGTTCCTTCTCGAGTTCACCTTTGGCTTGCGAAAGTTGGCGGCATTCAGTCGTCAAATCTTTCTTTTTCTGATGCGCGCTCGTGAGGGATCTGCTGAGCTTTGCTATTCTGGTTTCGCTTTGCCCAAGGCGATGCCGCATGCGGCTTTCTACCGCTTCCTCTAGAAGGTCATAGCGCTGCGCAAGCTTCTCGTAGTGGCTCCGAAGACGCTTCTCACGCTCCAAGCACTTCTCAAGCTCCGCTTGCATCTGGGCGGGCTGTTCTTCGGAGGGTTCCAGCCCTCCGTTGTCGCAATTCTCCTCGCTCACAATTGAGCCATCTCGACGGCCTCGGAGAGATGGCGAAAGGCCTCAAGTCTCTGTTGCATAGCCTCAGCCCCTCCAGACATCTCGGAAGAAAGGTCTCCGGTCAGCCTCTCAGCTACCGGAAGCTCGAAGATGTTTCCCGTGGTGCGCCTACGAAATTGCTCCATTTTCTTGGAATCTGCACTCAGTCTCCAGCTATGGGTCGTCTCGTCAGCGCTACGGTAGACGATCATCGAGGTGCAATCTGCACTGTAGACCCGTATTTCTTTGTGGTGAAGCTGGAGCAACCAGTGAGTATCGGCTGAATTTCTATCCATGACAGAGAAGGGGACCTCTTTGGAGCGACGGTCCATGGAAAGCGCTGCGCCAGCAAGCGAGCCCGTGGTCATCAGAGAGCCACAGCGCTCGGCGAATTTCTCTCGCGAATATGTCGCGTCCTCCCCGGCGAAGTAGAAATAGACCGACCGCCGGCCGACCACGTCGGCCTGGGCGGAGCGATAGTAGTAGACCGTCTCCTCCAGATAGGTTGTGCTATAGAAGTCGTCGTCATCGAGCTTGCACCAGTAGCGGCCTTTGGCCTGCGTAATGCCACGGTTGAGGCATTCGCCAATGTTCGCAGCCTCCGGCAGCGCGAAGGCCCGCTCGTTTTCGGCCAGCTCGGGTAGGTCCTCGGGGATCTCACCGGTGTTGAAGATCAGGATGAGCTCCTTATTGTCCCAGCTCTGGGCGCGGAAGGTCTCCAGGCAGTGATGAAGGAGGTGGGGGCGCTTGGTCACCAGGACGACGCTCGTGTGGGGCCTGTCGAACTTCGGGCCGCAGGGATCGCGTCCCAAGAGCGCCTCGCGGTGCGTGCCCGTCCAGACGCAATCGCGCATCACTTGGCGGTAGAGCGCCCTCCAGCGCCGCTCCCGGACCCAGGTGACCCGGTAGGCCGCTTGCAGCTCCATGAGATCGGTGGGCGAGAAGACCCGATCCAGCATCTCCAGCTGGGGCGCTGCCGTGCGCGGCATACCCCAGAGCACCGGGATCGCGCCCGAGGCAATGGCGTCCACGGCTATCTGCACCAGTTCGGCATCCGGCCGGAGGCTGCGGCTGGGCAGCAGGACAATCCGTGCCGAGACGAGTAGGGCGCGTTCCTCGGCGCGCGTATGTTCACCGTAGATTTGCGGGTCGGTCTGGGACAATCGCTGGCTCAAGATGAGGGGGGTGAAGCGGTACCGGAATTCAGTAAGCAAGGTGGCATAGAGGCCAGGCGTATCCACGAACTCGGCGAAGTCCGGATACTGGCAGATATCCGAAGCTGTGGGCACCAACATCAAGTCCGCCGGGGGTGGGCTCTGGCGGGCTACCGAGCAGGCGGTCGGTTCGGTGGTACAGGGAAGAAGTACATCCGGCGCAATGGGGGCCCAGTCCTGCCCCTCGGAGCCGATCACTTCGGCCAGAACTCGGTCCGCCCGACGCGCAGCCTCCCGCCAGAGGGGGGCGATCTCCGGAGCGCCGGTGGCCCAGAGGTGTACCGGTATGCCGGCGGCCTCCGCCGCCTCGAAGAGTCGGGCGCCGCGCTCGGGCAGGCTGCCGTCGAGGGCCGAAAAGGCGAGGAGCCAGTCAGCATCTTCCTTGTTCAACCCGCTAGTCGGCACGGTTTCCACCACGATAATCTCAAGTGAGAAAAGATCGATTTGGGCCTCCGCTTCACTTTCCCTGAGCCAGAAGATCTCGCTGATCCCGGCCAAGCGCTCGTAGCCACGTTCGGAGCCGATAAACCCCAGCCGAGGCGGCGTCTCGACCTGCGCCCGCAGACGGTCCATCCGAAGCCGAAAATCTTCCCGTTCGGCGCCCTCTCCCAAGGTCTCGATCACTGGCTCCCAATCCCCGCCAGGCTGGAAGTAGCGGCGCAAGTCGGCGATCTGCTGTCGCGGCGCCTCTTCCAGAACCTTCAGCGCTGCACGCGAGCCCTTCCCCAATTCCAGAGTCCGCTCGAGCAGGCCTCGGCGCAGCGCGGTGATCCTGCCGACCTGGTCGGCGAATCTCTCTCCTTCCGGCCCATGCCATAGAACGGCAATAGGAAGGAGCGCGGCGCGACGTAAAGCCGTGGAATCACCCCATCCCTCTAGTTCCAACTCCACGGCTCCGGGGGGGGCGAGCAAGAAACGGGAAGCCTCTCCTCCAGCCAAGACCGCCTCGGTTAGCTCGCAGGGTGGAAGCGTCTCCACGGACATAGGATCCTGGTCGCCGATAACCGGGGTCCCTTGGATCAGCCGGGGATCCAGCCTGCGTCCCTGCCGGTCTCGGAACACCGCGTAGACTGGTGTCCGGGACATCTCCTGATCCTGTTGGCTAATCTCTATCCGCTGCAGCAGAAGCCGCAATTCATAGACTCGCCCTGGGGAGACCTCAAAACGCCGAGGTCTTTCGCTCTCCCTAGAAACGCCCTGTAGCTCTTTATCCTCTGCGGAACTTTCCATCTGGCCCTAGGTGAATACCACATTCGGTTTTGTCAGGAGCATGGGCCCAGCGGCCCGCTCTCGGATCCTCCCCTTCGGCCACGCGACGCGTGCAGTTGGCGCAGCCGATCGACGGATAGCCTTCACCTACAAGGGGGTGGCGCGGCAGGTCGAGCCAGTCGATATAACCCGAGATGTCCTCTTCCGACCACATGGCGAAGGGGTTGATCTTGAGATGTCTTCCATCTCGTTCGAGCAGGGGAAGCGCATGGCGCGTCGTCGCTTGAAAGCGCTTCCGGCCCGAGATCCAAGTATCGTAGCCTTCTAGGGCGTCTTGGAGGGGAAAGACTTTTCGGATCTGACAGCAATAGTCTGGGAAGGCGGACCAGAGCGTTCCGTCGGGGTCTTCTTCCTCGAGGGTCCTAGGGGAGGGCTGCAGCTTTTCGACCCTGAGGCCTAGTCGCTCGGAGACGGCATCGACGTATTCGAGGGTCTCCGGGAAATGCTTCCCTGTTTCCAAGAAGAGCACGGGCCAGTCCATCCTAACACGGGAGATGTAGTGCAGCAGTGCGATGCTGTCGGCACCGAAGGAGGAGACCACAGCGACTCTTCCCAGCCGCGGATCCCGGAGCAGTGCCTTCACGTTCGGCCGCCCGGCTTCGATCCCGTGATCTGCCGCGAGCGACTCGATCAGAGGATCGACCCCACCAGGGGGCCAGGATTCGGAGGTACCCGCAGCCATTGAACTACTTTCGGCCTAGGATCGAGATAGCGCTGACGCGACCAGTTACTTTTTCCACTTCACTCCACGGAAGATCCGGTCGTTCGAAATATGGTCTCGATACCGCATGGTGATTTTCATCATGTCGTCCATGACTTGGTCGGTCAGTTTGTTGGGCTGCAAGCCGAGGTCGATCAGCCCAGTGTGAGCCGGATTGTAGTAGTGCTCTTCTGCTTCCTTGCGCGGGTTCGGAAGATTCTTGACCTCGACCTCGAGGCCCAGCCGATCTCCACTCTCCCGTACGCGCTCTGCCAGGTCGTTTACCGAGAAAGTCTCCACAAACTGGTTGAAGACCCTGAGTTCCCCCTTGTCTGCAGGGGTCTCCACGGCGAGTTGCACGCATTGGAGAGCGTCTTTGAGGTGAAGGTATCCGCGCGTCTGGCCTCCGCGACCGTAGACGGTGAGGGGGTAGCCAGCAACAGCCTGCACCATAAAGCGGTTCAGGACGGTGCCGAAGACCTCGTCGTAGTTCAGGAAGGAATAGAGACGGTCATCCTCGCCGCTCTCCTCCGTCGCCAGGCCGTAGACGGGACCCTGCATTAGGTCCGTCACCCGCAGACCCCAGACGCGCACGTAGAACCACAGCATGTCAGTATCGAGGACCTTGGTTGTATGGTAGAAGGAGCCTGCTGCCCGGGGAAACAGGAACTTGTCACTGCGGCCCTTGTGCTCGATCTCGATCCAGCCCTCCTCGATATCAATGTTGGGCGTGCCGTATTCCCCCATGGTGCCGAGCTTCACCAGATGTGCCTCGGGTGTATATTCAGCCATCGCCTGAATGACGTTGAAGGTGACCCCTAGGTTGTTGTCCAGCGTCAATCGCGCGGCGCGCCGGTCGAGCATCGAGTAGGGCGCGGAGGGCTGTTCTGCATAGTGGATGATGGAGTCGGGTTTGAACTCCTCGAAGAGGGAGGAGACGAAGCTCCAGTCGTCGAGGTCCCCGATGCGGACCTCCACCCGCTTGCCCAAACTCTCTTCCCAGACGCGTGCCCTTTCATGGAGGTTGGGGACTTCAAAGAGGGCCTCGCAGTCGATTTCCCGCATGAGGCGGCGCCGGAGGTAGTTGTCTACGGCCATGACTTCGTGGCCCGCGGCCGAGAGCTTCATCGCCGTCGGCCATCCGATGTAGCCGTCGCCCCCAAGGATAAGAACCTTCATTGCTGTTCTCCCGTCTGCATGCTGTCCACTAGCGTCCTAACCTCCGATGGCAGAACCGCGTCCTGCATCAGGAGCTCCGCTATCTGCTGGTCGTTCATGATCGGTTGGCGGTCGGAGTGATAGACCACTTCGGAGGGCTCAAGACGGACCTCCTGGTAGGCATAGGTCTGTTCTCGCTGCGATCGGGTGTGACCAGCCGGCAGGACCACGAGAAACTTCTCGCCCTCGAGCAGGCGGCCGGCCTCCTCTTCGGTGGAAAGCTCCTCCCACATCTTCTCGCCCGGCCGGGCACCGACGGTGTTCACCTCTATTTCGGAGGGGGCATAGCCGTAGAGAGAGGCCAGCTGATCGATCATGACGCGGGCAAGGTCGCTGATCCTCAGGACCGGCATCTTGGTAATAAAGACCTCGCCGCCCTTTGCCAGAACCATGCTCTCGATCACCAGATCAGCCGACTGGGACATGGTCATCACGAAGCGGCTCATGCGGTCGTCGGTAAGGGTGACCGGCCCGCCTTTGGCGATCTGGTTGGCAAATAGAGGCACGACTGAGCCCCGAGACCCCAAGACGTTTCCGAAACGCGTGCAAGCGAACCTTGTCTTGCTTTGATGGGATCGAAGGAAGTTCATCGCCGTGAAAAGGCGTTCCCCCATCAGTTTGGTGGTGCCCATCACATTGGTCGGATTGACCGCCTTGTCGGAGGAGGTGAAGATCACCTTGTCGAGCCCTGCCTCTATGGCTGCCCGTCCCACCGTCTCGCAGCCCTGGATATTGACGTTCACCGCCGAGAAGGGGCTCCTCTCGCAGGAAGGCACGTGCTTGAGTGCCGCGGAATGGAAACACATGTCCATGTTCGAGAAGGTTCGCCGGATCTCTCGCTCGTCGGTGATATCGGCGAGATAGAACTCAATGTTGCCGTGGTCCGCATAGGTCATCTCCATGTCGAAGAGACCGCTTTCGTTGTTATCGACCACTCGAACGAGCTTCGGAGAGAACTTGAGAAGCTTTGCGACGATTTCCCGGCCTACCGAGCCGACGCCTCCCGTAACGACGATGTTTTTATTGGTAAAATAGGTTTTCAGATCGGGCATCTCGGTGATTTCATCGTGTATGGTTGCTTTTAGCGAGCGGGCGCGCCAATTCTAGGGAAGGGGGAAACTTCAGCTCGCCCAACTGGGCACCCAGGATAGCTCATCAGGGCGTACCTCTTGCAGGATGCGGGTGAGGTTTAAGGTGTCGGTGAGGTCACCGTAGTGCAGCTTGAACCGCTGGTTTGCCGCGTGAGGACCCGGTCCTCGTAGATGTGGTCCACCTGCTGAGCGTTGAAGAGCGAGGCCCGGCGCTTGATGCTATGCACCCCTTAGCCCTTCTCAAGCAAGACCTCGGCGAGGACCCGTCTTGGCCTGTGACGCCGGTTATCAACGCTTTCTTCATTATATGCCTCTTACTCGCCTTTACACCGAGTGCCCCATACCGAAGGCCAACGCAACGGTCGCGCAGACTAAGTGGGTGGAACGGCGCCAAAGAGCCGTCAAGAATGAAACATAATCATCCTTAAGCGCACCCCTGAGCAAAGCAGAAGTGTCACTCCCGCTTGCACCTGCTCTGTCTCTGTCGGAAAGCTGATCGATGTTCCAACGGCCATGGTGCGCCCGGTGTGGGGCCATCTGGCGGGCTGTCGTCGTCGCCATCTATCGGGCGGGCGGCTATGGGAACGGTTCCCGGGTTTACCGCCATTCCCGCTTTTACCATGTGTCGCTTGGGTCCTTCCCCGGCTGGTGGCGTTACCGGGGGGTGCGCGGAGCCCCGGAAGCGGACAATTTTCGCGGTAGGTCAGCATTGCTTACGTATTTTTGCGCCATATGGGAATGACCCCGTTACCAATTTTACCATACGAGGCATATCGGGCGCTTAGGCCGTGTGACCCCCGCCGAGAGGCGACTGGTGTAGGTTGAGCATCGTCAACCACAACTCAACCACACCCTTCAACCACAGCATAAGTCACTGAGATCATTGGATTTGTGGTTGAGTTGTTGGGAATCTTCAGAACATACAGAAACAAGAGAGGGCATTTCGGAGTAGTTGAATCATGCTCTCGCGGGACGACATCTGTGGCACAGATGGAAATCGCCAACCTACAAAGGTCCCGAAAAGGCCATTTGAGCCTTGTAAATAAGGGGGTTCAGGCTGTGGTTGAGGGCTGTGGTTGGCTGTTGTTGTTGAGTGGCCGGGCGAAAACGGTTCGCCGTATGGGAATTTTGGTAAAAGAAAAGGGCGACCGAAGCCGCCCCCAACTTTACCGATTTTACCGGCTTGGACTTGCCCCCATTTCACCGGACACTCAGGCGGTTGCGGTTTGGGCTGCGATGAACTCGCGCTGTGAGCGCATCTTCAGCCCTGAGTGTGGGTGGTTGTCGTGTAGTCCTAGAACACCCCGTCAACAACCACCGGGCACTGCACGCTATGCCTTCCGATGCGCAGCGCGAGCGTCGCGTCGAGTTCCGCGGCCGACCCCTTCACAAGCATCTCTCCCAGGACCAGGCGTGCCCCTCGGCCCAGGCTGAAAGCCCCGCCCTGGCTCGCGTCGACGGCGCCGGTCTTGTTCGCCTTCGTGACGGTGGCCTCGTAGGTCCCCTGTACCGGGTCACGTGCTTCGATGATCGAGCGCACGAGGGCCTCGCCCGCCCGGTCCTCTATCCGAAGCACGCAGCGGGGCATGTCCTCGGGGTCCGGCCCCCCGAGCTGTACGGTGCCGGTCACGGCCAAGACCGTGGCTCCGAGGAGAGAGAAGAAGAGAGGCGGCATCATCGGGCCCTCCATCCTTGTAAGGGAATGTGGACCGGGCGGAGACCTGCTCCACCCGGTCGGCGATCAGTCCTGCACGATGACGACGACATTGCCGCGCCCGCGCTGGACCACCTCCGCGGTATCGCCCCGGCCCGACTGTATCACGCCGGCGGCGTTGCAGCGGCCCCGCTGATCGACGTCGGCCAAGCCACCCCGCCCGAACTGCGAGATCCCGAGGACGTTGCAGCGGCCCCGCTGCCGGCCGTAGGCCTCGTTGTGGCGTCCTCCCTGGCCGACGACGGTGCGGTTGCGATGGCCGTCCTGCATGGTGATCGAGGTGTTCCCCCCTCCCTTCTGGCGGACGCTGAGCCGGTTGTGGCCGCCGTCCTGGAAGGCTCCGATCGCCTGGTCGAAGCCTCTCTGGTCGAGATGGATCCGGTTGTCCGCCTGCGCGGGAGAACTCGCCATGCCGAGCGTCGCGGCGAGGGCCAGGGAAGTAATGAGCGTCTTGACGTGCATGATGTCGGTCCGTTGCGTCTGAGGCCCTGATACGGGCGGTTTCAGTGCTCTATCCGGGCCGCAGCATTGGAAATCTGCGCCGGCAGGACCGACCCCACGGCATCCCGCCCCGCTAAGCGATCACCCGCCGTCGCTATCGGTTAGCGGGGAAAGCCCAAAGTGAAGCGCCTCCGGGTGAGGTCGCCGCCAAACTCGGGGCCAGTCTTCGTCATTGCCTATCTAATGAGTCCTCGGAATCGACCCGCACTCAACCGCCCATGAGGGACAACCGCTTGAAGCCCGTCCCGGGACGGTAACCATTGTTGACAAAGATTGCCATTCTGACTCTCATGATAGCATGGCTACGATGAACGTCTCTCTCCCTGACCAGATGAAGAACTGGGTCGAAACCCGTGCCGAGGATGGGCGGTACAGCAATGCGAGTGACTACGTCCGTCACCTGATCCGCCGTGACCAGGAACGAGAGCAAGCCATCGCCTCCCTGCAGGCCGAGATAAAAGCCGGCCTCGACAGCGGGCCCCCTCGCGACCTCGATGTCAGCGCTTTCCGTGAGAGGATGCGGACCCGCCATGGCGGCTCGTAGCCTGGATGGCTACCGCCTCAGACCCCTCGCAGAACAAGACCTCGAAGAGATCTGGCTGTATTCAGCCGGAGAGTGGGGACCGGAACAAGCTGAAGCTTACCTCGAGGGGCTGTTCGCGGCTTTTGAGCTATTGTCGGCCATGCCCGATATCGCTCGGGAACGACTGGAGTTCGTCCCTCCTGTTCGCATCCACCCGTCAGCGCAGCATCTGATCATCTACCAGGTCACTGGAAATCATCTGGACGTGCTGCGCATCCTCGGCGGCCAGCAGAACTGGCGCGCACTGCTCGACATCATCGACGGCTGAGACGCTTATCGACTGGTACGCCAGCTACGTCGCGCAGCTCCGCCTGTCGCCGCGGGGACAGGCCCGGCTATTCGCTTTCGGGCGCGATCTCGGGGGCCGGCTCCGCCTCGGCTTCGGGCTCGAGGGCAGGTTCGGCGGTCGACAGCCGTGAGACGGCCTCCTCGAAACCCTCCATGTAGAGGGGAATGGTCAGTTCGCCGCCGTTCGGGTTGAAGACGGCCAGCACGACCTGATCGGCGTCTTGGATACGGGCCATGAGACCTGCATTGAAGCTGCCCTCCACGAGGCAACCAAGAGCGATGCAGCGTGACCAGGCCAGCGGGATCCCGGGCTCCGCGTCGAGACGCAGTTCGGGGCGCTGTGACAGGTCGACGCCGAGGGGCAGCGCGATCTGCGCGTTGAACGCGCCGTCCGCGATCGGGTAGAACGTCACGACCATGGCCACGACGAGCGGGTCCTGCGTCAGGACCCGCTGATACAGCTGGCACTCGGTTTCGGCCTCGTCGAAGCACTCGATGGCCCAGTCCCCGACCTCTTCCCTCGAGACCGGCGCAGGGCCGTCCTCGCCCTGGGCGAAGGCCATCCCGGCCATCTGCAAGAGCAGGGCCGAGAAGAACGCCTTGGCCAGATGTCGCATGGTCACGACCCCGAGGCCGACTGTTCGGCCGGCGGCTCGGCGATCTGTGCGTCGAGATCGGCGTACTGCGCACGCTGCTGGTAATAGAGGCTCAGCAACGAGTTCTGATAGCTCCGGTCGCGGAAGGACCAGACGCCCTTTTCCGTGCCCTCGACGATGAGTGCGAAGACGGCCAGTTCCATCGCGTGGCGCAGGGCGATGCCAGTCGGCTCGTTCTGAGAGACGCCCGCGTCCAGTTCGAGGATCCGGTCGCTCGCCACGTACCGGAAGATCGAGTCCTGCAGGCGGACCGAGTAGATCGTCTTCTCGGTCGTGACGGACGACAGCACCTCGCCCGTCTCGACGCTCACGGCCCGTAGGGCGACCGAGACACGGTCCTCGCGGTATTCCTGGTTGATGCCGATCCCGAGGATCCGGGCGCCGGCCCCTCCGGTCACCACGTTGGAGTCGTAGTCGATGACCCCGCCGCGGATGATCGTGCCCGCGAACCGCAGCGGTGGCAGCGGCGAGGTCGCAGCCCCGCGATAGGCCCGGGCGGTCTCGTCGATGAGTTCGCGCTCGGTCAGGAGTTCCTGGAGCCCCGCGCGCTCCACGACGTTGAACCAGCTACCGCCGCCAACCTCCTCGAGAATATCGTAGAGGACGTCCTCGGCCCCCTGGGTCACCTCGCGCGAGAACCGGGTCAGGCCGGGCTCTTCCTCGTTCTGCCCGGTCTTGTCCTCGTAGCCGTATACCGCGACGTCGATCTGCCTCGACGGAGGCGCGAGGTTGAACAGCATCGCACCGGTGCGCGTGACGGGTGTCTCGATGGGGTCGGTCGCGAGCGGGTCCGACGCCCGCCCGACCCGATCCCCCAGTTGTGCGCATCCCGAGAGGCCCATCGCGGCCACGAGGACGGCGACCCGAATCGATCGGTGCGCTCCATTCAATACAAACTGCATCTGCCCCAGTCCTCGTATTCTGTCTGCTACTCTGTCGATAGCTTCTGAAAATCTGCCTTCGGGTAACTGACGGCTTCAGGAGTCGGGATCCGAGTCCCCGTCGCCGTTCTCATTGTCGTCTCCACTGCCGCCGCCGCCGATGCCGCCGCCCAGGTCGATATCGATGTCGGGGAAGTCGATGACGGGGAAACCACCGCCACCGCCGCCTTCGTCGAAGTTATTCTGAATACTCGCCAATTCGCTCAGATAGCCGGTCAGATCGGGATTGCCCCCGAGCCCCGGGTTCAGCGGGGCATAGACCAGGCCCTGTGCCGCGGCGGCTGAGGGCAGACCCATGACCATGCAGATCGCAAGCATGGACTTTCGCTTCATCATTTTCCGACCTCCGTCCCGCGCCGGCAAACCATGAAAAAAGAACCGCTGCTGAAGTTTGGCGGCGCGCTTTGAAAAATATCCATTCATCCATAGTCGATCCCGCCTGATCCGTAAACGAAACGGATAGGCGGAATACGGCCAGCCCGGCCGTGACGGGGAGTCTGTTGCCGAATTGCGCCGCCACCCCGACGCACCGCCCATCGCTAATCGCTCAGCCGGATGACCGTGCCGGGCCGCGCGTTGCGGATGGTGATGCTTCCCCCGTAGCCCTCGCCGGCCTGGCCATAGACGAGGCGCGTCCGGCGCGACGAGACGAGGTTCAGCTCCATCGACAGCCGGTTGCCCACCTGCGCCGCCGAGACCACGTTGTTGCGCCCGCCAATGACGTTGACCGACCCGTAGTTGTCCCGGCCCAGCTGGATCAGCGAGGCGGCGCTGCCCGGGGAGGCGATGATGCTCACGCCGCCAGTGTTCCGCTCCCCGCCCTGAAGCAGGGCGCTGACGGCCGACCGGCTGAAGTACTGCGCGGTGAAGCCGCGGTTCTGGTTGCCCGCCTGGCGGATGGTCGAGTTCGTGGCCCCGCTGCGGTTGGCGGCCGGCATCTGGGAGGTCCGGGTCACCGTCACCTGCTCGACGCTCAGGCCGTTATCGACCTGGAAGCCGAAGCCCTCCGCAAGGGCGAGACCCGGGAGAGACAGTGCAGCGGCCAGGGCCGCGATCCTCAACGCCGCGGCGGCGGTCCGGATCCTGCGGATAAGATGTCTCATCGCCTTATCCTTTCACTGAGCAGCTCGCCTGGCGCGGACCGTCCCGGAGGATCAGCTCGGCGGTGACGTCGCTACCGGCCGAGGCGGAGACCTGCGTCCTCGAAAGGACCATCGGTGCGGCGGCCGAACCTCGGGCATCAATGCGGCCGCCCTGGCTCGAGACAGAAATGTTGCCCCGTTGCCGGACCTCGACGCGGAGCATGTACTGCCCCTGAGGCCACAAGGCGGGATCGGCGATCCCCTCAATGGTGAGAACGTCACCGGACCGGACAAAACTGATCTCGCAGGGGCCCGGGCTGTCCATGGCGTCGATGCTCTCTGGAAATGCCAGAAGGAATGTCGCGGGAATGAGCCATGAAGATCGCATTGCGCCTGACCCATCTAATGGCTCCCGAAGGCGCAGGACCGCGCCTTCGGGAATTCGTGTCGCGGCCCGGCAGAATGCCGAGCCGGCCCGTGACTTACGGGTTGAACTGGTAGGCAGCGGCTTGGTTGCCCGTACCGTTCTGCGTTTGCAAGCTGGCGTTGCCGGTACCACCACCGCCGTTCGACTGCACCACCGCGGCGGCGTTGAGCGCTCCGCCAAACTGGATCTGCACGGCAGAGTTGGTCGAGCCGGCGTTGACGTTGTTCTGCAGGACAGCAGCAAGGTTGTCGCTGCTGAACTGGAAGCTCGCCGCCTCGTTGTTGATGCCTTGCTGAACGTGCGCAGCGGCATTGTCGAGAACGCCGGTGCCTTGGAAGATGGTCGACGTGTTGTCGTTGCCGTCCTGGGCCACGGCGGCCGCGTTGTTACTGCCGAGGCTGGTAATCGACGAAGTGTTGTCGTTGCCGTCCTGAGCCACAGCGGCGGAGTTCAGATTGCCATCTTGGAGGATCGAGACATCGTTCGAGTTGCCAACCTGATAGGAGACGGCAACGTTCACGTTGCCCAGCTGGGTCGTCATGGCATTGTTCGTGTTCCCATTCTGGAACTGAATGTTGCCGTTGGCCGAACCAACCTGGTAGCCGGACGCCATGTTACCGTTGCCGACCTGATCCTGAATGTTGGTGTTCGGCTGGCCAGCCGCCTTCGACAGCGAAACCGGCGCGAACCCGTCGGGCGCGACGTCGGCAAAACCATCAGCGTTGCTGGCCTGGGCGAACTGGCCACCGGAGTCAGCGGTTGCGACTTCGTCGACACCGGTATCGTCGGCGATGGCCGAGCTACCGAAGCGGATCGCGCTCGCGATGTCGTTCGACGCAGCCGCTGCCTCTAGAGCGCCGCCGGGGCCGGCGGTCGTCTGTGCAGAGGCCATGCCGACGCTCAGCAGCAGTGCGCTGGATGCAAGAAGAATGCTTTTCATTGTAGTGCTCCCTTTCCTGAACCGAAAGCGACCGAACGACCGCTCCCGGGGCAGGAAGCTACGCCCCGAAAATCTCCTCGAATATTCAGCAGTCCGGCTAGGCAAGAGGATTAGCCGGCCATATTTTCACCTAGATGATTTGAATGCGATTCAGGCCTTGCGGCAGAACCCCTGCAGGAATCGTCTAGTGGTTTTTAGTAGGTGGCCGCCGGCGGACCCGGATACGACCGGAATCATGCGCTGTGGGCACGGGGCACAGGCGACCCGGCACCGAATCGCATGCGACTCATCCGTATCGCCAAGAACTGATAATTCGTTCCGGAAAACTGTGGTATTCATCCCAAGACTGCTCCGCCGGGATCCCCGGTCCGGAGCGTCCTGTAGCTAGGGAGTAGAACCAGAGATGAAGGTATTTGCATCTTTTGTTAGTGTCTTTGCCGTGGTCGGTTCTCTCGCGCAGGCCGACGGTCGCACGCATGTGCAGCAGATCACCTCGGCCCGGGGAACCGCCTACATTGTCCAGGCGAACCAGATCCCCTTCTCCGTCCGCCAGGCGGCCCCCAGGCCCCAGGCGCCCGTCCAGGCAGCCGCGGTCCGGACACAACAACAGCAGCAATTGACGCCCACGCCCGAGATCCTCGAGCTGGAACGCATTCAGACCGGGGAGGGAGCGGGGCTGCCCCGCGTGAGCCTCTCGGTGCGCTGAGCGAGGGGGGCCATGCCGTCGCCGGTCCGGGGGCCGGCGGTCGTGGCATGGCGGTCGCCCGGTCGGTCCGGGGATGAGCCGGACCGGGCCCGGCCGACCTGCCTCTCTTGCTGCGATCGCGATGTTCGGTTCAGGAAATCCGGGATGAGCAGCTCTCATGCTTATGTCATGTACCGACCAGCAAGCGGGTGACCGGAGTTGACCGGGAGTGACCGATCCGGCGGTAACGCCTTCGGTGCGAAGTTCGGGCGGCTCGTCCGCTCGTACCGCGAGGATATCGGCCTTTCCGCGCGCGATCTCGCGATCCGCGTCTGGAACGACGAGGCGCGCAAGTCCAGCATCTCACGCCTGGAGAACGGGCGGGTCGGCCGGCCGGCGGCCGAGACCGTCCAGAAGATCGCGCTCGCCCTCGACATCCCGCAGGAAGAGATCGACGGCCTCCGGGCGCCCTCGGCCGATATCGGCTCCGTTCTGTCGCAGCACCTGGGCGATCTCGCCCGCAGCAGCCGCGACCAGCTCGAGGCGCTCGCCGCACGGTTCGAAATCGATCGCGCCTACGACAGGTCCTCCGAGAACCTGCGCCAGCTGCTGGAGGCCAAGGCCGACGAGTACCGTGCATATCGCCGCAAGATCGACCTCCTCGACGAACGCCAGGACGAGATCGTCGCCGCCCGCGCCGCCGCGAACGCGGCGGCCGACCGGCTGGACCTCGACGAGTGCGAGCATCAGCTGCTGATCGCGGATCGTCTGCAGACGCTTCTCTTCGTCGAGACCAAGGAGGCCCGGGCAAGCTATGCCCTGCTGCGGGGACAAGTGGACAAGGCATTCGAACTGTTCCGTTCGGCCGCCGACGCGCTCCGCACCGTGGACAGCCTCGAGACGGCGCGGCGCCTGAAGGGCTACTTTGTCCAGCTCTACGATCACGGACTGCTCTACGGCAACGACGGCCTCGCCCTGTCGGTCGACATGGCGCGACACGCCCTAGCGGCCTTCCCGGAGCGAGGAGAGGAGTGGGCCCAGTTCCTGATGAGCAAGGCCAATGCACTGGCCAATCTCGGGGACCGGACCGAAGGCGGGACGGGCACCGCGCTCCTGGAGGAGGCGGTCGGGGACTACCAAGTGGTGCTGACGCATTTCGGCCGGACCGGTGATCGCGAGAGATCAGGCGTGGCCCAGCACAATCTGGGGGGTGCCCTTTGCCTGCTCGCCGACCGGGCGGACGCCACCGCCAGCCGCATCGACCTGCTCGAAAAGGCGATCGGCACGTTCCGCGTCGCCCTAGAGGTGCGCGACCAGCACGCCAGCCCGCGCGAGTGGGCAATGACCATGCAGAACCTCGCGGTTGCCTTGAGGGATCTCGGCGCCGCGACCGAAGACGAAGTGGGGCGCCGGCACCTGATGGAGGCCGTGGAGATCTGCGAGAGGTCCCTGGCGATCAGAACGAAGGACAGCTCCCCCTTCGAATGGGCCATGACGCAAGAGAACCTGGCGCAGGTCCGGTTCGCCCTCGCGAACCACCGCACGACGAACGACCCCTCTCCGCACCTCGCGGCAGCCGAGTCGCACATCGATGCGGCGCTGACGGTCTATTCCCTAGAAACCTCGCCCTACTATTTCGACAAGGCTACCGAGTTCAGGCGGGTCATGAGGACGGCGCGGATCGCCCCCTAGCGCGTCATTGTTGCCCCGAGCGGGCCGAGGAGGATGCCAGCAACCGGACCCCAAGCGCGAGCCGAACGACTTGGAAAGACAGCAAAAACGAAAACCCTCGACAATTCAGATTCGGCAATACGATCTCGGATCAAAATTGAACGAATGTAAAAGATTGATTTCATTTTCGTTACAATGGTGAATTAATACATTCCAGAAGGACAATGTATTCATTCCCTCAAGAATATATTTGACGCTACGTCAATTTTTGTTGTAGAATTATGTCTCAGCGTCGTCGTAACAGACATGTCGGTGTAACAGGACATCCTGTATCCCGACGCTGACGGTCACGCATAGTCCAAGAACAAGGGGAGGTATCAAGAGTCGGTCCGCCGGTTGGTCTCTGGTTCCTAACCGGACGAACGCGGCGGCAAGCGGGGAACAATGAACGCATCGATATTCGAGAGCATCCGGGCCTTCGGGAATAGTTTCGGTAAGGCAGGAAGACGCGTGCATAGCCACGACCTCGGTATTCGGTGCCTGAGTTAAGAGGCGCTGCCCGATGACTGTCTACATTTTCACGGACAACCTATTGCTGGTGTCCGCATTTTCTAATATTATTAAAGACTTAGGGTGGAATTTCGAAAGCCACCGCGTCGCCGAGCTGGAGGGGCGAGATTTTGAACCCGAAGACAGCGGCATCCTTTTGCTGTCCCTTCCATTCTCCTCGTCCTTGAGCCGTTTGATCAACCGGATCGCCGCCAACAGCCCAGGCCTGTCGATCATACTCTTCACCGACGAGCTCAACGCGGCCGACATCGCCGGGATGTCGATCGGGATCCGCGCAATCGTTCCGACGTGCGCTTGCGAGGAGCGGATCAAGTCGATCCTCACTCTCGTGGCCGATGGCCATACCGTCCTGCCCGCCGGCAATTGCGCGATCACCGGTGCGCCGCAGGTCGTCAGCTTGCCGCCCCAAGCCCAGGCTCGGCAGCTCACGAACCGGGAGCTGCAGATCCTTCAGCACATCGCCAAGGGTTATTCCAACAAGGCGATCGCGCGACTGCTGCAGATCTCGACCAGCACCGTTCAGGTGCACGCCTCCGCCATCTTCCGGAAGCTCGACGTCGAAAACCGAACGCAGGCCGCGCGGCTTTTCGATGGGATCACGACCAGCGCGGCGATGCTGAGCAAAGGACCCCGGGTTTCGCCGAAAACGCGTCACGCGAACGCTTAGCGGGGACTTAATGACCGCCGCCGCTTGGCAACCGCAGAACGCGTATCAAGCTGAGCATCTCGTCGCAGGACTGGGGGCCGGTGCGGCGGCGGACTTTGGGGCCGTTGGGCTTTTTGGTGTTCGGGTACGGTTCGGAAACGGGGCTGCAATGAGGTCATCCTACGGGACGACCGCGCGAGAGCGGGTGTCCGAAGTTGACCGGAGTGGGCCAGTTACGAGTCATATCCGGGTGCCGGCCCTAGAACCCCCGTCCTCCCGTGCATGTGGTATGCGATCTCCCGGGCCAAGGCGTTGCCGGTGAAATCCTTCCTTGTCGGCAGCTAGGCGGGGCGCCGCGGCAGCGGTTAGCGGCGTGCCGTTGACTGAGCCGGAGTCCTGCAGGACCTGGGACCAGAGAAGGGCTGGAGCCCTGCCCGGCTACATCTCGACCGGGCGGACCAGGTTGCGCGGCGCGATTATCTGGCGGGCTTCCCGGTTAGGGGACGGGGCGGAGCCCGGACGAGTCCCCGGGCGGCTATCTCGACCGGCGGAGGCGGGACCAGGTTTCCCGGAAGCCCAGACGCTGGAGGCGGCGGCGGAGGCGCGGCGGTCGAGATCGCCGGAAGCCCGGAGCCCGGAGTCGGTCGAGATCGACGGGCGGATCCGGGGACCGGGTTGCGCCGGAGGACGGGGGACCGGGTAGCCGCGGCGGTCGAGATCGGGCGGGAGATCGAGGGCCGGGAAGCCCGGAGGCTGGAGGCGGAGGCGGGCGGCGCGGAGGGCCGGAGATCGGGGGACCGGGTAGCCGCGGCGGTCGAGATCGGGCGGGAGATCGAGGGCCCGGAGCCTGTCAGGGGACGTGAGGCCGGGCGCACGGGTTGATACCTCATATGGTAGGCCGATTATCCCGTCACCCCTACATCTTGCGGCAGCATCTACATTTAGCTCTGGGTCCTTCCCCCGGGCGGACGCTACCGCGGGGGGCGCGGAGCCCGGTATTCGAGGTTTCTGAAGAGATCTCACGGAGCCACCGTTTGATTATGAACTACACTCAGATTCATAAGGGTTTTCTGCCATTTTGCGTGGGTGCGCCGCCCTTCACTCAACTTTGGTGTGAATACTTTCGGGGTTTGTGCGCCCACTTGTCCCTCCCTACCCTTGGAAGCGTGTGTGCCAGTTCTTCGTGATCCTGCTCTGGGAAGCATAACGGCCAACGCCCACGTTCACTCACCGCATGACGCTGACGAGCTGACGACGAGGAACTGCCACAGGTTTGCCCGGAACCCTGTTTACGGTATGAGGCTGTGTAGCTGGACCTCTCGGGGGCGAAGGGCCACACGAGATGATTTCGACATTTTTTGCTCAAGATTGCCGACAGTTATTGAGGGACCTTTGATGGCCAAACTGCGTGACTTCGCCCCAAGGAGCGTCTCGGGGACGCCCCCGCTTGCCTTGGCCTTGGCGTGGGGCATCTCTGGGCTGGCAGGTCCGACGACGGCCCAGACCGGGCAGCCTCCCCTACCCGCAACCTCCGAGGACATCGGGGATTGGAAGCTCGAATGCTTCGCCGTCACCGAGGACGGCGGCCCCTGCCAGATCTATCAGCGAGTCCAGGCCGGAGACACGAACACTGTCGCGCTCGCGGCGGCGGTCACGATCCTGGCCGACAGCTCCGTGGCTGTTCAGTTCGCTTTGCCTCTCGGGATCAGTCTGCAACAGCCCCCTCGTTTGAGGCTAGATGAGGATGATGAACTCATCGTCCTACCCGTTTCCCGATGCATCGGTGACGGATGCCTTATTGAGGGGACAATAAGTCCAGAGGTCGTAGACAGCCTTACAGGTGCCGACGAAGCCACTATGCTCGTAAGAATCCCGACGGGAAACGTCATCCCGCTTCCATTGTCTCTGACGGGCTTTGGCGAAGGCCTCGAGCGCCTGGAGGAGGTACGCCCCGAGGCAGGCGAGGGCCCGGACAATCCGGCCACCTCGGGGTTGGCCGATGACGCCCCGCAGGATGCTCCCGACGATGAATCTTCTGCCCTGGACGATCCTGCAGCAGATGACAGCGAGAGCGAGGAGGCGCTCTAGGCGAGCGAGTCTTTAGTCGTTGATCAGGAGTCTTCGGCGAGTCCTAGCCACCCGACAGCCGGGCGCGGGGTATGGGTACGGCCACCCCGTTCCCGAACTCGAGGATCACGTTTTCCTCCTCCGGGGGCGGCGGTGGGGCCGGAGGAGCGGGCTGACTTGGGGCGGCTTGCACGTCTTGCTGTGGTGGGGCGACAGGCCGGAATGCAGGAAAGTTCTCGATCTGCTCGACGAAAGCCTGGCGCGCCGGCACCACCGGCGGGCTGTCGTAGTCGAGAAAAGCCTGAGCCGACGCGGCTACCGGTGATGCAAAGACCACGGCAGAGACGATCAACGTTCTTATGGTCCTATCTGGCAGCACAGATATCTCCCCGTCTCGAAATCCTTGGGATCACGTTATGCGGAAGGGGGAATGGAAGGACAACCCGTCGCCAGAGAATGCCTTGAAGGTAAGCTCGCGGTCACCGTGTCAGGCGGGTCTGGCACCCGGCCTCGGCGTCTCCCCGGCTGAGAGTCACGACGATATCCGCCTCGCTGCCGGCCGGAAGATTGACGACCGTACGGGAGAGGGGAACATGCCCGTTCTCGTCCGGCTCGCCACCAATGCTGCCACTCTGCATGCTGGTCGAGCGGTTCGTTCCGGATCGGACCGAAACACTCATGGCATACCGCCCGCCGGACCAGTCGGCGGCATCCGCCATCGCCACGATGGAGGTGGCGCCGTTCGTCTCGGACAGAGCGATTTCGCACTCCTGCTCCGCGGCGCCTGGCGTCGGCGCCAAGATCAGTGCGAGCAAGGCATATCTTAGAGGGTTGGTCGGCATGGCACGCACCTCTGCGGCATCATGCTTTATCCTAGCATGTCCGCAGGGGCGCACCAATCACCGACAGGGCGGCCCTGCTTTACTTCAGTTCTGCACGATCAGCGCCCGGTTGTTGCTGCCCGACTGGGAGATCATCGCCGAGCCGTTGCTGCTCGCCTGGTAGATCGAGGCGCGGTTTCCGGCGCCGTTGCTCTGGGTGATCAGCGCTGAGTTCATGTTGCCAGACTGGCGGATCGAAGCGGCGTGGATTCCGCTCTGGACGATATTGGCGCTGTTGTGGTCGCCAGTGGTGCTGATGTCGGCATAGGCGCCGTTCGTCGGAGCCGCCACGAGCGGGTAGGCGTCCAGGTTGACGGAGGCGGTGGAGATCGTCGGGCGCGGCGCCTCAAGGAGCATGGCCGAGACATTGACCGGAGCCGACACGGGCGCCGGGAGCGAGACGCTCACGGGCCCCGCGGAAATCTGCGAAATGAAGGCCTCGTCCGCCGCTGCGTGCGAGGGGAGGGCGATGGCCAGGACGAGGGCGGCGATCTTGGAGTACTGCATCGATGGATCCTTTCGGTCGCTCTTGCGCTGGCGGGAGGTGTCCGGTCCTTCCCCGAGCTTGCCCCGCCTCGGGTTTCGATGCGTTCAGGGAACAGGACCCGCCGGGCGGCCGATGGGCGCGGAGGTGGTCATTTCGGTGCAATTTCGTGGCCGGGTGCGCTCGGGCGCGCTGAGCTGCCCTGCCAGGATGCGCGGGGCATCGGGCGATCCATGTCTTGGGATATGATTCGCGAAATTTCGCTGATCGATTCGCAAGAATGTGGCAAGAATTCGCCTGCAGGATGACGCTGCGGAAGTCAGCACAACTATTAGTTGTGCTTACACCTCCCCCTCTGTTTCCGACTTGGGGACGGTGACCTTGTCAAGCGCAATATCTTGCACAACCCGATGAAAAAAGGGCAGGAATGCGGCAAATTTAATGCGGAAAGTTGGCTGAAGGATGTATTAAGCCAACCTAACAGCTGTTCATGAGCAGGGCAGCTGGACTGCGAGACCGGCCAGTATAACGCCGGCACACACATTCTTTTAAAACCAGGAGTAACGCCATGAAAACGCTCATGATCTCTGCCGCGGTCATCGCCCTCGCCGGCGCCGCGCACGCCCAGGAAGCCTTCGTCACCCAGCTGGGTTCCGGTAACGAAGGTGCGAACCTCTCGTTCAACAACAACACCCTGAACCCGAACCTTCAGGTCGTTGCTCAGGACGGCAACAACATGTCGGCCGTGAACCTGTCTAACGGCAGCGGCAACACCGCTTGGGCTCACCAGGAGAACGTCGCCGCCTCCGGCGTCTACTTCCTCGGTTTCGAGCTTGCCGCTCCCGATCTTGGTGCAGAGCACGAGTCCCTGATCTGGCAGAACGGCAATGGCAACAACGCCGTCAACGTCGCGCTCGACGAGAACATCGTGAACAACGGCTATTGCGGCATCTTTAGTGGTTGCACCGACGGTGAAGCAGGCCAAGGCGCCAAGCAGCAGACCATCCAGAACGGTAATAACAACGTCGCCGTGAACTGGTCGCAGGACAGCACCTCGTCCCATATCTCTGCCTCCACGCCGTCCTCGCTCAGCTCGCCGAGCCTCTACACCTACCCCGACCTCAGCAACCCGGGCTTCCACAGCGCCACCGTGTCCCCGCCGCACTTCGGCTCCTACACGGCTGATGTTTACCAAGGCTTCTAATCGTCCTTCGTCGGTGGCCCTTCGGGGCCACCGACACTGCGAATTCACATCACTTGTCCGCTGTAGCGGACGAGCCGGTTTCTCTTATTTCCAGGATTTCTGAGATGCATTGTTTCCGACGCACACTTACTGCCGCGGCCTGCATCTTGACGCTCGCGACCGGCGCCTTCGCCAACGAAGCGTTCGTGACGCAGCTGGGTGACCAGAATCGTGGGGCCAACATCAGCGGTGGTACCGGCAACAACTCGGCCATCCACCAGGTCGGCTCCGTCAACACGGCCGCGCAGTTTACCGCGGGTCGCGGCAATACCTCCGCATCGATGCAGTACGGCGTCCTCAACCAGTCGTCCGCCGTCATCGCCGGTCGGTCGAACGAGAGCGGCACCGCGCAGCTCGGTCTCGGCAACCTCAGCCGAACGACCATTGTCGGTTACGGGAACCGTGTCGGCACGCTGCAGGTCGGGGCCTTCCACCGCGCCGATGTCAACGTCTTCGGCAATCGTACCGATGTCGGAGTCGCGCAGTTCGGCGCCGGCCGTCAAGTCGATCTGACCGTCACCGACTACCTTGCCTCGGGCAGTGCAGCACCGAGTGCAGGCGTCTCCGCGGGGGAGTCCCCCAGCGGCCGGTTGCAGGTCGGTGTCGTTCAATCCGCCAACGATGCCGCCGTGAATGCATTCGTCGGGCGTGATAGCGCCGGGAGTATTGTCATCCGGCCCGGCAACGCCACCACGGTTCTGCAATTCTAAGGCGAGCTAGCCTGTAACTAGGCGCCGGCGACATTTGAAGTTGCCGGCGCTTTTCCCTTGACCGCACCCTTCGTGTAAGTTGCGCGGGAGGCACAATGCCGGGCCGACCTTCTGTGAGGCACTCTCCCGGTATTGGAGAAATCGCAAGCGGTGGTACTGATCCGCCGAACAGTTCGAAAGGTCGAACCATGAACGTCAAGCTTTTCACAACGTTTGCTGTGGTCGGTGCCCTCACCTGTGGAGCGGCGGCCGCCGAGAACCGCAACTTCAACTTCATCAACCCGAACTTCGGCGGGAACCCGAATATCGGCACGTTCTTGTTCGGCCTTGCCGAAGTGCAGCGCACCGCAACTATTGATCCCGACGAACTCCAAGGCGGCGGCGGTGGCGGGCAGGCTCCCACTCCCGGGGTCGGCGGGGGCGGCAATATCGGCGGGCCGACAATCATCATTCCCATCGGCAACACGGGTGTCGAAGTCCCGCAAGTCGGTGTCGGTACGGAAGACTGATCCCGCCGGGCACAAGCAAGAAAACCCGGGGCCGGGACACGGTAAGAAAACTGGTCGAGGAAAGCCTATGAAATTCATCAGACGTGCATGTCTCGGCGCCAGCATGGCTGGACTACTTGCAGGCTGCGAGATCGCTGTACCGGCGAGCGACGCGCTTCTTCTTGAAGGGGCCGAGGTCATGGCGGCGACCTCGACGGGCCTCACGGTGGAGCGGCTGCCGGCCCCGGCGCAGCCGCTGGACGTCGCGGTCTATGCCTTCCCCGACCTGACAGGGCAGAACGAGCCGCAGGAAGAGTACTCCGAGCTCTCCCGCGCCGTGACGCAGGGCGGTGCCGACATTCTGACGGACGTGCTCGCTAAGGCTGGCAACGGCCAGTGGTTCAACGTGGTCGAGCGGGCCCGGGTGGACAACCTCCTGCGCGAGCGCAGCATCATCGAACAGACCCAGGCGGCCTTCACCGGCGGTGTCTCGCTGCCGCCGCTACGCTTCGCCGGTACGCTGATCGAAGGCTCGATCGTCGGCTATGACACCAACCAGGTCACCGGCGGCACCGGCGCGCGTTTCCTCGGGATCGGCAGCTTCAACGAGTATCGCGAGGACATAGTCACGATCGCGCTCCGCGCCGTCAGCGTCTCGACCGGCCGTGTCCTGACCTCCGTGACGACCACCAAGACCGTCTACTCCGTCCGGGTGCAGGGAGACGCCTTCCGCTTTGTCGCGGTGGACGAGATCCTCGAGTTCGAGACCGGCTACTCGCGCAACGAACCCGAGATCTTCGCGACGCGTGAAGCGATGGAACTCGCTGTGCTTGCCATGATTGTCGAGGGTGCTGAGGAAGGACAATGGTCCTTTGCCGATCAGGTTGCCGGCAATGAGGTCATCGAAAACTACCGTCGTCGCTACGAACTTGCCCGGCTCGGCTATACGCCTTCGCAGGTCCAGGCGATGTACGCAGAGGCCGAACCGGAAAGCTGAATGTCCCTGAGGGCCGTGCGAGCCGTCGCGCGGCCCTCAGGTTTCGACCTTTGGGGGGCTCGCCGCCTCTTCCAGTTCCTGCCGCAGTTCCGTCGCCCTTTCGAAAAGCAGGGGAAACTTCCCGCGGTCGCAGCCGACAAGCAGTTCCTCGACGTGCGTACAGGCTGCTCGGATGTGCAGTTCCGAGTCATTGATTGTCGGATGCAGGGCCAGTGCGTATTCGGCCCAAGCAAGCTGTTCCTTCGTAACGGCCCAGTCGAGAGGATGCTCGGCCTGCGTCCGCACCGTCAGCGCCTGTTCGCCGGCCTCCACAGCCTCCCTGACGTACCGCTGACCGATTTCGTCTTTCGATCCCTTCCCCAGTTCGCGCAAGGAGATCGCCAGATTGTGCATCGTCATCGCCCATTCGTCCGGCACGACCTCCTTCCTGCGGATTCCCAGGGAGAGGCGTAGTGTGCTGATCGACTGTTCGAAAAGCTCGGTCTTCCGGGCGCGGTCTTCGGTCATCACGGCGAGCTGATGCAGGGCCCCCGCGAGGTTCTGCTGGGTCAGCGCCCATTTCCGGGGCGTCTCTTCCTTGGAATAGTAAGAGAGTGCCTCGCGGAATGCCTGGACCGCTCCGTCGAGTAGCTCGGCTGACTCGTCGTCCCCATGAGCCGCCATGGTGGCCATCACCATGGCCTGGTTCGAAAGAACTTTCGCCCAGTCCTCCCGCCAATCCGTGTCCTGGAGAGCTTCGACGGCCGGTCGCTGTAGCTCCAGCGCGAACGACAGGCCTTCCTGGCCATATCTCACGCCGTGAGAATAGAGCTGCCTGCAATAACGATCCCGCCGGAGCGCCATCTCCAACAGGTCGATCTCGCGTAGCGCCTCGGCAGCAGAAACGAATATCGTATAAGCCTCCTCGACACGCCCCTGCATGAGGGCCTGTGTCGCCCGCACCTCTTTGGTCTCGACAGCCAACAGCGTCTGGAGCCTGTCAGCGACCCGAAGCTGGCTTTCGCTCTCCTCGAAATCCATCCGCTCGGCCGCCGCATTGGCCGCTGTCCGCGCCGCGACGATCTCTTCCTGACGATCGTCGAGCAGCTGAAACTGGCGTCTGTAGGCCCGGAACTCTTCCGCCTTCCGCTCGAGGAGCTCCCGCAATTCAGAACTCGGACGCTCGAAGACCCGTTCGATCTCGAACCGCAGAGCCAGGGCTTCGAGCTGGTCGCGGCTGGATCGGGAGAGATAGTCGAGTTGTGCAGAGAGATCGACCACGGGTTCCAACGCCGGTTCATGCAGGCGGTCGATCTCCTCCTGAGGAATGTCCAAAGCCAGCGCAATGAGCTGAACCGTCTTTGCGGCCGGCCGCCCTACCCGTCCGTTCTCCAGCCGGGAGAGACTGGCCTTGCGACCTTCGTCGTCCCAGACCCGAACAGCCAGATCACGCAGCGACAGTCCGGTATCCTCGCGGTAGGAGCGCACGAGCCGACCGAACCGCATCCCAAAGGCGTTGTCGCTTGCATGGTCAACTGACGGCAACTTTGGACCCCCCCGATGGCCAGTATCCGACTTAAAAGCCAGTATGGCCTAGGACCAATTTCCCGAAGCTTGAGCGATTAGCGTTACTCCTGCTAGGCCGACGTTAGTGATAGCGTCGGCCTAGTGCTGTAGCGCTTTCTGTATACAGGCCCGGCGGCCACCTCTGCCCTTGCCGCCCCTAGATCCCCCCGTCATCCCCATGCACGTGGTAGGCGATCTCGCGGGTCGGGGCGTTGCCGGTGGAATCCTTCCCGGTCGGCAGCCAGGCGCAGGCGGAGGCGGCGTCGACCCAGACGGTCTCGCAATGGCCGGGGACGAAGAACTCCACGAAGACGAAGTCCTCGCCAGAGCCCGGGTCGGTGAAGAAATAGTGCAGCTCGTGTTCATAGTGGTAAAGGACATCGCCCGCCGCGAGCTCGAGGGGCTCGCCGTTCAGCACCGCGGTCCCCTTCCCCGAGAGGACGAACTGGAAATGCTCGGCCCCCACGTGATGGTGCTCCGGCGCAGCGGTGCCGGGCGGATAGGTGACCATCTCGGCCTTGATCGCATCGGTCCCCACCAGCGCCGGGGTCGCCATGTAGATCCGGTTCCGGGAGTCGTGCTCCGACTGCAGGATCGGCTCGCGGGACCAGTCTATAACGGTCAGCTCCCGGCCGTCCGAGGCAAGCTTAGGGTCGAAACGCGAGGCGGCAGGCACCCTCACCCAGAGCAGGTCGAGATCCTCCTCGGCGGTGAGGTCGAGGGAACCGGCGGCAGAGGTGAAGGCGACGCGGGAGCGGTCCAGCGGCTGGCCGTTGACCGAGCCTGAGCCCCGCAGGACCTGGAACCAGACGACCTCGTCCGCGGCGACATCGGCCTGGTACCCCGTCCCCTTCGGCACAGCGATCCGCGCGGCCTCCACGTGGTCGCTCTTCGTGCTTTCCCGCGTCAGCAGATCGATGACCCGGGGGGTGTCGGGCCGCGTGGCCTCCCCCTCTCCGGCGCGCTTGAAGACAGGCATGTCTCTCTCCCCCGGACCCGCGGCACCCCTCGCGGCCAATCCGCGAGGCCGGGCCTCCCCGGGGCCAAGCTAGGCCCGGCCGGGGGGAAAGCGCAAAGCCAAACTGCTGAGCCCAGCTATCGGGCGAGGCCACTCACCGGATCGCCGGACTGCAGCTGGGCTGCAGCCTCCGAGAGCGCCGCGCTGTAGTCCTGTCGGCTTTCTCCCGCGGCGTCCTCGAGGCCGAAGTCCCGGATGTCGCGGGTCCTCGGATCGCTGAGCTCGACCTGGACTTCCGGCGGCTCGCCGCCCGGGCCCTCGCGGAAGATCCGGACCGTCAGGATCTCGGCCGGCCCGCCCTCCTCTGGGCCGGCGCAGGGCTGGTCGCGGAGTTGCTCGGCCGGGAGGGCGCGGCCTGCCCCGTCGAGCGCCAGCTCCGCCACGACGCCAGGGCCGAACCCGCCCTGCCCGCCGCTCGGAAGGCGGGACAGGGTCACATAGTCGCCGAGTCCCTGCCGCGGCAGGCCCAGAACCTCGGCCAGGAGATCGAGCGCGAGGTCGCGCTGCGCGTCCGAGAAGGCGGGCTCCGGCTCGGTGCCATCGGCTGCTCC
The DNA here is from genome assembly GCF_008710275.1 of Histidinibacterium aquaticum. GTDB lineage: Bacteria > Pseudomonadota > Alphaproteobacteria > Rhodobacterales > Rhodobacteraceae > Oceanicola > Oceanicola aquaticus. Next base: position 44,924 of record NZ_VYQE01000008.1, read on the forward strand.
CGACCCGCTGAACTCCCATCTCCCGTGGGTGACCGCCCCCGCCATCCGGATCACGGTATAGCCTCGATAGCTGCCATCCCCCTGTTCGAAGGCCACGTAGTCGTAGGAGCCATCGGAGACCGGCAGGGATCCCCGCCAGGCCGGGCCGCTGCCCTTCAAGGCATCGGTGTCGAGCCCCTCGATCCCCTCAGCCTCAGACAGGTCAAGCGCGGCGCCGCACACACGATGAAACAGGAGAGAGGTCCCGTTCATCCGGAAGGTGAAGCTCCGGCGATCGGGGGCCATGGTCATCGTGGCCGTGTCCTGTTGCGGCGGGAAGGTCCGGGTGATGGTCTCACCGGCCACGGAGAGCGTCACGGTAATCCCGTCGGTACTGACGTTAACGCTTTCCGGGCTCTGCGCCCCTGCGAGGCCCGGCGCCATGGCAAACAGAAGGATCGCTGCAAAACGTTTAGGACTCATCTTTCCTCCTGGCTGAATTTATCGTCCCTCCGGGTTCAGTGCGTCCTAGCCCGCCTCCTCCAGCGGCTCGGTATCGAGCTCCCAGCTGTACTCGAACCCCGTCGGGCGCTGCTCGGCGTCGTAGGTGATGCGGTAGCCCGTCGCCTCGCCGAAGCGGTCGCCGTCGACGAAGAGATACTCCCCGTCCCGGGCCTCCACCCGAATCTCCTCCAAGGGCACCTCAGGCTCGCTGAACTCCGAATGCAGGGTCAGGACGGCGGCGATCATGCGCCGGGCCTCGGCCTCCGACCCGACACGGAAGTCGTCGGGCAGAAGCCTGATAAAGTTCTCCCGGCTCTCGGGCGTTCCGTGGCGGTGAATACGCAGCACCTCGCCGTCGTCGACGGCCATGAAGAGCATGCTCTGCCCGCCGCCGTACTGCTCGATGGCCACGCGCCACATCGTGGGCTCGATCAGCTCGTCGAGGGCCGGCTCGTGGAAGGGCTCCGAGGAGACGGAGACCTGCTCGAGCACATGCTGCCGGATCAGGGCCGGCTCCTTCTGGGCGACGGCCGGACCTCCGGCCAGGGCCAGCGAGAGGGCGAGGCTGCCAAGAATCGTACCTGGCGCTGCGGTGGGTGTTGAAAGCGTCATATCGATAACCTCCGATGAAACTGAGACAATCCGGACCACTCAGGGCCAGAAGCCTGTCGCGTCGGGGGCCGCCGCGTCAACCATCGCGGCTCTGGGGATCCGGGGTGGCCGGCAGCGGCACGGAGCAGAGCTGCGAGACGGAAATCGTTGCGAAGGCCCTTCCTTGGCGTCAACATCCATCCCCGGGACAGGCGCTCCGTAACGGACTGCCGAAAACGGGAACGACCGGATGCACAAGCGGGCCCTTGCCTCCAAGATGGGGGCCATCACGGAACGCCGTCACTGGCGCGCGTTCGCGAACAGCTTCGCCGTGACCTCTCCCCCGGTGGAGCATCTGCTCGATTACGTGCTCCGGCGGCAGGACGGGTATCCCAAGCACGTCTCGCTGGCGACGCCGATCGGCACCGTGGAGGCGACGATGTTCCTACCGGACGACCGGTTGACGGTGAACGAGATCTTCTGCCGGCTCGACTACGAGGTCTCCCCCGGCATCAGGACCGCGGTCGATTTCGGCTCCAACGTGGGCATCTCGGCCCTGTATTTCCTGAGCCGCAATCCCGAGGTGAAGGTCTGGCTCTACGAACCGAACCCGGCGAACGTGACCAAGCTCACCGAGCAGGTGGCCCCCTACGCAGACCGCGTGGTGCTGAACCCCGTGGGTGTCGCCGCCGAGGACGGAACGCTGGAGTTCGGTTTTGAGCCCACCGGGCGCTACGGCGGAGCGGGGCTGGATTTCCCCGAGAAAGTGCAGCTGGACGTCCACTCTGCCGAGCGCGTCCTGTCGGAGATCATCGCCGAGCGTGGTCGCATCGACGTGCTGAAGGTCGACATCGAGAGCCTGGAGGAGGAAATCCTGCTGTCGCTTTCGAAGGAGACGGCCTCGAAGATCGAGCTTCTCCTCGTGGAGGGTGAGTTCACCCCCGGTCTTCTGGACGAGACCCACACTCCGACCGTCTACGGCCCGATTACCCGTTTCGAACGCCGCACCTGAAGCCCGGGGCTCCGAAGAACAGGTGATTCCCTGTTCTGTTCGCGTGGTTCCTCATAGTGCCCGGAATGAGGCGTCATTGTTTCCGACCGCCTCCAAGATTTCGGCAGGAAAGCGGCGAGCTTGCGAAAAAAATATGGCGTGATGCATTCTGCGAATGGCCCACGGGCCGAGACGGGAGCGGACCTTTGAGTGGACATCGGACGAGTGCGGCCCCGGGGCCCCTCCCCGCCGGAAACGCCGGGGAGACCATCGCGAAAGAGCCTCGGCTCGCCGGAAGCGGGTCGATTTACCCGTACCTGCAAGTCGTGCGGCCCCACCAGTGGCTGAAGAACGTCCTGGTCTTCCTCCCCCTGCTGGCCGGGCATCATTTCGACCTGGCGACGTTCTCAGAGAGCCTGCTCGCCACAGTCGCCTTCTGTCTCGTCGCCTCGAGCGCCTATGTCCTGAATGACCTGCTCGACATCGAGGCGGACCGCGCCCACCCCAGGAAGCGCTTTCGCCCCTTCGCCTCGGGCGCGATCCCCACCTCCCATGGACGGGTTCTCGGTGGGGGCCTGCTGCTCTCCGGCGCCGCGGTAGCGGCCCTCCTCGGCGGCCTCTTTCTTCTGACGCTCATGGCCTACTTCATTGTCTCCGCCGCCTATTCGCTCAGGCTCAAGCGAAAGGTGGTGGTCGATATCTGCGTTCTGGCGGGCCTCTACACGTTCCGGATCATAGGCGGCGGCGTGGCGAGCGACATCGCCCTGTCGGTCTGGCTCCTGGCCTTCTCCATCTTCTTCTTCTTCTCGCTCGCGGCGGTGAAGCGCCAGGCCGAGCTCGTGGACATGCTGAAGCGGGACGAACTGCAGGCCAAGGGGCGCGGCTATCGCATCGAGGACCTGCCGATCGTCTGCTCGGCCGGGCTGGCCTCCGGCTACGTCTCCGTCCTGGTCATGGCGCTTTACCTGAACTCGCCGGCGGTCCTGCAGCTCTACGGATATCCCCCGGCCCTCTGGGGCATATGCTGCATTCTTCTGTACTGGCTGACCCGGATGGTCTTCATCGCTCACCGAGGGGCCATGCACGACGATCCCGTCGTCTTTGCCGCGAAGGACCGGGCGAGCCACGTCAGTGTCGCCCTGATCGCGGGTTTCGCGCTCTTCGGAGCGATGCTCCCCTTCTCGTCTCCCTGAAGAGACAAGGTTCATGCGGCAGGTTATCGAATGACGGTTGGTAGGGTCTTTCCGGAAACAACGAGAAAGACGGAGCGCGGCCTCCTGGCCGCGCTGCTTGCGCTGGGGGTCGTCTGGAACCTGCTTCTTCTCTACCGGCAATGGCCCGAGGTGTTCTGGGACCTGGGTGTCTACGAAGCGGCCGTTACGGCCTTCAACCAGGGGCAGTCCGCCTACCAGTCCTTCGAGGGCCTCTACTTCGTCTACTCACCCTACGTTCTCTTCGCCTTTGCGTCTCTCGGGACATGGCTCCCGGCGGCCTTTCTGCTTCTCTACCTCGCGGCCACGCTCCTCTTCCTGAGGTCCGGCATCGGGCTGCCCCTCTTCCTGGCGGCGATCGCCTCCTCCGTCCTGACGGTCAGCAGCATCTTCATGACATCGGTCGGAAGCGGCAATGTCACCATCTTCCTCCATTTCCTGGCCATCACCGCCTCGTTCGCCGTCTTCCAGGCTCCTGCCTCCCGCGCCCGGGCCGCCACCTTCTTCGTGACCGTCTGCCTGATCTCGCTGATCAAGCCCTACTTCCTGTCCTACCTCGTCTTCGGCGTCCTGGCCGAGCGAAGCAGGAGACGGGTCGCAGCCTCGCTTCTCTGCGCGCTCTCCTGGGCGGTGCTCTTCGGGGCGCAGGCACTGTCCCATCCCGATCTCTTCGGCGAGTTCCTGGCCTCCCTGAGGCTGCAGGCCCTCGGCTCCGGGGGCGGGGCCGGCCAGGACGTCGGCCTCGCTCCCTATTCGGTCTTCGGGGAGTTCGTCGGGCGATACCCCGCCTTGGTGCTGCACGTCCTCTTCGTGGCCGGGCTCGCAACGCTCCTGTTCGGTGTCTGGCGTTTTTCCGGGATGGCTCCCGATCCGAAGGAGTCCAGGACGCTTCTCTTCCTCACGGCTCTGATCCTCGTCACCCTCCTGAACCCGCGCATGAAGGTCTATGATTACTGGATCGTCGGGGCCGCCTCCGCCCTCGTGTTTTACCTTCTCCTCAAGAGAGCGGAATGGCTCGAACAGCTGACTTGGTTCGGCCTCCTCTGCGCGATGACCTTGGCGGTTTTCGCGATGTGGCTCGCCGGTTTCCCGTACCTGAAATACGTCAGGGTGTATCTTCTTCCCCTGCTGGCATTCACGGTCTTCCTGCGCTTCGCCTTAGGACCCATCCCGGGACGGACCGAGGCCGCCTCTGGCCTCAGGGCAGCCGCCAGGTCAGGCCCCCGGTGACGATCGCGTCGGCCCACTCTCCATCGCTCGGAATGACCTGGACGAAGGCATTGCCGAGGCGCAACTGCAGGCCGCCGAGCGGGACGACATCGCCGGCAGAGACGGAGAAGGTCCGACCGTCACCGGGATAATGGGCAGCCCCTCCGAAGACCCCGATCCCCACGTCCTCGGAGATCTCCCAGGAGCGGCCGACCATCGCCGCCACCGATGTCCGCCCGTAGCTGTTGTGAAAGGCACCCACCGTCCAGTCCAGGTCCCTCTCCCAGGTCAGGAACAGTCCGGGATTGACCTCGTCGAAGTCGAGGGCAGGCTCAACATGACGCGAGCCCAGCAGGACCGACGCGCGATCCGGTCCGTCGGCCAGCGCAGGCGACGCGAGGCAGACGCTCAGGGCAAGAGCCGGCAAGGGTCTCATCGGGTGCTCATGTCATGGTTCAGGAGTCCGAAGGCCTCCGCTCCCTGATGGGTCGACTATGGCGACGAACACTCCACCGGACCCTCGGATCAAGAGTCTCTCGCTGATTAGCGGTGCGAGCCGGAACAATGTGTCTTCCGGAGCTCTCATTGCCCACCGAAGGGATGCCAAGGTCGCGCAACCCTAGGCGCCCCAACCAAACACTGGCGGCACTGCACTGTTGCTGGTTGCCTTCTTACCCGGGCAGCGAGAAAACGCGGGGAGGGCAATAGTCCCACAAGACTGCCGGCCGTGACCGGCCCACCTGGGAGCAGGATAGATGTCGGCAACCGCGCCGGACCACGCGACACGTGGCGACCCGAAGGAGTCTCGAGGCTTCGTCTTCGCCACGACCGGCGCCGACTACACCACGCTGGCCCGGCGGGCGGCGCGGACGCTCCGGCTGGCGATGCCAAAAGCGGAAATCGACCTCTTTACGGACCAGGCCGTCGAGGACCCAATCTTCGACCGGATCCACGCCCTGGGCGACGGCTTCTTCCGCCCCAAGATGGAAGCGACCCGGCGCACCCGCTTCGACCGGACCGTCTTCCTCGACGCCGATATCCTGGTCCTGACCGATGTCTCGGAGCTCTTCGACCTGCTCGACAACTTCGAGATAGCCGGGGCGCACGGGGTCAACCGCAGGAAACCCATGGGATACGGCGACCCCGATATCCCGAGGGCCTTTCCGGTGATCAATTCCGGGGTTCTCGCGGTCCGGAAGACGCCGCGGACGCAGGAGTTCCTCGCCCGGTGGGAGCGGGAGGTCCGCGAGAGCGAGGCCCGACTCGACCAGCCGACCCTGCGCCGGCTGCTCTGGAGCGGCGAGATCGCCTTCACCGCCCTGCCCTACGAGTACAACATCAAGCATCCGCCCTACATCAGGCTGCTGGGCGGGCTGCGCGCGGGTCCCCGGATCATCCACGAAGCGACCCTGCACAAGCGTCCACCCGGGGATCCGACAAAGCCGCTGACCGTGCGGGAGGCGCTGGGGTCGAAGCTCAGCGATCTCGTCCACAAGCAGTTGCAGGAGGATCCTTTCGTTAACGGCAACTTCGACACTACCGTCTGCGAACCCCCCGAGGACCAGCCCGAGCCGCCGCCCGTGCCGAAGCGAACTCCTCCCGACACCTTGCAGCGCCGGGCCAAGCGATGGGCTCGCAAGTCGGCAGGCCGACTACTCGGACGGCGCTGACCAGCCCTTCCCGACCATGGGCAAAAGACACACCCTGTCGCTCCTGCGCTGGGTGGAGTTGCTCCTCGGGATCAAACAGCTAGAAAGCGCGGACAGCGGTCATCCCGCAGCGAAACCAAGACGCGATCGGGGCCGCACGACACGGACAAAGCGACCGCGACGACGGGGTCCCGCCACCCCTGATCTGCCGAGGGCTCACACCGTGAGAACAATTCTCTTCATCGGACATCACAAGGTCGGCTCCACCGCTCTGCAGGATTTCCTGTCCCGCAACGGCCGTGCCTTCCTGAAGAGCGGCCTGCTCTATCCGCCGGTGGAGGCCGAGGGCCAGGCGCTGCTGCTCAAGTCCGCGCTCTGGCCCCGCCGGATCCGCCGGAAGGCCCTGCCGATCAACGCCCGCGAGCCCCACAACGCCCTCGCCTTCCAGATGCTCGCGGAGACGAAGACCGGCCGGGTCCCGCCCTTTCACCGGAACCTGCCGCCCTCGGGCCAGATGCTCCGGACGATTGAGACACTGACCGAGCATCATGCACCCGAGACGCTCGTCCTCGCCTCGGAGGTCATGGGCCGGCTGGGCCAGAAGCCCGATCTCATCTCCAGGCTGCGGGACTCCCTGCCGGAGGGGGAGATACATCTCGTCGCCGCCTTCCGGCGCATCGACGACCACCTGCCCTCCTGGCACAGCCAGCGGCTGAAGTTCGGCCACAAGGTGCCTTCGCTTTCCGGCCGCGGCGTGGAGTTCTACCGCAAGACCATCCATTTCAACTACATGAGTATGCTACGGGGATGGCTCAAAGTCCTTCCCGAGGCCCGGCTCCATCTCTGGAGCTACGGAGAGGTGATGGCCTCCGGCGGGCTCATCGAGAAGTTCCTCGGCGAGTTCGGCATCCGCAGACCCTGGCTCGCCTCCGATGCGACCATGACCAATCCCAGCCTCCACCGGGGGATCTACGAGATCGTCCGGCGCGCCAACCAGGAGCTGCCGCCGGAGGAGGCGAAGCGCCTCAGGGCGCTGCTCAGCAAGTCGGCCGACACGCTGGGCCTGCCCGCTTCGCGGAGCATCGAACTCTTCGGCGAGCCCATGCGGCAGCAGATGCTGGAGGAGTTCGCCCCGATCGACGCGAAACTCGGAGAGCTCGCGGGCCGCTCCGGCTTCTTCGACGACTTGAACGCCGTAACCCGGATCCTGCCCCATCCCGAGGCCAAGGTCGCACCCCAGGCCCTCGCCGGCGCAAGGGAACTCGCGCACCGCAGGTTGCCCGGGCCGGTCGCGGACTACCTCGACCAGCTCGATCTCGACTCGGAGCCGGAATGACCCCTCAGGCTCAGGCCATCGAAGGGAAGAGGGTGTCGAGTTCGGGGAAGCGGTAGCGGCGGAGCGCCTCGTTCGAGGGCGCTGCCACCTCCCGGATCCGGGCCTTGTCCTCTTCGCTGAAGGCGAGGGCGGGGGCCCCTCCCCGTTCCAGCAGCGCCGCGGAGCGGTTGAGACCAATCCGGAGCAGGAAGCCGGGCCAGCCATGGCCGAGCCGCGCGGCAATCTCGTTCACACGCCGCATGCGCGCCGCCTCGACAGCGGTGAGCTTCTCGTTGCGACGCTCCTCCTCTGAGACCGTAAGGCCCTCCAGATCCGCGGCATGGCTGAAGTCAGTAAGGAAATCCCCGCCCTCGAACCGGGCCCGGTCGAAAAGCCGGACCTGCAGGCGCTCTGGCCCAACGACGCTCTCCAGCCTGCGGACGAAGGCGTCGTAGTCGGGAGGCTCGAACCGGGCGAGGTGCTCCGCCATGGTATCCGTGCCGCCGTTTTTCAGGTTCTGGGAGTAGGAGCTTAACATCCAGCTGTCCTGGGGGCGCAGGTAGATGATGTACTCGACCTCGTCGAAGCGCTCGGAGAAGAAGTCGTGGTAGGCCTGTATCGAGCGCCGCCGCCGGTAGGGCCAGCCGAGCATCTCGCAGGAAAAGAGACAGCGCGGGCAGTCGGTAGTCTCGATGTCGGCGTCGATCCGGCGGGTCATCTCCTCCGCCACCCGGCTCTGTCCGTCCATCGAGGAGAAGCCGAAGATGCGCTGCAGGATCCCGTCGCTCACCGGCCTGCCGATCCGGGTCTGGGCGATGATCAGCAGCTCGGACTGGTTCGGCCTCGGTCCATGGACCCGGTGCAGCACCCCCTGCCGCTCCAGCGCCTCCCGGTTCGCGACAAGCGCGTGCTGCAGCGTCGTCGTTCCGGTCTTCGGAGTGCCGATGTGTACGATCGCCTTCATCGCCACCCGCCCTTCCGGGCGGGGCCCCTGCCGCCGGTTCTTGCCGTCACGTCGATATCCCTGCCTGTCATTCGGGCACCTTCAAGCACAGCGCGACTGCGGCCTAAAGCGCTTTCTGGAGAGGCCCCGGCCCGGTCCGTTGCGCCCCCCAAGGGCCACCGGTAGAACGCTGCCATTGGACCGCGCAGGCAGGGGCCGTGACGTGCAAGATCGCCAGCTGACCACCGCCGGGGACGGCCACCTTCTCCAAAGCCTGATCTGGCCGGAACAGGGTCTATGCACCGAGCGTGCGCTCTACCTCCACAGCTGGGGGGGCGTCGGGCTCTCAGAAGAAGACCGGCGGCTGGAGTTTGGCGGGGGCGGGCGGGTCCGGTTCGACACCTGGTTCAACCTCTTCGCCCTGGGCAAGTGGCGCAACCGCACGGGGCTGGAGAGCCTCTCGCTGCAACTCGCGGGGGAGGGGCGCTTCGAGGTCTGCTTGCTTGAGACTCGGCCCCGGGGCCCGGTCTCGCCGGTCAGGACCGAGGTGGTGACCCTCTCCGAGAGCGACCCCGCGACCCTTGATCTCGACGCCCTTCTGCCCGGCCCGGTGGACGACCGGCGGATCCTGGCGCTGCAGCTCACTGCCCTCGGTCCGGCGCGGCTGGAGGCGGCTGACTGGCTCACCGCACAGGCACCCCTCCGCGATCCGGAGCTCGTGGTCTCGGTCACCACCTTCCGCCGCGAGGCTGCCGCCACCCGAACGGCGGAGCGGTTTCAGGCCTGGATAGAGACACATCCGGAGCTCAAAGACCGGATTCGGATGCAGATTGTCGACAACGGGCAGAGCCTCGACCTGCCCCCCTCCGACACCGTCACCGTGATCCCCTCCGAGAACCTCGGCGGCGCCGGCGGCTTCGCCCGGGGGCTCCTGGAGGCGCGCGAGCAAGGGGCCAGCCACTGCCTCTTCATGGACGACGACGCCTCGGTGCACATGGAGGCGCTGGAGCGCACCCGCACTTTCCTCGCCTATGCCACCGATCCCGCCACCGCCGTCGCCGGCGCGATGATCACCGTCGATCAGCCCTGGCGGCTCTGGGAGAACGGGGCGCTCTTCGACGGGCGCTGCATCCCCCAGCACCTCGCGGCGGATCTGCGGCGCTTCTCCGAGGTCCGCGAGATCGAGTTCGACGCGGCCGGCCCCAACCCGCCCAACTTCTACGGCGGCTGGTGGTACTTCGCCTTCCCGCTGGAGGCGGTGCGCCACCTGCCCTTCCCCTTCTTCGTGCGCGGCGACGACGTGAGCTTCGCCCTTGCCCACGATTTCGCACCGGTCACCCTGAACGGCGTGGCCTCCTTCCAGGACGGATTCACCGGCAAGGAAAGCCCCCTCACCTGGTACCTCGATCTGCGCAGCCACCTGGCCCACCACCTGAGCCTGCCGAAGATGGACCGCGGCCGGCTACGGCTGCTGAAGATCCCGGTCTGGTTTTGGGCCCGCAACGTGATCCGCATGCACTACGAGACCCTCTCGGCGATCAACCTCGCCGTGGAGGACGTGATGCGCGGGCCCGACTGGTTCGCGGCGAACGCCGACATGAGCCAGCGCCGCGCCGACCTCGCCGCCCTGCGCCGGGAGGAGGCCTGGGCCCCCATGGACGGCCCGCTGCCTCCGGAGCGGGAGCGGTTCTCCCCGTGGAACCCGGTCATCCGCTGGCTGATGAAGCTTACGGTCAACGGACACCTGCTTCCGGGCTTCGCGCGGATCGGCAACCGGATCACCATGACATCCGAGGCCCGGTCGCGGATCCGCTGGGTCTGGGGCGCGGCCGAGATCACCACGGTGAACCCGGAGAGCGGACAGAGCTACACCGTCCGCCATTCCAAGCGCGCCGCCTTCCGGGAGGGTTGGCGCCTCCTGCGCAATCTCCTGCGCCTGAACAGGCACTATTCCGGCCTGAAGTCGGACTGGCAGGCGGCCTATCCACGGCTGACGAGCGAGGCGTTCTGGCAGAAGGCCCTCGAGCTCGAACCGCGAGCCGCCAGCCTCTCAAAGACACCCGAAAGTCCGTCCCGTGCTGTTCGCTCGGCCTGAGGATCGCACCAACCGGCGGATCGCGGCCCTGGTACGGCGCGAGGCCTCGGGCACGCTGTCCTCCCGCACCCGTCTCGCTCACCGGATCCGGGTCGACGCCGATCCGGCGCTCGGCATCGAGGGGGAGTGGCGTTCTCCGCGGGGACGCCTGCTCGAACTGGACGTGCGCACCTCGGGGCCGGGCGGCTGGTGCGCCCTCCACATGCGCTTCTCCGGAGGTCTCCTGAAGGAGGCGGGCTTCCTGGGCCTCATGTGCAGCGGCGTGGCGCCCGAGATCACCCGCGCCCGGGCATGCCTGCGCTCCGGCACCCGTGAGGGCTTCGTTGACCGGTTCTTCGACAAGCACCTGCTGCTGCGCCCGGAGATCGGCAGCCACATGGACGCGGTCGCCCTGGGCGACCGGTCCGACGCGCCGGCCGACCCGCCCTGGCGCGAGGTGATCCTCTTCTTCCCCACCCGCCCCTTCCGCGCGACGCTCCTCGATTTCAGGGTCTTCACGGCATGACCGAGAGTCTCGCCCTCGTCGTCCCGACGCGAAACGACCACGCAGACCTGCCACGGCTCCTGCGCGAGGCCGCCGGGACGAAGGCCGTCAGCGAGATCGTGGTGGTCGACGACGGAAGCGACCCGCCGCTGAAGGAAAGGGCGCTGCGCCGCGCCGCCCGGGGCCTGCCCGTCACGCTCTTGCGCGAAGAGGTCTCCCGCGGGGCCGGGGGCGCCCGGAACCGGGGGCTCGAGGCGGTGAGCGCCTCCCACCTGCTCTACTTCGACGGCGACGATCGGCTGAGCCCGGAGATCGGCCCGCTCTGGGCGGATCTCGCGGGGCGCGACTACGACTTCTGCATCTTCCGGCATGCCGACAGCCGCATGCTCTGGCGCGGCTGGGCACAGCCCCATGCCGACGAGGCGCTCTGGGCCGCCTCCGGGCTCTCGGCCACGGCCCTGTCAGGGCCCGTTTCAGAGGCTGTTTCGGCCCGGCTCGCCCAGGCGGCGAACTATCCCTGGAACAAGATTTACCGGACCGCCTTCCTGCGCGAGAACGGCATCCGCTGCTCCGAGATCCCGGTGCACAACGACATCGCCCTGCACTGGGAGAGTTTCGACGCGGCCCGGACCGTCCTCGCCTCGGGGCGCATCGGCGCCCTGCACATCGTCCGCCCCGGCGGGGGCCGCCTCACCAACCAGACTGGCGAAGCGCGCTTGGCGGTCTTCGAGTCGCTCGATGTGCTGGCCAGGCGATTGCTGCCCGACCGCCCGCTCGCCCTGCCCTTCCTGCGCTTCGTGGGCTACCTGCTCGGCTGGCTCCGCGAGAACATCGTGCCCGAGCTGCATCCGAGGCTTGAGGCCCTCTCCGCCCGCTTCTTCGCCCGGCATGTAGGGCCCGATTTCTACGCGCGGATCGCCATGGAGGACCCCGTGCTGGCCCGCGACATCCTCATCCATCTCGCCATGGGAGACGCCGCATGACCGCACCGCTGGCTTTTTTGCTCTGTCTTCCGCCGGCCGCCGATGACGACGATTTTCGTCACTGGGCCACCTTGAAAAGCCTCTCGGAGATGGCCGGAGAAGAGGACGAGATCGTCATCGCCCATGCCGGTCCGAGCCCGGTCCTCGCCCGCTTCGCCGATGCGGGCGGGTGGCCGCGGCCGCCCGAGCAGATCCATCTCGATGCCAGGACCTCGAGCGAGGTCTTGGCGGAAACCGCCGCCGCCGCCGCGACCCATCCCGGGCTCTTCCTGCCTCCCGGAGGGGTACTGCAGGCCGAGGGTCTCGCGGAGCTGCGCCAGAGCCTCTCGAAGCATCCCGGGCGGCTGCACCTGCTCGCCCGCGGCTTCCGGCTGGCGGGTCTGGACACGCCCCTACCCCCGCCCGAGAGCCATCGCTGGCCCCCTGAGGTTCCAGCCAACCTTCGCCCGGATCCGGCTCGGCTCGTCCCCTATGCCGCACCCGGATCCTCCGACCTGGTGGAGGCCGCTGCCTTCTATCTGAAGCGCCTCGAGGAAGCGGGCTCTCCTGCCATGGTCGGGACCGCCCCCGTGCTTGAGCCTGTCCCCCGGAGCCTCGCCCCTGCCCTACTCGCCGCTGCGATCAAGGAGGCATGGGTCCGTCCGGCCTGGCTCTCTGACGAGCTCACGCTGCTGGGTCCGGAGGAGGTTGGCGAGGTTCTCGACCGCCTTGAGACGATCTGTGCCGGTTCGGGGAGCATCGCCGAGGTGTTTCGCAGCGAAACGGGCCCTCTCTCCCGGATTATGAATGCCCTGACCTCGGGAGACGCGAGCCGCGCGCTCTCCGAAATCTTGCTGTGCATCGCGTCCCAGGACCGGGCCGAACGCCGGGCCGTCGCCGCAGCCCTCGGCCGGCTGCGCTCGGACCTCGATCTCGCCCTGCCCGGAGAGCGCTACCTGCGGGAGACCTACGAGAGACTGCGCCGCGCCCGGGAGTGACCCTCCCTGCCCCTCTCAGGAAACGAGCTTCTCGTGCCGCGCAATGGCTTCCTCGAGATCGGGATAGTACTCCAGCCGGCCTTTGTTCAGCACGACGCCGGTATCGCAGAACTGGCGTACTTGGCTCATGCTGTGGCTGACCATGATGGCAGAGGCGTTCTTAACCCGACTGTGGAAGACGGCCCGACTCTTCTTGTTGAAGCGCGCGTCACCCACCGCCGTGGCCTCGTCGATCAAGTAGGTGTCGAACTTGATCCCCATGGAGAGGCCGAAGCTCAGACGTGACTTCATGCCCGAGGAGTAGGTCCGCACTGGCATGTGGAAATGCGGGCCCAGCTCGGCGAAGTGACGCACGAACTGCATCAGCTCCTCGGTCTCGACCCCATAGATGCGCGCCACGAAGCGGCAGTTCTGCGCCCCGGTGAGCTCACCGTGGATCGCGCCGCCGAAGCCCACGGGCCAGGAGATCGCCCCGTCGGTGATGATCCGGCCGGTGTCGGGGGCGAGGGTCCCGGCGATGATCGACAGGAGCGTGGACTTGCCCGCGCCGTTACGCCCCAAGAGCGCCAGCGAGGTGCCGGTGGGAAGCGTCAGGTTGAGATTGTCGATCACCACCTTCCGGCGGCCCTTGAGCCAGAAGCTCTTGGAGAGGTTCTCGAACCGGATCATCGGCGCAGGGTCTCACCGGCTGTCGCGGATCGAGTAGTAGACCAGTGAGATGATCGCCCAGGCCAGGAACAGGAAGAGCGCGGCGATGCCCATGAGGACCCAGCGCCGCGGGAACTCCGCCACTTCAGGATATGTCGGCTGGATATAGGCGGCGAGGTACCGGGTCTGCCGGTTCGCGGCACTGCGGGCGGCGTCGAGAGCCGCGAGAGCCGCGCGGTAGGTCTCCTCGGCGAACTCCCGGTCGACGGTGAGGCTCTCATACTCAGCCATGAGCGTCGGGTAATCCTCGCCGGCCGAGTTGGCCTCTTCTGTCGCGAAGCTCGATCGCTCTTCTGAGATGCGCTCACGGATGACGTCAATGCGGCTCTGGACCTGAGAGACGCGGGGGTCGCTCTCGGAAGTGCTCTGGACTAGGAGGTCGTACTCGATGAGGGCCTGGGCCAGCTGTTGTTGAAGGTTGTTCAGCACGCCCATCCGGCCCTGGATGTCCGTCTCTGGATCGACAATTTGCGTCCGCGTACGAAACAGGGTCAGCGCCTCGCGGGCATCCCGGACACGTTCCAGCGCCTCCTCGAGGTCAGCCTCGGCGTAGCTGATCGTATCAGAGCGGGCGGCGGCGTTGAGTTCATTGATAAGTACCTGGCTCTCGTCGAGGATTTCTTGCGCCAAGGACTGGGCGAATTCCGGCTCGAACGCGAGTATCCGGAGCTCGACAAGACCCGATGCTTCGTCGAAGGAGATCCGGACCATCCGGCGCCAGTAGTCGGTCAGTTCCGTGAGAGAGGCGTTGGGATCCAGGGCAAAGACGGGATCCTGCTCGTAGGGCGCAGAATAGGCCTCGATCAGGTTCAGCCGCTCGTTGACGCTGGAAACCAGGCTCTGGCTCTGGATGAACTCGTAGAGGATGTTGGCGTCCGTGGAGGCCGCCCCCCCGGTCAGGCTCGTGAGTCCCCCTAGAAGGGCACTGGCCGAAGTGTTCTCCTCCTGCCGAACGGTGAAGCCGACGGTAGAGGCGTACTGGTCTTCCGCACGTTCCCAGAGATACCATCCGGCCACCCCGAGAGGGGCTACGACCGTCAGCAGGAATAGGAACAGCAGGCCCCAGTGCCGCTTGCGCATCCTGGCGGGTTTCGCGGCGGGCGTGACCTCGACGACGTCGAGCGGCTTCTTCTGGCCACCCTTCTTGGGAGCGGGCTTGCCACTGCCGCCCTTGTCGCTTTCGGGCTTGGGTTTGGGTTTCGGCTCCGTCTTCTCGGCCGGGGCTTCCGGCGTCTTGGGGCGCGGTTCATCGGCCTGGCGGAGGAAGGTGACCTCCGGAGAAGGACGGTCGGGTTTCGCTTGGTCCGCCAAATTCAGTCCATTCGGATCCGGTTTGATCTCAAGTCAGGGCTTCTACATACTCCGCGCTCGAAAGGCCAGCTTTCTCAGGCCCCCTGGACGCACCCATGACAGAGATCTCTCCATCCGACCTGGCTCCGGCACAGTCGTCGGTCCGCCCCCCCCAGTCGCCACAGGTCCGCCGGTCACCGCTGCGCAACATCACGGCGCTGATCCTGCGGGAGATGACCTCGAGCTACGGGCGCACGCCAGGCGGCTATATCTGGGCTCTCGCCGAACCACTCGGCATGATCTTCATCCTGTCGCTGGCCTTCTCGCTCGTCATGCGGACCCCTTCGCTCGGCAATAGTTTTATCCTGTTCTACGCAACCGGTGTGCTAGCGTTCGGCTACTACGGGAAGATCAACAACACGACGATGCGGTCGTTGAAGTTCTCCAAGAGCCTCTTGGCCTATCCTGTCGTCAGGTGGATCGACGCAGTCTTGGCGCGCCTCGTCCTGAACACGCTTACCCAACTGATGATCGCTTGTCTGGTCCTGAGCGGAATCCTGATCTTTGTAGATACACAGGCCGTAATCGACTTCGGGCCGGTTCTGACCGCCTACATCATGGCCGGACTACTTGGTCTCGGCATCGGCATGATAAATTGCGTCTTCGGCAGTTTCGTCCCGATCTGGACCACCGTCTGGGGCATCCTCAATCGCCCGCTCTTCCTAGCCTCAGGGGTTATCTACATCTACGAGGACCTCCCCTCGTCAGCACAGGCCATCTTGTGGTGGAATCCTCTGATCCACGTCACTGGTCTCGCGCGGTCGGGCTTCTACCCCATGTATGATGCGACTTACGTGTCCTACTCATACGTCCTCGGATTGGGCCTCAGCCTCACTGCCTTCGGGCTGGTGCTGATGGCTCGCTACCACAAGGCCGTGCTTGAGCGCTGACCCGATGTCTCGAGCGCGAAACATTTGGAAGTTGTGTTGTTTCGCGCGCGAAACAACACGGATCTGAAATGTTTCGCAGCAGGACAGAGGCCTACTCAGCGCCGGCGGATCCGAAGGCCTCGAGCAGGCGGGAGCGGAAGCTGTCGGTCACTCCCGGGCCGTAGAGGGTGACCGATCCGTCGCGGTCGACGCGGAGACGGACGTCGCGGGTGAGGGTGCAGGTCTCGCCGGGGGCGATGCGGGGGCGCTGGGGGGCAGGTGCCTCCGAGGCCTTCGACGGGGCAGGGGAGGGGGCCAGGAGGGCGGTGAGTAGGGCTGTCTCCTCCTCGGCGCTACCTGGGGCGGCCTCGGAGAGGCGCTGGCCGGCCCGCTCGGCGAAGCCCGGATCCTCCAGCGCGCGGGAGAGCTGCAGGCCGAGGCGCTCGCCGATGGCCTGGGGGAAGCGCAGCTGGCCGTCGAGGGTGCGGACGATGGCGAGGTAGGACTTGATCTTGGACCGGCGCGAACGCGAGGCCGCGCCGAAGAGCCGGGCGAGGGCGGTGGAGGCATCGGGAAAGACGCCAGCCTCGGCAGCCTTCACCACGATCCGGGCGCGCTCGTAGTAGCTGAGCCCGACCCGGATCTCGTTCTCCTCGACCATGGCAGTATAGGCCTCGGAAGCCTCCGATGGCTTGCGGATCAGAGCCTGTACCGCCTCGAAACGCTCCTCTCCCGTTTCCTCGTGCAGAGCCTTGATTGCGGTCACCCGGCGCCATCCGGAGATCAGGCCGTAGCGATCGGGACCGAGGGTGGTCACCTCGACGGGCGTCTGCTGGCCGCGGGCGCGCAGGCTCTCCTTCAGGGCCTCGGTCTCCTCGTCGGCCACAGCGATCCGGTCGCGCACGAGGTAGCCGGTCTCGACCTGCGTGAGCGGCAGGGAGACCACCATGCGGCCCTCGGAGCGGGCGCGCTCCAGGCTCTCGCTCAGCTCGGAAAGCGCCGAGGCGGCGGAGGCCTCGCCCGCGACCGAAGCGATCGGCGCGGGCGAACTGCCGGAGGCCAGCAGCCCGGGGCGCACCCCGTTGCCGGAGGAGGCGGGTGGCGTGGCGAGATATCCCGTTCTCGCCGGGGTCAAGCGCTTGCGTTTGGCCATGTCACATCTCCCTTTGCGCGGGCAGGGTAGGGGGCCCGGGTTACCGGGGTCCTCGACCACCGCGCGGTCATTCGGCGGCCTCCGCAACGGCTTGCGCGTCGCGGTGCCAGGCCCCCACCAGGAGGCTCTTGAAGGCGGCATAGGTGGCATCGAAGGTCTCGCGCCCGCGGGCATAGGTCTCGCGGTTGAAGTCGCGGTAATCGGCCTCGTAGATGCCCTGCACCTGCTCGCCGGCCTGGCCGATGAGCGCGGTGAAGTCCTGCCGGTGCGGCGAGAGGGTCGGGCCGAGATAGGCCTGCATCAGGCTCGCGAGCTCGGCCTGCTGTGTCGCGTCGAAACGGGTGACGATGGCCCGCACCGCATCCCACTCGAAGCGCAGCTCCTCCCGGCCAAGGGCGCGGGCCGCCATGTTCTCCCCCTCCTCGATCGAGCCGAAGGTGGCGTGGAGCATGTCGAAGAAGCGGCCCGTGGAGTCGAACTCCAGGAAGGAGGCGCCGAGCGGCACCAACAGGATATCCGCCGCGGCGAGGCCGTTGATCGTGAGGTAGCCGAGGGCAGGGGGGGTATCGAGGAAGACGATGTCGTAGTCGTCGAGGAGCCCGTCCGCCTCCAGCCGGTCGGTGAGCGCGTCCCAGAGCTTCCAGCCACGGGCGGCCATGCGCCAGACCGGGATCTGGAACTCCGCCCAGTAGAGATTGAGCTGCGCGCCGATGAGATCGATGTTGGGCCAGTGGGTGGTCTGCACGAGATCCCGCGCCGAGATCTTCAGCGCCTCGTCCAGGGTCTCGTCGAGCGGCTGGGGCGTCTCCCCCCGCTCTGCCCGCCTGCGGTTCTCGCCCTGAAGGTGCTCGGCGTAGTGCCGTCCGATAAGCGGGAAGACCGTGCCCCACTCGTCCTCGACGCGTCCGCCGAAGACGCTGGTCATGCTGCCCTGGCTGTCGAGATCCACCACCAGCACCCGGTAGCCGTCGAGCGCCGCCGACATGGCGAGATGCGCCGCGGTGGAGGTCTTGCCCACGCCGCCCTTGAAGTTCGCCACCGCCACGATCTTGGCCGGCAGCCCCTCGGGGCGGTAGGGCAGGTAGTGCTTGGCCTTGGAGCCTTCGGCCCCGAAATGCGCCCGCAGCCGCAGAACCTCGTCAAGGCTGAACCACTTGGCCCCGCCCTCCGTTTCGCTGCGGCCTTGGGGGAGCTCCGGGTTCGCCTTCAGAACCCGGCGGAAGTGCCCCTGGGCGACCGGGATCAGGTAGCGGCAGATCTCCCAGGTGGAGAAGAGCCGCAGCCGCCGGTCGCCATCGTCCTCGAGCCCGCGGGAGGCGAGGTCGGCCCGCCCCGCGGCGCAGGCCCGGGCGATCTCTCCGAAGCCTTCGGTGCTGGCGGGCTCGCCCAGCGACTGGGCCGCCCGGGCGGGGTCGATGCGGAAGTACGGCGGGAGATCGCTGCTCATTGCCTCTCTCCGGTCAGCTCGTGATGTTCGCAGTTTTCGTCAGAATACCGAAAAACGCAGCACATGGAAGGAAAACCGCAACCTCAGTGCATTTCTCAGCCAGATTCGGGGGTAGGGGCCTCTCGGACCCCTGTATCTTGAGGCCGTAAGGTGGGATCTGGCCAGCCTTCGTCTGTTATTTTTTGTTAGTATAGTGTTACGGCGCTGGGAGCGGCCCGCATCGCCCTGTTTTTCAGGGGCTTAAGGTAGGGCCTCCGACTCCGATCCCCCGATAGAGCGACTCCGATGCCACGCCCCGGCGACTCCGATCCGTGACTCGGGCGATGGACGCGGAGGGCCGGATCCCCCTAGGGTGTCACTGAAACCCCGAAAGAGGGCGAGCAGCGAGAGAGCGACGTGATGGCGGCGGCAGGGCAGGAGGGGCTGGGCCCCCTGAGGCATCCCACGGGCGATTTCTTCGTCTGCGACATCTTCGATGCCAGCCCCAAGGACGATCTGGGCAGCATGGAGCACCCGATCTTCTCGCTCGCCACCCGTCCCGACCGGCGGGTTCTCTCCTACGCCCACAACGGCACCGAGGTGACGGTGACGCCCTCGGTGAAGGGGCGGGCCACGATCCACGACAAGGACGTGCTGATCTACTGCATCAGCCAGCTGATGGCTGCGGTGAACGCAGGCCGGCAGATCAGCCGGACGCTCACCCTCAAGGCGCACGACCTGCTGGTCGCCACCAACCGCGACACCTCGGGCGACGCCTACGGGAGGCTGCGCGAGGCTTTCGAGCGGCTGGCCGGCACCCGCATCACCACCAACATCGCGACGGGGGGCGAGGAGACGACCCGCGGCTTCGGCCTGATTGAAGCCTGGGAGATCGTCCGGAAGACCCGCGGCGGACGGATGATCTCGGTGACGGTCACGCTCTCGGACTGGCTCTTCCGCGCGGTGCTGGCGAAGTCGGTACTGACGCTCAGCCGCGATTACTTCCGCCTGAGAAAGCCCCTCGAGCGCCGGGTCTACGAGCTGGCCCGCAAGCACTGCGGCCGACAGCCCATGTGGCGTGTCTCGGTGGCGACGCTCCACAAGAAGGCCGGCAGCGCTGCGCCCTTGAGGGTTTTCCGCGCGAGCCTGCGGAGGATGATTGCAGCCGATCACCTGCCCGACTACCACCTCGCCGAGGAAAGCGGCGACATGCTATGCGTCACTCGCCGGCGGCCGGTGTCGGAAACCGGGCCGCATCTTTCGCCCGAGGCCTTGGACGAGGCGAGGGCGCTGCGGCCGGGGGCGGATGTTCATGCCTTGGCGGCCGAGTGGCGGGGCGTTTGGGAGGCGACGGGTAGGCCGAAGCTCGCGGCGCCGGACCGGGCGTTCCTGGGGTGGGTCAGGAAGGTGAATAGCCTGGAGTGAGCTATGGGTCGCTGCGCCAGGCACGAGGGGATCAAGTCTGACAAGCTGGCGGAACGCTCGCGCAGTCCAGGGTTTGAAGCTTCTGCCAGCGTTCGGGATACTTGATTAATTCACTGAATACAGCGTCATCAGGGGCCAGGATGAACTCCAACGTAGGGGCGAGAGTGACCAAAACGACTGCATATCAGGTTCATCAGCTAAGAAGAGACTCGGCTCACAGCAAGGGTGCACTAGCGACCAACGGGAACTCTGTGGCCGAGGAGAATAATACTGAATGAAAAGTTATTCCCCAGTGAAACCAACCAAATCAAAAAATAGAATATAGCAAAAATCAGTGAGAGAAGCCACTAAAATATGCTCGATGCCATCTACTTGTGGGCGCGACGTTTAGCCCGTCGAATAGGTGTCCCCATAACAGTGTACAGGTGGACGGGGTCATATTTGCGTCGTGTCCTTGGCCTGTCCGACACGCTTGTCGCGGACAGACGAGAGCAAGCAGATGGGCGCGTAGTAGCAGCGCTCTTGGTACCCTTCCACCAAGAAGCCGGGCAGGCATCTAAACGTGAACCATTAGAAAAAGTACTTGGAGAACTTGGCGGGCCTGAGACATTTAGACTTTTGGTCAGATCGCTCTGGAGTTTCGAGTCTCGTGCAGCTCTTGAGTTCGCATACTTCCTATGTGATCAGCCTGAAGTCGAACTCCGACAGGCGGCTCACCTTCTCCTGGCTATCCGATCAGCGTTCTGGAGAGACTTCAGGGGCGCAGAAAAGTTTGCTGAAGTGTATCTCGATGAAGCCGACCAAGGTAGTGACGGTCGGCAGCAAGCCCTTGCCGTATTAGCGCAAGCAAAACGTAGACTGGGCAAGCTCGACGAAGCACTTTTGATCAATCGGCAACAGTCGCTCTTGCAACCACTAAATACTAGGTTTCTTGCGGAACGTGCACGTTTATTGGCCACTGAGAATCAGAGAGAGATGCTTCGCCTGCTAGAACTCTGCGATGCACCAGGGGCCCGAGCCGAGGAACTAGGTAATACTCTATATCTCTCCTATCTGCTCGAAAGGAAGGAGTTCGACGAAGCTGAGAGACTCGCTCGCCGACTCGAGACACGCGTCCCAGGGTGTCCGGTCGGCCGCGTTTTTCTAAGCAACGCCTTGACAGCAAGAGATGGAGACGTTTCCGCATTACCAACTGCCTTCGAATGTTTTGGAATAGACTGCACGATAAGCGCGCCGAGTTTCGACGCACTACGTATAGCTAACCGACAGAAGAGCCTGAAGGACGTAAAGGATGGACCCTTAGTAAGCGTGGTCCTGACGGCATACAATGTCGAGAGGTATGTTGAACTTGCGGTTGCCTCGATACTATCTCAGAGCTATCTCAATCTAGAGCTCATTGTTGTTGATGATAACTCAACGGATTCCACCCTTGAGCGGCTAAGGGAAATACAGACTCGTGATGATAGAGTCCGCATTATAAAAAATGAGAAGAACAGCGGCACCTATCTGGCAAAGAATGCTGGTATCCAGAATTCTGAAGGCGACCTCATAGCCCTGTGTGACTCCGATGACATTTGGACGCCAAATCATCTTGAGCGCCATCTAGAGGAAATGGCGACAGACGGGGGGCTAATGGTTACTACATCCGATTGGTTGCGGCTCTTCGATCATGCCCAGATTGAGGTTAGCCCGAATGGGGCAATAGTCGAAGTTTGTCCGCACTCGACACTCATTCGCCGCGAAGTATTCAATCGGATTGGCTACTTCGATAGCGTCCGGTTCGGAGCAGACAGGGAATTCATCTCCCGGATCATTCTGAGCTACGGCAAGCCTTCAGTCTGTCACATTGCCGAAGTGCTAACTATCGGCAGAAGACATGGAGCCTCCCTAACTTCGTCTGGCCCAGGAAAGATCATTCGCGACCAAATATCCGGAGTTAGGATAGACTACTGGGAGGCCTGGAATGAATGGCAAAAAGAAAAAGTGCTAAAACGAGAAGCGCTAATTAATACGGGAATTCCTAAGGAAAGACCGTACCATGTCCCTATTGAGATGGAGCCTTGAGAGACAGTTACCGACCACGGTGCGCGAGAATCTGGGTAGAGAAAGAATGTGCTCGGGGATAGAGCCTATTCGAATAACTAAGTGTCGCGACCGCGTATCCAAAGCATGATTGAACGCAGGGGCGCAGTTATCTTCCATGAAGTGCTTTTATATATTTCGGAAATTCGTCCTCGTGCCGCAAAAAGATCCTGCTCTAAGATCTCGATTTGCGCAACTAATTCTGCTATTCGGACGTCTCGATCAACAAGCTCCGTGACAGCAGCCTCGGGCTCAGCGCTTCCAAGAAGTTCCAACATCCTTGGGTCTTCTTCTGAGCAGGTGGCGCCAAAACCAAGGCCGGGCTGGGATTGCTCTTCTTTGGTCATCCAAGACTTCCTTCTTGCCCGGCTTTCCAAGTGCGAGTAGGGCAAATTAGATCAAAACGGACCAATTGTGCAAGAGGACGAAATGAGTGAGGCGCCGCTAGCAAGGGTTGAGGACCTTCGGGTCAAGCTGCTCGGACTCGGTTTTGAGGAACGCGCGCTCCATGACCTGGCCATGATCACGATGCACGAGGAATCCTCGGAGGTAAGGGCCCATGCTGCGCGTATTTTAGCCCTCTGGCATACGCAGATCGGTCAGCAGAAGAAATGTGAGAAAGCGCTTTACTACCTACAACTCGCAAGAAGGGATGCCCCAGACCGGCGGTTCCAACAGACGCTCGTGACAATTGAACTTCAAGCTCTCGCAATTCTGCGAGACAGCGTTGGAGTCCATAGCTGCTATCGTTCTGCCGGCCTCGC
>NZ_VYQE01000009.1 GCF_008710275.1 Histidinibacterium aquaticum
ATGTTCGGCAGGCTCAAAGACTGGCGGCGGGTGGCGACGCGCTATGATCGCTGCCCCAAGGTCTTCCTCTCCGCCATCGCCCTAGCAGCACTCGTCATCTACTGGTTATGAATCCTGAACCTAAGACGCAGTTCGGCCCGGCAACGCCGTTCACGCGCGGATAGCGAGCGGTAGTCAGTCTCCCCCAGGGCGACGTTTTTGATCAACTTGAATGCCCGATCGGGGGTCAAGAAGACGATGGCACCATGCGTTTCGATTGTCTCGATCTTCGTAGAGGGGGGATAACCGAGGGTCGACGGACGGGACAGTGCGAGGCTCTTCTCCAAGAGCGTCGGAGCGCGAATTTGTTGGTCGATCTTCATCGATGCTACTTCGCCGGTGGGGTGAACCGCCGAGTCATGCTGACCCTTCGCAGCCATGCCTCATTGATGCCGGTCAATGCCGTGCAGCGATCACCGGCGGAGCGTCGGTGTATGCTGTTCTTCGTCCTCAACGGTTCGGGCCTGCTCGGAAGCCGCATCGCAGCGGCCGGCGATTTCGACTGCGCGCCACACGAAGAGCGTGAATTTGCAGGTGGCGAGCACAAGGCACGACCGCTCGTCAGCGTCCGAGACAGGGAAGTCGTTGTGTTTCACGAGCTTCACGCTGAAGAGGATGCCTCTGTTAATGACCGCCTGGTTCGTCTGCTGTTTTTCGTTTCGACCTGCAAGCAGAACGGGGCACGCCGCGTCACCGCGCTCGCACCCTATCTTCCGTACTCCCGCAAGGACCGGCAGACCAAGTCCCGTGACCCTGTCACCACCAGATACGTTGCAGCGCTATTTGAGGCGGCTGGGGCCGATGCCGTCGTAACGCTCGACGTGCATACGAAGACCGCATTTCAGAACGCGTACCGGATTGCCGCAATAGACCTTACCACGGTCGAGCTTTTTGCGGCCGACATCGCCGGACAAAGCGACAGTACGGAGATCGCTGTTGTTTCGCCGGATGGGGGCGGGATCAAGCGGGCCGAGTTGGTGCGCAAGGCCGTCGAAAGGCGAGCCAATCGTCCGGTCGGTTTCGGCCTGATGGAAAAACGGCGTAGCGGAGGTGTCGTCTCGGGCTCGCTATTTGCCGGTGATGTTCAGGGACGGGTTGTTTACATCGTCGACGACATGATCTGCGGCGGACAGACAATCCACAGGGCGACGGATGCGATACGAGCTCGCGGAGCGCGCCAGGTTCATGCGATTGCCGCCCACGGTCTGCTGGCAACTGGTGCAGCAGAGGTGCTCAATGGATGCGGGCTAGATAGTGTGACGCTGACCGATAGTGTCGCGCCGCTGCCTGCTGCCGAGGCAGACGCGCTCGGTAGTAGGCTGAGGGTACTGACTGTGGCCCCGCTCATCGCGGGGACCTTGCGTGCCCTCGATGCCGGCACGGCGCTTTCGGACCTGCCGCCAGAGGTCTTTGTTCCCCGCCTCGTCCGTCCCTGATGGCGCACGAAAATCGTCTTTTGGATCAGCTCAGCTAGGGTCCCTTGCTCCGGTGCGATCACGGCGCTCATGCCTCGAAAGCTTTTCGCCCGGCTCTGTCAGAAGCACGGCTTGAGCGGGGCCGGGGACCGGCCTAGTCTTCCCAATGACTCGGCGAGCCCGTTCCACTACTTCCGGACCAGGCCCGAGATCATCCGTCTCTCGGTGATGCTCTACGTCCGGTTCGCACCGGGTAAATCCTGCTTACTTTCTCGCGAGCTTCACAGGGCCCCTTCGTTCTTTGCGCCGCCGCAGGCGCGCGCCTCATTGGCGCGACGCGGATCATCTCGGTCGAGACGCCGCCCGAGCGACAGGAGATGTCGCGGCGTCTCGCCGCAGATGAGGTGGTCGGTTTCGCCAAGGCCAATCCGATGGGCGAGATCATGCGCCTGACCGGTGATCGCGGTGCCGATGTGGCGCGCTGGAAACGTCCGTCGATCTGTCCTCCTTGGCGTATCCGGACCGTCTCAGGTGCGTCATACGGCGCTCATTGACCGCCGTCATTGCCGCGCGACCGTGCCAGTGGCAGGCCGGCTTGCGCCGCCTTGGCAGGAACGCCGGAGAGCGGCGCGACACCTGGGCCGGGGCTTGATGGCTTGCGTCCCTTGGGAGGGCCACCATGGCCGACAGTCCCGCTCAAACGGTCGGAGACGTGCCCGAAGAGAACAGGAAGATCGCGGCGCGCCTTCGTGAATACGCCGAACTGCTCGAGCAGCAGGGCGAGGACGGCTTTCGTGTCCGCGCCCACCGCAGCGCGGCGGCCTACCTCGATCGGTTGCAAGAGCCGCTCAGCGACCTGCTCGAGCGCGGTGGAACGGAGGCGCTGATCGGGCTGCCCGGGATTGGGCGCGCCATCGCCGCGGACATCGTGGAGATGCTGACGAGCGGCCGCTGGCGGCAACTCGATCGGTTGAAGGGGGAGGTCACCCCCGAGGCCCTTTTCCGAACCATTCCGGGGATTGGCGCGACGCTCGCCCATCGCATCGCGGGCGCGGGTGACATCGAGACACTCGAGGAATTGGAGATGGCGCTCAGGCTGGGTGACGCGCGGATCTCCGGCATCGGACCGCGGCGAAGACAGGCGATCCTTGCCAGCCTGTCCGAGTGCCTGTCCCGCTTCCAGCGCGCGCCCCTGCAAGGACAGCCGCGCGAGGAGCCTCCGGTCAGTCTGCTGCTCGACGCCGACGCGCTCTACCGCCGCAAGGCCGAGGCCGGGGAGCTGACCCGTATCGCTCCAAAGCGCTTCAATCCCGAGGGGCAGGCCTGGCTTCCGATCATGCATGCGCGTCGCGGCGACTGGCACTTGACGGTCTTGTTCTCGAATACCGCGCGGGCACACGAGTTGAACCGGACCCTGGACTGGGTCGTGATCTACTTCCACCGCGACGGCGAGCCCGAGGCGCGCCGCACCATTGTCACCGAGCGGCGTGGACCGCTGAGGGGGCGGCGCGTCGTGCGGGGCAGGGAGAGTGAATGCGAGGCCCATTACGCCGCACCGCCGGAAGCGCTGCGGGCCCAATAGTGCGCTGACGGTCGTCAAAGGTATCCCAGCGCTACGGCGCGTCTGATTTTTCGGCTTCCGGCTCCAGCGCTTCGCGCAGCGCCGCGTCGGTCGTTTCCAGCCACACGAAGTCCAGGCGGTTGCGGGCCGTTTGCGGGATCTCGTCGTAGTCGCGGCGGTTGCGGGCGGGCAGTAGCACCCGATGCAGCCCGGCGCCCGCCGCTGCGATCACCTTTTCCTTGATGCCGCCCACCGGAAGAACCAACCCTCGCAGAGAGATCTCCCCGGTCATCGCCGTGTCGCTCCGGACGCGGCGGTCGAGCAGCAGTGAGGCGAGCGCCACGAAGATTGCGACGCCGGCACTCGGGCCGTCCTTGGGCGTGGCGCCGGCGGGCACGTGAATATGAATGTCCGTGGTCTCGAACAGTCCCGGGTCGAGGCCGAGACCAGCCGCGCGGGACTTGAGCAGCGAGAGGGCGGCCTCGGCGCTTTCGCGCATGACCGCGCCGAGCTGCCCGGTCAGGGTCAGCCGCCCCTTTCCCGGAGCCCGGCTGGCCTCGACGAAGAGGATCTCGCCGCCGACCGGCGTCCAGGCGAGACCCGTCGCCACGCCCGGCATGCCGGTCCGCATCGCCACCTCGTTGTCGAACTTGGCCGGGCCGAGGATCCCGTCGAGATGGTCGAGGTCGATGGCCACGGGCGGCGTGGCGCCCTCGGCGATCTTTACGGCCGCGTGCCGCAGCACAGCGCCGATCTCGCGCTCGAGGCTGCGGACGCCGGCTTCGCGCGTGTAGCGCTCAATGATCCGGGCAATCGCCGCGTCGGAGAGGCTCACCTGGCCCTCGCTGATGCCGTTCGTCCTGACCTGCCTCGGGACGAGATAGCGACTCGCGATCTCCAGCTTCTCTTCGGCCGTGTAGCCGGGCAGGGCGATCACCTCCATCCGATCGCGGAGCGGGCCGGGGATGGTGTCGAGCTGGTTCGCGGTCGTGAGGAACACCACCTTCGACAGGTCGAACTCGGTGCCGAGGTAATTGTCGTGGAAGGTGGCGTTCTGCTCAGGGTCCAGCACTTCGAGGAGCGCGGCCGAGGGGTCGCCCTGGAAGCCGCGGCCGAGCTTGTCGATCTCGTCCAGCATCATCACGCAGTTCCGCGCCCCGGCTCGCTTGATGGCCTGGATCACGTTGCCGGGCAGGGCGCCGATGTAGGTCCGGCGGTGCCCGCGGATCTCGGCTTCGTCATGCAGGCCGCCGAGGCTCACCCGCACGAATGATCGCCCCATTGCCCGGGCGATCGACTGCCCGAGCGAGGTCTTGCCGGTGCCGGGCGGACCCACGAAGCAAAGGATCGGTGCCTGGCCCTCGGGCGACAGCTTGCGGACGGCAAGGAACTCCACGATGCGGGCCTTGATCTTCTCAAGCCCGAAATGGTCGGCATCGAGGATCGCCCGCGCGGCCGTGAGGTCGATCGGCGACGTCTCGGGTAGCTTCCAGGGCAGCTCGATCATCCAGTCGAGCCAGGTCCGGAGCATGGCGGCCTCGCCCGCCGCCTCGGGCATTCGCTCGTAGCGCGCGAGCTCCTTTCGGACCTCGCGCTCGACGGCCTCCGGCATGCCCGCCTTCGCGACGGCTTCCGAGAGTTCCAGGACCTCGGCGGACCGGTCGTCCTCCTCGCCGAGTTGGCGCTGGATCGCGGCCATTTGCTCGCGCAGCACCGCTTCGCGCTGGCGGTCGTCGAGCGCGGCGCGGGTTTGCCGTCCGATCTCGCGGGTGACCTTGAGAACCTCGATGCGATGGGCGAGCACGCGCGAGACGCGGTCCATCCGCGTTGCCAGGTCCAGCGTTTCGAGGATTTCCTGCCGCTCGTTCGCCGGCAGGTCCGAATAGGCCGCCGCCATGTCGGTGAGGCGGGCCGCATCATCCGCGGAACTGACGGATTCGATCAGCCCCTGTGGCGCGTTGGGCAGGAGTTCCAGCAGTTCGAGGGCCCGCTCGCGCAACAGCATCAGCCGGCCCTCGATTTCGGGCGTGGAGAGGTCTCTCTCTGGGACCGTCTGGATCCGGGCAACCGGGAAGGGCGTGCCTCGGAGGATCTCCAGGATACGGAAGCGCTCGACGCCCTGGAGGATGAGGTGATGGCCACCTTCCGACATCGCCATGTATCGCAGGATTTCGGCGCTGCACCCGATGCGGTAGAGGCCGTCGGGGCCCGGATCATCGTCGGCAGGATCGCGCTGGAGCACGATGCCGAGTTGCCTTTCCTCGCGAACGGCCTGCTGGACGGCAGCGATGGATTGCGCCCGGCCGATCGCAAGAGGGAACACGATCCCGGGAAAGGCCACGAGGTCGCGGACCGGCAACAGGATCAGGCCGTCCGACGGAATGGGCACCGGCGCGGTGGCCCCGATATCTGGCTCGGACTTCATGCGTCACCTCCCGTCGCAATCGGCTCCAGCCGCAACATTAGGCAGCCGTCGCGGGTGGTGGAGCGGATCCGGTAGTTGCCGGGTGGCAGCGGGATGCGCCTCTCGAGACGACCGCGCGGCAGCTCCATTCGATGAATTCGTGCCCGCCGGAACTCGGGCGGCAGGCGGCGCTGGCCGGCGAGAACCAGCTCCGCATGTTCGATGCGGACCTCGACCATGTCCGGGTCGACCCCGGGGAGGACGGCCCAGACGTAGAGCACTCCGTCCGCCTCCGCGATGTCGATCGGGGGTTCCCAGACCGCCCCGTGGCGACCCGGCGAGAGCGGGTAGGCTTGCCGGACCATCCGCTCTGCCTCTTCCATGGCCGCGAGCGCCCTCAGGAACATGTCGTTCGCCGCGTCGCGCCGTTTCATTCCGAACGCAGCGGCACAGCCACGAACATCCGCGATCCGTCGCGCAGGATCCCGAGGAGGACGCTTTCCCGGTCGTCGCTCAGCTCGGCGATGCGCGCGGTGAGATCGGCCATGTCCGAGATCGTGTCCCGGCCCACGCCAACGATTACGTCGCCTTGCCGGAGCCCGGTGCGCTCCGCTGTGTTCCCGACCTCGGTCACGACGACCCCGGTCTGAACATTTGAAAAGCCCGGTTCCGCCGCGTCGACGGGCGCGATGTTCCGGACGGTGACACCCAGTTCCTCGACGAGCACTCCGTCTTCAACAGCCGGCGGAACGGTGCCGGGCACCCCGGCCAAGGTTACTGGCACGTCCATCGGCTCACCGGCGCGGATGATCGCGATCTGACCCGCATGCCCGGGCGCAAGCGCGGCAACCCGCTCGGACAGGGCTTCGGGATCCGCGATGGAATTGCCGTCGAGCGCCACGATGACGTCACCCGCCAGAAGTCCCGCCTGCTCGGCCGGCGAACCCGTCGCCACGTCCGAGATGAGTGCGCCCTCAGTACTCTCAAGCCCGAGCGCGCTTGCGATCCCATCTGAGACGGGCTGGACCGCCACTCCGAGCCACCCGCGCATGACCTGCCCGGCCGACTCGAGTTCCGAAATGAGCTCCTGCGCCCGGTCGGCGGCAAGGGCATAGGCCGCGCCATCGTCGGGGCCCGCGCCGACGAGGATGCCGATAACCCGGCCATCCATTCCAACGACCGGCCCTCCGGGGCCTTCGGGGCCGAGGGGCAGTGCAATGCGCAGGAATTCGCCCGAGAGTCCGTCGCTTTCCTCTTCTCCAACAGCGGAGACGATGCCGTGGGTCACGACCGTTCCGACCCCGTCTGGAGCGGCGAAAGCCAGTATTATATCGCCTGCCTCGACGATGCCCGACTCCGCCCAGTCGAGCGCCGGGAGCGGCCCGCCCGCGTCGATCCGCAGGAGGGCCAAGTCCGTCTGGGCGTCTTGTCCCACGACTTGGGCATCGAAGCTGCGTCCGTCCGGAAGCGTCACCTGCGTCGTGCCGGGCGCGCCGAGCAGGCTCGCGCTCGTGGCGATCAGGCCGTCGGGGTCGACAACGAAGCCTGCGCCCTCCATCGCGACGCCGAAGCGGGCCAGATCGGCCATGTCCTCCATACCAAGGATGTCTGGCATCTCGAATGGCGGTTGGGGTCCGTCGGTGCCGCCGAAGCGCCGCATCAGCTCATCCATTACCTCGGAGTCGTCGCCTGGCCGCAGGCGTTGATGCATGCCCCCTGCGGGCTCGGTCGCGACCCTAACGACGGATGGGGTGACCGCCGCTACGATTGGCGCGAAGCTGGTAACCGGGGCGGTGAGGAGGCTATCTTCGACGGTGCGCTCCTGTGCGGTCGCAGGACCCACCGTGACCATCGCCATGGCCGCGATGGCGGCAATCCCCGCTCGCATGGCCAGCCGCTTCTTCCCGACGTTCTTGCATCTGTAGGACATCTCGGACCTCCTGCTATGCATGCAGATTGCGGTTCGGTGGGCGCCTATTCGCCATCCCGCGCTCGCGGAGGACTCCAGCGCCGGTCCGCCTCGGCGGCAATGACGGCCGTCAACGCGTGTCGGGGTCGCGCGCGCAAAGTGGGCGCGGCCGGGGCGAAGGACGCCCGCGCCCATCCGGAGACCTTGCAGCCTTCGCTGCCAAAGGCATCGGCCTCAACGGGGATGACCTGCGAACGCTCATTCGCGGCACCGACATTCTCGCCGACGCGGCCTCGATCACGCTGGGCAGATGGGGCAGCATTGGTGTCGTGGAGTGGCCCTATGAGGTTTCGGCGTTCGAATGAGGCGCGACTTAGGACGTCGTGTCGTTCGCGAGACCGATCGAACTGGTGGACCCGTCGCCAATCTCGTGCGGGAGGCGGCCGAGCACACGGTGAGAGGCTTCGGGGACGGCGCGAGCTCCGCTATGGCACACAATCAATGGCGGGCAGCGCAGGCCGGTTTGGAGGCCCGAACTGATCCATTCTGATTGGCCCTAATGCTCCGGCCGACCTTTGCCGTCTCTTGGCAGGCTCGCGCCGGCACCGCGGACCTCGGATCATGCGCTCAACTGGGAAGCCTCAAACCGTCCTCCACGAGCTGTCTCGCACGCAGCTTTCAACGCGGCGAGGCCCTGGTGGAGCGAGCGCTGGATAATGCTTTTCGTCCATCTCGGTGAGACGGTCGCGAGCGGACCCGAAAAAGACTCTTCAGTCTTGACGCTGGTCATAGCCCCAAGGTCTGCGAGCCAGTAAACGTGCCGCGCTTTGATCAGGGGAGCTCGGCCGCTCCATCCCAGCACGTAGGGAGGATCAAATCGTTGAATCGTTGACTGGATACGGAGTCCTCCGGTGCTCCAGGTGAACTCGGCGCCGTATTTTGCCGGCCCGTCAATGCGAACCCGCGAGATCGCCTTGTTCCAGAATGGCCAACCGGAAATATCGGTCAGCCGATTCCAGACCTCGTCGATTGGAGCACGAATGAGAACGGTCGCGCTCGCCGAGGCGGGAGCCTTTCTGTCGATGTCAAAAGTGTTCATGATGAATCCTCGCAAGATGTCGTCCACGGCCACCGGGCCACGAGTGGGCATCTGCTCGGAGTCGACGAAAGCCCTGGACGGAGGAGAATCTCGACCTCGCCGACCTTCCATTCAATGACCGCGATCAGTGAACGTGACCATGAGCCATTCCCCGCGCATGCAGTATCAAGACTTCGGAGGACGGGGACCGGTCCGACTACGTCCGCCTGAGCCTGCCCTTGATTGCGCAGCGGCAATACGGATCAGTATCGGTGTGATGTCGGCGATCGGGGCCAGTCGATTTCACGTTGCGACTGGCCTCACGGCTCGCCCAAAAAATAAGGAGGCACCTCGGTGGCGGAAGGCCCTGCATCTGCGGAGACGTCGGATAACCTCGAACGATGCGCGGTCTGCGGCTCGGAGAGAAATCAACTCGTTGCGCTTTCCTCGGTCAGGCCTTCCATATCCGCTCTCAT
Organism: Histidinibacterium aquaticum; assembly: GCF_008710275.1. Lineage (GTDB taxonomy): Bacteria > Pseudomonadota > Alphaproteobacteria > Rhodobacterales > Rhodobacteraceae > Oceanicola > Oceanicola aquaticus. The sequence continues at coordinate 8,883 of NZ_VYQE01000009.1, forward strand.
CCGGGAAATGCATCCAGAGCTTCCGACGGACGCTCGCATCTGCCGAGCCGACCTGGCCCGGTTCCGCAGGCTCTATCTCGAAAACCTCCTGAAAGACGAACGCGGCCGTCTGAGCGACCTGGACCGGGAAGTCCTGGAGAGCCTCGAGACCGGCCAACCTCTCTCCGCCGGGACCCGGCCGAGCCCTCCCGTCACCTTCGGAGAGGCCATGGCCGACAGGATCGCGAACTTCGGCGGCTCCTGGACCTTTCTCCTGGGCTTCCTGGCGACCGTCTTCACGTGGATGGTCGTCAATGTCGTAGGCGTGCTCGGCGGTGGTTTTGACCCCTATCCCTTCATTCTTCTCAATCTGGTCTTGTCGTGTCTGGCCGCCATCCAGGCGCCGGTGATCATGATGAGCCAGCGCCGGCAGGAAGCCAAAGACAGGCAGCGATCAGAGAGCGACTACCAGGTAAACCTAAAGGCTGAATTGGAGATCCGCGCTCTTCATGAGAAACTGGATCACCAATGGGATCAGCTCGTGCGGATCCAGCAGGCTCAGATCGAGCTGATGGAAGATGCGTTAGAGCAGCGATGAACGCCTGGACGCCTGTCTCGGCGTCTGACCGGCGGTTGCGGGACGGGAGGAAGATGGAACTGTCAGGGTCCTTGGTCCATCTTCCTCCTTCGCTGTAAGCCCATTGCCCCCTACCTGAGACCAGACAGCCAAGTGCCAGACGAAGCGCTCCATGAGCTGCCTCATCCGTCGCGACGTCCACACCGTCCATCCCATCGGCTGGCTGCGCGCGGCAGTCCTCGGAGTCAATGACGGGCTCGTCTCCACCGCGAGCCCGGTGGCGGGGATGGGTGCCTCGGGTGCCGCGAAGCCAGAGGCATTGCTTGCTGGTCTCGCGGACCCGGTCGGCAGCTCGATGTCCCCGCGACCGAGAATACGTCTCCGTCGGCATCGGTGCGCGCGTGATCAAGGCGGGGCGGGTCGCCGGACGCGCGCCGCGAAGCGTCACCGGCTTTAGACCCAAATCGAGCGCCCGATTGTCCGCCGTCAACGCACGTCGAGGCGTTCGGCGGAGAATGACTACCGGTCGACTCAGGGGTGTGACGATGCGGCAAATACTGTCCCGAACCCTGCTGGCATTGCTACCCGCGACTGCCACGCCGGCGTTCGCCCAGATGCTTCACGGGGTTCACGAGGGGTTGGGTATTCCCTGTGCGGCTTGCCACACAGAAGAGCCGCCCTCGGACCCGACGCCGACCGCGACCTGCGTCGCCTGTCACGGCACGATGATAGGCCCGCTCGCGGGAGAAGACCTCCGTTGGCCAGACCCCCATCGGTCGCCGCATCTCGGCCCAGCGGAGGTGCCGGTTTGCAGCGAGTGCCACAGCGTGCACGGGAGATCGGAGGATACCTGTTCCGTGTGCCACCGCAGTTTTGGGTTCGAAATGGAATGACCGGGCGATCACCCTTCGCCTGTGCGCTATCGAGGAGGATAGTATGACTATGTCAAGCAAGCCCGGCCTTACCCGCCGGAGTGTCCTGGGAAGTGTCGGAGCCGGCGTGGGCGCCTTCGGGTTGGCTGGCGCTTCAGTGGTCGAAGCGAGCCTCTTGCCGGAGCCCGAGCGGATGGAGAGCTTCGACGTCGTCGTGGTCGGCTCGGGCATGGCGGGCTGCGCGGCTGCGCTACAGGCGTCGGAGTCGGGCGCCCGCGTTGTGCTCCTGGAGAAGCTCGACGAGAACCGCATGGGCGGCAACTCGCTTCTGGCGGGAGGCAGCTACTCCGTTCCGCTCGGGACATCCCAGGCGGCGCGGGACGACTATGTCGCCGACTATGTGAGCTACTGTCTCGGGCGCGGCAACGAGACGATCTTTCGTCTGATGGCCGAGCACATCCATGGTGACCTCGATTGGCTGGGCAGCCGCGGGGTCGAACTTCTGGCGGCCGAGGAACGGCCGCCCAACAGGGTCGCGACGGTCCAGACCGCGCCGGCCGCCTTCGCGGGGATGCCGCGTGCCTTCCGCACGCTCAAGGGCGTCCTGTCGGAGGCGGGCGTGGCCCTCATGTTCGAGACCAAGGCCCGGCAACTGATCATGGACGAGAGCGGAGCCGTCGTCGGCGTGCGAGCCTTGGGTGCAGACGGCGTGGCAGACTACCTTGGGCGGGCGGTCGTTATCGCGACCGGGGGCTATGCCGCCAACAGCCAGATCCTGGAGGGCTATTCCGATCCGAATGCCGGGGCGATGATGGTCCGTGGCGTCAAGAGCGCCACGGGCGACGGGCATGTCATGGCACAAGCGGCCGGAGCGGGCCTGAAGGGCATGGGAGGGCTGATGGCGCTCCACGTCGCAGCTGTCGACGGGATCGAGACTGCGGCCGGCCAACCGGCGCGGGTCGTCCCCTACGCAATCAGCATCAATCAGGACGGCAGGCGTTTCGTGGATGAATCCCGGGGCTACGTGGCCCACGGTAAGGCGGTTCTGGAACAGCCCGGGCAGGCCACCTCGCTGATCTTCGACCAGGCTCTGCGCGAGAGCGTGGCGGAAGGCGTCATCGGCACGTTCGAGCGGCTCGGCCGGCCATTCCATCAGGCCAACACGCTGGAGGACCTGGCCGAGCTGGTGGGGGCACCCGTGGACGAGTTCGTACGGACCGTCGAGAACTTCAATGCCGCTGTCGAGGATGGCGCCGCGCCGGGGGCAAACCCGCCCAAAGCAAAGCTCGCCAACCGGATCGAAACGCCGCCCTTCTACGCCTTCAGCCCGCTTGTCCCGGGCGTCACGTTGACCTTCGGGGCGGTGATGATCGACGCGGATGCCCGGGTACTCGAGCCTGACGGCAGGGTCGTCCCCGGCCTCTATGCCGCGGGAGAGGGAGCCGGCCCGGTCTTCTTCCATGACTACATCGGTGGCGGAGCGCTCACCAACTGCCTGGTCATGGGACGGATCGCCGGGCGCAACGCGTCCGCCTGAGCACCGCCGCTGCCCGGCATTGTTCGGGCAGCCTGCAAGAACGGGACGAAAAGGGCCATGCCCCTCACCCCCGCCGAAACGCAAGGCGCATCTGTTTCTCGATCTCGATCAGGGCGAAGAAGACCGTACCGATTCCGACCACGAGCAGGCCGTCGCGCAGTGGCACGCTCTGCGTTCCGAAGATGGCCTGGAGGGGCGGCAAGTAGGTGACAGCGAATTGGGCGACAGTGACCGCGACCACGCAGGCCCAGATGACGCGCGTTCCCCGGACCGCAGCCCAGGTCAGTGACGTGCCATAGATGTTGCGGATGAAGAAGAGGTAGAAGATCTGCAACACCACAAGCGTGTTCATGGCCAGCGTCTGAGCCAGCGCTACCGCATAGCCCTTGTCGAGCGCGTAGGAGAACACGCCAAAGACCGCCGCAAGGACGAGCGCCGCCACCAGGCCGATCTGCCAGACGAGCGCACCGGTGAGCAGGGGCTCGTCCCGGGGGCGGGGCGGGCGCCGCATCGTGCCGGGTTCCGAGGGTTCGAAGGCGAGCGCGAGGCCCAGAGTGATACCGGTGATCAGGTTCACCCACAGGATCTGGACCGGGGTTATCGGCAGCGCCATGCCGGCGAAGAGCGCCACGACAATCGTCGTCGCCTCGCCCGCGTTGGTCGGCAGGGTCCAACTGATCACCTTCTTGATGTTGTCGTAGACAGTGCGCCCCTCGCGCACCGCCGCCGCGATGGAGGCGAAGTTGTCGTCGGCCAGCACGACCTCGGCCGCCTCCTTTGCCGCCTCACTGCCCTTCAGGCCCATTGCGATGCCGGTATCGGCCCGCTTGAGCGCCGGGGCATCGTTCACGCCGTCTCCGGTCATTGCCACGGTGAGGCCGCGTGACTGGAGGGCAGTGACAAGCCGCAGCTTGTGGGCCGGAGAGGTGCGCGCGAAGATGTCGGTCTCCACCGCCGCATCCGCGAGGCCGGGGTCCTCCATGCCGTCGAGGTCCGCGCCGGTCAAAACCCGGTCGTGGTTCTTCAGACCGATCATGCCGGCGATCGCACGCGCTGTGGCAGCGTGGTCACCGGTGATCATCTTCACGCGGATACCGGCTTCGTGGCATTCCGCCACGGCCTCGATGGCCTCCTTTCGCGGTGGATCGAGCAGGCCGATCAGGCCGATCATCGTGAGCTGTCCGGCGAGGTCGGCAGTCCCGAGCGTGGATTGCTCTCCCGCCAGGGACCGCGAGGCCACGGCGATGACCCGCTCGCCACTGGCCGCGAGGCTTTCGACCATGTGGTGCCAGTGATCGGGGTCGAGCATCTCCGAACCGCCATGGGCGGCGCGTTGGTTCCCGCAGAGCGCCAGCACCGCTTCGGGCGCACCCTTGACGTGGATGCAGGCCTGGCCCTCCTCGTCGTGGTGCAGGACCGCCATGTAGCGATGTGCGGCGTCGAAGGGGATGGCGTCGGCGCGGGTCCATTGGCTAAAGGGCTCGGCGCCCTCACCGGTGATCTTGCCGGCGAGGGCCATCAGCGCACCTTCCATTGGGTCGCCCTCGACATGCCAGCCGGCTTCGTGAGCATGCAGCATCGCGTCGTTGCAGAGCCCCGCGGCGCGGGCGAATTCCATCAGCACGGTATGTTCGTCGGGATCGGCATCTGCCTCACGCCAGCGCACGGCGCCTTCCGGAGAGTAGCCGTTGCCACCGACGGAATAGAGGTGCTCGGCGGCGGCCAGCGACGCGGCCATCATCTCGTTCCGGGTCAGGGTGCCGGTCTTGTCGGAACAAATCACTGAGACCGAGCCCAGCGTCTCGATCGCCGGCAGGCGGCGGACGATGGCGTTCCGCCGCGCCATGGCCTGCACACCCACGGCCAGCGTGATGGTCAGGACCGCCGGCAGGCCCTCCGGAATCGCCGCGACCGAGAGGCCGACGACTGCCATGAAGAGCTCCCCGAAGGGCAGGTCGCCGACGAAGTAGCCGTAGGCCAGCAATGCGCCTGCGACGATCAGGATGAAAACGGTGAGCCAGCGGGCGAACCTGTCCATCTCGGCGACGAGTGGCGTTGTCAATGTCTCGACGCTCGAGAGCATTCCGCTGACGCGGCCGATCTCTGTCTCGGGGCCGGTGGCGGTCACAACCCCGCGCCCGGCCCCGGCCGCGACGAGCGTGCCAGAGAACAGCATGGACGTCTGATCCCCCAGCGAGGCATCTGGAGCGACTGGCGTTGCGCCCTTGTCCACGGGAACGGACTCGCCCGTCAGGATCGCCTCCTCGATCCTCAGCCCACGCGCCTCGATCACGCGCAGATCGGCGGGCACGCGGTCGCCGGCCTCCACCAGTACCAGATCGCCAGGGACGAGATCGGTTGCCTCCACGCCGATACGTCTGCCGTTGCGCAAGACGGCCGCCCGCGGCGCGAGCATGCCCTGGATGGCATCCATCGCCTTCTCGGCGCGACCTTCCTGAATATAGCCGATCGCCGCGTTGCCAATCACGACCGCGAGGATCACGCCGGTATCGACCCAATGCTGCAACAGCGCAGTCACGGCAGCCGCGGCGATCAAGACGTAGATCAGCACGTTGTGGAAGTGCGCAACGAAGCGGAGGATGGGGCTGCGCCTCGGCGGCTCCGGCAGGCGGTTCGGCCCGCTCTCGGCAAGGCGGCGGGCGGCCTCGGCCGAGGTCAGTCCGTCAAGCGGTGCAGAGAGGGCCTCCATGACTGTTTCGACTGGCCGGTCATGAAACGCCCGCGATGTATGGGTCCCCGTCATTCCTGTCACTCTTGGCATGGCACGTATAGTACAGGCCCGGTCTGTGGTCTCTCGACTTCGGTTAGCGGCGTTCGCCCTCAGCGACGATAACTGTGCTGTCGGGCAAATGGTAAGAGGGTCCACTCAGCGCTGTGGTCGAACCCGTGATCCAAGAGTTCGCCGTGAATGCCATTGAGGACGATCAATGTGTCGACCGCGGTTGCATGCTCGACTGAGTGCTGGGTTCGGGTGGGAGAGGCGAGGAGACGGCCATGCCCTATGTTCAAGGGGACCACGTCATCAAGGAGGCTGTGGCCGTCTTCGACGCCCCCGACGATCTGTTCGCCGCCATCGACGCGATCCGCAATGCCGGGTTCTCCCGTGCCGATATCAGTGTCCTGGCCGACGAGAAGGCGATCGAGGCGAAGCTGCACGATGCTTTCTGGAAGGCCGAGGAGCTTGAGGACAACCCGGAGGCGCCCCGCCGCGCCTACATATCGGAAGAAGCCTTCGGTGCCGCCGAAGGGGCACTGATCGGTGCGCCACTCTACGTGGGCGCCTTCATCGCGCTCGGCGCCATCGCGGCCCCCGCCTTGCCCCTCTCTGCGGCGGTCGCAGCCCTGGTGGTGGGCGGCGGCGCAGGCGCGGGGTTGGGTGCCTTGTTGGCAAAGCGCGTCGGTGACCGCCATGCCGAGTACCTGAAGAACCAGGTCCGCCACGGCGGCCTGATCCTATGGGTCCGCACAGACAGCGACGAGAAGGAGAAGAAGGCACTGGCGGTTCTGAACGGGCTTTCCGCGCACGACGTGCACCTGAACGATTGGGTGCCTGACTCCTGACGCAGTGGGCTTGCTCGGAACGAGAGGTGGGCAGCGGCATGCGAGGCGACATTCTGTTTATACACGGTTGGTGGGTCGGAGGCTGGATCTGGTCGGGGGTCGCGGATCAATTCGCAGCAGCGGGCCTTCGGACCCATATCATCGACCTTCCAGGCCCTGGGACCGGCAGCTCAGGGTTCGACGATCACTTGTCCCATGCCGTGAGGGTTGCTCGGAAGATCGGCAATCCAATACTCATCGGGCATAGTGCCGGCGGCCTCCTCGCAATGAAGATGTGCGAGACGCTGACTCCGCCCGCATGTATCGCGATCACGCCGGCACTACCTGCCGGAGTAGTGCCACGGCCGGATTGGCTGCTTCTGCGATTCCTGGCGACCGCGATGCCGTCCATGCTGGTCGGGCGCAGCTTCTTCCCGCGCGGCCTGCTCCCTCAGCTCGGCATCGACCGTTTGTCTCCCATGGAGAGGGAAACGGTCCTACAGCGAATGGAGCCCATCTCGGGGGCGCAGGTCCGCTCGGTCTTGCCGGGCCTGGTGCGCGTGCCCCCCCAGCATTGGTCTCCCCGAGGCTCTGCATCGGCGCGGCGGAGGATCGACTGACGCCAGCCAGGCTGACCCGAGAGATCGCGCAACGGTATCGCATGACCTACCGCGAGTATCCGGACGCCGGTCACTTTCTCTTGCTCAACCCCCAAGAGTCCAGATGACGGCCGACACGATAACCTGGATCACCGACCTTGTAGGCGGTCGTCCGCAGAAGGTGGGGCGTTCGTGAAGATACTCAGCGGCTTGGACGGATGTGAGCAAGCCATCATTGAGCTGGTCACCGCGACTTTCGCCGCGTCGGAAGGGGCCGACGAGGGGGCGCTGATTGGCGAGGTTGTGCGAGACTTGCTCGCAGACACGGCCCAAACAGACATCCATGTGTTCCGCGCTGAGATCGAGGGCCATGTGGTGGGTGTGGCCATCATCACCAGGCTCACCTACCCGGACGACCCGCGCCACGTCGTGTTGCTTTCTCCAATGGCAGTGGCGACCGGGCACCAAAGGCAGGGGATCGGGCAGGCTCAGTTGGTTCACGCGCTGGCCGCGCTTCGGTCTGAACGAGCGGAGGTCGCTCTCACCTACGGCGATCCGGACTACTACCGCCAGGTCGGATTTGCGCCGATCACCGAGGACCAGGCGCGTGCGCCCCTCCCGCTCAGCTTTCCTCATGGCTGGCTGGGGCAATCCCTGACGGAAGACGTGATGCCCACCATTCGTGGATCATCCGTCTGTGCCTCCGCCTTGAACCGGGTCGACGTATGGTAAGTCGACCCCCGTGCGCGACCATGATTGGCCTGCTCTCGAACGCGCAGTTCTGGGCCGTGACAGACCACCAGCCGCTATGGGTTTCGCCATTCGATTTCCTGCGGGTCCTGGTACCCGTCACGATCGGTAACGTTCTGGGTGGAGGGGCGCTGGTCGCGCTCATCTACTGGTTCGTCTACCTCCAGCCGGCACGCGACTGATGTCGGGTGCCAGTGATTTCGGAGGTTGCATGCATCCGACCTTCTGTCGCGGCCTGAAGACATGACCGAAGCCCTGCAAGGGTATATGTTCTACGAGATCGCCGCGCTTCTGGCTCTCGCGGCAGGCTTGGTGCTGGATGCGCTCGGGCTCGGGGTCTTCGCGGTCAGCGGCAGCCAGAAATCACTCCTTTTCGGCCTCGACCCGCTACCTGCGATCCTTCTCTGGGTCCTTACGGCCGTAGGGGGTGGTGCCGTGCGGGATCTTCTTGTCGCCGAAATCCCGCGTGTCCTTCGCGAGGAGGTCTATGCCCTTGCCGCGATGGTCGGCGCTGTCATCGTCGTGGCTGGTGCCGCGCTCGGTCTGCCCGAAACCTGGACCGCCGCAGCCGGTGTGGTGGCCGCCTTCGGCATCCTTGTGATCAGCGTCTGGCGTTGCTGGCGTGCTCCACGTGCACCGGGATCGTGACAGATCAAAGATGGCAGCTGCCGCTTAGAGACTGAACGCAAACCGATTGTGTCGGTCATGGACGTGAAGCCGTCGTGTTCGGTGGAGGCAGCTGCGCTCTCCACCGCGGACATTTTGCACGGACCAATTTGTAGACCAAGGGGACTGGAGCATAGAGACACTGCAACCAGTGCAGGGATGTCTACATGTTTTCCATCGTCGTACTCGTCGTCGCTGGCCTGCTTGCCGGCATGATCAATGCCATTGCCGGTGGCGGCACGCTTCTCAGCTTCCCGGCGCTGGTCTGGCTTGGTGTCCCACCGATCATGGCGAATGCGACAGCGACGATGACTGCCTTGCCGGGGTATATCGGGAGCGCCTGGGCCTACCGGCGCGATATTCGTGCGGAGGGAAGCCTTCGACTGAGCAGCATCATCCTGATTGCGGCGCTCGGTGGGCTGGCAGGGGCCGCGCTTCTCCTGATCACCCCGGGCGACGCATTCGTGGGGATCGTGCCGTGGCTTTTGCTGACGGCGACACTGCTCTTCGCGACTGGTCCCCGGTTCGTAACCATGGTTCGGGAAAAAGGACTGACGATCAGGCCAGGTCTCTCCGCCGCCGCCATCTTCCTCGTCGCCGGCTACGGCGGCTACTTCAATGGCGGATTGGGGATCATGCTTCTGGCAGTGTTCGGCCTGATCGGGTTCCAGAACCTGCATGGCATGAACGGCCTGAAGAACCTGCTCTCCGCCGTGCTTTCGCTGGTCTCCGTAACGACCTATGCGACTGCCGGCCTGATCGCCTGGGAGTCCGCCGCGATCCTGGCTCTTGCGACGACACTGGGAGGATACATCGGGGCTCGGCAAGCGCGACGAATAAGGAACACCGAATACCTTCGCCTCCTCATCGTTGGCATCGGTGTTGTCCTGACGGTAGTGTTCTTTGCGATCTGAGAGATGGAACACGCAAAGCGGCTATCGCTTCAGCTGCGTCCCATCCGACAGCAGCACTTCCGTCATGGGGATGTCCCACGGCATCGGGTAGATGGTCGGCAGGCGACATTCCGCGAACCCGACGCCGATGGTCCGGGGACGCGGCTCCAACTGTGAGAGCGTCCGGTCGTAATACCCCCCGCCGTTCCCGAGGCGGTAGAGGTCCGCGTCGACGCCGACGAGGGGCGCAATGACGATGTCGGGCACACATGTCTCGCCATCGGCGGGCTCGAGAATGTTCCAGTAGCCCCGGGTCATCCGGCAATTCGGGGACCAGGTGCGAAACTCGAGCGGCGCCTGTTCCTCGACCACCACCGGAAGCAGCACCCGAGCCCCGGCAGCGTCGGCAGCGCGCATCCACGGGCGCAAGTCCGGCTCGCCCCGGATGGGCCAATAGACGGCGACGGATAGGCCGGCCTCGAAGGTGACGATCCGGGCCAGACCGTCGATCAGGGCCTCCGTTGCCCTCTCTCGCTCTTGGGTGGACAAGGCACGCGCCGCAACAAGCCGCGCCCGCTCAGCGCGGCGGAATCGCGCGACATCCCGCGCTGTATCCGGATCGATCGGGTGCCCGTCGACCAGAAGGTGAGCAAAGCAGGGAGACGCGCCTCCGCTTTCGTTTTCCATCATGCGGATGCCCGACCAGTCCGTTGTGGCGGGAATAGGGTATCGTAGCCCCATGTGAAAACGAAGGCATAAACCATGTAGAAGGTCGCGAAGGAGAACTCCATCACCAGCGCGGCCACCAGCGAGACATCGAGCCACCACGCGAAGAGGGGCAGCAAAAGGACCAGTAGGGAGCCTCGAAGCCCACGGCATGAACGACCCGGAGAGGCAGGGTCTTGCGAACGTCGCCGCGCCGCCAGTTCAACAGATGATCGAAGCCCAGATTGAAGAGGTAGTTCCAGGCTGTCGCGGCCGTGGCGCCGAGCACCACGAGTATGCCCATGTCACCCATCGGATGATCGAAGGCCCAGGCAAAGAGGGGCGTGACGATCAGGATGCCGATGAGCTCGAAGCTGACGGCCTGACGGATACGGTCGTGGGTGCTGCGCATGGAGGGGCTCCGAATGTTCTTCGGGCCGTCCCGCGTGTTGATCGTCTGGCCGGGCAAGGTCGTCCTCGCCTGCTGCAATGATGCGCACCCACTTCCGGCTTTTCAACCCGAGCCTCATGCCGCCGATCGCTCTTCCGCCCCATGAAGCAGCAAGCGGATGATGTCGGAGCGAGTGAGGATGCCGACGAGACGCGCGCCTCGTGTCACCGGAACGACCTCGCTTCCCTGTGCCGCAAGTCGGCCAAGCAAAGCCCCGACGGGCAGGTCATGAGGCGCGGCGCGGTCGGCGGGACGCATCACTTCTGAGACGCGGCGCGCAGAGCGGTGTCGTTGGGTCATGGGACGGTCCTGGGCTGCCATGGCCTCGAGGAGATCGGCCTGAAGAACGAGGCCATGCAATGTCATGTCACTACTCACGACAGGGAGGCTTTTGATGGCGTGCGTGCGGAAGAGATGCGCAGCCTCCGGGAGCGGCGTGTCGGGGCGCGCGGTGATGAGACCGGTCGTCATGATATCTGCGCAGGTTGTTCCGTCGAAGCGATGCCGTGCCGCTGCGCTTTCGGCTGCGGCCAACAGGCGGCCAAGGTCTGCCACGCCAAGGTTTGTGGACTGGTTGTACCGGTCGAGCAGCTCGGTCAGTTGTCCGGTCGACAGTCCCAGCCGCTCCACAGGCTCTTTGGTCTCCACCGTTTCGGGCTGCCTGAATGGGTAAACGCGCCCCGTCGCCCTGTTGTAGGCGATGGCGGCGATGACCAGCGTCCCGGTGGTCAGACCGACGGGCAGAACGGCAAAAAGCGGTCCCGCCTCCAAGGCCTCGGTCGGCTCGAGGGCGGTCAGCAAGGCGACGGCGCCGCCGGGCGGATGCAGGGCGCGGACGAACATCATGGCACTGATCGCTGCGCCGACAGCAATGCCGACCGACCAGGGTCCGGGCACGAGCTGGACCACGAGAAGTGCAACCAGCGCAGCCGTCACGTTGCCGACGATCGCGGACCAGGGCTGCGCAAGAGGTGAGTTCGGCACGCAGAAGACAAGTACCGCAGTCGCTCCGAGGGGGGCGACAAGGTACAGGGAAGAAGTGTCGAAGGCGGCACCGACGCTTGCCAGCAATGCGCAGAGGCTGATCCCGATCAGTGCACCGAGTCCGGCCCGCAACTGTTCGCGACCCTGGAATGCCGGCAGAGCCGGGTAGAGATGCTGCCACACACGCATAGTGAAGACCCCTTGGTCTGCCCGAAGAACAGGCAATCTCGACGCCTATGCCCCGTGGGTGAGCAGAATGTGAATGGCCATGAAAGGTCAAAAGGACGCTCGTCCTGTGTCGGACCGGCTGTCGAGACCGAGATTTTGCCAGAACGCTCATCCCCGAAACGGAGTGTGCAGGTGCTCCCCCTTGCGGCCTTGGATGTGGCCTTAATATTGGTCTGGAGCGGAGTGGCTGCATGCGAACAGACAAACAGACGGCGAAAGCGCGTCTTTGGGCCGTCCTTGAGGAACGAGCCCCAGCGTCGGGAGATCGCCTGCCGCCGGAGCGCGTGCTCAAGGATCTGGTAGGATGTAGCCGGGAGACCCTGCGCGCAGCATTGTCCGCGCTCGAGGCGGAGGGCGAGGTCTGGCGGCACGTCGGACAGGGGACGTTCCGTGGCCGGGCGCCATTGGGTCGCCCGGTGAAAGACACGCTCTTGCTGGAGGCGACAACTCCGGCGGACCTGATGGATGCGCGGCGGCTTCTCGAACCGCAGGTCGCCTCGGCCGCGGCGGCGCGGCGCACGCCCGAGGACCTCAGCCTTCTGCGCCTCCGTGTGGCGGAGGGCCGAAAGTCACGCGATCGCGCGGCCAGCGAGCGGGCGGATGACGCCTTTCACCAGTCGATCGCCCAGGTCGCACGCAACCCACTTCTGATTGCTCTTCTGCGCCACTTCTCGAGCGCCCGGTGCCGGGCTGTGTGGCAACGGGAATGGGATCGCACCTATCGCCGGATCGGCGTCGAAGAGTTCACCAGGGTGCATTGCGATCACCATGAGCATGTCGTTGACGCCATCGAGGCCGGCGACGGCCGAGCTGCACATCGTGCGATGGCCCGGCATCTCGAGGCCGTCAGCATCGAGATGGGTGTCAGGGATCACAAGCCGTAAATTCTCGCGGGACCGGTCCGGAACGGCGCGAGCGACGGGAGTGTTGACCGGATCAAGGAGGCATGCCCATGGCGGAATATTCAGATTGCGATCGCGTGAGCTGGAACTCCGAAGCCGGGCGCGTCAGCGGCCGGATCGTGCAGGTCCACGAGGCGGACTTCGACTACAAGGGTCACCGTCGACACGCCTCGAAGGAGGAGCCGCAATACGAGATCGAGAGCGACAAGAACGATCACATCGCGGCTCACAAGGAGATCACGTTGACCAAGCTCGACCGATGAGCGGCAGCTTCGCGACCATCGGCCATTCGAACCGGTCGCCGAGGACCGTCATCGAGATGCTGCGAGAGGCCCGGGCGCAGCTCATGATCGACGTGCGGTCGTTCCCGAAGTCCCGCAGCAATCCCGACTTCAACGACAACCGGTTCCCGCAGATGCTGGCCGATTTCCAGATCGGCTACCGTCACATGCCCGCTCTTGGGGGACGCCGCCCGAAGCAACCCGGGATTGACGACCGCCTGAACGCCTTCTGGAGGGTCCGGAGCTTTCACAACTATGCGGACTACGCACTCGGCCCCGACTTCCAGCGCGCTCGGGCGGAACTGGTCGAGCTTGGTCAGCGCCAGTGCGTGGCGATGATGTGCTCCGAGGCCGTCTGGTGGCGATGCCATCGGAGGATCATCACCGGCTGGCTCCTGCTCCATGGCCATGCAGTGCGGCATCTGATGGCGCCAGGCCGGATCGATATGGCCGAGCCGACTGACGGCGCTCAGTTGCGCGAGGACGGCGCCGTCATCTATCCCTCTGCCGCATGACGCCGGTGCCGCATCGGGACGCGGCACCGGAGGGAATGCATCAGGTATCGGGTACCTCGATGCCGCGCTCCCGGAGCCAGGCGCGCATCGCGTCGATTTCCTGCTGCTGCTCGGCGATGATGTGGCGGGCGAGCTCGCTGTTCTCCGGGTCGGAGCCGACGGCGAGCTGGATGCGGGCCATGTCGATGGCGCCCTGGTGGTGCGGGATCATTCCGAGGACGAAGGCGACGTCCGGGTCCTCGTGCTCGAGGCCGGCAATCATCTCGTCGTGCATCCCCATCATCGACTGTGCGTAGGCCTCGGCCACGGAGGCGTCGCCGAGGTCGGCCGGTGCGGTCTCCGGGACATCGTCGGCGTCGCGCATCGTGGCCACGACCTGCGGCCCGTGCGGATGCTCGACCGAGTAGGAGTGCGTGGCCATCTCGCTGTTCTCCGCGCGGATCTCGGCCATGGTCTGGGTGTCGGTGCCGTAGAAGGCGGCATGCAGACCCCAGTAGGCCGTGACGAAGGTCAGGAGCGCAGCGGTCAATCCGATCGGCACGCCGATCAGCGCACGCCTGATCCAGGACCAGAAGTGCAACTCGCGGGTGTGATCGACCGCGATGACGATGATGATCGCCATGATGAGGGCATGCCCGATCAGGTCGACCCGGCCGAACGGGTAGACCGCGGTGATGAAGATCACGAGCAGCGCGAGGGCGGAGAGCCGGCGGACGAGCGGCGTGGCGAGCAGGCCGAAGCCCATGGTGAACTCCGCGACACCTGCCATCGGGATGAACATATCCCGCGGGATGCCGAAGGTCAGGAAGGGCTTCTCCGCGACGAGCGGGTAGAACCACTCCGGGTAAGCGAACTTCTCGAGGCTCGACCACATCAGCGCGATGGCGACGCCCCAGCGCAGCACCTCGAACCGATGCTTGCGCCAGTCTTCCCGGCCCGAGGACTCGAGCACCAGGTAGGCGGCCACGGCGACGCCGAGGGCGAGGTAGTCGAGCAGGTGGAACGGGTCGTAGTCCCGCAGCGCCAGTACCCAGAGGAAGATGATCCCGGCGGCGGAGAGCGGCATAGTCTTGCGCGAGACGATACCGGCTGCGATCAGGAGTTGAACCCAGCTGACCCACTCGGCCGGTGTCTTGAGATCCGGGGTCAGGTAGATGCCACCTACCGAGAAGATCGCGACAAAGAAGCCGGCGACCACGATGCGGACGAAGTCGTCGAGCCGGAGCCAGAGCGGGTTCGTGGCGCGGTCCATCGCGTCAAGCGTCGCTTCGCCGGCCGCCGTGCGTTCGACGAGCCGCGTGGCGATGAAGAACACCAACACCAGCGCGATTCCGGTCCAGAACCATGGGTCCGTCAGGGTCCGGGTGATCGGTGCGGGGGCCGCGTCGACGATGTAGGGCGCGAACCACTTCACGTGGGCGGAGCCCGCGGTCGGGGCAAGGAGAGCCGATACCGCGGCAAGGCTGCCGAGGATCGGGCGGAAAGAGGCGAGTTGAGCGGGCATTGATGCCTCGTTTCGTGAGTAGGTCATTGGTTCAGGTTTCGTCACTGAAGGTGGACAGATCGATCGGCCCCGCCTTTGGGGCGTGGGCTGCGAAGGTGGCACGGGAAAGAACCTCTCCGGTCTGGTCGACGACGAGGCGCAGAGCCCGGCCGCCGTGAAAGAAAGTCAGGCGCCAGCGGCCCGCATCTTCATCGACACCAGTCTCGCAACGACTGGTGATCTCGCCGGCACGGAGCCTTGCCGGGATCTCGGCAGGCGGAAGGTCGAAGGCTGTGCCGACGATCTCGGCGTCGACCACGAACCCCTCGGTCGTGAAGGATACTGCTCCCATGTGGCACTCCTTTCAGGCCAGCGCCGGAACAGGGGCCGGCAGGGCGACATCGGCCAGCGTCGAGCGATCGAGCTCGGCCAGGAAGGCGGCCTCCGCCGCGCAGAGCTTGGCCTTCAGGCGGCAGACAGGTGTGACGGAGCAGGCACCGTCCGGCGCGAAGCACTCGACCAGCGCCTGATCCTGCTCGAGGAGCCGCACGAGGTCTCCAAGTCCGATTTCGCTGGCGGGACGTGCGAGCATCGCACCGCCGCCGGCGCCGCGGCGCGTGGCAACGAAGCCGTGCCTGGCGAGACGCTGAATGACCTTGGTGAGGTGGTTGCGGGAGATCCCGAACTCCTCGGCGATCTCGGCCGTCGAGAAAGCGCGCTCCGGCGCGCTCGCCATCCGCATGAGGGCACGGAGGCCGAAATCGGTGAAGCTGGTCAGGCGCATGTTGCGGCCTCGCTATAAATCGGCATTTATAATACCCATTACAGTCCTCATCCTGCCCTCGCAACAGTCACCCAGGCCAGATCCGCCATGTCCCACTTGCAAGCCTCCCTACCGCCAATCCGCTCCGCGCGGCCGGCCATGACCCAAGAGATGATGGAACGCACCGGTCTTGGTGAAGCGGTGCTCACCGAGCTGGTTCACGGCTTCTACGGCAAGGTGCGCGTCGATCCGGTGCTCGGTCCGATCTTCGCGGAACGGATCAGCGACTGGGAGCCGCATCTCGCGAAGATGGTCGACTTCTGGTCGTCGGTCGCCCTGATGACCGGGCGCTACCACGGCGCTCCCGTCCCGAAGCACGCGGGACTACCCGTGACCTGGGAGCACTTCGAACGCTGGCTCGATCTGTTTCGGGAGACGGCAGGCGAGGTCTGCACGCCCGAGGGGGCTCTGCATGTCATCGAGCGGGCGGAGCGCATTGCGCGCTCGCTGCACATCGCCAGCCAGGATGCGCAGGTGCGGGAGGGGGCTGTACCGACCCTGAAGTGAAGAGGCAGGTTGCCTATCGACGACCTGCCTGCCTCTATTTCAGTCGTCCCAAGTGGAACCCGAGACCAGGTAAGGGTCCGATAGTCCCCGCCTTTCTCGGATCGTTGCGATGGGCCGGGGGTAGCGTGGTTCGGCGGCGCGCTTGTTGCGCCGGCACAAAGAACGTCACGTCGGGGAGAGCAATCTGTCGGCACGGTCAAGGGAGATCTCGAGCGCCACATGCGTTGTCGGAAGGCGACAACCGAAATAGCCTACGCTGGGTGATCGATCGGACGCATTCGCCGCTGTCTCTACTGATTTCAGAGCAGGAAAGTATCTGAGTGCACCACCCTTCCATCGAGCTGTGCTAGTGTACAGCAAGGAGGATAGAAGCAGGAAAGCACTAGATGGAGGGGAGCGGCGCCTTCTCATGATCGAGTTCGAACGTGTGATATTCATCGACTTCTAAGCGAGCTCCCTGAATGCCGACAGCTGGCCGATCGAGGTTGGCCTGGCATGGCTGGACGGCAGAGGTGTGAAGACTTGGAGCTCGCTGATCGGGCCTGAGGAACGCTGGCAGATGTCGGCCTGGTCGGATCGCAGCGAGCAAGTTCACAGGATCTCGCGAGAGAAGCTGGAGGACGCGCCTGCCGCGTTTGATGTGGCCAAAGAACTAATCACGAGGGCGGGGGATGGGATCCTCATCTCCGATGCACCAAAAAGTGGATCAGAGATGGCTCGATCGGTTGCTAGAGGTAGTTCCTGCCGACGAGCGTCCGAGACTCCTGATCGCCGGAAGACACCGTGGTGATGGACCCGCGAGTGCACACGCAGGCGTATCTGAGACATCGCTCAGTGCACCGAGATGCCGCTACGCATCAAGCCGCTGCAGATGCCCGTCTTCTCGCGCTGGCGCTTGAGTATGCGCTCACCGTCGGTCGCAAGGGTAAGAAGGCGGGTTAGCGGTGGACAGAAGCACCCCCTCTTAGGGGTGCAGCTGTCTACCGAGGGGAGACACGGGAGACTGAGATCATGGCTGATACTCCGAATGCTGATCTCTATGACGAGCAACAGCTGCAGTACTATTATGATGCCGATCGACTTACGCTCGACCAGGTGCGCGACCTGCAGGGACTTGATGACAGCGAGGTCGAGCGGCTCAAAAAGCAAGACGACGTCATGCGACGGCAGCGTGGCGGCCAGCTCGAGTTTCCTGCACTCCAGTTCGACCCATGACGACGACGCGTTCATCCGGCAACCAGCGAAATCATGAAGAACCGGCCGCCGAACTGGTCCTCACTTCGGGTGCTGATCTGGCTGATGCAGCCGCATCGGAGCTTCGATGCGACACCTGCCGAGATGCTGGGCCATGCTGATCAGGAGGTCATCGACGAGCTCGGCTATCTGCCCTTCGAGCTGGACGCAGCACATCTGTTCTTCCAGCTGGTCAGTCGTCGGTATGAGCGCGGAGCACTACTCGTCACCTCGAACAGGGCGATCGGCGAATGGGGAAGCGTCTTCGGCGACGCTGTCGTCGCGACCGCGATCCTCGACCGGCTGCTCCACCACAGCCACGTCATAACCATCCGGGGCGAGAGCTACCGGTTGCGCGAGAAGCGCCGGAGCGGCCTTTTGCAAAAGGCCGCTCCGGCGCACCAAACCATCAACACATCAAATAGCGAGGGGGTCAGTTCTTAGTGTCGCCAGGGGGTCAGTCCCTGATGGCGCTGGACACCAGAACTGCACTGGGAACATCTATGAAGATCGTCACCACCGAAACCGTCGAGGGCAGGAGCATTCCGTCATCAGCTTCGTCGAAGCAAACAGCACGCGCGGTGCGAGTGCGATGCGGCCGGGATCCGGGAGTTCATCGGCGGCCGCTCGAAGGGCTACCGCGGGCTCCTTACCGGGCCGATGGAAGATGCCTAAATAGTGCATAGAAAGAAGGCGAAAGCCTCGGGGCTGATGCCGTCGTCGGCGTCCAGACGCAGGTCACAAACCTCAGGGATCGCACAATGATCGCGATTCAGGCGATCGGCTCTGCCGTAACGCTCGGAGCGAGGATGATGGGGCGGACGCGCTTTCTCCCTCGATCTCGTGGTCTGATGACCCAACACCTACCTTGCATCGAGTTTCAGCCCGTTTCGGTTATGTCAGACGGTCGATCACCAAATCCGCAGCTTGAGTTCATGACGATACGAAAAAGATATGTGTGTTCCGTCCTGTCCTGGCGCAATCTTAATCGAAAACCGAAAGATTTCGGTGATCGGATAAGGAGTTAGCCCACTGAGTGACCTTCGCAGAACCGTTGTGCTCGATAGGTCCTCATTATCGCACATAGCGGATTTCTTCCCTGCCGCGTTTCGAGACAGCGTCGCCAGGTCGATGCCTGTGCTCCTGGCTGGAGCTACGAACTGAAGGATACTTCCCCGTATTCCTCCGGCAGCGGGTTCCCGGACGCGACGTGTGCGCCAAGACGTCCAAGTTCGTCGGCGCATTTGGCACCTGCACCGTTGCCTGCTGTCAAAGCCATGATGTGGTCGGTCTGGTGATAGATGAACGGCATGCCTGTGGGAGAATACGAGGTGGCGCAGCTCCCAGTCGTGACAGTTCGAACATCAAGCCCAGGAATCAGGCGCAGAAGCTGCTTTGCGAGGAAGGCACCTGCGGATGGGTTGCCGCTCCCACGGAACCATTCTCGGAGCTCTTCGTGCGTTTCGATTTGTATGTCTTCGGGGTCGCCTCCGATCTTGAGGTAGCTCTTACCATCCGGGTAACGGACAGGCGGGAGTATATAGGGTTCGCAAGAACCGTCGGGGGCGACGTAGACGATCGATGGCATCCCTTCGAGGCGGCGACACTCCTCCGGACCGATCTCGACGAACGCGACCGTTCGGGCTAGAACCTTCATAGGCAGCGGATCGGGGAGGAGGCCCTCAGCTTTCGAGAATGCGCCGCACGCGACAATGACCTTACCGCCAGACCAGGTCGTACCGTCCTTGCATTTGACGGCGACACCTCTGGCGTCTTCCATGATATCGAGGGCTTCAGATCGATGGAGGATCGCTCCGCCCGAAACGGCAGCGTTGATTTCCGCCCGTACATGCAGACGCGGGTTGATCCAGCCAGCACCATCGAGCTCGTATAGTGCGGTGACGCCAGTCGGGAACGAAAGATAAGGGAAGTGCGCCGCAAGTGCCTCTCCACGCAGCTCAACATGCGGGATGGCATGGTCCTTTGCGACTTGCTTGGTCTTCGCGATGAAATCGCTGCCTACTCCACTCTCGGGCCCCGCCATCATGGCCCCCACCGGCGTCAGAAATGCCTGCCTACCTTTGTGCTCGATCTCAGGGTAGCGGCGAATGGCTGCGTCAGCGAAGCGTGACCAAACAGGGTCTTCGTCTAATCGCCGAGTTATCCGGGCTTGATCGTAGTGGCTGGCAAACACTCCTTGGTGGCATTGCTTTTCAGATGGTTCGTCGGGACCAATTAGTGCGACCTTCGAACCCATCTCCACGAGATGTCGTGCAGCGGCGCTGCCCATCATGCCCACACCGACGACGATGACATCGAATCCAGACCTGGCATCGGTCACGCCCGTACCCAATTGCGTTAGGACTTCCATGCCGCAATGCTGCGGCTTTCGGCGGCCGGTCGCAACTGATCTGGATATTTCCTTCGACCGCCAAAGCTGGCACCGCGTACGGTAGCTCTCTTAGGCCAACACAAGAAACGAGCACGGGCTTCGCGCCCGTGCTCTCGCTGTCGTGAAACGACTACGTCATGAAAACCGGCACGGCCAAGAGGCGTTTCGATCGCTCGGCAGCGACCGTTCTGGTCAGGGGGCCGGGCTGACCGGCCCCCTGCTTCTCAGTGGTGAGAAATCCGCTGATCGTCGTTCGGCAGGACCCACTCACCCAAGACCGCCAGTCCCAAGACCACGCCGGATACGACTGCGTTGAAGACAGACGTGCCGACAGAAGCGAAGCCGAAGAGCCACGGCGAGATGATCAAGACGATTGCCAGGATAATCCCGGCCCCGAGTTGCCAGGCCGCTAGTTCAAGCCAACCGAGAAGCAGCAAGGCCAGTGTGAGCGCACCGGCCATTATGAAGGCCGTGCCCCCTGGTATCAGTGCGGACGCGCCTTCCGCAGGAGTGTAGGGTAGCAGGAACGGTGATGCGATCAGCCAGACGCCGACGATCCCGATGAGCCATTCCTGCCAATCCAGCTTGTCCATGAGCTTTCTCCTGGCGTTGGCTTACTCGGTATCCACGGCGACCAAGGTGCCGTCGTCGATGCCAGCGGTCATTTCGTCCGCATCGAGCATGCCGTCAGAGTTCGCATCGAGTGTCGCGAACTCGTCCTCGGTCAGTTCGGGGTACACGATCTGAAGTTCTTCAAGGGACGCCATTCCGTCTCCGTCGGTATCCACCTCTTCCATCTGAGCGACGGCGGGGATGGCAACGATGGTGGCGAGAAGAGCGCCAAGTGCCACTCGTCTCATTTCGATCTCCATAACAAGTCTGCGGGCGGACTATTCGCCCTGAGCTGAGATCGGTTTCGCACGAATGGGTTTCAAGACCTTCCAGATAGAAAATGTACGGAAAAACAATGAGTTAAATCAGAAAAATATGTCACCCTATGCTTCGCAGGTGGGCGCTGCGGAGCTTCACCGAAGGCCAGCCAACCAAGCAGACGTCAGTTGGTGGCGACGAGATTGGAAGGCTCTTGCGGTAATGCAATAGATCGTTTGGCGCATCCCTGCTTGACCAAGCGACGAGCTAAAAGCGGGCGCTGCTCGGGCGGATATTCGACGGAGCGTGTGGATCAAGGACTGGCCCATGGTTTCTGTGACCCAAGTCAATGTCGGGCGTCATCGCCT
Organism: Histidinibacterium aquaticum; assembly: GCF_008710275.1. Classification (GTDB taxonomy): domain Bacteria; phylum Pseudomonadota; class Alphaproteobacteria; order Rhodobacterales; family Rhodobacteraceae; genus Oceanicola; species Oceanicola aquaticus. The sequence goes on from NZ_VYQE01000009.1 coordinate 30,059, forward strand.
ATGCTATGGGGAGCTCGAGGCAATCGAGTGGGCGTCATCCGGCCCGGCGTGTAGCGTGGCCCGGGGATATGTGAGGCCGACATGCTGATTGATACCAAGGCTGCCCCGAAGCCCTCACTACCTTGCCTGAAATTCCTGGAGCATCGCCTCGGAATTTGTGGTCCGATCGATGCAGAGGCAGTCCGTGCCCTTGCCAGCCGAGCACGTGTTGCACGCTTTTTTCGCGGTGCGACGATCTTCGCGCAGGGCGGTCCCTCCGACCGGATCGGGATTATCGGGTCTGGGGTCGTCAAGGTAGTCTACCTGTCGTCCGACGGGACAGAACACGTGCTGAGCCTGCTCTCCCCGGGAGATGTCGTAGGTGAATTGACCGCCGAATACCGGATGTCTTTCGAGGCAGCCACCGATGTTACCTTGTGCTTGATGGAGCGCGATAGCTTTGAAGTTCTTCTGTCAGCGCACGGTTCGCTGCTTGCCGGATACCTGGCTACAATCTCGGCACAGCTGCAGAAGGAACGTCTTTGGGCATCTTCAATGCGAAGCAAGGGGTCGTTGCAGCGCGTGGCGGAATGGCTGCTGTCTCAGGCCCCGGAGGCTCGCGATCTGCCTGAGACGGTCATCCATATCTGGCTCTCGCGGCGAGACCTCGCCTCCATGCTCGATATGACGTCAGAAACGCTGTGCCGCACGCTCCAGGCGATCAAGAAATCAAACGCGATCCGCATGCTGGCCCCAGACCAGGTCGCGATCCTCGACCGAAAGAGGCTGCGAGCAATCGCGGATGGTGTGCGGGTTGATGCTGCGGGTGGCCGAAAGTTGGACCTGACCTCCAACACTCATCGTCAGCATCGCCAGCCTGGCGAGCAGCCAATCAGCTAATCAAGGCATTTACGATGGGCGGTCCTAGGGTAACGAGGTGGAGACCCACGAAACGAATGGCGGCTCGACCCATCGTTGGTTCTGAGCGGTCCGGAGCAAGAAGCGAGTTTCCAGCAACGAGGATCGCGGTTCCAACTTTATGAGCCGTTTCCATGGGTCTTCAGTCCTTTGTCGCGCCCCCGCGTCGCGAGGAGAACCGGCATCGGACAGGGCGGTTCCGGTCGGGCCTCGGAAAATGTCCATGGTGGATGAAAAAAGCCCTCGACCGGTCAGCCGAGGGCAGTAATCGGGAAGTTTGCGGATTCCAGGGGAATCCGCCCGATGTGTGGGCACACTAGCGTGTGTCTCCTTTGCGCTGTCAATAAACCACGACACTCATTGGCAGCTTGCCACTGCCTCACATCGCGAGTGCCGGGACATCCTCGGGCTCAGGGTCGAGCTCGTAGCGATCCATCTCGTGTGCGATGTCCACGGTCTTGTCGACGAAGGTGGCCTCCAGGTCAGGAGATCCGGCGTGTCATCCCGTTCTGGCTGACGAAGCAGTATCCGGCCTCGGAAGTCCCCGTCACGACCGCGCTCGGGTGCACGTTCGATGGTGACGTCTCCTTTGCAGACTAGAGCAACGGCGAAGCATCGCTCCTGAGAGAGAGCCTCGATGGTCGACACATACTCCCGCATCGCATGGGACTTCACACCGACGAGGATGCCGGAGAACCGCCTGGTCTTTGAGTGATCGATTTCTAGGGTGCGGCCGGGCGTCGGGCAGTCGTTGCCGATCCGACCCCGCATGGAGGCGATCCTTGGGACCACGTCGCAGTCGTGTCGTAAGCTGAGAAGACGGGGGTCTTCCGATCCTTTGGGGAAGACGTCGCCTGGGCTGCCGAAGGTCACGCCGTCGTAGCGGATGCCCGAGTTCTCACGGTGCTCCTGAAGGTAGATCGCAGCCATAGCATTGCGGATCAAAGAGGAGATTTGACTTCACCACATTCAAGTCGGTTTTGACACTCAGGCTTGAAAAAGGATCGCTTGGCGCCCGTCATTGGGCTTCCTAGAGCTTCGCCTTGGCGAGCCCTTCAGTTTTCCTTGGGACCTGCGCCGGGGCGGTAAATGGACCAAACCAAAACCATCAGGCCGGGCAGAGCGGCGAGGAAGACGACGACCCCGAAGATCACGCTTGCGCTGAGCCCATCGGCCGCGGTGAAGCCGATAAGGGTGAAGACCGCCACCGCCGTGCCCTCTCGATAGCCCCATCCGGCCACAGAGAGAGGGATGAGCATCGCGAAGAGGATCAAGGGCACAGCGAGGATGGCGTCGGATAGGCCGATCACCGTACCGGTGGCGCGGGCGGCGAAAACGAATGTAGCGATGTTGGCCACTACGATGGCGACGCTGAGACTGACCTGCGCCGAGGCCGTAAGCCGCCCGGACCAGCAGTGCCGGATCGCCGTGGCGAAACGCAGCATGAAAGTCGGCAGACTGCGCCCGAGGACCGCACGAAACGGGGTGAATGAGATCAGGAGAAGCGCCACGACGGCGAGGACGACCAGTGCGGCAGTGCCTTGAAAAAGCGGCCGACCCGATACGGCGAGACCGAGAACCAAGACCGCGCCGAGGGCGATCTGTCCCGCCATCCGCTCGATCAGGACGGATTGGGCCGCCGGTTCCAGCCCCCCGCCACTGCGGCTGCGAACCGCTCGCCATGCATCGCCAAGCACGCCGCCGGGCACGGTAGTGTTTACAAGGCTGGACAGGAAGTACTCCGCCACCGCCCGCTGCTCCGAAATCGCCAGCCCAAGTCGCTGAGCGGTCAGCCTCCAACGGATCGCGCTGAGCACCGTCTGGGCCGCGCAGGCGGCCAGCGCCGCGGCGATCCAGCCCCATGTGGCTCCGCGGAGCTGCGCAATCACTTCCTCGGCTCCAACCGCGGAGATGACGGCAGTGATGATCGCCAAGGGCACGGCGATATGCAGCGCACGCCAGGCGATACCTGTGACGCCTGGTCGGACAGGGCGTGAAGGAAACGGATTACCCACGAACTTGAAGTCGGTCTAGGCCGAGGTATTTCAAGTCAGGAATGTGGACCAAGCGGGCGGTCAGGTGCGCGCGGGGTCTGGCGGTCCAAGCCTAGGTTCAGGATTCATAACCAGTAGATGACGAGTGCTGCTAGGGCGATGGCGGAGAGGAAGACCTTGGGGCAGCGATCATAGCGCGTCGCCACCCGCCGCCAGTCTTTGAGCCTGCCGAACA